>NZ_JBHZSM010000001.1:0-274132 GCF_043643735.1 Shewanella maritima
CGCCGAATGTAGAGCTTCTGTCAGATCCACTGTTGTTGTAGATTACTATTGCTTGACAAAGGGGAGTCCATGTAGCCCTAATAATGGGCAAAAAATTGTTGGCTAAAATGTTGAGGAACGAAAACAGCCAACTGTTTTTTGTCCTTATTAATTAGCTTGTTATAAAGCACGTACGGGAAAACCCTTTAAAATTTCATCTAGGTCTTCGATGATAGATTGGAGATAGGTTTGATCAAACCCACTAGAGAATTTAAGCTCATTTCCCACACCAACACTGTCCATGCAATTTCCCTCTAATTCTATTCCACCTCTTCCATTCCCAACTAATTTGATTTCAAGTTGCCCCTCAAGGCTGTCAAATGTAGCAGTACCTTTTAAGCAAGAATAGAGTTTTTGTATTTCTTTAGAGAATTTAACGAAATCATAGGTTTGGAAACTGGCAGAAAATTTACCACTAAAGCTTCCGAATGAAACACTAACAGAACAAAGAAGCCAGTTATCATCAAAAGACTCGCCACTGGGAGAGTGTTGGTACTTTTCGACAGTGATCTCTACTTGTTCATTTGGAGAACAACCGATGGATAAACTCATACGTTCCTTGTGCTTTATAACATTTGTATAGTGCGCATGCGCACATAATAGGATTAACGCGCATGCGCATTTATTTTGAAGACTTTGAAATATGCGCACGGTTAACTATTTGTATTTCATTAAGTTAACAAAGATTGAGCCAATACACCATCTGGTAAAATGCGCAAAGTGTGAAAACTTGGTGTATTCAAGTTTTTTATCAATGCACTTCGTGGGAGCGGCTGTTAATGACCTTGCAGTAAAAACTCTTCTGCTTTTTCAATATTGGGGGGCTTACCCACAATCATCAAAATATCATCACTTTTTAACACCCAATCATCTGGCGGCGAGTCTATTTCCGCTTCGTCTCGCCTGATTGAACGCAGCTCAACATCAAATTGCTTCCATGGTACGGACTCCAGAGAACGGCCAACAACATTGGCACCTGAAGTCAGCGGTACGGCATGCAGCAAGTCGAGCGTAAAATCGGTTTCTGCACCGGAAAAAAAACCATGCAAATACTGGTAATGATTACGCCTTTCTGACTCTAATCGTTTAATGATCTTTGCCAGTGGCACCCCACATCTAAATAACACCTGCGACACCAGCATCAAACTGCCTTCTAGTGATTCAGGGATAACTTGAGTCGCACCCGCTTCTTTTAACTCATCGAGGTTCTCATCATCTTTAGTACGCACTAATATTTTAGTGTTAGGAGCCAACTTACGACACACTGATAACGCTTCTTCCGACTGCCTCAATTCACAAAAGGTGACGACAACTAAACTGGCTCGGCGCACCCCCGCCTGCTTCAAAATACTGATACGACATGCATCACCAAAATAAACAGGTTCTCCTGCCGCTTTAGCTTCACTAACACGGGTCGGGTCAAGATCTAATACGATGTAAGGTACAGCTTCATTTTTCAAAAAGCGGCTAATAGTTTGCCCAACTCGGCCATAACCTAGAATAATAACAAAGTCGCGTTCATCAACACTTTGCGGTGGTAATTCAAGTTTGTCTGCTTCATAGGTTGCTAAACCGCCAGAACCAAGCAGACGTTTTGAAATCGTCAAACAATGACGCACCAACCAAGGCGCTAATGACATTGATAAAACTGCCACGGCAACTAAAATAGTGCTCACTTCGTCTGCTAAAAGCTGATAATTCACCGCCAATGCCAGCACAACAAAACTAAATTCGCCCACCTGCGCTAGGCTTAAACCCGTACTTAACGCAATCTTACTGTTTTCACCGGCCAAACGTAATAAACCAAACACCACGCCAATTTTAATAACCAATACCACCACTAAAACCAGTAGAATTTGCCACCAATATTGAAATACCAAATTAAAGTCGAGCATCATGCCAATCGAAATAAAGAACAAACCCATTAATAAATCACGAAACGGGCGAATGTCAGCTTCTAACTGACGGCGATATTGACTCTCTCCCAACAACATACCGGCAATAAATGCCCCCAGCGCCATGGATAAACCCAGCCACTGAGTGAATGCACCTGTGACTAACGCCACAACCAAAGTCGACAATACAAATAATTCATTAGTGCGAGAACGTGCGACTTCATCGAAAATCCGCGGCAAAACCCATTTACCGAATGACATCAAGCCAATGAAGGCCAAGATACCGGTTAATAAGCCCCAGGCTAAATCTAAGAAACTGGATTGCGTGCCATCACTGGCCAGCATAGGTAACAAGATAAGTAGCGGAATAACCGCTAAATCTTGAAATAACAGCACACTGATTGACAGTTCACCGTGTCGGCGACGTAACCAGCCTTGCTCATTTAATAGCTTTAAAACAATTGCAGTGGAAGAAAGCGCAACAGCAGAACCAATGACAATGGCTGCTACCATATCTTGCCCAAGTAATAGAGCAATGGCACCTGCAATCACTGCAGTGGCTGTCATCTGGCCTACACCTAAGCCAAATACGGTTCGCCTCATTGCCCACAATTTGGGGACGGAAAACTCTAAACCTAAGGTAAACATCAGTAATACAACCCCGAGTTCTGCGACGGAGTGCATTTGCTGTTGGGTAAACCAGTGAAAACCGCTCGGGCCACTGACAACACCGGTGAGTAGATATGCGAGGATGGGAGGTAAACCCACACGACGTAATAACGCAATAGCCACAATCGCTATGACTAACATCGCAAGGATATGAATAAGCATACTATGTTCCATCGTGCATATTTCTCCCTGTCAAAAATCTGTCTCATTACTCATTAGATATTTATCAGAATCACAACAAAATAACAAACTATTAAAAAACATAAGGATTTCTTTAATGGCATGTTAATTGCAAAACTGTGAGTGTATATAGAACCATTTGGAGCAATACTATGGATTTTGCCTTAGCATCAGAGCCGAAAACCGAAGCAATTTGGGCTCAGCCTCAAGCTTTTGCGCAAACTGAATTTGATGTAGACATATTAAATGTTGTGCAACGGCTACATGAAAGTTTAGATCCTCGGACAGTTTTTGCCTGCTTTGGTCAAATTATTGCTCAGCATATGCCGCTTAATGGCATTCAATTAACCACGACTGAGTACCATTTTAAATGGGGGGCTCAAGACGGTATTGAGTTACCACGCTATATGAATAACGCTGATGGTGAGTTTCATTTAGTGTATAACCTTAGAAAACCATTGAGCCCAAGAAAAGCGCTGTTACTCTCTAAGCTTGAGGATTTGATGATCAAGCCAATGAGTAATGCCCTGAGGTTTCACAACGTGTCTCGCCAAGCCATGTTTGATGAATTGACTCAGTTAGGCAATCGCCATTACTACCAACAAGTGCTGGACAAAGCGTTAGCTCGCAGCCAACGTAATCAAGGTCAATTATCGCTCATTGTGATTGATTTAGATAACTTTAAGCAAATAAATGACACTCATGGCCATCTTGTTGGAGATGAGGTACTAACTAGCTTTGCTAAGCTGCTTGCTAAAACCATTCGAAATACCGATCAGGCATTTAGAGTCGGTGGAGATGAGTTTATCGTTATCGCCCAAGGCAATGGCATAGCTGCTAGCCTAGTGTGCGAGCGCATTTTAACCAACCTTAATGAATCGGCACAGTTACAAGAACTGACAGTCAGATGCAGTTTGGGTATCACAACAGCTAAATTGGAAGATAGTAGCGACTCGCTTTATGCTCGCGCTGATAAAGCCATGTATCAAGCTAAAGCTTATGGCAAAAATCAATATCAACTGATTTAATTTCACGCTGAAATGATGTTTATTTAATGGGTTGTACTTAGCAGCCCATTTGTATTATATAAATGCCCTCAGCCCTCTCTTGAAGGTTACATCTAAATAAATAGGCAAGATTAATTATGGCTACGGCAAGTTAGAACAACAAAATCAATTCCGCAATTCAAATCTAATTGTAAATACTGCCCATTAAGGGAATAGCAAAGCCTACAGCATCGTCTTTTGCTAGATATCGCTTATCTACCCACAAGCCAATTGCCCCGACAAGTTGATCATTGTAAAAAATATAATTGATATCATTTCTCCGCCACGGTGGCACTTGGCACTCTTGTAGCAACTTTTTGAGCTCTCTGGGCATTGAACGAGCATGTTTAGCAAAAACGGGCTGGCATTTAATTCTGCCAGAGACACTTTGCTTAATTGTGACTATCTCATCGCTTGTGGCGCACCTTAAACGCACACCGTGATTAGCTTGGTGTATCGGCAAAATATGCTCACCAAAATATGCCATTGCAACGATTGAGGAGGATCCATCAAGCATATCATCTGATGACATGCTTGATGGCGTTTCAGATAATCGTGTTTCAGAAAGAGATTGCAGCAAGCTAGCAGTCACAATAGGTTTATGTGATTGTTGCTGTCTCGCTGGCTCTGCTTTAAGCAGATACGCCCCCTCTTGATAGCGTTTAATCACGTATTCACCGCAGTTAATTTCAACCTTGGCATCTTGTTTTGCATGACGAAGTTGCTCAAGGGTTTGATCTAGTTGCGCCATGCTTGGACTAGCAACTTGGTGTTTTTCGATAAAGCCGCGTAATAAATGAGATTGCCAAACCACAGGCTGTGACAATAGCTTAGTGATATTCAACCCCAGTCGCTCGGTCTGTGCTAAGCCTTGTTGATGGGTTAGCAGGATCTCAGGTAACTGCTTGACCACTTCAAAGTCAATCGCCGCTACAGTTTGGTGGCATATCTGAGCACTTCGGCTTGCCGTTTGTGCAATGCTTGGCCAACGTTGTTTTAATAAGGGGATAATTGTTTGTCTAATGAAATTTCTATCAAATCGTTGATCTTGATTACTCTCATCTTCTATATGGTTGAGAGAGCACTCACAAGCAATGGCTTCAATGCATTTTCGGCTTAAGCCTAACATTGGCCTGGCATGCCAAACACCAGAATAAACAGGATGTCTTAAGGGTTGTAAACTGCCCATAGACGCTAGGCCTTTAGGTCCCTGACCACGCTTAAGTGCAAGTAAGATTGTTTCGAGTTGGTCATCTTGATGGTGACCTGTCAGTAATACATCACCTTGGTTTAGGTGGCTGCATAAAGCCTGATACCTTGCATCACGGGCAACGGCTTCTAAACTCTGGCGAGGCAGCTGTAATAATTGCACTTTTTCAGTGACGATGGGTAAATTTAGCGCCTGAGCTGTGCGCTGACAATGTTGATCCCACACATCGGCATTGGCGCTTAAGCCATGATGGACATGGCACAATAACACTTCAACTTGATGCGATTGCTGAAACAAACTCAAGGCATAAGCTAAGACTTGTGAGTCGATACCACCACTGTAAGCCAGCACTAACTTATTGCTAGTGATGGATAATTGCTGGCACAGCTCAGTGAGCTGCCGCAATATCGCGTCCAATGCTGAGTTAGCCATACCTGCGCCTTAATTGAAGGTGATTTTTACGTTTTGAGAGCCCACTAACGACTCGAGCGCGAGCATCAAATCATCACTTGGATTAACACGCCATTCGTCACCTAAGCGCAGCTGACCTTGTGCATCATCCTGACTGTAAGTAATCACTACTGGTACTGCGCCCTGTTTCCAAGGCTGCAAGGCTTGTTCAAATGACTGTAGCCACTCCTGAGTGATATCACTCGCTTGTATTGAAATTTCAACGGCTTTGGCAAAATGGCTGCGCGCTTCACCAATCTCAATGATGTTACGACCATTCATCCGATTACCGCCAGAAAAATCATCAAAACTCACATCACCTTCGCAGATAAGAATTTTGTCTTTTTCAAGTAAGTGGCCAAATTTTTCAAAAGGTTCTGTAAATAGCATCACCTCTAATCGGGCGCTTTTATCATCGAGGGTAACTAACCCCATTTTAGCACCACGTTTAGTCATCATGACACGTGTAGCGACAACCAAACCTGCTGCTTTAACTGTTTTACCGCGCTCGGTTGGATGGATATCCTTTAATCGCCCAGAAGTATATTGCTTTAACTCTTTCAAATATTGGTTAATTGGATGGCCGGTTAGGTAAAGTCCTAGGGCTTCACGCTCACCTTCCAACCAAATTTTGTCTGGCCAAGGCGTACACTGCACAAACTGCTGTTTTGAATCTTCAGGCGTATCGTTCAACAAACCAAACATATCATGCTGACCAATCGCCTCTGCTTTAGCGTGCTGTGCGGCTGCACTAATCGCTTCAGGTAATGTCGCCACCATCGATGCTCGGTGAGGTCCAAGACTATCTAATGCACCGGCAGCGATGAGTTTTTCAATGACTCGTTTGTTCAGTTTTTTAAGGTCAATACGAGCACAGAAATCAAATAAATCTTTAAATGGACCATCTTTACGGGCTTCTAGAATTGACTCGACAGGGCCTTCACCTACCCCTTTAATGGCACCAATTCCGTAGACGATGTTCTGTTCATCATCCACAGTAAATTTAAATAATCCTTTGTTTACATCAGGCGGAATTAACGGCAAGCCCATCCGTTCACATTCGTCTACCAAGGTGACAATTTTATCAGTGTTATCCATATCGGCAGACATTACCGCTGCCATAAACTCTGATGGAAAGTGAGTTTTCAGCCATAAGGTTTGGTAAGAAACAAGTGCGTAAGCGGCTGAATGCGATTTGTTGAAACCGTATCCAGCAAATTTCTCTACCAAATCGAAGATCTTCATGGAAAGATCGCCATCAACGCCATTTTGAACCGCACCTTCTTTGAAGGTACCGCGCTGTTTTGCCATCTCTTCAGGCTTTTTCTTACCCATTGCACGGCGAAGCATATCTGCACCACCTAAGGTATATCCAGCCAAAACCTGCGCAATCTGCATCACCTGCTCTTGATACAAGATAATTCCGTACGTCGGTGATAACAGCTCTTTGAGCGATTCATGTTGGTATTGCGAATCTGGGTAAGATACTTCTTCACGGCCATGCTTACGCTCAATGAAGTTATCTACCATGCCCGACTGCAATGGACCTGGTCGAAACAGCGCCACCAATGCAATCATGTCTTCAAAGCAATCGGGTTGAAGGCGTTTAATCAAGTCTTTCATACCACGGGATTCCAGCTGGAACACTGCAGTGGTTTCATAACGCTGCAGTAACCTAAATGACGCTGGATCATCTAAGTCAATTGCCTCAATACGAATAGGCTCTTTACCGTCACGCTCTAGGCGCGGATTAATCATCTGTAGCGCCCAGTCGATAATGGTTAATGTACGCAGACCGAGGAAGTCAAACTTAACTAGTCCTGCAGTTTCAACGTCATTTTTATCAAACTGAGTAACAGGGTTTAAGCCTTCCGAGTCACAATACAATGGCGAGAAATCGGTAATTTTCGTGGGAGCGATCACCACACCACCGGCGTGTTTGCCCGCGTTACGGGTCACACCTTCAAGGCGGCGACACATATCAATCAGCTCGCGAACATCTTCATCGCCGTCATAGGCCTCTGGTAATGCAGGTTCGACTTCAAAGGCTTTTGCCAATGTCATGCCGGGTTCTGCAGGAATCAACTTGGTTAAACGGTCTACAAAGCCATACGGATGGCCTAATACTCTGCCGACATCTCGTACCACCGCTTTTGCAGCCATGGTACCAAAAGTAATAATCTGTGATACTGCTTCACGGCCATAAAGCTCAGCCACATGGTCAATAACCTCATCACGTCTATCCATACAAAAGTCGACGTCAAAGTCGGGCATGGATACACGTTCTGGGTTCAAGAAACGTTCGAAAAGTAAATCAAATTCTAGTGGGTCCAGATCGGTAATTTTTAACGCGTATGCCACCAATGAACCCGCACCAGAACCACGACCAGGCCCGATAGGGATATCATTGTCTTTACCCCACTGAATGAACTCCATTACGATAAGGAAGTAACCTGGGAACCCCATGTTATTAATAACTTTAAGCTCAATATCTAAGCGTTCATCATATTCAGGACGCTTAGCTGCACGTTCTTGCGCATCGGGAAATAGGAATTCTAATCGCTCTTCTAACCCTTTTTGTGACACATCAACAAGAAAGTCTTCAATTGACAAGTCACCCGTTGGAAAGTTTGGCAAGAAATATTCATGCAAACGTACAGTCACATTACAGCGCTTTGCAATCTCTACCGTATTAGTTATGGCTGATGGAATATCTGCAAATAACTCGCACATCTCATCTTCGGTGCGCAAATATTGTTGATTGCTATATTTTTTAGGTCGGCGAGGATCGGCCAGTGTAAAACCATCATGAATAGCAACGCGTATTTCATGTGATTCAAAATCATCGGGCTTCAAAAACACCACCTGATTAGTGGCAACAACTGGTAAGCTAACCTCAGATGCCAACTCAACAGCCATTTGAATATAGCGCTCTTCGTCAGGTCTGCCTGTCCGTAACAATTCTAGATAAAAACGATCAGCAAAATGTTGCTGATAAAAACCAACTAGTTCATGTACCTGAGCATGGTTACCTTTAATTAACGCTTTTCCTATGTCACCCTGTCGACCACCAGAGAGCAAAAGAATGCCTTTGTTGTGTTTGATTAACCATTCTTGGTCGATCACTACCTTGTTTTCAATATGACCACGCAGATAAGCATCGCTAATTAACTCAGTTAAACTTGCGTAACCATCATTATCCATGGCGATAATGGTCATGGCGCAAAAGTCATTATCAAAGCCTGGCACTTTGACCCAAAAATCGGCGCCAATGATGGGTTTAATCCCCGAGTTATGACAGCCACCATAGAACTTAACAAGACCACAAAGGTTATTCTGATCTGTTAATGCTATAGCAGCCATGCCCTGCTCTTCAGCAGCGCCTAAAATGGGTTTTACTTTTGCCACCCCATCAGACATGGAGAAGTCACTGTGGACACGCAGATGGACAAAACGAGGATCGGTCATAGATTTTTCTTAGAATGTGTGACTCATGGTCAACATGTTGTTTCAATACGAGTAGTTAGACTATATAAAGCCGTGCCAATATGCCACTATCAGCTGGCACTATTTGTTTAATCGCTCTGCGACAGGTTTAAAGCTTTTGCGGTGTTCAGCTAATACGCCATATTGCTCTAGTGCTTCAAAGTGTGCCTTGGTTGGATAACCTTTATGTTTAGCAAAACCATACTGAGGGAACTGCGCATCTAGAGTGAGCATTTCTTCATCGCGGGTCACTTTTGCAATAATTGATGCAGCACTAATGGCCGCAACCAAACCGTCACCTTTAACGATAGCATGGCTTTCGATACCAAAATCGGGGCTGCGATTACCATCTACCAATACACGTTCAGGTTTGATAGCAAGTCCGCTAACTGCGCGCTGCATAGCGAGCATAGTGGCATGTAAGATATTAAATTCATCGATTTCTGCTGGAGAACAACGACCCACACTGATGCTCAGTGCTTTTTCTGTAATTTCTTGAAACAATGCCTGGCGTTTTTTATCTGACAGTTTCTTGGAGTCATTCAACCCCAATATGGGCTTGGTAGGATCAAGTATCACAGCCGCAGTAACAACATCGCCAACTAAAGGGCCGCGCCCAACTTCATCAACGCCGGCAACGCATCCTAAACTTATTAACTCTGCTTGCTCGGGTGTTATCGCTTTAATCACGTGATCGAATGTCATTAAGGTCCCTGTGATACTGTCTAGTTTGTTTAGTCTATGCAATTAACTACGAGCTTCAATTACACCTATCACTGCCTCAGCTGCTTTCTCACTGGCATTTTGACGTAGCTGTTTATGTAGCCGCTCAAATTCACTGTGTAGTGGCGCAAAATCACTGTTCATTTGCTTAATCACCGCTTGGGCAATCAACTCTGGCTGACAATTATCTTGAATAAGCTCAGGAATAATGGTTTTACCAGCTAACAAGTTTGGCAATGAATAATTGGAAATCTGCATCATGCTTTTTGCTATTCGATAAGTCATAGCATTAACGCGATAAGCCACAACCATTGGGCGCTTAACCAACATGGCTTCTAACGTCGCCGTACCGGATGCTAATAAAATATAATCCGCAGCAGCCATTACCTCTCGAGATTGTCCATCAATCAAGGTAATTTCGAGATCGGGTGCAAATTGTGCCAACGCCTGTAAATATTGTTCTCGCCTTGCTTCATTGACAACCGGCGTAACAATTTTTAAGTCAGGGTATTGTGCTTTAACTAAAACAGCTGCTTTAACGAATGGTTCAGCCAATTGTTTTAACTCACCACCGCGAGAACCAGGCAATACAGCTAAATATTCAACGTCAGGATTTAACCCTAATGCTTCTCTGGCTGCAGCTTTGTCACTGTGTAAATCAATGTCATCTGCCAGTGTGTGGCCTACGAAAGTACACGGCACTTGATGCTTATCATAAAACGCTTTCTCAAAGGGAAGCAGAGATAACACCATATTTGTGGCTTTCGCTATTTTGAATATACGCTTTGGTCGCCAAGCCCAAACAGAAGGACTCACGTAATGCACTGTTTTGATACCCTGATTTTTAAGCTTAAGCTCTAAACCAATATTAAAATCTGGCGCGTCTATACCAATAAAACAATCAGGTTTGAGTTGGGTAATTCGGTCAATTAACACTGAACGGACTTTGAGCAATCTTGGTAAACGTGATAGCACTTCGACGATACCCATTACTGACAACTCATCCATCGCAAAAATAGACTCAAAGCCAAGGGCATTCATTCTTGGGCCGCCGATACCAACAAAACGCGCACCAGGGTAGCGTGACTGTAATGACTTAATTAAACCGGCACCTAAAATATCGCCGGAGACTTCTCCGGCGACCATGGCGAATATTTTTTGAGTGTCAGAAGACATAAACACCTATAAACTAACGAATAATCCCACGAGATGAACCTGTCACAAAATCAATCATACCTTGAATGTGTTCATCATTTTCCGCATCTTGCTTCATTTCAGCAATGGCTTCGTCAATCGTAAGATTCTTGCGATATAAGGCTTTATAAGCTCGGCGGATTGCATGTTGGGTTGCTTTACTAAAACCACGACGTTTCAGACCTTCAGCATTCAGTCCGCGTGGTACCGCTGGTGAACCTGCTGCCATCACAAAAGGTGGGACATCTTGGAAAATAGTTGAAGAACCGGCGGTGAATGCATGGGCACCGATGTGAACAAACTGGTGTACGCCTGTCATACCACCTAAAATAACCGAATCACCAACATGCACATGGCCTGCAATTGAAGCATTATTGGCCATGATTACGTTATTACCTACAACACAATCATGGGCTATGTGAACATATGCCATGAATAAGTTGTTGGAGCCGATACGTGTTTCACTGTTGTCTTGAATCGTGCCACGGTGAATAGTCACAGACTCACGGACAACGTTATTGTCACCCATAATTAAACGTGTTGGTTCACCATCGTATTTCAGGTCTTGGCATTCTTCACCTACTGAGGCGAACTGAAAAATCCGATTACCTTTACCAATAATACTTGGCCCTTTCACTACAACGTGTGAGCTAATCCAAGTATCATCTCCGATTTCTACGCCAGCGCCAATATAGCTCCAAGGGCCAATGGTGACATTGTTACCAATTTTGGCATCAGGGTGAACAAATGCGAGTTTATCTATCACTTTGTAATCTCTCTGCGGGCGCACATGATCTCGGCAGAACAAACTAGTTCACCATCAACCAATGCTTGACCTTCAAATACGCCAATCCCACGACGTTCCTTAATCATTTTAACTTTAAAATGAATCTGATCACCTGGCTCTACTACTCGCTTGAAACGCGCTTTGTCTATTCCAGCAAAGTAGTACAGCACATTTGGTGACGGCTCTGTACTCATAGTTTTGAAAGCAAGTAAACCTGTCGCTTGAGCCATAGCCTCAAGAATTAGTACGCCAGGCATAACCGGCTGGACAGGGAAATGACCTTGGAAAAAAGGCTCATTTATAGTGACATTTTTAATCGCATGTAAATCTTCACCTATAGTGAAATCTAAAACACGGTCGATTAATAAAAACGGGTATCGATGCGGTAGATATTTTAATATCTCATGGATATCCATTGTATTGAGTTCGTTAGACACGTTACTTCCTATTGAGCAGAGACGTTATATTTAATCTTTAAGTTGTTTCTCGATGTGTTTCACTCGAGTAAATAAATCATCTAGTTGACGCAGGCGGACTGTATTTCTGCGCCACAATTTGTTCGACGTTGCGACAGTGGCTGAGGAGTACACTCCTTTCTCACGGATATTATGGGTAATATTGGTGCTGCCAGTAATATGTACACCATCGGCGACAGATAAATGACCAGAGACACCGCTATTTCCACCGATAATGCAATATTTCCCGATAGTTGAACTGCCCGCAACGACTGATGCACCGGCAATAGCAGTATTTTGGCCAATTACCACATTATGGGCAATCTGCACCTGATTATCCAAAATCACGCCATCGTGGATTTCAGTATGGGATAAAGCACCACGATCGATACTTGTACAGGCACCAATCTCTACCCTATCGCCAATACGTACCCCACCTAACTGTGGAATTTTAATCCAGTTACCTTGCTCATTTGCATAACCAAAGCCATCAGAACCAATCACTGTACCCGACTGTACCAAACAGGATTGTCCCATGTGCACATCGTGATAAATGGTCACGTTGGCCCATAAACGACTATTTGAACCAACAATGCTATCCTGTCCGATAACACAACTAGCACCAATTTGGACATTTTCGCCAATAATGACATTGGCACCAATAACCGCATTAGCAGCAACCGATGCACCCTCACCTATTTTAGCACTTGGATGAATAACTGCACTTGGGTGTATACCTTGGTCTTCATTTGGTGTGGTATCAAAAAGCTGAGTTGCTTTAGCAAAGGCGACATAAGGGTCTTTAGCGATTAAGGCTACGCCCTGATAATTTTCGGCATCTTTCGACGACAAAAATACCGCACTCGCTCGAGAATCAAGCAACTGAGAACGGTATTTACTATTGGCTAGAAAAGAAACCTGCCCTGCACTGGCATCACTTAAAGTCGCGACAGCATTAACTACAATGCTGTCATCCCCTTTAACTGTCGCGCCTACTGCTGCAGCAAGTTCTTTTAAAGTCATTGAATGCATACAATTACAGGCCTTTACTTAGCGCTTCTACTACTTGGTGGCTAATGTCAGACTCAGGCTTAACAAAAACAACCGCACCACGTTGTAGAACGATATCAAAACCTTGCTTAGCGGCAATGTCATTGATCGCATTTTGAACGGTAGATAGCAACTTGTTTTGCTCTTCACCTTGGCGACGACGCATATCTTCATCTAGCGCTTTACCTTTAAGCTGCAGATCTGATTGAAGACCTTCGAGTTTACGTTGTAGCTCAGTTTTCTGTGCTTCACTCATGAGTGCACCATCACGTTGGCCTTTTTCAGCCAAACCACGCATCTCTTCCTGCATTTTCTGCACTTCGGCAACGCGGTCGCCAAATTCAGCTTGTAATGACTTAGAGATTTGCTCGCGCTGAGGCAGTTGCTCAAATACTTCTGCCATATCAACTACTGCAATTTTTTCTGCATGAGCCATCATAGGTGCGGCTAAAATTGCTAGGGTTACCATTGCGCGATTGACAAACTTTTTCAAAATAAACTCCTTCATTTTTCTTTTAGATCAACTAGCTAAGCTAGTTTGTAGTTTTTAGTTTCTAGAACGTTTTACCAATGTTGAATGAGAAGATCTCTGTTTCATCATCTTCGTATTCTTTAATAGGCCAAGCTAGGCTAAATACCATTGGGCCCATAGGTGATAACCACTGAATACTCATACCCCAAGAAGCACGAATTCTTTCTGGATCACTATAATCGCTTAATTGCTCAAATTCATCTGCTGGTAGGAAGCGGTAGCTATCATAATCAAATTCGGTATCCCACACGTTACCAGCATCCACGAAGAAACTGGTACGAACAGAGTTAGTGTACGCTTCATCTAGGAATGGTGTCGGTACAATTAACTCAGCACTTAACGTAGCAATAGCGTTACCACCAATTGAACGACCACTGTTTACCGTCACACGGTTTGGATCGCCTGGTAAGCTACAACCTGTTCCTGTCGGATCTGGCGAACAAGGTTCACTACCGCGGAATAAATAGAATGAGCGCGGACCAACCGAGTTAGACTTAAAGCCACGCAATGAGCTACTACCACCTGAGTAATAATTTTCCCAAAATGGCAGGATTTGGTCATTATCATTAAATTGACCGTAACCATTGCCGTAACCCAAACGCGCACGTGTGAGTAACACAAAGTTGTGGCTGCGAGTCAGTGGTAAATAGAAATCGGTATTAAAATCTGTTTTGAAGTACTGTAAATCTGAACCCGGTACGGTCATCTTACCGCTTAGACGTTGAGACGAACCAGCCGTTGGGAAAGTACCACGGTTAAGCGAGCTTCTTGACCAGCCAAGGTTCATTTCAAAATTGTCAAAACTCAAATCTTGGTTAGGGTCATCACTGCCACGATAAATATTATAAAAGCGTAAAGCTTGCTCGTAAGCTGAAATTTCAGAAATCGTGTTATGGCGATAACCGATACCACCATTGATTCGGTTATATTCATTAATTGGGAAACCAGAACTTAACGCTACACCATAAGACTTGTTTTTATAGCGTTCTAGGTTAGCTTCATTCGCGTCAAACTCGTTCCAATAAATACTGCCACCTAAACTTACACCGTCTTTGGTAAAATACGGGTCTGTGTATGAAATATTCATACTCTTAGAGTATTTATTGGTGTTGATGCTTACACCAGCTTGGTTACCTGTACCTAAGAAGTTACTTTGCTGTACACCAAACTGTAAGCTGATCCCTGATTCGGTACCATAACCAATACCCGCATTGAATGAGCCTGAAGGCTGCTCCTTAACGGTTACGGCAACATCAACTAAGTCATCACTACCTGGAACTTGAATTGTTTCTGTATCAACAGTTTCAAAATACCCTAAACGGTTTAATCGTGCTTTTGATTGCTCGATTTGTGCTGAGTTGAGCCAAGCCCCTTCCATTTGACGTAATTCACGACGCATCACTTCATCTTTCGTCACTGTGTTACCAGTGAAGTTGATGGTACGCACATATACACGTTTACCTGGGTTGACATTAATGTTCAACGCGACTTCTTTTGTTTCATCATTAATTTCAGGGAAGGTTTTTACCTCTGGGTATGCATAACCAAAGCGACCTAAGTACTTGCTGTACATTTCCTCGGTAAATGTTACATCACCGCCATCATATGTACTGCCAGGTTTAATTGGCAAAATTGCTTTAAGTAGCTCTTCACGTCCCATTAATTGGCCAGTGAGATTAACTTCTGACACAGTGTACTTTTCACCTTCATCAACATTGATGGTGATATAGAGACCTTTTCTATCAGGGGTCATCGCCACTTGTGTTGAAGTAACTTGGAAACGTATATAACCTTCATTTTGATAATGAGAAGTGATGGTTTCTAAATCTGCTTGTAGCATCTGTTTTTGGTAGCGACGTTCACCAAAAATATCCCACCATGCCACGTAATCTTTAAGCTCTAACATACTGATTAATTCAGAATCACTGAACACAGTATTGCCAACCACGTTTATTTGGCGAATTTCAGCTGCTAAACCTTCAGTAAAACTGAATCTTAACTCTACGCGGTTACGTGGTAAGTTAATCACTTGTGCTTCAACTTTAGCACCGTATTTACCTACACCGTAGTAAAAATCTTGTAAGCCTTTCTCAATGCCTGACAGCATTGTTCTGTCTAATGACTCTCCGACACGAACGCCAGAACCATCAAGACTTTCTTGTAGCTGTTCATCTTTAATATCTTTGTTGCCTTCAAAGGTAATCGAGCTAATTGTTGCTCGCTCTTTTACTGCAACATACAAGACACCATCTTCATGACTGACACTAATAGTATCGAAGTTAGTTGAACCGTACAGACTCTTAATTGCTTGCTGTAGCTTTGTCTGATCTAAAGTATCGCCAACCTTAATAGGGAAGTTTAACAATGCGGCACCGAGTGCAACGCGCTGTAATCCTTCAACTTGGATGTCAATGACTTCGAATGGCTGAAAGGTATCAGCCAACGCATTCCCTGTATAAGTGGCGCCGACGAGTAACATCGAGGCAAAAATCTTATTAAATCTCATAGAGCTCTTCTAATTATTTGTCTGTCCTTGCTCAGAGTCGGGTAAAGTCATTGAAGAGTGAAACACTCATCAACATTAGCAGTAACACTGCCCCAATCCTGAATCCTAATTCCTGAACCTTTTCAGGCACCGGCTTACCTGTGATTACCTCGAAAAAGTAATAAAGTAAGTGTCCACCGTCTAGCACGGGTAATGGCAATAAGTTAATAATGCCCAAGTTAACACTAATTAAGGCGATAAACCCTAAAAAATATACGATGCCATAGTCAGCGCTGGCACCAGCCCCTTGAGCAATCGAGATCGGACCGCTCAAGTTCTTAACAGATACATCACCGGTAAATAATTTGGCAATCATTTTCAATGTTACTACAGTCAGTTGCCAAGTTTTGTCTACTGCAGCTGAAACTGAATCAACTATGCCATACTCTAAATCAAACCGCATTGACTCAGGCCATTGAGCTGATTTTGGACTAATACCAATAACACCAATGGATTTACCAGATGCATCTTGTTGTGTTTGAGGGTAAACATCAAGTGTCAATTGCTGTTGATCACGTTTTACTGTCAATTCAACTTTGTCATTGACGCTATTTTGAACAATTTTAACGAACTCATCCCACTGTCCAAAAGCTTGACCATTAATTGCGATGATCTCATCCCCTAAAACTAAGCCAGCAGTTTCAGCAGCACTACCTTTGGCAATGTGGTCAAGGATTGGTTCAACTTGTGGGCGAAAAATATTTAAGCCAATAGCGGTTATCGGTGATTGTTTATCAGGATCGAACTGCCATTTTGAGATGTCTAACTGATAACTTTTTGTGATACCAGAGTCTTGTGTCAAGGGGGCTAACGTCAACTCGACGCTATCGTGTCCGATGTGGCTCACTAACGCAAGATTCACTTCTTCCCAATTACGCACTTTCTGGCCAGAAACAGCGATAATTTGAGTTGGTTGTTGAACTGAGATAACAGCTGCTGGTGTATTAATTTGAGTACTATCAATCACTGGTTTGACTGAAGGTACGCCCACTAAGTACATGACATATAAAGCCACAATAGCGAAAAGGAAGTTTGCAATAGGCCCTGCTGCGACAATGGCTATTCTCTGCCAAACGGTTTTTCGGTTAAACGCTTGTTCTTTTAGCGCTTCAGGCACATCGTCAACTCGTTCATCGAGCATTTTGACATAACCGCCTAATGGAATGGCAGCAACAACGTACTCGGTACCATCTGCACCCACTTTTCGCCACAACGCTTTACCAAAGCCAATAGAAAAACGCTCAACTTTGACACCGCAGCGTCTCGCCACCCAAAAATGACCGTATTCATGGGCTGTAATTAACACGCCTAATGCAATAATAAAGGAACCTAAATTCCAAAAAAAATCAAACATCATATTCCTTTATTTATAACGCTGTTGCGATAAAATCTTGGGCTAATTGTCGCGCTTGCTCATCTAGTGCCAAAATCGCATCAATGGTCGATAATGGGTTTGGTTTTACTTGCTCAAGACATGCACTGTTGACCTTAGCGATATCTGTAAAAGCAATTTGCTCATTCAAAAATGCCTCAACAGCAATCTCATTAGCAGCATTTAATACCGTCGTCGCCTCTTGGCCTTGTTCACAAGCTTGAATCGCGAGTTTTAGGCATGGAAATCGCTCAAAGTCTGGTTCACAGAAGGTTAATTGTCCGACTTTGAAAAAATCTAAAGGTTCAACACCAGAGGGGATTCTTTTAGGGTAACTCATGCAATGCGCAATCGGTGTACGCATGTCTGGGTTGCCTAATTCGGCAATCACCGAGCCATCATTGTATTGCACCATTGAATGGATAACACTTTGAGGGTGGATCACAACCTTTAGCTGCGAAGGACTGGTGTTAAACAACCACTTAGCTTCAATGTACTCTAACCCTTTATTCATCATGGTTGCAGAATCTACAGATATTTTACGTCCCATTGACCAATTAGGGTGTTTACACGCTTGTTGCGGGGTCATTTGCGAAAGAGAGGATAATGGTGCGGTTAAGAAAGGACCACCAGACCCCGTCAGCAGGACATGGTTAATCCCTTCTTGTTCAAGGTCACAAAAGCCCAACGCCGATTGTACATTTTCCGGCATAGACTGAAAAATTGCATTGTGTTCACTATCAACAGGTAAGATTGTCGCCCCGGACTGTTTTGCCGTATCCATGAATAGTTGACCAGACATAACTAAGGCTTCTTTATTAGCCAACAATATTTTCTTGCCTGCTTTAACAGCATCAAATGTGGGTACTAGACCTGCAGCCCCCACAATAGCAGCCATCACAGTATCGACGTGAGTGTCAGTCATAATTGCAGAAAGTGCAGCCTCCCCAGTTGTTACTTGGGTCACACAGTCTTTTGGCAATGAATCTTGTAGAGCTTTCGCAGCTTGGGAGTCAACCATATGTGCAAATTGTGGTTGGTGTTGCGCACATAGTTGCAACATTTTCTCATGACTACTGTTAGCCACCAACGCATAAACACTGTACAGATCAGGGTTGCGCGAGATTACATCTAAGGTACTAGTGCCTATTGAACCAGTTGCCCCTAAAACCACGTAATTTTCCATGCTTATGACATCCAGAAAGCAACGTAAATAAAGGTAAATACGGGCAGTGCTGCAGTTAAGCTATCAATACGGTCAAGCACGCCGCCATGTCCCGGCAAAATAGTGCCAGAATCTTTTATTTGAGCGATACGTTTAAACATACTTTCAGATAAATCACCAAAAGCAGATGCGATAGCGGTAATTAGCGTTACAGTAATCACTAACCCTAATTCTTGTTCAGGAGAAAAATGCATTACACCAGCCACAACCAGCATTGTGACGAGTAAGCCACCTAATAACCCTTCTATCGTTTTCTTTGGGCTAACATTTGGCATTAATTTATGCTTACCAAAGCTTTTACCAGCAAAATAAGCACCTGTGTCTGTCGCCCAAACCACTAACATGACAAGAAAAACCAAACTTGCACCAAAATAAGGGTCAACATTACTGTTCACTGATTTCAAAGCAATAAGTGATGTAAAACAAGGGATTAATGTTAACTGACCAAACATGGATTTAAACATTGGGCTGTCTTGCCAAAAGCTAGCACTTTTTGGAAAGCTGAACACTAAAGCACTACTTACCAACCACCAAAGTACGCCCATAGTGATAATGGCATAGATCATAGGGTGAAGTTGGCCTTTGAACCAATATGCATCGGACGGAACAACTAGATTCAAGGCAATAAGTAGCAGCGCAATTGTGGCAGTAAAAGTCCACTGGGTGATATTGCAGTCTTTATTAATTAGTTTGCCCCACTCTTTGGCGGCGATCATGAAAACACCTACCAGTGCCCATGAAAAGTACTGTACAGGGACTAAAAATATCCCACCTAAGACAATAGGCAATAACCACAGTACTGTTATAATTCTTTGTTTTAGCAAAACTAATCCTCTTTATTCACTGCGCGAATTTGTTCGATTTGACACCCTGTCAAACCAAACCTGCGCTGTCGACTTGCAAAAGTTGCAAGTGCATCTCTGAAAATGTGCTCATCGAAGTCAGGCCATAACGTCTCAGTAAAAACAAATTCTGCATAAGCCGCTTGCCACAAAATAAAATTACTAATGCGAAAATCACCACCAGTGCGAATTAACAAGTCCACTTCCGGTTGTTCATGCATACTTAAATGCTGATTAATGGCATTTTCATCGATGCTGTCTACGGCAATTTCACCATTAACAACTTGTTGAGCCAGAACACGTGCTGCATTTGCAATATCCCAACGACCGCCATAATTAGCCGCCACATTTAACACTAAGCCAGAGTTATCTTTGGTTTTGTCTTGCGCACGCTGTATTTGTTTTTGTAATCGTTCTGAAAAGCGACTGATGTCGCCAATAATATTCAAACGTACATCGTTTTTATCAAGCAGTTTTAACTCACGCTGAAGCACTGTAAAAAATAACTCCATCAGCAAGTTAACTTCTTTGTCTGGTCTACGCCAGTTTTCACTTGAAAAGGCAAACAAAGTTAATGATTCAACGCCTAATTTGCTGGCCGTACTGACTGTACGTCGCACAGCTTTAACACCTGCTTTATGCCCTGAAACTCTCGCTTTACCTTGAAGTTGCGCCCAACGGCCATTACCATCCATGATAATTGCCACATGCTTTGGCAGCGATTGTTGAACCACTGCTGATAACTCATTTGATAAAATTTCAGACTTGGCCTTTGCCATTATCGAATCTTTATCAAGCTGGGAAGATGATGACATCCAATTACAACCTTAAAATAAACAAACGCCGTGTAGTATACACTTACACGGCGTGCTAACTCTAGCTTTAGAATCTAACCGATTAGACTTCCATCAACTCTTTTTCTTTAGCGGCTAAAACTTGGTCAATATTCTTGATATTTGCATCGGTATACTTTTGGACTTCGTCTTCAGTGTAACGAACATCATCTTCAGTACACTCTTTTGCTTTTTCAAGTTTTTTCACTTCACTGATAGCATCACGACGAACGTTACGTACTGCAACACGACCATTCTCAGCTTCAGCACGTACCACTTTGATGAAGTCTTTACGACGCTCTTCAGTCAAAGCAGGCAAAGGAATACGCATAATGTTACCCGCTGTCATTGGGTTTAATCCCAAATCTGAGCTCATGATCGCTTTCTCAACAGCTTGCACCATAGATGGGTCAAATACTGATACCGTTAATGTGCGCGCATCTTCAATATTAATATTAGCAACTTGCTTTAATGGTGACATTGAGCCGTAGCAAGATACCTGAATTGAATCAAGCAAGCTTGGGTGTGCACGACCTGTACGAACCTTAGCCATTTGATTCTTAGTTGAATCAACACATTTTCCCATGCGCTCTTGCGCATCTAACATAATTTCATCAATCACAATAAATTCCTTGTTTCATAATATTAAGTGCTCGAGCATTCTGGTAAGAATGACATAAGGCGTAAATTAGCTCAAACACTTCATAAGATTCAGTGCGGGTAAAGCTTGAAAATCAGCGCTTAGTCCGCTTTCTTGTTACTAATAATAGTGCCTTCTTCTTCACCCATGATGACTTTACGTAATGCACCAGGCTTATTCATGTTAAATACTAATAAAGGCATTTCATGATCTCGTGCAAGTGTAAATGCAGCTAGATCCATTACTTTTAGTTCTGAATCAAGCACATCTGAATAGTTCAAGTGATCATACTTAACGGCATCCGGATCTTTCATTGGGTCAGCTGAGTATACACCGTCAACCTTGGTACCTTTAAGGACGACTTCAGCTTCAATCTCAATACCACGAAGACAAGCCGCGGAATCCGTTGTACAAAATGGGTTACCCGTACCCGCAGCAAAAATGACTACTCGGCCAGATTTTAGCAGGCTAATTGCTTCAGCCCAGTTATAATCATCACAAACACCCTTAAGTGGAATGGCGGACATCAGTCTAGCATTCACATAAGCACGGTGAAGAGCGTCACGCATGGCAAGGCCATTCATTACAGTTGCTAACATCCCCATGTGGTCACCCACAACGCGGTTCATACCAGCCTCTGCCAAGCCTTGTCCTCGGAATAAATTACCACCACCAATGACCACACCTACTTGAATGCCTAACTCAACGAGTTCTTTCACTTCTTGGGCCATGCGATCAAGCACTTTAGGGTCGATGCCAAAGCCTTCTTCACCCATTAATGCTTCACCACTTAATTTAAGCAGAATACGTCTAAATGCTGGTTTTGGATTGGTGCTCATAATTTTTTCCTGATTATAATAAAACCGCAGCGATGGCTGCGGTTTTAGGGTACTTAGAAACTAGTGATTAAGCGTTCTTAGTTGCTTCGATTTGAGCGGCAACTTCAGCTGCGAAATCTTCTTCTTTCTTCTCGATACCTTCACCAACTTCTAAACGAATGAAGTTAGCTACTGTTGCGCTTTTCTCTTTCAAGATGTCACCAACAGTTTTCTTTGGTTCCATGATGAACGCTTGACCAGTAAGAGAGATCTCACCAGTAAACTTCTTCATACGACCAGTAACCATTTTCTCAGCGATTTCAGCAGGCTTGCCTTCGTTCATCGCGATTTCGATTTGAAGTGCTTTTTCTCTTTCAACGACATCAGCTGGTACGTCAGATGGATTAACATACTCAGGCTTAGAAGCTGCAACGTGCATAGCAACGTGCTTAAGCGTTTCTGCATCACCTTCACCAGAAACAACAACACCGATACGGTCGCCATGACGGTAAGAAGATTGAGTAGCACCATCAATGTACTCAACGCGACGAACGTTGATGTTTTCACCGATTTTAGCAACTAGTGCAACACGCGTTTCTTCAAACTGTGCTTTAAGCTCTTCAATAGAAGCTTTACCTGCAACAGCAGCGTCAAGTACTTCATTAGCAAAACCTAGGAAGTTGCCATCTTTAGCAACGAAGTCAGTCTGACAGTTAACTTCTAATAGTGCAGAGAAACCTTCGCCAGCTTTAATAAGGATAGTACCTTCAGCAGCAATGTTACCTGCTTTTTTAGCAGCCTTAGCAGCACCACTTTTACGCATGTTATCGATTGCTAGCTCGATATCACCGTTAGTTTCAGTCAATGCTTTTTTACAATCCATCATGCCAGCGCCAGTGCGGTCACGAAGTTCTTTAACTTGGGCAGCAGTAATTGCCATTGTTAAATCCTCTATATTAAATTCTATTCATTTTGCATTTATAAAACAGGGGCCATAGTCGGCCCCTGTTTACCAATTTATATATTGGTAAATAAGGGCGATGGAAACCATCACACCTTATTATTAAACAGCTTCTACGAAACCGTCTTGCTCAGCTTGTACAGCTAAATCTTGACCGCGGCCTGAGTTGGCAGCAGCAGCAACAGAAGAAGTGTATAAACGGATAGCACGCATCGCGTCGTCGTTACCAGGAACGATGTAGTTAACACCGTCTGGAGCAGAGTTAGTATCAACAACTGCAACAACTGGGATACCTAGGTTGTTAGCTTCTTTAATAGCGATATGCTCATGGTCAGCACCGATTACGAATAACGCATCTGGTAAACCGCCCATGTTTTTGATACCACCTAGAGATTTCTCTAGCTTATCAAGCTCACGAGAGCGCATTAACGCTTCTTTCTTAGTTAGCTTGTCGAAAGTACCGTCTACAGACTGGCTTTCTAGCTCTTTAAGACGCTTGATAGATTGACGAACAGTTTTCCAGTTAGTCAACATACCGCCTAACCAGCGGTGATCAACGTAGTACTGGTCACAAGAAATAGCAGATTCTTTGATTGCTTCGCCAGCGGCACGCTTAGTACCAACGAATAAGATTTTGCCTTTCTTAGAAGCAACGTTGCTGATGAAAGCAAGCGCTTCATTGAACATTGGCACAGTATGCTCAAGGTTGATGATGTGAACACCGTTACGAGCACCAAAGATGAAAGGCTTCATTTTTGGATTCCAGTAACGAGTTTGGTGACCGAAGTGAACACCAGCTTGTAGCATATCGCGCATTGAAACAGTAGTCATTTTTATTACCTTATTAAGGGGTTAGACCTCCACGCATCCCATTTATTCGACCCTCTAAATTAGAAAGCACCCCGAAAAATGTGACGATACGTGTGTGATTTAGTATTTAAGTTAATTGCCATGTATAATGGCCGCCATATTTTACGCTTTAGCGTGACTATTGGGAAGCATTAAACGAACGCTATTGCCGTTTACTTCACATAATCGACCAGAACTCAATCGACGAACTTATACATAACGGCGCGCTTTATACCATAAAGAGCCTTTTATTACAAATTTGCTCGTGTAAAATTGCGCTCAATACTGCAAAATTGATGTGTGGTTGAAGTTTGCTAATCAACAATCAGAATTAATAACCTAATTTAAGTGAAAACAAAGAGATATTCATGAGTATTGTCATTAAGACCGCTGAAGAAATTGAAAAAATGCGCGCTGCTGGTAAATTAGCGGCACAAGTATTAGAAATGATTGCGCCTCACGTAAAAGAGGGCGTTACCACAGATGAACTTAATGACATTTGTGCAAAATATACCGAAGAACACGGCGCAATCTCAGCCCCTTTAAATTACCACGGTTTCCCTAAATCAATTTGCACCTCTATCAATGAAGTAATTTGTCATGGTATCCCTAGCCCACGCAAATTAGTCAGCGGCGATATCATCAATATTGACGTAACAGTCATTTTGGATGGCTACCACGGTGATACTTCAAAAATGTTTTACATAGGCGATGTTAGTGCAGCCGATAAGCATTTGTGTAGCATTACACAAGAAGCATTGTATGTTGCAATTAAGTCGGTAAAACCCGGCGTTAAAGTCTGTGACATTGGTGAAACTATTGAAAAGTTCATCAAAGTTAAAAATAAAAACCGTCCAAACAAATACAGTATTGTGACTGACTTTTGTGGCCATGGTATTGGCGCAGGCTTTCATGAAGAACCACAGGTAATGCACTATAAAGATAAATTTGGTCGACCTGATAAGCGTGTTTTACGTGCAGGCATGTGCTTTACCATTGAGCCAATGATTAATGCAGGAAAGAAACATTGTTATATCGATGCAGATGATAATTGGACGGCGTACACTAAAGATGGTAAAAATTCTGCTCAATGGGAACATACTTTACTGGTAACTGAAACTGGCGTTGAAGTATTAACATTGCGCAGTGAAGAAGATTTACCGCGTGTAATCAATGGTTAATAACCCCAATGTTATAGTATGCTCACATCATCATAATTTAAACCTGCTCACTGTTTGCGGTAATTCGCTTTCGTTTTACAGCTAACAGTGAGGTTTGCAACATAATAAAGGGCATCGATGAACAAAGCGCTGGCAGTGAAATCAAAACTTCAACAACTTAACCAACGCTTTATTGAGCAATACCAACAGATCGCCATTGCTGACATTGTGAAGCAACGTGCGAGTGAAATTGACGACATTCTCAGGCAAGCTTGGCAAGCTCACCAACTTGATCAACATAATCTTTGTCTCGTCGCTGTCGGTGGCTACGGCCGGGAAGAATTGCTGCCCTACTCTGATATTGATTTGCTGATCCTCAGTCAAGGTGATGTTATCAGCAAGCAAACACAGGAAGCCATTAGCCATTTTATTACTTTCCTTTGGGATGCCGGCCTTGAAATTGGTCATAGCGTTCGCTCTATCGCTCAAACGCTCGAGTTAAGTCTTAATGACATCACCATTGTGACTAATCTGATTGAAGCTCGCTACTTATCGGGTCAACCGCCGTTGTTTGACGCGCTATACCAAGCAATACGAGCAGATAATTTTTGGCCCACAAGTGACTTTTACCAAGCCAAAAAGTTAGAACAAGTCACTCGCCATGAAAAAGCTAATGCCTTTGACTTAGAGCCTAATTTAAAAAACTGCCCTGGTGGATTAAGAGATATCCAAACCATTGCTTGGGTGGCAATGCGCCATTTTGATGCCGCTAATCTTCAAGAGCTCGTTGAACATGAGTTTTTACAACCACAAGAATTGGCTGAATTAATAGAGTGTCGTAATTTTTTATGGGAAATTCGCTTCGCATTGCACATCAATGCACAACGTGATGAAAACCGTCTACTGTTTGACTTACAAAGACAAGTTGCAGACTTTTTAGGTTATCAAGACAAGACTCAACTTGCTGTAGAACAGCTGATGAAAAAGTACTATCGCACCGTTCGTCGGGTGATGGAACTCAATCAAATGTTACTGCAGTTATTTAAACGCGCAACATTGGGTCAAACTCAAGCTTTAGCAATACAAGACATCAATAAAGATTTTCAGCGCCGTGGTCGTTATATCGAATTATTAGACGACACTCTATTCCAGCAAGATAGTTCAGCCATTCTGACCTTATTTTTGCATGTTGCTAAAAATTCCAATATCCAACAAATCTATGCCCCAACGTTGCGACAACTCAGAATGGCTAGACGCCAGTTAAAAGGCCCTTTGCAACAAGACGAGAAGTGTCGCAAGGTGTTTATGGAAATATTAAAACACCCGAGAGGCATCATTGCGTTTTCATTAATGCATCAGCACGGTATTTTGTCATCCTATTTACCGGCATGGAGACAAATTGAAGGGCAAATGCAGTTCGATTTATTCCACGCTTATACGGTAGACGAACACACCCATAGGTTGTTACTTAACATCGAGCGTTTTGCTCAAGCAGATCATAAAGATGAGTTTCCCCTCGGCGCGGTCCTAATCAACCAACTACCCAAAAAGGGCTTACTTGTACTTGCTGCCATTTTCCATGATATAGCGAAAGGGCGTGGTGGCGATCATAGTAAACTAGGTGCGATAGATGCCATTGAGTTTTGCAAGCTACATGGATTAAATGATCATGATGGAAGGCTGGTAGCATGGCTGGTAGAACACCATTTAGTCATGTCAGTCACCGCACAGCGCCGTGACATTTCAGATCCTGAAGTGGTTGAAAAATTCGCGCATACCGTAAGAGACGCAGTTCACTTAAGTTACTTATACTGCTTAACTGTCGCCGACATTTGTGCCACTAATAATAAAGCGTGGAATAATTGGAAAGGCTCTTTACTTAGAGAATTGTATTTCTCGACTCAGCGAATGTTAGCTCGCGGCAAAGAAAAGCCCATTGATGAAGCTGCACGTGTTGATGAAACCAAAGCTAAAGCCAAAAAAGAGCTACTGAGACGAGCCATAAAAGAAAAAGATATTCTGCAATTATGGCAGCGGTTCAAAAATAGCTATTTTTTACATCATCAAGCTAACCAAGTTGCGTGGCATACCGAAGCCATCATCAAACATGGTGTTGATGATCCCTTAGTATTGATTTCCAAACACACCACACGTGGTGGCACTGAACTATTTGTATACAGCAAAGATAAACCACGCTTATTTGCGACTGTCATGACGGTACTAGACAATAAGAATATCAATGTTCATGATGCTAACATCATGACCTCAAAAGATGATTTTGCATTAGACACTTTTGTGATTTTAGAACAAGATGGCGAGCCAGTCAGTCAGCTTTCGCGAATTCAAAGTATTAAAAAGTCGTTAAACAAAGCGATAGTTTCAGAAAATGCAAAGTTACCAAAATTTAGAAAGTTATCGCGGATCATGAAACCTTTTAATGTTGCAACCCATGTGAGTTTCTTAAGCAGTGGTAAGCATGATACAAGTATGATGGAGTTGCAGGCATTAGACTCTCCAGGCTTACTAGCAAAAGTAGGAGATATATTCTTCCGCTGCGAGGTCAAACTGCTTTCCGCAAAAATTACCACCATAGGCGAACGAGCAGAAGACTTCTTTATCTTGCAAACATTGGATGGTGAAGCGTTAAATGAACAAAAAAAGCAGCAACTCGCAGAGGCGCTGCACTCTACCCTTAAACAAAAACAGTAATGAAGATCGGGAGTACCACAATGGAGGCATTACGCCAACGAATTGAAGCCGCTTTTGAAGCACGCCAAGACATCACACCAGCTAGCGTAGACCCAAGCATCCGTGCCGACGTTGAAAAAGCAATTGATATGCTAGACAAAGGTGAAGCGCGCGTTGCAGAAAAAATCGACGGCGAATGGCATGTTCACCAATGGTTGAAAAAAGCAGTGTTATTATCATTCCGCATTTTTGACAACGGCGTAATTGATGGTGGTGACACTAAGTACTTTGATAAAGTAGCGCAAAAATTTGCAGACTATGACGAAGCTAGATTTAAACAGGAAGCTATCCGCGTAGTACCACCAGCAACGGTACGTAAAGGTTCATTTATCGGTAAGAACACCGTATTGATGCCTTCATACGTTAACTTAGGTGCTTTTGTTGATGAAGGCACAATGGTTGATACATGGGCAACCGTTGGCTCATGTGCACAAATTGGTAAGAATGTTCACTTATCAGGTGGTGTTGGTATTGGTGGCGTTTTAGAGCCATTACAAGCAGGACCAACCATTATTGAAGATAACTGTTTCATTGGTGCGCGTAGTGAAATTGTAGAGGGCGTTGTTGTTGAAGAAGGCAGCGTAATTTCTATGGGCGTTTATATTGGCCAAAGTACACGTATTTTTGATCGTGAAACGGGTCAAGTTCACTATGGCCGTGTACCAGCAGGTTCAGTGGTTGTATCAGGTAACTTACCATCAGCATGTGGTACATACAGCCTATATGCAGCCATTATTGTTAAAAAAGTTGATGCGAAAACCCGTGGTAAAGTCGGTATCAACGAATTACTGCGAATCGTAGATTAATATATTCACTTAGTTAAAGGCTCTTCGGAGCCTTTTTTATCACTCATATTATCCCATATCACTTCCTCAAACTGCTATAGAAGCATGTTCAAACAGATTCAGCGACAATAAATACAGACTTTTGCTGTGAGTGACAGAGCGAAAAAGTAAGCTAAAAAACTACTGTTTTGTTACCATAAACCAACACCTTATCATTAGATACCAGTTGTAGTGCCTTACTTAAAACTCGTTTTTCAACGTCTCGTCCATTTAAAGCGAGATCTTGTGCGCTATAACTGTGATCTACGGCTATAACGCCTTGTTCAATAATCGGTCCCTCATCAAGACAATCATTAACAAAGTGGGCGGTAGCCCCGATAATTTTTACGCCCCTATCCCAAGCTTGCTGATAAGGTGATGCCCCAATAAATGCGGGTAAAAATGAGTGATGAATATTAAGGATCCGATTTTCATATTGGGATACAAACTTAGGCGTTAAGATCCGCATAAACTTGGCTAACACGAGATAATCAGCTTGGTGAGGGTTTATCACTTCTAACATAGCCTGTTCATGTTCTTCACGAGACAGCCCTTGGTGATCGACCCAATGAAATGGAATATCAAATTTTTCCACTAACTGAGCTAAATCTGGGTAATTACCCACGACTGCGGCAATATCAACATCGAGACCACCGTATGAAGCTTTCATCAAGATATCACCAAGACAATGGGCTTCTTTAGTCACCAATATAACAACCCGCTTTCTACCTGCAGTCACAAGCTTTATGTGATTATCATCTGGCAGTACTCGCTCTAGCGCTTCAAGTAATCTAGGTTGGTCAAGCTGCCCTTCTAACTCAGTACGCATGTAAAATCGGTTGTTTTGTCTATCAACAAATTCTTTGTTTTTGATGATATTGAGTTGGTGTTCAAAACAAACGCCAGTGATTTTTGCAATCAAACCTTTGGCATCTTCACAGTCGGTGATGAGTACTTTTCTCGGAAGTTCACTGTTTGCGTCATTTATAGACGCTGAAGTTAATGGTGTTGAATTGGAAGAAGTTGATTGTGCTTTTGAGGTCATGTATGCCACTCATATACTTAATATTCACATAAATTCAGTGTGTCAGTAAACCAGAAAATAAGCAGCTAATAAGCTCACTCGCTTACAATATGGCGCTTATTGTTGAACAATATTCAATATTGAGTCGTTAATTTTATTAATACTAGAATTTATAAACACTAGAATTGCGGACTGCGAGACTCTAGGTAACGCTGTAATAATTTTCTCAATGTTTCAGCTTTTGTACCATAAACCACTTGTACACCCTGCCCAACAATAACCACGCCTTTCGCACCTAATCTCATCAATCTCGCTTTATCTATAATATCTGATTGCTTAACACCAATCCGCAATCGAGTCAGACAAGCATTTAACTCGATGATATTTTCTTTGCCCCCTAAAGCCGCAATCATTGCCCGCAAACTTTCTTTTTGCTGAACATCGCTATTGACCGCTACACGTCCTGGGGTTTTTAAATCAAATATCATGATGGAATAACGGAAAATAGTGTAATACACCATGGCGGTGAGCGGACCTAACAGCCAAAACAGGTAAGTGTTACTTGACTGTGGAAAAAGCAAAGTAAAATCGAGCAGGCCATGGGAAAAGACAATACTGTGGTGGATCCCCAATATAATACATACGCTATAAGCTAAACCAGTGAGTATGGCATGCACTACAAATAACACTGGCGCGACAAACATAAAGGCGAATTCAATGGGTTCCGTCACACCTGTAAACCAACATGCAAAAGCCGCCGATAACATAATCCCAGCGACACGATTTCGCTCAAGATGGTCGGCACATCTCCAGATGGCAAAGCCCGCGGCAGGTAAGCCCCACATTTTTATCAAATAACCGCCGGCTAAATTACCTGCAGAACCATCGCCAGCTAAATACCGCCCTACTTCACCACGCACCAAGGTGCCATCACTCATATACTGACCAAATTCAAAGAAAATAGGTGCATTCCAGATATGATGTAAACCGAGTGGAATAAGTAAACGCTCTACCGCCCCGTAAAAACCAAAAGCTAAAGCGGGTACTTGATATACTGACCAATTAGATAATGCTTGGATGGCATCGAACATTGGCGGCCAGATTTTGGCTAATACTATCCCCAAAATCATACAAAGGGGAATGGTGACAATAGGCGCAAATCTTCGCCCTTCAAAAAATGAGAAAATGACTGGGAAACGAACTTTCTGGCTAATGGATACTGCTAAACAGGTCATCGCACCTACCAGCATACCACCAGCAATGCCTGTATCTATGGTATCTATCCCCCAAATCGAGCGAGAAGGTAGATCATATAATTGCGTGAGTGCGCCCATCGTGGCGGTAAACACGCCAAAGCCAAATACCGCAGAAAATGCCGCGATGCCTTTATCCTTACAAAAGCCTTTTGCTATGGAAACACTGAAAAGCAGCGGCATCATGGTAAATATTAAATGGCCAACTGCAGAGAAAATCGCATTGATTGACTCAGGTATAAATGGCAGTGGATTTTTACTTAAGCCAAGCATTACTCCCGCAGCTGGTAAAACAGCAACAGGCAGTAATAACGCTTGAGATAAACGCTGGGCAAATTTAAACCAACGTTGTGATATAAAATCTACGCTGCGTTTAGTGATTGAACTGCTTCGTGCCAGACTGATATCCATTTCGTCGCTTCTTGTTCAGGCTCCATGGTTTCGCATGCATCAATTTTTAATACTGGGGTGACAATTTTAGACCCTAGCTCGCTAAATAATTGTTCTAACTTCTGAGCTGCTCCGCAAAAAGTTGGGTAACTTGAATCGCCTAAGCCAATAATGGCAAAGCGTAAATGTGGTAAATAAGGCGCAGAAGATTGGATACGACTAAACCAAGGGATGATATCGTCAGGTAAATCACCTTGGCCTGTTGTAGAACAAACCATAATCAATAACTCATCTTCAGCAGGCGTAAACTCACCCAGTTGTGCACTTTGCAGCAAGTTAACTTCATAGCCTTTTGCCACTAATTCATCTGATATTGTCTCAGCGGTGAATTGTGCACCGCCATAGACAGTACCAAAAACAATATTGACCTTTTCCATGGGCTATCCTCCTTGCACCATTGTTATTATTTTTACAATCAGCATTTAAAGTCAGTGTCACACGTACATACCTTGTTAGAACTGGCCAAGGCAGCTATATTGAATAAATGCACTGATGCTGATTTAGTCTATTGATTAACCCGCTTGTTAATTAAGCATACTGTAGCGTACAAATTACTAGCATGCGATAGTGATAAACTAAATTATTGTCATAATCTGTGAAAATGATTGGGTTTCGTTATGCGCCAGCAAAACAGACAAAAGCACTTTAAAACTCAACAACGTAACGCCTTCATCAGGCGCAACTATTACTTCATTGTTGAGCAACAAAACCAGCAAAACCCATTACCTAAAATTGACGAGTTTGAAAATCTCAAGCAACTCCTTGAAGACAAGAAGTGTCAGTTTTGATCGCTGCTCACTAAAATAGGCTGCATTTCTTCAAGTTCATGCTGCCAACCTAATTTATCAAATACACTTAACCATTCACTTTCTAATTCACATTCAATATGAAGCCGTTCATTGGTTATCGGATGGGTAAAGTCGAGGCTTTTTGCAATTAACCATAAACGGTTCACTTGCATGTGGTCTCTAAAAAAGCGATTTTGCTTGCCATCACCATGAGTTGTATCACCAACGATAGGATGCCGCAGATGCGCCATATGTCGACGTAATTGATGCTTACGTCCTGTTTTGGGGGCTAATCGAACTAAAGCATATCGAGACGTTGGGTAACGCCCCGAGGCATAAGGAATTTCACAGTTTAATAATGGTTGATAATCGGTGACAGCATCTTGAGCGGCTTTATTTTTGTCTGAATACTTATCACCAATATCATCAAGCTCTAACTTTAAAGGGTAATCAAGCTCACCTGCTTGATGCATATTACCTCTGACTAAGGCTAGGTACTGCTTCACAATGGTGTGTTGCTCAAATTGCTCACAAAGGTTTCTCGCCACTTCCGCGCTTTTGGCAAACAACAATACACCAGAAGTCGGCCTATCTAATCGATGCACAGGAAACACATGGCAACCGACTAAGTCTCGGGTTAATTGCATTGCAAAAAAGCGCTCTTTACGGGCAAGGTAGCTTCGGTGAACGAGCAAACCTGCAGGTTTATGAATGGCAACTAAGTGTTCATCTTGATAAAGGAGCTCAATCTCTGGCGCCAGCTCTAGTTCTTCTTCGTCGGTGGTATTTTTGCTATTAGCCATCTCAAGCTCAATGTCACTCTCACAGCCGAGCTCACCAATCGCAGCAGCCGATAATTCTTCAGAGTTGATAACATCTTGTGCAGCCGTTTCAGGTGCAAACTCGTTCTTTTCACTGCCATTAGACTGACTGGATTTAGGTTGACAGGATTTAGATTGATTCATTAATTAACTCATCAAATTCTTTAAGTAGATTAATAATGGATTGATGTGGACCGTTATGCTGCCAAACGTGTTCTGCCATTGGCGCAATCGCCATCGCTGTAGGCATAGGTTGTCTTGCAGCCAATAGCTGATACATTTTTGGAATAAAAATAAATTGTAGCCATTGCTCAAAAGGTAATGTATCACAAGCAAAAGGGGCTGTGCTGGCTAATGCTTGTTCGCTCGGGGGCTCAGAAGACCAAATATGTTGATTCTTCATGAGCTCTTCAAGCTTCAATAACAACTTATTAAATAAGACATAGCGCATAAATTTATTGTCAAAGTCTAATACAGGTGTTGAATATGATATCATCTAGCCCCATTAATACCCACAGATGCCCACTGCAATTCAAGCGGATTTTATGACTGAATTAAATACACTAAGCCAGTTCCTAACCACAGCAAATACTCAATTCCAGGTGTACGATCTCGGTAGACGGGTGCAAAGCATTGATATGATGGCTTTTCACCAAATAGAAGAATTAGCCGCGCCTTATCCATACCCCATTCAAGGTCATGCGCAATTTGCTTTGGTATTTTGGCAAAATGAACAAGCCCCTTATATTTGGTTCTTAAAACTCCCCCTTGATGAACAGGGATTACTGTCCCCTGCACAACGTTCTCAATTCATAAAAATGGTATTAGAGGCTTTGGGCCGCGATCCGACTCAGCCATTGTCAGAGCAACAACAAGAATCACTTGCTAACCACCCTTTTAGCTTTAAACCAAGCCAAGAGAAACTGGCAGTATTTAATGCACTAGTTCGCCAGCAACTTGGTCAACAAGCTTCTGCCCAATATGAATTTGCAATGCAGTATTTATCTAAACAGGCAGACTTAGCCCAATGGCAACAAATTGGATTACAAGGTATTGCAGATATTTGTGTTCGTGCTGACAAGTTAGATCATACCGAGCAGTTAGTCCAAAGCTTTGACTTTGCTCCAACAGAAGTTCAGGCTGCAATTTGTCAATGCCTTGAGCATGTTTATATTGCCCCTGAGCTGGCTCAGCGTGTTCTACGTAGCTTTCACCTTGTACCAACCGATCACAAAAGTAGCTACCTTAGAGCCCTTGCCTCTCAACCTAGCGCCAGCCAAAGTGCGATTCATTATTTACATGAACACCAAAAGTTTGACCAGGGGTTACTCATTACCATTGCAGCCCGAAATTGGTCAGCATTAAAAGATGATGCGACTCGCAAAATTTATCTAGAAGCTTTGGCACAACAACCGCAACACTTTTTTAATCAAGTGTTTGCTGATATCGTGGCGATTCCAAGCCTACGCAATGCATTACTCGCTGATTTACGTAATCCAGATCGTAGCGCCCAACTTTCAGCCGCTATTGGCGGTTTATTTAAGGCCTTAAGCCAATGATGAGTGACTTTTTAATAATTGTTGCCTTAGTCGTAATCGGTGCATTTTTTTGGCAATTACGCCAAATGGCTGAGACTAGCCGTGTTTTTGCAGAACAAGCCTGTAATAAACAAAAAGTACAGTTACTATCCATCGCCATGATTAATGCGCGCCCTAGTATTGGTGGTCACACTGGCTTATGCTGGAAAGCTCAGTTCATGTTTGAGTTTAGTACTGATGGCTTAAACCAATATCAAGCCCATATAGGTATGCACGGTAAAAAAATCCAAAAAATTAATTGGCCTATTTTCCCAGAGCCTGAATGGCATGATGCGCCTATGGCAAAAGGCAAATTTGGTGGTTGTGGCTCTGGCGGCGGGTGCAATTCTGGCAAATGTCGATAACATTGACTGATTGATTAAATATACCCAAGCTTAATGACTGCTCAAAATAACCCATAAAAAACGCGATATAATATCGCGTTTTTTATTGGACTGAGATTATTAGACCTAGTTTATTAGACCTGGTTTATTTGATTAAACTTAATCGTTACATCAACTTATGGCTTAAGGTATTTTCCTTGTGTATCAAAAGGCCAATCAATGCCTAACCAAGCTTTCAAGAATTGCTTTTGCTGTTTGCTTGGTTTCTTAACCGCTTGGATTTTTAGTTTTCCTTTAGGCTTAGCAGTCAATTTGACCGTTTTTTGCATTAAACGATCATCTTTAAAAATCATTAGCGAAACTTCATCTCCTGCTTTAAAGTCTTCCAAGCGTTTAGTAAATCCACTGGCCGTCACTTTTAACCCATTAACCGCTACAACTTCATCACCCGCAGCGATTCCAGCTTGCCATGCTGGGCTATCACGTCGAACATGGGCAATAGTAAGGTCGCCATGTTTAGTGGATAAACTAATACCAGAGTCAACAGTTTGCTTGTCATCTTTATATCCCGCCTTTAATCCTGCGAAGTTAAGCAACTCATTAAAATCTAATGCCAAAGGCGAGTCTACATTGTGTTGCCACCAATCATCATAAGACTGACCAGCAAGGTCATGTAAGATCTGTTTAACATCTGCAACTGTATAGCCTTTCGGAATTTTAAAGTCTTGATAAAGCTTGCGATGAACATCTCGGTAGGAGTGAGCTAATTCCGTTTTATCAAGTAAGCTAAAGTCCAACGACATTGAAGCAAAATAGCCTTCAGAATAGATATTCACACTATGGTTAATAGCATAATCGCCACCCGTGCTAACCCACTGGTTCAAGCTTGCCTCTGCAACTGATTGGTTATAACGACCGGGTTTAGCAAGGTTTCTATCTACACGTTTAGCAAGGTCTTCAAAAAACTCTTCTGGTGTCATCACACCAGCACGTAACAATAACTGATTTTGGAAATAACTAGTTGACCCTTCAGCAATCCAAAACAGAGACGTCATATTTTCAGATTGATATTCATAAGGTACAAGCCCTTGCGGACGATATGCCTTAACATTCCAAGTATGAATAAATTCGTGAGAAGCTGTACTGATAAAGCGTAAATAATCTTTACGTTCTCTGAACATAAAGCGAGGCAATTGGATAACTGTTGAATTTAGATGTTCAGTTGCACCGCGTGCGCCACTGGTAGCATGAATCATGTATACGTAACGTTCAAAGGGGTAGTCGTCCCATATTGCGTTAGCTTGACCACTGATTTTAGTTAAGTCGGTGACCACTTGTTCAGCATCGTAATTTCCCTCGCCCCAGAATACGACCTCGTAATCCCGACCATCAGCAGTAAATTGATAATGGCTATTAATGCCCGTTTCAATCGGAGAGTCGACTAATATATCGTAATTACTGGCTATAAAAGAATGCGGCTTCGAGCCAGGGGTCATGCCAGAATGACTTGTCCAATCATCAGGTACAGCCATACTCACTTTAATACTTTCATCTCTAAAGCTTGGGCTATACATGAAAACGCCGCTGGCATCCAAATAAGCATGACTGTGATCAATATGGCGAAGCCTATCCCCAAGTTCATTGGCATGCAGCGTATAATTGACAGTTACTGATGTTGGTGTGTCGAGATCAATTAACCACTCTCCACTTGCACTACGCTGCCAAGATAATGGTTTGCCCTGGTTATCTGTGGCTGTAAATTGCCTTATTCCGTCAGCTGTTGGCAGCACTTCATATCTGCCAGTGCGCCATACTGGCAAATTAACAACCAACTGCTTAGCTTGAGTTTTAGGGAAGCTTGCTTCGACTTTTGCAAGGTGATGCTGACCTTGAGTTAAATCAATATGATAATTCACCTCAGCTTGAGCGTGGAGAGTATATAGTGACGTAAAAAGTGTGCTACTTACTAGAAATGCTAACGATGTGGGTTTCACTCAATTTTCCTTCTGGTATGATATTTTTATTCTTTTCCCGCAAAGCAGTATAACAACCATTAAAAACTGCTACAGCTATTATACAAAGTTGATTACAATTTTTTACTTTAGCGGGAGACAAACCAAACTAAGGAAGGTTGAACTCAATGTTGAGCTTCGTTTTACGTGCCCTTTTATTATTCATTTTCATTATTCCTCAGGCATTCACCCAGGAGTGGCAAGAGCAAGAAATTCAATTTCGAGAACAGCCTAATGCACTGTTTAAATCCTTATTAAAGCAAACTAACTATCCTTTGGATTTCAAATCTCAAGATGAGTTTGAAAAAGTAGCGAGTTCACTTTCTTATCAACCACAACGTTTACATAGGGATTTAGAGTTGCTGGCACGCTTAACACTTGAAGCGAATGTCAAAAGCAAAGATAAATACCAAATTGCCAACAACGTCATTAATCAACTTGAATTGATAGCCGTTACACCTTTTGACCATTCCATGGTCATCATGTTACAAGCTCGCTATATGGCCCGAAAAAACAAGACTTTTAACGATTCAATTGATGTATTTAATCAAGCCTTAGCCAGAGTGTCAGCAGATAACAGCCCTCAAGCTACCATGGTCAAATACATCATTCACGAGCAATTAAGCAGTATTTATCAAATGTTACTGAGGCCTATTCCAGCACTATCGCACCTCAACCAATACCGTGAAATAGCTTACCAACTACGTAATGACTATTTTATTTCATCAGTAGAGTCGGCACTTGGAAGCTATTACAATAAGAACAATGATTTAACACGTTCACTGCAACACTACAGTGAAGCTTTTAGAATCGCGAATAGATTAAAATATCCAGGTCTAAAAGCACGATCACAACATAACTTAGCTAAAACTTACCGAGATTTAGAACAATGGGATGATGCACTAAAGCATGCCCATAATGCCGTATCTAATTATCAAAAACTGGATCAACAGCCTCACATAGCTGAATCTCTTAACACCATCGCCATCATTTATAAAGGTCAATTACAGTGGCATAAAGCCATTGATTACTACTTAAATGCAGTGCAAGTCAATACGCAGATAGGCAATGAAATATCGCTTGCAATTAATTACCACAATCTCGCCGAATCATTTGCAGAGCTAAATGACACGCAAGCAGCCATCGACTATTTACAAAAAGCGAACGAGATATTTGCTGGAAAAAAGCTGAGGCACTATTTGGTTTATAACGAATTACTGTTTGCGAAAGTTACACTGAAAGAAAGAATGTGGAAAGTTACTATTGTGCACGCAGAAAAAGCACTCGAAATAGCTAAAGAGAAGTCGTTAGTCGAAGAGCAAATTGAAGCACTCAATTATTTAGCAAGTGCCTATCAGCAATCTGAGATGATGTCTGAAACCGTTGATGTATTAAAGCAAATGTTAGCGTTAAGAAAACAAAAACAACAACCAATTATTCACAATGACGGTCCTAATAAACTCACTGAACAAAAATTAAAATTTGAATTAGGCTTATTAAAAAATCGCTTAGATAACGAAGTTGAGATCAGCAACACTAATTATATGCGTTTCATAATGACGATGATTATTGCAGTCGTCTTGTTTCTCGTTTTACTTGCCATTAGTAAACAATATAAAATGGTGAAATATCGTTACAGCAAATCTCAAAAACGTAACCAGCTTGAACCAACAACATCCATGTTAGGTTTTCATGCCTTGATGGAAACGTTATCAAAACCTCAATTGATGTCTCCTGAACGCAGTCTTTCGCTTCTGTGTGTTGAAAACATCAAAGATGACGATATCAACCTCGGTTTGACCCAGTCAATTAAACGTACTCAGGTACTCATCGAAGGGTTAGAAAAGCATTTAGATTGTACCGCTTATCTAATTCGTCCTGGACTAGTAGCTTGCTATTTCAGCAAGCGAGTGCACCCTGAGCAGATTTTACAGTCAATCAAAACTGTATTCACGCTTATCCCGAAACAACAAGCAATTCCGCGTTTTCATGCCGAATCAGAAGTACGCTATTGCGCTAAGATTGGTCATATCAATCTTCCACTATTAGATAATCCAGACATACTTATCCCGCCTCAACTTCAATTTGAGACGGTTCAGTTTGCTTTAGCAGCCGCAAAATCTCTGCCACATAATAATACTTATGTTGCCTTGAAAACACTAAACTTTGCTCCAGCAGCATTATTTTCACATCCACTGTATTTAAATTTAAATCAAGCATTGAACCGAGGGATTTTGAGAGCAGAATCAAATTACTCAACAGAAGAAATACAATGGCCGACAATAAATATGGAGGATTAACGACCTTTTATGATCTACATTGCATTATTTTAAGCTGTTTAAACTTTAACTTTTACATTATAAGCAAATGGTCACTATAATAGTGATTACATGCCAATTTTGGCCAAGTTTAATCGCTGTTTTTTTAAGCATAAATTGTTTAATTTTTGATGACCAGACACTTAATGAGCGTGGTAACTTTAACGAATGAAAGATTCTAATATTGCTGTATCTCAAATTACATTGTTAAAGCAAAAACTGCATGCAGCAAAACACGCTTTAGAAGAAATGAGCAATGACAAGGATGACAAGCTCAAATCACTGGTTAATTTTATTGGCCATCTCAGCTTGGCATGTAAAGGTCAAAACTTAGAGCTCGATAACAAATTAGCCAAGTTACGTCATAATCTACAAAACTTTGATCTCATTGATGAAGCACTTCCAGAATTAGTTGAAGTTGAACGCGTATTAAAAAAACAGTACGGCCAAACCATGACACAACTGGAAGACAGTCGTATAGGGTTAAGCCGTGTCATCAGGCAAATTCAACGCATCAATTCAGCTCCTGAAAAAGTCAAAAAAGAAGTAAAATATTTCAAACAAGACTTAAATAAACCATTTCATACTGTATGGGATTATATTCCTAAAGTTGAAACGCTTATCGGCTTTTATGAGCAAATATTACAAGATGAGTTGGTAAAGTCTGATGACTATGAAATTTTACCGCAGCATGTACAACTTGCCCGTGAATTAGCAGTAAAGATTTCTGAAATTGAATTCAGAAAAGATCAACGCGACCAAGTTCTTGTTATGAAAGAAGTACTTCAAGGTGACATTACCTTAGACGTACTGCTGGACTCATATCAAACTATATTAGGCTTGTTACTTGATAATATCGCGAGAGAAAAGTCGGCTTCGCAAGACTTTCTTTATGCTTTAAACGATGCGCTGACTGTTGTACGTGATGTCGTCAATAGTTCGCACAATAACACTCAACGTAGTTATCAGTTAAAGCAACAACTAAATAAAGAAATTAATCTCAGAGTCGACAATGCTGATGGCATTATTGTTGATGTCGAGGACATGACCGATCTCAAAACGCAATTAACAGAGCAATTATCTTCACTTAGAGATGTGTTATCACGTAAAGAAGCACTCGAGCAGCGAGAGCAAGCCATTCTAAGAAAGTCGATAGAGTCAATGCGTAAAGAACTAAGCACTATCACCCAAGAAGCTAACAGCTACAAAGAGAAACTGTTTGAACACCAGAAACTCAACTTACTTGATCCTTTAACACAACTCGCTAACCGAACGGCTCTTGAAGACAGACTCGATCAGGAATATCGCAACCATGTGCGCTTTAAGACACCGCTATGGATTGCCATAACAGACATTGATCACTTCAAAGCTGTCAATGATAACTTTGGCCACACAACGGGTGATAAAACACTTCAAGTGATTGCTATGGCACTTAAGAATTCGCTGCGTGAAAGTGAATTTGTCGCCAGATACGGCGGTGAAGAGTTCGTATTGCTATTGCCTGAAGTCGATGAAGCACATATTTCATTGCTGTTGAACCGTGTTCGTGAAAAAATACGCAACATCCCATTTAAATTTAAAAATCAGCGCATTACTGTCACATTATCCATTGGTGCAGCACAAATCATGGAAAATGAAACAGTTGAAGAAGCGTTCGAACGTGCCGATGCCGCATTATATAAGGCTAAGAACCAAGGTCGCGATCGCGTTGTGATTGATATTTGATTTGGCTGCCTTGTCGCTTAAGGTCAGCCTTGAGCGACAAGGAGTTGCCCATGATAGTAAAAATTAGCCCTCGAGGCAGTTTAGACCAACTTTCCCAATTAGAAGTTGACCGTTTACAGCAAGGCGTCAAAAGTGATTTATACAAGCTGTATCGCAACTGTTCATTAGCCGTACTTGCCTCAGGCCTTGTCAGTGATGATGAAGAAGATCTCTTCAGTCAATACCATTCATTTGATATTAATATCCTGCAGCGTGAACGTGGCGTCCAAATTGAACTCATCAACCCACCAGAGCAAGCCTTTGTTGATGGCGAAATCATTGCTGGTATTCAAGAGCACTTATTTGCAGTGCTAAGAGATATCATATACACCAGCAGTAAGTACGATGTACTTAAACACATCAACCTAACCAACTCGACCCATATCACCAATGTGGTTTTTGACATCCTACGCCATGCTCAAGCGATCTCGCCCATGAAAGATCCAAATGTCGTAGTTTGTTGGGGCGGACACAGTATTTCTGATACAGAGTACAAGTACACTAAAGAAGTGGGATATCAACTGGGCTTACGTGAATTAGATATTTGTACTGGCTGTGGCCCTGGGGCGATGAAAGGCCCAATGAAAGGTGCAACCATTGGCCACGCTAAGCAACGAGTCAATAATGCACGATACATTGGTTTAACGGAGCCGAGCATTATTGCAGCTGAACCGCCAAATCAAATTGTCAATGAGCTTGTCATCTTACCTGACATTGAAAAACGTTTAGAAGCCTTTGTTCGTATAGGACATGGAATTGTGATATTCCCTGGAGGTGCAGGCACTGCAGAAGAGTTACTGTATCTTTTAGGCATTCTACTTCACGAACCTAATCACGCAATACCAATGCCGCTTGTGCTAACTGGCCCCAAGGAAAGTGCTGAGTATTTTCATCAAATAGACACCTTTATTGGTGCCACACTAGGTCCAATTGCGCAAAACAAATATCAAATCGTGATTGATGATCCAATTCAAGTCGCGCAAATTATGAAACAAGGCATGAGTGAGGTAAAACAGTACCGTAAGAATACCGGTGATGCTTATCAATATCAGTGGTTAATGAAAATTGAACCTGAATTTCAATTACCTTTTGATCCCACCCATGAAGTTATGGCAAATTTAAACCTGTATCTTGATAATACGCCAGGTGAACTAGCCGCTCATCTGCGTAAAGCGTTTTCAGGTATTGTTGCTGGAAATGTCAAAAGCAGTACGATTGATCTCATTAAGCACAAAGGCCCGTTTGAGATTAGTGGTGATCCAAAGTTAATGACGTTATTAGACCAGCTACTACAAAGCTTTGTAAAACAACAAAGAATGAAATTGCCTGGTAGTGAATATATCCCCTGCTATACATTAAAAAAATAATGAATAAACTACTGATTATTGATGGACTAAACCTTGTGCGCCGCTTCCATGCAGCATTACCCAGTGATGATGACATGGACACATTAGCAAACCAATGCTTAGGTGCACTCAGCAAAATGCGAAAACACCACCAGCCAACACATATCATTCTTGTTTGGGATGGCGATAAAGAGTCATGGCGGAAAAAGTTATATCCTGACTATAAAAAAGGACGCAAACCAATGCCAGAACCTCTGGCGAAGGGCTTAACCCAATTGAAAGCGCGTTTCAATGAGCAAGGGTTACAATCATTCGATGCGGAATCTGAAGCCGACGATGTCATTGCCACATTAGCCGTCAAAGTCGCTGAAAAGGGCCAAGTCATCATCGCATCTACCGATAAAGGTTTTAGCCAACTGCCACAACATAACCTCATTTTATGGGACCATTTTAAGCAAGCACCTTTTGATATCACTGCCTATGAGCAAAAGCTTGGAGTTCAGCAGAATCAGTTTTTAGATTTTTTAGCACTAGCTGGCGATAGTGGCAATAAAATCCCAGGCATAGCCGGTATCGGCCCCAAGTCAGCAGCAGATTTATTGAATAAGTTTCGTAATTTGGCCAACTTATATCGGTTACTCGACAAGCTAGGCGCCAAACAAGCACAAAAGCTTGCCGATGGTAAAGAAATGGCTAGACTCAGCTATAAACTGGCCCAATTACAATCGAATATGCCGCTGAATATTAATTTGAAACAATTTAGGGTTAAGTAATTTAGCCAGTATTTGTTAAATTAGCTACGCAATAACTAATGGAAGACAGGCCCAACAGTGAATAATAAAGTTTCCTACATAATTGGTGGCATATTTATCGCCTATTTGATTTTTGTAGCGGTTGTGATGGTGGTTTATGAGCCAAAACCTGAAGACAGATCATGGGAAGATAGACAAGCCTATAACCAGCAAAAAGTCACTGAGCTAAGTTTCGGCACCCCCGAAACGGACATCATTCAGATGCTTGGTCGTGCTGATTTTGTTGAGGCCAAAACGGCTCAAGATGGGCTGTATAAAGTACTTTTTTATCGTACACACCATGTTAAATCTGACGGTAAAACGACGAAAGATGAATGTACACCTTTACTCTTTAGGGATGGGTTACTTGTCGCTTGGGGGGAAAATACCTTTGAGCAATATTTATCATTACCTATAGCTGATAACGCTGTAGAGTTAGACATTGACGATTCAGAAAAAAGGCCAAGTACTAGCTCTGATCTTTAACGGGTAATCTTGTTAGCGATTTTTATTACGAAAGTATTGTTGCGTGGCAAATTCATCTGATGCTTTTTGCTCACGCTTATCTTCTGCGACTTGTGCTATATGACGTTTCTTATCTAATAGCATTTCTACTGCTTTTCGCTTTTGCTGCTTTTCTTGCCAATGTTTTTGGCGATATCCAACTTGCGTTTCAGCCTCTCGTACAGCACCGACTTGTTGACCAATCGCTTCATCAACCTGTTTAATAAATCGATGAAACTGATGATAGTGGTTTGCACTTAACGCTTGTCCAGTATGGCCATCCATTTGTTTCATGTAATCGAGCCGATATTCATTAAGCGCATTGAGCTGGGTTTGACGTTTTTGCGCTTCTAATTGAGCCGAGCGTAATTGCAAAGCCGCTTGTTCTTCAGCGTCTTTTTCAAGTTTCAGCACAGTCAGTAGCGGGTCTTTACGTTGCAATGGCTTTTCCTTGTCACCATCTCAGCAGTTTGAGATGCTTTGTCAGATTAAACTCTGTAAGTAAGGGGTTATTGGCATTGAGCAGCGATTTGACTCATCATCAACTCACTATTTTCAAAGCTTATGGCTTCTTTAAAACTCTGTTGTAAAAAAGCATTCATAGCAGGCTGCAGTCGAATGGCATTATCAATTTTAGGATCACTGCCCTGTGAATATGCACCGATAGAAATCAAGTCACGGTTTTGCTGATAAAGAGAGTACATCTGTTTCACTTTACGCATACCTAATAAGTGTTCATCAGTGATCACCATGGGAGCTACGCGGCTAATTGAGGCTTCTATATCAATCGCAGGGTAATGACCAGAGTCAGCGAGCTGGCGAGACAATACAATGTGCCCATCTAAAATAGCCCGCGATGCATCCGCAATGGGATCTTGTTGATCATCACCTTCAGTCAGTACGGTATAAAAAGCTGTAATCGAACCTTGCCCCGGTCCACCATTACCAGCTCTTTCAACTAGCCTTGGCAATTTGGCAAACACCGAAGGCGGATAACCTTTTGTTGCAGGAGGCTCACCGACTGCCAGCGCGACTTCACGCTGAGCTTGAGCGTAACGGGTTAAACTATCCATTAATAACAATACGTTATAACCTAAGTCACGAAAGTACTCAGCTATACGAGTTGATGTTTCACAGGCTCTTAATCGCATTAGAGGCGATGTATCAGCAGGGGCTGCTACCACCACCGAGCGTGCACGGCCTTCTTCGCCCAAAATTTCTTCAATAAACTCTTTTACTTCTCGCCCACGCTCACCGACTAAACCAACAACAATAATATCGGCGGTGGTCCCCCGCGTCATCATGCCTAACAGTACACTTTTACCCACACCTGAGCCGGCAAAGAGTCCCATGCGCTGTCCCTTACCCACAGTAAGCATCGAGTTGATCACTCGCACACCAACATCTAAGGGTTCAGTAATTGCCCGCCTTGCCAAAGGATTAATATAAGGGCCGTGACGAGAAGCTTTTTGATCTGTGTGTAATGGCCCTAGCCCGTCTAGTGGTTGTCCACTGCCATCCAATACTCTGCCTAATAAGGATAAGCCAACATCTAGACCCGATTGCTCACCTAGTGGTTTTACTTTTGCCCCAGGCAATACACCACGCAGTTCTTCAACTGGCATAAGGTAAAGTAGCTTATCGTCAAAACCAATAACCTCTGCCACCAATTCACCTGCAGTGGTTTCAATAGAGCAAAGACTGCCTACAGGTGCTCGACAACCAGTAGCTTCAAGGGTTAGTCCAACAACTCGCACTAATTGCCCACTGGCGACGGGGCGCAATGGCACGACTTTTTGCTGGTGCGCAATCAATTTATTAAGGAGTTGGTGTTGACGGCTCATCGATATCACCTTGTAGGTTATCGGATTCTGGTTGTAAACCTCGCTCACCAGCTGTTTGCCCAACCTGCTCATTATCTTGTGTTGTGTTTACTGGCTCTGCTGGCGTTTGTTCTCTGGTAGTTTGGGCATTGGTAGTTTGAGCATCAACAACTTGATCAGCCGAAGTATGCTCTGACGCAGTTTGAAGAGAAGAGTTTGATTCATTGCAGCTTGAATCGTCGGAAACTTGAGAGCGGTTTGATGATTGGGTGTCTTGTTCATCTTCAAGCGATATACTTGAGATAGCTTGCCACTGAGTTTTATTCGATGCTAAATCTTCAACCTCAGCACTTTGATAGTGAGAGCCTGATTTAGCTTCGTGTATTTGCTGCTTCATGTGCTGAGCATTGCTATCAAATTCACTCAACACTTGTTCCATACGTTGTGCTAAGGTCAAATCAATTGATGAGCGTAAACTCTCAATCATCAAGTCACCTTGGTTTAACCCAGGATCTACATCTAATTGCCACTGATGTTGTTGCAATTGTTCTGGCGTGTACATTTGCTTAATCAATTTTGCATCATCAGCAGTTACACGTATTTTAACCAGTTGGTCCTTGATGGGTAGTGCATCAATACCCAGACGAAGAGCGGTAAGAATTTGCTCAGGTTGGGTTTTCAGCTCATGACTGATGACAGATTTTGCTAAACTGCTAGCAAGTGTCAATATTTCGGCTTCCACTTCAGCATCAAGAATGGCGAGCGGCTGTTCAAATTGAGCCACTAATTGGTTCAGTTTGTCTAATACGACTAATGCCTGTTGCTTGCCTTCTTCAAATCCTTGGGCCACACCTTGTTCAAATCCTTCTTTATGGCCTTGTTCGAGCCCTTCTAATCTACCTTTTTCAAGCCCTTGTTGATGACCTTTCGCTTCGCCTTGCTCAAAGCCTTCTTGCTCGGCAGCAAGTTGCATTTGCTCAAGATCAGCCATCGTTAACGGGGCAACTGCTTCTTCCTCTTCAACTTGCGCTCGCTCATAGGGTTTAGCAACATGACCAAAAACATTAGAGGTTGTCGAATCTGGAGTTTCAGTTACATCAGGAAGCTGCCAATGACTAAATTCCTCATCGGCATTGCTTGTTGATTTACCTGTTTTATTTTCAGCCATGTTGATTACTTCTTATTTGCAAAGCCAGAGAAATGCTTCAAGTTTGACGGTTATAAGAACTCGTCTCCACCACCGCCACCTAGCATAATTTCACCACTGTCACTTAAGCGACGAGCAATTGCAAGGATCTCTTTTTGTGCCACTTCCACTTCACTGATCCGAATAGGCCCCATTGCTTCAAGGTCATCACTGAGCAGCTCTGCTGCACGCTTAGACATGTTGGATAGGATTTTCTCTTTCAATGCGTCATCAGCACCTTTAAGCGACTTCATCAGCACATCTTGCTGCACTTCACGCAGTAATGCCTGAATACCACGATCGTCCACATCCATTAAGTTATCAAACACGAACATAAGATCTTGAATTTGCTGTGCCATCTCTTCATCAGATTCACGCATGGTTTCCATAATCTGGCTTTCAACGCCTGTATCTAAGAAGTTCATGATATTCGCAGCAGCTTTCAAGCCACCCATTTTCGCGGCTTGTGCGCCCCCACGACCTGCGAATTGTTTCTCCATAATGTCGTTTAGCTCTTGCAACGCTGCAGGCTGAACTTCCTCTAGGTTGGCAATACGCATCATTAAATCAAGACGTGTATTTTCAGGGAATTGACTGAAAATTTCAGCCGCTTGATCGGGTTCAAGATATGATAAAACAATCGTCTGGATCTGAGGGTGCTCATTTTGAATAATGGTGGCCACCTGACGGGCGTCCATCCACTTCAACGAATCAAGGCCTTTCGCGCCGCTACCCATGATGATTTGTTCAATCAAGTTGCCCGCTTTGTCTTCACCGAGCGCCGCCGTTAATGCTTTTCGCACAAACTCTTCACTGTTGAAGCCAATTGATGAGAACTTTTGAATATCATCTAAAAACAGTTTATGAACACCTATGACTTTTTCTTGGCCGAATTCATCCATCGCCGCCATCGACATACCCACCTTTTGAACCTGCTTGGGTTCAAGGTGCTTTAAAATTGACGCAGCATCTGCTTCACTAAGACTCAATAATAAAATTGCTGTTTTTTCGATCCCAGTCAGCGAATCTGGGTCAAAGCCTTCTGCTTTGTTTACGTCGCCGTTTTCATCATTGCTCATCGTCTTGTAACCAGTTCTTCACTACTTGGGTGGATAATTCAGGTTCATTCGCCACCAATGCTCGGATGGCTTTAATCATATCATCATCTTTATGCAGATTTGGTATTTGAATCGAACCATCATCAGCATAACTGTATTCAGCTTCTTTGGTATTTAACATACCCAGTGTATCTGCCGCATATTGGTCTTCAATTTCAGCCAACTCTTGACCTAAGCGTGTTTCTTCAGGCATTTCGATGCCATCTGGATTCATCAATTTTCTCATCATTGGTCGAACCACAAAGATAATCAGCACCAAAATCACAATTAGGCCTGAAGCAAATTTCACTGCTCGCCAGAACCAAGGTTGTTCCCACATTTTCGGTGCTGGCATTTCTTCAATCAATTGATTCATAAATGGCACAGTGACGACTTCTAACATGTCACCACGTTGACTGCTAAAGCCAACTGCGCCTTCTAGTAAACGACGAATATTGCTTAATTCCTCTGGTGTTCTCGGTACGCGAGTCACTTGCCCATCTTCACCAACTGGACCTGTTTTAAAATCGACTGCGACTGAAACACTTACACGTCGCACATTGCCAATTTGCTGACGGGTGTGACTGATAGTGGTATCTAATTCAAAATTACGCGTGGCTTCACGGTGGCTGCTGCCATTTGAGTTATTGCTGACAGCTTCTTCAGCCGTTTGAGGAATATCAGACTCCATTGGTGGTTGATTGGTTAGCGCGCCTGGAATACCACCAATGCCTGAACCTGTAGTATTGCGCTCTACCGTCATCTCACTACGTACGGCAGGCAAGTCTGGAGAGAAACGTTTAGCCGTTTGCTCGACAGCGGTAAAGTCCATATTGACATCAACTTGAGAGGTGAAGTTTTCAGGACCTAAAATAGGCATCAAAATTGATTCAACTTTAGTGCGATATTCAGCCTCTTTCTGCTGCACGATTTCTAATTCACGGCGAGCACGAGCTGACGTCCCTTCTTGTGAACCAGAGTTAAGTAAACGGCCATTAGAGTCTGTTACGGTTACACGTGCAGGTTCTAGCCCTTGTACTGCAGAAGCAACAATATCAACCACAGAATCGACTTCTTCTTGACCTAAAGCGCCACGTCTAACACTTATCACCACTGTGGCACTGGGTTTAGAAGCGTTGCGGGCAAACACATTTTCTTTTGGCAGCGCTAAAATAACTTTAGCTCGGGTCACGCTACGCAGTTCTTCAATTGCTCTAGCAAGGTTTAACTCTTGGCTATGTTTAAGTCTTGCTTGCTCCATACGTTGACTGACACCAAAACCACTATCTTTCGTTAAAAAGTCATCAGCGCGAGTGCTGCTTTCAATACCTTCACGACTCAATAGCAGTTTTACATCTTGATATTTATCTTCTGGCACACTGACAACATCAACGCTGATATTGTAAGCAATTTTATTTTTATCAAGAACGTCCAGCACTTGGATCATTTCTGTGGTGTCCATCTTACCTAATGGACGATAATCTGGCTCCTGCGCCCACATCATAATAATGACAGCCACCGCCAAACATATTGCAAGACCAAGGACCATGATCACCTGACGCATGATGTCTGCACCGCCAAAGTTGCCTAGCAGTCCTGGTTTGTTTTCTTGTTGGACGCCAGTGCCTACTGCGGCGTCCGTTCCAACCATTACGTCTGTGCTCACAATCAATACCTACTTAAATTATTATTCTTACTAACACTCAGATTCACCAGACAGAAGTTACACTGGCATGCTCATGATTTCTTTGTACGCCTCAACCAACTTGTTTCTTACCTGTACCGTCGCTTCAAATGCAACACCCGCCTTTTCACGGGCAATGACAGTGTCAGATAAAGTAACCGTGGTATCACCCATATCTAAGCGTGTCGCAAGACTGGAAGAATGCTGTTGTAAACCAGACACACCACCAACAGCTTGTGACAACAACTGGCCGAAATCTGTTCCTTGAGTATTGTTAACTTGCTGGCTAATACCTGCCTCAGCAGAAGGACTAATACTACCGCTTAACGCTTGCATTTCTTGTAGTAATGGGTTGTTTGTAATCTGCATGATTGAGCTCCTTCGTCGAATAATTGACGGCGATATTTAGCGTATATACAGATAAAGCAAATTGGATGCCAAAAGTGGAGTGGAAGTGAGAAAAAATAAAAACTAGCCTCCCTTCTAATTGGTATGGCTAGTTATAACATTGATTAAATTAAAAAAATTATATAGGTTAGTTTTAAGCAGGGATTTGAATTCCCATGTCACGCATCTTAGCCATTTTATACCGTAAAGTTCTGGCACTTATACCAAGCTTTTCAGCAACTTTCTTACGACTGCCATTGCACTGAGTGAGCGTTTCAAGAATGATCACATGCTCTTGTGCTTTCAGTTCAGAACCGAGCGCTTCTACTTCTTGAACAGGCGTAGAAATCTGGCTTTCTGTAGCTAACTGAACATCTTCAGAATCAATAATGATGTCATTCACGTTTATCTCATTACCATTATGTAAAATAAGCGCCCGCTGAATGACATTGTCCAATTCACGCACATTACCAGGCCATCGGTGAGTTAACAGCCGACGCACCGCCGTTTCACCTAACTCAGGAACGGGGTTAATGTTAAGCTTTTGGGCATGTTTTGACAGTAAATGTTTTGACAAAGGCACAATATCAGCTGGGCGTTGGTATAGCGCTGGCCAAGTAAGTGGAAAAACATTGATTCGGTAGTACAAGTCCTCACGAAACTCGCCGCTAGTCGCCATGGCTTTTAAATCGCGATTGGAGGTGGCTAACACACGCACATCCAGTTTAATGGTTTTACGCCCACCTAAACGCTCGACTTCTCGCTCTTGCAGAACTCGCAGCAATTTAGCCTGTAAACCCAGCTCCATTTCTGATATTTCATCAAGTAGCAATGTGCCGCCCTGAGCTTGCTCAAACTTACCAGGACAGGCTTGATAAGCCCCTGTAAATGCGCCTTTTTCATAACCAAAAAGTGTGGCTTCAAGCATATTTTCAGGGATTGCTGCACAATTGATAGCAATAAAAGGCTGATCACTTCTCAGACTATTATCGTGAATATATCGTGCAAGCACTTCTTTACCTGAACCACTTGGTCCCATGATCATCACAGAGGCTTCAGACTGAGCAACACGTTGCGCTAATGCCAGTAATGCATGACTCTTGTCATCAGCCACCACTGGTTGCCCCTTGTTAGACTCTTGGGGTAAATAACGCGAAACTTGATTAAGTAATACTTCTGGCGCAAAAGGTTTTGATAAATAATCCACAGCACCTTGCTTGATGGCTTCAACAGCACTATCAATCGTGGCAAATGCAGTCATCAGCAGCATGGGTAATTTTGGATGATGTTGTTGTAAAAAATTCAGTAAACCAATACCACCGGTCCCTTCCATTTGCACATCACTAATAACCATATCAAAGCTATCTTGTTTTAGTGCTAAAATTGCGTCTTCTGCACTAGCAACATCAACACACTCATATTGTGCAAGCATAAGGGTATCGAGTAACGCCTCTCTTAAAGCCGCGTCATCTTCTACTAATAGTAATTTAGCTTCAGGCATCCTTTCCTCCTTGGGCAAACGACTCCATATGTTGCTCTGCTTCACTTAGTTTAGTAAATGATAGGCGAACGTGACACCCCTCACCCGGCGCACAACTTAGCTGTATTTTGCCACCATGGTTCAATACAACCGATTGCACAACCGCTAATCCAAGCCCCGTGCCTTGCTGCTTAGTGGTAAAAAAGGGTTCCAATACTTGTTGTTGTTGTGCTTTTGACAAGCCTTTACCGTTATCAACCACATCCAAAATGAGTTGTTCTTGGGTTTCATGCGCTTCAATTTTAATTGTAGATGCGCCAGCTTCTACCGAATTGATCACTAAGTTATTGATAGCAGAACTCAGTGCATTCAGATTAGCTTTTAATGGGTATTGTGATTTTAAATTCACTGACAATTGGCAATCATGCTTATCTGCAATGGGCTCACAGTTGGCCACAACCACATCAATGATATCGTCAAACTTAACCCACTCAGATAAATCATCTTGGCGACCCTTAGCCATCAACAGCATATCGTTAACTTGGCGCTCAAGTTCATTTAACCTATCGAGCAGTTTTGATTGAAAACGCTTTTTGGCTGGCTCATTCAATTTGGGACTTGAAAGGTTTGATGCATATAAAAGTGCAGCCGATAATGGCGTTCTGACTTGATGTGCAAGCGTTGCCACCATCTTACCTAGAGCAGACAATCGCTGCAGATGGGACAAGTTCTTTTGTAATAAACGGGTTTCGGTCAAATCGGTCAGCACGATAATTTGACCCGGTTCAGGTGTTAATGGGGTAATTGCCAGCTTCACTCTTCGACCATTTTTGAGTGACACTTCATGACCGTCATCTTTTTGAGGAGCAAAAGCACGATTAATAATGTCGAACCACCGTAAACCTTGTAGAGGCCTGCCAAGTAATTCTGTCGCTACTGGATTTGCCAATGTCACGACACCATCACCATCGATGATCACCACGCCAGAAGGCATGGCTTGAAGTATATGCGCCATTTGGTTAGACATATTGGCAGCCTCTTTGATTTCCGGTACAACTGCCGACTCAGTGCAAGCTTGATTAACAAGCAGGCCACAAGTCTCGCTCATGGTATTCGAGTCTTTCAGTTGGGCGATTGAACCGTCAACAGTTTCATCATCAGATAATGCGTATGCCGAATACATGGGAACTCCGTCAAAAGATTTACGTTTGCCATGTAGCTGCACTTTTCGTGCCAAATCCATTTATCAACCAAGCAATAGCCATTACTCTATTCATTTTTGCCAATGATTAAGATTATGGTCGAGTTGATATCTAGTACTCAACTTAATGATATTTTGATTAACTTATTGCACTCAACAAGTTAGCAATGCACATTAGTATTAACTTAAATAACTTTGGCGAGTATGATGAATACACTTTTACCCTGGCATCAAACAGGCGAACATATTTCATTTAACGCTGTGGCTATGGACGGTAGCAGTATTTCTAGCCAGAAAATATTTGTTAAACACCTTCTACAAGCTCACAAACCAGTCTTACTATTAATCCATGGTTTTCCAACGTCTAGTTATGACTGGCAGCCTTTATGGTCACAGTTGAGTGAACACTTTTCACTGATCACACTTGATATGTTGGGGTATGGTCTGTCAGATAAACCAACGAATGCGAGATATAGCTTGAGAGATCAAGCCGATTTAGTGGAGTTTGTACTAGCCAAATACAAAATTCAGCAATGCCATATACTGGCCCATGACTACGGTGACACTGTGGCTCAGGAGTTATTAGCAAGACACAACCAGCTGCAAATGACACTGAACATTAACAGCTGCATACTTCTCAACGGTGGTATTTTCCCAGAGGCAACACGACCAATACTTATCCAGAAGTTGCTTGCAACGCCTATTGGCGCAATCATTGCCAAATTCATGACGTTTAAGGATTTCAATCGAAGCTTTGACCGCATTTGTGGTATTCCATTGACGGAAATAGAATTAAAGCAACACTGGCAATTAATGCAATACAATCAAGGCAAGAAGGTATTTCATGTACTCATACGGTACATGAATGAACGAAAACAAAACCGACAACGATGGACTGAGGCATTACAACACTTTAGTCCGCCACTTAGGTTAATTAATGGTATTGAAGATCCCATTTCAGGCCAATCAATTGTTGATCGATTTGATCAGCTAATCAAAGATGCCGATACAGTCGAGTTACAGCAAATTGGTCATTATCCTCAAATTGAAGCGCCTGAGAAAGTATTACAACATGCTGTCAGTTTCTGGAAAAAGCATCACATTATCACCTAATGCATTACTGCAATATAAACTCTGCAGCTTTGGAAATATCAGGGTCAAAAGGATCTGATACTGATGTTTTCCACACAATCTCACCGTTACGATTAATAAATACAGTTGTGGGAGTGCCCTGCACTTCATACAACTGGGCAACCTTATCACCCTCAAGTAATGTCATGAAATTGATGTCATTTTGCTTTAGCACTGCAGCGGGTTCCGCACCTTCTTCCTCTAAAATGCTAATACCCAATATCACTAAATCTGAGTCTTGATGACGTAAGCGAAGTTGTTCCAAACCAGGTTGAAGCCTTTTGCAGTAAGGGCACCAAGTCGCCCAAAAATGCAAAATCACCGGCTTACCATGAAAATCTGCTAATGAAATGGCTTCATTTAAGTTATTTTCTAAAGTGAATTGCGGTGCTTTAATAGAATCTGACATTGCCGACGGTGCCTGATTAGCCATCAATACCAGCATCATAATCGCTGCGGTTGTTAGTGACAGCAATAATTTAGACATAGTTGTCATGGTAGTGTCCTTTTCAATTAATTTTCCATACCCAAAACGTTTATTTTGTTCTCTAATCAGACCGTGTAACTTGGGTTTATCATTCAAACACGGTGAAAAATTCAATAACAAACTGCTCACCACCGTGTGACTCCTCTAGCGAATCAGCCATATATTCTAACCCGCGCAACAATAAAGCTAATTGCTACAATGATAGTTCAACTATTAGCGGAGAGTATCTGTGAAAATCATCAGCACCATTTCTAAACACCAATTTTGGTTTCAACTCACAGCCATTTTTAGCATGGTATTTGCGTTAGTTGGATTTAGTTATAACGTTTGGCGAATGGAAGTGACTGAACACAATGCCAATATTCGCCAATCTAGCTTTGAAATGCTATTGCAGCTTTCTGAACTTGAGCACATTGTTTACGCAAATTATTATGATAATAATGATGTGTTAGGAAATCCTAGAAATGGCTGGGTAAAAGTCGGCCTTATACATGACTTAAGCCTCATTACCTCTAATGATCTTAATCAAGCGGCAGAATCATTAAAACAAGTCTGGCAACTGCACTGGGAAGATTACGCCACCAATCCTGACTCAGTTGATAAGATAGTCACGTCAATCGACCAAACTCGTGCAGCGGTGAGGAATAGATTGTCACATTTAAAATGAGCGTTTTAATATAACCGTAAGGTACTGAACTTTAACAGTTAAAATAGGCAACTATGTTCATCAAAAAGTTGCTGAGTTTTTGCTCCAAATTAGCTACAGTGGGTAAATAATAACAAGCTAGAAGCTCATTTACTGTCATTAAGACAGTAACACACATTCAGCAAGACTAAGGAAAGACTATGCCTGTATATCAAGCGCCATTGCGTGACTATCAATTTCTCCTGTCGGAATTACTTAATGTTTACCAACAGCCTTTAAGGGGCTTTGATGAGTTTGATGAGGATCTTGTCAGCGCCATTCTTGAAGGTGTTGCTGAATTTACAACAGAAGTGATGTTGCCTATCAATGCCAGTGGCGACCTAGAAGGCTGCCAATTAGAACAAGGTAAAGTAATTACCCCTAACGGTTTCAAGCAGGCATATGAGCAGTATGTTGACAATGGCTGGGCAACGTTAACTTGTGATCCTGACTTTGGTGGCCAAGGCTTACCTGAAGTTGTAGGGCTATTTGCCACTGAAATGAAAACCGCAACCAACATGGCCTTTGCTATGTATCCTGGGCTAACACATGGCGCTTACGCAGCCATTCATGCTCATGGGGATGACGCATTAAAGCAAAAATATCTGCCAAAACTGGTTAGCGGTGAATGGACTGGCACCATGAACCTAACAGAATCTCACGCAGGAACCGATTTGGCGTTGTTAAGAACCAAAGCAGTACCTCACACAGAGAATACTTTCGCCATCAGCGGCGAAAAAATCTTTATTTCGTCTGGCGATCATGATTTAGCTGAAAACATTGTCCATCTAGTGCTCGCTAGATTACCTGATGCTCCAGAAGGTGTGAAAGGCATCTCTTTGTTCGCGGTACCGAAAGTATTAATCAATGAAGATGGGAGTTTAGGTCAAGCAAATACGCTTTGTGCATCAGCGCTGGAGCATAAAATGGGGATCCATGGCAACTCAACCTGTGTAATGGTTTTTGACAATGCCGTTGGAGAGTTAATTGGTGAACCTCATCAAGGCTTACGTGCAATGTTCACTATGATGAATCAGGCTCGGCTTGGTGTCGGAATTCAAGGCCTAGGCGTATCAGACATTGCTTACCAAAACGCCTTAGCTTATGCCAAAGATCGTATTCAAGGCCGAGCGCTGAGCGGTGTAAAGCAACCCGATGACAAGGCCGACTCAATTCTAGTTCACGGTGATGTTCGACGAATGCTACTTTCGCAAAAGTCTTTCAATGAAGGTTCGCGAGCATTATTAGCACAACAAGCCTTATGGTTAGATCAAGCTGAGCGCAGTGATGATGCAGCTGTCGCTAAGCAAGCTGGCGCGTTAGCCGCGTTATTCACCCCTATTGTAAAAGGGTTTGTAACAGATCAAGGTTTCAAAGCCTGTGTCGATGCGCAGCAAATATTTGGTGGACACGGTTATATCAATGAATGGGGCATGGAGCAGTTTGTACGAGACATTCGCATCGCGATGATCTATGAAGGTACAAACGGGGTTCAAGCACTCGACTTAGTCGGGCGAAAATTACTCAGTGATAAGGGCGCTACACTGCAAGTGTGGTCAAAAATGGTCACTGAATTGGTGCAAGCACAATCAAGTAATACTGAGATGCAGCCTTATTTAGCGGGATTAACAGATGCTGCAGGCGACTTAGAGCGTGCTACAGGTTATTTAGTGAAGGCAGCGGGTATAAACCCTGACTTGTTAGGCGCAGCCTCTATGCCTTATATGCAGTTATTTGGCATCACGGCATTAGCTTGGATGTGGTGCCGCGTTGCTAGCGCTTCATTAGCGACGCTAGCCGCGGGCACTGATGAAACTGAGTATTATCAAAACAAACTTGCGACTGCGAAAGTATTCATGAGCTACTGGGCAACGCAAAGCAGAAGCCTACGTAAACAGATTGAATCAAGCAGTGAAGATATCGTCTTGTTTAATAATGCTGCATTCTAGCGCGGCATGATCCTCAAACTGACCAACTTCGGTAAAGGATATAGCTATCAACAAAAACAGCTTCATAAAGAAGCTGTTTTTTATGGTTCACAAATCAGTTAGTCCCACAGAAACTCTCTAAAATGTTTCCGACAAACTGACTCATAACTTTCATTACCACCAATAGCGACCTGCTCACCTTCTCTCATTGGTTTACCGTCACCATCAAGGCGTACAACCATATTGGCTTTACGTCCGCAGTGACAAATGGTTTTAAGTTCAACCAACTTGTCCGCCCATGCGAGCAAGTATTGAGAACCAGTGAATAGCTCCCCTTGAAAGTCAGTGCGAAGGCCATAACACAACACAGGAATATCAAATTCATCCACCACTTTAGTCAGCTGCTTGACTTGTTCTTTACTCAAGAATTGGCTTTCATCAACCAATACGCAGTGAATTGCCTGCTGAGCGTGTGCTGTGGCAATTAAGTCCACTAAATCATCTTTGCTACCAAACACTTGTGCATCCGTTTGAATACCGATGCGTGATGCCACTTTTCCTTTGCCATAACGGTCATCAATTGATGCTGTCATCACCAAGGTATGCATGCCGCGTTCACGGTAGTTATATGAAGATTGAAGTAAAGAGGTCGATTTACCTGCATTCATTGCTGAATAATAAAAATATAACTGCGCCACGCTGCACTTCCTTAAAATAATTTTGTAGCAATTATACTGATTATCGTCATTGATGCGAGTCAGTCATCCAATATAAAGGCATCGCACTGTCACGTTTATCAAACAAAAAAACCGCCTAGGTCCCTAGGCGGTTTTTTAACTAACGAAAATTAAGTATTAAGCAGCTTGCGCGTTAAGCTGATTAGACTTGATGCGCAGCAGCAAGACACAGATGATAAATACCACTGATGCCGCCGCAAAGCTTAACAATAATGACTGAGTAAAACCTAGCACCAAGTAACCAATAATACTGATAAATGCAGCAATCAGCGCATAAGGTAACTGAGTCATTACATGGTCAATATGATGACAACTTGCACCTGTTGACGACAAAATAGTTGTGTCAGAAATCGGTGAACAATGGTCGCCAAATACTGCGCCCGCTAATACTGCAGATAACATAGGTAGCATCATAGTGCTATCACTACCCATCGCCATATCTGCTGCAATGGGTAGCATAATACCGAATGTACCCCAGCTAGTGCCGGTAGAAAATGCCGTTAAACCCGCAAGTAAAAATAACATGGCAGGTAACAAGGCAAACGGAATATTACCCGTGGCTAGGCTCGCCATGTACTTACCTGTTTCCAACTGACCAATGACACCGGCAATCGTCCAAGCAAACAATAAAATATAGATAGCAGGCAGCATTGATTTGGCGCCAACCAGCATGCCTTGAACAATCAGCTGACGATCAACTTTTTGTACAATTGACAACACTAGGGTGACAGCAAAGCCGATAATAGAACCGTAGAATAATGCCCATGCAACATCGGTATTTTCAAATGCACCAAGAATTGAGAATGCTTTGTCATCTGCCGCTAAAGCCGAAGCACCACTTGAAACCATTAAAGAAATAGTGGCAAATATCAAAGCCAAGATAGGCACAAATAATCCGTATATTTTACCTGTTTCACCTTCAGGCAAATCAGATGTCGCCCCAGGTGGTTGCCCTTTTGACTCATCAAACAATTCACCACGTTGCGCATTCAACTCATGTTGACGCATCGGTCCAACATCAAGAGTGAAGAAGGCGACGCAAAGTAACAATAACAATGCAAATACCGCATAAAAGTTCATTGGGATCATCTGTACAAATGCACTGAGATGACCAACTTCAGTGAAACCATGTGTTACCAGAATGCCGCCAATCAGTGCAATAATGTAAGCCCCCCAACTTGAAATAGGCGAGATAACACACACAGGCGCTGCTGTTGAATCTAACAAGTAAGCAAGTTTGGCACGCGAGATGTGGTAACGGTCAGTGATTGGACGAGAAATAGAACCCACGACTAAGCTGTTAAAGTAGTCATCAATAAAGACCACACAGCCTAAAAACATGGTCATTAGCTTTGCATCACGCTTATTACGAATGCGTTGTCTTGCCCAATGAGCAAATGCACGAGAACTACCACTCACAGTAATGAGCGCAGTGATCATGCCTAGGAAAATTAAAAAGCCCAGTAAATAAACGTTCCAGTCATTAACTGCACCGTCTTCCCAAAATAACCCTGTAACCGTATCACCCATGAAACTTGCAGTGTTTATTGGTGAAAAGTCGGTTAAAAGCAGTGCACCAATAATGATCCCCACCCCAAGAGAAAGCAGTACTTTGCGAGTCACAACCGCAAGCAAAATAGCAATAACAGGAGGTAATAGAGACAAAGCCGAGTCGGCATAACTTGTAATTATCATTTTCTTATATTTTCTTCGTTGAATACGAGTGAAGAGAAACTGATAAGGTAAGATAATATAAAATATCATCTGAAGACTTTTCAGTAGCACTCCACAGTAACTCGATATCAGTTGATATCATCTCGCTTATGTCGCCATAAACATTACTATGACAGTGCAGTTCCTTTCGGAAACTGCCCCAACAGCGTGTTTTGATATACACAACTGCTTCGGCATCAAACCCTTTCCAGTTAAGTTATTGGCATCACCCAACTTAACTTTACTCTTACCTGATGCGCCTCTACTAAGTATTGATAACAATCTAAGAAGTGATTGCTATCAACGCTCAGACCCATACAAACATAGAGTATTAGATTATTGCCAGCCTAAATTAGCTTATAGAGTGATAAATAACATCTCAACCTAAAACTGCGAACAACCCCACCTCAATTACAACAAGCCGACAACACAAATCACTGTAGTTATACTTTTTATCGTTTTTACTTTGTTTGGACAGTGATTGATGGTCTTGTAATATAATCCTTGGTCATAAATAGCTTTGCCATAAAAAAAGGTTCTCGTATACACGAAAACCTTTTATAAAGGCTTATTGCCCATTATGTGAATGGGCAGAGAAAGCTATAGCTGTGCATTCAGTGCTGGAATAGCATCAAACAAGTCAGCTTCTAAACCATAGTCAGCAACTTGGAAGATAGGCGCTTCAGGATCTTTATTGATTGCGACAATCACTTTTGAGTCCTTCATGCCCGCTAAGTGTTGAATAGCACCTGAGATACCGACTGCAATGTATAAGTCTGGCGCAACAATTTTACCTGTTTGGCCAACTTGCAAGTCGTTCGGCACAAAACCAGCGTCAACAGCAGCGCGAGATGCCCCCACTGCAGCACCTAGCTTGTCTGCTAATTGCTCAAGAATGGCAAAGTTTTCACCACTTCCCATACCACGGCCACCAGAAACAATCACCCCGGCGTTACCTAGCTCAGGGCGCTCTGACTCTGTCAAAGTTTGTGATACAAACTCAGTACGCGCTTCAATCACTTGAGATAATGCTTCAATCTCTGCATTGCCTGTAGGCTCAACGGCGTCAAACGCACTCGAACGTACCGTAATGACTTTCTTATCATCTAAGCTTTGTACTGTTGCCAGAGCATTACCTGCATAAATAGGGCGAACAAAAGTGTCAGCACTCACCACTTCGATTATTTCAGAAATTTGAGCAACATCCGCTAATGCAGAAACTCGTGGAAGTGTCGCTTTACCCACACTTGAAGCTGCCGCTAGTACATGAGAGTAATCAACTGCTATTGCAGCAATCAGTTTTGATAAGTTTTCTGCAAGGTGAGCGGCATAAACACTGGCATCAGCGACAAGTACTTTTGTCACGCCAGCTAATTGTTTAGCTTGCTCTGCAACTGCTTGGCAATTTTCACCTGCAACTAACACATGAATGTCACCACCAATAGCCGTTGCTGCGCTAACTACTTTAGCCGTATCAGATTTTAACTGCTGATTGTCGTGTTCAGCCAATACTAAAATAGTCATATTAAATCACCTTCGCTTCGTTTCTTAATTTCTCGACTAACTCTTCAACTGAAGAAACCATGATGCCTGCTTGACGCTCAGTAGGTGGCGTGACTTTTACCACTTGCTGATGCGACTTGAGCGCGACACCTAAGTCGTCAGGAGTCATTGTTTCTAACGGCTTGCGTTTCGCTTTCATGATATTAGGCAATTTTGCATATCGTGGCTCATTTAAGCGTAAATCAGCGGTCACAATTGCAGGTAAAGGCATAGCGAGTGTTTGTAAACCGCCATCAACTTCACGCGTCACAGTTAGCTTTCCATCATCTACTTTTACTTCTGAGGCAAAAGTGGCTTGAGGCATATCTGCAAGCGCTGCAAGCATTTGTCCTGTTTGGTTATTGTCACCATCAATAGATTGCTTACCTAGCAACACGATATCGGCCTGTTCTTTTTGTTGGATAGCATGCAAAATTTTCGCAATAGAAAGAGGCACTAAGTCGTCCGCTGCATCAACATGAATAGCACGGTCTGCACCTAAGGCCATTGCGGTTCTTAATTGTTCATGAACGGCTTTACTGCCCACACTGACCACAATGACTTCTGTGGCTTTGCCGGCTTCTTGTAAACGTACGGCTTCTTCTACTGCAATTTCACAAAATGGGTTCAACGCCATTTTAAGGTTTGCAGTATCTACATTAGTATTATCAGCTTTTACCCTGACCTTAACATTGGCATCGACGACGCGCTTAACTGGCACCAATACTTTCATATGGTTTCCTTCCTACATCTTCATGTATATGGGCGACACATTGGCTAATGCCAATGCAAGATAGCTCAACTGTACTTCCTGTTGACGTTAACGTCAATGGAGTTCAAACGCTTGTTTAGATTATTTTGTGCCTGTGTTTTGGCAATGAAATTTGACAACGACAAGAAATAGTTAAAAAAAAGTGTAATATTTACATTAAACCCCTCTTTTTTGTAAATATATTTTGAACTGGCTAAATAATAGATCTATTATTTAGCTGATTAATATAAAAACAACGAAGAAGTTAATATCATCTCTCCTATCAGAAGTTGATATCGTAAATAATATGCCCTTAGGTGCTATTATTTGAATTGAATAAGTTTAGTTTCATAAATAAGTTTTAAACATCAAGACAAGTTTAATAATCAGGACTAATACCACCATGAGTGATTTTTTAGATATTTTGACACACGGTCGTCGCTTTAAAGCCGCAGTAAAAGAGCTTTCACTAATTGAACTGAAAGAAACTGCTGAAAAACTAAATAAGATAATTGATGACCGTGAGCAACAACTGCAAGCAGAGCAAGCAGCAAATGCTGAAAGAAATGCTCGTATTGCTGATATTCTTGCGCAAATTGAAGACAGTGGCTTATCAATTGAAGACTTAGGTGATTTAGCTGCAGTTAAACCTGCTCCGAAGAAGCGTGCTCCTCGTCCAGCCAAGTATGAGATTACAGTTGATGGTGAGCACATTACATGGACTGGTCAAGGCCGTATGCCTACCGTATTTAAAAAAGAAGTCGACAGTGGCAAATCAATGGATGACTTCTTGATTCCTGGGATGAAATAACACCTTCTAACAATTATCTACTTTTAAGAGCCGAATCATTGATTCGGCTCTTTTACTCCAAAAGCAATTCCTCTAGACTTACACCACTACTAATCTCTTATGGCAAGCAAATGAACATATCTACACCTCAACTGATTGCAGTTTGTGGACTGTCTCTTCTTTTAAGTGCGTGCGCTGGAGAATACAGCTTTAACAGCAATTTAAATGGCGAAGCCATTAATGAATATTTTAAGCCCGGTGAAGTCACCCTTTATGACCAAAACAATCAACCAGCCAAAGGTTATACTATTTTAGGTTTGGTAGAGGGAAGTGATTGTCAGGTTGAGGCAAATGATGTGCCAGCAAGTGCAGCTCAAGCCAGGACTGAAGCAAGAAAAAAAGCAGCCGAAATGGGTGCTAATGGCATTATTATTCAACAATGCTTACAAAACGATAAACCAGATGACACCTGCGTTTCTCAATCATTTTGCATAGGCAAAGCCATTAAAACTCAATAATTGGCAATATCGTTTATTAACTAATCTGTGATGAGTTTTATATCGAATATATGCCTTTGCTAAATATTGATAATTAATATTTAACCTCAACCTAATTAAAGAACTCATAAACATGATCTCAACTGATTTTCAGTCAAATATCACTGCGGTAGCATATTGCCGTACGCCATATAAACAGAAGTTTGGCATTCCCAGACAACCTGGCTTAGTTGATGTTAAAGGCTGGGTAGAATTAGTTGGTGACTTTAATCATATTGATTGCGTCAGAGGCATTGAACAATACTCGCATATTTGGTTGGTTTTTTGTTTTCATGAAAACCTATCTCAAGGCTGGAAAACAACGGTTAAGCCACCACGTTTAGGCGGTAATGATAAGCTTGGCGTATTTGCAACGCGTGCGACCTTTAGGCCAAACGGTATAGGGCAATCTGTTGTTAAACTACATAGGGTAGTGCAAAAATCCGCTAAGGTTATGTTAGAGATCTCTGGTATGGATCTATTAGATAACACGCCAGTCATTGACATCAAGCCTTATATCCCCTTTTCAGACTCGTTACCTAATGCTGTAGGTGGTATGGCACAGCAAGCACCAGAGCTCATCAAGGTAAATTATTCGGCATTATCAATACAGCAGATAAATGCTTATCAAACTGCCCACCCTGAAATTGATGATTTTCAAAAATTAATTACAGGCGTTTTAGCTCAAGACCCAAGACCTGCATATAAAAAAGCAAAAGCGGATCCCAAAATTTATCAAGTGGCTTTGTATGATCAAGATATTTTATGGCAAGTGACCAGTCACCAAGTTCAGGTATTGGAGCTAAAACCCAGTTCCATAGAAAAGTTTGAAATGTCATGAATATTGATTATCAAACCCAGCATAAAAAGCGCCTATCTTGGATGCCTTGGTTATATTTTTCATTGAAACCCAAGCATCTAATTTGGGCTGAACCCTGGCAACAACATATTCAACAGCAATTAAGTCTTCTTGAGACAGTCGAAATAGGTAGTCATTGCTTTATTGCACCTGAAGCAAATATCTTTGCCGAACCAGGACGCACTATTACCTTGGGTGATAAATGTATGATTGCTGCTGAGTCTTTCTTACATGGTCCAATCACCATGGGCAATGAAGTCGCCATTAATCACGGTAGTAGCTTAGATGGGGGCAAAGCTGGTATCCACATAGGTGATCGTACCCGCATAGCCAATAATGTCACTATTTATGCTTTCAACCATGGTATGCAACCTGACTCGCCTATCTATCAGCAAGGTGTAAGCTCTAGAGGTATCACCATTGGTGAAGATGTATGGGTTGGTGCACAGGCTGGGATTGTTGACGGTGTCACTATTGGCAATCAAGCAATTATTGGCATGGGCTGTATTGTCACTAAAGATGTACCCGATTTTGCGATTATGGCCGGCAACCCAGCGAGAAAAATTGGCGATAGACGTGATAAATAAGTTTTAGTCTAATCTTGTTCTCTCCACTAGCTTTTATAAATGGCTCCTACTGTGTTTATTTGCCCCTTTGAGGCCAATTATCGAGTGACAACCTCACTTCAAGTGCTAAAATGTCGCTCATTATTAGCTACTATTGGATCTTGGGAATGCGAGTTAGCAACTACCTGCTTTCAACACAAAAAGAAACTCCTGCAAATGCTGAAGTAATCAGCCATCAATTAATGCTACGTGCGGGCTTTATCCGTCGTAATGCATCTGGTTTGTACAGCTGGCTACCATCAGGTTTACGTGTTTTACGTAAAGTTGAGGCGATTGTTCGTGAAGAAATCGAGAAAGCAGGTGGTATAGAAATACTCATGCCTTTAGTACAACCTGGTGACTTATGGCAAGAAACTGGCCGTTGGGAGAAGTTCGGTCCTGAATTACTTCGTTTCCAAGACCGCCATAACCGTGACTTTGTTCTGGGGCCAACCCATGAAGAGGTCATCACTGATTTAGTACGTAAAGAAATTAACTCGTACAAGCAGTTACCAACGACCTTATACCAAATTCAAACAAAATTCCGCGATGAAGTTCGTCCACGTTTCGGCGTGATGCGTGCACGTGAGTTTTTGATGAAAGATGCTTATTCATTCCACTTAACACAAGAGTGCTTGGATAATACTTATAGTGCCTTACACCAAGCTTACTGCAATATTCTGACTAGAATGGGGCTGGAATTCCGCCCAGTTATTGCAGATACCGGTTCTATTGGTGGTAGTGCTTCCCATGAATTCCATGTTTTGGCCAATAGTGGTGAAGACCTTATCGCCTATTGTACTGACAGTGATTATGCCGCCAATATTGAGAAAGCGGAATCTCCAATACCGACTACTGAACGTGCAGCACCAAACCAAAACTTGACCTTGGTTGATACACCAGATGCGAAAACAATCGCTGATTTAGTTGAACAGTTTGAACTAGACATTCAAAAAACAGTGAAAACCTTAATTGTAAAAGGCGCAACAGACGATGCACCTCTGGTTGCATTGGTTATTCGTGGTGACCATGAATTAAATGAGTTAAAGGCCGATAAGCATCAATTAGTTGCTGCGCCATTAGAGTTCGCTACTGATGAACAAATTCGCCAAGCGGTAGGTGCAGGTCCTGGTTCACTTGGCCCAGTCGATTTATCTTTACCAGTCATAATTGACAATGACGTTGCTGTAATGAGTGACTTTTCTGCTGGCGCAAATCAAGAGGGTAAACATTACTTTGGTATTAACTGGGAACGTGATGTACCACTGGCTGAAGCCATGGATATTCGTAATGTTGTTGAAGGTGAGCCAACACCTAATGGAGCGGGAACTTATGCAATGGCCCGAGGTATTGAAGTCGGACATATCTTCCAATTAGGTACTAATTATTCTGAAGCTATGGGTGCGACTGTACTGGATGAAAATGGTAAGTCAAAAGTCATGACCATGGGCTGTTACGGTGTTGGCGTAAGTCGCATTGTGGCTGCTGCTATTGAGCAAAACCATGATGACAGAGGCATGATGTTACCAGAAAGTCTAGCACCATTTACTGTGGGAATATTGCCAATGAATATGCATAAATCTCACCGCGTAAAAGAAATAGCTGAAAACTTATACCAAGAATTAACCGATGCAGGTTTCGAGGTATTATTTGATGACCGTAAAGAACGTGCTGGTGTTATGTTTAATGATATGGAATTAATCGGTCTACCACACGTTGTGGTAATTGGTGACCGTAACATCGATGCGGGTGTATTTGAATATAAATGCCGACGCACAGGTGAAAAGCAAGAAGTGCCTTTTGCACAAATCAGTGAATTTCTTAAATCAGCAAGTCACGGCTGAACACTCTCGCCTGACTGAAGTATTAAACAGATAGTAAGAATATAAAACGCACCTTAATCGGTGCGTTTTTTTTGCATTCCACTTAAAAGCTACACATACATTAATCCGGTGTATTTTTATCAATGATAATATCTATCTCAAGCCCTTGGTTAATACCAGAAATTATTTCGATCTTCCCTTTCAGCTTTTGCGTCACTAGATTATAAACAATTGACATACCCAACCCTGTGCCACCATCTTTGCGCGCCGTGGTAAAAAATGGTTCAAAGATTTTGTTTTTAACTTTATTACTTAAGCCTATTCCATTGTCTTTATAAAACATCTTAACTTTATCGCCTAAATCTTCAGCACCCAACACGATAATTTTTTCACCCGAAAAAGAAGGTGGATATGCGTGTCGAAAGCAGTTCGATACTAGGTTAGTAAAAATTTGCGCAATTGCACCGGGGTAGGAATCAATAAACACATCCTGATCTAAGTTGATGACTAACTGAATATTCTGTTTTCGTGTCAACGGCCTTAACGGGGATGATATCTGCTCCAAGTATTTAGTCAGGTTAAAATGTTCACGCTCTAATAATAATTGGTCGGCAGCCGTTCGTTTAAAATTGTGTACTAACTCTGCGGCCCTTGATAAGTTTCTTTCAACCAGTTGCAGTCCATCTGTCATTGTCTCAAGGAAGTACTGAAAATCTTTTTCTTCTAACTCTCCATTTTCAAACTTCACCTTTAATTTTTGCAGCTCATCGATACAATGGCTTGTTGAAGTGACTGAGATACCTAATGGGGTATTGACCTCATGAGCAACACCGGCGACTAAGTTACCTAATGCCGCCATTTTCTCACTTTCTATTAAATTATCTTGAGTAGATTTTAACTGACCAATAGTAAAATTGAGCTCTTCAGTACGGTTCTCAACCTCTCTTTCGAGCACAGCATTGGCCTGCTCTAACTTTTGTTGGAAGCTTCTAACTTGATTAGCGTTAACAGCTCGGCCATATAAATCAGCCATGGCACCGACAAAGACTTCTTCATCTCCTGACCATTGGCGGCATTGACCTCGGTGTTCGCAACAAATAATGCCTATCATGTCACCTTTATGTCTAATTGGACTATCAAGCATTGACACAATATTGTTGGGAACAAGATAAACCTGTTTAAACTCGGCCGTTGCAGAGTGTTCACAAGCATCTTCAGCTACAATGACTCTCTCAGAATCTAGTGCTTGAAAATAAAGGGGGAACTGCTCACGAGTTAAGGATATATTCTCTAAAGTGGCATTTTGATCCAGAAGCAGGATGCATTTAATTTCTTGTTTGTTTTTACACAAAAGCCAAATGCCGGCACGATCGATATTTAGCCCTTCACAAACAGATTTAATAATAAGCTGTGAGGCTCTATCTAAATCACCTTCATCGATGACACTTGAACGGCTAACAGACAGTAATATGTTCTCAAGGGAGCGTTTCATTATTCCTCCCTGTTATTCATTTTTCACGGCTTCATCAGGTAGCTCACGTTGAATTGCCACAAATTTAGGCATTAACTCAACAGTCGCCTCGCACAAAACTGGATCAAATTGCTTGCCAGACTGCTCTTTAATGTACTCTTCAACTTTTTCTGCAGGCCAAGCCGGTTTGTAGCTTCTTTTCGATAACAATGCATCGACCACATCAACTACAGCCATAATTCTACCTTCTAGAGGCGTTTCATCACCGACCAATCCTCGTGGGTAGCCTTGACCATCCCAGCGTTCATGATGCGTATAGGCAATGCGAGCCCCCATTTTAGCAATTATCCGATTCGAAGCCGCTAGTAAGTCATAGCCTTTTTCTGCATGGGTTTTCATGATTTCCCATTCATCAGCATCTAGCTTTCCTGGTTTATGCAAAATACTCTCTGGGATGCCAATCTTACCGACATCGTGTAATGGCGCCGCATAGCGAATTGTTTCGATAAAGTCTTCACTTAAATTTAAAAACTTCGCTAGCATCTCACACATAATTGCGACACGTCTTACATGGGCACCAGTTTCTTTACTGCGTTGCTCAATCGCATCACCAATAATGAGGATTAACTCTCTTTGGGTTTGTTGGACGTTTTCTTTACCTGATAGGTTCTCAAAAGTCAGGCTGACATTCGCAGCAAATAGCTCAAGAATGCGAACTTGCAAAGGGGTTAATGAGGTATCGTGTTTAATATATAGAAGGCTGGTTACATCTTTACCAAACTGGTAATAACCAACATAAATGTTATCGTGAACCACAGACTTTTTAAGAGCCATGGCTTCTATAATGTACTCTTTTACTTCTCCAGGCAGAGATTCAACACTATCAATCTCTTTATAGCTAACCATTTCACCGGTCGCTGCCAACAAATTCATTTGTGTATCTTGATATAAATCCTGGTGATAACTTGTCAAATATAATGCAGAGCTATTTAGGCTAAGTAATTGCAGGGTTTGTTCAAGTACAGCGCTTCCAAAATGATGTAAAGTTTGACTCTGTAATACTGATGAAGAGGCAGATATCACTCTCTCCATTCCTTTTTGGCTTTGCTCGATAATTTTGATATCTCGATAAGAGCGTAAGGAAGTGTATACACAGGATTTAAGTTTTACAGCAGTCAACTCTGTTTTAGCCTTGTAATCATTAATATCAAAATCTCTGATTACTTTTTCCTCTGGTGCACTCCCCGGTTGGCCGGTACGTAAAATAATTCGGGTGCAATGATTATCGAGTTCGTTTCGAATACGCTCTACTAGATTTAATCCGGCATGATCGTTTTCCATTACAACATCAACAAACGCTAATGCAATATCAGGTTCATCCCGAAGTAATGCAAACCCTTCTTCTGCACTATAACAAGAGTGAAATACAAGGCTACGCCCATCTAAACTAAAGTTACTCAGGGCAAACTTTGTCACTTCATGAATGCCGGGCTCATCATCAATGATAGCCACCTTCCAAGGCGGTAAACTCGACCGCTTATCTACTTTCCCTGAAGATGTCATTTCTGAAGATTTTTTAAACAGAGGCACACTATATCCTTAGTGATTTGGTCAAGATACACATCTCTTTTTGTTAGATTCGACACAGATATAAAAGAGACGTGGCAAACCGTATTTGTTTTTGAGAAATGCTAAACGTTGTTATAGTTAATAGCTGATAATGTGACCATTTGTCAAAGAATTGAGTGTTATTTATCTTCATAGAGCACTGCTTTACCACGTGCTATTGGCAATATAACTGTAAGTGACGATATAAAATCACTAACACATACTCAAAAAGATAGTATTTATGGCCTATCTACATGTAAAGTCGTGTTTTTTATCTAAACTTAATGGTAACAACTTAATAGTAACCATATTGTTTCACTTCGTATCGACCCAACCCCAAAGGAGGCAGTTTGAATTCTGATATTGCTTTAGTATTAGGAGGCGGTGGTGCAAGAGCGGCTTACCAAATTGGTGTGTTAAAAGCCTTGGTTCAATTTTACCCTCGCAATCATCATATTCCCTTCAATATTATCAGTGGCACATCTGCTGGTGCGATCAATGCAACATCGCTGGCAACACATGCATCCTGCTTTCATTTGGGCGTAAAAAAATTAGACTGGGTATGGCGTCATTTTCACACCGGAAAAGTATACAAATCTTCAATATCCGGTGTTGCAAACCATTTATGCAAAATGGCAATAAAAGGCATGCAAAATGATAGAGTCAGTACAGATGCGGGCAGTTTATTAGACAACCAACCACTCAGAGTATTACTGAATCAACTTATCGACTTTGCAAGAATTGATAGAAATATTGCCTCTGGTGCGTTAAAAGCAATCAGCGTCGACACCTCTTGTTATAATGACTCACATTCTTACAGTTTTTTTCAGAGCAATGATGCTATTTGCAATTGGCAAAGAGCGAGAAGACATGGTGTTCGCTGTTCATTACATACTGAGCATCTGCTTGCAAGCTCTGCTATTCCTTTAGTTTTTCCTTCAATTCAATTAAATCGCGCCTATTTTGGCGATGGTTCCGTTCATCAGCTTTCACCTTTATCCAGCCCAATTCATCTAGGGGCAAATAAATTGTTCATTATCAATTTAGACAGTCCTCATAAGCACAATTCAAATGAATTAACACATCACCCCAAGTCAGCAACAATAGCAGGCCATTTATTAGATACGATATTCTCTGACACCTTAAATAGTGACTTAGAACGATTGCAAAGAGTGAATCAGACACTGAAGCTCATACCGAAAGACAATCAGCAAGATTTGAAACTGCGCCAAATTGATACCTTAGTGTTTAAGCCCAGTGAAGACCTAAGTGATATCGCCTCTCGATATTATGATGAACTGCCCTTCGCTATTAAAACACTACTGAGGATGATTGGGATAAACGAGGAATCGGACTCAAGTATCGTATCGTACCTGTTATTTGAACCAGGTTACACTGCCACATTAATAGATTTGGGATATCAAGATGCCATGACACGAATAGATGAAGTAGCCGAGTTTTTTGGTGTTAATTTGAGAAAATAACCAAGCTAATAGCCTTATTGATAAGCTACGAACAAGAGTATGCAATTTTTAAATACATTCCACGGTATTGGAGCGTTTTTAACTGAGCCGGTAACACCAAGATTGACATAGCGCTATTAACTGTTACCAAGGTAATAGTGCTCAGTTCAAAAAAGTCTAAACGAAAGCATTAGTTCTTTCTTACTATAGATTTATGAGAATTTATCTTGGATATTATAAATTCAAATTTATAAATGGAACTTATAACGTGAATAAAATATCTTCTATTTTTCTAATCTTTACCTTTGCTTTAACAGTTGTTTCTTCTGTTGGAAACTCACAGGAGAAAGCGAACACAGCTCAACTTGAACCCTGTAATACTAAAGAGTGCAAAGAGTTCTTTAAAGCATACAAAATATTAACCAAACGAGGGCATTCTGAAGCCATGGCCACTTTGGCCGAACTATATTATGTTGGTTATGGAACAGAGCAAGATATAGAAAAAGCGCTAAAATGGTTTAGGAAAGCTGGCAAGTATGGCGTTTTGGCGGCAAAACATAAAGCTGGGGTAATATATCTACAAGATACTGAATTCAAAGACGTAGACAAAGGCATTGATTTACTAGGTTATGCGTCAAGACGTGGCTTTTCTCCATCATCATATTTACTTGGTAAAATATACTTAACTGATAGCTTCGTAGAAACGAATATTAAACTGGCCGATGAACACCTTTCAACGGCTTATAAGTTAAATAATAACGTGGCTAAACAATATGCCGAAAAGCTTTATCAGAACCCAGCAACACGTCAATTGGAGTTAACTGAACTATTTACGTTATACAGCAACGATTTATCTGCAAGTACAACCGTAGATGGAAGCGGTAGCAAAGTAGTTTTCCCAGTGAATGAAATGGAAACGATTACCGTTAGCGCTATGTCTTTTGAGGAATTATTTAGAGAACAAATTGCACGTTTAAATAACTCTCGACCTGACACAGAAACGGGGACTGGTTCTAAAATTGCTGGTAAATCATGTGCAGATCTTTGGGCGTGTAGTACAGAGCAAGATGGAGAAAGAATTAGAGATGTTTTATTTTCTGATTGGGGTCTTGTTGCTGCTAAATTTCGTTTAAATTAGAAAATAATAAGATGGATGGAGATACTCACCTCTCCATTCACCTTTCTTATCACTACATACAGAGCGTTAAAACCTAAGCGTTGCTCCTAGGTAATAGCCGCTGTCAAAGGTCACTTCACTTACCTTTTTATAATCAATATTTTTATTGCGGTAGCCTAGATGCAGTCCAAAATCTTCTGACAAATTTAATTGAACCTTAGCATCGTACTCTAAGTAACCTTCTACATTTGAAAACGATAATACTGAAGGCGCATAATAAGCTGATGCATGGAGCGAGATAAGGTTGCTAACCATTAGTCGATAACCACCACCCACTGCGATTGCACCACCACTGTTGGTCTCTTTAGCCCATGCATAAACCCACTTAGGGCCTATCTCTATATGATGTGGGCCATTATCTATGGTGACATGTACAGCAATATCAGCCAAATGCCCTTTATCTTCGGAGTATAAATACCCTAGCTTATAGTTAGCATTGGGGCTAATTTGATTACCTATACCAGCCGAAAAAGCATGCTCTCTTAAACCAATCGTTAACTCTTCTGCGTCCACTTGGTTTTGGACTAACCCAGTTGCAAGTACCGCACTCATTAGCACAATTTTTTTCATCGTTGTCTTCTTCTATCTGATTCCATCCTATTTAAAGACATTATATGTTCTTTCAATACATGAACTTAGTTAATACTTGACATCAGCAAGAACAATTACATGACGTCAACATTTATGACAATTTACGCTAACACCAACAACAGAAACCCAAAATACCGCAATTAAATTGTGCGCAATTTATTTGCGGGCTATTAATTTTGTGTGTATAGTTGATTTAACAAAGGAGAGAACCAATGCAGCAAACTATTTACCCATTTGAAGTCACTGATATCAGTGGTAAAACAGTATCTATGGAACAATTCCAAGGGAAGGTACTTTTGATTGTGAACACGGCCAGCAAGTGCGGATTTACTCCGCAATACAAATCTCTTCAAGCCTTATACGAGAAGTATCAGGAAAAAGGGTTGGTTGTTTTAGGCTTCCCTTGTAACCAATTTGGCCAGCAAGAACAGGGGGATAATGATGAAATCAACCAGTTTTGTGAATTAAATTATGGGGTTAAATTTCCACTATTTGCAAAGATCGAAGTGAATGGACCAAACACAACGCCTCTATATCAGTTTTTAAAACAATCAGCCAAAGGCCTGTTAGGAAGTGAATCAATCAAATGGAATTTCACCAAATTCTTAATTGATAATAGTGGCCAAGTTGTCACTCGCTTTTCTCCAGCAACCAAACCAGAAAAGCTAGAGAGTAGCATTGTTGATTTATTGAACAAGGCTTGATGTTCGACTATGCTCTGAATGAGGCTTACATAAATGTAAAGTTAACAATCCACCTTCTGTATAAGGTAGTTTTGTGTTTACCTACTAAAAGGCGCGTTTCAGGTACTTTATAGCCTAAATTACACCTATAAGCGGTAACATTTATGGCCGTTCAAACATGGATATTTAGTCGAGCCTTCTTATACAACAAGAAAAGGATGTGCTTACTACCAGATTAAATGACAGCTTTAAATAACATTGCATATCTGGCTCAATCTCAAACTAACATGCCATGTAAAGCGGAAAATGACAGACAAAGGCAATTGAATGATAACTACCTACTGAAGTAAATAGTTTTGGGACTATAAATAAAAGCCTTTAAAATCAGCCAATAACAAATAACGACTTAATTTTATACTTTTTTTGATTTTGTTTGAACTTTTTTAAGATATGACTCTCTAATCTTATAACAGTGACATTCACTTTGTTCATCATCTCCCTGGGACTTCTAGCGCAGTCCCCCTTGATCTAAAGTAGATCAGTAGGCAATCATTTGATTGCCTTTTTTTATGTCCATCATTCAGCGGGAAACGTTTAAGAAAATTAAATAAAAATCTGAACTTATAAAGTAATCTTCTGTCTATATAAGTATATGGCACATATCTAGGATTAAGTTTTAAGGTTCAAGGTGTAACCATTTTGTTTTCATCATCCCTCCATTGACTTTTGGTACTTGCTAGTTTGAATCAAAAGTGATTTACATGTTTTGGCAACCTATTTGGTTGCCATTTTTTTTGCTGTTAACTTAAGCAATGAAAGTTACTGGCTGAACCAATATCATAATCAAGAACGACTATTACAAAACATTTCGAAATAAAGCTAACGATCAAACCTATTGCCTTTCAATGACTTAGACGGGGACCACAGAAAGATTTGAATTTATCTAATTATTCTGTGAACTTTTATCAAAGAGCACGGTCTTATATTATGAACCGAATCTTATATCATTTTGAGTTTCATTGTTCATCATCATCCTCCCTTCGATAACTTTGTTATCAACCATATTGCAAATGCAGTATCAGCAACCTCAAAGTAGGTTGCTTTTTTTTATCAAAATTTCGAGATAGGAAAATAAATTCAATTGCATTTAAATTTGGTTATATTGGCTAAATCTGCTTGATGACATTCCCAATAAACACCACTACATGAAAGAAATTTTTGCTGTAAATAATTTGATATGACGCTATAGCGATGTGTAAGCAGCTTCTATGAAACAACTTGTTTCCGGTTAAGCAATTTTAGCTCATTACCCGTAAGTTAACCGTTAATCAATGATGTGGAATGAAAGCCCCCTAAAAGGGGGCGTTTCAGTTATTTTGTAGCCTCAGTAGCATCTATGAGTAATTATATTTAAAGCCGTTGAAAACATGGATGTTTTCGTCGAGCCATCTTTTAAAACAAAGAGGGGATGTGCTTGCTGCGTGCTTTAAATATCATTGCATAGCTGAATCAACCTCAAGCTGGCATGCCATACAAACAAAGATACAGGCAAACCCTAATTGATGATAACCACCTACTGAAGTAGGTGGTTTAGGGCTGAAAACAAAAAAGGCCTCCATAGGAGGCCTTTTAATATAAAGCTATTTGATTATAAACGAATACCAGCTTTAGCTAAGTCTTTTGCGACAACTGAAGATGGTAGTGGAACATAACCATCTTTTTCAACAATTTGCTGACCTTGCTTAGAAAGCATGTACTTAATAAACTCGCGATCCATTGGTGACAAATCTTTGTTTGGATGCTTGTTGATGTATACATATAAGTAGCGTGAAAGTGGGTAAGTACCTTTAGCTGCATTTTCATGTGTCGCAGCAATATACTTATCACCTTTCTTAGAAATGGCTACTGCTTTAACACCAGCAGTTTTGTACCCAATTCCTGAGTAACCAATTGCATTAAGAGATTGTGACACTGATTGAACTACTGATGCTGAACCTGGTTGCTCATTTACGTTTGGACGAAAATCACCTTTACAAAGCGCTTGCTTTTTAAAGTAACCGTAAGTACCAGATACTGAATTACGACCATATAACTGAACGTCTTTCGCACTCCAATTGCCATCTAGGCCAACATCGCCCCAACGTTTAACTTCGCTACCACCACACTTGTTAGTAGAAGAAAAGATTCCGTCAATTTGTTCAATGCTTAAACCTTGAATCGGGTTATCTTTGTGAACAAATACAGCAAGTGCATCAATTGCAACTCGGATAGCAGTAGGTTGATACCCGTAGTGCTTTTCAAACGCTTCAATTTCATTTGGCTTCATTTTACGGCTCATAGGGCCGAATTGAGAAGTACCTTCAGTTAACGCTGGTGGTGCAGTGGAAGAACCAGCAGCTTGGATCTGAATGTTTACATTTGGATAGATGTGTTTAAAATCCTCTGCCCAAAGTGTCATCATGTTAGCTAGGGTATCTGAACCTACTGAAGATAAGTTACCTGATACACCACTTGTTTTTTCATAAACAGGTAGCGTTTGATCAATCGCAGCCATCGCGCCTGCAGTGAATACACTAGCGGCAGTAAGGGTAAAAGCGCCGACAAGTTTTTTCAGTTTCATTGTATTGCTCCAAATTAAGCGTACTTAGTTTTTGTTGAACAAGCTCAGTATTAATTGCAACGATGACAAGTCTATTAACAAAAGATGACAAACTTATTACACAATTACATTTTTGTGGCATTTGTGTCTTTATCTTTTACAACTCGCTTTTCTATTGCTCAATCAAGTGATTTATTTAGTTAAAATATAAAAACCGCCAAATATAGGCGGTTTTATAAAAATTAAGATTCATTACATCGTTAATTAGCGACTTGCCAAGTCACCATTGAAGACTTATTGAGACTCAAGCAGAGGCAGGGCTATGACGAAACTGAAGGTACTGCCTTTTCCTAGCTCACTAGTCACTAACAGTTCACTGTGATGATGGTTTAAGGCATGTTTAACAATAGCTAAGCCCAAGCCACTCCCCCCAGTCTTACTTGAGCGAGCATTATCCACTCGATAAAACCGCTCAGTTAACCTGCTAATATGTTGCGGCGCAATACCTACTCCATTATCAGTAACTGCAAACTCTGCACCGGCAGCAACTCTTTTCCATGAGATTGCAATATGTCCGCCTGGCGCAGTGTAACGAATTGCATTTGAAATTAAGTTTGAACAGGCACTTCTTAATTGCAACTCAATTCCATGTACATTCAAGGTTTTGTCACAATCAAACGACAAAGTATAATCATCTAGCGCTAATGCTTGTGCCTCTTCTTTGAGCACCTCAAACATAAATTGCATATTTACAACTTGTGTCAAATCAACATCACCAGCAGCTTCAATGCGTGACAGTGCCAACAATTGCTCAACCATCGATTGCATACGAGTGGTTTGTTGCTGCATTAATGCCAGAGGTTTCGCGTTGTGAGACCCATCCCCTTCCATGCTTTGCATGATTTCAAGATACCCTTGCAACACAGTCAATGGCGTTTTTAACTCATGTGAGACATTCGCCACAAAATCTTTGCGCATGCCTTCTAGTTGATTAAGCCTTGTAACATCTCTCGCCATTAATAATAACTGCCTATCACCGTAACTCATGATGCGTATTTCTAATAGGCGGTTTTCTGATACTGGAGAAGGAATTTCTAACGGGACTTCATAGTCACCTTTTTTCAAATAATTGGAAAAGTCCGGGTGACGAATGAGATTATCAATTCTTTGACCATTGTCTTGTGGCCAAACAAACCCAAGCACAAGTTGGGCGAGTTTGTTACACCATAAAATGTTATAGGTTGAATCTAATACAACTGCTGCATCGGGTAATGCTTCTGCACCTTGTCTAAAACGGCCTAATAAAGAAGCAAGCTGCCCTACACGACGACGGTTCTTGCCTTGCAAACGATATATACCATTAAACACCCCTTCCCAACTACCTTGGCCTTGAGGTGGTGTAATGCGTCTATCTTTCCATAACCAAAAATTGAGTCGAGCAATTTGTCGATAGTGCCATACAAGTAATAAAATTGTACCAATAATCACAGTCCCCGTGACTTGGCCAATCATATAACCTAAAAGAAATAAAGCAGTGATTATCAGTGATAATCGGAGAATTAACCGATACCCAGAGTATGATTCAAGCATAATTAACCTAAACGGCAGGGTTAATAGCAACATTAACCCTTAATTATATTTGCTAATTTTTCAACACCATAACGTAATAGTAAGCGGGTGACTACCCAAAACAATTAACGAGTCGAAAATCGATAGCCAGCTCCACGTACAGTTTGAATTAATTTATCATGACCGCCATGTTCTACAGCCTTTCTCAAACGACGGATATGTACATCGACAGTCCTGTCTTCAACATACACATTCGTTCCCCATACATTATCTAACAGCTGCTCACGGCTATATACACGCTCAGGGTGGGTCATAAAGAAGTGTAATAGCCTAAACTCAGTTGGGCCCATGTCTAATACGCTTTCACCGAAGCTCACACGATGGCTAACCGGATCCAGTTGTAAGCCCTTAACATCAATCACTTCTTCTAAACGAGTTGGGGCGCTACGACGTAATACAGCTTTAATTCGCGCCACCAATTCTTTTGGAGAAAAAGGTTTGGTGATGTAATCATCTGCACCAACCTCTAGGCCTTTAACTTTATCTTCCTCTTCACCACGTGCGGTAAGCATGATAATTGGGGTTTGACGGGTAAACTCATCTTGCTTGAGTCTTTTCGCTAATTGAATACCACTACCGCCAGGGAACATCCAGTCCAAGAGGATTAGATCTGGGTATGGTTCTTTTAGTAGCTCCAATGCTGAATCAAAATCTTCAGCTGCGCTGGTCGTAAAACCATGTTGTTCCAATACGAAAGTCAACATTTCACGAATTGCTGCTTCGTCTTCTACTATTAAAATCCTTGCTGTCATAATCGCTTTCTATAGGTGATTTGCCACAGGGTTATTATTGGTCACTTTTATTACAGATTTATGATCAACGGGTTATCTACTGTCATAATAGTTCAATTTAGGTCATAAAAATATCATTGAACTGAAACGCAAAAAGGGCCGAAGCCCTTTATTATTAGCGCAACAAATTTTAGAAGCTGTGCTCTAAGCCAATACCGAAGTATTTATCATTATCATCACCTGATTCAGGTGTGTTATGCGTATAGAATGCAAATAGTTTAGTAGGCTTAGCAAGTTTGTAATCACCACCTACTGACCATGAATCACCATGGCTCTCATTTTCTTGATACTGCGCTTTTAAAGTCACATTATCAATCTTGTAAGAAGCACTCAATAGGTAACCGCTATCTTCAACGCCGCTATCTAACTCTTCTTCTTGTTGGTACATACCACCGATAACTAGCCCAGCAATTTTACCTTGAACTGTTGCACGAACAATGTCATAACCTGCAACTTTTGAGTCATAAGCAATTGCAGCGTAAACGGGTGTATTGTTTAAACGTGAATCACCGTACATTGCAGCTAAACTGAAACCATCTTCGCCTTCTTGCTTGTTATCATCAGTCGCAGCGTAAGTTACGCCCGCTTGAAAGTTATTGAATGATGGCGTGACATAAGTAGCAGTTTGGGCTAAACGGTTTTCACCTGCAAATACATTTTTCAAATCACCGTCAAGGTCGTTGAACAAGTCAACACGTCCTTGAGATTTCTTTAACATTGTGTCGTTACGACCTACAGAGATGGCACCAAAATCACCTTTTAAACCTACAAACTGGTTACGAGCAGTAAAATTACTAGAACTGCTATTACCCGTATCTACTTGATATTCAATAGTGTAGAAGGCTTCAATTGAACTGTTGATTTCAAAAGTACCTTTAAGCCCGAAGCGTGAAGCATTACTTTGAATAGTCGTCTCGCTCTCACCCGCTATATCATTCGATTGCGCTGTCACATTTAACTTACCATAAAAATTGATAGGCTCTGCAGCATAGGCACTAGTCATTGAAACTGAAGCGATTGCGCTCGCAAGTAGAGTTTTGGTTAATAGTTTCATCATTTCATCCTTTGTGACGTTTAATCGTCTGGTTATCGTTTTGAACGACGGCAATTCTGCCGATGAAATGTTTCAAAATTATTTCAGCTTTTAATAATATAGCTATCACTATACTTTTTTTGCTTTTTCCATAAAGCTCAATTGCTTGTAACTACAGATGAACAGCGGCCTCCAGCCTTTCATGACAGTTTTATTAAATTGGAGGAGACTAACTAAGTTGAGACCAATTGATTGTTTACCCTTACTGCATCATGCCGTAAACTGCATCACAATTTTGTTTCACACTTAGGTAACTGCATGTGGTTTAAAAATCTCACCTTATATCGTTTCAACAAACCTTTTACAACGGATACTGAGTCGCTCGAGTCAGCATTATCTGATTTCACTTTTTCTCCTTGTACTAGCCAAGATGTCAGCAAGTTTGGTTTCAGCTACGCGCTAGGTAAACAAGGACAAGCATTAGTACATAGCGCAGAAAACCGTCATTTAATTAGTGTGACCAAAGAAGAGAAAATTTTGCCTAGTCAGGTGATTAAAGAAGCTTTAGATGAGAAAGTTGCTGAAATAGAAGCAGCAGAAAGCCGTAAAGTCACTAAGAAAGAAAAAGACACCATTAAAGACGAAATTACCATGACATTGCTGCCTCGTGCTTTTTCCCGCCGCAGCCAAACTCGTGCTTTAATTATGCCTGAATTAGATATGATATTAGTTGACAGCTCAAGTGCTGCAAAAGCAGAAGAGTTATTAGCCTTGTTACGTAAAGCTTTAGGTAGCTTACCCGTCATTCCAGTTCACTTTACCACGCCTATTGAAAACACGATGACGCAATGGTTGAAAGATGGCCAAGCACCTCAGCCTTTCGAAATGCAAGATGAAGCTGAGCTAAAGTCTGAATCAGATGAAGGTGGAATAGTTAAGTTTAAGCAGCAAGTTTTACAAGAAGATGAAGTACTAGCTCACATTGAAACGGGTAAGCAAGTCCATAAACTAGCATTGCATTTTGGCCAGTCTATTGCTTGCGTATTACAATCTGACGCTAGCGTTAAGCGCATTAAGTTTTCTGAAGAATTCAGAGCAAACAATGATGAAGTCGGTACCGAAGATCCATTAGCTCGCCTTGATGCAGATTTTGCGCTAATGGGCAGTGAGTTAATCGCACTTATTAATGGCTTAAAAGATGTATTAGGTCCATTAGAGCAACAAGTTTAAATGCTATTGCGCTAATTTTTTTCTTTAGCAAATACAAATAAAGAAAGGCCGCGATGTTGCCATCGCGGCCTTCTATTCTCTTGTTAAGCCTTCCCGCTATTTATAATGCTCCCTGCACCAATCCATGCGTATAATTTGCGTCCTGCACTTTCCGTGTTCATTCCGTGATTTCCGTGTACTTGCGTACTTCCTTCTTTCTCAGCTGTCCTTTTACTGAGCCTGCTCAATCCTAAGCGTGTCCTATATCTTCCTTGAAATTCCTTTTTCACCGTATACATCTTGTATTGGTGTGTTGCTGTCCTAGCAATATTATCATCCTGATAATATGAATCCTACTTTCCGACTTCTATGTCAGTCAGCTGCGACCTCATCCAATGACATCACGTTTATCCATAACTTGCTTATTCAGCAACGTCCAATGGCATCCCATCCACTCTGCCTTGAGTGATTCCAGCTCCTTGGAATGAATATATAGTAAGTGAAAAACGAAGACGATAGTACTAGCCGTTAACAGTTTAAACATAAAATTAACAACACCAAACCGCCTACAAAAATAACAAACTATTTAAAACCAAACACTTAGAATTAACGCCGTATATAAAACCTAAGTATGAACACCTACTTATCTCACACGCGTGTGAGATATATCTCACAAATTTTTTATCAATTTGGTAAGCATCTCATTTTTACATCAAGCTGATGTTCTGTTCAGTGAAAATCTGTAGTTGTGTTTCTAATTTGTTGCACATAAACATTCGAGCTAAAAGAATTAGTGGATCAATAAGGTGAACTTTATTGCACAATCAAATATTTAAAAAAGGCTTTATAAGGGGCTAAGGTGAATTGTCGATATAAGCGATATTTACAAACGAAAAAGGCACAACCCTATAAGGGTTGTGCCCATTTTCGCTCTGTCAGCTACCTTGCTAAATTAAGCTCCCTGCCCATCCTTGCTATAAACAAATCCCTATGTGTCCATTTCCATATAACTCAAATTCCATGTAAAAATTTACTTTGAGGGTCATTCCTTTGAACAGCCATCCTTTGACTGAGCACTCATATCCTTATGAGGTTCCTAGACATCCTTGCCAATCCATCCATTATTCCTTGTGCTAATTTTCATTAACACTCATCCTTGATTCGGCTATCCCTTTACCGAGCTTATGCATTAATCCCTATGCGTGTCCTACTATCATCCGTGAAATTTGTTGTCATATTTTGATTAACTTCCATCTTGGATGTTAATCAAATATCTCATCCTGAGAGTGCTAAACAACTTAATTAATCCACACAAATAGTATATCTATTTACGCAATATTTTTAACAGTCTCGCAAACAAAAAAGAAATAACCAAGGTACTTTTTTATACAAGCACAAAATGTAAGCGTTTGAAATATAACCATTAAAAATCACTAAGGTAGGAAGGAGTTAAGACTTGTCAGTATAAAGACCTACAACAATGTAAGATATCTCTCACAAACCAAGAAGGGAAAACACCAATTAGGCACTTCTAATAAAGATTTTCTTTAACATTTGCCAAAACATAACCCAGTCGCCTAGCAGGCTGTACAGTGGATAAGTAAATGTTGCTGGTCGGTTTTTCTCAAATACAAAATGGCCAACCCAAGCAAACCCATAGCCAATCACAGGTAATAAGAAAACCATCCACCATGTTTGAGTTATTAAGATATAACCGAATACCAACACAATCAGTAATGAACCGGCAAAATGTAACCATTGGCATACAGGATGCTGATGCTGTGACAAATAGAAAGGATAAAAGTCTTTAAATTTAGTGTACTCTTTTGGCTTCATTGTTGTTTCACTTGTGCTTTTCATAAAACAATACATCGCCAACTTGGCTACCGACTTTAACAGGTGCAATCACTTTAAAACCTTGCTTTACCAATAATGCCTCGTGTTTTTTGTTATTCACAAATACACCAATGCCATCAATATCCACTTGTTCATCACACCAACTCAATACCGCTTGTACTAATCGAGCCCCCAATCCCTTATTTTGTTCATTAGGAGTCAACGCAATAAATTGCAAAATTCCACACTGACTTGATGGTAAGTGCTCTAACATACTGGCTTCTTTTTTTATCAAGCCTTGAGTTGATTTCCACCCAGTTCCTAACACCATTTTCAAGCGCCAATGCCAATAGCGAGTTTCTCCTAGTGGAACTTGCTGTGTGATAACGCAAGCGACGCCTAGCAGCTTGTCTTCATCAAATAAGCCGATTAGTGGCTGATCTTGTTGCCACAACTCGTTCAATTCTTCGCGAATCGCCGCACGCAGCTTTTGTTCATACTGTGCAAGATCACCTTGGTCCAGCAACTCAACGAAAAAAGGGTCATCATGATAAGCATTGTAGATAATTGAGGCTGCAACCCTGAGATCTTCAGCAGTTAAGTAGACTGCTCGCAGCTGATCTAATGTAAATGCTTCCATTTGCTTGAATCCGTTTCTGATTAGTTATTAACCAATAACTTAGCAATTTAACAATTTAGAAACAATGGTTATTTTAGATATGAACAGAGAAATAAAATCGCCTTGCATAACACATGCAAGGCGATTGAGAATTTGGAGCAAAATGGATTATAAATTAGATTTTTCCGTAGGCTGAATCACCCCAACCAATTAACTTATTATCGCGAATAACAACTGGCGTACATTCATCTTTTGTAGTTTTGCCGTCGCCTTTAGCCCATTGGGTACGATAGAAGAATACCTGTACTTCTTGTTTTTCGCCTTCACTATTAGGGCTTAGGTGTGCTTCACTGAAATCAGCTGTGCCCATTATTACAAGTACTTGATCGCGGGTCATGCCCATCTGTAGTTTTGTAAGGTTACTGCGATTTGTTGCTTGTTGCACTTCCCAGTAGTTATCACCACGACGAGATTCATGATCTCCAACATTTAATACACAGCCGCTCATGGTAAGTGTTGTTGCCGCAATTAATAAGCTAGCTAATAGTTTTGATTTCATCTTTATTCCTTTTTGATAAACTACTCTGACAAGGTTTACTAAGCTACTTTCATGCCAAAAATACAACAGATTGATTTATATGAACTTTTAAATTAACACTCATACTATTTGTGCATGTTTCACCATAATGTAAGGAATTTCACTAATCATGAGCTCAATTAACCACGTTTTGAGTGCTGCCAAAGCGATTGCAGACAAAGGACATACTCCTAACATAGCCTTACTTAAAGGAAAGCTTGGTAAGCAAGTTCCCATGCCGACACTCATTCAAGGTTTGCGTCAATTTAAAGCCATGTCGGACCAAGAGATCCAATCAATAAACGCTTACGTTGAACCTGCACAAAAAAATACACAGCCAGTTCAACCCAACATCGAACAACTGATGCAGCAAGTAAGTGAAATGCAAAGCCAGATAAAACAACTTGAGTCGCGCATATCTCAATTAGAAAGCCTACAGGATACAAAATAATGTTTGTGGTTGAATTACGCTTTGAATGTTTTGCAGATACGACGATTACTGCGGCAGAGAAAGCCATTAACAATTTATTAGAAGCTTATCGGGCCAATGGTCAAGTCTTAGGTAGAGAGTTTGCGGTAGCATTTAATGAAGGCGAATTTAAAGTCAGAATGTTACTTCCTGAGAAGACAAGCTTACATCCACGCAATCACAGTTACTGGGTAAAAGTGGCCCTAAATGATTTAACCAATGCAAAAATATTAGCACCGCGAGAAAAGTACATTGGCCAAGATATTAATTCTGAAGTAAGTAATGTTGAACAGCCTAGCTGGCAAGTCTTATATACCAGCTATGTGCATATGTGCTCACCTGTAAGAAGTGGTGATAACTTACTCCCTATCCCGCTGTACCACCTGCCAGCTACTTTTAACGGTGATCACAAAAGGATAATTAAGTGGCAAACAGAGTGGCAAGCTTGTGACGAACTACAAATGGCAGCCGCCACCCAAGCCGAATTTGCCGCACTGACTGAAATAACCTCACATGAAAGTGACTTATTTCGCCGAGGATGGGATTTGCGCGGTCGTATTGAATACCTCACGGGCATCCCCACTTACTATTACTTGTATCGTGTCGGGGGTGAAAGTCTAGTTAGTGAGCAAAATCGCACGTGCCCGAAGTGCGGCTCAGAAAACTGGAAACTAGCGACCCCTTTATTGGATATGTTCCACTTTCGTTGTGAACCTTGCCGTATCGTATCGAATCTATCGTGGGATCATCAATAGCACAGTATTTATAAGGCCAAAATCTCAACTTTACACAGGCATAGTACTAAAACTTATTGTGCCCCATAAGGCTGGCCCACATACCTTTGATCCGTTGCCATATTCCAGGGTGAGATGCGATAACATCTTGCTCGGCTTGTGGCATAATCGCTGGCTTAACTACCACATTGAGCTTAGGTAAAAAATCAGCTAATGACTCAGCAAGTTGGGTTTTAGGTTTATCACCGGGAATCTCAAGCCAAACACTACCTGTTTCGTTATCTACCGTAATCATTTGGTCGCCATCAGCTATCACTCCAATAAACCAAGTGGCAGGTTGTTTTAGTTTTTGCTTCATCATCAAATGACCAATGATATTTTGCTGTAAATACTCAAAATCTTGTTGATTCCATGCTTGCAGCAATTCCCCTTCACCCCATTCAGAATCGAAACTTAAGGGAGCACAATAATATCTGCCAAAAAATGCATTGATATCATCATGCAGTGTCATTTCCAGAGCTTGTGCCACATTGTCAAAACCTCCTGAGTTTTGTCTCTTTACAGGTTGCCAGAACACAGCGGTATCATGGGTTAACTCCTGCTCACCTTCTATACAAGGAGAGGCTTCTCCTAAGGGGTAATATCGCGGTAATTCAGACAAAGCATTGTCATAGGCTTTTAAATATCGTTGAATGAAATTATCTAGGGCTGATGAACAAGACACTATAGCTTCTCGTGGTTTATAATAGTGACCATATTTTGACATGGAATAAGATTAGATGACACAAAATCATGACCCATACAGTGAAGCGAAAGAGTTAGCAGGTTTAACTTTAGGCAAGCAAACTGCTTACCAAGAACATTATGACGCATCACTGCTGCAAGGGGTTGCTCGTAAACTCAATCGAGATGCGATTAATTTACAAGATGATTTACCTTTTCATGGTAGTGATATTTGGACCGGTTACGAACTTTCTTGGCTCAATGCGAAAGGTAAACCTGTCGTAGCTTTACTTGACGTAAATCTAGACATCAAAAGCACGAACCTAATTGAGTCTAAATCTTTTAAGCTATACCTAAACAGTTTTAATCAAACTCGCTTTGATTCAGTTGATGCTGTGCAGCAAACCATCTCAAAAGACTTATCGGCATGTGCTAATGGTGAAGTTTCAGTGAAAGTCATTGAACCTAAGCATTTTAGTCATGCGCGCATAGTAGAATTACCTGGTACTTGCATTGATGACTTAGATATCGAAGTTGAAGATTATCAGTTTAACCCAGAGTATCTCGTTGATAGCATTGACCAAGAAAAGAATGTTGCTGAAACAATCAACTCTAACCTACTTAAATCAAACTGTTTAATTACTTCACAACCCGACTGGGGTAGCGTGATGATCCGCTATCAAGGCCCTAAAATCGACCGAGAAAAGCTGCTGAGATACCTTATTTCATTCAGGCAGCATAATGAGTTTCATGAGCAATGTGTTGAGCGTATCTTCATCGATTTAAAACGATTCTGCCAATGTCAGAAGTTAACTGTGTACGCCCGTTATACTCGTAGAGGTGGGCTGGACATAAACCCGTTTCGCTCAGATTTTGAAAACACCCCAGAGTCTATCCGTCTAGCTCGCCAGTAAACCCAAGCTTCTCAGCCACATAACGACATAGTACTTATGTGGCTGTAGCCAATATTCATTGTGCATAGACTTTATTGTTTCGATTTAACCTTGCTGGTTTGCTTGCACGCTTTTATCAATAAACAATAACTTGGTAGCCTCATCAACCGGCATGGGCTTGGCAAACAGGTAACCTTGCACCTGATCAAAACCAATATTCTGCGCCATCCGCAAATGGGGGTAGGTTTCAATCCCTTCTGCGACAACTGTTTTACCTAGTTGCTGGCACAAAGGTACCAGTGCCCGTAAGATATTTTCCGTCGCTTTATCCGCTGTCATTGATTTGATAAAGCTATGATCAAATTTAATTTTATCGGCAGGAAATGACTTCAAATAATTTAATGATGAATAACCCGTACCAAAGTCATCCAAAGAAATATTCACCCCCAAATCACTTAAGCTCGCTATTGCATTTTGCCCAAGGCTAATACTTTTCATTGCCGATGATTCTGTAATCTCAATATTAAGACGATTAACATCTCGCCCTAGCTTCTCCAACAAGGCTTTAGCCGAAGTCATATACTGGCTGTCATTTAACCCTTCAGCAGACAGATTAATCGCAATTGACTGGTTAAATGCGTAGTTTTTCTGCCAATCTTCCAGTACTTCAATGCTCTTTGCTAATACCCACAGGTCTAGCTTTGGCATCAACTGTAACTGAGATAAAAAGGGAATGAACTCGACTGGGGAAAGAATGCCACGGTGTGGATGCTGCCAACGTACCAGCACCTCAAAGCTCTCAACTTTATTTGCACTTACATTGTAAATCGGCTGCAAATATAAACAGAATTCATCATTTTTCAGTGCACGGCGCAGTTCATGCTCTAAAGATATTGAACTGATATGTTCTGGGGTTAAGTCACTGTAAAAGTGACATTGACGTCCACCCATTTTCTTAGCTTGTGATAAAGCACGCTGCGCATTCAGTAATGTCACGTCATCTGCTTGATGTTTATCAATTTTCGCTGCGCCTAAACTGAGATCTATATGCACAGGATGATTAGGAATTGCCACTGATCTCGCCATGGTTTTACGTAACATTTCTAACTGTTTTGGTGTTGCAATACTGGCATTCATAACACACGCAAACACATCACCACTAAGCCTTGTTTTAGCAATTGCAGTTTCAGGCATTTGTTTAAAGAAATCAGCCAATGCAATTAACACTTCATCACCGAGTTTGACACCACCTGCTTCATTTATACGTTTAAAGTTATCAATACCAAACAGCACAACTAGCGCATCATCATCGTTATTTAACACACCAGCTTGCCAACGTTTAATCGCTTGCTCCAGACCTTCACGATTATTAAGACCTGTCAAAATGTCTTGGTGGCCAATCACATTAAGTCGCTCACGCATCGACTGCTGCTTAGCTTGCTCAAATTCCAGCAACCACATCACTAAGCCTAAACCAATAGTCGAATAGGCGAGTAACTCAAAAGCACCATGGTAACGGACAATATCTGCGATTAAATTCCACTCTCGAGAAAAGCTTGCCAACCCCAGCAGTAACATTTCTAAACCCAGCAAGAAAAAAGTAAGGGTAACAATGTTGCGGCCTGTGCTTTGTTTATTAATTTTCTTAAAGAGATAATATCCACAAAGGCAGAAGCAAAGACCACCGAATACATAACGACTACTCGTGCGGATCATATGTCTTAATAAAGCAGAGTCAGGGTCAAAGGCATACAGGGTGGCTAAAACAACACCTAAGGCAATGCCGATGTACATCAGGTGCTTTTCATATTTAAAAGGAGTTGATTGGGGACGGGCAAGTTCGAAACACCCTAACAATAGCCACAAGATTTGCAGGAAGCCGGCACAGAGCTTTAGGGTGCTAGCGATATACATGCCAAATGAGTGATAAGCCACACCTTGTTTAGCCAATATAGACAACACAATACCTAAACTCAAAAAAAGCGCCAAGCACGCAAAGCTCTTTGCCCAGTACTTTAAATATGGGCGCCTGTAATGACGAAAGTAATGAGAAAACACGATACTTATGATTATCGCGCTAAATACTTGAAGGCTAGAAATCACCAAATAGGTCATAAAAAAGCTCAATCCTATGCTTACAAAGTCAATGTCATCATTTGAGTGATAATCTTATTATAAAACCGTTACCAACATGACTAACACTAGCACGTATACCGAGTTTCTCGTCAAAGTTCAAAGTCTTTATATACGCACAAGCCATTTCTCAAGTAAAAGACCAGACAGAATTGCTGGTCACATCTAAAACAACAGAATTAAATACTGCAAAGCACTGACTAACAGAATAAAAGTTTAGCTCGCTTTACATTAATAACACTTCCACCCCAATTTTACTTATTTGTCACAAACTTTGTCAGTCGACACTATTTCAGCTCAAAGTATTTATGCTAGGTGGCATATCAGCGGCGCTGTTGTAGAAATATATTTGACCAATCAATGAACTTGGCAGTGACTGGTGCAGGTTGCGCACCATGATATGAATGAGACCGTTCACTGCATTCATTGGGTAGCACTGCAGCATCATTGATTGTCCCTTGATGCTGAAAATATACACTCATGGCAAAGCGATACTCCTCATCTAAACGACCTAAAAAACAGCGCCAATGGCTTTCATCGGAACATTTCAACTGACTGTGATAAGTATTGTTGTTATCAAGCAAATGACGGTTTATCTGCAAAGTAACTTGAGAGCTTATTTGAAAATATTGCTTGTCGGTAACACTCGCTTCAATTGGATTTGTTGCTTCTTGCTGATTTATTGCAAGCCATTGCCAAACTATGTTTTCAAGGTCAAAACTAAATGCCTTTAGTGATAACGATAAGCCTAAGCCTGTCGCTTTAATAAATGACTCTTTTAGTGCCCATAAATCAAAAAATCGCTCACGCTGCTGACTTTCAGGTAACACCAATAATGCAGCTTCTTCTGGTTTTGAAAAATAATGATGTAAAATTGAATGGATATTCGTGCTTTCTCGGCGGCGTTCAATATCGACTCCCAATTGAATGGGCATTGAAGCGTCCTCTTTTGAGTGAATAACCCCAATAAGCAACCAGTTACCACTGTGACTTAAATTAAACTGCAAGCCAGTTTGTTTATATTGCACAGCCGATAACCTAGGTTTGCCTTTCTCACCATACTCAAATTGCCATTCGTCTGGTTCGATATTAACAAAGCTAGATAATACGCTGCGCAAATACCCACGCACCATTAACCCTTGCTGTTGAGCAGCGTGTTGAATAAAACGATCCACTTTATTTATCTCAGCGTCAGATAACCATGAACGCACAATAGAGACGGTTTTCTCATCTAATAAATTGGTATCTAAAGGACAAAAAAATAATTGAATAGTGGGTAAAGGGCTCAAACAAATCTCACATTTATAATAGCAATAAGACATTGTCGCTTGTTCTAGGTCGCTAATTCAACACATAAACAATGTTGATTGAAAATGTCGCATAAGGTTTAAACAAATAAAAAGGGTTAAGCCATCCTTAACCCTTTGCATATCATCTGTTATTTAAAAAAGTATTAGCCAATCAATCTACCAGTGCTTTTACCGCCTTTTCAGGTAAAACATCATAACGGCTAAACTGCATTGAAAACTGACCTTCTCCACCGGTCATAGATTTCAGCTTTGAAGCGTAGCTACTGACATTGGCAAGTGGCACTTCAACACTGACTTCAACAAGTCCATTGGCATTTGCCTGCGTTCCACAAATAATGCCTCTAGATGCACTAATGTCACCCGTCACTTCGCCGACATGTTCTTGCCCAACTAAAATGCTCATATCAACTAATGGTTCTAACATTACAGGTTTTGCTAACGAGACTGCTTCTATAAAAGCTTTTTTACCCGCCATCACAAAGGCAATTTCTTTAGAGTCTACACTGTGATGTTTGCCATCCAATAACGTGACTTTTATGTCTTGTAATGGATAGCCACCTAACTCACCGGCTAGCATGGCTTCTCGCACGCCTTTCTCTACTGCTGGAATATATTGACTTGGCACTGAGCCACCAACCACCTTCGAAATAAACTCAAAGCCTTCCCCACGCTCAAGTGGCTCTATGGCTAATTCAACTTCACCAAATTGGCCAGACCCGCCTGATTGTTTTTTATGGCGGTAACGGCATTGTGCTTTCTCGGTGATGGTTTCTCGATAAGCCACCGCCGGCGTATCAGTATCCATGTCGAGGTGGAACATATTTTGCGCTTTTTCAAGCGCAATTTTTAAATGCAAATCCCCTTGACCTTGCAATACGGTTTGCCCTTCCACTTCACTTCGAGTGATGTGTAAACTAGGATCTTCAGCGACCAGTTTATTGAGAACATCGGAGATCTTTTGTTCATCACCACGACGTTTGGCTGATACAGCCAGACCAAAAATAGGTTGCGGCACTTCCAGTTCTGGTAAATGAAATTCATCTTCATCATGGCTATCATGTAATACAGAGCCAACAATTAATGCATCCAATTTTGCAATAGCACAAATATCGCCAGGAAACGCTTGAGATACATTAATTTGTTTATCGCCTTGAAGCTTCATTAAGTGAGAGACTTTGAAAGGTTTGCGGGCTTGGCCAATAAACAGCTTCATGCCAACATTCAGCGTCCCTTGGAACAACCTAAATACACCCAGTCTTCCTAAAAATGGATCAATTGAAACGCTAAACACATGGGCTAAAACATGATCAGTTGCCTTTTGTGTCACTGTTACTGGTGTCGCCTGTTCACCAAACCCTTTCATAAATTGTGGTGCATTGGCTTCAAGTGGACTTGGCATGAGTTTGATCAGCATTTCTAACAATGAGCTAATCCCAATATCTTGTTCTGCACTTGTAAAGCAGACTGGCACTAAGTGCCCCATTCTGAGTGCTTTTTCTAGCGGAGCATGAAGCTGCTGAGGCGTTAACGACTCACCTTGCTCTAAATACAAGGTCATTAACGCTTCATCTTCTTCAAGTACCGTATCAACTAGCTCATCTCTAGCACTAGCAGGTTGACTAAATAACGCCTCTGCACTTTCATCACAATGTAAATAACAATCAACAACGGCTTTTCCATCGGCACTGGGCAAGTTAACCGGCAAACATCCATGTCCAAATTGATGCTGAATGTCGATCATCACATCCGACACTCGCGTGAGATTACTATCAAGGTGGTTAATGGCAATAATCACCGCTTTACCTTGCGCTCTTGCAGCTTCAAAAGCACGTTTAGTCACAGACTCTATGCCAACAGCGGCATTAATAACTAACAATACTGACTCAACGGCAGGCAGAGGTAATAAGGCTCGCCCGAAAAAGTCAGGTAAGCCTGGCGTGTCGATAAAGTTGATATGATGATGTTGATACTGAAGGTGTAAAAATGAAGGCTCTAAACTATGACGGTGGGATTTTTCTTGGGCAGTGAAATCAGCATGATTTGTGCCCTTGTCGACCCTGCCCTTTAACGATATTGCTTTTGCTCTATACAGTAACGCTTCAATCAAGGATGATTTGCCAGCTCCAACATGTCCGAGCACAGCCAAATTACGGGTTTGCTCACTAGTAAACTCAGCCATAATGGCCTCCTGTTTTCACATTATTAAACTTTCCATATTCTTGTCTAACTTTGTTTACGTTTGGCTATTTATTGCGCATAAAAAATAGTATACGGGGCTAACAAGTCAGATGAATTGACCTAGATCAGTGTTTACATCAGCAACGTTTTTTATAACAAAACCACCCATTCAGCTTACAAGTGTCAGCTGATCCTGGTCATATCAGTGATTAATTAGTTTCGGGTGATTGTATCGACCCGAAACCTCAGGTACTCTGCATGCTCGATTGTGCTAAAACGCTAATTTTGAAGATGAACAAACGTTAATCTTCACGTTTTTATACCGAGTCCCAACAGATTATACGGAGTATTCATCGAACTATGGCAGTCCTTAAATGACCGCAAATAGAAAAGCTCACGCTGTAACTCAAACAGCCGCTAAGAAAGCCACATCAGAATCCGATGTTGCGATGGCCCCTGTTCGCCATCGCAATGCAACAACGACTCCTGAAATGCGTCAATTTATTCAGACTTCCGATTTCAGTGTTAGTCAATTGGCTAAGATTCTTAATATCTCACAATCCACTGTCAGAAAGTGGCGCAATCGCGACTCAATCATTGATACGCCCAATACTCCGCATCATTTGAAAACCACTCTTTCACCAATGGAAGAATACGTGGTTGTGGGACTTCGTTATCAATTAAAAATGTCACTGGATAGATTGCTTCACGTCACACAACAATTTATCAACCCTAACGTCTCTCGCTCTGGTTTAGCCCGATGTTTAAAGCGCTACGGCATATCAAAACTAGATGAATTTGAAAGCCCTCATGTGCCTGAGCGTTATTTTAATCAGCTGCCTATTGTTCAGGGTACAGATGTAGCGACATATACACTGAACCCTGAAACACTCGCTAAAACCCTTGCATTACCTGAAGCGACACCAGATAACGTTGTACAGGTTGTATCGTTAACGATTCCACCTCAACTCACTCAAGCAGACAGTTATTCCATTTTACTCGGTGTCGACTTTGCAACCGACTGGGTGTATCTCGACATATATCAAGACAATCACACACAAGCGACAAATCGTTATATCGCTTATGTGTTAAAGCACGGCCCGTTTCATTTACGTAAGTTATTAGTCAAAAATTACCACACCTTTTTAGCCCGCTTTCCTGGCGCAACAGTTTTACAATCTACGGAAGCGGCAAACCAAATAAATAAATCAGCTAAGGATCAGCTGAACACTGGAGACTCAAAATGAGCCAAGCCCCTACAAATCCTGAGACAAACTCTCAAGATAATAACGAGTCGCAAGATACAAGACTGAATAAACGTCTTAAAGACATGCCCATTGCCATTGTCGGCATGGCCAGTATCTTCGCCAACTCTCGTTACCTGAATAAGTTTTGGGACTTAATCAGCGAAAAAATTGATGCTATTACCGAAGTACCTGATACCCACTGGCGCGCTGAAGATTACTTTGATGCTGACAAGAGCACGCCAGATAAGAGCTACTGTAAACGCGGTGGTTTTATCCCTGAAGTGGACTTTAACCCAATGGAATTTGGCCTGCCGCCAAATATCCTAGAACTGACCGATACTTCGCAATTATTGTCATTAGTGATTGCCAAAGAAGTGCTAGCAGATGCTGGTGTCACTTCTGAATATGACACTGATAAAATCGGTATTACTTTAGGTGTGGGCGGTGGCCAAAAAATTAATGCCAGCCTAACAGCACGTCTGCAATACCCTGTGCTTAAAAAAGTATTTAAAAGCAGCGGCCTAAGCGATGCCGACAGCGACATGCTTATCAAAAAGTTCCAAGACCAATACATTCACTGGGAAGAAAACTCGTTCCCAGGATCGCTTGGTAATGTTATTGCTGGTCGTATTGCTAACCGCTTTGACTTAGGCGGTATGAACTGTGTGGTTGATGCAGCATGTGCAGGTTCACTTGCGGCAATGCGTATGGCGTTAACCGAACTGGTTGAAGGCCGCAGTGAAATGATGATCACTGGTGGCGTATGTACCGATAACTCGCCATCGATGTACATGAGTTTTTCAAAAACCCCAGCGTTTACCACCAATGAAACCATTCAGCCATTTGATATCGACTCAAAAGGCATGATGATTGGTGAAGGCATTGGCATGGTGGCATTAAAACGTCTTGAAGATGCTGAGCGTGACGGTGACCGTATTTACTCAGTCATTAAAGGTGTCGGCGCGTCATCTGATGGTAAGTTCAAATCAATTTATGCACCTCGACCTGAAGGCCAAGCTAAAGCGCTGAAGCGTGCTTATGATGACGCAGGTTTTGCACCTGAAACCGTTGGCTTAATTGAAGCTCACGGAACAGGCACTGCAGCGGGTGATGTGGCAGAATTTAATGGTCTTAAATCGGTATTTGGTGAAAATGACTCAACCAAGCAACACATTGCTTTAGGTTCTGTTAAGTCGCAAGTGGGCCATACTAAATCCACAGCGGGGACCGCGGGTGTGATTAAAGCGGCATTAGCACTGCATCATAAAGTGCTGCCGCCAACCATTAACGTCTCAAAGCCTAACCCTAAGCTTAATGTAGAGGATTCACCGTTTTTCATTAACACTGAAACTCGCCCTTGGATGCCTCGCCCTGATGGCACACCACGCCGAGCGGGTATTAGCTCGTTTGGGTTTGGTGGAACTAACTTCCATTTAGTATTAGAAGAATACAGCCCTGAGCACAGCCGTGATGATAAATATCGTCAGCGCCAAGTCGCACAAAGCTTATTGATTAGCGCTGACAATAAAGCTGAGCTCATTGCAGAAATCAACAAGCTTAACGCTGAAATCAGCGCGCTTAAAGGCACAGATAACAGCAGCATCGAACAAGCTGAACTTGCCCGCATTGCTAAACTATATGCTGTTCGCACTTTAGATACTTCAGCAGCCCGTTTGGGTCTTGTGATCTCAAGCCTTAATGAATTAACCGCTCAACTTGGTTTAGCGTTAAAGCAGCTAAGTAACGACGCCGAAGCATGGCAACTACCATCAGGTACGAGCTATCGCTCATCTGCGCTCATCACGATTAATGCAAACCAAAAGACGACTAAAGGTAAAAAAGCGGCTAACGCACCGAAAGTAGCAGCATTATTTGCAGGACAAGGTTCTCAGTACGTCAACATGGGTATTGATGTTGCTTGTCACTTCCCTGAAATGCGCCAGCAATTAATCAAAGCCGACAAGGTATTTGCAAGCTTTGATAAAACGCCATTATCGCAAGTGATGTTCCCTATTCCGGCATTTGAAAAAGCAGATAAAGACGCTCAAGCTGCTTTACTCACTAGTACTGATAATGCGCAAAGCGCGATTGGTGTGATGAGCATGAGTCAATATCAACTGTTCACACAATCAGGTTTTAGCGCTGATATGTTTGCAGGTCACAGCTTTGGTGAACTTTCAGCTCTTTGCGCTGCTGGCGTTATTTCTAATGATGACTACTACCAACTTTCATATGCTCGCGGCGCTGCAATGGCAGCATCAGCAGTTGATAAAGACGGCAATGAATTAGATAAAGGCACCATGTACGCCATTATCTTGCCAGCTGATGAAAATGATGCCGCAAATAGCGATAACATCGCTAAGCTAGAAAGCTGTATTAGCGAGTTTGAAGGCGTTAAGGTGGCTAACTACAACTCAGCCACTCAGCTTGTTATTGCTGGCCCAACACAAAGTTGCGCCGATGCAGCTAAAGCCATTGCAGCGCTAGGCTTTAAAGCTATCGCGCTACCTGTTTCTGGCGCCTTCCACACACCACTTGTGGGGCATGCGCAAAAGCCATTTGCTAAAGCCATTGATAAAGCTAAGTTCACAGCGAGCAAAGTCGACTTGTTCTCAAATGCCACTGGTGACAAACACTCAAGTGACGCTAAATCAATTAAAGCGGCGTTCAAACAGCACATGTTGCAATCAGTGCGTTTCACTGACCAACTGAACAATATGTATGATGCTGGTGCGCGTGTATTCGTTGAGTTCGGACCTAAGAACATTCTGCAAAAACTGGTTGAAGCAACCCTAGGTAATAAAGCTGAAGCGATATCCGTTATCAGTATCAATCCAAACCCTAAGGGCAACAGTGATATGCAACTTCGTGTTGCAGCTATGCAACTTAGCGTTTTAGGTGCGCCACTCTCAAGCATTGACCCTTATCAAGCTGAAATTGCAGCTCCTGCTGTACCAAAAGGCATGAACGTTAAACTCAATGCAACCAACCACATCAGTGCACCTACTCGTGCCAAGATGGAAAAATCACTAGCAACAGGCCAAGTAACCTCTCAAGTTGTCGAAACAATTGTTGAGAAAGTTATCGAAAAACCTGTTGAAAAAGTAGTAGAGAAAATCGTGGAAAAAGAAGTCATTAAAACTGAATACGTTGAAGTAGCCTCTGGAACATCAACATCAGCCAACATTGCTCAGCCTCAATTAGCCCAATCGCATGTTGCACCGCAAACGGCTAGCACCTTAGATGCGTTTTTTAATGCACAGCAACAAGCCGCTGAACTGCATCAACAATTCTTGGCCATTCCACAACAATACGGTGACACCTTTACTCACTTGATGGCAGAGCAAAGTAAAATGGTTGCTGCAGGCCAAGCCATTCCAGAAAGCTTGCAACGCTCGATTGAGTTATTCCATCAGCATCAAGCGCAAACGCTACAAAGTCACACCCTGTTTTTAGAGCAGCAAGCTCAGGCAAGCCAAAATGCATTAAACATGCTAACGGGTCAAACACCTGTTACAGCTCCTGTTGTTAATGCACCAGTTGTTAATACGCCAGACGTTAATTCACCAGTAGTTGAAGCGGTGAAAGTAGCACCTCCTGTACAAACTCCTGTCGAAAACACGCCAGTAGTAAAAGCCACACCTGTAGCTCAACCAGCTGCGATGGCCGCTCCAGCCCCACGTGTTGAACCAGTTAAAGCACCGACTCCTGTAGCCGCTCCTGTAATAAGTGCGCCTGTAGCTCCTACTCCTGCAGGCTTAAGCGCTGGAACAGCTCTGAGCGCGCAAACAGCCCTGAGCTCACAAAAAGTTCTGGATACTATGTTAGAAGTCGTTGCTGAAAAAACCGGTTACCCAACCGAAATGCTTGAACTCAGCATGGATATGGAAGCTGATTTAGGCATCGACTCAATTAAACGAGTTGAGATCTTAGGTACTGTTCAAGACGAACTACCAACACTGCCAGAGCTAAGCCCTGAAGATTTAGCCGAGTGTCGTACTCTTGGTGAAATCGTTGACTACATGAACTCTAAGCTACCCGCTGCAGGCGCTAAGCTTCCTACAAGTGACGCTGAAGGCACTAAGCTACCCGCTGCAGGTTCTGCCCCAGTTGCATCACCAGTTCAGTCTTCGGCTACAGCACCAGGCCTTAGCGCTGAAACAGTTCTGAATACCATGCTAGCAGTCGTTGCTGAAAAGACCGGTTACCCAACTGAAATGCTTGAACTCAGCATGGATATGGAAGCGGATTTAGGCATCGATTCAATCAAACGAGTTGAGATCTTAGGTACTGTTCAAGACGAACTACCAACACTGCCAGAGCTAAGCCCTGAAGATTTAGCTGAGTGTCGTACACTGGGCGAAATTGTTGACTACATGAACTCTAAACTTCCTGCAAGTGCAGCTGAAGTAGCTCAAACCCAAACTGCGCCAGTTCAAGCTGCATCAGGCCTTAGCGCTGAAACAGTTCTGAATACAATGCTAGAAGTGGTTGCTGAGAAAACCGGTTACCCAACTGAAATGCTTGAACTCAGCATGGATATGGAAGCGGATTTAGGCATCGATTCAATCAAGCGAGTTGAAATTCTAGGTACTGTTCAAGACGAACTGCCAACGCTACCAGAGCTTAACCCAGAAGATTTAGCAGAGTGTCGTACACTAGGCGAAATTGTTGACTACATGAACTCTAAGCTACCTACAACTTCAGCTGCAGGCGCTAATACACAGGCCGCTGCAGGCGCTATGAACAGCACAGCCGTTGTAGCTCCAGTTGCTCAAGCTTCTGGTTTAAGTGCACAAACAGCCCTGAGCGCAGAGCAAGTTCAAAGCACTATGATGACAGTCGTTGCTGAAAAGACCGGTTACCCAACTGAAATGCTTGAACTAAGCATGGATATGGAAGCGGATTTAGGTATCGATTCAATCAAACGTGTTGAGATCTTAGGTACTGTTCAAGACGAACTGCCAACACTGCCAGAGCTAAGTCCTGAAGATTTAGCTGAATGTCGTACCCTTGGCGAAATCGTTAGCTATATGGGTAGTAAACTACCCGCAGCAGGCGCTATGAACACTAAGCTTCCTGCTGAAGGAGCTAATACACAGGCCGCCGCAGGGGCTGCTGCACCTTTAACACAAGCATCAGGTTTAAGCGCACAAGAAGTACAAAGCACGATGATGACTGTAGTTGCTGAAAAAACCGGTTACCCAACTGAAATGCTTGAGCTAAGCATGGATATGGAAGCGGATTTAGGCATCGATTCAATCAAACGTGTTGAGATCTTAGGTACAGTTCAAGATGAACTTCCGACGCTACCAGAACTTAACCCAGAAGATTTAGCTGAGTGTCGTACACTAGGTGAAATCGTATCTTATATGGGGAGTAAACTACCGGCCGCAGGCGCTATGAACACTAAGCTACCTGCTGAAGGCGCTAATACACAGGCCGCAGCAGGCGCTGCTCAAGTAGCTGCCTCAACCGCTGAAACAGCCTTGAGCGCCGCGTCAGCATTAACAGCAGAGCAAGTACAAAGCACCATGATGACTGTGGTTGCTGAAAAAACCGGTTACCCAACTGAAATGCTTGAATTGAGCATGGATATGGAAGCGGATTTAGGCATCGATTCAATCAAGCGTGTTGAAATTTTAGGAACGGTTCAAGACGAGCTTCCGGGCTTACCTGAATTAAATCCTGAAGATTTAGCAGAGTGTCGCACCCTAGGTGAAATCGTTAGCTACATGAACTCTAAGCTACCTGCTGAAGGCTCTAAACTCTCAACAAGTGCAGCTGAAGGCTCTCAGCCAACGCTAAGCTCAGCAGACACTTCACTTGCCACAGCTGAGTTAGCAACTGACTTACCTCCTCATCAGGAAGTTGCGCTAAAAAAGCTACCAGCGGCGGATAAGTTAGTTGACGGTTTTTCAAAAGACGCCTGTATCGTTATCAATGATGACGGCCATAACGCAGGTGTTTTAGCTGAAAAATTAGTAGCAACAGGCCTAACCGTCGCCGTTATTCGTAGCCCTGAGTCAGTGACATCTGCGCAATCACCGCTAAGCAGTGATATTGCCAGCTTCACTTTACCAGCGGTCAATGACGACGCGATTAGCGATGTTATTGCTCAAATTAGCAAGCAACATAAGATTGCCGGTTTTGTTCACCTACAACCTCAACTAACAGCACAAGGCGCTTTGCCTTTAAGTGATGCTGGTTTTGTAGCTGTAGAGCAAGCTTTCTTGATGGCTAAACACCTTCAAAAATCATTTGCTGAGCTGGCTAAAACTGAGCGCATAAGCTTTATGACCGTTAGTCGCATTGATGGTGGTTTTGGTTACTTAAACAGTAACGAGCTCGCAAAAGCAGAGCTCAACCAAGCGGCATTGTCTGGCTTAACGAAAACACTTAGTCATGAATGGCCAACCGTGTTCTGTAGAGCATTGGATATTACCCCAAGCTTTGAGGCTGTAGAATTAGCACAAGCCGTTATTGCAGAGTTATTTGATGTTGATACAGCAACTGCTGAAGTGGGTATTAGCGACCAAGGTCGTCATACTTTATCTGCAACGACAGCTGCTCAAATCCGTTACCAAAGCACATCTTTAAACAGCGAAGATAATGTATTGGTGACTGGTGGCGCTAAAGGTGTGACATTTGAATGTGCCCTTACCCTTGCCAAACAAACACAGTCACACTTTATCCTTGCTGGTCGCAGTGAGCACTTAGCGGGTGATTTACCTCAGTGGGCAAAGAGTGTCATAGCGGCTGCGCCTAACGTTAGTGAAGTAAACACAAGTCAGTTAAAAGCTGCTGCGATTGGTTTTATTCAATCTCAAGGTAACAAGCCAACACCTAAGCAAATTGATGCCTTAGTTTGGCCGATTACCAGCAGTTTAGAAATTGATCGCTCATTAGCAGCATTTAAAGCTGTCGGTGCAAGTGCTGAATACATCAGCATGGATGTCAGCTCAGATACCGCCATCAAGCAATCTCTTGCTGGCCTTAAACCGATTACAGGCATCATTCATGGCGCGGGTGTACTCGCTGATAAACACATTCAAGACAAAACCTTAGCTGAGTTAGGCCGTGTCTATGGCACTAAAGTGTCGGGCTTTGCTGGCATCATCAATGCGATTGATGCAAGCAAGTTAAAACTGGTTGCTATGTTCTCATCAGCAGCCGGTTTCTATGGCAATACTGGCCAAAGCGACTACTCAATGTCTAATGAGATCCTCAACAAGACAGCACTTCAACTTGCAGCTAACTACCCGCAAGCTAAAGTCATGAGCTTTAACTGGGGCCCTTGGGATGGCGGAATGGTCAGTTCAGCATTGAAGAAAATGTTTGTTGAGCGCGGCGTATACGTTATTCCACTCGATAAAGGCGCAAACTTGTTTGCTCACAGCCTATTGTCTGAGTCGGGCGTACAGCTATTAATTGGTTCAAGTATGCAGGGCTCAAGCTCAGCAGATAAAACAGGCGCAGCTGTAAAAAAGCTTAATGCGGACTCTTCGCTTAATGCCGAGGGTTCGCTGATTCTTTCTTTTACTACTCCTGCTAACCGTGTTGTCAACAACGCGGTTACTGTTGAACGTGTACTAAACCCAGTTGCAATGCCCTTCCTTGAAGATCATTGCATCGCGGGTAATCCAGTACTGCCAACAGTATGCGCTATACAATGGATGCGTGAAACAGCGCAACAATTGTGTGGTCTGCCTGTGACGGTTCAAGATTATAAATTGCTGAAAGGCATTATTTTCGAGACTAAAGAGCCACAAGTATTAACGCTGACATTGACGCAAACTGAATCAGGCTTAAAAGCACTGATTGCTAGTCGTATGCAAAGTGACGCCATTGATAGCTTGCTAAGACCTCAGTATCAAGCAAACCTGATTGTTAATGAGAAGGTTATTAATGAGAAAGTTGCTAAAGAAGCGGTTTCAACCACGCTACCAACAGCAGCAAAAAATGCGCAGCAATTAGCAAACTCAGACAAAGTCATTAGCACTGATAGTGAATTGTATAGCAATGGCAGTTTATTCCATGGCCCTCGCCTACAAGGAATAAAGCAGTTGTTAATTGCCAACGATGAACAATTGGTTTGTTCTGTTGAGTTGCCTCAAATTAATGCTTTAGATTGCGCAAGCTTTACACCGCAACTAGCGTTAGGTGGCAGTCAGGCTTTTGCTGAAGACTTACTTTTACAAGCCATGTTAGTGTGGGCGCGTATTAAGCATGATGCAGCAAGCTTGCCGTCGACTATTGGTAAGTTAACGACTTATGCACCATTTGCATCAGGCGATAAAGGTTACTTGGTGTTGAATGTGCTTAAGAGTACCAGCCGTTCGTTAACAGCTGACATTGCACTTTACCATCAAGATGGTCGCTTGAGTTGCACTATGAGCAGTGCAAAAACAACAATTAGCAAAAGCTTAAATGAGGCATTTCTTGCCCCTGCAAAAGCAATTGCTGACTTGCAGGAGTCTGTGTGAGCATTCAACTGACTGCAAAAACGGCTGCAATCAACAGTATGCGTATAGCCTTAAAACTGGTCGCGAATGATCAAACATCACTCGCACCAGCACAAAATGCTGATGACATATTTGCAGCCATAAAACCGTGTTCATTAGCGCAGGTCATTGGCGAGTCTGCCATTGACCTTGAAATTGATGTATCAAGCTTAGATGCTGGCATAGATAACCTTGCTACAGCAAGCCAACAAACGCTTAGCTTTAGTGATTATTTTGCCCAAGCGATTGCCCATATTGAGCAGCAACATACTGTGTTACTGAGCCATCCAGCAATACCGTATCGAGTATTGATGATGCCAGCCATTGTGGCGGCTAAGCATCGCTGTCATCCCCACGCCTATTTAACGGGTTTGGGAGAAGCTGATGATATGCAATGCGCAATGCAAAGCGCCTTAGCACAAGCTAAACGTGAGCACATTACTCCTACCTTGGTCGATGTCACTGAGTTAACTTGTTATAAAGACAAGTTTACTCAGCTTGTCATGTTGATAAGCCGTATTGCTGCACGTCGTTTACCTGACAGTAAAATGCCTACTGTCACTAGCGATAATAGTCATGCCATTTCAGGCGCAGATGCGAATAGCCTCAAGCAGAGCAATAGCAACCAAGCCAATGCCAAATATTGGTTTACCAAAATGCACCAAAACCGTGTTGCTAGCTTTAACTTTACTGAAAATGGCAAGCAACATGCTGCCGTTTTTGTTCAAGGTACTGAACTGGCGCAGGCCAGCTCGATGCTTGATGAAAACAGACTATTCTTCCCCCTAGCAGCCGACACCTCTGCTTGCATGACCCAATCTTTGCTTGAACTATTGGCGGCGCTCAACACGCTTAATCAGCAACAGAGCAATCAATTAGACAACCAGCAGCTTCAAAACAAGCCTCGCCATGTTATCTCTTTAATGCTCAACTACTTAAAGACATTTGATCAAACCAAACCCTTGTCTGCCGTTATCATGGCCAACTCTGTAGTCACTGCAATCGCAGAAATTGAAGCCATGTTAGCCAAAATCAGCACAGCAAGTGATGACACCTCTGGATCGATAAATGAACTTGAGTACAAAACGCCTTCGGGGAGTTGTCTAACCATCACTCAGCATGAAGCTCTTGGTCGCAGCGGCGTGTGTTTTGTGTATCCGGGTGTGGGCACGGTTTATCCGCAAATGTTTGCACAACTGCCACAGTACTTCCCCGCTCTGTTTGCTCAACTTGAACGTGATGGCGATGTTAAAGCCATGCTTCAAGCTGATTGTATTTATGCAGAAAATGCCAAAACCTCAGACATGAGTTTAGGCGAGCTTGCTATTGCAGGGGTTGGCGCAAGTTATATCTTGACCAAAGTGCTTACCGAACACTTTGCCATTAAGCCTCATTTTGCAATGGGCTACTCTATGGGTGAAGCATCAATGTGGGCCAGCCTTAATGTCTGGAAAACGCCTCACAATATGATTGAAGCCACTCAAACTAACAGTATTTTCACCTCTGATATTTCGGGCCGACTCGACTGCGTCCGTCAAGCATGGCAACTCGAACAGGGTGAAGATATTGTTTGGAATAGCTTTGTTGTGCGTGCTGCGCCGACTGAAATAGAAGCCGTGCTTGCCGATTACCCTCGCGCTTATTTAGCGATTATACAAGGTGATACCTGTGTATTAGCGGGTTGTGAGCAAAGCTGTAAAGCCTTATTGAAACAAATCGGTAAACGTGGCATTTCAGCAAATCGTGTCACAGCAATGCACACTACACCTGCAATGCTTATTCGCGATAATGTTCAAGCGTTTTATCAGCAGCCTTTACATGAGCAAGATGTTATTGCACCTTTCGCAAGCCAAATTAAATTTATCAGCGCTGCCAGCCAATTGCCGATTAATTTAACCAGTGAAGCGATTGCAGCATCCATTGCCGATACCTTTTGTCAGCCGTTAGATTTTACACAATTAGTCAATAATGCACGTCAATTGGGCGCCTCGCTTTTTGTCGAAATCGGCGCTGACAGACAAACGACAACACTGATTGACAAAATCTCTCGCACCTCTGAAATAGTGCAAACATGCCAAGCCATTTCAGTGAATGCAAAAGGCGATGATCAAACGGCGCTGCTTAAATGTATTGCTCAACTGATTACTCATAAAGCCCCAATTTCGCTCGATTATCTTATTGCGACCTTGTCGAGTTTACTGACGACAACATTGGCGGCAGAAAAACGAAGTAATCACCACACAGACAATATGTTGGCCCCTCAATTAGAAGGAGAACAATCTTGAGTTCTCAATCAAACGTTCCCAAAATTGCCATCGTAGGTTTAGCCACTCAGTACCCCGATGCTGATACACCAGCAAAGTTCTGGCAAAATTTATTAGATAAAAAAGACTCTCGCAGCACCATTAGTCAGCAAAAGCTCAATGCAAACCCTGCAGATTTTCAAGGTGTTCAAGGCCAGTCTGACCGTTTTTATTGTGACAAAGGTGGCTACATTCAAGACTTTAGTTTTGATGCCAATGGCTACCGTATTCCAGCTGCGCAGTTTAATGGTCTTGACGACAGTTTTTTATGGGCAACAGACACAGCGCGCAAAGCACTCAATGATGCTGGTGTGGATATCACTAACAGTCAAGATAATGCGGTATTAAATCGCACTGGTATTGTCATGGGTACCTTGTCGTTCCCAACGGCAAAATCTAACGAATTGTTTGTGCCGATTTATCACAGCGCCGTTGAAAAAGCGCTACAAGATAAGCTGCAACAACCCAGTTTCACATTGCAGCCTTTTGATAGTGAAGGTTATAGCGAGCAAACAACGCCAGCCTCTTTGTCTAATGGCGCCATTGCACATAATGCATCAAAACTGGTGGCCGATGCCCTTGGGTTAGGCGCAGCACAACTCAGCCTTGATGCCGCGTGCGCGAGCTCAGTTTACTCATTAAAGCTGGCTTGTGATTACTTGCATACAGGCAAAGCTGACATGATGCTTGCTGGTGCGGTTTCAGGCGCAGATCCCTTCTTTATTAACATGGGCTTTTCTATCTTCCATGCTTACCCAGACCATGGCATTTCTGCGCCTTTTGATAGTAATTCAAAAGGGTTATTTGCAGGTGAAGGTGCTGGCGTTTTGGTACTCAAACGTCTTGAAGATGCTGAGCGTGATGGCGACCATATTTATGCACTTGTCAGCGGCATTGGCTTATCCAACGATGGTAAAGGTCAATTTGTACTGAGCCCAAACAGTGATGGTCAAGTCAAAGCCTTTGAGCGTGCCTATGCAGATGCAGCCATGCATGATGAACATTTCGGCCCTGATAATATTGAGGTCATCGAGTGTCATGCCACTGGCACACCGCTGGGTGATAAAGTTGAGCTGACCTCGATGGAACGTTTTTTTAGCGACAAACTCAATGGTAGCCATACGCCATTGATTGGCTCAGCTAAATCAAATTTAGGTCATTTGCTGACGGCTGCAGGTATGCCTGGGATCATGAAAATGATTTTTGCCATGCGCCAAGGCATGTTGCCACCCAGTATCAACATTAGTTCGCCAATTACATCACCAAATCAGATGTTTGGCCCTGCTACATTACCTAATGATGTATTGCCTTGGCCTGATAAAGCGGGCAATCGTGCTCGTCATGCTGGTGTATCAGTATTTGGCTTTGGTGGTTGTAATGCCCACTTATTGATTGAGTCATATCACGGACAAACTTCAACAGCTCCAGCTGCTAATACCATTAATGCACAGTTGCCTATGCATATTACTGGCATGGCATCACACTTTGGGCCGCTGAATAATATTAACCGTTTTGCCAATGCAATAAACCAGCAACAAACGGCGTTTACTCCGCTACCGACAAAACGCTGGAAAGGCTTAGATAAACATCCTGAGTTATTGCAGCAGCTTGGTTTGGCGCAAACACCGCCAACAGGGGCTTATATTGATCAGTTTGATTTTGACTTCTTGCGTTTTAAAGTGCCACCTAATGAAGACGACCGCCTGATCTCGCAGCAGTTATTGTTGATGAAAGTTGCAGACGAAGCGATTCATGATGCCAAACTTGCATCTGGCAGCAAAGTCGCTGTACTGGTTGCAATGGAAACCGAGCTTGAACTGCATCAGTTCCGTGGGCGAGTTAATTTGCATACTCAAATCGCAGCTAGCTTAAATGCGCACGGTGTCAGCCTATCTGACGATGAGTACCAAGCCCTCGAAACCCTTGCGATGGACAGTGTTTTAGATGCGGCCAAGCTGAACCAATACACTAGCTTTATTGGTAATATTATGGCGTCGCGGATCTCATCGTTATGGGACTTTAATGGCCCAGCCTTTACGATTTCAGCAGGCGAGCAGTCGGTAAATCGTTGTATTGATGTGGCGCAAAACCTATTGGCCATGGAATCACGTCAAGAGCCGCTAGATGCCGTGATCATCGCAGCAGTTGATTTATCTGGCAGTATTGAAAATATCGTCCTGAAAACGGCAAGTCTAGCTAAAACGGGTCAACAACATCCGCTCAGTATTGGTGAAGGTGCAGGTGCGATAGTACTGCAGGTTGCCAACCAAACAGCGACTGACTCTGAACCGCTAGATTTAATTCATCAAGCACTTGGTGCAGTAGACACACCACTAGCGGCGATATCAGGTTCAGCAGAACGAAGCAGCAGTGACTCCATCAACTGCCATGGGGCGTTAAACAGCTACGCTACAATCAACAGCTTATCATTTGGTCACATCAGCCAACTTGAAGCCATGAGTGATGAATTACTCACCCCTGCAGGCTTATCGACAAGTGATATCGGCATGCTAGAGCTAAATCAAGCGCCAGACTTAACCCATATTGATTCAGCGCAAGCGCTATCTCAACTTTACAGTCAGTCTGCAACAACTCAAGCCAAGTCTTGTATCGGCCATACTTTTGCCGCTTCAGGAATGGCAAGCTTGCTGCACGGACTGCTCAATCAACAACAAGATGCGCATTCAGCCCAAACGCTTCAGCCCTTAAATACCATTGTCGCCACACTCAGTGAGAACCAGTGTTCACAGTTGCTGCTGAGTCAAATAGCTGAACAAATCTCGGCTTTAAACAATCGAATTAATACTGATATTGGGCAGCAAACCGCTAAAAAACTCAGCCTTGTTAAGCAAGTGAGCTTAGGTGGACGTGACATTTATCAGCATATTGTCGATACGCCATTGGCTGACATCGACAGTATTCGCGCTAAAACGGCAAATCTTATCCCTGCCGCAACCAATACAACGACGAACATGCTTGAGCGAGATCAGTTTGTGTCTCCAGAACAGACTCCTTTAACGCCAATGTTCGACAAGAATAACGCTATGACAACAGAGACTTCTATGCCGTTTTCAGATCGTTCTACCCAGTTCAATCCAGCTCCTAAAGCTGCAGCGCCTAATGCCAAAGCTAATGCCAAAGCTAATGCCAACGTTAAAGCTAACGTGACGACAGCAAACTTCACAGCAGCAAACCAAGTGCCACCAGCACATTTAACGGCTTTCGAGCAAAATCAATGGTTAGCACATAAAGCGCAATTAGCATTTTTAAACAGCCGTGAACAAGGTTTAAAAGTGGCTGATGCACTCTTAAAACAACAGCTTGCTCAAACCAATGGGCAACCCCAGAGTGGTTTCACACAACCTATGCCTGCAGCTAATGTGACAGTGCAAGCTGCAAATGTGTTAGCGCAGCCACTGACATCACAAGCGCCACAAGCCCCTGTTAAGCGTCCAAACCATGCCTGCGTGCCACCTTACACAGCGCCTACTCCTGCTGATAAGCCATGTATTTGGAATTACGCTGATTTAGTTGAATACGCTGAAGGCGATATCGCTAAGGTATTCGGCCCTGATTACGCTGTGATTGATAACTACTCGCGCCGTGTTCGCCTACCGACCACTGATTATTTGTTAGTATCTCGCGTAACTAAACTCGATGCGACCATGAATCAGTATAAACCGTGCAGCATGACAACAGAGTACGACATCCCTGAAGATGCGCCGTACCTTGTCGATGGTCAAATTCCGTGGGCGGTCGCCGTTGAATCTGGTCAATGTGATTTAATGTTGATCAGCTACTTAGGCATTGATTTTGAAAACAAAGGTGAACGTGTTTATCGCTTACTTGACTGTACCTTAACCTTCTTAGATGACTTACCACGCGGCGGTGACACACTGCGCTACGACATCAAGATTAATAACTTCGCTAAGAATGGCGACACCTTACTATTCTTCTTCTCGTATGAGTGTTTTGTTGGCGACAAGATGATCCTGAAAATGGACGGCGGCTGTGCAGGCTTCTTTACCGACCAAGAATTGGATGACGGTAAAGGCGTTATTCGTACCGACGATGAGATTAAACTGCGCGAAACTGCGCTAAACAATCCTAATAAGCCTCGTTTTGAGCCATTATTGCATTGCGCTCAAACTGAGTTTGATTATGGCCAAATCCATCATTTGCTAAATGCAGATATTGGTGACTGTTTCGCGGGCGAACATCATAAGCATCAACAAGCTGCAGGTAAGCAAGATTCACTATGTTTTGCGTCTGAAAAGTTCTTGATGATTGAGCAAGTAGGCAACCTTGATGTTCATGGCGGCGCATGGGGCTTAGGCTTTATTGAAGGTCATAAGCAACTGGCACCTGATCATTGGTATTTCCCATGTCACTTTAAAGGTGACCAAGTGATGGCCGGTTCATTAATGGCTGAGGGTTGTGGTCAATTACTGCAATTCTTTATGCTGCACATTGGTATGCACACGCTAGTTAACAATGGTCGCTTCCAACCACTTGAAAATGCTTCACAAAAAGTGCGTTGTCGTGGTCAAGTTCTACCGCAACACGGTGAACTGACTTACCGGATGGAAATCACTGAAATTGGCATTCACCCCCGCCCATATGCCAAAGCCAACATTGATATTTTGCTTAACGGAAAAGCGGTTGTCGACTTCCAAAACTTAGGTGTCATGATCAAAGAAGAAAGCGAATGTACTCGCTACCTTAATGATACGCCAGTTGTTGATACCTCTGCTGAACGAGTTAATTCAGCAACCAATAATATTCTATTCCCAGCGGCTTCAATCAATGCGCCACTCATGGCTCAACTGCCTGATTTGAATGCCCCAACCAATAAAGGCGTTATCCCACTGCAACATGTTGAAGCGCCGATAATTCCAGATTATCCAAATCGTACTCCTGATACCCTGCCATTCACGGCGTATCACATGTTCGAATTTGCCACTGGCAACATTGAAAACTGCTTTGGGCCGGACTTTAATATTTACCGTGGTTTCATTCCACCGCGCACACCATGTGGCGATTTACAGCTAACGACTCGGATTGTTGATATTCAAGGTAAACGTGGCGAATTGAAGAAGCCGTCATCGTGTATCGCAGAATATGAAGTGCCAACTGATGCATGGTATTTCGCTAATAACAGCCACGCCTCGGTCATGCCTTATTCAGTGTTGATGGAAATTTCATTGCAACCTAACGGCTTTATTTCAGGCTACATGGGCACCACATTAGGCTTCCCTGGTGAAGAGTTATTCTTCCGTAACTTAGACGGTAGTGGTGAACTATTACGTGATGTTGATTTACGTGGCAAAACCATTGTTAACGATTCAAAGCTATTATCAACCGTTATTGCTGGCAGCAACATCATTCAAAGCTTCACATTTGATTTAAGTGTTGACGGAGAGCCCTTCTACAAAGGCAGTGCGGTATTTGGCTACTTTAAAGGCGATGCGCTTAAAAACCAGTTAGGTATTGATAACGGCCGTATCACTCAACCATGGCATGTTGAAAATAACGTTGCTGCTGATATCACTGTTGATTTACTTGATAAGCAATCTCGCGTGTTCCATGCTCCCGCGAACCAACCACATTATCGCTTAGCTGGCGGTCAACTTAACTTTATCGACAAAGCTGAAATCGTTGATAAAGGTGGTAAAAATGGCTTAGGTTACTTGTCGGCATCTCGCACCATTGACCCAAGTGATTGGTTCTTCCAATTCCATTTCCATCAAGATCCCGTGATGCCAGGTTCATTAGGCGTTGAAGCCATTATCGAGTTAATGCAAACTTACGCCATCAGCAAAGACCTAGGTAAAGGTTTCACTAATCCGAAATTTGGCCAGATTTTATCTGACATCAAATGGAAGTACCGTGGCCAAATTAACCCATTGAATAAGCAAATGTCGTTAGATGTGCACATCAGTGCAGTCAAAGATGAAAACGGCAAACGCATCATCGTAGGTGACGCAAACCTCAGTAAAGACGGGTTACGCATTTACGAAGTAAAAGATATCGCTATCTGTATCGAAGAGGCATAAAGAACAAACATGACAATTAGCACTCATAACGAACAATTATCTCCTTGGCCTTGGCAAGTTGCCCCGACTCAGGCGAGCTTTGAACAAGCGCAAATGGCTAAGCATTTAAAAGATTTAAGCCAACCTTGCTACCTGATTAATTCTCCTGAGCAAGGTTTAGGCGTGTCTAATCAGGCACAAGTTATTAATAATCAACAAGCCCCTGCTACAGCATCGCTGCCTGTTAGTGCATTTGCCCCCGCATTAGGTACCCAAAGTTTAGGTGACAGTAACTTCCGCCGTGTTCATGGGGTTAAATACGCTTATTATGCTGGCGCCATGGCTAACGGTATTTCATCAGAAGAGCTCGTTATCGCACTGGGTCAAGCGGGCATTTTATGCTCGTTCGGCGCTGCGGGACTCATTCCATCACGTGTTGAGCAAGCCATTAACCGCATTCAAGCAGCATTGCCAAATGGCCCATACATGTTTAATTTAATTCACAGCCCAAGTGAGCCAGCGCTAGAACGTGGCAGTGTTGAGCTGTTTTTAAAACATAAAGTGCGCACGGTAGAAGCTTCTGCATTTTTAGGTTTAACCCCGCAAATTGTTTATTACCGCGCCGCAGGATTAAGTCGTGACTCACACGGTGAAGTCGTCATTGCTAACAAGGTTATCGCTAAGGTCAGTCGCACAGAGGTAGCCAGTAAATTTATGCAACCAGCACCTGCAAAAATGCTGCAAAAGCTTGTTGATGAAGGCTTGATTACCCCAGAGCAAATGGAGCTCGCCCAATTAGTGCCAATGGCTGATGACGTGACTGCAGAAGCCGATTCTGGCGGCCATACTGATAACCGTCCGTTAGTCACGCTATTACCAACAATTTTGGCGCTTAAAGACAAAATTCAAGCACAGTACCAATATAAAACGCCTATTCGAGTCGGTTGTGGCGGCGGTGTCGGAACCCCTGATGCAGCACTAGCAACCTTTAATATGGGCGCAGCATACATTGTGACAGGCTCAATCAACCAAGCTTGTGTTGAAGCAGGCGCCAGTGAACACACGCGTAAACTACTTGCTACCACTGAAATGGCCGATGTCACCATGGCACCAGCTGCTGATATGTTCGAGATGGGCGTTAAGCTACAAGTGGTTAAGCGCGGTACGCTTTTTCCAATGCGTGCTAATAAGCTTTATGAGATTTACACTCGTTATGAGTCGATTGAAGCCATCCCTGCTGAAGAGCGTGAAAAGCTGGAAAAACAAGTCTTCCGCTCAAGCCTTGATGACATTTGGGCTGGCACAGTGGCGCACTTTAATGAACGCGATCCTAAACAAATCGAGCGCGCCGAAGGTAACCCTAAGCGTAAGATGGCGCTGATTTTCCGCTGGTACTTGGGCTTATCAAGTCGTTGGTCTAATTCTGGTGAAGCAGGCCGTGAAATGGATTACCAAATTTGGGCAGGTCCAGCACTAGGTGCGTTCAACGAATGGGCAAAAGGCAGCTATCTAGATGATTACCGTCAACGCCATGCAGTAGACTTAGCCAAGCACCTGATGCACGGTGCTGCCTATCAGGCTCGTGTTAATCTGCTCACAGCACAAGGCATTGTATTGCCGGTTTCAATGCAACGCTGGCAGCCACAAGATCAGATAAATTAATCAAGTGACTTGATTACCGAAACGAGCATTATGGGTTAACATAGGCTGTATCAACCGTTAAGTAACACACTAATGGCAGTGCAAATGCACTGCCATATACAAGGTAATTTGAATGAGCGATACTCAAAAAATCGATTTTTCAGTGATTAACGACACCACGCTTGCGTCGTTTAACCAACACAAAAATTTGATCAAGCGAATGATGAAAGGTAATAGTGCACAATGTAGTGAGTGCAAACAACCTTTGACACTTTTGCTGCCGCCCAATGACAAAAATGCCAAGCCTATTGATAAAGCACCGGGTATCTACTGCAAAAAAGGCTGTACTGACATTGAATTAGACGTTGAAGCAGTGGCTATGTTGAAGTAGAGCAAATACTGCTTAGCAATTTCACATGATGATTTAAGGCACCTATTTGAGGTGCTTTTTTATTGCTGATTATCAAGGCTGTTATCTGAAGTATTCCCCTAAGAAGTCGACAAAAACCCTTATACGCTTTGGCAGGAATTCACTATTCTTATAAAGCAGGTACATTGGCAGCTTCATAGCATTATATTGCTCAAACAGTCTAATTAGCTGCCCGGATTGTAACTCATTTTCTACCATCCAACTTGGCATGGCCGCAATACCTCGACCCAACTTTGCCATTTGCACCAGTAACTCTGGGCTATCACTCCTCATCTTCTCATGAACTTTCACAGTTAACGCTTCTTTCCCCAGATTAAAACGCCATATATTCGACGGATTAGATAACGAGTAAGTTAAACAATGGTGATTGATTAGTTCATTGGGATGTGTGATTTCAGGTTGTGTGGCTAAGTAATCAGGTGAAGCAAAGACAACGAGTTCATTGTCCATTAACCATTTAGCTCTTAAGCCTGAATCGTCCAAATAAGTTGCTCTAATAGCAATGTCGACGTCTTCATCAACCAAATCAACGAATTTATCGGACACAGAAATATCTACGGATATGTCTGGGTGAATTTTCATAAATTCATGCAGAGGTTTAGATAGCATCTTAATACTAAAAGCACTTGGCACAGATAACTTCAACTCCCCAGTAACAGAAACTTGTTCCAGTCGAAGCTGAGACTCAAATAAATCAAGTTCATCAGTAAGCTTTACTGCAATGCCTAAGTATTGCTCTCCGCCCTTAGTGAGATTAATTGCCCGAGTATGCCGGTGGAATAATGTCACTCCAACTTGCTTTTCTAACCAAGCTATTTTCTTGCTCACGGCACTTTGGGTTGTATTTAGCTCTATTGCAGTTGAAGTAAAGCTTTTATGGTGTGCCACCCGAATGAACACTTTAAGACATTCAAACTTATCCATATCCATTCCATTTTGGAATTATAGTTAGTCAAATTCTAGCCTTTTTCAACCCATATTAGAATGGTTAAATACACATATTCATTAGGGAGGCAACCATGTTAATTATTCAAAGTGTTTTAGTTTTTTTCTTCTTGTTTGCGAGTTCCATCAAGATGTTTGGCTGGATCAATAAGGTGTTCACGCTACAGTTAGCGTTCTTTAAACGATATGGACTTAATCGTACTGCAATGTTTATAGTTGGCGCAATGGAAGCATTTGGTGCTTTGATAATGTTATCGGGTATGTGCATACAAGAGCAATTGTTAATTGCTATAGGTGCGGGCTTTTTCATTTTGACATCTATTGGCGCAATGTACTTTCATTTTCGATTTGATACTTGGAAAGATGCAGTGCCATCAATCATAACATTTGGCTTATCTTTAGTAGTAGCTTTGCCATATATCAGCACAATAACTCACAGTTAAACCTGAAACTTCAGGCCTAGTTACAGAACTAACTAATTAAAAAATAAAAATTACTTAGTTTCGATTAATTAAGTATGACAATGATACCAATGGACTGCACAACTCAATTTTGTAGCATGTTACTTATTGACTTACACTCTTAATGTATAAATGTTTTAATGGCACTATCTCATACAAGTGCTCTATCACATTGACTAAAAGGAAGTGTCTGTAGTGAAGCCCGTTAATCAACCTGCCAATAGTGCACCAAAACCTAAAAAAGCATTTTTAAATAGTATTAACCATTTTCGAGGCATTGCGATTATCTTTATTGTGATGGCTCACTGCTATCGTCCAGCGGGTTGGCAGGTAGAAACACTGGCCGATAAAGCCTGGTTCAACTTAATGATGAATGGCACTGTGTTCTTTGTGTTTATTTCTGGCTTTTTATTTCATCACGTATTTTCCCACCGTTTGGATTATAGAAAGTACATGACAAACAAAACTAAGTTTGTTTTTCTCCCCTATTTATTGCTCTCTATTCCCTGGATTGTGTGGCATATCACAGCAGGTACAACGCCGCAGATGCACCTGAACTACACTGAACTAACACATCCCATGAGTATTGCGAATTGGTATGTCATCACGGGCAGAACGTTAACAGCATATTGGTACATCCCCATGGGAATGATGCTTTTTGCTCTCGCACCGTGGGTTATGCACCTACTAAAGAAACAACAATTACTATTAATAGCCATTCCGTTGTTTATTGCAGCCATGATCATCCACCGCCCGCTCGCCAACCTCAATGCCATTCAATCTTTGGTGTATTTTTTACCGGTATATTTGTTCGGAGTGTGGAGCAGCGAAAATAAAAATAAACTATTCCCGTTCATCAATAAGTACTGGCTGGCGATGCTCGTCACTGCAATTGCATTAGCTATCATTCAAGCCCACTATTTTGGCGCGGGAACACTCAATAAAGCGGCATTTGAGTTAACCGTACCTGACTTGATGTTGCCTCAGAAAATGTTACTGGCATTAGTCATATTGGCTATTTTGAATAAATTTGAACATGTGCAAATCAAACCGTTACAAAAACTAGCTGATGTCAGCTTTGCGATTTACTTTATTCACCCTTGGATCACAACGCCGTGGTGGATGATATTTGATAGCCCCGACTTACTTCATATGGACAACCAAGGAAACCTCATCAGCACTTTGTTAGTCACCTTTGTCGTCATTGCCATATCCTATGTTATTGCTATCACTATAAAGCGGCTGATGAATAAGCGCAGTCGGTATTTAATTGGTTGGTAAATGGTCGAGAAAATAGATATGTAAAGTACAAAAAAGCGCACTGTTGTGCGCTTTTTATTAGTATGAATCGTTCAATCAAAAATAATGAAGACTTAATGCATATAATCTAGTCTTTGCTTAAACCGTACTTGCGCATTTTTTCCACTAACGTAGTGCGGCGAATTCCCAGCATTTCTGCAGCACGGGCAACCACACTGTCTTGCTGATCTAAAGCTTGTCTGATCATGTCTATTTCAAGCTCTGCCAATAAATCTTTTAAGTTAACCCCTTCCGGTGGTAACTCTGTTGGGAAGCGACTTTCAGGTATTTCAATCGGTTCATCATCAGTGAAAATCGATGCTAATGCGTCTCGCTCAAGTTGCTCTTCACTTACCTCAACGCAGTACTCAGGGACATCAATATGTCTGTACTTAAGGGGCAAGTCATTCACATCAACTAAACCACCTGGGTATAGAATTGTGAGACGTTCAACTAAATTAGATAACTCTCGTACATTGCCTGACCAGGTATGTTCTTTTAATGATTCAATTGCACGTTGAGTAAAACGAACTTTGCCTCGTCCCTCATTAAATACGCGGCTGACCAACTCTTGCAGCAATAACGGAATGTCTTCATTACGTTCACTAAGGGTTGGCATATCGATTGGAAAAACATTTAAACGATAATATAAATCCTCACGGAACTCATTACGTTCAATCATGCCTTCTAATTCACGATGAGTAGCTGCAACGACACGCACATTAGTAGAAATGGTTTTAGTTCCACCAACACGTTCGAAAACACGTTCTTGCAGTACACGTAACAGCTTAACTTGCATTTGCAGCGGCATATCACCAATTTCATCAAGAAACAGCGTGCCACCTTCTGCTAACTCAAACCGGCCCTTACGTGAGGAAATCGCACCGGTAAATGATCCCTTTTCGTGACCAAATAGCTCACTTTCAAGTAACTCAGGCGGTATAGCGCCGCAGTTAACAGGGATAAACGGCCCATCTTTTCGCTCTGAAAGATAATGAATATTACGTGCTACAACCTCTTTACCCGTTCCTGATTGGCCTAAGATCAACACAGATGCATCTGATCCTGCTACTTGACTGATCAAATGACGCACATTGGCAATACCTTCACTACGACCAACTAAGCTTCGAAATAATTTGGTTTGATTTGCACTGACTGGTGTTTGAGTTTTCTTCGCTTGACCAAAAACTTGGCAGAAATGGAGAAGTTCAGTTAGTTGGCCATAATTTAATGGCTCTTCAATCGAGCCTAATATATTTGACGAGTTAACTAACTCACTGCCATACAAGAGAATTGGTTGCCAAGGGGCAATCAAAGACAGGTTTTTAATGGAATCTTTGTCAAAGACATCAGTAGAGATGACCACAGCACGGTATCGAGCTTCTTCCACCATTTCAAGTTGTTTTTCTGGAGAAACAATTTCGCACTGCTCACCTAGAAACTCAAAAATACAACAAAGACGGGAAATGCGCTCTGATGGAGTACCGACAACTAATATTTTTTGTTCTATTTGCATCATTCAGAAGGCCAAAACTCTATTATTCATAAGTTTTATCGAATCATTTTACGCGAATCATAATTCAATCAACAGTAATGTTAAGTCACAAAATGTGACCCTCAATCAAGAATATGGACTAATTTATTAATAATTGCCATTTTCTACAGGTAACGCCATGCACTGATAACTCTATAGAGTCATAAGTCACACACGGTGTCAGGACTAAATTCGACACTACAAATAGTGTATTATCACACTGCCATTGGCAAGCTTATTGCTCATTTTATCTAACAATATCTTTATTTTAGCCCATGACTGCTTAAATTATCTGCGACTTATTGTGTATTTAACTAGCCGTATAGCTTAAACACAAAAATGGCGCTAAAAAGCGCCATTAATATGTTAACAATTTGTCTAGCCTGCAGAGGATTCTGCACTGATATGATGCTTATCTGTAGGAATGGCATCCCATCCTTCTTTAATCGTTCTCAATACATCAGTAACATCATCAATTGCCTGAACATCATTATTCATATTTGCTTCAGCTAACTTCACCAGCATAAAGTCATAAAGCCTAGCTAGGTTTGACGAAATCTCACCACCCTCATCCATGTTTAGGCTATTGTTCAAACCATTAATCAATCCAATAGCCTTGCCAATGAATATGCCCTTCTTCTCGATATCGTTTTGTTCAATGAAGTATCGAGCTTGAGCTAACCTCTCGAGTGCACCTGTAAACATCATTTGAATTATACGATGTGGTGACGCTACTGAAATCTCATTCTCAACCGATACTTTTCGATAAGATTGTAAAGAACCTCTCATTCTACACCTACCTGTTTGACTCTATGCTTTTATAGACATTCATTTTTTGCTTATTTGACTTACGTACACTGAGTAAGTCTTGACGATGCTTTAATGCAACTGTCGCTTTAGCCAAAAATACTTGAGTAAGATCAATCTCTTTCTGTAAGTCATTGGCAATAATTGAATCATCATCAATGAACTGACTTACAAAAGTTTGACGCTTATTAACCATATCTAGCAAAGACTGTACCAAGTCATCAGATTTATCATCTTCTGCTGGTGAACTTTCAATATCAATTAAAAGCTTTTCTATTTCTACATTTAATTCTGCTAAGTTTTTCATAGATTATTTTTAGCTATTTGGCACAAGCCCTGGTAATGAATTCAATCTATCTGTCAGGCTGGCACTTTGTGCATTTAATTGAGCAACAACAAGGTCCATTGCATTAAACTGTTTCGTTAATCGAGCCTCTAATTGCTCCATTTTTAACGTAAATGCGTCTCGCTGTTCATCTAGTCTTTTTTCACTTTTTGTATAGCTATTATTACGGTCATCAATAAGGCCACCGGTTTTAGTATAATTATCGACCAGGTCATCGAATTTATTTGCTAAGCCCGTTGTTTCTGTAGCAAAAATAGCCTCTAGTTTATCCATATCATTCGCGATAATGTCATCGAGCTTGTCATCATCAATTGACAGCTTACCGTAGCGATCTGTAGTAATACCAAGCTCATAGAGTGCTGTATCACTACCATCTTCTAATTCAACTCTGTCACTGAGTACATTTCGGAACTGCGAATTAATAGAGCGAAGCATCGCATCACCCTGCAAAACTGATGCTGTTTCATTTTCAGTATCATACTTTGAAAGATTGTCCACCGTCGTAATGAGGGAGTTGTACGCATCAACAAAACCTTGAACTGTTTCCTTAACGGCAGCAGAATCTTGAGCAATAGTTAAAGTGGAGGTTTCATTGAGGTCAGCTTTGGTTAAATCTAACGTGACGCCAGTAATTGCACCTTGAACAGAATTTGTCTGTGAAGTGACTTGTTGTCCATCAATATGCACAATAGAATTCTGGGCAGGCTGAAGCTCGGCTAAATTAGTTCCATTGAACATATCATTTAAACCAGTACCTGAAGTATCGGTCGCAGCGACTGACACTTGACTATCAGTTCCTTCAATATCTGAGCTAAATACTAGACGGCTACCATTATCACCGGTGATGACGGTTGCAGTAACGCCAGAATTGTCATTGGCATTATTGATTTTATTTGCAATCGAATTGAGATCATCAGTTGCTTCAATATCAACACCGAAAGATTCAGAACCAACAGTAAAATCTAAGCGGCCTTCACCCACTGTTTGTTGCGCATCAGTTGTATAAGCCCCACCCACCTTATGAACTTTAGCGAGCTGTTCAACTTGGATACTATAGCTGCCATTTTGAGCAGATTTAGTAGTAGATGCAGTAAAGAATGGACTATCACCCGTTGTAACGGTTCGATGGTTAATTAAGTCAACATCTTGCAAATTTTTCAGCGCATCTTGAAAGCTAGACAAACTACTCTTCAATGTTCCCATAGCAGAAACTTGAGCCTTGATCGTTTGTTCAGTTTTATCAAAAATCGCTTCTTTAGGCACTTTTTCGGCATCAACTAATGCGTTCACAATTGCCGCAATATCAAGGCCAGAGCCAATACCGGGTGCTGATAATGCCATAAGTTACTCCTAAAGGTGTTTGCAAGATAATGCAAAATACTACTCAAAATATTAAGCAAGAATCAAACCATTAAAGACGGTTTAAGTCTACACTTCAATTTTCATTAAAATTCCTGAGACCTCACTCAATTTCTCAGCTAACTTGAGTGCTTCCTCACTAGGAATTTGTCTAATAACATCACCAGAGTCAATATCTTGAACCTTAATGACCTGTTGTCCGGAGTCTTTATCTACAGAAAATTTTAGGCCTTTTTGCATCATTGCCACCATTTCTGTCAAATCATCTGCAATTTGCTCAATTTCATCGTCATTTTTTTGTTGTTTATTTTTTTCCGACTCTGCAATATCTTTAACAGCTTGGATAGACGAACTGCGACTGATACTGACTTGACCATTATTGGCATCAGCAGCTAAAGGTTCTTGATTCAATGTCTTCTTCGTATGTTCAGATTGTGAAATAAACTGTGCTGTTTGGGTTTGATTAATTTCCATGTTCTACCTCACTCTCCAAAAAAACTATACTTTCCTTTATTGATAAAGCATTTATTCCATCTAATGCCAGCTATCAATCAGATATACATTAAAACGACAAAGGGAGATCCGTAATCGAACCTCCCTATCAACTTACCACTTTGTTCTAGTTTATCTCTAGATTATAGAAGCGATAACGCTACTTGTGGTAATTGATTCGCTTGAGCTAGCATTGCAGAACCTGTTTGTTGCAATACTTGGTTCTTAGTCATCTCAGATGTTTCTTTTGCGAAATCCACATCAACAATACGTGATTTAGCATCTGCAACGTTAGCTTGCGTATTTGCACTGTTACTGATGTTGTGAGATAAACGGTTTTGCGTTGCACCTAATGTTGCACGTTGACCGTCAATAGTACCGATTGCAGCATCGATTGCTGCGATAGCTGCAGCACCACCACCAGCAGCAGTTACGTCAAGTCCACTTACCGCAAGAGTGTTTGAATCAGTTGCAGTAATAGAAATACTTACGTTTTCGCCACCTTTGTGACCTACTTGGAAATCTTTACTTGTGTAACCACCACTTAGAAGCTTGGTGTCACCAAATGCAGTAGTGTTTGCAATTGCAGTGATTTCAGTGGCTAGCTCATCAATTTCAGCTTGGATTGCTGTTAAATCAGCTGTTGAGTTTGCACCGTTCACAGATTGAACTGAAAGGTCACGCATACGTTGAAGCATGTTTGTTTGCTCTTGCATTGCACCTTCAGCAATTTGCGCTACCGAGATAGCGTCATTCGCATTACGCATACCCACTTCTAAACCACGAACCTGAGAGTTCAGACGGTTAGAAATTGCAAGGCCTGCTGCATCATCTTTTGCACTGTTAATTCTTAGACCAGAAGATAGACGCTCCATAGAGGTGGCTAAAGCACTACCTGATGCGTTTAAGTTTTTCTGAGCTTTCATCGATGTGACGTTAGTATTTACTGTAATAGCCATAGTGTTTTCCTCTATAAATTACCTGACTTAATCTTTAAGCCTGTTTGCTTTGGCTTAGCAAGTCAGGCATTTCAAACTGGTTACAGTATATTTAACGGCCAAGGGCTATTTTGCTTTAGTTATTTTTAGCAAAAAAGATCATTTTTTTTATCAAAAATAAATAAATCATTTATTTACAGACAGTTATAAAGTGGGTGGGGTTGTGATTTTCATTAAAACACTAGAAATAAATGTATAAACAGAGGAAAAACAAAGCGAGGAACAATGAAAAATATAACGCAGCCTCTTAGCTAGTCATAAATGAATAGCAAAGAGGCCTGAGTCACGGTTTAGCCTACCCTAGTAGCGACAATGCCACTTGAGGCAATTGGTTTGCTTGCGCCAACATTGACGAACCAGTTTGTTGCAGTACTTGGTTTTTGGTCATTTCTGCCGTTTCTTTTGCAAAGTCGACATCAACAATACGTGATTTCGCATCAGCAACGTTGGCTTGGGTATTAGCACTGTTGCTAATGTTATGTGCTAAACGATTTTGCTTAGCACCAAGTTCTGCACGTTGACTATCAATTTCTACTATTGCAAGGTCAATTGCGGCAATTGCAGTAGCGCCACCGCCAGCTGCGGTAACATCCAGTGCACTCACACCCAATGTATTTGAATCTGTTGCACCTAGTGTAATACTAACATTTTCACCGCCTTTGTGACCCACTTGAAACTCTTTCGTTCCATAGCCACCACTTAGCAATTTAGTATCACCAAATGCAGTCGTTGATGCAATTGCAGTAATCTCTGTAGCTAACTCAGTGATTTCAGCTTGTATTGCGGCTAAGTCTGCTGTTGAGTTAGCACCATTTACTGATTGAATTGACAAATCACGCATACGTTGCAACATATTCGTTTGCTCTTGCATCGCACCTTCGGCAATTTGCGCTACCGAGATAGCGTCATTAGCATTTCGCATACCGACTTCAAGGCCTCGAACCTGAGAGTTTAATCGGTTAGAGATAGCTAGACCTGCCGCATCATCTTTTGCGCTGTTAATCCGTAAACCACTTGATAGACGTTCCATTGACGTCGCTAGCGCTTGACTTGAAGTATTCAAGTTTTTCTGCGCCTTCATTGATGTGACGTTAGTGTTAACTGTAATAGCCATATTAATTTCCTCATTCTTAGTTTTGTTGCCAAGACTGTGGAGCTTGGCCGAATTTTACTTTCGATCGTGTTACGTCGTTTGAATCCTTTCTAGCGGTATACTATTCGTGCCAACTAGATATAGTTAAACAAAGACAGTGAACCTATTTTGCCAAAGGTGCTTGATACTGCATTTAACGCAAGTTGCTGCTTTTCAAACTCAGTAATCGCTTCGGCATAATCTAAGTCTTCCAACATTGAGAGCGCACTGCTATTCACAACTTGCTCTTCTTCATGGTTGCTTGTGAAACTTTCCAGTGACTTCAAAGTATTACCGGCAGTTCCCCTCGCTGTACTGACTTGATTTTGACCACTATCTATATTATTCAAGAGCTGTGCCAACTTTGATGCGTTTTGCGGCGTTTCTGTTGCTTGAGGGTCTTCAAGGTAAGCAATAGCATCATTTAAAGATTGCAAAATACTCACAGACTCCTGTGGTTGCATGGTAAAGCTGTCGCCTGCAACAGGCGTGCCTTCAATGCTTACCTCAATACCACCAACTGTCACAGGGTTGGTTGGATCGAAATTAGGGATCGTTGTCGTGACACCATTAGGATCAATCACTTGAAGATCGATCACCCCCGCGTTATCTACAAAATTAAAAGTGTAATCACCTTCTATATGCGCCGTTTCATCGACTATTTTGGCGCTATTGACGAATAAATCTCCCTGCTGAGACGCTAAATAATTGACGCCATAATCACCAAGCGGGTTTGGCGCATTCATAAATACTGCATCACCAGGGACATTCGTTGGTAATGTCACGCCGCTTGCCACAATCGCTTCTCTGATATTACTGTTACCGCTATATACGATATTGCCATTGCTATCAAAATCGAACGGTTTGATATTGCTATCTGTGCCAGCAAAGATGTAATTTCCATCTGCATCTTGTGAATTGGCTATCGACATCAGCTCTTCAAGACTTTGTTTCATCTCTTCGGCAATCATTTGCCGCTCATTGGGGGCTAAACTGCCGTTTGCCCCTCTTTGTAATTGTTCACGCATTGATGAAATTAATGTTTCAGCGCTACCAATTTTGCCTTCTGTCACAGCTTGATGCTTGTAGGCGTAATCAATATTCTTCATATATTGATCCACAAGCGCATTTTTTTGCTTAAGGTTACCAATACCAACAGCAGCAACAGGGTCATCACCAGCTGTGTTGACTTTTTTACCACTAGCAAGTTGCTGCAATATTTTGTTAGTCGCCGATTGCTTTTGCAAAATACTCGTAGTGTTTTGTTGATATACCTGTCCGGTTGAAATTCTCATTGACTCATCTCCTATCTAACCGAACTTATCAAAGTGTCAAAAATGGTTTGTGCTGTAGTCATGATCCGAGCTGAAGCTTGATAAGACTGTTGGAAACGAATTAAATTTGACGCTTCTTCATCGAGGTTTACACCTGATTCAGATTGAACACGATTGTAAGCTTGCTGATAGATCGCATCAGCAGAAATGACTCTGGTTTCAGCGGCCTTGGTTTTATCACCTATTTGCATTTTTGTGTCTTCAAACACACCAGAGAAGGTACTACCGCCACCATTCATGGTTTTAGCTTCCGCAAGTTCTGCCATAGCAATGACGTTTTTGTTATCGCCTTCTGAGAAATTTAAGTCGAAGGTAAAGCGCTCAGCTGTCGCGCCTGAAGTGTTTTCAACATTGAAGTTCATACCAAAGGCATCGATTTGAGGTGGCGTGTAACTACCAGTACCTAATGACACACCATTAGCATCAAATGCTTCGTATGTATTACCTGCTGTATCAATTTCAAAAGTAATTGATGAGCCAACCCCTTGAAAACCTGGATGACTAGGGTCCATACCATTGAGTGACACAGTGGCATTTGAAGTGTTATTTTCATCGACGATAATATTAGGGCCAGCAGCAGCGATACCTTTAGGGTCAGTCATTTCAACGGCAATACCTGTGGCAGCTGATGCAGTTGGCCTGATTTCGAATCGATCGCCATCATTCATCGCACCAGCGTCAATATTAATAGTAAAACCATCCCCACCACTTAACTCACCAGGAGGTGTAAAAGTCAAAGGTGTCACGCTACCCGTTTTAGTATCGGTCAACTCATAGGTACTTGGCGCGGTAAACTTTAACTCATAGCTTGCGCCAGTTAGATTTGAAGCATCATCAATATTTACCGACAGTGCCGCATTACCAGTGTTAGTAGAGAATCCACCAGCACGACCAGCAGCCATAATAGGATCGTTAATATCTCTAAAAATGTTGCCGCCAACTTCACCATTTAAATCAAAACCTTTAGCCTGCATTTGATTAAAAGCATCACTTACACCTAAAGCGAGCTGGCCTAGCTCAAGACTCGCTGAGGTTAAACTTTCATCTCGGAATTCAAATAAAGCACCAATCTTGCCACCTAACTTACTCGGGTCAACCACAATACTTTTATCACCCGTACTTGCCGTTAACCTAGGTTCATTAGGAAATGGGTCTCCTGAAGTCGTGCCCATCTCCATGGCAACTTCACCAGATACCAACATGACTGAACCACCTAGCATCACCGATTTTGCACCCGATTCAAGTGGAATTACATTTACCTGAGCATACTCACTTAGCTCAACAAGCAAGGCATCTTGTTTATCAAGTAGTTGAGGATCTTGATTGGGGTTTTGCATTAACTCTTGGTTAATGGCAGCCAGCTCCTTACCAATTTCATTCATACGAGAAGCAACTGACTCAATCTCACCATTCACCTGCTTCATCTGGTTATCAAGCTGCTTTTGCATTTGATTAATGGCATTGGCTAACTCTTGAGCGGAGCCTAGTGTACTGTCACGAAAACCGAGGTCACCGGGTTGGTCCGCTAAACTATTTAAACTAGCAAAAAAGTTATTTAACCCATTGGGCACCATTTCACCAACATTAGAAAATAACTGATCTAAGCCACTCATTTTACTGTAGGTGGTTTCAGCGGCTCCCATGGATGTTTGACCAATGCGCAGCTCTCTCGCTGCAAACTCGTTATAGATCCGCTTAACATCAGAAACATAAGAACCCGAACCAAAGAACTTATTGTCTAGTAACTGAGAATCTAAACTGCGCTGCTCAGCCACTTGGCGGCTATAACCTGCTGTATTAACGTTAGCAATATTGTTACTGGTCACCGCGAGTTGCTGTTGCGATGAAGAAATCCCAGTCCGAGCAATATTTAATAAGTTCATTGACATTATTCACTCTCCCTTTGTACTAAGGGCTTGATGCTTTCAGTAACCGAGTTCATCACTCTTAATACCTTGTTGGCATATTGTGGGTCTGTGGCATAGCCTGCTTGTTGCAACGCATGAATAAATTTAGCTGGCGACGCTGCCACATCTCTGGCTTGTTGATAACGCTCGCTCTGACTAATGAAATCGACAAAGTCATTGAAGCTTTGCTCGATGCTGTCGTACACACGAAACTCTGCCTGTTGGCGTACAGCGACACCTTGTTCATATTCAAGTGTGCTCACTGTGGCTTTATCACCCTGCCAACGTCCATCCGCTTTGATATTAAATAAGTTGTTACTCATATCGCCATCAGGCTGTCTAATCACTTTTTGACCCCAGCCTGTTTCTAAGGCAGATTGCGCAATTAACACGTCAGGGGTTGTACCCAATGATTCAGCAGCTTTCTTGGCGTGAGGGTATAACACTGAAACAAAATGCTCTGGGCTTTCAAATTGACTTTCTTTAACAGAGACACGAGAGTCATGTGGCAAACTGTTGCCGACTTGAGAAGGCATCACTTTGCCAGCTAAGATCTGCTGCATATCATCTTTAGCTTGGTTAGCTTGAACTGCGGGCGTGTGTAAAATGTTATGTGATAAGGCAATCTCATCACCTTGTGCCAATGATGCAACATCTAATTTTGCTTGTTCAATATCTTGCTGTTGTAATGGCGATTGGCGTGAGGGCATCTGAAAACCTGAAAGTTTATCAATACTCATTTGAGCTTGAGCATTGTAATTATCACGCAACATCGAAGCGGGTTTTACATCACTATTTTGTGGGTCAAGTTGTTGCACCATCAACTCTGCAAGGCCAAGCATCCCTTTTTGTGATAAATCAACAGACATTTGCTGATCACGCATTTGCTCAAAAAATTCAGTTGTATCACTATTGAGTGGACTGTCTGACTTAAACGCTGCGTTGGCATCACGCATGCTTTTCATCAGCATTTGAATAAAGATACCTTCAAACTGCTTTGCTGCTTGCTCAAGTGCCCCCTTCTCATCTTTCTGAGCCTGGGTACGTAATGAATCTAGTCCCCCCAGATCCAAAAAGTTTGATGAATTTGACAACTTTTCCATATGCAACCCATTCACAATAGTGACAAAAATTAGATGATGATAAGTTCACCATGCAAAGCGCCTGCCATTTTAAGCGCTTCTAATATAGCCAACACATCAGACGGTGCAGCTCCCACTAAATTGACTGCTCTGACTAGCTCATCTAACGACGTACCGGGGTCAAACATAAACATTCTGTTATCACTTAAATTAGCGTCAATGGTACTGTCATTTGTGACCACAGTTTCACCACCAGCAAGAGGGTTAGGCTGTGAAACCTGCGTAGCTTCAGCAATAGTGACGGTTAAGCCACCATGAGTGACAGCTGCGGGTAGCAATTTGACGTTCTGACCGACCACAATGGTGCCGGTTCTGGAGTTAACAATCACTTTGGCGGATTCGTCCGCAGGTTCTACTTCTATATTTTCAAGAGTGGCCAGAAATGACACCCGATGAGATGCATCTCTTGGGGCATTAACCTGAATCGAGCTTGCATCTAAGGCTCGAGCAATACCAGGGCCCAATAAGTCATTAATCGCATCAGCGGTACGCTTAGCTGTAGAAAAGTCTGCGCGACGTAAATTAAAGGTCAAATGATCACCATTATTAAACGGTGAGGTAACCCCACGCTCAACCATTGCACCTGCAGGGATCCGCCCTACAGTTGGCGTGTTCATGATCACTTGAGAACCATCAAGCCCCTCAGCACTAAAGCCACTCACCACCAGTGAGCCTTGAGCAATGGCATACACATTACCATCAACCCCTTTTAAGAAGGTCTGCAATAAAGAGCCTCCGCGTAAACTTTTCGCTTCACCAATACTTGATACGGTTACGTCAATAGTTTGACCGGGCTTTATAAAGGCGGGCATCTCTGCATGAACTGCCACAACCGCGACATTCTTCACTTTTGGGCGAACAGATTCAGGCAAGTTAATGCCGAAGTTTTTAAGCATCGTCTTAAAAGTCTGCTCGGTATAACGAGTCTTCTCACCGGTTCCAGGCAAGCCCACCACCAAGCCATAACCAACAAGTTGGTTAGTACGCACACCTTGAATATTGGCAATATCTTTAAGTCGTTGTGCAACAGCACTCGAGCTCAGCACCACACTCAATAACAATAAAGATATAAATAATGATTTAATTTTCATGGTCACTCCTTAGAAAGGCCACCATTCACCTAAAAAGAATTTACTCAACCAACCCACTTTTTGTGAGTCAGCAAAGGTGCCGGTTCCGCTATACTGAATACGCGCATTCGCTACACGGGTCGACTCGATGGTGTTATTCGGGCTAATATCTTCGCTACGAACAATACCTGTGACGCGTATAAACTCATCTCCGTTGTTGATCGATATCCACTTTTCACCACGAATGACGAGATTGCCATTACCTAGCACTTGCATAACATTGGCTGAAATACTGCCGCTTAAACTGTTAGATTGATCAGCATCAGCTTCTCGTTTGGTATTCATGCTATCGGTATAACGAAAATCTAATGGCACACCTTTCACGGTCACATTGCCGCCGCCAGCATAAATAGGTTCGACATTTATATTGTTGTCTTTGCTTATTTCGTTATTGGCGCTTTTTGAAGCTTGTGTCGACTCTTGAAGTACAACAGTAATAATGTCGCCGACTTTATGCGCACGAATATCTGAATATAAACTTGCTGCTTGGCTGTCCATAAAGATGGACCCTGTCAACTCCATCTGATTGCTTGGCGCTTCTGGGTACACTGGCGCATAAAAAGGATCGTCAGGTATCGGCTTTTGTTGTGTAGAGCCACAACCCACCAATAAAATAGACAATATCGCTAGTAGGTATTTACTCATAGCCCACCCCTTATAAATTCTGATTCACATAAGCCAGCATTTGATCCACGGCTGAGATGACCTTAGAGTTCATTTCATAAATGCGCTGACTTTGAATGAGGTTAACCAGTTCTTCAGTGACGTTTACGTTCGAGGTTTCCAACGCACCTTGACGAACTGAACCTAAACCATTTTCAGAAGGTGTTCCTTGAATAGGCGCACCACTTGCGCCAGTTTCGGTGTACAGATTTTGCCCTAATGGATCTAACCCAGATGGGTTAATAAAGTCTGAAACACTAAATTGACCAACAACCTGGTTTTCGGCGCCATCAGGTAACTTGACTGACACTTCGCCTTCAGCTGAGACCGTAATACTTGTCGCATCTTCTGGAATTGTAATGCCTGGGAGAACAACATAACCTGAACCAGGTGTCACAATTTGACCGGTATCATCAAGACTGAACTGACCATTTCGTGTGTAAGCCGTATTGCCATCAGGTAGCTGTACTTCAAAAAAGCCTGGTCCCTCAATCATGACATCAAGTGCATTATCTGTTGTTAGCATATTGCCTTGAGTAAACAATTTCTGAGTGGCGACCACTTTGGTACCCGCCCCCATGTTTAATCCATTGGGTAACTTAGTGTTATCAGCACTGATCCCGCCAGCCTGATTAACAGTTTGATAAAGTAAATCTTCAAATACGGCACGGCTTTTCTTATAACCGACGGTACTAGCATTAGCGACATTGTTAGAAATAACTGCAATGTCTGTTTGTTGGGCATCTAGGCCGGTTTTACTGATCCACAGAGCTGGGTGCATAATTCTTACTCCTAACTAACTCGTAATAACGAAGCTGATGCGCGATCGATTTCTTCAGCGTTTTTCATCATCTTCACTTGCATTTCGTATTGGCGTTGAATACTTATCATTGCCACCATTTCATCTACAGCATTGACGTTACTGCCTTCGACTGCACCGCTTTCCACATTAACAGTGTCATCTTGCGGCGCTGGTAAACCTGAAGTTAAACGGAATAATCCGTCTTCTCCCCGCATCATTTGCTCATTTCCAGGATTAACTAATTTGAGCCTAGCCACTTCCTCAATTACCTCAGCAGTAGCCCCTTGTGGACGCACTGAAATAATACCGTCAGGAGAAATTTGCACTTTATCGATGGGTAAAGGCAGCACAATGGGACCGTTTTCACCCATTACCGGTCTTTCTTGGTTATTAAGTAATAAACCGGTGCTATCGAACTTGAGACTGCCTGTTCTTGTATAGGCTTCCTGACCGTCAGCTCCTTGAACAGCAAGCCAACCATCACCTTTTATTGCCACATCCATATCCCGCCCGGTGGTTTTTAGCGGGCCAGCGGAAAAATTAGCACTTGGCTTTTCAATCATTGAAAATACCCGTGTAGGCATACCTTCACCGAAAGCTTGCATCGCACGAGCTTGAGTCATGTCAGACTTGAAGCCGTCAGTATTAGCATTTGCAAGGTTGTTAGCCCGCACTGCAAGTGCGTTCATTCCTTGTTTTGCCCCTGACATGGCAACATATAAGAATTTATCCATAACAGCTCCGTCAAACTTTCTACTTTAGCGAGAGATTAGTATGAACAAAGCAATCTCTATGCCAATGTAAAAACACAACCAAACTTAGTCGTTAAACTGTTGATTTAGAGGCACTTAAATTTTGATTGTTGGTGTTGAAATGTCGTGAGAAGCAGGGTCAAATTTCTAACGAAATAGTGGCCTGTTAAGGTAGAGATAACTGAGGTTAAAAGGAAAAGTGTTGCCGCTAACGGCAACACTTTTTCAAAGAGACTATCGGATCTGCAGTACTGTTTGGTTAAGTGTATTATTTACTTCTAGCGTACGTGAGTTAGCTTGGAAATTACGCTGAGCAGAAATGAGATCAACTAATTCAGTCGTTAGGTCAACGTTAGATTGTTCCAACGCAGACGAACGAATATTACCAAAAGTACCACTGTTCGCTTCACCAGCGAGTGCAGGGCCAGAATCTAAGCTGGCTTGCCATGCAGTGTTACCTACCTGAGTTAAGCCTTGCTCATTGGCAAAACGTACCAAAGCAACACGCGCCAACGGTACTGTTGAACCATTACTATAACTAGCATTCACTAGACCATCACTGCCAATTGAAACATTGGTTAAGCGTCCAACAGTACTACCATTTTGAGTTAATGCGGTGACTTCAAACGGTGATGCATATTGAGTAGGGTTATCAAAATCGATAGTTATTGTTTGTGTGCCATCCGCACCAGGGCCAAGAACATCAGCACCATTACTACCTAATTCTTCGGTGGTAATTGTCGCAGGGTCAGTACCAATATAAGCCCCTACATCATTGAACTGTACAACCGCACCAGTCCAACCACCAGTAGTTTGCGCAGAACTTGTCGAATCAGGGTTGCCATCACCCGTTGTATCCTGAGGGTATTGACCGGCAGCGCCAGACATATTGACCGGCTTCCCATCCATCGCATAATACGCGACCCAGTTGTTACTGCCTGAGTGCGAGCCGCCTTGAGGCTTAACAAAGTAAGTTGTTAAAATATGAGACTCACCTAAAGAGTCATATACCGTCACTGAAGTTGAGTTATTGTAAGTATCTGGATCATCTGGGTCAAAAGCTGCAGGATCAAGCTCATCAGCTCCACCATCAAGGTTCATTTGTAAGCCAACATTTGTTGACATCACAGGGCTACCAGCTGTATCAGGAATTTGAATTGGCTGCGTAGTCGTTAAGCTCACTGAAGTTGAGTTACCATCATCATCAACAGGAAAACCTTGTAAAAAGTTACCGTTAGAGTCAACCATGAAGTTGTTACTATCTACTTTAAATGCACCTGCACGAGTGAAAGATTGCTCACGGGAGATTTGATCTGGTGACGTTACAAAAAAGCCACCACCGCTAATCGCTAGATCCAGTGAATTATTGGTGAACTGTAAGCTTCCCTGATGAAACTGCTGGGCAACTTGTGTTGTAGTAACACCGCCACCCACTGCGGTTTTACTATTAGCAAAAATAGAGTTCGCATAGACATCGGCAAACTCCGCGCGAGACTCTTTAAAACCAATCGTGTTTACGTTGGCAATGTTATTTGCCGTCGTATTCAAGTCTTTCTGCGCTGCAGAAATACCGCTCAATGCAATATTAAATGACATAATACACCTCTATTCTTATTGCTTAATTCTGGTCAATTTATTAACAATAATGTGTAATCACATTCTGTCTGTAATGATTAAAACTATGTTTCTGAAACTGCTAATACGTCTGATAATAAAATGCCGCCAAGACCACGAAGATTCAAAATAGGTCCAGAAGACGTATTACCTAAAGACACGCTCGTCACATGTGCATAGGTCGAAACAGGTAACTCTTGAGACTGACCTTCAACATCACCACTGGCTTTTAACGAGTAAATGCCATCCGCAACAGGCTCACCTTTGCTATCTAGCCCATCCCATTCAACTTCGACATTGCCTCCTTCACTGCCATCAATTTCAAATGTAGTCACTAACTGGCCTGACTCATCTTCAACCCGGATAGTGATTTTCTCAATTGCTTCTGGTGTACTGACTACACCTGATACGCCGCCACTTTCAGCAGTAACATGGCCTGAGTCAGATGGAATAAGTACCTTACGACCCACTAAACTTGACGCTTGTAATGCCTGGCTGGAACTCATCACCTCATTGAGGTTCAAAATTTCCTGATTAAGATTGGCAATACCATCTACAGTTGAAAATGATGCCATCTGCGCAATCATCTGGTCATTTTCAACAGGTTTAAATGGGTCTTGCATTGACAACTGTTGACTGAGCAAAGCAAAAAAATCTTCCTGCTTAAGCATATTGTCATTGGGTTCTGGCGTTGCATTACTGTCAGGCAAACGCACATTATCTAAAAATGGATTACCAGTTGAAGATTCCGTGGTTTGCGGTTGCACAGATGCAGTTGTCGATGCTGACGTATTTGAACTGCTCGCCCCTACCTGAGGTAAAGACTGACTATATGGATTAACGAGGTTCACTTAATACCCCCTAGTAAAATCATGCTATTTACCCATTCTAAGTGTTTGTTGCAACATAGATTTAGTTGCATCAGCCACTTGTACATTCATTTGATACGAGCGTGAAGCGGAGATCATGTTTGCCATTTCTTCCATCACATTGACATTAGGCTTATAAATAAAACCATCAGCATCTGCCATTGGATGACTAGGTGAAAACTCTTTCAAAAGTGGCTTATCACTTTCAACAATTCCGGCCACCTTTACTGATGCAGCAGGACTCTGTTGTCCTTGTGCTCTGGCTAACTCAGCTTCAAATACCGGATGTCTTGCACGATAGGTTTGATCACTGCTACTTGATACAGACTCTGCATTGGCAATATTACTGGCAGTTGTATTCAACCGAACAGTTTGTGCACTCATACCTGAACCAGAGACATTAAAAATATTGAATAAACTCATTGCTAGTTCCCTGTCAATGCTTTACGCATGCCGTTGAATTTGCCCTCAAGAAAACCAAGTGACATTTGATACTCCAAGGTATTCTGCATAAAGGCCGATTGCTCTTGCTGCATATCAACCGTGTTGCCATCACCGGTATCAGGTTGATTAGGGACACGGTACTGAACATGTTGCTGAGTAAGCGCCGCCAAATCGAAATGTTTATCGGTTGTCTTGGTCATAGACAGACCTTGCTGGCGAGACTTTGCCGCCTGCATTGCCGCGTCAAAATTTACATCTTGTGCTTTGTAATGCGGAGTGTTGGCATTGGCTATGTTGCTCGATAACACCTCAGCACGTTGTGCACGTACGCCGAGAGAGTACTGATGAACGCCGAGTGCATTGTCAAAATTGATCGCCATAAAATTGCCTCCGATAACTAACTATAATTATCAAAGCAAAGGCTATGCCATTTCTATAGGAATGAGTGAAAAATATTGAGTTGAATTGAATAGCGCGCATTTCATAGAAAAATGCGCGCCAAAAGCATAATAAGCTGAATATTTAAATCAAAGGTTAGACTTTCTTCTGGTAATAAATACCTGGGTTACATCTGACCATATCAAATTCATCAGTTAAACCTGCAATAGACTCTGATGCACCTAAAAACAATATTCCCTTAGGGTTTAATGCGGCAGCAAATTGCCGCAGAATTTTCGCTTTTGCCTCAGGGGCAAAATAAATAAGTACATTTCGGCAAAAGATAATGTCGTACTTACCCAGTAAAGAATAACTTTCAAGTAAATTGTGTGCTCTAAAGTTTACTAGGCGCCTAACATTATCTTTAACTTTCATATTACCCGACGGCAAAGCATCAAAAAACTGACGCTTACGCTCTTCAGATAAACCACGGGCTAGAGCTAGACTGTCATACTCAGCTTCTTTACAGCGCTCTAGCATTGAAGGTGATAAATCGGTCGCTTGAATAGATGCGCCTCCAACAAACTGCCCAGGCCTTTTCTGCTGATATTCGAGAATTGTCATTGCCAATGAATATGGCTCTTGCCCAGATGAACACGCTGCCGACCAAATTTTTAGCGGCCGACCTAATTTGGCATAATTTGGCAGCAAAGTATTTTGCAATAGCTCAAAGGGGTAACGATCACGAAACCATAGGGTTTCATTGGTAGTCATCGCATCAATGACTTCAGCTCGTAGTTGCCTTTCTGTCGGCTTCATTGAGCTTTTAACTACCTCAGATAATGAAGGCAAATTATATTTCCCCATTAAAGGGGCTAAACGCGAACGCACTAAATATTGCTTATTTTCACCGAGTACAATCCCGCTGTGCTGCTCTAAGAACAGCCTGAATTGATTGTACTCTGACTCAGCAAGTGATTTGTTTGGCACATTTACTTCCTAAATAATGAGCGAAAACTCGCTCGATACAAGACACAGGGTCTAGCTTATAAACTTAAATGTTTATTTACGGATTCGGCTAATTCATCAGGGTTAAATTTAGCAATAAAATCATTGGCGCCTACCTTCTCAACCATTGCCTGATTGAACACACCACTTAACGAAGTATGTAACACAACCTTGATATCTTTAAGTTTAGGATCATCTCTAATTTCAGCTGTAAGAGTATAGCCATCCATTTCAGGCATTTCGATATCTGAAATAATTAATGGTATTTCAACAGACACATCATCCATCTCTGCTGCAACAGTTTTGAGTTTATCAAGCGCTTCCTTGCCATCTTTAGCAGTATCAATTTGTAGATTAAGCGATTCTAGTGAACGAATGATTTGCTTACGTGCTACAGCTGAGTCATCTATTACCATAATGTGGTAATTACGCTCTCTATCAATCGTTAGCGTCTCATTCACTTCATCACTGATCGCTGTTTTCACCGGTGAGATTTCATCAAGAATTTTTTCCACATCTAAAATTTCAACCAACTCACCTTCTATTTCTGTCACTGCTGTCAAGTAAGAGTATCGACCTGCGCCTTGCGGCGGTGGCATGATAGCTTCCCAATTCATATTGATAATACGCTCAACAGAGCTCACCAGAAATCCTTGAACACTTCGGTTGTATTCAGAAATAATAATGAAGCAGTTCTCAGTCGATTCTAATGGACGGCCACCCGTTGCTGCACTCAAGTCAATCACGGAAATCGTCGCACCGCGAATATGGGCCACACCTTTGATAAAGGGGTTCAACTTTGGGAGGCTGGTTAAAGGCGGACATTGTAATACTTCTTTCACTTTAAATACGTTAATACCAAAGCGTTGACGGCCGTTTAATTTAAATAGAAGAAGCTCTAACCTGTTTTGACCGACGAGTTGGGTGCGTTTGTTTACTGACTCAAGAATACTCGACATAACACTGCCTTGTTGTAGTTAATTTTATTTCTCATTCGCAGACTAAGAATAGTCGATAGCAAATCGGTTGCTATACAAATAATCGGCATATAATTGTTTCTATGTACCAAGAAAACAATTAAAGGCACACATTTTGCTGTTATCGTATTGAAACACCCTAAAAAGTGAATTCATTGACGTCATACATACGTATTGCATATAAAAACGCTATTTGAACAAATTGTCTGTTATAAAACTAACATTTATTGTCAAAAAGTCGACTTGCTAACAATTTGTAAAGCAATAGTAAACTGAAAATGCAGATTTAAGTTAGACAACACAATCAAAAGTATAGGTGAAATCTGGTAAAACTAACCAGTATCTTCAATATGAAAGTTAATTTTTTAATCATTTTTAGTCTGTATTTGAACATTTTACCTGCTTTCGCCGGTGAAGAATTCATCACACCTAGCTTATCGACCTTAAATGAACTTGCTAAAGAGGCTGTCGCAAAAAAAATTGAACCTCGACCAAACTCAAAAATTAACATTTTGCCGCAAAGCCTTGACGGTAGACAGCCTCCACCGAGGTGTATTGAACCAATTACTGCTACGTTAGCGACAGATAGGCCTATTGGCCGAACTAATACAGTCAAAATCAGCTGCAATAGCCCTGACTTAGCCTACCCTTGGCAAATATACCTTTCAGTAAGAGTAGAAGTGTTGTTTCCTGTTGTTATCGCTAATGAAATCATTAGTCCAGGTGAAGTGCTCACCCTAGATCAGATAAGTACTCGTTATATCGACCAATATAGCTTACGTGGAGACTACTATAGTCAAATAAGTGACGTCGTAGGCACACGGGTCAAACGTAGAGTAAGCAAAGAAACCCCTATCCTGAAACGTAATTTGTGTTTTGTTTGTAAAGGTGACGCAGTCTCTATATGGGCAATTACTCCCTCATTGCAAATAAAAACCTTAGGAGAAGCTATGCGTGATGGTAATGTGGGAGATGTCATTAGAGTAAAAAATACTAATTCAAATAAACAGATAGATGCCATTGTTATAGGCGTTGGCGAAGTCGAAGTTAAAATGTAAAATACCCCTAAAGGTTTTTCTTTGCTCGCCGATAGAAGGTCAGGGAAACCTAACTTCATAACGTTGGAGCCGACAATGGCAATTGACATTAACAAGATAAAAACTGCGACGAGTACTCCTTTGCACACGAATAAAGGTGCGAAAAACGCTCGTCAAGCTGAAACAGCACCTTCGCATTCTGCTGATAGTACTGTTAAAAGTGACTCTGTGAGTATTACATCACAAGCCCAAGGACTACAAAGCGCACAGGCAAAGATGGCTGAACTACCAGAAATCGACCAAGTAAAAGTTGCTGAGATTAAACAAGCGATTTCTGAAGGTCGTTATAAAGTTGACCCAGAAAAGTTGGCAGCAAACATTGCTAACTTTGAAGCTGAACTGTCGGGTTTAAACTTAAATAACGAGTAGCAGATTTTTGTTACTCTGATACAGCGCTAAGTTTTCTTTATTGAAGGCATGTTAATCTTATTCAAAAATTTAGCCACAAAATGAGTAACCTAATGACTGAACTACAACAAATGCTCTCTTCACAGCACGCAACTTTGGCGTCGCTGCGTCAAATCATATCTGCAGAAAAGCAGGCCTTGATAGATCAAGATGCGGACAAATTATTAGATATCGCAGCTCAAAAGCAAACTCATCTAAGCCAACTTGAAACTCAAGATAAAGCACTTGCTCAACACCCAGAGCACACCTTACTGGCAAGTGAAGCATCATTAGTCGAGCAAGTTCAAAAAGCCAAAAAATTACTTCAAGAGTGTAAAGAGCTCAATCAGCAAAATGCAAATTTGATTGAATTGAGTATGGCAAGCATTAATCGCTTTACTCAGGCGCTACAAGCAAGTAGAAACTCTTCTAGTATGACCTATGATGACAAAGGAAAAACCTCTACTATTTCAACCCTTGGTAGTGATTTCAAGGCCTAGATAGCATTACTAGTGGCCTCTTCATATTCAACATAGATACAAAAAAAGCGCCTTCTGGCGCTTTTTAGATTTATGCAAAGTCAGTTTATTGCGCGAGCATAGCCTTACGTAAACTGCGTTGGGCAGGCTTATCGCCTAACCAAATTTTCAGCAGCGCTTGTCTAAAGTCTTCACCTTCAATACTGCCTTGTGATTGACCATTCTTAAAGCTTTCAACCCCTTGGTCTTTAGTCGTGACAAAAGTAAATTGGTCACCTTCAGTAATTTCATCAGTGAACATTGCCATAAAGGTATCCACTTTCTCTTGTAGCTTTGGCAAATCATTACCCGCAGCTAGCTCAAAACCTTCTGTAATGGCGTCAGTCATTCGTTTAGAAGTAATCATGCCAGAAGTAATATTGAGTCTAACAGCAGCAACATTCTGCGCTAATACAGCTTCAAGTTGAGTCTGTGGTTCAGGCAAATATAAACTGCCAACATATAAGTCCATAAAGAACTTACTTCTCACGCCTGCACCGTTAAGCTTTAACTCTTGACCTTGTGCCGATACCCTAGTTTCTAACTCGATACCCGCGACTTGCTTAGCTTGTACACCCGCAGTCACCACTGACATCAACAATGCACCACAGCATAGTAATTTCTTCATTTGTATCCCCAAAATAGTAAAATTGAAGGTAACTATCCTCGTTGACCCAGTTTAAATTGGCCTGACTGTTCAAACATCACCGCTTGTTTATGCGGCGGTGCAATCAACAACGGGCCATCATCGAAAAATAAAAAACACTTCCAGTTGCGTACAAAAACGTCCCATCGAGTCTCAATGACTTGGTACTTTTCGTAGCAAAAAAACACAACGTCATCATCTAGCCAATCAATATGTTCAAATAAACCTTCTGGCAGACTATTGTCTTCTGAGTCCCAAGCGGATTGCCAATGCTCAGTTACACTCCAGGCTGAATCTTTAGCTGCCCAATCCCCTTTAGCAAATTGCTCAGCTCGACTACTTTTATTACTGATCCATTTATTCCACACTTGCATCGCACTCTTATCACTTAGCGGCTTTATCTGTAGTTGATCCGCTTCTGTGACAGGCAGATCTTTATGATTAAAAATCCACTTTCGTTTGTATTGATTTAGGGGGATATAAGTATGGCTCAAAGCATTTCCCAGTAGTTCAAATAATAAAGCGGGAATTATATGTGCTTTTAGTTAGCTTTGAAACCAAATGAGTGGGTTATATAAGCATCTTGTACTCAGATAGTGCTCGGCTCGGTACACAAGTTAATATGTCACCGAGCTCGAATATAAAATGTAAACAATGACATTACTTGTTAAGTTTATGTATATATTCCTGCGCTACTGTATTTGTAGGGGCCACATCTAATGCATTATTGAAAGCAGTTAATGCTGCATCTTGCTGATTGATATCATACATAAACACCCCAAGCGCCAACCAAGCGCTAAGATCTTGTGGATACCTATCTAGGTGATCTAAGTACAAATTAACAGACTCTTGGATATTACCTTTAATCTTCAACACTTGCGCATGTTGCAAGCAATGAGCATCAGTAAATTGAAATATGGCCTCAAAGCCTTCAATGGCTGTATCCAAGTTGTTCGTTCTTAATGATAAATTGATTATCTGCTTTAATTCCGCAAGTTCGCGATCATTTTTTGGCACCTTCAGAATACTAGCTAGAGCCTCTTCTAAATTATCTTCTATTTCTAACTTACTACTCAACGCCAGCAAGTATAACTTGTCAGCTTGTGAGTCACCTTTACCTACATATGGATGAAGAGAGTCAACCATCAACCTCAGACCAGGCAAGTGGCGCTCACCTCTTAAAAATAAGATTTTATTATAAACTGGCTCTAGTTTGGATAGTGATTTAATGTAGCTTTGGTAAGGCTTGCTAACCGGCTCAGCCTGGCTCATCAACTCATCATATAATTGAGTAAATTCTGGGTCATTATCTGCTAAATGACTGTGCATAGTTTGCCAAATAGCTATTCTAGCTGGCTGGTTTTGCTTAAGCCAAACTGGTGTTAATACATTTAATGGGGTGTTCTCATCAAGTTCACTTATGCGAGTAGACACATTTCTAGATGCAAGTTCAATCGCTGAAGACAAAGCGAGAATGGCAGATTTAAAACACTGATAGTAAAGCATTGTTTTTTCAATATCATTGTTTGTACCTGACTGCATTTGATCTTGAAACGCCAAAAAGTCCATAAAATGACGGTAACCATAAGTTTTCAATAACTTAACCAAAGCCTCATCTATCTGATTAATTTTAGTTTCATTCCGGTTGAGCTGTTTTTGTGCCTTAGTTAGCTGGTTAGGTTTTAGGCCAAGGTTTAACTGTTCACACAACTGAATCGACTCATGCACCAACCCTTTTAACTTATCTAAAGTGACCTGACGGCTGTTAAGCTGCTTACTAATCTGCTGCAGGGTCTGTTTAATATTAATCGCTTTAATCTTAGTATTGACGCTTAACAGTAGCTCTTTGGCATTGATAACAGGTTGCCCAATTCTGATATCTTCACAGGCAATGCAGTCAACGCCTTCAACTTTACCCGCTTGGGGCGCTAAGTTAATAAATTTAGCATCTTTGCTAGCTTCTACTTCTGTTTGTAAAGAGCGTAGCGCGGTAAACATTTGAATGGTGGTTTCAGCAAGCAGTCCATCATTAGTTTCAACCCATTGACCAATATGACCTAACATGACTGGGTTTATTTCAGCTTCTAAACTACCTTTTGCATGAGTATGTCCTTGAGGCGAAAAACACAGATCCACTCCACTGAAAATGATTTGTTTAAAGCCAGCTTCCACCGCAATACTCACTGCAGCATTTGTGACTGTTGGGCCTGCAAGAAAATAATTATCTTCTTGTTGCCATGGGTATTGGTTACCCAAATAACATTTTGTACCTGACCATTGTCCAACTATTTCAGAGGCTGCGTGGTAACCGTTAACCAATATGCAATGTTGCGCTAATTCAAAGAGTCCTCGGCTAACACTTAAACTTAAATTCAATGGGTCAATAGTCACCACAAGGTGTGGTGTAATCCCGGCTTTAAACAATTTGCCTGCGACTCTAGAAATTGCAATAACAAACAACCTGTCATTGTTGCTTTTTATCCAATCAATATGCTGATCTAACGAAGGCCCTCCTGCCACCACAATGCATGTTTTATTGTTAGTATCGATATCCTTCAATACCGACTTTGCACTGTATTGATTATCAGCAAGATTCTCTAGTTGCTTATCGACAAAACGCTGCACACACAAAATATTTGCTAATTGTAATGAAGACTGTTTTAACAATGATTGCACAGCATTTTTAAGAGGCAGATACCCTTCAAGGTGCAGTGCTGCTGCGCCAAGAGAGTCCGTTACTCGACATTCAAACTTTTCAAAATAAAGCTGAATCGACGGTTTAGCGAGCAGTAGCTGCAATTGTTGTAGATTACATACAAAAATATCGTTCTGTTGCTCAGGTTCTATCTCAATATTCAGTACTTGGGTAACTTCATCTAACTCAACAAAGATAAACTTACTGCCTTTAGGTAAATCCATTTCCATGACATAATTTGCTAATAAGCCAGAATCAAGACCGATGACAAGGTTCAATGTATTGGGCTGTAAAAAGTCGCTAAAGCGTGATTTAAACAAAGAAGATGAGTCTAACTTTTCAAACTGATTTTGATTAATTGCCGGAAAGTAATGCTCATCAAATCGACTTTGTTTGACTGTTTGTAGTGCTGGGTTGATTAACGTATCCATTATTTTCCTTCACAAATCTATTTTTCAGCGTCAAAAATTTATTGTTTGACCACAATAAATACACTGATTGTATGCATATTGATATTAATTCCATCAAATAAGCAATATCCAAGCCATAATCTCAAATACACATTTTCAGTAAACGAGATTAAATATACACCGTTATTTAAGCTTCCTATTTGCAGCTTGTAAGCCTTGTCATTCTCAGATGCACATCATCAATTTAAGATTAAAAAACAATCAAATAACTAAAGAGTTACTGTACAACATGAAATATAACTTGCCCAATGTATCGCAACTGGTCTATTTTTTGCTTTGAGTAAAAGATACTTTATAGTGTCATTTAATTAACACTGAATCTTGCTTGAAGCGTAAAAGGTTTGCACAAATCTTTTTAGGAGAAATTATGTTCAACAATAAGTCCATACTCATTACCGGAGGCACTGGCTCATTCGGGCATAAATATACCCAAACACTACTAGATAGATATCAACCTAAGCGGATTATTATTTTTTCTCGTGACGAATTAAAGCAATTCGAAATGCAGCAAAAATTCAATGCCCCTTGTATGAGGTATTTCATAGGTGATGTCAGGGATCCTGAAAGATTAAAGCAAGCCTTTAAAGATGTAGATTATGTAATTCACGCCGCAGCAATGAAACAAGTGCCTGCCGCTGAATATAACCCTATGGAATGCATCAAAACCAATATTCATGGCGCTGAAAACGTTATTCGTGCGGCTATTACAAATGGCGTATCCAAAGTGATAGCCCTCTCAACTGATAAAGCAGCAAACCCTATTAACTTGTATGGCGCGACCAAATTGGCCTCTGATAAGTTATTTATTGCCGCTAATAATGTGGTTGGTACAGGTAATACTAGGTTTGCAGCTGTACGCTACGGTAATGTCATTGGCTCGAGAGGCTCTGTTGTGCCTTTCTTCAAACAACGTATTGCAGAAGGTGCCACGTCGCTACCTATCACCCACCCTGACATGACACGTTTTTGGATTACTTTGCAAGATGGTGTCGACTTTGTGCTTAAAAACTTTAAGCGTATGCAAGGTGGCGAAATATTTGTTCCTAAAATTCCTTCTATCAAAATCACTGAGCTTGCCAAAGCTTATGCACCTGATTTAGATCAAGAGGTGGTAGGCATCCGCCCAGGTGAAAAAATGCATGAAATAATGTGCCCTGCTGACGACTCACACCACACAATTGAATTTGATGACCACTACGTTATCTCGCCCAGTATAAAGTTCTTTGGCAAAGAAATGGATTATTGCGTTAACGGTTTAAATGAGTCAGGAACACCCGTTGAACAAGGGTTCGAATATCACTCAGGTAATAATCAGCATTTCTTGACCATTGATGAAATCATTGAGCAGGATGCTATTGCATGATCCCGTATGGAAAGCAAAACCTTGATCAATCTGATATCAACCAAGTATTAGCGGTTCTGCAATCCGATTTCTTAACTCAGGGCCCAAAAGTGCCAGAGTTTGAGAAAGCCATGTGCAACTATACAACTGCATCTTTTGCTGTTGCAGTAAATAGTGCTACCTCAGCACTGCACATTGCTTGTCTATCCCTTGGCATCAATAAAAGCTCCCGAGTATGGACTTCACCCATATCGTTCGTCGCTTCTGCAAATTGTGCAAAACTATGTGGTGCAGAAGTTGACTTTGTGGACGTAGACCCTGCAACTGGCAACATGTGTGCTAAAGCGCTTGAGAACAAATTAATCAAGGCTAAACAACATAATAAATTGCCCGACGTCATCATCCCTGTGCATCTTGCTGGCCACCCATGTGATATGAAGCAAATAGCCCAGTTAGCAAAGGAGTATAGTTTTGCCATCATTGAAGATGCTTCTCACGCGATTGGCAGCGAATACCAAGGTGATAAAGTCGGCAGTTGTAGCCACAGCGATATTTGTGTTTTTAGCTTTCATCCCGTAAAAATTATCACCTCGGCAGAGGGCGGGATGTTAACGACAAACCAACCACAATTAGCAGAAAAACTGTCTCTATTGAGAAGTCATGGTGTCACCCGCCAGCTTGAAAGTCTAATCAGACCAAATGAAGGCGATTGGTATTATGAGCAACATGCTTTAGGACTTAATTACCGCATGACAGATATTCATGCAGCCCTTGGTGCAAGTCAGATGACACGATTGGATGATTTTGTTAAGCGTAGAAATGAGCTAGCAAAATATTATGCGCATTCACTCAAGTCACTACCATTAGATATCGTTTCACCTTTGGCTACGAGCTACTCTTCAAGACATCTATTTATTGTAAAGTTGCATGATAAGAGTAAGCGAAAAAAAACGTTTGAAAAAATGCGTGAAGCAGGCATTCAAGTACATGTTCATTATTTCCCAATTCACCTTCAACCTTACTATATGGAACAAGGTTTTAAAGAAGGTGACGTTGAACAAGCAGAGCTATTTTATCAACAAATTTTGACCTTGCCGTTATTCCCAGATCTCACTACTGAACAGGTCGATTATATTTGTCAGACTTTGAGCGATTGTTTGTCATGAATATCGCCATCATTCCAGCCCGAGGCGGCAGTAAAAGGATCCCTAAAAAGAACATCAAAGATTTTGCAGGTAAACCTCTGATTGCATACTCAATCGATGCAGCGGTTAATTCAGGTTGTTTTGATAAAGTCATCGTCTCCACTGACGATAGTGAGATAGCAGAAGTCGCAAGGTCTTATGGCGCAGAAACACCTTTTATTCGCCCTGATAATATTGCTGATGATTATGCTACAACTGCAGTAGTCATTGCCCACGCGATTGATTGGTGCCAACAGCAAAACTACTCTATAGATTTTGTTTGTTGTGTATACGCAACAGCACCTTTCATTCAAATTGAGCATATTAGAGATAGCCTTGCATTAATTAAACAGCATGGCAGTGCTAGCTATTGCTTCCCGGTATGTGAGTTTTCTTTTCCTATTCAACGTGCCATTTCAATTGATGAACATTCACGTGTGTCAATGTTCCAACCAGAACATTTTAATACTCGCTCACAAGATTTAACCCAAGGCTTTCATGATGTCGGACAGTTTTACTGGGGCAAACCACACGCATTTGTTCAGCAAATTCCGATGTTTTCTGAGGCTGCAATCGCCTACCCCATCTCGCGCAAGTGGGTCATCGATTTAGATACGCAAGAAGATTGGGAATACGCTTTGCTACTACAAAAAGCATTGAAAGGATAATACTTTGCAAGTCGTCATTAGAGTTGATGCATCCACGACCATGGGCACGGGGCACGTGTATAGAATGCTCACTCTAGCGACAAGGTTGCAGCAATCAGGCCATCAGGTGTTATTTGTTTCAAGAAAGCTCAATGGCAATCTATTTGACATTATTAAAGCTCAATTTGAACTTATAACGTTGCCCTCTCCTAAACAGCACTGCCAAAATGCCCACAACCAACATGGTGATTGGCTTGAAGTTGATTATGAAACAGAGATAAGTGAGATAACGTCGGTGCTTCGCCAATACCTCAATAATCTCAAGATAAACAAGTTTGATTGGGTAGTGGCAGATCATTATGCAATTGATCACACTTGGCACAGAGCGGTTAAAGCATTAACTCACGCGATTATGCAAGTCGATGATCTTGCAGATAGAAAACATGAATGTGACTTATTACTTGACCAGAACTTTTACTCTGATTCATCTGTTCGTTATCAGCAACATGTCCCTGCACAATGCATTACTTTATTAGGGCCTGAGTATGCCTTGTTACGTGATGATTTTTTGCCATACAGACAACAACTTAAGCCTTACTCTGAAAGAATCAATCAAAAAAGGGTTGTGTTATTTTTTGGCGGAATGGATAGAGATAATGAAACAGAAAAAGCGTTACTAGGATTGCTTGGCGTCCATTCTGACCATATTTTTGATGTGATTATTGGCCAGCATAACCCACATAAAGATCGTCTTCAGGCATTGTGTGACGCTGAAAAAAGTCGAGTGATATTGCATATACAAACTAAGAAAGTGGCTGCTATTTTCGCTGAGGCCTTTCTCTATGTTGGTGCTGTAGGCGCCACCACATGGGAGCGTTGTGTGCTTGGCTTGCCAGCGATTGTCTGTAGTCTCGCGCTAAACCAACGTCAATTGTCACAAGACTTACACCTCATTAATGCACATATGTATCTTGGTGAGCATACTAAGCTGTCTTCTGCTCACTACCAAGATGCTTTTCAGCGCATGATATCCGATAAAATGGCATTAACTTTGCAATCTAAGCTCTGTATGAAACTGATTTCAGGTAAAGGCTGTCAAAAAGTCGTCAGCACCATGGAAGAGATCCGAGCGAATGGCTAGATATTCCCTGCGTCAAGCTACAGATAATGACTTACATCAGGTGCTTCAATGGCGCAATCACCCTGATGTCAGAAGCGTAATGCTTACAGACCATGAGATTTCACTTGTCGAACATCAAGCTTGGTGGTCTAAGACCAGACAAGCTGAAGATCGCCAACTGCTTATTTTTGAATGCGATGAGACCGCGGTGGGGGTTATCAATATATACCAGTGGGAAAAGAGTGATGCTTCTGCCTGGTGGGGTTTTTATTTAGATAACGCCAGCTTAAATCAATCTCAAAAAACCACAATATGGATTAATCTAGAACAAGCCGTCATTGAATATGCTAATAAGACCTTGAAGTTACATCAGTTATTTTGTGAGACTAAGCGCCACAACACGCTCGCTTGGACCTTACATAAAAAAATGGGCTTTACTCAATGCCAACCACCAGCAAATGCAACAACGACAGACCAAGATGTTATCTATATGGTGTATACAAATGAAGCTAATGCACTAGACTCTCGCCCAGCTTTATATTTGTTAGCATCCCACAATACTGACTTTTTAACACAAGCATTAATTAAGCAAAGTGCTCATTACCCTCAATTGCCCTATCAAATTAAAAGCGTCGACTTCGGGCAATATCCAATCTTGCTGCATAGCCCAAAAGGTAGTGAAGATGCCTTAGGACTTCATCATCCAGATAATGCGTTAATGTTTATTGAGCGTATCGAAGACTTTTTAGAGGACAGCTGCGACACAATCACATTGGAAAACCTCGCTAAAGCAGAGGATAAATTCCAGGCATATATACAACTGATAGCAGCTGCAGCAAAAAACAATTCCAATGTGTTTGTGGCTGATTTGCAAGTGCATAAACCATTTCCACATAGTATTGAACAGCGAAAATGCAACAGCCCTTTGCAGCAATTAATTTCGAGCTGGAACCAATCCATTTATGATCTACAAAGCCAGCTAAATATCCATGTCCTGCCCTATCACAACCTTATAAACCAAATGGGTTGCGGGTTTTCTGATAAGTACTGGTATCTAGCCCGTGCACCATTTACGCCAATCGCATTAGAACACTATAGCAATATGATTATAGGTAGTGTGCTAGCCACTCATTCAAGAACAGCAAGAGTCATAGTGTTAGATTTAGATAACACTTTATGGAAAGGGGTCATTGGCGATGATGGTATTGAAGGTATTGAGTTAGGCGGTGATTATCCTGGGAATATTTATCAAGCATTACAAGAACTATTCCTGTCATTAAAACAACGTGGGCTGTTATTATGTCTGTGCAGTAAGAACACCGAAGCAGTGGCACTTCAGTGTATTAACCAACACCCCGAAATGAAGCTATCACAACAGGATTTTGTCAGCTGGCGGATCAATTGGCAGCCCAAATCGGGTAATATACAGAGCCTAGCCGAAGAGCTCAATATTGGATTAGCTTCTTTTTGTTTTATCGACGACAATCCCGTTGAACGTGCTGAAGTTGCGGCTAATTTACCTCAGGTATTTGTGCCAAACCTGCCTCAAGATCCCAGTCAGTGGTACCAATTTATTAGCCAATTACCTGAATTATGGCAATGCCACGTGACCGAGTCAGATAAAGCAAGAAATGAGCTTTACCAGCAACGCAAAGCATTGACTGTAGAAGCGGCATCGTTTTCTAATAGAACAGACTTCCTATCGAGCTTGCAAATGCACCTCGTCATCGAAACCTTATCAAAGGATAATCAAGCTAGGACACTGCAGCTATTTAATAAAACCAATCAATTTAATACAACAACACTCAGGTACCACCAAGCACAGCTTATAAAACTGGCCGAAGCTGATACCAGTATGGTGTTACATATCAAACTCAAAGATAAATATCGCGCACAATTTGAAGGCGTTGCAGCACTCGTCATCACTCACACAAACACGCAACAGTGGGTAATTGAAAACTTTGTCATGTCGTGTCGTGTAATGGGTCGAGATATAGAAAAAGTCATTATTGATGAATTATGCAAACTGGCACAAACACAACAAGCCAGCTCAATCATCGGACATTACATTGAGTCGCCCAAAAATGCACCCGTCAAAACGCTTTACAAAGATAATGGTTTCACCATAAAAGATAAAGATTGGGTAATAGCGCTACCTCAATCCAGCCAACAGGCAGATTTACCAGAAATAAAGGTTGATTGGCATACCCGTTCGATAGGAGAAAAAACGCAATGAGTCATTTATTTGCAGCATTAAATATTGAATATGTTGACCATTATGCAGTGACATGTCGTGACTTAAATCGCACGTTAACTGACTACCTTTCAATTAATGGCAGTCGACTAATAAGAGGTCCCGGTGAAAATCATGCACAAGATGTACGCTATGCATTTGTCGATTTGCCCGGCGCTGGCACCATAGAAATATTGGCACCATTATCAGCAAACTCCCCCATTAATGGCCATATATCATCTGGGGGCGGCGCTTATCACCTTTGTTACGCCGTGAACGATATAGATCAAGCTATTATTGCCGCTCAAACATGCCAAGCAAAAGTCATTGTAGAGCCGCGAGCAGACGATGCTTTTGACGGTAGAAAAGTGGCTTTCTTAATCCATGAAGACCACGGATTATTTGAGCTATTAGAAGCCAAACCAGCACAATTACAGGTGCAAGCATCAACGATTTGTACGGTGAAGGTACCTGTGCAAAAGACAGCCATCCACTGTGATAATGAGCGTCTATTGCTAAAGATTTATAACCAGCTATTTGATACCCAAGAAACTGACATCAGCAATGCAAAAATGGACGCACAACCTCAATGGGACTCATTTAAACATCTAGTACTGACGATGGAAGTCGAAAAAGCGTTCGACATCAATATCGGTACAACTGAACTGGCCAATATCACTGAACTTACCCAATTTAAACACTACCTGAAAAACCATGACAAGTAGAAATAGAGAAGTAGATGCCATATGAAAATAGCCAATAGAAATATCGGCCCCAGCGAGCCACCGTTCATTATTGCAGAAATGTCAGGCAACCATAATGGCGATATTAACCGTGCTATAGCCCTTATTCATGAAGCTAAAAAGGCAGGAGCAGACGCTGTTAAGCTACAAACTTATACTGCTGATACCATCACAATAAATCACGACAGTGAAGAGTTCATGATATCTGGTGGCTTATGGGATGGCTCAAAACTGTATGACTTGTATGAAAAAGCGCATACGCCATGGGATTGGCACGCACAATTATTTGAAGAAGCAGATAAAGCTGGCATCATAATTTTTAGTTCACCTTTCGATCCTACTGCAGTGGACTTTCTAGAAGAATTAAACGCCCCTGCATACAAAATTGCTTCTTTCGAATTAGTCGATATTCCGCTGATTGAGAAAGTCGCCAGTACTGGTAAACCCATAATTATGTCAACGGGTAATGCCTGCTTGGGTGAAATCGAACTCGCGGTCACTGCTGCTAGAAATGCTGGCGCAAAGGACATTGCGTTGCTGCATTGCACTAGCGGATATCCTACTCCCGCCTCCCAAGCAAACATATCAACAATGGCCGTAATAAGGGATACCTTTCAATGCCAAGTAGGCTTATCTGACCATACCCTTGATATTGGTGTCTCTGTTGCTGCTGTCGCACTCGGTGCGAGTATCATTGAAAAGCACTTCACCCTTTCTCGAGCTGATGGTGGACCAGATAGTGCCTTTTCGCTTGAGAAACAAGAGTTAAAACAGCTCGTGGACAATTGTCAAATGGCTTATCAATCCATTGGACACCCCAACTTCATCAGTACTGAGGCAGAGCGACAAACTAAGTGCCACCGTCGCTCTTTATATGTCACAAAAGCGGTTGCAAAAGGGGAAAAGTTAACTGCTAGCAATGTCCGTTCTATCAGGCCGAGTAATGGCTTATCGCCAAAACATTATCACACTGTCCTTGGACAGACGGCACTAAGGGACTTGCAGTTTGGTGAGCCACTAGACTGGACCATGTTCCAGAAAGCAAAGGACTAATGCATGTTTAGGTCATGGTTTGAAAAAGAAAGAATAATCATCTTTGGTACTGGAGGGATGGCTAAAAAACTCAGCAAAGATCTCCCTTTTAGTGTCAATGTATTAGGTTACAGTGATAACAATGCTGCAACTCATGGTAAACGCTTTCTAGGCAAACCTATCATTGCGCCAAAAGATATTGAATCTATTGATGTTGATTATGTTGTTATTGCGAGTCAATCTTACAAAGCTATCGAAGAAGGCTTACTGGCTCAAAAGATCATTTCCAAAGAAAAAATTGCGTATTTTTCAAAATATGAGATAAAACCCTCCGCCCTCAAAGAGCAAACGATTAAATGGTCATTTGAGTTTTTTTCTTATTGGTTAAACCCTGTCACTCGCAGCATGAGTCATCAACTTTTTGTTGAACCAGGTTGCCAACTAACTCCTATCAATTGGCTTGACACGCAATCAGCATCAATTCTCAAAGAGATTGAACCTCAAGCTATTTTTACTGGCCAAGGCCCTAAGTTTATAGAAAAGCCTCAGCAATTTGCCAAGGTCAATATGCCAGCGGTACGTGCATATCAATTCTCTAATACCTGCATAGAAAGCGCTAGTCGTTTATTCATTCAACATGACAAAGCGCTGCTAGAAAGAGGATTAGAAAAAGACTCTTTTCAAGGCGATTTTTGTGGTGGTGCCATTGTTCAACAAAGCCAAACAGCAGTCATACACAAGCAATACCCTACGTTAGAATTAGAAAAAGGCATTGTGATTAATGGGGTCGCTGAAAGTAATTATTATCATTGTATTATCGAAATACTGAGTCAATTATATTACCTCGATAAACTAGGGGCAGAATATGATGACTACCCTCTGTTGATATCAAAGAATATGCTTGCGATACCATCAGTCAATGATTGCTTTAATAGCCTGAATATAACCCGACAAGTTATCCCTTTGACTGCTGGCCACTTTTATAATGTAAAGCAGCTCTTAGCCATCACTACGCCGAATAATAATCTCGCAATAAACTTGAACTATGGGCACTGTGAACCATCACAAAACTACTTTAGACAGAATAGCCTAGATTACATACGTGAACATAGTTTAGCTCTATTGAACAATAATAAAGTTGAGGCTAATAGGCGCATTTTTATGGCTCGAAAAGGGCCTATCAGAAGCTACAATCAACAAGCTGTATTTGAATTACTCGCACAATATAATTTTGAATTAGTCCACACCGAAGAAATGACATTCTTAGAGCAAGTCGCGTTAATGCAGCAAAGCCAATATGTTGTCGGACCAACGGGCGCTGCTTGGACGAACTTACTCTTTGCCAACTCTGGAACGAAAGCCTTGTGTTGGCAAGCCGAAAACCTTGCTAATTTTTCATGTTTTTCTAACTTAGCAAATATCTATGGCGTTGATCTTGCCTATTTAACTTATAGTACAAGAGCCAAAAGTACCCGAGATTTATTTTATGAATCTTATCAAATAGATATTGATAAAATCGAATCTTGGTTAAAAAGTATTAATCTTCAGGTAGTGAGTTCTCGTGATGAGTAAAACCTATCGACTTTAAAATGATGAGTAGAGGTTGCAGTGTTCATACATAAATTAAGTGATGTTGCGAGCAGCAATATTGGTGAAGGAACAAGAATCTGGCAATTTTCAGTTATTTTAGAAGGTGCCAGAATTGGAAAAGATTGCAATATTTGTGCTCATACTTTCATTGAAAACAAAGTATTAATTGGTCATCGAGTAACAATCAAATCAGGTGTCTATTTATGGGATGGCATTTTTATTGATGATGATGTCTTTATTGGCCCAAATGCCACCTTTACTAATGATAAATACCCTATTTCAAAGGTGTACTCAAAAGATATTTTAGAAACAAAAATTGCAAAAGGTGTATCCATTGGTGCCAACGCTACCATTTTACCTGGAATAACAATTGGAGAAGGCGCAATGGTGGGCGCAGGGGCTGTAGTCACTAGAAATGTCCCATCTAATACCCTTGTCGTAGGTAATCCAGCCAAAGTCATTAAGGTTTTACGTTAGGAAAAATTGAGTTAAGCCATTTGGGCAACCCCAAATACAATAAGATTCTTCGGAGGTAAATATGAATAATGTGACCTTGATAAAGTCACCCAGTTTCGGGGACGAAAGAGGAACGCTCATAGCATTTGAATCTGCCATAGATATACCTTTCGAAGTGAAAAGGGTGTACTGCATATATCATACAGAAGCGGGCGTATCTAGAGGGTTTCATGCTCACCGGAACTTAAAGCAATTTATTGTCTGTGTTTCTGGCAATTGTAGATTCAGAGTGCATGATGGCAAACATGCTGAAGACTATGCTTTAAACAGCCCTGAAAAAGGCCTACTTGTTGAAGGACTGATTTGGCGTGAAATGCATGACTTTAGTTCTGATTGTGTATTAATGGTTTTAGCCAGTGAACACTATGATGAGCAAGACTATATAAGAGACTTTAAACAATTTATCTCAATCACTAGAGAAGAAAAATCTAGCGCTACCTGATTGATTTATTTTAAATTTAGCAACCATTTAATCCATGGCACTTTTTAAATGACAAAATTTCTTGATTTACATTCAGTTAATCAACCTCATTCAAATAAGATAAGGGATGCGGTAAATCGTGTTGTCGACTCAGGCTGGTACATAAATGGCAATGAAGTATTACAATTTGAAAAAGAGTTCGCTGAATTTTGCGGTGTTAAACATGCCATTGGGGTGGGTAATGGATTAGATGCGTTAACCTTAATATTAAAAGCATGGCAAGCATTGGACAAACTAAAGCCGAATGATGAAGTCATTATTCCTGCTAATACCTTTATTGCCACAGCATTAGCCGCAACCAACTGTCAATTAAGCGTGGTGCTCGCTGATATAAACCCTGACACGTTTAATCTTTGTCCTAAATCGGTTGAAAGCGTCATTACCGAGAACACCAAAGTCATCATACCTGTGCATCTATATGGCCAACTGGTTGATATGGATGCAATCAACCAAATCGCCAAAAAATACAACCTCTTGATACTTGAGGATGCTGCGCAAGCGGCTGGAGCTAGCGCTCATACAACGCGCTCAGGTAATTTGGGCGATGCAGCAGGTTTTAGCTTTTACCCCGGCAAAAACTTGGGTGCGTTAGGTGATGGGGGCATGGTTACAACAAATGATCCTCAACTTGCAGATAAAGTTAGGCTATTGGCCAATTACGGCTCATTGAAAAAGTACCAACACAGTGAAATGGGTAGCAACAGTCGATTAGATGAAATACAAGCTGCAATTCTTTCTGTAAAACTGCCCCACCTTGAACAAGAGAATATGCAACGACGCTTAGTTGCCGAGCACTACGACCAAGCCATTAATAATAAATTTATCAGTTTACCCAAATTATCTAGCGATAAACGTCATGTATGGCATCTATATGTCATCACAACAAAACACCGAGAAGCACTAATGCAACACATGAGCGAACAGGGTATTCAGACAGCTATCCATTACCCATATACCATTAATAACCAACAAACATATGCAAGTCACAACTTATTACCTCAGCCCAATGCTGAAGCAATGCAGGATCAATTACTGTCTTTACCTATCAGCCCCGTGCTGAGTATTGATGATCAACAACGTGTAATTGACGCGGTGAATAGTTTTACGGTGGATTCATAATGACTAACAGGCACACATACGCTCGGCTAGGTTTCCTAGTTCACGCCGCAGAACTCTGTGTACATTTCCACGCGACCTGGCTTCTATTGGACGTTTCTGAGTTTGATGTTGTGATATATGGAACGCCTTACGAAAGAAGGAAAACTCGACAACTTGTTAACTCCATCGGGGTTAGAGCTGTTGATGCAGAATCAGTCATTACTGATAAATATCAATATGACGTCCTTATTTCAAACTTAAGCCTATTTAAAATTGCAGATAAGCCACTGACTAAGATATTGGGCAAATTCAATATTCGGCAAATGTATGCGCTAGGCAAAGGCAAACATAATTTCGCAAGCTGGAACAGCCATTATGATCTCATCATGTGTTTTGGTCCGTATCAGCGTGAGCGAATGGCGACAGTGTGCAACACACCTACAGTTGAAGTGGGATATCCAAGATACGATAGATTTTTCAATGAAAGCTATAACCATAAAGGAATGATGGAAGAGCTAGGGTTAGATCCAAATAAAAAAACTATCCTTTGGTTACCGACATGGTTACAACTTTCATCCATGGATGAATACGCAGAAGCTATTTCAGCGATATCAAATCAATACAATGTCATTGTAAAAACCCACCCTTTGTCACTTGAGGCTGAACCAGAACGAATTAAAACACTCAACACATTCGATTTTACTGTGATGATCAATGATGTGTATGACAATCTGGATCTATTCATTATCAGTGACTTTGTGATTTGTGACTATGGAGGCACCGCTTTCGGTGCGTTATACCTAGATTTAAACTTGTTGTTAGTCAACGTGGAAGATGCAGAACAAGACTCTCTTTCAGGGGAAGACTCACCAGACATACTGTTACGTGAAAGCATTATTAATATCGACAAAACTCAAAAGCATCTACTCTCAGACATTTTGCAGAACCAATCACTTTGGGATAAGCAAAGGCAAATAAGGCAGCAATTGAGGCAAACCTATTTCACCAATGAATATGGCACTGCATCACAACGAGTGGTTGAAGTCATTCACCAACAACTTGAGCGAGGATAATCATGGTAATTTGGTTAATCGGTATGTCAGGGTCTGGAAAAACCACAATAGGGAAAGAGCTATTCCAGAAAATGCAGGCAACAAAGCCTAATACGGTCCTGATTGATGGCGATCAGATACGAGAGATATTCAAGCACGATAAAGGTGATGCGCCATACACAATATCAGGGCGAAGAGCTAATGCCGAGCGGATACAAGCATTGTGTTATTGGCTTGAGCAACAAGGCATTGATGTAGTGTGCTGCATATTGTCATTGTTTCAAGACATTCAAGACAACAACCGTCGCAAATTCTCTGAATACCATGAAGTATTTGTTGATAGCCCGATAGAAACACTCATTAAACGTGACAATAAAGGCCTGTATCAGTCAGCATTATCGGGTGAGCAAACGAATGTCGTCGGTATCGACATCCCCTACACGCCACCAGCAAGCCCAGATTTGATCATTAACAACAGCTATCAACAACAAGATATTGGTAAATATGTAGAAGAAATCATCACTAGATGCGAGTTAACCAAATGAGTTATCAATATGCTCAAGGGGATTTATTAGCTGCCCCACAAACATATCAATACAGTGCTTATCAGGGTAAAGCCCTTGTCACATGGTGGAATGAAAGTCGCCAGAGTGTTATTACATCTTTGCCTGAGGCGCAGCAAATAACGCTGCCAGCAATATCGATAGAGCACACTATTCAAGATGTAATTAATACTGGAAAGTTACTCAGTGCTATGTGTGTGGTATACCGCAATTATTCCTCACACGAGCATACAAAAATCCAAAACCAATTGCAGCATTGGTTAACCGTTTTAATTAAAAAGTTTGAGGTCAGCAAACGCCTATATGAGTTTTATGAAGCGCAAACACCTCACAAGCGAGCGAGTGATAACTATCAAGCATTAAACACCTATTTGTTACTAGCTGAGTGCCTGATCTATGAGTGGAAAGTTGCGCCTAAAAGTTACCTTGCCAGTACTTTGTTAAAAATCTGCGATACACTTTGCACTCAAATCACTCACATGACACAACAGCAAAAAGCTCAATTTTCTTGGGTATTACAGCAAGAAAAAACGCTTCTCGAAGCTATTATGAATGATGAGGTCGCACAATGAAGCAACTCAACATCATATTACTGTGCGCATATAGTGCTCGCTCGAACGCTTATTTACAGGCGATTTCACAACACCAAAAACTCAAACATCAAATAAAAGCAATCGTCACTTACGGTGAAGACAATTATTCGATTCAATCTGAAAGGCAATTATCTCCTGTGGTGTTAGAGGCGTTATTTTGCCCTGATCTCACCTTACCTATTTCAGATGTAATAGATAGTTTCGATTGTGCTAAAACACATATCGAACAAAAATTCCTTGAAAATCCATCATTGCAACAAACACTTGCATCATATGAGCCTGACATCATCATTTACTCAGGGTATGGTGGGCAAATAGTGCCAGAGTCAATATTGGGGTTAGCTAATGTACTGCATGTACATAGTGGCTACTTACCTAATTTCCGTGGCAGCACGACCCTTTATCATGAAGTCATTGAACATAGTCAATGCGCTGCAAGTGCTATTTATCTTGAAAAAGACATAGACACAGGCCCAATTCTTAATCGAGAGCGTTATCCACTTCCTCCAAAAGGAATGGATGTTGACTACCTTTATGACAACCTTATTCGTGCAGACCTATTAGTGAAAACACTTGTACAAATAATTAATAATTACCAGCAAGTCATGCCACAACATAGCGAAATGCCTGCGTATTACATTATCCACCCTTTACTCAAGCACCTCGCCCTATTCAAGATTGATGCTCAAAATGAAGGCTTAAACCATGATTGATTTCGGGACAAAGTCAGAAACCTTAGCCAAATTAAGCTCTCAAACCAAGCAGAGTCGAATTCTGCCATTGATGTATTTTACTCAGCAGCAGTGGATGACCTCTCCATCAGAAGTGCTGTATGAAATAAAGTCTCAATTTCGTGAAGGTAAAGTCATTGTCAGAAGCAGTGCTATCAATGAGGATGGTGCCAACTCATCTATGGCTGGTGCATTTACGAGCGTACTAGATATCGATGTCACTTCTGAACAACAACTTGAAGGCGCAATCAATGATGTCATTGCATCGTTTGCTAACACGCCAACACTGTTAAACCAAGTGCTGATCCAGCCAATGCTCAAAGACATACAGATGAGCGGCGTAGTGATGACCCATGATATTCAAAATGGTGCGCCTTACTACACCATAAATTATGATGATGAGAGTGGAAAAACTGACACTATCACGGGTGGAATCGGTACACAAAAAACAGTATTGATTTACCGTGGCACTGCATTAGCGGATATTCGCTCAAGCCGTATTAGGCAACTTATTGTCGCTTGCCAAGAACTTGAGCTGCTTTTTGGGAAAGTACCACTCGATATCGAGTTTGCAATAAATACGCTTGAGCAAGTCTATATTTTGCAAGTAAGAAGAATCACATTAAGTAACACTTGGCACCCACTAACTGAAAAGCGGGTAGCTAGGCAATTACACTTTGTCAGCCAGTTTCTCACTCAACACCTATCGCGAAAGCCAAATGTATTTGGGGAATCATCTATTCTTGGTAGCATGCCAGATTGGAATCCAGCAGAAATTATTGGGGCAACACCGAGGCCACTAGCAAGTTCTTTATACCGCTATGTGATTACCGACAACATATGGTTAGTTGCACGGGAAAAAATGGGTTACTACGCGCCAGCTCAAAGAGAGCTGATGCAAGTTATCGCCAATCACCCCTACATAGATGTGAGAACCAGTTTCAACTCTTTTTTACCAAAAAGCATCGCACCAGATGTCGCAGAACGATTAATCGATGCTTGGATAATGAGACTATCTTCACACCCAGAGTTGCATGACAAAGTAGAGTTTGAAGTTGCATTTACCTGCTGCTTATTCAACTTTAAATCACAGTTTACTTCTCGTTATCCATCCCTGCTATCTGATGACGAATTAGACAGCTATCAACAGCAATTAACCGCACTAACGATGGCAGCACTTCAAGATGAGGGGGACGGAAGTTTATCAAAAGCACTAAGCGATATAGACACACTGGCAACGATACCTTCTCACACAACACATGAGACTGCTGAAGCCCAAATATCACATTTAAAACAACAATTAGCGTTAACGAAAACATTAGGTACGTTACCCTTTTCAATTATTGCTCGACATGCTTTTATTGCTGAATCACTGCTTCATTCAGCTGTAGAGTACGGTGCCCTTTCCCCATCAAGGCTTAACCAATGGAAACGTTCCATCTCAACAGTTTCAGGCAAACTGACCCAACACTATGCAGACGTACTAAGTGGTTCACTGCATCGAGATGAGTTTATTAAACAGTTTGGCCATTTACGCCCTTCCACGTATGACATCACATCATTGAGATACGATGAAAGAAGTGACTTATTTACTAATTCAACAGAACACATTGCTAATAGCGCCAATGAGCTCGATGCCACATCATTCGAGTGGGCGCAAATAGAAACAGATAAGCTCACGACACTACTGCAGGAGAGTGGTTTAGATATTTCCGTTGAGCGACTTTTTTCCTATGCTCGTCAAGCGATTGAAGCCCGAGAGTATGCAAAATTTGTGTTTACAAAACACTTATCTGATTCTCTTCATGTTATTGAGCATTGGGGACTGAGTATTGGCTTATCAAGAGATGATTTGTCATACCTTGATTTAAAGGACATCATAGACACATTAACAGTTCCCCTTTTGGATACTCCTGATAGGCTATGGTTTGATAAAGTGAACCAAGCAAAATTAACCTACCAACAGTCCTGCTTATTGAAGCTCGGTCATTTGATCTGTCAGCCCGATGATGTATTTGTAGTGCCTTTGCATCGCGCCATGCCAAATTACATTACACTCGAAGTAGTAACCGGTACTTGCATCAAGCTAACAGCCGATACTTCTGCAGCAACTAACTTAGCCGGTAAAATTGTTTGTATAGAAAATGCCGATCCAGGCTTTGACTGGATCTTCACCAAGGGCATTTCAGGCCTCATCACTCAATATGGTGGAGCTAACTCCCATATGGCAATACGTTGTGCAGAATTTGGTATTCCCGCGGCCATCGGATGTGGAGAGCAACTATTTGAACAATTAGCACAATCACAGGTTGTACTTAATTGCCGTGATAAACAGATAGTGAAAACATCATAATGAAACGAATTGGCATTAGTTTAAGAAGTAGTCACGCAACTCACTATCACGAGCATAGAGACGCATTAGCTCGAGATTGGTATGCATTATTTGCTCAGTTTAAAAGTGACTTTACTTGGATAATGCTACCCAATATTGGACACGACATCGAAGCTTACATAAAGCAGTGGCAACTGGATGGCATTATTTTATCCGGCGGCGATGATATAGGCGCGGAGCCGATTCGAGATACAACCGAAGAGCATTTAATCAATTACTGCATCGATAACCAATTACCACTCCTGGGTATTTGTCGCGGCGCACAGTTGATAGCGTTGCATTATGGATGCAAGCTAACGCACATTGATACCAAGGACCATGTGAATAGTCGCCATCAATTCGCCACAACGACATTGCCTTGGGCGGCTTCACAGTTATTAAACGTAAATTCTTATCATTCATGTGCAGTACAACTGCCACTGCCGCCCCCCTTGAATACTTTTGCAACTGTTGAACAAGTTGCCGAAGGCTTTATACATCGTACAGCGCCAATTGTTGGCATCATGTGGCACCCCGAGCGAGAGAACAACATTAGTGATTTCGACCAACAATTATTTCAGTGGCTTTTTAAGTGAGGTAACGTGAAAGCAATCATTCTAGCTGCAGGCCGAGGCTCTAGGCTCGGAAACTTAACAGATAACGCGCCAAAACCATTAACAAAACTATTAGGTAAGCCATTGATAGAGTGGCAAATAGATGCTCTTCAACAAGCTGGGATTAACAGTATCAGCGTCATCAATGGCTACAATGGTCGTTTACTTGAAAAATACGGTGACTCACCAATTCACAACCCCAACTGGGATAAAGGCAATATGGTTCGAACCTTGCTGTGCGCCGACACATTATTGCAACAGCAAACAGTGATTGTGAGTTACGGGGACATTGTTTACCGCAATGATATTGTTAAACAGCTACTAAAAAACAACTCCCCTATTGCAACAACCTATGACACACAATGGAATCAACTCTGGTCAGAACGCTTTGATGATCCGCTTTCTGATGCCGAAACGTTTCAGCACAACAATGGACTATTGACCAATATTGGTGACAAGGCCACATCAATCAAACAAATTAATGGCCAGTATATGGGGTTAATTAAGTTCTCACCTTCAGGTTGGCAGCAAGTTAAAGCATATTTACACACGCTCAGTGAACAACAAATTAATCAACTCGATATGACATCGATGTTGTCTAATCTGCTTCACAATGGTGTTGATATTGCGGTAACACCAATCTCTGGTGGTTGGGTCGAGGTAGATAATCCGTCAGATATTGCATTGTATGAAGCAGCTATCTCACAGTCTAACTGGCATCATGACTGGCGCAACTAAAACTAAATCAGCGACTTTGACTGCAAAGTCGCTTAGCAATTAGCTATGTTGTTTGATAAGTTCAACTAATTCATACTCAAGATAATCGGCAAGTCCATGCCAGTCTTGCCTTTCTTGAGCTTGGAGTGCTAAACCCAGCAACTGCTGAAACTCAGGGGCATTTAATAGCGCTAGGTAATCTTTCTCTAGAGTATCTAAACATGTCACCAGCGCTTCAGCGGCCAAAGGTTCTTTGGCTTGTCTGAATAAGTGCGCTGTCCGGTTCAGTAACTCATAAATGGTTGGGGTCATGTTATTTGCCTCCTTGCTGAGTATAATTATCTTTCAATAACTCGACACCATGGATTTTCGCACCCTCTTCACTCGCTTGATAAAACTTGATATTGGCATGCCCAGAGATAAGCTGCTCAAGACTTCTTAAGTAACCGCGGAAATTTAAATCAGTTGCCACTTTTTCACCTTTCCCATTAATTACCCAATGCTTTTTAGTCTCTACACCTAACACACCTAATTTCCCATTCTCCCAAAAGGCATGTGTTCGATTATTCGGGTAAGAGAAATCTGTCCCAAAGAAGATGACAGATCTAGGAGACAGTTTTATCGCTAAATCAGCTGCTGGATGAAATACACTGCCATTCGCGAACAAGTTCAACCTAGGTAAAATAGCATTTAACGAAGCGTATAGTGCACTAGTGGTATAAGCACTATACCTCGGCCCTTTCCAAACATTAATTAAGCCAGGCTGCGTTCTTGGGAAATAAACTAATGAAGTAGCAGACAAGCACTCATGCCATACCATCGTTGCTGTAATTTTCTCATCTAACGTAACAATGATATCTGGCGTAATGCCTGCATTGACAAGCGCCTTCACAGCAACATCGACGCAAATCAACACATTGCCGTTTTGACGATGAAAATGTTTAATTGTCTCATACTGTGTTTCAAGCGTAGGCCCTGCAGCAACGACTAAAACTTGTTTTGCATCATAGCGTTCCAGTAGTAAAGCGGCGTCATCATCTCGCTTAATCAACGGCATCGTTTGGCTAATTCGCTCATTGATTTGAGGGTCATTTTGCTGATGTTTTATATTAGCAAACTCAACATTAAGCTGGTGCACCACCACATCACGAGTAATGGCATGCTCTTCGTCAGTTAACTGCAGATCTGCCGCTATCGGTATGAAATCATTTGGCAATTGGTACAGTGCAGGTTCATCAATTAAATTCACCCTGTCATCAGTCAACCATTCACTCTGATCGGTATAGGTGAGTAATAATTTCAATAGTGCAGCGTTAAGCAAATACACATCAATAGAGGTTAGCTTTTGATTATCCAGCAATAAACTGGGCACATCGCCCATACCAATACCAAACACATGCGCTTGGGTTGCTGAATCATCAATTGTATTTTCGATTAGTAACTGAGCTTCGGCAAGCCTGTCATGACGACTGCTTAACTGAATACCATTAACGGAAATCGTTTGATTATTGCCAGAGACTAAAGCGGCATCAAGACCATCAACATTTGCTAACTGTATTTGCTGTGCAATACTCGGCCAGCGTTGTGTAATGATACTGAGATTCGACTCAAGCAGTTCAGACATCCTAAATCCTTATTGGTGGTATGTATCAAATGCAATAGGTACAAGGATGTAAGGAAGTAGATATGGTCTCCCCACAAGGACTCGAACCCTGATCGGCCGCTTAGGAGGCGGCTGCTCTATCCTGTTGAGCTATAGGGAGACTGAGCTGATTATACTGAAATTCAGCACGATGAAAACCCTTATACTCAGTTTAAATCTGTTATCTTTTAATTGGTTAAATCTTGATCGCTATGTCACTAATCTGAATATTATCTGCCATCTCAATCCCCGTAATATTCGCTGTCGCGGTGTCCGCTGTCACTTGGTCTATTTGAACAGTTGCCCTACTTTTAGTTGCCACTGCACGCATCATATTTAGTCTGTCAGGGATATTACGTTGCAGTACAATTTGGAACTTATCACCCATTTTAACGCCGCTGTTTCGCCCCATGTTGATAATGATACGCTCGCCTTGGCGAGCTATAATTTGCCCAAGCAAAGGACGGCAGTTCAGCTCTTGATCCAATTCAGTCAAGCTCTGTTCAAACAGTTCAGTCAGTTTAGTACCATAAGCAGAAGCCCAGAATGTGCGTGAGTTGGTAGCTACAGCTTGATTACGTTTAAATTGCCAAGGGGCTGAAGTCATAAAAGATTTGTGCCATAACTGCTCGCCACTGATACCATGAAAAAGGGTTAACTTGTAACGCATTTGGCGTTCAGGGTAATGATTAATCAGGCCAAACAGATAGTTCTGCTCTTGTTCTGTCGACATATCCTCAATTTCAGCTTGAAGCATGTAGTGACTATCAGTGACTTTACTGGTCCATGTCGGCAAACTATTGCCGCGATAACTCGTTAATCTAATAGTGTTATCAATGCGTTCATTAGCAAATACCCGCGCAAAGCTATATTGGGAATATTCGTTAATCACTTCACCAAACTTTTCAGAAAAGTCGCGTTCAAAATCACTTAGTTGACCATAAGCGAGATCACGACGCTCTTTAATGTAGGCTTTGGGTAAGAAAATGGCAGCTCTTAATGAATGGGAACTACATTGTGCATTCACTTCCTGCTCTATCACTTCAAGTTGTAGCGTCACCGTCAAAACATCATCACTAATAATCTCACTGACCAGTTGGATGTCATTGGCAACTCCCATGCGTTGAATCGCAAATGAATCCTGTGTTAACTGTCCTTGTTGAGTCTGTTGCATGCTCGAAAAATTTACCCCAGCTTTTAAACTGGCGTAATTCAAAGCTTGGTTAATCGCCCCTTCACGCGCACGTTCAACATTGCCATTGACTATAGTTGCCGAGCCAGTGACTTGTACTTGCTCAGCCATTGCTGCAGATGAAAATAGCCATAACATTGCTAAGCACAGCAATAAACTGGATTTGTGTTTAATTAAAGAGGTTTTGACCGTGTTTAATTGCATCATCTTGTCCGCATGTCAGTTTTTTGTCTTTCATGTATAAACTAAATAAAAGCAAAAACTGTGCCTAAAATAATTTAAAAATTGAATCAGCTTTGCTCGCTATAAAACTCTCTTTGTATATCTGTAGGTAACAAGTTGAGTAACGCGTTTGGGGTGTTCGTTTTAGCTGTGCTACTGCATATTTTTCCCAAAAAGCAGATACACAAATTAAGCAGCATTGGTCAGACAAAATAGATAAAGTTCTTGTGATAAGTGCCGATAGCATAAACAGATAAGTTATATAGCCCTAAGGCTTGCTCTCACACTAAGGACATGTTGAATGGAAAATACATTTCTTCTGCCCATTACTGCAGTGGTTTTATTGGCATTAACTGGGTGCAATAGCACACCGGATACGTCAACTGATCCCAACTTCTTTCCCGCTGATGTTCACAGCAATATGCTAGTCTCAAGCGACGAACCAGAAGCACAAACCAATGAGCCGCAAACTCCTGCTATTAAAGCACCAAAGGGGCAAGTAAATAGATGGGCAACGGCGATAGCAAATGAGTTGGTAGCACACAACGATAGTCTGCGTAGCGACCAACCACTTGTGATTGCAACACCTGTATTAACGGGTAACTTCAACCAAACTAATGCGTTAGGTATGCAATTGCAGCAAGGGCTCATTAGCGCTTTTCATAAACAATATTTCAATGTTGTTGACATTAATGTCGCAAGCAATATTAGAGTCACTGAGCAAGGCGAGTTTTTACTTAGCCGAGACTGGCAACAATTGGCCAGTGACTTACCCGTCGCACACGTTCTTGTTTCCACCATGGAATTAACCCGTGAAGGTGTGGTTTATAACGGTCGTATCGTCAATGTCACGAATAACAGAGTTGTATCAACAACTCAGTCATTCGTTGCAGGGAATTCGTTATCAGGCTACTTGCAACCACCTCAAAAAATTGAACAACGTGATGGATTAATCTACCGTCATGCCGATGCTAGTCACGGCCGATATACAGTATTAGGAGATGCCAAATGAACAAGGTGTTGTTATTAATTGGCGCAATTGTGCTAAGTGGCTGTGTCAGTCAGGACAAATATGTACAATGGGAAACCGAAGCGCCTAATAGCTTCCCAACAATCACTGCTGTTGGTTACGCACCATTGGAAGGTCAACCTGGTAATAGTCAATCTCAAAAAGTGATTAACGCGATGCAAGCTTCAAAAATAGCTGCTTATCGCGAATTAGCAGAACAAGTGTACGGTCATAGGGTTAGTGCCAATAGTAATGTAGACGACTGGCTACTCACTGATGACAGCATAAAATCGAGCGTTAATGGTATTATTCGCGGTGCAAAAGTAGTTAAAACTTACCCATCTGGTGATTTTTATATCACAGAACTCTCATTGGACTTCGAACAGGTCTGGCAGCTTTATCAGCAGCAAAACCGTCCGAGAAAAGTGAAAGAAGTCACTTACTTCTAAAGATATTAAAAAACCGTTACCCGAGGGTAGCGGTTTTTTGTTGTTAACTCTAAATAACTCCGTATAAGAGGTGAAATAATTACCTAGAATTTCACGTCAAAGGCCAATGCACCGGCAACTTGGTTTTCAATATCTTCTGTAATATCAGGGCTACTCAGATTCATTTCACCACCAAAATAGTAACCTGCATAAGCAGAGAGACTGGTACTTTTAGATAATTGCCAACCCGCTCTTAAAAAGCCCACCCACTCTTCAATTTCAACTGTGATGTCGTCATTTTCAATCAAAAAGCGTTGCGTTCGTCTTGATGAACCAACTGAGAAATCCCAATCTTGATTCAACTGATAACGCAGCTCGAGGCCCGCTGGCCCACTGAAACCGACTTGGAAAGGGTTCGCTAACGACCAACGCTCACTTAGCTGCCAATCAATCGCTAAAAAAGGAACGACCTTACTTTCTTCAATGTCATTTAAATAGGCTGCACCTAATCCAATTGAATTACCAGACTCATAACGGTAAAGCCCCATGGCGACTAAACCATAACTTCTGGCATTTGATGAAGAGGCTGTGTTGGCATAGGCATATTGCATTTTAGGTGAAGCAATAAACATCCAGTGTTTGTTGGGACGGTAATTCACCGATAGCCCCACTTCATAACGATTAATAGAATCCCAAGGCACGCTGGCTGTAATAATGTCACTGTCTTGGTTTACATGCCAACCGTAATCTAAATTGTCATACCCGACACTCGCGCCGATAGACCATTGTCGGTTAATAGACATGGATGCCTCTAGATCCATCATCCAAACATTGCGTTTAAGTTGATTCCCATCATTACCAACATCAGCAGTACCTGTAGATACATGGGCTACCGATAGTTTAAACGGTGAATACTCATACTTTGCTATAGCTGGTGTTGTGATGAACAATGAACTTGCCATAAGTAAGGCAGTTTTTGTTGAAATCGTAGAGTTGACTCGAGAAGAAAGTGTCATAATTTTGCATCCATTCATAACTGTGGATTCTTGTTTTACTCTCACTCAACACTGGAACTAGCACTTTCATTCACCAAAACATAACTAGGAGATATTTTAGTGATAAAGCATGCCAACCATGAGAGTGGGCCTCTTTAAAACAATCATACGCAAAAAACGGTGACATAGTTTACATTTTTGTTATTTTTTTAATTTATACCTTTTATAGTCAAGTAATTAGAGTGGTCAAGTTCAATTTACGATCTTACTTCATAGGCTCGCAAAAACATGCTTGCAGTGTCAGCTAAATAACTTGTGCGCGACGCGGTTAATAATTGTGCATCTAAACCCAATTCAAGCCGCATTCTTTGCTCGCCAAATAACATTAAACAAAGTCGAACTGCACAATCGCGTGGTTTATCGAAGTGATACTTTCCGAGTTTATTGATTTCACAAAAGAAGCTTTCTAACAACTGAAATACATGCTCTGGACCAGCATCATAATAGAGTTGAGAGGTTTCTGGATGCGTATCATATTGCGCAACACAAGCTTTGAATACCGTCAACGCCTCTTCTGTCACTATCATTTCACCAAAATGCTCTGCAAAGGTGGCTAACGCCTTTTCAGGGTTAGCAGGATCATCTAGCAAATACCCCGTCAGTTGATGAACAACGCACTTTGATTCAATGGCGGAAATGAATAAGTCATCTTTAGATCCAAAATGAGAATAAACAGTTTGCTTTGATACACCCGCATGCTTGGCAACTTCGTCCATGCTGGTATTAGGGAAGCCATTATTACAAAACAATTCTATCGCTGACTGAAGCACCTGCCGACGTTTTTGTTCACTGCGGGACATTGGCACTTGTGCATCAGGATTAGTGATAATTTTTTTATTCATATAACGCTCTGCATTTTAAGATTTTTTGCTAATTCAGCTGCTGTATTCATTTAGCACTGACTGTATTAAATCACAAAATGGACTAGACAGTCTAGTTTTATTAAATTAGACTTCCCAGTCTAGTTAACATGTAATTAGCATTATGCTTACTTCAAATTAATCTAACTGCAGTGTTAACCCGTTTTCATTGATATCGATATGAGCCGTAATATCAGCTGCATGACGAAAAGGATCAGTAACATGACTGCACCACACGCACATAACTTAACTAAACGAGCAATGAATATTGGTTCAGGTCTATTACTAGGATTAGCGCTTTTTGGCTGCAGCAAGGCTGAACAAACAGTAACTGAATCTGTTCACTTACAAACTGTCAGCACTCAAAGCTTGGTTATGTCAGCTCAATATTCACAGCAGCAAACATACACAGGGATTGTTAAAGCCACTAACACTACGGGTATTGGTTTCGAGCTCGCAGGTAAACTCAATAGCATCCTAGTTGACAGCGGTGATGAAGTTAAACAAGGCCAAGTGCTAGCCACTTTAGATATCAGTTTATTACAAGCAGAAGAAAAACAGCTTAAAGCCTCATTACAGCAAACCCAATCAGACATAGATTTAGCACTTAGTAATTTAGAAAGGGTCACTAAGCTGAGCACACAAAATTACGCTTCCGCCCAGCAACTCGATGAAAACCAACAGCGAGTTCAAAATCTCAAAGCTAACAAACTGCGTTTACAAGCCAGTTTGCAAGCGACAGAATTAAAGTTGGAGAAATCATCGCTCATCGCGCCGTTTAACGGCCGGATCAGCAAGCGCCAACACAACTTAGGCGAGGTAGTTGCATTAGGTAGCCCGGTCTTCAAATTAATTGGCGAAGATGCGCCACTGGCCTATATTGGTGTCCCTGTTCAAGTCGCCCAAAGCCTAAAGCAACATCAACAAGTCAGTATTACCGTGGGTGACCAAGCAATTTTAGGCTCTATTGCTGGAATAAGCGCCGAAGTTGATGCCATCACTCGAACTGTGCAACTGAGAATTCAACTTCCCAATACCACTGACATTATCAATGGTGAAATTGCATACCTGAACTACGAACAACCGATACAAACAGCAGGCTTTTGGATACCTATTTCTGCGTTAACTGACGGCGTTAGAGGGTTATGGAATGTGTATGTGGTCACAAAAGATGAGCAAGGAAGTCATACTATCGGCTTGCGTGATGTTGAAATCATCTACACTAACGATGCCCAAGCTTATGTGAATGGCGCAATTACAGAAGGCGACCATATTATCACTGCTGGGCTGCATAAACTGGTTGCAGGTCAAACCGTATCAGTGACCGAGCAGTTAGCTACGGAGGCATTATGATTAAAGCCTTCCTTGAAAATGGCCGACTAACAAGCCTAGTTATCGCCTTACTGATTGTTGCTGGCTTAGGCGCTATTTCTAGCCTGCCAAGAACTGAAGACCCGCATATTACTAACCGTTTTGCATCTGTGATTACACACTATCCTGGCGCTTCAGCTGAGCGTGTTGAAGCATTAGTCACGGAAGTATTAGAACAAGAACTAAGACGCTTAGAAGAGCTCAAACTTGTGCAATCGACCTCTCGCCCCGGCATTTCGGTTATTCAACTTGAGCTTAAAGATACCATCATAGATACCGAACCAGTTTGGTCACGAGCGCGAGACTTAATTGCTGACTCACGTCATTTACTACCAGCTTCGGCGCAAAATGGCATTTTGGATGATCAAGTTGGTTATGCCAACACGGCTATTTTAGGCGTAGTATGGAATGATGAATCTCCTGTTAAAGCTGACGTATTAAACCGCTATGCCATTGAGTTACAAAGTAAACTCAGAGCACTTAATGGCACAGACTTTGTTAAATTGTATGGTTCACCGGAAGAAGAAATACTGGTCGAATTAGATGGCCACAAAATCAGCCAACTACAGTTAACCCCAGCAACCATTGCTCAATCTTTAACCCAAGCTGACAGTAAAATTTCGGCTGGTGAAATCAATAACGACCATTTTAGGGCATTAGTTGAAGTCTCTGGCGAGCTAGATTCACAAAGCCGAGTAAGACAAGTGCCTTTAAAAATAGATGAAAACGGTCAGATTATTCGTTTAGGTGATGTTGCCACTATTCAACGTCAAACCAAAACGCCCGCAAGCAGCATTGCACTTATCGACAGCCAGCAAGGTGTGCTTGTAGCCGTTCGCATGGTTGATGATAGTCGGGTCGATATATGGCAACAAAAAGTCCAAACGGTTATCGAGCAATTTGCCACTCACCTACCTAGCAACATAGAAGTGCAATGGTTGTTTGATCAACAAGGCTATACTAGCGTGAGGTTGGGTGACTTGCTCATAAACCTATTACAAGGCTTTGTGTTAATTGTAATGGTGTTATTACTCACCCTTGGGCTACGTAATGCGCTAATCGTGGCACTTTCATTACCTTTAACAGCCCTATTTACCCTCGCCTGTATGAAATATACTGGCTTACCTATTCATCAAATGTCAGTCACAGGTCTTGTGGTCGCCTTAGGGATCATGGTCGATAACGCCATTGTCATTGTCGATGCGATTGCACAAAAACGTCGTGATGGCATGAGTAAACTGCAAGCAGTACAACAAACGATTCATCACCTTTGGTTACCTTTAGCAGGCTCAACCATTACCACCATGTTGGCTTTTGCCCCAATCGTATTAATGCCAGGTGCCGCCGGTGAGTTTGTTGGTGGCATCGCTATTTCAGTCATGTTTGCACTGTTAGGATCTTACTTAATCTCTCACACAGTTATTGCAGGTTTAGCTGGACGCTTTTCTGTCAGTGAAAAAAGCAGTTGGTATCAACATGGACTCGCATTCCCTCGATTGAGTAAAGCCTTTACTGCGAGCTTGCATTTTGCGTTAACTCGCCCGTTACTTACCGCATTAGCTGTGGGCTTTCTGCCAGTCGCTGGATTTATTGCCGCAGGTAAAATGACCGAGCAGTTTTTCCCGCCCTCAGATAGAGATATGTTCCAAATCGAGGTTCACCTAGCGGCTCATGTGAGTATTAACAATACCCTGCAACAGGTCAAAAATATCGACAATGAGCTGCAAGCTATCGATGACATCATCGAAGTGACTTGGGTTGTGGGCGGCAATACACCTTCATTTTATTACAACCTCACACAGCGCCAACAAGGGTCAACCAACTACGCGCAAGCCATGGTAAAAGTCACCGATTTTGAAGCAGCTAATCGACTCATTTTGTCGCTGCAACAACAGTTTGATAAGCAATACCCGCAAGCTCAAATCTTAGTCAGGAAACTTGAACAAGGACCGCCATTTAATGCGCCTGTTGAAGTGATGGTTTATGGACCTTCATTAGACAAACTAAAACAAATTGGCGATGAAGTTCGACGCATATTAATGGATACGCCAGATGTACTTCATACTCGCGCCACACTCAGCCCGAGCACACCAAAGGTATGGCTACAAGTTAACGAAGACGCAAGCTTACTCAGCGGTTTAAGCCTGAGTGACATTGCTAATCAAATACAAATGGCCACAACTGGCGTGACAGGTGGCAGCATATTAGAACGTACTGAATCCTTACCGATCCGCGTTCGTTTAGGGGACGAAAGCCGCCAACAAGCAAATCGCTTAGCCGACCTTAACTTGGTATCGCCAACTGGGAGCGGCATTCCGTTGTCGGCGTTATCTGAAAATCAGATCAATGTGAGCCGCAGTGCCATCCCAAGGCGTAACGGCGAAAGAGTCAATATTATTGAAGCCTACATCACCAGCGGTGTATTACCGGCAAAAGTGCTTTCTCAAGTACAAGATGATTTGGCCAAGGTGCAACTACCTGCGGGATATCATATTGAGATTGGTGGCGAGAGTGCCAAGCGCGATGAAGCTGTCGGTAACTTGTTATCCAATATTGTTGTGGTTGTCACCCTGCTGTTAACCACGGTCGTGTTGTCGTTTAATTCATTCAGACTCACTGGCATTATTTTACTTAGCGCGGTGCAATCTGCTGGACTAGGATTATTAGCTGTATATGTTTTCGGCTACCCATTCGGTTTCACCGTCATCATTGGCTTACTCGGATTAATGGGGCTGGCAATTAATGCTGCCATTGTTATTTTGGCAGAGCTTGAACAACACCCTGCGACACGGGAGAAAAACTTTGATTTAGTGGTCACTGTTGTAAACCGTTGTGGGCGACATATCGGCTCGACAACTATCACAACTATTGGCGGCTTCTTACCACTCATTTTAGCTGGCGGTGGTTTCTGGCCACCATTTGCCATTGCTATTGCGGGCGGAACGCTGTTAACGACTATGCTGTCATTAATTTGGGTGCCAACCATGTATATTTTATTTATGAAGCCCAAAAAAATTAACGCTCCAGAACCTGAAAGTATTACCGCTTAAACTCGGTGGTAACTTGCTATTCCACATAAAATACAGTGCCAATAATGGCATTGTATTTTATGTCACTTTTCAGCCATTTATTTAGCTAAAAGTGACTCTCATCAAGTTCACTTAGCCCAAATTCATTTACATTAACTAAGCCCCTTAGTAATGGAACTTGGTGATGAAAAATAATTATAAATATTGGCCCTTATCTCAGCAAATAGGCAGCTTGGCACTGGTGCTTTCCATCATTGTATTTAGTTTAATGTCTTATTTCTCGTACACCACTTCAAGCAGTGTGCTCACAGAAAAAGCCATGGAATCAATGGATGAGCAAATGCGCAGTAACGCTGACTTCATTGATTTGCAATACAATAGCATGATGCAACTTGCTAGACGTAATGCAGACATTTTGAAAGTAATGTATCCAGGTAAGTTTTTCCTCGATGGCAGAAAAGTAAAAGTACTAGGTGTCACCTCCCCTGCGCTAATGCATGAACATGAACAAATTAATTCATCACGCAGTAAAGTTGATCGGTTTTCAAAATTAACCGGCGGTGTGGCGACTGTCTTTGTTCGCGATGAGAACGACTTTACTCGGGTATCAACTTCACTGACTAAAGCAGATGGCAAACGTGCCATGGGAACCAACTTAGGCGTTAATCATCCGGGGTATCAACAACTGATAAACGGTCAAGAGTATGAGGGTTATGCTCGGCTATTTGGCAAAGATTACATGACTGTTTACCGACCGATTTTTGATGATGCCAGACAAGTAATTGGCATTATGTTTATTGGTTTTGATATTAGCAACGCAATTAGCCAAATTCAGGAAACCATCAAAAACTTAAATATCGCGCAAAGTGGTTATTTTGTGATTATGCGCAACAGCGATTCACACATCATGGCTCATCCCAAAATAGAAAAAGACAGCGAATTTAATCCGCAATTGCTTAATGGGCTGAGTAAAGAGCAAGCGCTAAGGTTGCACACTCATTTTGAATATACCTCATTAGATAACCAACAAATGACCAGTTACAGCGTACCAGTTCCCGGCTGGAGTTGGACTTTAATTGGTTTTGCAAAATTAGATGAGCTAAACAGCGGAAGCATGATGTTACTGCGGACGATTATCATCATAGCTGTTATTGGTATTGCATTGATCTCCATCTTGCTATACCTCGCGATTAATAAAACCACTCGGCCGCTTGAGACGTTACAAAAACAATTTGCCAACTTAGGCGAGGGAGATTTATCACAAACTTTTAATTCGGTTAACGCTAATAGTCGCAATGAAGTCGACCTGATAACCCATAGTGCTTCCAACATGGCTCAAAATTTAAAAACCTTGATCCAATCAATGCATGGCTCAGTAGCAGAACTGGAAACTCAGGCAAGTCATGGCCAACAACTGGCAGAGCAAAATGGTCAACAAGCACAATCATTACTGGCACAAACAGAGCAAATTGCCACAGCGATTGAACAAATGACAGCTTCGATTAAAGAAGTGGCCACCAGTGCAAATCATGGTGCAGATCAAAGCCAACAAGTTGATGATGCATCTCAAGAAGGTAACCAGCAACTGACTAAGGTTGTAAGTGACCTAGAATCATTAAGCCAACAACTTAATCAATCACAACTCAATATTGAAACGGTGACCAAAGAAAGCGAAGCCATTAGCAAGGTAACTGAAGTCATTAACGGTATTGCAGAACAAACTAACCTACTGGCACTAAACGCGGCAATTGAAGCAGCTAGAGCAGGTGAACAAGGCCGGGGCTTTGCCGTAGTGGCTGACGAAGTACGCTCGTTAGCACAGCGAACGCAACAATCTATCAGTGAAATTGGCGCAACGATTACAACATTGCAATCGCAAGTAAAACTCACAGCTAATCAAATGAGTCATTGCCAACACTTAGGCCAAGCATCTGCCGACAATGGTCAACAGGTAAATCAGCAGTTGACTCAAATTAGTGGAAGTATTCAAGAGCTAGCGTTATTTAACAGTAATATTGCCAGTGCAACCGAACAGCAAAGTTCTGTGGCTAATGATGTATCACAAAACTTGCACACCATTTCTAACTTAGCGAAAAACAGTGATGAACGCGCAGAACAAGGGCTGAATGCTTCAGCTGAACTAACTCAAATGGCTAAGGAGATTAAAAGCCAGATCTCAGTATTTAAGTTCTGATTGTGACTAATAATATTTAAGTTCTGATTGTGGCTAATAGTACTTAATCAATACTTGGCCTTGAAATACCATTTCAAGGCCTTTTTTATACTTATCAACTCTACTTACCAAGTAAAACCAAGGCGTCATGATTTCACTATTAATCAGTTACTCACCTTTAATTTACAAGACTAGTAGCAAACATATGCTCAAAACCAACCGCTCATTCAGTTAAGAATGAATTACCAAAGTGACCAGTTGTCTTAAGTTTTGATTGAGGGAAAATGCTACATTGCAGATCAAATAAACTAATCCACCATGACACGTGCCGATGAAGAGCGTTTAATTAAACTTTTCTCTGATTTAGGAAACGTGTATGTCCTTTATGAAGAACAACTTGAACCTTGCCCTATCGAAAGTTACCCCCTCAAGCAGTACAAACCACTAGATAAACAATATCTATTCGATAATTTTATCGCAGCTATAATCGAGGAAAGAGAAGGCACGGTTTATAACCGAACTGGTAAGCCCCTAATTTCTTAGACACTTAACTGTTTCTCAAAGTACTGTTTTTCAATTGCGTTAGCAAGTACGAGATTTTGTTTTAATCAGTTGAACAAACACACATCAACTCTGATAGAAACAGTTTGGGGCACAAACCTACTAGCCGTTATCGTTTGCTGGCACGCCTCAGAATAAAACTCTCAAGATAAACAAAGTTTTACCTCACCAAACCACTAAAAGCTAAAAACAAAAAATCCCCTCATCACAACGTAATGAGGGGATTGTTTAACGAACTAACAGATTAGTCTTCTTTAATTCTGTCCATGTTCTCAGTGTTTTCAAGCCATAGAGCATTAATAATGCCGAATGAACAGGCTAACAGAACACCTAAAATCCAAGCGAAATACCACATGAAATGCTCCTTAATTAATAAAGTGATGCTTTGTTCTTTTCAATGTAGTCACGGTTTAAGCGACCAAACATCTTGAAGTAAGTCCAAATCGTGTAACTCAGTACAATTGGTACAAAGATAATTGCAGCTATAGTCATCACCTGTAGGGTCATTTGACTCGCTGTGGCATCCCACATTGTTAAGCTGATATTTGGCTCAAGTGATGAAGGCATCACGAATGGGAACATTGCTGCGCCACACGTTAAGATCACACCAGCCATTGCTAATGAGCTAAACAAGAATGCAAAACCGCTACGGTTAAACTTACTGGCAACAACAGCAAGTAATGGCATTGCCAAACCAATCACAGGGAAAAGCATGGTCAATGGATACTTGTCATAGTTAGCTAACCAAGCACCAGATTCAATCGCAACAGTCTTTAATGCTGGATTTGATGGGCCAGCTGTATCAATTGCAGAGGTAATGACATAGCCATCAATACCATTTGCTAACCAAACCCCAGCGATACCAAATAGAGCAGCAAGAGCAACACCAGCAACTTGGGCAGCTTTTGCACAGCGAACTCTTAACTCGCCTTCCGTCTTCATTTGTAACCAAGCGGCACCTTGTAGCATCACCATTGACACAGCGACTAAGCCAGCTAATAGTCCAAATGGATTAAGTAGACCCAGTAAACCACCATGGTAAGTTGCACGTAAATACTCATCAAAGTTGAATGGTACGCCTTGTAATAGGTTACCAAATGCAACACCGATAATGAGTGGAGGCACAAAACCACCAACGAACAACGCCCAATCCCATGACTTACGCCATCTTGGATCTTCAATCTTAGAACGATAATCGAATCCAACAGGGCGAAGGAACAAGGCAAACAATACCAACATCATCGCGACATAAAAGCCTGAGAAAGATACTGCATACACTGTTGGCCACGCGGCGAATAACGCACCACCAGCAGTAATTAACCAAACCTGGTTACCATCCCAATGCGGCGCAATCGAGTTAATCATAATGCGACGCTCAGTGTCATCTTTACCTACAATAGGCAATAACGCACCAACACCCATATCGAAGCCATCAGTGACTGCAAAACCAATCAGCAGCACACCAATTAAGGCCCACCAGATAAATCTTAAAACTTCATAATCAAACATAATTAGGCCCTCTGATTACGCATCTTGGTTTTCAAAGTGATAACGCCCTGTCTTTAAGCTACTTGGGCCTAAACGCGCGTACTTAAACATTAAGAACATTTCAATCACTAATAATACGGCATAGAACAAGGTGATTGAGATGATACTGAACCAGAGATCTGAAACCGTTAAGCTTGAGGCAGACATATGCGTCGGTAACACTTCTGAAATGGTCCATGGTTGACGACCGTATTCAGCAACGAACCAACCACACTCAATGGCAATCCAAGGAAGCGGTAATGAGTATAGAGCAGCTTTAAGTACCCACTTCTTCTCTGCAATCTTATGACGCGTGCTCTGCCAAAATGCTGCAGCGAATACAAATAGCATAATTACGCCACATGCAACCATGATCCTGAATGACCAGAATAGTGGGGCAACGTTTGGAATTGAATCTTTAGCAGCGGCCTTAATTTGTTCTTCTGTCGCATCAACTACGTTTTCTGTATAACGCTTAAGCAATAAACCATAACCTAAGTCGCCTTTGGCTAGTTCAAATGCTTCACGTACTTCAGGCGCATCATTACCTGACTTAATTTGTTCAAGTAGAGAGTATGCAATCATACCGTTACGGATACGGATTTCATGCTCGTCAATTAAGTCTATAATGCCTGTCACTTGCTCATCTAAAGAACGTGTTGCGATAATCCCCATAACAAAAGGGATCTTAATCGCAAAGTCAGTTTCCATTTTTTCTTGATTCGGGAAACCGAACGCAGTAAACGCTGCTGGCGCTGGCTCAGTATGCCATTCAGCTTCAATTGCTGCTAACTTAACGCGTTGAACTTCACCAACTTCATAACCTGATTCATCACCGAGTACCATTACAGATAGAATTGCAGCCATACCGAAGCTGGCACCAATGGCGAATGAACGACGTGCAAAAGGCAAATCACGACCTTTTAGGATGTAGTATGAGCTGATAGCTAAGACGAACATAGCACCTGCTACATAACCCGAAGCGACGGTATGAACAAACTTAACTTGTGCAACAGGGTTGAAAATCACCTCTGCAAAGCTGGTCATTTCCATACGCATGGTTTCATAATTGAATACCGCCCCAACAGGGTTTTGCATCCAACCATTTGCAACAAGAATCCAAAGCGCTGACATATTAGAACCAAGCGCAACTAACCAAGTTACGGCCAAATGCTGACGCTTACTAAAACGGTCCCAACCGAAGAAGAACATACCAACAAGCGTAGACTCTAAGAAGAACGCCATTAGGCCTTCAATAGCGAGCGGAGCACCAAAAATATCACCCACGTAATGCGAGAAATATGACCAGTTAGTACCAAACTGGAATTCCATCGCCAAACCGGTTGTGACACCTAGTGCAAAGTTAATACCGAATAATTTACCCCAAAACTTGGTCATGTCTTTATATATTTGCTTATCAGTCATCACATACAGTGACTCCATGATGGCTAATATAAATGCCAAGCCTAGCGTTAATGGAACAAATATAAAGTGATACATGGCTGTCAGCGCAAATTGCAAACGCGATAGCTCAACGACCTCTTCAATAATCATTGGCGACTCCTTACTTCAGTACGACCAAATTTATTTATGACTTCCTAAAAGACAATGTTTGCAGTTTAGGTTCCCTAGACAACTCACCCAATAAAACGTAGCAACTCAGAAATCGCTTGAAAGCCTATTTGTTAATATTTTGTATTAACCAGTTAATTTCTCGTGCTACGCTTCGTTTTTTAAAATTCCTTCACCAGGCAGCAAACTTAGATGAAGGTCACGCTTTATTGAAAACTGTGACTTGCAATGCGCAACCTTAACTTAACAAGATTACTATATCCTTGAAAATCATAAGCTTAACAACTTACAATTCCTCATCAGACCTTAAGTTTATACCACTGCAATTTGATTCAAATCAATTGAATAAAGCGGTTTAAGTGGGTTTTGAGGGGAGGCGCAAATTACAATAATAGAGGTATTGAGATAGGCGAATATCTATGCTAGGGATTTTTTTACAAATTTTCAATAACCACCAACAAACACCAAAAACCACACAAACTCTTCCGCCAAGCAAGATTTAACACAAATTAACAATTCTCTTCATTATTTATGCGAATGACAACAGCTACAACGAACATATGCAAACGCATGTAATACAACATTAAAAACAAGTGAGCGGTTAACTAAACAACTAAAACACCATTGATTCAGATTAGAATAACTAATCAAATAAATTCATTTTTATCGTTTGTCAGCTTATAGACTGGCACGTATCATATGCCTTAAGTTAAGTAGACGTATGCAGTCAATGCCAGGGAGTCGTTCGCTTAACCAACTAATGACTGTTTTACTGACGAGATAATGAAATGACCAAATTAATGCAAAACCTAGCGAACCTATACAAGCGTGCATTTTCCGAGATGTATAGAGCAAGAGAGCTTTAAATAGCAATTGCGACCAGCAAAAAGAAAGGGCCACTTCAATTTGAAGTGGCCCTTCTTAGTTTGTATCTGTTTACACAAGCCTATTCTTCAGTTAGGGCAAGCTTCACAGCATGTTGTGAGTGAATCCTAGCCGTATTCAATAGAGGTATTCCAATATCAGATTGATTAACCAGCAAACCAATTTCGGTACAGCCTAAAATCACAGCTTCAGCACCTGATTCTGATAAATGGCTAATTATCCTAAGGTAGTCAGCTTTAGACTCTGCTTGAACTTTCCCTAAACAGAGTTCTTGATAAATAACTTGATGTACCCGGAGTCTGTCAGCTTCATCTGGCACAATAACGTCAATACCAAATTTATCCTTTAACCTTGCTTTATAAAAATCCTGCTCCATTGTGAATGCAGTGCCTAGTAAGCCAACTTTACTCACTCCAAGCTTTAACACTTCAGCACCAGTGGCATCAGCGATATGTAATAACGGAATAGACACTGATGCTGCAACTTCGTCTGCCACCTTGTGCATCGTATTGGTACATATTACTAAAAAATCTGCACCCGCAGCTTCTACATTTTTTGCGGCTTGGCTTAGTATCTTTGCAGTGGCTTGCCAATCACCTTGATGTTGCAATGCTTCAATAGGTGCAAAATCAACGCTATACATTGCAATTTGGGCTGAATGTAACCCACCTAAAGCCTGGTTAACCTCATTATTTATAGCCTTATAATAATCCTGAGTGCTTTCCCAGCTCATGCCACCCAATAATCCTATGGTTTTCATTGTTAAGCCCTATTCAACCTGCGTGGTATTATCTTAACTAAAAAAATGACAAAAAAAACACCGCTAATTAGAGCGGTGTTATTCATAATGATTTAGTTGTATTGAAGTCTACTTAGCATGCAAACGAATAATTAATTCTGCCTCAGCTTTAGGTAACTCACATTCTTGCATGAGCTCATCTATACCTGCACCCAACTCAACCATCTTAAGGGCTCTAGAGTAGAGTTTTGCCTGTGGATCTTGTTGGCTAGCCTCTTCAATGACTTCCGATTGTTTAATCAGTTTCTTTTCTAATTCAACAATCCTGCGCCCCATGCCAATGGTGCCACTGCGTAATTCATTTAGTTCTCGTTTTACCGTTTCACGCTGTTTGTCAGACTGCTTAACCAGTACAGTTAGCGCTTCTACCTTTGTCGATAATTTAGTGATTCTTTTAAATAAGAAAATTACTAAAATAAGGCTGACTATGACACAAGCCAGCGCGGCAATTAATAACTCATCACCCATTAACACTTCCTATAAAAACCAAGCAAAGCCGACATGAAAACTGGCTATTATGGATGAAAATCTTACTAAATATGAGACAACTCTGCCCACTCTTCATCAGAGAGTAACTTATCTAGATCAACCAAGATCAATAGTTCATCATCACGATTACTCACACCTTGAATAAACTTAGCGCTTTCTTCAGTACCAACATTTGGAGCATTATCGATTTCTGAACGGCGTAGATATACAACTTCTGCCACACTGTCTACAAGAATACCTATCACTTGCTTTTCAGCTTCGATTATTACAATACGTGTGGAATCATCTACTTCAGACGAAGGTAAGCCAAAACGTGAACGGGTATCAATTACCGTCACAACGTTACCACGTAAGTTTATGATACCTAGCACATAATGCGGCGCACCTGGGACAGGTGCAATTTCGGTATAACGCAAGACTTCTTGCACTTGCATTACATTGATACCGTAAGTTTCATTATCTAATTTAAATGTTACCCACTGTAGCACTGCGTCATCATTACCCGCAGCAACAGCTGCAACACTTCTAGAATCACTCATAGTCAACCTCTGTCAATCGTATCCTGACAACCTAAACCTGCTTCCAGCATTTCAATTAATGCTTTGACATGTAATATCCCACACATTTGTTCTTTTACCACGCCGGCAAGCCATGGGCGCTTTCCGGGCTTCTCACGCCAATTCACGTGAGATTTATCAATTTTTACTGCATTGACCAAAGACTCACAGGTCAGTCCCCACTCGCTGTCTTCTAACATGACAATATATTGATAATCCAAAGTTTCTGCCAGTTCTGGGGTATATTTTTCTGGCATTACCCAAGCACAAGAATCGACAACATTAATTTGCCCATCTCGATGAGGCTGAACCCCCATAAACCACTTCGGACGACCAATGATATTATTAATTCGTTCCCTTTTAACTATGCCGCCCAAACTTACTAAAGGAACGGCTAGCGTCAAGCCCGCAACGTTAAAAAACAATACTTGGAATTCATCATCTAAGACATCTTTTAAATTATATACCACCTCTGGTGGCATACCATCTTTACCTACTTGAGTCTGGGCAACATTTTGCTGTTCACTATTAATAATAGCTTCTTTTGCCGGTTCAAGTGCGCTTGGTACTAATTTAATATCGGCTAAGGAGTTGATTTCTTTATCAACTACCTCAGCTTTCTGCACTACTTGTTGAGCTTTTGGTGCAGGCTTTTCTAAAATGGCTTGACGTACTTTAGCTGCACTAGCTTTAATCTGCTGTTCTGTCGCTAGGGTTTCTGGTTTAACCTTTGTCTCAACAGTCCCAACTGTGGGTTTAGACACTGCTGAGAGTAACTTTTCAAGCGCTTGCTTATCAACAGGCTTCTCGACTGTGGGTTGTGCAAATGATGCATTAGGCGTTGCCCTAGCCACCTGCGGTTGAGCTTTTGGATACTCGTCAGGTGTTGAAACCTTCAAAGGATCACGGTTAGTTTGATTCGGCTGCCGAGTCTCAACAGTCTTATTAATCAAAGCGGCTGCTACTTCATCTAAAGGCTGAGTTTGATTCGTCGTGGCTGAAGATTTTTTAGTGTAAACCTTGTTAGACTTCTCAGCTGCCAAAGGCGCTGGATCAGGCTGCTTATTTTCCTTCAGCTCTGCCGTAGCGTCTGTTGCAGGTTCTTGCAACAGCATAGCAAAATAATCAAAAACAGTTTCATCAACCGATTTTGACATGTGAGAACTCCTGAGAAAGCAGATAATCAAGCAGACGATTATACGCCTTTACGCCACGGCTACGTGAAGAATAATGAGATGCTGGTAAATGGGCGAGACTTGCATCACGAAATTTAGTATCTACCGGTATGACATCAGGCCAGAGTGTTTTGGCATATTTATCCTGTAAATAAGCTAATGCTATAGGCGATGCTTTAGTTCGTTTATCAAACATAGTCGGTAAAATACTAAAGCTATATTTGGTCTTTTTCGAACGACCCATCAGATCCATCGTTTTAATCATACGATCGAGTCCTTTAATCGCCAGAAACTCCGTTTGTACCGGAATGATAATATGCTGACTGGCTGCTAAAGCATTAACCATTAATACACCTAATACCGGTGGGCAATCAATAATCGCCACGTCATACTCATCTTTTAGTAAATTGAGTAAATTACGCAATACCAACCCCATACCTTCTTGATGACCTAACGCTCTATCAAGCGTGGCTAATGCCATAGTCGCTGGCATAATATCTAAGCCTTCAACTTGTGTAGGTAGAATATGTTGTTTTACAAACTCAGTGGTTAGTGATTGGTGCTTAACGAAAACATCGTACAATGAACCAGGTATTTCTTCTGAATCAATACCTAGATAATAGCCAAGTGATGCGTGGGGATCAGTATCAATCATGAGTACACGTTGCCCACGCTTAACTAAAGCCCCCGCAAGGCTGGCCACTGTAGTCGTTTTACCTACACCACCCTTTTGATTTGCTATTGTCCATACTTTCAAAGCTGCCTCACTGAGTTTTCTGAGTTTTCAAATGACTTCAACTAACCCTGATTATTATTTTGTTGCTGTTCTCGTGTTGTAACCCGAATACCACCATGGGGTAAACGAATAACTTTTACGCCATCTTCATTTTCAGAGACAACCTGAAGTTGATTAGCCCCTTTTTGCTCTTTTTGAGAGTTGCCCTCTAAATTCGATGTTGCTTCTGTTTCAGCTTTTGGCGGTACTGATTGTTGCTCCACCGTCACTGCTTGATTAGGCGTTTGACTTGCCATATCAAAAATGGCTTGGGTTTGCTCAGGGTGAGAGTCAAGCCAAGTCGCTAAGGCTTGCGCTTGATCTTCTGGCACCATCAGCAACACTTGTGATTTTTCAAGTTCACTCACCTGAAACTCAAGTAATTCTATCTTCTTAACAGCATCAAAATATAAGCTAACCGATGTCACACTCGCCACAACCAGCAAGAGCATACACGCTTGTTGCCATGGTCGCATTCTCATAGGCTTAGCCACGAGAAGTCTCTTTGAGTATCGATTCAGCCATATCATCAAGGGCAATTGAATGACTAGCTAAGCCAGCTGAAGTAACAGCCTGTGGCATGCCATATACCACACAACTTGCTTCATCTTGTGCCCAAATATTTGCACCTTGGGCCTTCAACAATCGAGAACCTTCTCGACCATCTGCTCCCATACCTGTTAATACAACAGCGAGAATGTCGCTGCCATAAGCTTTTGACGCAGAGGCAAAGGTAATATCTACACTAGGCTTATAATTCATATCTTCTTTGCCAGCTAACACCTTAAGACGACCACTCACGCCACTTTTTTCTACCAATAACTGCATCCCGCCTGGAGCCAAATAAGCGCAACCAGGGCGAAGTGCATCGCCATTCTCGGCTTCTTTGACACTGATTTTGCACAGGCCATTTAGACGTGCGGCAAAAGCTGGGGTAAAAGCTGCGGGCATATGCTGGATCAACAATATTGGATGTGGGTAATCTGCAGGGAATCGCGTCAAGATTTTTTGTAATGCGACTGGCCCACCGGTTGAAGTGCCAATTAACAGTAATTTATACTGTTTACCACTGGCTCTGATCGACGTTGTTACCTTAGCTTGAGCCGGCGTCGACGCTTTAGGTGCTGCTGGTGAGCCTATAGGCGTACGAGGAGAGACACCTCTGAGAGGACGATTTACCTCACTAGTAGAAGCTAACGACTTTCGTGTGGTTAATGGCTCTTTATCTCTTTGACCAAGTGGTGTTCTTGGCGCTGCACGATAAACTCGACGACGACCAATAGCCTTTATCCGTTGTTGGAGAAGCGCAATGGCATCTGCTTTATTCGTTGCAATATCTTCAAAACGTTTAGGTAAAAAGTCTACAGCACCTGCTTCAAGTGCATCTAATGTCGATTGTGCCCCATCATGGGTGAGTGAAGAGAACATTAAAATTGGAGTAGGACTATCAGCCATAATATGACGGACAGCAGTTATACCGTCCATCACAGGCATTTCAATATCCATTGTGATCACTTGTGGTTTCAGCTCTTGAGCAAGTTTGACAGCCTCTTGGCCATTAACTGCTACACCGATAACTTCGAGGTCAGGATCTTGATTGACAATCTCACTGACTCGTCGGCGAAAGAAACTTGAGTCATCAACAACTAAAACTTTTATAGCCATTTAATCCCTTAACACTTGGAACTTTTAATTCTTATTCTTGGCGTAATGTTTTAATAGACCAGGCACGTCAAGGATCAGAGCGATGCCGCCATCAGAAGTAATTGTTGCACCTGCCATCCCTGGAGTACCTTGTAGCATACTACCAAGTGGTTTAATCACAACTTCTTCTTGACCTATTAAAGCATCGACCACAAAACCAATTTGCATTGTGCCTAGTTGCACAATCACCACGTGGCCATGTTGCTTGTCACCATGCTTGAATGACGTTTTATTGCGATGCAACCAATGCTCAAGATAAAATAACGGTACAGCTTTTTCCCGCACGATAACGGTTAACTGGCCATCAACGATATTGGTTTTGGTCAAGTCTAAATGGAAAATCTCATTAACACTCGATAATGGCAATGCAAAGACTTGCTTAGACACGTCAACCATCAATGTCGGCATAATCGCCAATGTTAATGGGACTTTGATTTCTAATAACGTGCCCTTGCCCGGCATAGAATCGATATGAACAGTACCATTTAACTGAGTAATGCGAGTTTTCACCACGTCCATACCCACGCCACGGCCTGAAATATCAGAGATTTCTACCTTAGTAGAGAAACCTGGGGCAAAGATGAGGTTATAAGCTTCATTGTCTGTCATTCTTGCTGCGGCATCTTCATCTAACACACCACGGCTGATGGCAATTTCCTTGAGCTTTTCAGCATCCATTCCCGCGCCATCATCTTCAATTTTCAATAAGATGTGGTCACCTTCTTGGCTAGCAGATAAAGTAATCGTACCCGTTCTTGGCTTGCCATTCGCTTCACGCGTGAGCGGCATTTCAATACCATGGTCAACCGAGTTACGCACTAAGTGAACGAGGGGATCGGCTAATGCTTCAACAAGGTTTTTATCGAGATCTGTGTCTTCACCGACCATTACCAAATTAATTTCTTTATCGAGCGAACGTGCAAGGTCGCGAACAACCCTTGGGAAGCGGCCAAAGACTTTCTTAATTGGCTGCATACGGGTTTTCATTACCGCACCCTGTAAATCAGCCGTCACCAAGTCCAGGTTCGCTAACGCCTTACTCATCTCTTCATCTTCACGAGTAATGCCAAGGCTGACTAATCGGTTACGTACTAATACTAATTCACCGACCATATTCATAATTTCGTCAAGGCGAGAAGTGTCAACACGAACCGTTGTTTCACCTTGTGGTACTGCTGTTGCGGCTTTACCGGCTTTATCTTTAACTGGTGCTTTAGCTGCAGGTTTTGCAGCTACTGGCGCAGGAGCTTGAGCGGCAGGTGCTGGCGCTGCTGGTTTCGCGACAGGCTTGCTTTGAGGCGCAGCCGCTTGTGGTGCTTTAGCCGCTGGTGCTGCAGGCTCAACACTGGCATTAGTCACTGGCGGCTCTATGCTTTTCTTCGGTGCACTACCTTTACCGTGAAGTTCATCAAGCAATGCTTCGAACTCATCATCGGTAATATCGTCTGCATCGACTTGCGGTTCAGGTGCTACTTCCGCTGGTTTTTCATCAGCTCCCGCCGCTTTAAAACTGCCGCTACCATGAAGTTCATCCAGTAATGCTTCAAATTCATCGTCAGTGATTTCATCACCAGCACCTTCTGCGGATTCAGCTTTAGGCTCTGGCGTTGCTGCAGGCGCAGACGTAGGGGCTTTACCTGAACCATGAAGCGCGTCTAATAAAGCTTCAAACTCTGACTCATCTATTTCATCGATAGTGTCGTCGCCGGATGTAGGTGCAGCTTCAACCACTGTTTCAATAATAGGCTCGGGTTCTGGTTCAGACTCTATGACTTCAGGCGCAGGTGCTTCTCCCATTTCGGATGGTAATGGAGCACCAGAACTAAGTAGTTTTAATTTTTCAAGTAATTCTGGAGAAGCGGGGTCTTGTTCAATGCCCTGTTGAGTTTGCTCAAACATACTATTAATGGCATCAACAGCCTGCAAGATGATATCCATCAATTCTGCATTTACAGGGCGTTTGCCCGTACGTAGCAAATCAAAGGTATTTTCTGCTTCGTGGCAAACATCGACCATAGGGGTCAAGCTTAAAAAGCCTGCACCACCTTTAACGGTATGGAACCCACGAAAAATTGCATTTAGTAAATCACTGTCATCAGGATTATTTTCAAGAGCGACAAGCTGCTCTTGCAGAAGCTCTAGTATTTCACCAGCTTCAATTAAAAAGTCCTGGAGTATCTCTTCATCAACATCAAAGGACATTAAATTGACTCCTAATTAGAAACCAAGACTCGATAGCAGATCATCAACTTCATCTTGACCCGTCACAACGTCTTCACGCGTTTCTGCATCCATAATAGGGCCTTCGGCCTCAATCTTATTATCATTTTGTTCTGCATCTTGTGCGGCTTGCTCACCAAACACCGTCAGCATGGAGACTAAGTTACTTTCAACTTCTCTCACTAGATCAATCACTCGGCGGATCATTTGTCCCGTTAAATCTTGGAAATCCTGAGCCATGAGGATTTGATTTAACAGCTCTCTCAAACGGTTGGAATCTTGTTCACTGTTAGCCATGAACTGCTGAACATCGTGACAGAGTGTTTTAAATTCACTCAATTGAATATCACGGCGCATCAGCTTATCCCACATCGGAGTCACTGTTTGTATATTATTAATTATGGTATCGGCCAAAGGTAAACATTCTTCAACCGCATCCATGGTTTTATTTGCTGCTTGCTCTGTCATGTCAATAACATAGTTAAGACGTTCTTTAGCATCAGGTATTTCAGTGTTAGCTAATACTGCTAGACGCGTGTCTAATTGGAAATCTTGCATGGCAGTGTGAAGTTGTCGTGTCAGTTTCCCCACTTCTTCGAATAACTCACGCTGCAATGGCGCTGCAAGGTCTCGAATCACTTCATCAGCCTGCTCTTGTAAACCTGCACCGAGCAACTCAACAAGATGTTGCGCCTGTTCGAGAGTGATTAACCCCGATTGATTTGCCTGCATGGACAGTCCTTGTTATGCGAGTCGTTCGAAAATTTTATCCAGCTTTTCCTTAAGAGTAGCTGCTGTAAATGGTTTTACGACATAGCCATTAACACCCGCTTGCGCTGCGGCAATAATTTGCTCACGCTTAGCTTCAGCAGTTACCATTAACACTGGAAGGTGTTTTAACGCATCATCTGCACGTATAGCTTTAAGTAAATCAATACCCTGCATTCCAGGCATATTCCAATCTGTTACAACAAAGTCAAAATCCCCTTTTTGTAACATAGGTAAGGCGGTCGAGCCGTCATCTGCTTCTTGGGTATTGTTGAATCCCAAGTCTCGCAACAAGTTCTTGATGATACGTCTCATTGTTGAAAAGTCGTCAACAATAAGAATCTTCATATTCTTGTCCAAGGTTTCCTCCGGTGAGCTAACACTCTATAGTGCTCTAATTAATAATTATTCTTGTGTCCAATGCTTGAGCTTGCCTTTTAATCTGAGCATTGCCTGACTTAATATCTGACTCACCCTAGATTCACTTACTTCAAGTATTGCGCCAATTTCTTTTAAGTTTAATGCTTCGTCATAATACAATGATAGTACTAAAGCATCACGCTCTGGTAATGTTTTAATGGCTGCTACCATAGCGGTTTGAAACTGAGTTTCTGCTAGCGCTTCAAACGCCTCATTCGGTGTATCGTTATCTACAACTAACACATCTTGCGAAACGCCTAAATCTTCTATACCAATGATCTTTCCTACTGAAACATCATTAAGAATATGATGATATTCATCTAACGACATATCAAGTTTTTCTGCTATCTCAGAGTCTCTTGCATCCCGCCCAAGGGTTTGTTCTAACTCTTCGATAACTTGTGAAACTCTTCTGCTGTTTCGGTGCACTGAACGTGGCACCCAATCGCCGCGACGAATTTCGTCAATCATTGCACCCCTTATGCGGATCCCAGCAAAAGTTTCAAACTTTGCCCCTTTGCTACCATCAAACTTTGATGAAGCTTCAAGCAAGCCCATCATCCCAGCTTGTAACAGGTCATCGAGTTGTACCGATGCCGGTAGACGAGCAAGCATATGGTGTGCAATTTTCTTTACCAACGGGGCATACTGTTCAACAATCGACGTTTTGTTATCGAACTGAGTATACGCAGCGGCTTTATTCACTCGCTCTTTCCTCTGCTTTCACTGGACGTTGCACTAAACGTTCTACAAAGAACTCTAAGTGTCCACCAGGTTGTTGAGGAATTGGCCAACTCATGATCTTATTGGCTAATCCGTGGTATGCAATAGCTGCTGGCGATTTAGGGTACGCCTCGATGACCAACTTTTGCTTTCGAACCGACTTTCTCAGGTTCTCATCAAATGGCACCGTTGCGACTAACTCTAAAGCAACATCCAAGAATCTGTCAGTCACTTTACTGAGTTTAGCAAATAATTCCATGCCCTCGCGCAAACTTCGTACCATATTTGCAACAATTTTGAAGTGGAACACGCCATGCTCACGACTTAAAATCTTAATTAAAGCATAAGCATCGGTAATTGAGGTGGGTTCATCGCACACGACGATGAGTACATCTTGTGATGCACGAGAGAAGCTTAACACCATATCAGAGATACCGGCGGCAGTATCAACAATGAGTACATCAAACTGAGTACGCATTTCACTGAAAGCCCTAATTAACCCAGCATGTTGTGCTTGGGTTAACTCGACCATGGCTTGTGTACCTGATGTTGCAGGTACAATTCCGATCCCTTTAGGGCCTCGGACAATAATATCATCTAATTCAGCATCACCTGATAGTACATGAGATAGGTTCTTCTCAGCCCGAATGCCCAACATGACATCGACATTGGCTAAGCCTAAATCCGCATCAAGTACTAAAACACGTTTGCCCTTTTCAGCTAATGCAACAGCAGTATTGATGGAAACACTCGTTTTACCGACGCCGCCTTTACCACCTGATACGGCAATGACTTTGACTCTTTCATTATTTGGTTGATTCATCATACGTAAACCACTTGCTTGATCTCGGGTCATATCTTTACTCGAATGCGTAAGCCATATCTTGCGCGTTGTGAGACGCAGTTGGCATTTGTTGTTCTGTTTCATTTAACGCTGCGAGTGCTTGTTTTGCGAGCGCTAGCGTATCCGCGACCTGCATATCCTCAGGAACACGTTGACCATCAGTTATATAACTCAATGGTAACTCATTTTGAATCAATACGCTCAATGCACCTGCAAGAGAGAGTGATTCATCTAACTTTGTCAAAATTGCGCCAGACAATGGAATGCGTTTAAATTGATTAACGGCATCTTGTAACACACGGCGTTGTCCGGTAGCTGACATCACTAAGTAGCTTCGAATGGGAATATTGCTATTCGCAGTTAAATTATCAAGCTGTTGATTTAAGCGCATATCTCTTTGTCCCATGCCCGCCGTATCAATCAACACTAGCTTACGATTACGGAATTGGTACAAAATTTGTTCTAATTCATTTAAATCATGCGCTTGCTTTACTGGACACCCCATTATTTTGCCATAAGTTGCTAATTGCTCAAAGGCTCCAATGCGATAATGGTCAGTTGTGATAAGTGCAACTTGTTCAGAGCCATGATGTGCAGCAAATCTTGCTGCAATTTTAGCCAAAGATGTTGTTTTGCCTACACCGGTTGGACCGACAAACGCGACCACGCCACCTCTTTTTACAATATCGTCACCTTGGTTATCTAATAGATTAGCTAAACTCTGCGGTAATGCTCGGACTAGATCTGCAGGAGTATAGTTTTGGCTTAATGAAGCAAGGCTTGCTGCTACAGAGGGGGAAAACTCAGCGGCTAGTAATTTGCTTTCAAGCATAGCGCCAACTGGGTCATTGCGTTTTTTCTGATCTTTCATCAAAGAGGAAACTTGATGAGTCAGCAAACTGCGTAATGAAGCCATTTCTTCACGTAGTTCATCCATTTCTGCAGAGCTAGCTTTAGTCGTTCTAGAAGTGCGTTCCATTTGCGGTGCAGGCTTTGGCTTCACTTGTTGAGGTTGACGACTGGCTTCTAGCTGTTTTGCCCACTCAGGTAAGTCACTATCATTTGATTTCGGAGTCATCTGCTCAGTCAAGCGGTTATGCTGTTTCTCAAGCAATGCTTGTAATGAATCTGCAACTGGAGGTGGACTTAACTTTGTTTGAGCTTTGACTGCTGGCTTGGCAGTATTTAACGACACTTTATCGTCAGAGATATCCATAAACCCAGGAGTCGGCGTTGCGGTAGCGGCTTTTGGCTCGTCATAATCAACAGCTGCAACAATTTCAATACCGCCAGTCACCTTCTTATTGGACATAATAACAGCATCTGAGCCCAGTGTTTCTTTCACTTGAGCAAGTGCTGCACGCATATCCTTGGCAAAAAATCGTTTAATCTTCACTTGAGCACCTCATGAACAGACTCTATTTTTATTGTCCCACTGCTGACACGATTCTAATTTGTTTCTCATCTGGTATCTCTTGATAAGAAATCACCCTTAAGCTTGGGATTGTATATTTTACAAATCTCGACAAGGTGGATCTCAACATGCCTGATGTCAATAATATGGCTGGTTGACCGACCATTTCTTGCTTCTGTGCTGCATCAATAAGTGACTGCTGCATTCGTTCTGCAAGGCCTGGTTCAATATTTGGCCCTTCACCACCTGTCGCCTGCATAGACTTATGCAACATCTGTTCCAACTCAGGCGCCAATGTTATGACAGGGATTTCTAATTCAGGGCCTGAAATTTCTTGGACAATCATGCGTTTCAGTGCAATACGTACAGCAGCTGTGAGCACCTCAGTGTCATTACTTTTTGCGCCATATTCAAGTAGTGTCTGCACGATTGTTCGTAAATCGCGCACTGATACACCTTCATTGAGTAAATTCTGCATAACTTTTACAACATTACCTAATGGCATGACTTCTGGAATAAAGCCATCAACAAGCTTAGGTGATTGCTTACCTAGCATGTCCATCAACTGTTGAACTTCTTCGTAGCCCAATAGTTTCGCAGCGTTATTGCTTAAAATCTGACTAATGTGTGTTGCTACTACCGTCGCAGTGTCTACTACTGTATAACCTAATGTTTGCGCATGTTCACGCTGCTCAGGTGCAATCCAAACAGCTTCAAGACCAAAGGCTGGATCTTTTGTTTCAACACCATCTAGCTTGCCATACACTTGGCCCGGATTAATAGCAAGCTCGCAATCATGACGCACTTCAGCTTCTCCAACAACTACGCCCATTAATGAAATCTGATAAGCATTAGGAGAAAGGTCAAGGTTATCGCGAATGTGAACCGCTGGCACTAAAAAACCTAGCTCTTGTGACAATTTCTTACGAACACCTTTAATTCGGCTAAGTAACTCTCCACCTTGGCCTTTGTCAACTAATGGGATTAAACGGTAACCGACTTCTAAACCAATGGTATCGACATGCCTTACATCATCCCAACCCAACTCTTTTGGCTCTTTATCTTTTGCTTCTGCCGGTCCTTTTTGAACCTGCTCTAAAGCTTGCGCTTTCTTATCTTGAATACGCTTATGAATAAAGTAAGCGGCACCTGCGGTAATACACGCAAATGATAAAAAAGCAAAATGCGGCATACCAGGCACGATACCCATTACAAACAAGACACCTGCTGCAATGGCCAATGACTTGGGGCTGTCAAACATCTGACTGATCATCAATTGTCCCATGTCGCCAGATTCGTTTTGACGCGTCACCATCAATGCCGCTGCAATCGACAATAATAGACCAGGAATTTGCGCAACCAGACCATCACCAATGGTCAATAAGGTATAAATCTCTACTGCACTAGATAAGTCCAGACCATGCTGCACCATACCAATGACAAAACCACCTAAGATATTGATCACTAGAATTAAAATACCGGCAATGGCATCACCTTTTACAAATTTTGAAGCACCATCCATCGCACCATAAAAATCCGCTTCTTTAGTCACTTCAGCACGGCGTACTCTCGCCTGTTCTTGGTTTAAAATGCCTGCGTTAAGGTCGGCATCAATGGCCATTTGTTTACCAGGCATAGCGTCTAAGGTAAAACGTGCGCTCACTTCTGAAATACGCCCCGCACCTTTGGTGACTACGGCAAAGTTAATAATGATTAAAATCAGGAACACCACGAGACCAACGGCATAATTACCACCGATGACCACAGAGCCAAAAGCTTCAATAACTTTACCAGCGGCATCACCACCATTATGTCCTTCAAGTAACACAACACGCGTTGAAGCGACATTAAGAGCCAGCCTTAACAGTGTGGCGACAAGTAATACTGTGGGGAATGCCGCAAAGTCGAGCGGTCTATCGGTATATATCGCCACCAGCAAGACAACGAGTGCAAGCGCAATATTAAATGAAAATAAGATATCCAAGAGGAATGCTGGCATTGGCAAAACCACCATCCCGAGGGCAGCGAGTACTAATACAGGGGTACCAATACCTTTAAAGCTGGAAAGTTTGACTTGTTTAAACTGCCCGAGTGTGGCTTTTACATCCATTCTACAAACCTTTGCTAAAAACGAGAGTAAGCTGTCTTTTTGACGCGTTACCTCTTTAAAGCAAAAAGCAGGCCAGTAAGTGGATTAATGCTTTAATTCATCAGGGATCGGTTGATTTAACGGCACGGGAGTCGGTTTGCGGCCTTTGCCTTTTTGGTACTGACGCAACTGAAAGACATAGGCGAGTACTTGTGCAACCGCCGTAAATAAGCCTTCAGGCACTTGTTGCTCTACTTTAGTTGTATGGTATATCGCCCTTGCTAAAGGCGGTGCAGAAACAATTGCCACATCATGCTCACGTGCAATTTCACGAATTTTAAACGCCACATCATCCACACCTTTAGCAATTAAAAAAGGTGCAGATGAGCGAGAAACATCGTATTTAACAGCTACAGCATAATGTTCTGGGTTAACCACAATCACATCCGCATTGGGTACTTCGGTCATCATGCGGCGTTGCGCCATTTCACGTTGTACCTGCCGAATACGACCTTTCACTTCTGGCTGACCTTCAGTGTCTTTATGCTCGTCTTTAATTTCCTGCTTGGTCATTCTTAACTGTTTATTGTGATTCCATATCTGAAAAGGCACATCAATGATCACGATAACTAACATGGAACAACACAAGAGGATGAACATCCATACCAGCATATCTAGTGCTTGGTACACATTGCCTGGTAAGTGCCCACCCGATAAGCTAAGGATGTCATAGAAGTAAAAACTAAGAAGTAAATAGGCAGTAACCACCACAACCGAAAACTTAGCCAACCCTTTAACAAGTTCAATTAATGCTTGCGGACCAAACATCCGCTTAAAGCCATTGACAGGGTTAAGTTTGCTGCCTTTTGGCATGAAGGCTTTAACTGAGAATGAAAAACCACCGAGTGCCACATTACCCAAAAAAGACATGAACGCCAGAAAACAAATAAAGCCTAAAATAGGCCATGCCAGTTCATTGCCAATGATCCCCCAAACCTGCAACATATGGTTTTTATCAAATATTTGAGCCCGTTCTAAGGTCATCATTTTAGTCATGATCGCATGCATAGCCCCTGCAATAGCAGGGCCTGTCATGGCAAAACCGACCGCCGCAGACAGTAATACCGCTGCTGTACCTAGCTCTTTTGAACGAGCAACTTGCCCTTTTTCACGCGCCTGTTGAAGGCGCCTACTGGTGGGTTCCTCGGTACGTTCCTGACTGCTATCATTCTCTGCCATCGACTCTCCTTAGAACGTCATTGTGCCAGATGTTTGGCATTGCAGAAGTAATATATCGCACATCAAAATTTGTGCCTCATGCCACACTTCACCGAAGTGAGCCATTATCGGGCCAAGTGTTAACCAAAGAATAAACAAGCCGCTCACCATGGTCACAGGGAAACCAATGGCAAAGATATTCAGCTGAGGTGAAGCACGTGTCATGACCCCGAACGAGAAGTTAATCAAGAGCAAAGCAACAATGGCACTAATGGACATGGTTAATGCCGCACCAAACATATAACTCGCCCACATGGCCATTGCTCGGTAGTTTTCAACACGTATACCTTCAATAGAAATTGGAATCGTCTCAAAACTGGCGACAAGCATTCGAAACATCATCAAATGGCCATCTACAGCGAGGAAGATAAGCGTCGCGAGCAATAGAAACATGTTACCGACGATGGGTGTTTGCTGCCCTGATGTGGGATCAACCATCGATGAGAAACCTAAGCTGGTTTGCATACCGATAATTTGACCTGTTAGTACAAAAGTTTGCATGACTAACTGAGTTACAAATCCCATTGCCGCGCCAATCAGTACTTGTTGCAAAATGATAAAGGCGGTACTAAATGCAATGAGTTCGATAGGTTCAATAGGTGGAATGACGGGGGCAACAGCAACTGTAATCGCCACACTCAGCATCAAGCGTATACGGGTTGGGGTGGTATTTGCGCCAAAGACGACCATTACCATCAACATGGAAGAAATACGAAATAGCGGCAATATATATGACGCTAATGTTTGACTGATTTCATCAAACAAAATCTCCATGCTCTAGCCTATGACAATTGGAATTAAATTAACCATACGGATAAAAAACTCCATCATGGTTTGCACTAGCCAATGACCCAGAAACATTAAGGCACTAAGCGTCACTAATAGGCGGGGTAAAAAACTTAACGTTTGTTCGTTAATGGACGTTGCCGCCTGAAATACCGCAACAATTAGTCCCACGAATAGTCCCGGCAAAATAATGGCCGAGACAATCATCACGATGACGGCAAGCGCTTCTCGGAAAATATCAATTAACGATTCTGGAGACATAATAGGCTCCTATATGCCGAAACTGTTTGCTAATGTGCCCATCACTAAACTCCAGCCATCAACTAATACGAACAGCATGATCTTAAAAGGCAAGGATACGATCATAGGCGACAACATCATCATACCCATGGCCATCAGAATACTTGCTACCACCAAGTCTAAAACCAAAAATGGTACAAATAACATAAAGCCAATTTGGAAAGCAGTTTTCAGCTCACTGGTAATGAAGGCGGGGATCAAAACACTCATTGGCACTTGCTCAGGAGACTCAATATTTTGATAACCGGAAATTTCAACAAAAGTGTGTAAATCGGTTGTACGTACTTGGGAAAGCATGAACTCTTTTAAAGGCCCCTTACCCACTTCATATGCCTCTGTTAATGTAAGAGATTCATTAACATACGGTTCTACAGCCTGAGTATAAATTTTATCAAACACCGGTGCCATAATGAAAAATGTTAGAAATAGACTAATACCGATTAATACCTGATTAGATGGTGTTTGTTGCAAGCCCATCGCTTGACGAAGAATCGATAACACCACAATAATTCGAGTAAATGAAGTCAGCATTATGACCATTGCAGGAATAAAGCTGAGCGCTGTCATTAACAGCAAAATCTGCATAGTGACAGAATATTCAGTCGCGCCATCAGCCCCAGTCGTCACTGTGACAGCAGGTAACACACCATCTTGTGCTAACACTTCAGGCGAGATGCTAACACCGACTGAAATTAACAAAAATAACAGGCTATGACTGATCCACTTTGGCATTTGATGCTTCCTTGGCTTTTTTTAATCGTTCGGCAAACGTTGTATTGTCTACCACTATCGGTGTCTCAAGTTTATCTATCAAACTGATTTGCTGAGCCGTCACACCGAGAAAATATTGCTGGCCATTAAGTTCAACCACCATCAACTTCTCTCGTTGACCAATTGCTGAAACAGCTACCGTTTTGAACGTATTATTTTGAGTCGGTGTTAAATTGAGTTTCCTGACAATATAAGCCATGACGAAAATCAGTATAAGTACCACGATAAGGCCGCCAATCATATTGGCAAATGTGGAGATTTGCGACAACTCTGAAGAGGTATTGATGCCAGTGCTAGCAACTTCAGCGACATCTGCTGATGAGACTTGAGTTGTTGCTGTCAATGTTGACATGAATTGGAACACTCAATCATCCTTAATTAATGATGGCGCCCAATCACGAGCGCCGCTGATGATATCAAGACTTTAAAAAACGCTTAAGCCTATTATTTTAGTTTTTTGATCCGCTCAGTTTGGCTAATGACATCAGTCAGTCTGATACCAAATTTGTCATTGACCACGACCACTTCGCCATGAGCAATTAGGGTACCATTGACCATCACATCTAATGGTTCACCAGCAACACGATCTAGCTCAACCACTGAACCTTGGTTTAATTGCAGCAAGTTACGAATGCTGATAAAACTGCGCCCTACTTCCATGGAAATCGTCACTGGAATATCAAGGATTGAATCAAGTTTTTCGGCTTCTTCTTTACTTAACGGTGCAGACTCATCTTTTAACTCGTCTAATTCGACTTGCGAAGCTTCTGCCTGCTGGGCCTCTTCAATAGCCTGCTCAGCCATTGCTGCAGCCCAATCGTCACCGGTATCTTCTGTACTCATTTTCTCACCTTATAATTCCGACATACTACGTGACTTCCCTTTGCGAGTCACAAGTTGCAATTCAGATTTAACTGTTTCTGGGCGTGAGATTTTCTCACTCACTTTCAACGCCAAATTATCTCGTGATTTACCCATCTTACAGCGGAAAGTCGGTAAATCTTCAATTCGCATCATCACATGTTCAGGCAGTTCGACGGGAATAATATCACCCGGTTTTAGCTCCATAACCTGACGTAAACTGAGCTCATGCTCAACAATATTGGCATCAAAGCCAACGTCTACATCCATGATTTCATCACGCAATGCTTGAGACCAACGCATATCAGTGTCTTGTTTATCACTTTGTACACCTGCATCGAGCAATTCCCGAATGGGCTCAATCATGGAATACGGCATAGTGATGTGGAAATCACCACCACCGCCATCAACCTCAATATGGAATGAGTTAATCACAACCACTTCAGTGGGGCTCACGATATTTGCCATCGCAGGATTCACTTCTGAGTCTAAATACTCAAACTCCACATCCATGACAGGTGCCCATGCATCTTTGTAATCTTCAAATATGATTTTTAGTAATAACTGCACGATGCGACGTTCAGTAGGCGTAAACTCGCGACCTTCAATTTTTGCATGAAAACGGCCGTCACCACCAAAAAAGTTATCCACCAAGATGAACACTAACCGGGCTTCCATTGTGATTAAGCCAGTCCCCTTAAGTGGACTGAAACGCACCATGTTCAAACTGGTTGGTACAAACAATGTGTGTACATACTCACCAAACTTCAGCATCTGTACACCGTTAATGGAAACTTCCGCCGCGCGACGCATCATGTTAAACATGCTGATGCGTAAATGACGTGCAAAGCGCTCATTAACAATTTCCAGTGTCGGCATGCGGCCACGGACGATTCGATCTTGCGAAGAGAAGTCATAAGTACGCGCATCCGCGGCCCCTTCATCAATTTCTTCTTCGTCTACGTCATCCACGCCGTGCAATAGCGCATCGATTTCGTCTTGGCTTAATAAATCACTCACATTCAGACCTTATATAATCTTGAATACTGTTACCGCTTTACTGCATTACAAAACCAGTAAATAGCACTTGTTCGACAACTTGCCTACCCGTCACAGCCTGCAGTGTATTTTGTACATTCAATAATGCTAATTGACGTAACTCATCTTTTCCGGCTTGGGTACTCAGTTTTTCTACGTCTGCGCTACTGAATGTTGTTAATAGGGCATCTTCGATTAACGGAATATGCTGCCTTGTTAACACGTCATCACTACCACGCACCATTAACTGCACTTTTATTTCAACCAAACGAGCACGATTCGCCCCAGGTAAATTGAATAAAAATGGTCTAGGCATCCCTACATAATTAGCTTTACCGGTAGGCGCTGCCGTTGCAGATTCCATTGATTGTTGAGGATCCGCTGAAGCATCAGCTTCAGGCTCACTCGAGCCTAAAAAGAACCAAACAGCCCCGCCAATTGCCAAGAGTAATACCAACCCAATGACGCCAAAAATAATCATTTTCTTCTTTTTACTGCCAGAATCTTTTTCGTCTAACTCTAATTCTTCAGCCATGGAAAATCCTGCCTTTAAAAAATAGGTTACATAATCTCAACAGATGTCATGTAATGCTTTAGCAAACCAATTCACATTACTATAGGTTAACCGCTTATGCATAATAATCTATGCCCGAATGCGAGTTTGACGGCGATTTTTCCATCAATACAGACTCTTGCACGGTTGTTTCGTCGATATGTTCACCTTGAGTATGGCCTGCTGACTCTTCTCGATGGTCTTGTTGTCCACTCTGCCCTTGCTGTGAAACATGGCTATCGGCTAATGCCAACCCTTGTTGCTCTAGCATTTCTCTTAACCTAGGCAGTGCCTGCTCTAAAACATCACGTGTTTGACTTTGGGCTACCTGAAACTGCACCTGAGTTTGATCACCTTGTACTTGAATCTTGACCATCATTGAGCCTAACTCTGGTGGGTCTAAGCGAATTTCAGCCTGACCAATACCTTTACTTACCATCGACATGAGTTGCTGCTTCATCACGGGGGCAAAGCGCTGGATCATTTGCTGCATAGACACATTCGCATCTGCTTGTTGTCGCAATGAAAGCTGGACTTGTGGCACGTCAGTCTTAATGAGATTATTTGAAGAAGATTGATTCTGTAGTGAAGATAACTCAACGGTATCATCAGCGAGTTGCGCATGAGCTATTTCAGACTGTACTTTGGGGATAAATGATTCAACATTCGCCAAGGGAGCGGAGGCAACTTTACGCATAACCACGGATATTTCGGTGTTGACAAAAGGTTTATCACCACCCAATTCAAGCTTATTAACGCTAGTAACATCAGCCTTAGTCGCTAACTCCAAAACCGATTTTTCGCCCAGTATGGCATTAGGTATACTCAGACTTGATGCTTGAGTGTTTGTGGTTTGCTTTACATTTTGTGTGCTCATTTGGGATGAAAGGGTAGCGACTTCTGCGATGACTTTAGCGTCAGTTTTGTCAACTTTCATCGCGTTCAGGTCAACTGTTTGATTGGATAATACTTTGCTTTGCGCCTGCTCGGCTTGATTTGCCACCTGGACGTTATTGATCAAAGGTCGTGAATCACCCGTTTCTTTATTAGCTTGATTAGCTTGGCTTTCTTTGCCACTGGCTAACTGCGATTTATCAGATATTACGTTTTGCGCTGTTAATTTATCGACGGATACTTTATCAACTGGTATTTTCTCAAATAGCAATCTATCAATAGGCAAACCTTCCCTATGTTTCTCACTATTTTGTACCAAGCTTGTGTCTCGCATTAATTCAGCATTGCCTTGAGTGAAAGAAACATTGTCTAGTGGGACGGCCCCTGATACTTGAGCAACACCTTTTTGTTGACTTAGATTACTGACCAATTGAGTTAACTCTGCTTTCGTCATTACGCCAAGCTCAGTAAACGACTGCCCAGATAAGGCGATTAATTTCGAACTTTGGGCATGGCTTAGACTCGACAAATATTCTTGTGATGTTTGCGAAGCATTCAACTGAGGAATGATTGTGTCATCGGCTTTGACAGTGTTACTTAATTGCGCTATTTGCTTGGTAAGCGTTTCATCTTCAGTTGTATCACCTGAAAGCGGCAATGTTTTTCCGTCACTCACAATGGTTCCAGATCCTTGCTCAGCATTGCTGTCCGCTAATTTTATATGCTCAGCCATGTCAATTTGAGCAAATACTAATTCAACATTTTGCTCAACGTCTAAATTATCTGACTGCAGTTCATCAATAGGTAAAGTAATCATTTTACCATCTTGTAAAAGCTGATCTTTAGCTGCAGATGTAAGCTCAGCTTGATTAGCGTCAGTCAACAGAGCGTTATTAGCCTGATGAAAAAGCTCGGTAAACTCCTGATTAGTATCAGATTTAGAAACATTAATCGCAGTTTTACCTGAGATCTTAGTTGACTCACCTAATAGAAAGTTACCCATCTGCTGCATGATGTTGCCTCATATCAATAGAATGCTTACTCGCGCCAATGCGCTAAGTGGTGCCACAGCGATATTAATCAGCAATCAGCTTTGAATAGCACTTAAAGAGTTGCTGTCATTTGAATGACACACTACGACGACCAATAAAAACAAAGCAATTTAAATGCCAAAAATAAAAATACCGCTCGATTCATTCGAGCGGTATTCGTCGTTTAAGCTATTTAAGGCTTACTCAAACGATTGTGTATTTAACACCTTGCATACCAAAGCCGTTAACTTAAGGTCTATTGATATTCTTGATAAGCTTCACCTTCAGATAGCCACAATGGCGCTGGCTTACCTTTCAAGTAATGCTCAAAATACTCCATCATTTTGATTGAGTAATCCAATTTGTTTGGATACTTTTTCAAATGATGTGGCTCATCTTGATACTGCAAGAACACCACATCTTTGCCAGTACGACGCATGGCCAGATACATTTCGACACCTTGCTCCCAAGGCACCGCATCGTCTTTGTCACCAAACATAATCATCATTGGCGTTTGAATACGCTCTGCGTAAAACACTGGAGAATTCTCAATGTATTTTTGAGGACTTGAAAATAAGCTAGAGCCGATACGACTTTGTCCAGTTTCATACTGAAACTGTCGAGCTAAACCGCTGCCATGGCGAATACCACTGTATGCACTGGTCATATTGGATACTGGCGCACCACTTACTGCAGCTTTAAAAATATTGGTTTGGGTAACAGCAAATGCTGTTTGATAGCCACCCCAAGAGTGCCCTTGAATACCAACAGCATCTGGGTCGGCAATACCCATATCGATAATTTTCTGTACCCCAGCTGTTAATGCCTTCACAGCTGAAATCCCAGGATAACCTTCCTCAAAACGAATATCCGGTAAGAAAATGGCATAGCCGTTGTCTGCATACCAAGCAAAATTCGGACGATGGTTAATTTTCATATCAGGAAATGCATGTAAACGGTCGCTCATAAATCGATAGAAGTACACCAAAACCGGATACTGTTTCCCCTCTTGATAATTGGTTGGCTTAATTAATACACCGTCAGCAGGTAAACCATCACCATCTCGCCACTGAACAAGTTCAGCTTGTCCCCAAGCAAAAGCCTGTCTTTGCTTATCCAGTTGTGTGATTTGCTTAGCATTTTCAAAGGAGCTTAATTCTGTAACTTGAAGGTCTGGATATAGATCATAGCGTTGCTCGCTAAACACTAAGGTTTCAGTGTTTTTCGCTCTAGCCAATATTTTGCGCTTTTTCTCACCTGTTGTTACCTGCTTAATTTCTGCAATACCTTCTTTACCAAGGTAAAACTGATCGGCTTTATTGATATGGCTATAACCATGGAATAACAGGGTTTGTTCATTACTGATTGTTGGCTGGAAAGGCGTGTTATCAGCTAGAGCAACTAATCTAAACTGAGTGCCCGTTTTACGCCCTTCACCGTTAGTCAGCATGAAGCCACTATGAGAAGTGCTATTAAATTGCCACGCATCATACTTGTCATAAACGATCACGCTGCTGCCATCTTCAATCCATGGACCAAAACCATAACCAGGAGCGGGGCTTGGGTAATCGTGATCTTCATTAGCAAACGGCGTTGCAATATTCTGAGTCAGATTAATTTTGCGGCCATTGGCTATATCGAATATAAACACATCACCCATTTTAAAATAGGCCATGAAGCGTGCATTTGGTGACAACGTTGGCATTTGGTAACTAGATTGCTGTGGCAAAATCAGTAATTTATTACCCGTGTTGATGTCTACAAGGTAAATATCACGGTAAAAGCCTGCCCAAGTTATCATTTTTTGGTATGGCAGATCAGAGCTACCAATGAGGTAACGTTTTTGCTCACCTAATTCAATATCAGGTACCTGTTGATCTGCTAGTTGAACGATGCGATTTGCTTTGACATGTAATACTGCCAAGTAAGTACGTGCCAACTCATCTTGATACTCTTTCACTTCCTGCGGCTTAATTTTTTTATCTTCACCGTGCCATACGCGTAAATTTCTTTTACCGGTGATGATATCGATATTAAGCACATCAGCTTTATCTTCAAATTCAGCGATGCTTGCTTGTTCATTTACACTAGGAACACGGCCAAAGAACAAACGCTCATTATCTTGTGAAAAGTTCAAATTTGAATGTTGATTTAACGTCCAGTTCTTCTCTGCTTGCGGTAACGATAGTGCGGCATGATTATTGAGGTCATATAAGCCTAGTTGATACTCGCGCCCCCACCTTTTATTGGCTTGTTCACCGTAAGTAAAAGCTAACTTACTGGCATCAGGGCTGATCGCCAGCTCACCAATAAAATCTGTTGCGGAAGTCAATAATGTTGTCGTGGTTAGCTGTTTTAACTCAACGGCTAACAACTGGTGTTGTTTTGCTTGTGCGTCGTTGATAGCAAGTGCTAACTGCTCACTTGAACTATTTATCACAAATTGGGTGACATGTTGAAAATCAAGTTGTTGTTTATTGGCTAGCGCTATCACACTCAATGGCGCACCAACATCAGCATCTTCTACTTTAACTTTGTCTTCAGATTCTTTTTTCTCAGCATCTTTATCTTCTTTGGGCGGGCTAAACCACACCACCAAGAATTGACCATCTTCACTGAAACTGGCTGACTTTACATCTTCAAATTGCTGCTGCGTACCCGTTTGTGTATCCAGTAGCACTAATGCATCTGATAATTTGTCTTCTTTTTTGGCCGTTTCTTTACTAAACAAATCAGGCGACATTGTAGCAATAACAAAACGACCATCAGCTGACGTTTGTGGTTTAGATGCACCAACTAAATCAAAGGTTTTATTGGTTTCTAGCTGCTTTACAATTGATCGGCTATTGCCTCTATCAGGTTTAGCTTCAACAGCAACCACTGAACCGTTATCAGCAATCACAGGTTTTTGCAGAGATTCAAACTGCATGATGTCCTGTAGTTGTATCGGTTGAGTCTGGGAAGCATGAACCGAGGCGGTCGCAGCTAATAATGCGATAGGTAGTATTTTAAATCCTTTCACAATCGTCCTCTTATTATTGTTTTATAAGGGTATTCGACCAAAGTCGTCTTTCTAAACATCAGTTGAATCGTATGCTATTAGCAATCATCATAAATTACACGACGCTATTTAACTAGCATGTTTGAGCATCAGAGTGAGTCATCTCTAACCTCATATTCTCGGCTAAATTGATTACGATTACGCATTTGTTGCCAAGCATCATAAATCAATCTGGAGATGAATAATTGCCAAACCACAAAATTTATGTGATTTAGCTCACTATTTTCTGTAAATAAAGATGAAAAGTCGTTAAAATACGCCGCAGAAATTAGAAGACTTTCAGTGTCATGTAACCGTGAGTAACACGGAATGACCATCGCAGTAACCACAACCGTGGAAGGACAATACATGTCAAAACGTAAAATAACCGTGATCCCAGGTGATGGGATTGGTCCAAGCATCATTGATTCAGCTTTAAAAATTCTAGACAAGGTGGGTTGTGATTTCGAATACGAATTCGCAGATGCAGGCTTAACAGCGTTAGAAAAACACGGCGAGTTACTCCCTCAGCGCACGCTTGATTTAATCGAACAAAATCGCATTACCTTAAAAGGACCACTCACCACACCAGTAGGTGAAGGTTTCACTTCAATCAACGTTAGCTTGCGTAAAAAGTTCAGCTTATATGCCAATGTACGTCCAGTGAACTCTTTCAAAGGTACGCAAGCCCGTTACGAAGATATCGACATTATTACTATTCGTGAAAACACAGAAGGTATGTACTCAGGTCTTGGCCAGAAAGTATCTGATGACGGTGCGACTGCTGAAGCGACAAGTATCATTACTCGTCAAGGTGCAGAACAAATCACGACATTCGCATATGAACTTGCCCGTAAAGAAAACCGCAAGAAAGTGACTATCGTGCATAAAGCAAACATCATGAAGTCAACCTCTGGTTTATTCTTGAAAGTTGCCCGTGAAGTTAGCGAGCGCTACCCAGATATCACGACTGAAGAAATGATTGTTGATGCGACTTGCATGAAACTAGTGATGAATCCTGAAAACTTTGATGTGATTGTAACCACTAACCTATTCGGCGACATTCTTTCAGATCTTTGTGCGGGATTAGTTGGCGGCTTAGGCATGGCACCTGGTGCAAACATTGGTAAGGATGCGGCAATTTTTGAAGCGGTACACGGCAGCGCGCCAGACATCGCGGGTAAAAACCTTGCTAACCCGACTTCTGTTATTCTAGCTTCTATTCAAATGCTTGAATACTTAGGTATGGGCGATAAAGCAGAGCAAATCCGCAATGCTATCTCAGCTGTCATTGAAGAAGGTGACCGTACTACTCGTGACCTTGGTGGTACGCATGGTACAACTGATTTCACTCAAGCTGTATTAGATAGACTCGGATAAAAAGCTACACATTTACAGCAAAAAGCCCTTGGATCATTCAAGGGCTTTTTTATTGAGCAAGCATTAGACTTGTTAACCCTGAATACTTGCTCAGGCGTAATTTACACCCTTTTCAGGGAACAACCACAAATGAACAGTGACTTCATCTCGGTCATGGTACAAGTGCTTGCACTGCATTTCGAAGTCGATATTATTTTCGGCTAAAATGTCGCTCATAGTAGATAAAATGACTTTAACTTCTTTATAGCGGCTTTTCATTGGTAACTTTAGGTTGAAAATGGCTTCTTTAAACCAACCATTAATCGCCCAAGCTTCCATTAACTCAGCCACACGAGATGGCTTTTCAACCATGTCACACACTAGCCAGTAGATATTTTTTCTTGGCGGTTCGAAACGAAAACCATCAGCGCGGTAATGTTTAACCTGCCCCGTCTCCATCAGCTTTTCATTCATTGGGCCATTATCAATCGCCGCAACCATCATACCGCGGCGTACTAATTGATATGTCCAACCACCTGGACACGCACCTAAATCAACGGCGTTTAAACCACTTCGGCATCGTTTCTCTTGCTGCTCTTTTGTCAAAAATGCGCCAAACGCTTCATCTAACTTCAATGTTGAACGGCTCGGGGCATCAGCTGCCATTTTAAGCCTCGGGATCCCCATAAAGTGAGGTGAGCTATTGTGGCTCAAAGAATAGCCAACATAAGCTTTACCAGGTGCGATAAAGCACACATGAATAATAGGTCGCTTAGGGTTTTCTTTGTTTAATAGAATTTGCTGCTTTTTAAGTTGCAGCCTTAACGGCACGGTAAACTTACGGCAAAATGCGGAAAGCTCTTTTGCTTCATTGGTATCGGGCGTTTCAACTCTTAAATCACCGCACTGCGTTAACTCAGATAACGCTTCAGCAATAGGACTAACGCGATCTTGCTCAGGTAAGTTGCTCAGCAACTCGGCTGCGGCAAACATTTGTCTCGCAAATACAAGTGAGTTCAGCGGTAAATTAAGCATTAATGTGTCTGCACCATCGTCTTCAAAACATTGAAAAACGACAAAAGCATCATTCACATTGGTTTTTACAAAACCGCCCACATTCAACTGTGCTGCACGATCTTGGATTTCCGCAGCACAATCTTTCTCATACCCTGCACGGCAATATAAAACGAGGTTTTTCATCTTTAACCTTATACCAGAAACAAACGCTGGCGATTATAACGCATTACCCTGCCGAGGTACTATGTCCATTCTTGGCTATTCGCTACTTTCTTTAAAAGTGCTACTGATCAATACAAAGGCAAATAATCCCCAGCCTAATAATAGTAAGCAGCCCCCAATCGGGGTGATGGGACCGACCCATTTAACACCAGTCAATACGTACAAGTATAGCGATCCCGAAAATAGTACGGTACCGAGCACAAAGCTATATGCTGACCAGATAAGTTGCTTTGAAGGAATGTGTGCATAACTGAGCGCTAGCGCAACAAGTGCAAAGGTATGATAAAACTGATATTCAACTGCGAGCTTAAAAATACTGATGAGTTCAGGTGGCGCAATATGCTTTAATCCATGGGAGCCAAATGCGCCCAATGCAACAGCAATGAAACCTGAAACAGCAGCGACTAACATTATGTTCTTATTCATCATTAATTTAAATACTCTGTTATATAGTTAACGGCGACATCCAGATTGCCCTCAAAATCAAAGCCGGATTTTTTACGCGGTTTAAAACTATGGTCGCCATCTCCAATCCATTTAATTTCCACGCCGTGGCGTATTGACCATTGCGGCAATTGTTCGCGATTGCCAAACGTGTCACGCTCACCTTGAAGAATCAGAATTGGCATTTGGCTTTGGTTTAATGGGGATAACCTTGGCTCCTTGCCTTTCGGTGGCAAAAATGGGTATCCAAGGCAAATAACATGTGACACCTCTTTTTGCACCAGCTTGGCAACGTCATTTTCAATTTGATGTTCATCTGACATCAAAATAGCAGACATGCGCCCGCCCATGGATTTACCGACTAATACAATACGATGGTAATGCACTTTGCCTTCTTGCTTAAGCGAATCAATCTTTTCCAGCACAGACTCATAATGCGCCAGCAACTTAGGCGCTCTATCAGGCGGTCTACGTTTACCATCTGCCATATTGGCTTGCATGTATAAGAAGTTAAAACGCAGTACTTGGAATTGGGCTGCAACTAATTTTTGCGCCATTTGCGCCATAAATTCATGGTGCATATTGGCACCAGCACCATGGGCAAACACAATCAAGGTGTCTGAAGGAGTGCCTTGTAAAAGATAATCTGACACTAAATCTTGCGTAGGGATATTCGTTTCGCCTGAGATATTATTATTTTGACTCATGCTTTATCCTGCCAAAAGGTCACTACGTGACTCTTCTGCAAACATATCGACCATCCACTCTCTAAATGCAGATACTTTGCCTAACTCTGAATGGCTATGTTGACACACTAAATAATAAGCATCCTTACTCATCAGCACTTCTGAAAACGGACACACAAGACGACCAGCTTTAATATCAGGCCTCGCTAATACACTGTAACCTAAAGCAATTCCCTGACCATGGGCGGCTGCTTGTAATACTAATGATGAATGACTAAAGATTGGCCCTTGGTTAACATTAATATCGCTAATGTCACACTGCCGAAACCAGGCTTGCCAATCATGGCGGCTAGAGTCGTGTAATAAGGTGTGATGTTTTAAGTCTCTAGGCTCTGCCAATGGCTTAGGGCCATTGAGTAATAATGGCGAACATACTGGTATCAGCACTTCGTTACGCAGTTTATCAGCACGTAACCCCGGCCAATTTCCCTGACCATAAAAAATAGCAACATCCACATCATCGGTTAAGGCACCTTCATCACTATCAACCGCCTTGATACGCACATCAATGTCAGGATTTTTCTCACTAAATTTTGATAAACGAGGCACAAGCCACTGAATAGCAAAGCTCGGAGACATGCTTACTGTCAGTGAGCCAACAGCACTTCTTGCCAGTAGCCTGTCAGTTGCTTCACCTAATTGAATAAAGATATCTTTTATGTCAAGAAAATAGCTCTGACCTTCTTCTGTTAACAATAATGATCTATTTTTACGTCTAAAGAGCTTAAGCCCTAAAAAATCTTCTAATGCTTTGATTTGATGACTCACAGCAGCTTGTGTCACGAAAAGCTCTTCTGCAGCCCTTGTAAAGCTTAGGTGTCTTGCTGCGGCTTCAAATGCTTTCACTGCATTTAACGGTGGTAATCGTCTAGACATAGTGATCTATCTCAAAATTTTTAATTAGTTTTTCTAATGATTATGGTTATTTTTTGTCGTTTGTAAAGAACACTGCGTTTGCGTAAAATTTAGCCATTGAAATTTGAGGTTGGACAGTCTCTACGACGTGAAAGGGAATGTCCGACAGATGAAAAGTTATCTGCCCGGAGGCAACCCATATGTTTAACACAAAAACTGTTTTAGCAATTGCTCTTACTAGCGCACTCTCGTTCACCGCTTCAGCTAACGAAACATTAGCCCTAGATTTTGATGACTTACATGCCAGCATCAACGCTGAGCTGACTCAGGGTATGGAAGACATGCAAAAAGCAGCGACAGCATCAACTAACCTAGAGTTAAAAACTGAAACGAAGCAAGAAGTTGAAACTGTTCAATTATCACTTGCTGACTAAGCAATGCTTAGATTAACGATATAATTCGTTAACACAACAAAAAGCCGCATTTATTGCGGCTTTTTTAGTATTTAACTGTCAATCGTCTTCACCCAGTATACGTTCACTCACTTTTCTGTGCTCAGTATTCCCCACACTGTAAAAGCAAGGTCATATAACTAAGTACGCTAATATTGCGTTCGAAGCACAAATACAAAAAAGGCACTATCAAAATAGTGCCTTAAAAATTAATCGCCTATTAGACATCAAACTTTCGAGCTAATAGTCACCAAAACGCGCTTATGGTCGATAAACTTTAACGTTAGTATTGCCTTGTTCAATCAAATACAGCGCCTGAAGCTTACTCATCACACCACGGTCACAATATAGCAGGTAAGTTTTAGATTGATCTAAGTCAGCAAATTTTGTGGCCAGCTTAAAGAATGGAATCACTTCAACATCAACACCATCAATATCCAGCGGTGATTGCTCTTCTTCTTCTGGTGCTCGAACATCAATAACAACCTCGCCTTTGGCGATGTCTTTAACCGTTTCGGTTTCTGTAATTTGCTGATTCATTTCGGCTTCAATATCTCTAATGTCCATAACGACGGCTGATTCAACGACTTTATCAATCATATCTTCAGTAAATTTAGTTTCTTCAGCTTCAATCTTTGAAAGCACCGCCTTAACGGTAGGCTTTTGCGAAATCACACCACAATATTCAGGGATAGATTTTGCAAAGTCTTCAGTACCAATTTCACGGCTCTGATTGATAATATCTTGCTTGTCCATCGCGATCAGAGGACGCATGATTAATAAATCAGTACAACGGTCAATCACATTTAAGTTAGTTAAGGTTTGGCTAGATACTTGACCTAAGCTTTCACCTGTAACCAAAGCTTGAATACCATATTTGTCAGCAATTTTAGCCGCAGTACGCATCATTACACGCTTGAGAATCACGCCCATTTGGCCGTTATCAATTTTCTCAAGAATTTCAGCAACAACAGGCTCAAATGGCACAGAAATAAAGCGAACCTTATGAGATTCACCATATTTTTTCCATAAATGGAATGCAACCTGCTTCACACCAATCTCATGCTGTGCACCACCTAAGTTAAAGAAGCAATAGTGGGTACGCGCACCTTTTTTAATGAACTGATAACTTGATACACCAGAGTCAAAACCGCCAGAAATCAGCGATAATACGTCTTCTTGGGTGGCCATTGGGAAGCCGCCTAAACCAGGAATACGTCGCTCAACCATGTACAATTTATCTTGGTCTATTTCCAGATTGACTGTCATATCAGGATTTTTTAAACGCACGCCAGACGCTTCAGTATGTTGATTTAACCCGCCACCAACATAGCGCTCAACTTCAATCGAATTAAAATCATGTTTACCACTACGCTTTACCCTGACACAAAAGGTTTTACCCGCTAATAAATCACGGTATTTAGGGAGTGCTTGCTGGTAAATATCGTCAATTGAAGTAAATTCTGACTCACTGACTTGAATAACGTGAGCAATACCCGGAATACAAGATAAACGCTCTGCAAATGCATCAGCTAAATGAGCTTTATCACTTGGCGCTTTGACTAATATACGGTCATATAAACGCTGTACTTTTGCGTCTTCATCAACCTTTTTCAAAACATTTCGAATATTCGTTTCGAGTATTTTCGTAAATCGCATTCTTACCGATTTACTTTTCATCATAATTTCTGGGTACAGCTTAACGATAAACTTCATTAGATATCCGCAGGCATAAGCATAAAAGCTTTCCAGTCAAACATTCTTTGACAAGAAAGCTTTAAGATTGTGCATTAAGGTTTAAACACGGCTTGGCACTGTTTATGTGTGAGCTCCAAGTCAGATTTCACTGCTTTGCTTTTATCATTTCAACACTGAGTATTAAATAAAAAAAGCGACTAAATTCCTTTTGAATCAAGGCATAAAGTCATAAAAAACAGACAAACCAAACAGACCAAGCAAAATAATCGCGTGATTATATCAAAATTAACTACTTTACCAAATCAATTCCCATCAAAAAGCAAAAAGCACCTCATAAAGGTGCTTGTAATGATTAAAGAGTTGTTGCTAACTTGGCTGATTACTGTGCAATGGTAATTTCATCAGATTCCATGGGTTTGCCTTGCTCTATGGAGATCTCAACACGTCTATTGCGAGCACGATTCCCGTCTGAGTCATTCTCAACCAATGGCTTGTTAGAGGCCTCACCCACCACTTTCATTCGTGCTTCATCAAAGCCACGCACTAGCATCATTTCATGAGCGACGGCTACGGCTCGTTGACTCGATAAATCCCAATTAGAGCTATAAAGCTCATTATTAATATGCGCGCCATCGGTATGACCAGAAACCGTAATAATGCCTGGTACGTCTTTCAACAACTCGCCAATTGAACGCACGATGGGTTTGAATCTAGGCTGTAAAAAGCCTGAGCCAGAAGCAAACGCGCCTTTTTCTCTGATACGAATAATGATTTGCTGACCCAGTGATTCAATTTCAATTGCGCCATCGACAATTTCTTCATTCAATTGCTCAGCCATTTTCTTGACTTGCTCATTGATATTATCTTGCTCAGATGCCGCACTTTGTTGTGCTGATTGAGCTGCTTGTTGCGCTGTAGCGGATGCATTACCACCACGTTGTTCACCAGATTGTTTCTGTACTCCACCTGCACTGTCATCATCACCAGCTTGATACTCAATGGTTTGCTGAGTCATCTCATTAGTCTGCTGATTAATAATCTCAATGGGTGTGGGATCAGGGCGACCAGGTCTAAACTCCAGTGCGATGACAGATGTCCCTTTGGGGATGTCTTTGACTTCAACTTTATTTTGTACACCAAATGCATACTTCATTGAGCCTGCAATTTGCTTAAATTTGAGCACATCCATTTCTGAAAAGGCTAACAGGAGAACAAAGAAGCACATCAATAGCGACATCAAGTCCGCAAAGGTTGCTAACCAAAGCGGTGCGCCTGGTGGTGGGCAATCACATTTTTGTGCTTTTGCCATGGGCTATTCCCCGTCCGTGGTATCAATAACACGGGCTTTTTCAGCAAGGTAGTTTTTCAAGAAGCCTTCAATAACACGAGGGTTCTGACCGTCTTGAATGGCGAGCACAGCATCCATAATTAAATTGCGATTGAGCAGCTCCTCTTTCATTCGCAGCTCAAGTTTATCGGCCATGGGGATTGCCACCATATTCGCAATCATGGCGCCATAAAGGGTCGTCAACAATGCCACTGCCATCGCAGGACCAATGGTTTTTGGGTCATCCATGTTTGACAGCATGGCAACTAAGCCCACCAGCGTACCAATCATACCCATTGCGGGAGCAACATCTCCCAAGGCTTTAAAAATGCTCACCCCAAGTTTGTGGCGTTCTTCAGTGAGTGATATATCTTTTTCAAGGGCATTTCTTACCACTTCGCCATCATGGCCATCTACCAACATATCGACAGCTTTTTGCATAAAACTGTTGGTAATTTGCGCTTCTTCCAAAGCTAGGAAACCACCTTTTCGGGCAGCATCAGCCATACTAACTGATTGCTCAATTAACTCTTCCGGCTTATCAATTTTGAACATGAAAGCTTTTAGACCGATTTTAACCGATCCGAGAAACTGTTTTAGATTGAACTTCATCAATACAACAAACAGTGACCCCATGACCACAATCAACAAAGAAGGCACGTTAATGAACAGTCCCACGCCCCCACTAGAAGCCATTGAACCAATCACAAATCCAAACGCACCGATAATTCCGATTAGGGTAGCTAAATCCACATTATTTCCTTAATCATGTTTCTTGTTGATTGTATTGCTGTGTTTACTGGTACTCACGTGTAATATAATAACTTAGGCTAACACACAAGAATTGGCTTAAATTGTGTTCTACAGGCCAAATGAGACACATAAGTATTTTAGGCTAACAAACAGCGATTACAATTACTTATCGGTCATAGTTGTCTCAAGTTTAGCCTTTATTTACAGTTTATTACTAAACTTGGTCACTAAAGCGTGTGCTTGTGCAAATATCCATCGACTTAATTTGACCCACAAGACGGCCTGATATACCTTGTCACTCGCAAAACTATAGGAACAAATACAGTGGCTAAAAAACCTGAAAACCTCAGTTTCGAACAAGCAATTTCTGAACTTGAGCAAATTGTTGATCAACTAGAACAAGGCGATGTCTCTCTTGATGACGCCCTTAAACAATTTGAACGTGGAATTAAATTAGTCCGTCAAAGTCAAACCAAATTAGATCAAGCACAGCAGAAGGTCTCTATCTTAATGGAAGAGGATTCCGAGTCATTACAACCAATGCCGACGACAGCTGAATAACACATTCATGAACACAAAAGCTCAAGTAACGCCTCAATTATCAGACGCTCTTACCCAGATTCAACAGCGGGTAAATGGTGTACTGGCTGATAAAATCGATCAACTAGATGAAGCAGCTCCAGCCCTCAAAGCCGCAATGAAACATGGCGCTTTGCTCGGCGGCAAAAGAATTCGCCCCTTTCTGGTTTACAGTATTGGTCAAATGCTCGGTAAATCTTTGTCATCGCTTGATAATGCAGCGGCTGCAATTGAGTGCATTCATGCGTATTCGTTAATTCATGACGACCTTCCGGCAATGGATGATGATGAATTACGTCGCGGTCAGCCTACTGTACATATTGCATTTGATGAGGCAACGGCCATTTTAGCCGGTGATGCTTTGCAATCTATGGCCTTTGAATTAATCACTGAATCTCATCAAGATTTAACTGCTCAGCAGCAACTAAACATGGTGCAATCATTAGCTAAAGCAGCAGGCTATCGAGGTATGTGTGGTGGGCAAGCAATTGATCTTAGCGCTACCAATTGCCGTATTGATTTAGACAGGCTAACTGAACTCCATAATAAAAAAACGGGTGCATTGATCATTTGCGCCGTAGAACTGGCATTAATTGCGGCTCAAGCAGACGACAAAACAACGGCATCCATGATTGATTATGCCAAGGCGTTAGGCTTAGCGTTCCAAGTGCAGGATGATATTTTAGATATTACATCCAGTACGGAAGAACTAGGCAAGCCACAGGGCAGTGATCAGGACTCAAACAAAAGCACTTTCCCTCAGCTGCTCGGACTGCCAGGAGCACAAGATTGTGCTCAGCAACTAATTAACGATGCACTATCAGCGTTGGCTAATATACCTTACAATAGCCAACTAATTGCTAACTTCGCTCGCTACATCATTGAGCGTCGACTATAACAGAGCAGATTATCACCAATGAGTTTTGATATGTCGCAATACCCGGTGCTTGCTAAAGCCAATACACCGGAAGAGTTAAAACAAATACCGCAGAGCCAATTACCGCAATTGTCAGATGAGTTACGTCAGTTTTTATTACAATCTGTTGGTAACTCAAGTGGCCACTTTGCATCAGGCTTAGGTACGGTTGAGCTCACTGTCGCACTTCATTATGTATACAACACACCATTTGACCGTTTGATCTGGGATGTTGGCCATCAAGCTTACCCGCACAAAATTTTAACGGGCCGCCGCGACAGAATGCACACCATACGTCAGAAAAATGGGTTGCATCCCTTCCCTTGGCGTGAAGAAAGTGAATACGACACTTTCAGCGTAGGTCACTCAGGCACATCCGTCAGTGCCGCATTAGGCATGGCTGTTGCCGCAGAGCGCGAAAACAAAGGCCGTAAAGTGGTCTCTGTTATTGGCGACGGTGCGATGACAGGCGGTATGGTTTTTGAAGCCATGAACCATGCCGGCGATCTACACAATGACATGTTAGTGGTCTTAAATGACAATGAGATGTCAATCTCAGAAAATGTGGGTGCATTAAATAACCATCTAGCTCAACTGATGTCTGGTCGCTTTTACACCACGATTCGAGAAAATTCAAAGCGCGTGTTAAAAGACATGCCTGCCATTAAAGAAATCGCTAAGCGCACCGAAGAACACTTAAAAGGCATGGTGGTGCCAGGTACTCTATTTGAGGAGCTGGGCTTTAACTATATTGGCCCAATTGATGGCCATGATGTGGAAGCATTGGTTGAAACGTTACGCAATATGCGTAGCTTAAGCGGCCCACAATTTTTACATATCATGACTAAGAAAGGTCGTGGTTATGAACCTGCAGAGAAAGATCCAATCGGTTGGCATGCCGTTCCCAAATTTGACCCAAGCCAGTTCAAAAAACCAGTTGCAAAACCATCTGATCCAACGTTCTCACAGGTATTTGGTAAATGGTTATGCGATACCGCAGTCCAAGATAGTCAACTGATGGCCATCACACCAGCAATGCGTGAAGGCTCAGGTATGGTCGAATTCTCACAGAAATACCCTAAGCAGTATTTTGATGCGGCTATTGCTGAACAACACGCTGTCACTTTAGCGGCAGGCTTTGCTACTGAAGGTCTAAATGCCGTTGTAGCTATTTATTCTACCTTCTTACAACGTGGCTACGATCAGCTCATTCACGACGTTGCCTTACAGAAATTACCGGTGTTATTCGCAATTGACCGCGGCGGTATTGTTGGCGCTGATGGCCCAACCCATCAGGGGGCATTTGATTTAAGCTTTATGCGCTGTATTCCCAATATGGTTATCATGGCGCCATCTGATGAAAATGAGTGTCGCCAAATGCTGCACACAGGTCATTTATACCAAGATGGACCGTGTGCCGTTCGTTACCCACGTGGTTCTGCCACTGGTGCTGAGCAAGTAGAACAAATGACTCTGCTACCAATCGGTAAAGGTCTGTTGAAGCGCCAAAGCGAAAGCAAGCGTATTGCCATGCTAAACTTTGGTACCACGCTAGCTGCCACCTTAGCTGCAGCAGAGACCTTAGATGCTACCGTTGCCGACATGCGGTTTGTGAAGCCGTTAGACATGGATTTACTGCTCGAGCTAGCCAACACTCACGATGTAATAGTGACAGTTGAAGAAAATGCCATCATGGGCGGCGCGGGTAGCGGTGTCATTGAGGCATTGATGCAGCACAAAATCGTTAAGCCATGCTTGCAAATTGGTTTACCCGATGAGTTTATCAAGCACGGCGCACCGGATGAAATTATTGCAGAGCTGAGACTTGATGCTAAAGGCATTACAGCACAGGTTTCTGAGTTTTTAGCAGAGTAAACCTCACTTTGCTTAAACCCTAAAACACTGAAGTTTTTGTATCTTAGAAACAACAAAGCCCTTGATAGCTAACTATCAAGGGCTTTTTATTTGTCATAATATTTATTCGAACAGCTTTAATAAATGAGAATTTAAAGCACAAAAAAGGGCTGAAACATCAGCCCTTTAAACATAATTCAACTATGATAATTATGCTTCAGTATCAACGCTACCACCACCTTGAGAAACCATTACCATTGCAGGGCGTAATAAACGGTCATTTAATAGGTAGCCCTTTTGCATCACCATCATCACAGTATTGGCAGGGAATTCATTGCTTGGCTGCATACCAATGGCTTGGTGGTGATCTGGGTTAAACTCTTCACCTTGCGGGTCAACCAGCTTAACGCCAAATTTATCAACGGTAGATAAGAAACCTTTAAGGGTTAATTCAACACCTTCATGAACGGCTTTAGTTGCTTCATCTTCAGCCGATGTACCTTGCAGTGCGCGCTCCATGTTATCAATCACAGGTAGCAGCTCATTTGCAAATTTTTCTAAAGCAAACTTACGGGCTTTTTCTACTTCTTGAGCTGAACGAGTACGAATATTTTGTGTCTCTGCAGCCGCACGTAACTCAACATCTTTACGCTCAGCTAATGCAGCCTGAGTTTCTGCAAGTTGTTGTTCTAACTCTTCGATACGGAAATTAGCTTGGGTTAGCTCGTCCATTAAGCTTGCTTCTGATTGCTCACCAGACTCAACTTCGGTATTCACTACTTCTTCCACATGCTCTTCAGGGGCATTGTTTGACTCGTTGCTCATTTTCACTCCAGCTAAAAATGCTCTATTTTCACATTCTGTATAAATCGACGCCCGTTTAACGGTTTTTCACCTCTAAACTGACACAAATATCTAGTTTGGGTATATTATGGGGATCAATCTTGTGCTTTCAAGGGCTGTCGGCCGAACTAATCAATTTATGAGCAAAAAGTTTACTACCATAGGTTTAATTGGTAAACCTCATCACAAAGGCACCAATTTAACCTTGAAACGGTTACATCATTGGTTGTCTATGCAAGGCTACGTTGTCATTGTTGAAGAACGTGTCGCAGCTGAGCTTGGTACTGATATAAAAGCCGTAGACTTGTTAGAACTTGGCGAGTGTTGCGATCTAGCCATCGTGGTCGGTGGCGACGGTAATATGCTGGGTGCAGCAAGAGTACTGGCGCGCTTTGATATCGCTGTAATCGGTGTCAACCGTGGCAATTTAGGTTTTTTAACTGATCTGCCACCAGATAACTTCGAAAATGCTTTATCTAATGTACTTGATGGCGAATTTGAAACTGAGCACAGATTCCTATTGGAAGCTGAAGTGCATCGCCATGGCAAAATTACTTCAAGTAACACAGCTGTCAATGAAGCCGTTTTACACCCAGGTAAAATTGCCCATATGATCCAGTTTGAGGTGTACATAGATGAACAGTTTATGTACAGCCAACGCGCCGATGGTATGATTGTATCAACACCTACTGGTTCGACTGCCTATTCACTTTCTGCAGGCGGAGCAATACTTACCCCAAACCTACAAGCACTGATTTTAGTGCCTATGTTCCCTCACACACTTTCATGCCGCCCAATAGTGGTTGATGCAAGTAGTACAATCAAATTAGTTGTTTCGCCTGACAATGGTGAAAACCTTGAAGTAAGCTGTGATGGTCATGTTCACTTAGCAGTTTTACCCGGTGATGAAATCGTATTACGACGCTCGACTGATTGCCTAAGGTTGATCCACCCTAAAGGTCATAATTACTTCCACGTGCTACGTAACAAACTAGGCTGGGGTTCGAAGTTATTTTAACGATTATTTTTTAATACTTCCTTCCCCTTCCGCCCTCAAAGTTAGACTAATCGTGAGCCGATTAAACGGTGATTAGATAAGAAGTGCTATCAGGGTTTTAGCCATCCCCTAACGTAATACATACCGATTTCTCGTGACCCAATTCACATCTAAATCAAATGAAAAAAGATAGTATAAAAGAGCTTAATAAAATAACTTTTAGTTATTACAAACCCTTAACTACTCCTTTATAGATAGTTGACAATTGTGACAAAAATCACAGCCGGTTTAGCATAAGTTAGACCTAGCTCTCACTTATTAGGCTGTGGTCATGTGTTGCGGCAATAGATGATCTTGATCAATTAATTAACAAATGAAATAGCGTCTATTAGACGCGCATTTTTAGTAAGCAGTAATTTAGTCCAATAATAATATTAAAAGACTTAACTCTATCGTTCTCAAATTGAGGCAAGCATGACAACTCTACAATTAATCGCAAGTTTAACACCCATCATTAGTGTGATGGTGTTCCTGGTTTTTCTACGCATGCCAGCGTCGAGAGCCATGCCAATATCAATGGTTGCTACAGCACTAGCCGCAATCTTTATTTGGCAAATGGACACAACCTTCCTAGCCGCATCTGTGGTTGAGGGGCTATTGTCGGCAATCACCCCACTTTCCATCATTTTCGGTGCTGTTTTCCTACTTAACACACTCAAATATTCCGGTGCGATGGACACTATTCGCTCTGGCTTCACCAACATCAGCAGTGACGCTCGCGTTCAAGTCATCATCATTTGTTGGCTATTTGGCTCCTTTATTGAAGGTTCTGCAGGTTTTGGTACACCCGCTGCCATTGGTGCACCGTTACTTGTGCTACTTGGTGTGCCGCCAATTGCCGCGGCAGTAGTTGCCTTGATTGCTGATTCCACATCAGTGTCTTTTGGTGCCATTGGCCTGCCAGTGCTGTTCGGTATGGAACAAGGCTTAACAGAAGGCGGGATAAATATGGCCGCTGAACAAGTGGCTGCACATGGTGGTAACTTTGCTGATTATGCGCAGTTTATTGCAATGCATATGATCACCATTGACTTAATAACCGGTTCACTCATTCCACTGGCATTAGTGATGATATTAACTGGCTTCTTTGGTAAGAATAAGTCGTTCAAAGAAGGCTTACAGGTGTGGAAGTTTGCCCTATTTTCTGGTTTTGCCTTTACTGTTCCAGCATGGTGTATTAACTATGTCGCAGGCCCAGAGTTTCCATCAGTTATTGGCGCACTGATCGGTATGGCAATCGTTATTCCAGTTGCTAAAAAAGGCTGGCTACTGCCAGACACGCCTTGGAATGATTTTGAAGAGTCAGACTCAACAGGTGATACGCAGCAACAAACGACTCAACAGCATACTAAATTTAGCCAAATCGCCGCTTGGTCTCCATATTTAATTATGGCGGCATTATTGGTACTGTCTCGCGTCATCGAGCCATTCAAGTCATTCTTAACCAGCTTTAATATCAGTTGGACAAACCTGCTTGGTACTGATTTAGGTGCCAGCTTTGCGACGTTCTATGCTCCGGGTATTTTCTTTGTGGTGGTGTGTTTAATTGGCTTTGTATTGTTCAAAATGAAAAGCGATGCCATTAAACAATCATTCACAACGTCTTGTTCATCCATGTTACCGACTATTATTTCATTAGGCGCGTCAGTGCCAATGGTTAAAATCTTCCTTAACTCAGGTGAAAATAGTGCCAATCTCGCATCGATGCCAGTCGCGCTTGCGGATTTGCTAGCGAGTAGTATGGGCGCAGTATGGGCTTGGGTTGCACCTGTGGTAGGTATCTTTGGTGCATTCTTATCTGGTTCTGCCACCTTCTCCAATATGATGTTCTCTGGTCTACAATATTCAGTAGCAGATAATATCGGCATGAACCACGCACTGGTACTTGGTTTACAGGGCATTGGTGCTAACGCCGGTAACATGATGTGTGTAATGAACGTTGTTGCGGCTGCGACAGTTGTTGGTATGGCTGGACGTGAATCAGAGATTATCCGTAAAACAATGCCAGTCGCCCTTGCTTATGCCTTTATTGGCGGCACAGTAGCATTCATTTGGGGTGGTTTCTAATCCCTGCCTAATTTAGGCCAAAGCAAGGCTTTGGCCTCGTTAACCTGTCAAAAATATGAGTACAGTTTATGAGTATTAATTATCAAGCTGTCATGGATGAGCTAGTTTTAAAATTAGGCAAAGATGCCGTTAGTAATGACCCAGTGCGCCGTTTCGCATGGTCAACAGATGCCAGTTATTTCCGCATCGTACCTGAAATTGTGATACATGCCGATGATACGGAACAAGTTAAAGCAACCTTAGAGATCGCCAACAAATATCAAGCGCCCATTACTTATCGCGCTGCTGGCACTAGTTTGTCTGGCCAAGCTATCGGTGAAGGTATTTTGCTAATGCTAGGCCATGATGGATTTAGAAAAATCGACATTAGTGATGACCACAGTAAAGTTACCTTGGGCTCAGCAGTCATCGGTGCTGATGCCAATACCGCATTAAAACCCTTTGATAAAAAAATTGGCCCCGATCCTGCCACCCTTGCCTGTGCAAAAATTGGCGGTATGGTATCAAATAACGCCTCAGGAATGTGTTGTGGCACCGCGCAAAACACTTATCAAACCATCGATTCTGCCAAACTCATTTTCGCAGACGGTACTGAGTTAGATACGGGTTGTGAACAATCTAAGGCACGCTTTTCAGCAACACATGCAGAACTATTAACCGCTTTGAGTGATCTCGCTAAGATGACTCAAAATAATCCAACATTGACGGCACGTATTAAGAAGAAATTTGCCATCAAAAATACCACGGGATATAGCATCAACGCGCTGGTCGATTTCAGCGATCCTTTTGATATTATTAATCATTTGATTGTGGGCTCAGAAGGTACGTTAGCCTTTGTCAATGAAGTGACCTACAACACCGTTGACGAAGCTAGATTCAAAGCTTCAGCGATGGCTGTATTTTTCAATATGGAAGATGCAGCGAAAGCCGTACCACCATTAAATACCGATGCCGTTGCCGCGGTAGAGTTATTGGACTGGGCATCAATAAAAGCCGTTATGGGTAAGCCTGGCATGCCTGAGTGGTTATCAAATTTACAAGAAGGCGCTGCCATTTTGCTCATTGAGTGTCGTGCAAATGACAAACAAACGCTTGAGCGAAATACTCAAACCGTTATTGAAAGTATCGCACATATTGAAACTGAACGGCCTATTGCCTTCAGTGACGATCCAGCTGTTTATGGTCAATACTGGGCAATGCGCTCAGGATTATTTCCAATCATTGGCGGTGAACGCCCTAAAGGGACTTCCGTCATTATTGAAGATGTGGCATTTGAGCTACCTCACCTTGCGCCAGCTGCAGCAGACTTAACCGAGTTGTTCCATAAACACGGCTATCCTGAAGGTGTGATTTATGGGCATGCCCTAGCGGGCAATTTCCACTTTATCATCACGCCAACATTCTCGAGTAAAGAGGATATCGATCGTTTCCATGCCTTTATGGAAGATGTAGCCGAAATGGTGATCAACAAGTATGACGGTTCGATGAAAGCTGAGCATGGTACTGGCCGAGCTGTTGCCCCGTTTGTTGAAATGGAATGGGGAACCGATGCATATACCTTAATGAAGCAAATCAAACAGGTATTTGATCCTACAGGCTTATTGAACCCTGGTGTCCTGCTCAATGACGATGCCAACATTCATGTTAAGAACATTAAGCCATGTCCGGTGGTTGATGACTTAGTTGACCGTTGTATCGAATGTGGCTTTTGTGAGAAAACCTGCCCTACATCGGCACTCAACTTCTCGCCACGTCAGCGTATTGCTACATTACGTGAAATAGAACGTCTAGAGCAGTCAGGCGACAGTGTTGCAGCAGAGAAAATGCGCGCAGACTCAAAGTATGACGTGATTGATACCTGTGCAGCTTGCCAGTTATGCACCATTGCCTGCCCTGTTGATAACAGCATGGGCGACTTGGTTCGTAAACTGCGTACACCTTACATCACTTCAACTGAGCAAAAAGTACTTGATTTTCAAGCCAATCATTTTGGTAAAGTCAATCAAGTGATTAGTTCAGGCTTTGATGCCTTAGGCGTTGTGCACAAAATAACCGGTGCTAAGGTGACTAACAGCCTAATGGGTGTTGGCCGTATGCTGAGTAAAGAAGTGCCTTATTGGAATCCTGATTTTCCAAAAGGCGGTAAAGTCGCTAAACCTTCTCCGGCCAAGTCAGGACAAGAAACAATCGTTTACTTCCCTGCGTGTGGCGGTAGAACTTTTGGTCCAACTCCGAAAGACCCAGATCAACGTTCTTTGTCTGAGGTTGTGATCACTCTATTGGAGCGTGCGGGCTACAATGTGTTGACACCAGATAACACACGTCATTTATGTTGTGGGCAGATGTGGGAATCAAAAGGTGACTTCAACAATGCCAATGCTAAACGCGATGAGCTAATTGAAGCCGTTAGCCAAATGACAGATGGTGGTAAGGTGCCAGTGGTTGTGGATGCATTATCATGTACATACCGCACCCTAACAGGTAACCCTAAAGTGGATGTGATTGATCTCGTGGAATTTATGCATGATAACATTTTGCCAAATATCAACATTTCCAAGAAAGCCAATATCACCTTACATCAAGGCTGTAGTGCCAGAAAAATGAAGCTTGAGCCTAAACTCCAAGCCATTGCTGATGCCTGTGCCGAACAAGTAGTACTGCCAGCAGGAATAACGTGTTGTGGTTATGCAGGTGAAAAAGGGCTATATAAGCCTGAAATTAATGCCAGCGCATTACGCAATATCAAAAAGCTCATTCCTACTCAAACTAAAGAAGGCTATTACGCCAACCGTATGTGTGAAGTGGGGTTAACCCAACACAGTGGGATTTCTTATCGCCACTTAGCCTATTTACTCGAAGAGTGCACTCGTTAATAGGCTAAACGCAAGTGTTAATGGCACAAAACCAAAAAGGCATTGAATACATCAATGCCTTTTTTAATGAGTGAAATACAAGGAACTAACTCAAACGATATTACGAACAATAAACAGCGAATTAATGACCACCGATACACCCAAGCAGTGCTTGTTCGACTTGTGCTTTATCAAATGGTTGCGCGCAAGGGTTCGACTCATTAACAATAATTTCGACACGTGAATCAAAGGTTTCATCTAGCTCACTCAAGCACAAATCACTGTCAACCCAATTTACACCTAAAATACCATCATAAGTTATCACCGCGCCCTTGAGCCTAACCACATTGGCATGTTGCTGTGATTTCACCCATGTCATAAACCGGTCAAATCCGAAACTCACTTCCGGCGCGAATACCCATCCGTGGCTGACATATTCTTGCTGTTGATGAGTAAAGTACTGCATCATCTCACCTTGCCAGTCAATGTCAGCCAATAGCGTAGGTTCAACCAAGTTGTTATCGGTAAATAATCCAGGCGCTTGTGGTGCAACAAAGCTCGTTCGCTGAGTTTGGATGGGTTTAGCTGCAATACGCGATGTAAAGGTGCTAGGGTGACAAATAAGGTTTTGGAGCTGTGTTAGCGCTTCGGTTTGTAGAGGCAGTGTTCCTGCTATTGTGTGCTGCGGGAATGCGCCAATGACTGATAACCAATCACTTAGAGAGCTTAAATCATTATCACCATAGGTTTCTGATTTACTGGCAATCACAACATCAGCTACTCTGGCCTGCTGTATAAAGGTATCGTTAAGTGCGTATTTCTCATCTGCTACCTTTGTGGCATCTATCAGGGTGATAACAGAGTCAAGTTGTAACACAGGTGAGAAATACTCATTGCAAAGCGTCTGTATGATTTGCTTAGGGTGTCCAAGCCCTGTGGGCTCAATCAATATTCGGTCTGGTTTTGCTTGTTGAATAAGCTGGCTAATTGCCACTTGAGTTGGTAAACCCGCCGCACAGCACAAACACCCCCCTGGCACTTGCTTAATTAATAGCTCACCTGCAGCTTTATCTTTGGCGCTCATTAAGCTGGCATCAATACCAACTTGGCCAAACTCATTCACCAACACCGCCCATGTTTCATTATCAGGCTTATGCTGCAACAAGGTTTTAATCAAGCTGGTTTTACCGACGCCTAAAAAGCCGGTGATCACATTCACGTTAATCTTTTTTGTGGAGATCTTCATAGTCTTCCCTGAAACAAGCTATCAATTCAAGCTAATCATAACTGACGTCAAAGGCAAGTTAGCCCTTCGCATATTTGCCTCGACGACTTGGTTTAGCTTTTACCTTACCGTTGCCTTTTGAGCTTGAGTGTTTATTTTTTCCGGCATGTTTAAATGATGCCTTTTTCTTAGGTTTCTCACTCACCAACTCACGATATCTCGCAGGTAGTGGTGCGCCAGCCTCATAGCCTTTTGGCACATCGACTTGAATTGATTGGCCAATCAATGCTTCGATTTCGGCAAGTTTATTTCGCTCTTGTGGGCTGAAAAATGAAATAGCCTCACCCAATTTTCCAGCTCTGCCAGTACGGCCAATGCGATGTACATAATCTTCATTTTCTTCAGGCAGTTCAAAGTTAACCACCCTAGGAAGAGCTTCAATATCTAAACCACGAGCAGCAAGATCAGTTGCAACTAATACGCGCAACTCACCCGCTTTAAACTGAGCCAAGGCTTTATTGCGCGCACCTTGCGTTTTATCACCATGAAACACAGCCGCTTTGATGCCATCTAAAGTTAGCTCTTTAATCAAATATTCAGCGGTTTCTTTGGTACTGGTAAAGACTAATAATTGCTGCCAGTTATGGATCCCGATTAACTCAGATAACAACTCAGCCTTTCTTCTTTTATCTAATAGATAAGCCTTCTGAGTAATGGTGTTCGCAGTAGATTGCCTTTTTACATTCACCACTTTCGGTGACTGGAGCATACGTGTGGCAAGTGCTTCAACATCACTAGAGTAGGTTGCTGAAAACATCATAGTTTGGTGCTGTTTTGCCACCAGAGATTGCACTTTTTCAATATCTCTAACAAAGCCCATGTCTAACATTCTGTCAGCTTCATCAATAACCAAATGATTTACCGAGCTCAAATCTAGACCGTATTGGCCAATGATATCGAATAAACGCCCCGGTGTTGCCACCAAAATATCAACACCACTTGCTAGGGATTTTCGCTGTGGATTAATACTCGCCCCACCATAAACAGCAACACTTTTTAGCGATAAATACTGGGCATACTTTTCAAAACTTTCATGAATTTGAATCACTAATTCACGCGTAGGAGCCATCACTAGCACTTTAAGGCTATGTTGTTCGAAATCATCCGAAGCAAGCTTTGTTAAAAGCGGTAAGGCAAAAGCAGCAGTTTTGCCCGTACCAGTCTCAGCACTCGCCAAAATATCTTCACCTTGAATGACCCAAGGAATAACGGCCTGTTGAATAGGTGTTGCAGCGACATAGCCGACTTCATCAATGGCCTGACATAGGGCTTGGGGGAAACAAAACTCAGAAAATGGCATGGTAACTAACTCAGAATGATAAAACGTTATTATATCCCTAACTCAAGCTGTTACAGAACATAAACGCTAAATTCGTTGTAATGAGTAAGTTAATCGGCGCAACGGTAACAACTTGTATCTATAAGTGTGCATTTGGTTAATTAGACTTGAAACAAACAAGAGTTACCAACAAAATCGCAACTGAACAATAACAAACCGTTTGAATCGAAATTATTTATCAAAGGCATAGAATGAAACATTTATTACCTGTTGTATTTGTGACTTGTTTAACTGCTTGCGGCGGTTCAAGTGACTCTGGTAACCCAGCTCCAGATCCAACCCCTACTCCTGATCCCGTTGAAATGGTTATCAGTCAATGTTTCCTCATGGAAACCACCATGGGCGATTTAACACTCGGTATTGATACAACTAATACCCCAATCACAGGTAACAACTTTATCGATTACGCCGAGTCAGGCTTTTATGATGGCACTATTTTCCACCGTATCGTTAACAACTTCGTTAACCAAGGTGGCGGTGCGACCGCTGAACTGGAATTCAAAGACACTCAAGATCCCATTACAAATGAGTCGAGTGTGGGACTTAAAAATGAACGTGGCACTATTGCAATGGCAAGAACACAATCACTTGATTCAGCCACATCACAGTTTTTCTTTAACATTCATGACAACACTAACCTAGATTACCCGAATCAAGGCGGATACGCCGTATTTGGTAAAATCGTCCAAGGCATTGAGTTTATGGACACCATGAATGCGGTTAATACACATAGCGTAATAAAAAATGGTGTAACCTTTACTGACGTACCAGTGACCGATATTGTCATTAATAAAGTGAGTTCAACCACATGCCCGAGTGAATAAGATAACTTTGTATCTCAATCCAAGTGATCATGCATTGTGCTGGTAGTAACATTCATACTGCCAGCCATTTCTAACATTTACCGACCTCATTTTTTTCTGTAACCCGAAAAAGTATGCTTCACCGCCGCCTGTTATTTTTAATAAACGCATTTGAACGACTTCCGCTCATCATTAGCTTAAGCTAATGAACTATATACAATTATTCAAATATGAATTCGACTAAGTTTGATTAAAAACCACCAATTCAGGCATCATTGTCTGTGCCAATATTACACTTCGACTGAGCAATCTTTTTGTTTTTGTTATCTCATTAACATTTTAATGAAATTCATACTCCCAAAGAGTTAGTTGTCATAATTATTTCAGACCTCTGTCACAGTCCCCCTTTAATATGCCTGATATTGTGATTTCAGAATCTTAAATTTGAAACAATAGAGAGGCATACCATGGCTGCTAAATTTTTCATTCCAAGTGTCAACATCCTTGGTCAAAACAGTGTTGAAGAAGCGATTAATGACATTAAGGCACTAGGCTACAACAAAGCATTAGTTGTCACCGACAAGCCATTAGTCGACATTGGTTTAGTTGCAAAAGTAGTCGATAAGCTACAAACAAATGCCATTGAATCTGTGGTCTTTGATGGAGTGCAACCTAATCCAACGACTGGCAATGTTGAAGCAGGCCTAACACTGTTAGCGCAAAACCAGTGTGATTTTGTGATTTCACTTGGTGGAGGCTCACCACACGATTGCGCCAAAGGTATTGCATTGGTTGCGACAAATGGCGGCAAAATTCAAGATTATGAAGGTGTGGATGTGTCGGCCAAAGCTCAAATGCCACTGGTAGCAATCAACACCACAGCAGGTACAGCAAGTGAAATGACGCGTTTTTGTATTATTACTGACGAAGCTCGCCACATTAAAATGGCCATCGTTGATAAAAATACCACGCCAATTTTGTCAGTTAATGACCCTGAGTTAATGCTTGAGAAACCTAAGTCATTAACAGCGGCAACAGGCATGGATGCGTTAACTCATGCTGTAGAAGCTTATGTATCTATTGCTGCTAACCCAATTACTGATGCATGTGCAATCAAGGCCATTGAACTTATTCAAGCGAACCTAATCAACGCTGTACAAAATGGCGATGACATTGATGCACGTGAGCAAATGGCTTACGCACAATTCTTAGCCGGTATGGCTTTCAACAATGCAAGCTTAGGTTATGTGCATGCAATGGCGCATCAGTTAGGTGGATTCTACGATCTACCACATGGTGTGTGTAATGCCATCTTGCTGCCTCATGTTCAAGCTTACAACGCGAAAGTTGTACCACAGCGTTTAGCTGACGTTGCCAAAGCTATGGATGTTGATGTGTCTGGCTTAACGGCCGAACAAGGTGCTGAAGCTGCTTTAGATGCTATCCGTAGCCTTTCTAAAGCCATCGACATTCCAGCAAACCTAACTGAGCTTGGCGTGAAAGCTGAAGACATTCCAACATTAGCTGATAACGCCTTAAAAGATGCTTGTGGTCTAACGAACCCACAACAAGCAACACATGAAGAAATCTGTCAAATCTTCACTAATGCACTTTAAATAGCTTCGAGTATAAGTTGCTTGAGAAAGCGTGCGTTGAGTAAAGGTAATGACTCGCTTGTTAGCTGCTCAATTCGTCTGAGTTAGAGAACTGATGTAATTGAGCATATGTTAACAAGTGGTTCATACAAACTGCATAAAATAGAGTGCTGATGAGTGCTCTATTTTTTTGTTCATTTACCTTGCGCAATGAGTGAGGTTATTTGCTGGAGACCAGGAAGGTAGTAGCGTAATGTTACATTTCAAATTACTGAATTAACTATCCATTTAGCGCTTATTTCTTGCATTATTCAAGTGGTTTTATCGATAAATATTAGCATTTGATATAAATGATTAATAACTGTTAAACAAGTCTAAAATAATCAGTAAATTCCTTGTTGCTTTGTCATTTTCAGGTCTATGATTGAACCAAGATCATCCAGATAGGTAGAAACAAATGACAGCAATCACCCATGTCTACAACTACACAGTAAGATGCCCGCATTACAAAGATAAAGACAAACCTGCTAGCTGGTTAAACCATATTGAGATCAACCACTCTTGCGAAATTGCACTAAACCGCATCACCAAATGGCACAACAACTCTGGCAGTAAATTCTTAGATATCGATAACTATATTGTTAGAAAAGCTGAGAATGAACATGCTTACTTTGTCGTACAAAGTAGCCGGTTACCCAATGATGGCCACGCCTTGGTTACTTTCAAAATTTTACTTGATGACTGTTGCAACGAAGCCGATCCCAAAGAAATCACACAGCACCTCATTACAGATTATAATAATCGCATCGCAAAAGTTGAGTGAGTTCCACAAAGCATCAAACGATCCCTGCCTTAACCACTAAAGCGGCAATGGGCATTATTTAAAATAACAAAAGGAAGCCATTGCCTTCCTTTTGTATTTTCTATCTCAGCACATAATCGGGCTCAATGGGTACGAAAAATAAAACGCCTAACCTTTATCTAGCGTTTGAAGTACACTTTTTAGCGCCTCGATAAACTGATAAATTCCTTGCTCTGTAATATCTGCATGAGTGACTAACCGCAATGAGTGACTCGGAGTAACATGAAAGCCTTTCTCAATTAATTGCTGACACACCTGTCTGATATTGATGGAGTCCTTTGCTGTTGCAAAAACCATATTGGTTTGTACTTGTTGTATATCCACATCAAATTCTGGTAACTGTGCCATCAGTTGACCAAGCAATTGAGCATGTTGATGGTCTTCTTCCAAACGTTCAACTTGTTGTGTCAGCGATAATTGACCAGCTGCAGCTAATATCCCTGCTTGTCGCATACCGCCACCGAGCATTTTGCGCCAGCGTTTAGCTTTATGAATTAAGCGCTCATCACCTAATAATATTGACCCTACAGGGGCACATAAGCCCTTAGATAAACAGATAGACACCGAGTCAAAGTACTGGGTAATTTCGCTGATAGATACGCCTTGAGCAACGGCAGCATTAGCAACTCTGGCACCATCGAGGTGAATTTTAAGGTTGCGATTAAAGGCTAATGCCTGTGCGTCAGCTAAATAAGATTGCGGCAGCACCTTACCACCAATGGTATTTTCCAAACTTAATAACTTGGTATGGGCAAAATGAATGTCATCAGGCTTAATCGCCGCTTCAATATCAGACAGTAAAATACTGCCATCAGCTTGGTTAGTTAATGGCTGCGGCTGAATACTGCCTAAAACTGCCGCTCCACCACCTTCAAACATGTAATTGTGCGCTTGTTGGCCGCAGATGTACTCATCGCCTCGCTCACAGTGTGCCATTAAAGCTAATAAATTGGCTTGGGTACCAGAGCTCACAAATAAGGCACTATCAAAACCAAAGGTATCTGCAGCATACTCTTGCAGCGCATTGACACTGGGGTCATCACCATACACATCATCGCCGACTTCAGCATTGGCCATGGCTTGACGCATTGCTGCTGTTGGTTTAGTTACTGTGTCACTTCGAAAATCAAACATGTATTACCTAATGCGTTGCCGACAAATTAGCTTATCATACTCGCGGTTTCGCCGAGTGTCTTGGTCAAATCGTTAAATACATAAAAGTTGATCGCAAGGACACAAAAAAACCAGCCGAAGCTGGTTTTTAATCGCAATTCTTATGTATTTACTGAGCTGGAAGCTCTTTTACATTCAAATCCATTTGTGGGAATGGGATCTCAATGTTTGCTTCATCTAGGGCAATTTTAATTTGCTCTAACAATTCAAAATGCGCTGGCCAGTAGTTAGCAGTCTTAACCCATGGGCGAACTACAAAGTTGATTGAACAATCCGCTAGCTCACCTAAAGCAACGGTAAACGCTGGGTCTTTAAGTACATATTGATTATTCTCTAACACAGTCGAAATAATTTGCTTGGTTTGCGCAATATCAGAGGTGTAACCTACACCGATGACTAAATCAACACGACGTGTTTCTTGAGTAGAATAGTTAATGATCGTACCGTCCATCATTGCTGAATTTGGTGCGATGATAGTCTTGTTGTCACCTGTGCGAAGCTTAGTAGAGAAAATAGTGATTTCATCAACTACCCCTGCTACACCTGCCGCTTCAACAAAGTCGCCTACTTTGCATGGGCGGAAGACAACCATTAGTACACCTGCAGCAAAATTAGATAACGAGCCTTGCAGTGCTAAACCAACGGCTAAACCCGCGGCACCAATTACAGCAACCAGTGAAGCGGTTTGAACACCAACCTGACCAAGTGTAGCGATAACAGTAAATACAAAAACCAAACCCCAGACTAAATTAGCCACAAATGAAGCAACAGTTTTATCAATACCTCTACCGGTTAATACTTTATCAGTTAAACGTTTGAACACGCCTGCAAAATATTTACCGACAATAAAGATGACAATTGCTGCAACTACTTTCAAACCATATGTCATGACGAAAGTGGGCGCTTCTTGCATTAAACCCTCTAGGTTTTCCATTTTCTTACTCCATTAAGTAAGCAGATTCATTCTGCTGAAATATAAAACTCTACTCGCCGATTGATTTGTCGCCCTTCTGAAGAGGCGTTGCTAGATATCGACTTTTTGTTACTCATGCCAATTACTGAAATTGTAAATTGTGTGGTTAACTTCTGTTCAACCAGCTTTTGCACCGCTTGCGCTCGCTCGAAAGATAGACGTTGGTTCACCTCATCAGTGCCTATGTCATCGGTGTGGCCTTTAATGGTTAGTTTGACCTTTTCGAGCTGAGCAAGATCAAGTTGCGCCATCACGTCTGTTAAACGTTGAATATTTGGTACTTGTGTCGCTAATACATCAGCACTACCAAATGGAAAGTACACGGGTACGAGCAAACGATTAATACATGTCCAGTAATCAGAAAGTTTCTGACACTTTGCCACCGCTTCGGCTACTGTATCTTCAGACATCTCGGTCTGGTTAACCGCCGACTTTGCCGACTGCGCAAGTTGTTTAGCTAAAGCAATGTCATCTGGGTCTTGGCAACCATTAGCCATCACTCGCACACCTGCGGGAGTGTCTGGACAAGCATCTTTACTGTCAGGCACACCGTCACCATCAGAGTCAGTCCACTGCATCGCAAGCGCAGAAGTCTGCACCAGCAGCACTAATGCACTCCCAAACAAGTACTGTCTAACTTTGACCATAAAGACCTCAACTTATGTTGGTATCACCAATAAATTAGGAACACACGTACCTGACTGAAACCCTTTACAAAACCCGACATATTTTAACGATTTGTTGCAGTTTTGCAAAATACATTTGTAAGAATAAGGCTTATATAAGCAATAAACGGTCATAGTTTATGTGATGCAGGTAATGAACTTATATCGACTTAATGCCTAAAAACATTAATTCAGCTAAAGACAAACTTAAATAGGGATTAATCTGAATGAAATAAAGGGCGAATTTGCAAAAAATTAACAGGCAACACACAAAACCCACCTCTCGCAATACAGCCGCTAACATTGACTTTACCGCTATTAAAAGGGTATATAAGGTTAACTTTTTGATGTTTGACGCTGAAAAGGTGTCGAATTGAAGTTAAATTACATAAAAAATAAACAATAAGCGCTTTTTAACTGAGATATGAGTTGAATTATTACTCACTCATTTCTCACCTTGATAAAAACGCACTTTGCAAACAATCATTTTTCTGTGAAGTTTTCACAGCAATCACAAGCTTAAGGTGGATTACTTAATGAGTGAAGCAAAATCACCAGGGACGATGCTCGGCCATCCGAAAGGGTTGTTCCTTCTGTTTACAACAGAACTTTGGGAGCGTTTTAGTTACTATGCTATGCGCGCAATCTTGGTACTTTATTTGGTTGATAAAGTACAATCTGAAGGCGGACACGGTCTAGGTTGGACTCAAGCTGACGCCATCTCTCTTTACGGTACATTTACTGGTCTTGTCTATTTAACCCCGCTGATTGGTGGTTGGTTAGCTGATAACTACCTTGGACAACGTAAAGCTATCATGATTGGTGGCGCATTAATGGCTGCGGGTCAATTCTTACTTGCTTTACCCCACAGTTGGATCCCTGGTGCGGAAACAACCATGTTCTATGTTGGTTTATTCACCTTGATTATTGGTAACGGTCTATTTAAGCCGAATATTTCTACCATGGTGGGTGATTTATATGAAGAAGGTGATCACCGTCGTGATGGTGCATTTACTATCTTTTACATGGGTATCAACGTAGGTGCATTCCTTTCAGGTATTATTGTTGGTTCTGTTGTTGCTGCCTATGATGGCAACTTCCAAATGGGCTTCCTATGTGCCGGTATCGGTATGGTGCTATCTCTCATCATTCAATTTGTATTTGCTCAGAGACTCTTAGGCGACATCGGTGTAGTGCCAGCTGCGAAACTTGAGCGAGAAAAGAATGAAAGTAAAGGTGAAGTTCGTAAAGAGCCTCTCACAAAAATAGAACGTGACCGTATCAAAGTAATCATGGTTATGGGTTTATTTACCATTATCTTCTGGGCTGGCTTCGAGCAAGCCGGTGGCCTAATGAACCTATTCACCAATGACTTTACTGACCGCATGATTGGTAGCTGGGAAGTCCCTACGACATGGTTCCAATCTTTGAACGCAATGTTCATTGTTATTTTTGCTCCAGTAATTGCGTCAATCTGGGTTCGTTTAGGAAAAAATGAGCCAAACTCACCGGTGAAATTTGCTTTAGGCCTTGTTCTACTCGGTATTGGTTTCCTATTCATGATTGGTGCTGTACTAGAAATGGGCGGCGATGCAAATGCTAAATCAAGCATGTGGTGGCTTGTAGGTGCGTATTTCTTCCATACGATGGGTGAACTATGTTTATCACCAATTGGTCTTTCAATGGTGACAAAACTTGCTCCTCTACGTATCGCCTCGCTAATGATGGGTGCATGGTTCCTATTTATTGCAATCGCGAACAAAGTGGGTGGTATTGTAGGTTCATTCATTGGTCACGGTGGTGCTAAAGAAGAACAACTAGCAAACGCAATGGCTATCTTCGCGGGTATCGCTATTACTTCAGCTGTTGCAGGTATTATTCTTTATTTCATGGCTGACAAGCTTGTTGACTGGATGCATGGCGCTGAAGGCGATAACCATGAAACAGAAGAAGAAGCGTTAAATGAAGAAATTGCCGTGACTGCTGAGCATGAAGCAATTAAAACTAATCACTAATATTGTGTGATGAAAAAAAAATCCCCAAATATTGGGGATTTTTTTTGCCTTATGAAAATAGCAAATATAACGATTAACTAGCCTGTGATTGAAGTTTAATTAAAAAAATCAAGAATGAATAGAGTCTCACTCCCCTATCCTCTTCCCTTTCTCCACTTTCAATTTTAAGCATCTGCTTTAATAAGTTTAGGGAAGTTGCAGTGGGTAACTAGCTGTTATATGAACTAGCTACATTCAAGTTGTATAAAGCCGCCTGCTTTTTTAGACTCATCAAACACTAAGCCATCAAATTGGTTATTTAATAGCGCATATTTATGTTCTGGTAGCGATGTGCCTATACACAATTGCTCTCCCAACAACAGATGGCGATATTGCACACTTGGCATTTGCCAAGTTGGAAAACCAATAGGATCTGTATCAGGAATCGCGAGAGGCGCTAATCCCTGGGCATTACGTAAATAGCACCGTAAGCCTTTGCCTGACTGCGCAATACTGACTCGAAACTGTGCTAGCTCGACACAGACAAACACAATGTCCATTAAAATATGTAGTCCGGAGCTAGTGAGGCGCTCATTGATATATGTCAGCATTTCAACGGGGCGTAATAGTTTTTCACTTTGATTGTTACGAAATAACTTAAGTTGTTGATTCACAAAACTTCGAAGTAACGCACAACCAAATGCTGCACTGTTATCTTCGGGGAGGAAGTGAGCCATATAAAAAATAAGGTGTTCATCTCCAACCATGGCAGAATCAATAAAATACGCACTAACATCACTGTTTTTGTACAGGCTATAGCAAACCTGTGCTTGGGGGTAAGATATTGAAGATGTAGGAAATAATTGCTGCTGTACACTTTTTGCAGCTTCATTACTTTGCTCAAGTAACCTGAGGTTATCAGTCAGCTCTTGGTAAGACATCTCAATGAGATCTGAGCTTTGCTGCACCACACTGGCATTAACCGTTTGTTTTGCACTAATAATCGCTTGATGAACAGCTTGCTCAATAATGTATAAATCAGGCACAGGCTTAACGAGATAGTCAATCGCGCCAATACGTAATGCCTCTACCACATCAGACATGGCATTATTACCTGAGATCACAATAGATGGGACGGTTGGGTCAATATCGACCATGGCTCTGAGCATGCCCAAACCATCAAGTTCAGGCATAGCTAGATCCGCAATAACCACATCATAATGAGTTTGGGTAAACAACTTTACCCCTTGCTTGCCATCGCAAGCCTGTTTAACTGATGCTCCTTGAGAAGATAAAAAATCAGCGACTAACTGGCGAAATACAGGGTCATCTTCCACTAAAAGTACAGCAACATCTGTTAGCGCCATAAACAACTCCCAGACCTAAGCCTGAGGTTGTATCAGGCTAATCTAGCTCGTCCAAAAACTCGTCGAGTAATTCATCTTCTTCATAATTAGTGGGCACATTACCGTCATAGACCTTGTAGTCCATGTGCTGAAAATATGCCTCTTTTACAAAAGTATATGGATCGAGCGCATTATCTAATAATCTTTCTTGATCAATTGCCGACGCTCTAGCATGCAGGTTTTTTAAACCCCATTTGAGTAAGGATTGCCAAAACGTAAACTCGGATAAAGGGAAGTATAGACCATCTACCCAATCTGTCGTGAATTCTCTGGTGACATAGGGGCCAAGGAATGGTGCCATAAAATATGGGCCATTTGGTACGCCGTAATATCCTAAAACCTCATTGAAATCATCATGTTTTCTAGGCATGCCCATCATGTCGGCAATATCAATTACCCCCAGTATGCCTAGGGTTGTATTGATTGTGAAGCGACCACCAGCGTTAGCAGCCCAGCCCCATTTTCCTTGCAAAGCATTATTCACTAGCGAGCTAGGCTCTTCAAAATTAAGCACAAAATTATTCACTCCCGTTTTCATTGGCAGCGGGACATAATCTTGGTAACCATGGGCAATGGGTCTAAAAAAATATTTATCCAAAAATAGATAATTGAAGTCCCACATGGCTCTGTTGAAGCCTTCAAACGGGTCCCTGTCGTCATGATAACGAATTTCAACAGGCGCTGGTTGCTCATCACTAACGTTATCATTAGTGTCATCATTGAGGGGATCTGAGCGAACCGCCGTTTCATCTTTGGCAGGGGAAAAAGTGTCGAAATCAGTGTGGTGATCTACTAATGTGACTGATTCATAAGCAAACACATCCAAAGTGTGTTCGCTATAAGGCACAGTTTTGCTACTTGCCATACTGGCAAAGGCATAGTCACTCAAAGTGACGAGGGGAAGTAACATCCATACATACTTCATATCGGTCTCTTAAAAATGCTAAACAACATAAAATCAATTAGCACTGAACCTAAAAAATCTAAAATAGGTGCAGTGCATATACTTACACAATAAACTGCATGTTAGTCTTGTTTTTATTAAAGCATTTATTTTATAAGTCGATATAAGTGGCACAGTAGATTTTCAAATTAGCCAAAACGATTGAGTACATTTAGCTAATCCATGCCACTTCTTTCGCATAGGATACCTGTAAACAAAGGTGGCTCAAATTAATATTTGTAAAATAATATAAATATTTGTAGCAAAACAGTTTTTAGACTGTAATTTAACTAACTGCGAGATGAATGTCGCGGCGATAAGTAACTATGACGGGATCTAACCCACCTTCAACACGACTCAAACCCGAAACTGTTGCATCTGGCAGCAGTGCTAGGCCTGCGCCTCAATCAAACCTAGGCAAGATAATGACTGCTGCGCCAAAAGGTGAGCCGTTAAATGCCTCTCCATCCCCTGACTCTCGCCCTACACAGCAACAAGTAGAACAACTTCAAGGGGCAAAATCGCAAGTTTCCTCAAATAATAGTGCAACGCCAACAACGGCTTCACAAGCAAAGGGGGCGAGCCAACAAGTAAACCCAAATCCCCCTGAAACATCAGGGCAACAAAGTGTCAATCAAACTGGTAAGGTAAGTGTGACTTCACCAGAGCAACGACTGGCTGCACTTGATAAACAAGCCAGCAATCTTATACAGGCAAACGTCACACAAGTCTCTAGACCACCAAAACCTTCGGTTTCTCAAAGCCAGACCTCTGTCATACAACTTACAGTAAAGGGGCAAGTTTTTGACTTAACACTTCCAGCTCACCTTTCTACGCAGCAACGCTCACAATTGCTCAATGCCAGTGAAGTTGTTTTGAGTCAGCATCAGGCACAACAAGTGCTCAATCACGCAGCTAAACAGTCATTAGTGAGCACTTCGCTATCGCAGTCGAATTCAAATCATGCCAAAGCGCAATCGGGCAGTGCTAATATAAAGGCAGCAAATCAGATAAGCAGTCAGGTGTTGTTACTTGCTCAAGCAATCATCATAAAACTGCCAGAGTCGTTACAATCTCTAGCCCAACAAAATGGTGTTTCTCAACAACAACTAGCTCAACTTGCATCAAGGCCTCAAGGCTACCCATTGCCCGTTGCCAATGTAGAAGGCAAGCATCTTACTTTTGCTCAGGGAGCGAGTATTAAGCTTAATCCACAAACACAGTTGCCTAGTGGCGATTATTTAGCGAAAGTCGTCATCTCGAATAAGTCATTATCACTGCAGCTCACTCCAATAAAAGCAGATTTGTCCGTACAATTAACACCAAGGTCGCCCCTGACGGCTACAGCATCACAAGTCGATATAGTGATATCTAAGCATGAGCCTGCTCAGTTAATGGCTCAAATGATGCAAAAGCTTGATAAAACCCCTTTGACTCAACCCCAGCAGACAAAAGAGACACCGCTGACTAATAAGCAAAGCACTGGTACTACCGTCGATCCAAAACTAGGGCAACCTACAGCTCCTTTGGACAATAAAGCCAAACTATCAGCGGTTAATAGCAGTATTCAAAACGTCTTATCGACTAATGCAAAACGCCCAGATGGCACTGTACCTGTACAGCCAAAATCAGAATCTACTATTGCTCAGGCAAAACTTGCAAAAGTATCTGCTGAAGCACAGGCTTCACAACCTATTAAACAGCAAACAGCTTTGAGCACTCAACAAGCCATCGATGTTGCAAAGCAAACGACGGATAAACTTAAAGGTAATCTGACTCAACAAACGAGTAATAATATTCTTTTACCAAGTAGCGTTCATTCCAAGCAATCAACGAGTCCAACAACACAATCAAACACTGCGCCGATAGATGTACTGCAAAAAGCACTCGACAAAGCTGGTGCAATACCAAAAGAAATAACGACCGCACCAAGTGTAAAGGTCAGTTTGGCCAGTGAGTTATTGAAACTTTTACCGCAATTAGGGGCTCAGCCCTTATCAAGCCTCGCCGAACCTTCAGTACTGAAATCAGAGTTACTTGGTCTTGCCGCGATGCAACTTGCTCAACCACAGTCAACATCAAGCCAAATACCGCTTGTCTCAGGCAGTGCTATCACAACTTTATTTCAGTTACTCCTAGGTGTGCGGGCACAATCAATCAACGCTAAGCTATCCGCTAAACTCAGTGCGCATATTCAACGACTGCAACAGCAACTAGGAACAAGAGTAGCCAACTCAACTCAACTGCTTACAGGACTAGACAAGGCCGGTTCGTTAGAAACGGTCTCACAAGTGGGTAATGGTTTTAGCTTATACCAGCAAGCCAGTAGTGATCCCAGCCAGAATGCCTGGTTCTTTGCGATGCCATATACGGTCAATCAAAAACAAGAACAGTTCGAAGGCAAGTTTGAACATGAAGAAGATGAGCAAGGGCAGCGCAAAGGTTGGCGGCTACAATTAAAGTTCAACATTGCACAAGGAGCAATGATTGTGATTGCCCATAAACATGGCGATAAGCTTGATCTGACTGTACAGGGAAATAATCAATCGACCTTAGACAAAGTGCAACAACATCAGCAAGCATTAATGGACAAAATTACGGCCATCGGATTTGAAGCAGGCCAATTTACTACGCAAATCAAATCCATTCCTGCCACCTTGCTGCCAGGCGACCACTTTTTAGTAAAGACCCATGCTTAAAGGCTAACTATGCAACCTGAAAAACCGAGAACAAAACAAGCTGTCGCCCTCAGTTTCGATGGTAAAGCCGCCCCGAAAGTCACAGCAAAAGGTGAAGGGTTATTGGCGGAAGAAATCATCTCGTTAGCTAAAGAAGCGGGGATCCATATCCATCAAGATCCGCATTTGAGTGAGTTCTTGCAACTCCTTGAGCTAGGTGAAGATATTCCCAAAGAGTTGTATTTACTCATTGCAGAGATCATTGCTTTTGTTTACATGCTTGAAGGTAAGTTTCCAGAACAATGGAATAACCTACATCAAAGAATTGTTGAGCAGGTGTAGGTCATGTATGACTAAATTATATTTACTTGAGGCCAACTTAAATAATTTAATCATTCGTTACATATAATTCTGATATGATCTGAGCTGATTACCTATCATCAATGACCAACTGGACTAAAACCAACTGGACTTGGAAATATTTCAATGAAATCAAGATTTATATTAGGGGCCCTACTACTTACTAGCTTTTCAGCGCAAGCTGCTTGGTGGGTAGAGCCAACGGACTTGTCTCTGCGTGCAGATATCCAATTATTAGCAGATACTGGAATAATTATTCAACCTGTCACTACTTACCCATTAATGTGGTCGGGGATCAAAAAAGATTTAGACAATGCCGCAAATGCACAGATGACAGTCAGTCAAAAAGATGCTTACCACCGCGTGATGCGAGCTTATAACCAAGATCATCAATCCGTCTCTTTTAGTGGTGCACTTAATGGTGCCACCGACCAAACACGTTTTATTGGCTTTGGTCAGGATTACCGTGATAAGGCATCCGTCTCTGTCAACGCTGAAATAACCCAAAGTTGGTTCAGTGGCCGCCTCTCTGCCGCATACCATTATGATGCTCTCGACGGTAATGAATCTCGACTCGACAACAGCTTCGCCGCAGTCAAATTGGGTAACTGGATTATTACTGGCGGTGCGGTTCAAAAATACTGGGGCCCTAGCTGGGATTCAGGGCTTATTCAAACCACCAATGCACGCCCATTACCTGGCGTCACTTTATCTCGTCACGACAGTAATGCGTTTGAAACACCTTGGTTAAGCTGGATCGGTCCTTGGACATTTACCACCAGCTTTAGTCAGATGGAAACCGACCGCTATGTGCCAGAAACCAAACACTGGGGCGCACGTGGGACACTGAGACCAGTCACCCAACTCGAAGTTGGCTTTTCTTGGACAATGCAGTGGGGCGGCGAAGGCTATGGTAATAGCTTATCTGATTGGTGGGATGGCTTAACTAATGGTGGTGTCAGTGAAGGTGATGTGAATAATGGCCAAGAAAACATGCTCGCCGGTTATGACTTTAGATGGTCAGATACGGCATGGGGCGTGCCTTACGGTATTTATTATGAACGTATTCATGAAGACTTTCATAAAGGTAAAAACCGTTTAATTAATGCTTCAAACTTAGGTGGCATCGATATTTACCTCGCCGATTTAAATACCCGCTTTTTTGCTGAATACTCAGACACTGCCGCATCTTGTGGTATTGAATCTGACGTCTACAACTGTATGTATGAGCACGGCTTTTACAAATCAGGTTATCGTTATTACAACCGTAGCCTAGGTAGCACTTATGATAATGACTCTCGAGTATTAGTATTTGGCGGTATTACCCAATTATCAAAAGGCCAAAGTGTCACTAACAAGTTACGCTTGGCTAAGCTCAATTTTGATGGTGTTGATAAGAATGATATAGAGGGGGGTAACACTGTATCACCTGGACGCTATGAACGTTTATACCAGTTTGACACCAGTTATCATCGACCATTGATGGACGGCGAATTAAAACTCGGTGGCACTATTGGCTATAGCGAATTCCCGAAAGAAGATACCAGCAGCGATTGGGACGTGACATTTTATGCTGGCTGGGAAAAAGATTTCTAGCCCCAGCGTAAGCAAAAGTAAATTTAGGCCACCCGTTACAGGTGGCCTTTTATTTGCTGCAGAAGAAGCAACAAACTCTAATGCCGTTTACTTATTTCGACGTGAGCGAACATATTGACTGATGTGCTGCGAACCATAATGCCCTAGCAGCATACTCAACAAGAACCAATAAATCGCGACATCGCCACGTAATAGACTTGCCACTGCCGGCCCAGGGCAAATGCCCACCATCCCCCAACCAATTCCGAAAATCATTGAACCCAATATTAACTTAGGTGTCAGCTTAGCTTGCACGACTTCAGGTAACCGTTCGCCGTTTATGGCATGGGATCTTGGTTTTATTAATAGGTGGTAACACGGTAAAAACACCAACAATGCCCCTCCCATCACAAAGGCTAAGCTCGGATCCCAGTTTCTGGTAACATCCAAAAAATTAAGCACTTTCTGAGGTTCAACCATGTGCGAAATATTCATGCCTAAACCAAATAACAAGCCCGTTAATGCACCAACTATTATCTTAAACATAACGCTCACCACATAACCAAACAACCGTGGCAGCACTAGCCATAAAGACGCATGTTGCAATTATTGACCGGGTAGATAAACGCCCAATACCACAAATACCATGTCCACTGGTGCAACCATTGGCTAATTGCGTACCAATCCCAACGGCTAGGCCCCCCATGACTATCCAAATAAGAGAATAATCAGGTATAGTCACAGACTCAAATCCCCAAACGGGCTCAAATAGGAAGCTGGCTGCCATCGCAACAATAAACGCCAACCGCCAGCCCCACTCATCAGACTTTGCCTGAAACATGCTTCCCAAAATCCCACTTATTCCAGCCGTTTTGCCGCTCAATAGCATCAATAAAGTGACAGATAATCCGAGTAGCATGCCACCAATCAAGCTACTCCATGGTGTAAACTCAGTCATTAGTCACCCTCCAACAAGTAACACAACACTGTTACCAAATATTTACATAACACCATAAAACACAACCAATATGACAAGTAAACCATTGTTTAAGTTCAATTTTACCTGCAGTATACGACTCAACTAACATTAGTCAAATCTAATTGTGAAAGATTGCATCTACCCATTGCGCATTAGAAAAATCTAATTAATAATGATGAGCAAATTGATACTCGGCGCATTGATGAACTCGATGTACTAATGGCACTGAATGTACCCTTGCCGTTGAAGTGAACCTTGGAGAAATACATGACAAAAATAGTAATTATTGGTGGTGTTGCTGGGGGCGCTTCTGCTGCGGCAAGAGCAAGACGGCTCAGTGAGTCAACCGAAATCATCATGTTTGAACGAGGTGAATATGTCTCCTTTGCCAACTGTGGTTTGCCCTACCACATTGGTGGAGACATAAAAGAGCGAAGTAAGCTATTACTTCAAACACCTCAAAGCTTTTTAGCACGCTTTAACGTGGATGTGAGAGTTAACAATGAGATAATCAGTATTAATCGTCATGAGAAACTCGTCACGGTTAGAAACTGGCAAGATGGCACTGAATATCAAGAGAGCTATGACTTTCTGTTATTAAGCCCAGGCGCCGCGCCTATCATTCCCCCAATATCAGGGATCCAAAATCCACTCACTCATTCATTACGTAACATTCCTGATATGGATCGTATTATTCAAACCATCCAGATGAACAAACCAGAACACGCAACGGTTGTGGGCGGCGGATTCATCGGTCTAGAAATGATGGAAGCCTTCCACCAGTTGGGAATTAAAACCACGCTGATTGAAATGGCGGATCAGGTTATGACACCTGTCGACCGTGAAATGGCGGGCTTTGCTCACGCTGAAATTCGCGAGAAAGATATTGATCTTAAACTAGGTGTTGCGCTTCAAGCAGTAGAGTACGTCCCGAACGACCATATTGCTAGCATTGGCTCTGGTGAAGATACCGAGCACCAGCATATTGAAGGTGAGTTAAATCTTATTCTCGACAATGGTGAGTCGTTAACTACCGACATTTTGATTATGGCTATCGGAGTGCGCCCTGAGATTAAATTGGCAAAAGAGGCAGGACTTCAAATTGGTGAACTAGGTGGTATTCACACCAATGAAATGATGCAAACTAGCGATCCTAGCATCTACGCTGTGGGTGATGCGGTCGAAGAAAAAGACTTTGTCACAGGTGCACAAACTCTGGTTCCACTTGCTGGGCCTGCTAACCGACAAGGTCGTATGGCTGCCGACAATATGCTCGGACGCAATGAAACCTATCAAGGTACACAAGGCACTGCTATCTGCAAGATTTTTGACCTAGCCGTTGCCTCAACAGGGAAGAGCGAAAAACAGTTGAAACGAGAAGGCGTCGACTATGAAAAAGTCTATGTGCATACCGCCAGCCACGCTAGCTACTACCCAGGCGCTGAGATTGTATCGTTCAAGATGTTGTTCGATGCAAAAACAGGCAGGATCTTTGGTGCGCAAGCGGTGGGTAAAGATGGTATCGACAAAAGAATTGATGTGATGGCAGTTGCCCAAAGAGCGGGTATGACGGTTGAGCAGCTTCAACATTTAGAACTCACTTACGCGCCGCCATATGGTAGTGCCAAGGATGTGATCAACCAAGCAGCTTTTGTAGCAAACAACATCATCAAGGGCGACTCAACTCCGATTCATTTTGATGAAATGGACTCTCTCACTGGCGAGCAAGTCCTGCTTGATGTACGTAACCCAGGCGAGCTTGAAAACGTTGGCTTTATCAAGGATGCGATCAACATTCCTGTTGACCAATTACGCCACCGTATGGATGAACTTCCAAAAGACAAGGAGATCGTTATCTACTGTCAAGTTGGGTTACGCGGTAACGTAGCATATCGTCAGTTAGTCAATAACGGCTTCAAAGCCCGTAACCTGATTGGTGGATATCGAACTTACAAGTTCGCCACCGCTTAGGGTAAACCAAACTCTGCCCTTTTATCTTTAAAGTACGTAATGTGCTCCTTTTTTTGATTCAGGAAAATAATATTTAAGTCCCGTGTAGTGATCAATTTAAATTGGCCACACATTGATATTTGCAAGTAGTAAACGCCACATTAACCCGTTTAGTACTCGCCTTGTTTCACAATATAAAAAACCATTGCGTAAAGCGATTCAAACACTATACTAACCCTTCAATTTGGAAGGAATTTCTCATACAATGAATGTGTTAGTTACTGGTGGAGCTGGCTATATTGGCTCCCACACTGTTCTATGCCTGCTTAACGAAGGTTATCACGTAATAGTGCTCGATAACTTGTGCAACTCAAGTGTTGAAGCCATAAAGCGTGTTGAGCAGCTCACTCAGCAATCTGTGACCTTTATCGAAGGTGATGTCTGTAACAAGCAGCATTTAGAAAATGTATTCACAAAACATAAAGTGGACTGCGTCATTCATTTTGCCGCTTTAAAAGCGGTCGGCGAGTCAGCCCTGCAACCGTTAAAATATCACCATAACAATGTATCTGGCTCAATCAATTTACTTTCCTGTATGGCTAAGCATCAGGTCAACCAGTTCATTTTTAGCTCTTCAGCTACAGTATATGGTGAACAGAACCCCTACCCATATATTGAAACCATGCCGCTTGGCACCCCATCTAGCCCATACGGCACCACGAAGATGATCGTTGAGCGCGTATTAGAAGATAACAACAAAGCGAATGTTGATTTTAAAGCAATATCGCTACGCTACTTCAACCCGATTGGCGCGCACCCAAGTGGTGAAATTGGTGAAGATCCATCAGGTATTCCCAACAACCTATTGCCGTTTGTTGCACAAGTTGCGGTGGGGAAGCGAGAAAAGCTCACGGTATTTGGCGATGACTATCCAACACCTGATGGCACTTGTTTACGCGATTACCTGCATGTGATGGATTTAGCTGAAGGTCATGTTGCTGCACTAAATTGGTTGAAACAGCAAACAACACTTGATGAAGTTGCGGTATTTAATTTAGGTACGGGCACTGGCACCTCAGTGCTCAACATCATCCGTGCATTTGAAACCGAAACAGGCAAACCTGTTCCTTATGAAGTAGCCAATAGGCGAGAGGGTGATTTACCTGCTTTTTGGGCTAATGCTGATAAAGCTAAACAAGTACTAAAATGGCAAGCGAAAAGAGACATCAATGCCATGATGCAAGATACTTGGCGATGGCAATCAAATAACCCTGATGGCTACAGCAAATAGCACCTTAATTATTAACCCTCGGGTTTGAAGCCGAGGGTTAATAGACCAACAGGTATAAACAATCAAAATGACTTAATCTAAATAAATTTACTCCGCGATTAACTTCTGTAAGTGCTTTTTAAACTGCTCGCCTAATTTAGGATCTCGCAAACCATACTCAACAAAAGCATTAATATAACCAAGCTTATCACCACAATCATGTGACTTACCTGACATCGCAAAAGCTTCCACCGTATCTTGCTCAATCAACATATCAATTGCATCCGTTAATTGAACTTCGTCTCCAGCTCCCACTGGCGTTTTTGCTAGCAATGGCCAAATTTTTTCAGACAAAACATAACGGCCAACAACGGCTAGATTAGATGGCGCATCCTCAATTGCAGGCTTCTCAACCATAGAAGCAACCACAGCAGATTCTCCAGATGAAATAGCTTTTCCGCCACAGTCAGCAATACCGTATTTGTTGACTTCTTGCTCCGGAACGGGAGCAACCATAATCTGACTAGATTGGGTCTCATGATAACGTTTGATCATCGCTGCTAAGTTAAACCGTTTTTGATTAGCAGTATAATCATCCAAAACGACATCAGGTAACACTACTGCGAATGGATTGTCTCCAATACAAGGTTTAGCACATAAAACAGCATGCCCTAAGCCTTTTGCTTCTCCTTGACGCACATGAATAATGGTGACATCAGGAGGACAAATGGATTGAACCTCTTCTAAAAGTTGACGTTTCACACGTTTTTCTAAAATTGATTCAAGCTCAAAGGATTTATCAAAGTGATTCTCAATGGCATTTTTACTGGCGTGAGTCACTAACACGATTTGTTTTACTCCAGCAGCAACACATTCATTAACGATATACTGGATTAAAGGCTTATCCACTATCGGTAGCATCTCTTTTGGAATAGCTTTGGTAGCCGGTAACATACGAGTACCTAATCCTGCAACGGGAATAACAACTTTCATAATGCGCGCATCCTTTAATTTTTTTAAAATTTACAATTCGTTCTATTAACTCTGAATAATACGCAAGATGATTAAAATAATCATGATTTGCTTTGTTTTTTATGAAATAAGTGAAAAATTGTCACTGAAAGAATGATTTCCTCACTTTCTAAATCAAAACAATATAAGCTTATTTTTTTCAGTATCTTTCTCATCAAACTGGTCAGTACCTATTTGTACTTCACATTCAGGTAAAAGTTGTTGATAGCAGTCGGCGAGTGCAAGCTTAGCCTTATCATCACCGTGAACAATACGAATATGCACTGGTTTATGCCGCATGCGTTTTACAAAATTGATTAAATTTGTTTGATCTGCATGTGCTGAATAACCACTAATAGTATGAATACCTGCTTTGATATCAATGCGCTGCTCTTCTATAAAAACATAACCACCTTTGGGCCCATATTGCTGAATATTTCTTCCTAGGGTACCTTGTGCTTGATACCCTACAAACAATACATCAGCTTTTGAGTCAGTCAGTAATGCCTTAAGATAATTAACAATTCTACCACCGGAGCACATACCTGATGCAGCAATTACAATGGCGGGTTTATCTCGATGAGCAAGGTAATTGACTAGGCGCAAATGTTGGGAATGGGTATCGATGGTTACCAACTGTGAAAAGTCTAGCGGATGCCTTCCCTGTTTAACCCTTGTATTAGCCTCCTTATCCCACAGCAGCACAAACTCACAATACTTATCAGTAAAACTTGCTGCCATTGGCGAGTCGACAATAACATCAATACTCTCCCATACAGGGTCTGTTTGATTCTGATAAATGATTTGTTCTAATTCATACAGTAGCTCTTGAGTTCGGCCGATACTGAAAGCAGGGATCAATACAACGCCATTATCACTTACCGCGGTTTCTATCACCCGTTTTAATGTTTGAGTGCGTTGTTTTCGCCCCATATGATTTTTATCGCCATAGGTAGATTCAATGACTAGGGTATCTGCCCGATACGGCGCTTTAGGGCAAGCAAGCAAAGGCGTATAAGTCGCCCCTAAATCACCAGAAAACACCACGCGATGCTTATAGGGCTGATAACCCACTGCCGTTTTCGACTGACCAATTAAATCAATTTCAACATACGCAGAACCAAGAATGTGCCCTGCTGGTTTGAATTTAAACCTAGCTTCAGTGATATTAACTTGACTGGGTGTTTCTACAGATGATTTGTCAATGTCAACACGCCTGTGCAAAACAGCACCTGATTGACTATTCACTGCAGTATTAACAGTTAACGCTTGCCATTGATTATAAACAAGTGGCACTAGCAGTTGCTGTAAACGATTTAAATAGGCATTAATGAGTTTTTTATCACGAGTAACGCCCACTTTAATAGCATCTTCAATCACTAAAGGGAGTAACGAAGCTGTCGCAGTGGTTGCAAAAATAGGTTTATCAAAGCCTGCAGCCAATAGGTAGGGAATTCGGCCAACATGATCAATATGGCAATGGGTGACAATCAACGCTTGAACAGTAGAAATATCAAAATCAATCGCGAGTTGTTCAGCAGAAGACTTCCCGGCAGTTTCAGCACCTTGAAACAAGCCACAATCAACTAAATAGCTCGTGGGAGCCCCCATATGACGATGCCCATGAGTAGTTTTATGTGATTGGTTGCTCGAATCTTCACCTGCATTTAGCAATAGTTGATGGCATGACCCCGTCACACCATTAACGGCACCATGATGTAAAATCTGCATAAAAATCCTTTTTCATTTCAGATAGTCACAACATAGCATAAAAAGAGGACACAACGGAGTTCTTGGCATGGAGTATCTTTCCGAGGTAAACAGTGCAAAAAAGCCAGCCCACTCTATTAAATGCAATTCGTGAGACACAGGGTAGCTGTACCTCGAGGATGACAAATTAGATATCGTTCCCACAACACTCTTGAGCAGGAATGTTATGCGAGGCTAATAGTAATCACGATACCAAGAAACGAATTGCTCAACACCACCCTCTAAAGATGTCTCTGAACTGTGCCCATAACACTCGCTAAACTGGCTTGTATCCGCCCAGGTTGTGAGCAAATCGCCTTTTTGCATCGGTAAGGAATTTCGTATCGCTTTTTTACCCAAAGCTGTTTCGAGTTGTTCTACAAAATCAAGCAGCTTCACAGGTTTTCCAGCACCAATATTGTGTATTCGATAAGGCGCTGAGCCAATATTGCCAATATCGTCTTCGGCAACATTTAAGTTCGGAGGGCTAGCCATCACTGCCATAAGGCCATCAACTATATCATCGATATAAGTGAAATCCCGGCTCAAATTACCGTGATTGTATATGTCGATACTTTCGCCGGCTAGAATGGCCTTTGTAAACTTAAACAGTGCCATATCAGGTCTGCCCCAAGGGCCGTAAACGGTGAAAAAACGTAAACCAGTGGTGGGAATGTTGTATAAGTGCGAATAACTGTGCGCCATTAGCTCATTAGATTTTTTTGTTGCTGCATATAGTGAGACTGGGTGGTCAACATTATCATCGACACTAAACGGTACTTTCTTATTAAGGCCATAGACTGAGCTAGATGATGCGTATACAAGGTGCGTAATATTATATTGCCTACATGCTTCTAATATTGAGTAAAATCCCATCATATTACTCTTCATGTAAGAGCTAGGGTTTTCTAATGAATATCGCACACCAGCTTGGGCTGCTAAGTGCACAACCTGATTAAATTGATGCTCGGCAAAAATAGCATTCATTGATGCTGCATCCTCAATGTCCATTCTAATGAACTCAAACGCGGATGAACTGCCAATCCAATCTAATCGAGCCAACTTTAAATTAACATCATAGTAATCATTCAAGTTATCGATTCCGACAACTTGATGACCTTGTTTAATTAATCGCTTTACGAGATGTGCACCAATAAAACCTGCTGCGCCGGTGACTAAAACCTTCATTTATTTCCTTACAAGCCAGCTTTGTTGGCGTTTAACTTATTCTGATTATTGATAAAATGACTCTGTTACTTCAATAAATCGCTGTAATTCACTTTGCTTTAGCACATTGATGCCAGCCGCAGCAGCTCGTCCACCACCAGTGTCAAACTGGCTACAAATATCACCTGCACCTTGCTTATTATTTAATGGCGCTCTCAGAGACACTAAAAAGCTACCGTCAAGGTTTTCGGTTAAAACCGCATGGGCTTTATTAGGTGTTTGGTTAGCAAGTTGGTTGCCGAAAACCCCACTAACACGTTTTGACCAAGCTTCGTTAGGCAGTGTGATAATGGTTAAAGATTTACCACTGTATGATGCTTGGGCTGCTTCAGCTAAAGCTATGTCAGTTTGATAAGCGGACTGCAATTGATAAAAAGGCGAACTTTTATCGTCAAATACTTCAAATGGAGAGCGATATTTTAATAACTGTTGAAACAGTTCAGCAGGGGGAATATGCAAATCAGCTTCACTGGCCCCATAACCATTATAATTAACTAAGGTGCCTAGCTCTTTTAATTGCGCTTTTTGCAGTGCATCATAACCAGCTTTATCAGCTAATTCATCAGCTTTTGCAATCAAGTTATCACCATATGCTGCCGTAATAGCCCAGTCGTGGAACTGTCCCTCAAGCAATGCATCAACAATGAGTGCTGTACAGGTATTTGGGTCTAAATCAATATGTGCATCGAGTTTAGAAGAGGTAGGAATGTCACCTGAACGATGATGGTCGGCATAAAACACGCTGCATTCGTTAGCTAAAATGGTATTTAATGCGGTAGCATTTTTCTCCATTGATATGTCCAGCACTGTGAAACTATCGCCTGCTTTGGCATCTATTTTACCAAGAAGATTAATATCCCTTTTAACACCCGTTACCAGTGTTGACTCGAGTGGCTTAGCCAGTCTAAGTTGGATCAATGAAATAATGCCATCTGCATCACCATTAAATACATCGTAATTCATTTAACTATTCCTTGTACCACTTTGAACGTAGCCATTATCAACTAGAAAATTAACCACCTGTTCAGCACAGTCTTTAATTGAAATCTCAGCGGTTTTCACATGAATTTCAGGGTTTTCTGGCAGCTCATATGCAGAGTCGATCCCCGTAAAGTTTTTAATTTCACCGGCTCGGGCTTTCTTGTATAAACCCTTAGGGTCACGCTGCTCGCAAACGGCAATTGGGGTATCTATAAACACCTCAATAAATTCGCCTTGCTTTAATTGTTGGCGAACCATCTCCCTATCTTGAGTAAAGGGAGAAATAAATGCAGTAGAAACAAGTAAGCCAGCATCGACAAATAGCTTTGAAACTTCTCCAATACGACGAATATTTTCTATTCTGTCCTTATCTGAAAAAGATAAGTCACCATTCAAACCATGCCTTATGTTGTCACCATCAAGCACATAAGTTTTGCAGCCTAGGTCATGAAGCATTCTATCTACCGCATTGGCTACAGTTGACTTACCTGAACCACTTAAACCTGTAAACCACAATACTGCTGGTTTATGCCCGTTAAGCTCAACACGTTGCTCATGACTAACGCTCGCTTGATGCCAAACCACATCTGAAGATTTATCTCCAGCCACTTCAACTTCTTTATAAGGAAGTTCAGACATGTTAAATCCTTAAAACATTAAAAAGGGAAAAAATAAGGAACACTGACAATGACAATCAAACCATAAATTAAGCTCACTGGCAGTCCTATTTTGATAAAGTCATTAAATCTATATTTGCCCGCGTTATATACCATTAAGTTAGTTTGATAACCGTAAGGGCTAACAAAACTTCCACTAGCGGCAAATGCAACAGTCATCACAAACGGCATCACATCTACACCAAAGCCTAAGCCTAAACTGTATGCAATGGGGAACATCAATGCTGCCGCAGCATTATTAGTCACGAGCTCGGTCATTAACCAAGTTAAAAGGTAAACAATAATAAGGGCGAGGTATAAATGCTGCGCATCAAGGCTTGTATTAACAAGATGGCCAATAGACTCCACGACACCAGCATTAACCAGTGCATGAGATAATAAAATAGCTGAGGCAACCACTAGCCATATATCGATAGGTAGTCTGCGGATAATTTCGTTGACATTTAGCGACTGCGAAAATACGAGTGCGCCAAGCAAAAGCACCAGACCTTGCATAAGGTCAATGATGCCAAATGCTGCAAATAACACAGTACTTAAAAAGCCTAGGATGGATAAACCTGCCCGCCAACCGCTCAGACGTGTTTCGGTTTCAACACCTGATAAAACGATGAAGTTTTTGCTGAGGTTTCGGCGGCTTTTAAAGTCATCACCCACAGCTAATACTAAAAAATCACCCGCTCTAATTTTAACATCGCCCAACTTGCCTGAAACCTCTTCACCATCACGCCGAATAGCGACCACAGCAGCATCAAATAATGCACGAAAACCCAATTGCTTTAATGTACGCCTAACTAAAATGCTTTCCTGACGTACGACGACCTCGGTGAGATTTGAATCCTCTAGCGAGTTCTGATGCGCAAATGTTTCAAGCCCTGAAAATTGTTTCAGCTGTGCAAGCTTAGTAATATCACCGCTAAAAATTAACCTATCATCTTGTTGTAAGATTTCATTCGGATAAACAGGGGTAATTAAGCGCCCTTCTCTTACCACTTCAACAAGGAAAAGCGACTCAAGATGACGTAAGCCATTGCTCTCAACTGTTTTACCAATCAGCTCAGAGTTTTCAGTGATTTTTGCATCAATAAAATAGCCTTCGCTACCATCGGTCTCTTGCTCATTTTCCGGTAAAAAGCGCGCACAAATAGCCAATGTTAAACCACAGCCTATGACTAACATGATACCAATTGAGGTAAAAGAGAAGAATGATAAGGAATGCCCTGAAGCATCAATAAAAAGGCTATTAACAATTAAATTGGTTGAGGTACCAATTAATGTCAATGTGCCCCCTAAAATAGCGGCATACGATAAAGGTAACAAAAGCTTACTAGCATAATGATGAGGATTATTTCGTATTGGCGATAATAAGGTCGCCACTACTGCCGTATTATTCAACAGCGCAGAACACGCTGCTGTAATAGTAAATAGGCGGGCAAACGTGGATTTGTAGCTTTTTACAATCACTTTCGAGGCAACCACCCTTAAAAGGCGGGTTTTTTCCAAAGCGAAAGAGCACACTATCAATAAAATTAATGTCACCAAACCAGGGTTTGCAATACTCGAGAGTAATTGCTCCCTTGACACTAACCCCAAGCCGACTAAGGACAATAATGTTACACCAAAAACTGCTGCAGGACGATTCTGAAACTTAAGTAGTCCAGCAATGGTTGCAATAAAAATTATTATGGTTGTTATGGCTTCGATTGTCATAAATTCAATTAATTGGTTGCGGATAAAAAAGGCTGCACGCAGTGCAATGCGACGCAGCCTTCATTTACAAGTAATAAGTCACCTGAGCGTTAACTAATTACTTTTGCTCCCCAATGTGGGAAATGCTTTCTCACTAAGGCATTAAACTCAATTTCAAATTCAGAATACTCAGTGACATCTTTAGTTTCTTTGCCATCTAATGCTTTGCGTATCATACCTGCACCGACAGTCACATTGGTCAAGCGATCAATCACAACAAAAGCACCTGTGGCACGGTTAGTTTCATATGCATCAAATTGGATAGACTCATTGACAGCAAAGCGACAACTCCCCATCTCGTTCAATTCTAATTGGGAAGCATCAGAAACCTGCAGTGTATTCACATCAACGCGGTGATTGACGTTCTCTACATAGCCATAGACAGATTTGCTGCCCACTTTAATCGCATATTCACGATCTACTTGTAATGCCTCTTCTGTCATCCAAACAACATCGGCATCAAAGCTATTGCTTGAGAAAGGTAGCTGATGCGGACGTACAAGCATGTCACCACGGCTAATATCAATTTCATCTTCTAACGTGAGCGTGACAGCCATCCCTTCATGGGCTTTTTCTAACTCACCATCAAAGGTCACAATGGACTTAACTTTACTTTCTTTACCCGAAGGTAACGTGCGAATAGTATCACCGACACGAATATCACCAGATGCAACAGTACCGCAAAATCCGCGGAAGTCTAGGTTAGGACGATTCACATACTGCACTTGCATTCGGAAGTTATTCGACTTATCACGAGTAACCGACACAGTATTCAGCAGCTTCATCATGGTTGAACCTGGGTACCAAGGCATATTGGCACTCTCGTTCACTACATTGTCACCTTTTAATGCTGAAATTGGCACAAAGCGGACATCATCAAATGATAATTCTTCAGCAAATTCGCGGTATTCTTTTTTGATGTTTTGGTAAACACTTTGTTCGTAATCAACAGCATCCATTTTATTAATGGCAATAATGACATGCTTAATACCTAACTGAGAGCAAATAAAGCTGTGACGACGGGTTTGGACCTGAACACCATGACGAGCATCAATCAAAATGATAGCTAAGTCAGCCGTTGAAGCACCTGTTGCCATGTTACGAGTGTATTGTTCATGACCTGGGGTGTCAGCAATAATAAATTTACGCTGCTCAGTTGCAAAGTAACGATATGCCACGTCAATGGTAATACCTTGCTCACGTTCAGATTGCAAACCATCAACCAACAAAGATAAATCGAATGATTCATCAGTCGTATTAAAACGCTTAGAGTCTTTTTCAATGGCCGCCATTTGATCTTCAAAAATCATTTTACTATCAAATAACAGACGACCAATCAGAGTTGACTTACCATCGTCTACGCTACCGCAAGTCAAAATGCGTAGCATATCTTTGTTTTCATGTACTTTTAAATACGCTTCGATATCTGAAGCAATAAGAGACGTACTATTAGACATCTATCTAATCCTTAAAATATAAACTTAGCTCACACCCATTAGGTGCAGAAAATGATGTTAGAAAGTCAACTATTAGAAATAGCCTTCCATCTTTTTCTTCTCCATCGAGCCAGCGGAGTCGTTATCAATCACACGCCCTTGTCGCTCAGATGTTGTACATAACAACATTTCTTGGATAATTTCAGGTAACGTTTGTGCTACTGAATCAACCGCACCGGTTAATGGATAGCAACCAAGCGTTCTGAAGCGCACCATCTTATTTTGAACTTGCTCACCAGGTTCAAGCTCCATACGTTCGTCATCTACCATAATTAACGTGCCATCACGCTCTACAACAGGGCGTTCTTTAGCAAAATACAATGACGGGATTTCAATACCTTCAAGATAGATATATTGCCAAATATCGAGCTCAGTCCAGTTTGAAAGTGGGAATACACGAATACTTTCGCCTTTATCCACTTTACTGTTGTAAATGTTCCATAGCTCAGGGCGCTGGTTTTTAGGATCCCAACGGTGCTTGCTATCGCGGAAAGAGTAAACACGTTCTTTAGCACGAGACTTTTCTTCATCACGGCGCGCACCGCCAAATGCTGCATCAAAACCGTGTTGATCCAAGGCTTGCTTTAAGCCTTCAGTTTTCATGATATCGGTGTGTTTAGCACTACCATGAGTGAATGGACTAATGTTCATCTCTAATCCACGTGGGTTTTTGTGAACAATTAAGTCAAAGCCATACTTTTTGGCCATATCATCCCTGAACTGGATCATTTCTTTAAACTTCCAGTTGGTATCAACATGCATCAATGGAAAAGGAATTTTTCCAGGAAAGAATGCTTTTCTAGCAAGATGCAATAGTACTGAAGAGTCTTTACCCACCGAATACAACATAACTGGGTTATCAAACTCAGCTGCAACTTCACGCATAATGTGTATTGACTCGGCTTCAAGCGCTCTTAGATGGGTCAACCTTTCTTCATTCATGATGTCTATAAAATCCTAATTTATATGTGCATTTATCAAAGCGATATTCACTTCGAAAGATGATTAGAGTAAACCGACATACATCCAGTATGTTTGCCGCATACTTTATCATTTATGTTGACAACAAGCATTCACCTTTTAGGCAAATACTGTCCTATTTATAACCAAAATAACTATCAAACTAGATATATAATTAATTTCTCAGTTTACTATTCAACTAAAATCTAAATAACTAATGCCAGTGAATATGATAGGCGCCTTTTTTACCTAAAAGCCCATCATACAAACCTCTGAGCATATACTGTGCTCTTAAGCGCCTATCCGATTGCATGACACTGTTTAAAAAGAAACGAAACGGCATAAAGAACAAACACCGTACTTTCCAGTACTTCGGCACATAAGAGCGCCTTGAAAGCAATAAAATATTACGAAATTGGTAGTACAAGCGGATCGGTGAACCTACTTTATAGGTGACCCCTGCAAACTTGCTTCTAGAGTCACCTAAACGGTGTTGCATAATCACTTTTTTAGCTCTGGCAATTTGCAAATTCATGGACCTTGCACGCCAGCACCATTCATGATCGACACCATCAATAAACAGAGTCTCGTCTTTAAAGCCAATTTCATCTAATAACCCAAGGTCAATTAACATGCCAGACGCAATGATTTGGGTTACACCGACTAACTCATCGTACTCAAATACTTCACGTTGAATTAGGGACTTTTGTTCTTTATCAGTGAAACTACAGTTAATTCTTGGACCGATAGCGACAATATTATGTTTTAAACTTTTTGCAGCAATTAGCAGACTTGATAGTCGAAACACGAAGTCACTGGTTATTTGACTGTCTTGGTCCAGCAGAACACCATATTCACATCCTTTTGACAGCAAAAGTCTTAAGCCGTGATTGTGGGCGCCAGCAATACCGATGTTGTCTGGGAAATGAAGGTAGTCATAATGTTCAATGATACTCGAGAAATCATGAGGTTCAGGGCTATTATCTACAATGACCACATGCTCAGTCTGCGAATAAACACGTGTAATCAACCTTTCAGTTAATTGCAGCTCAGGTTTGTAAACGACAATGATAGCGCCAATCATGAGGTCAGTGGTGTCTCTTTAAATTCAGTAAAAATCGATCAATTTTGTAGGCAAACTTTATCACAAAACCAGGCATCATTCGAAGAGAAAGTACCGTTAGGGCATAAAGGTAGTTTCTAACCGAATGTTGCTTTAATAGCTTGATAGCTGACAACCTCGCTTTAAACTCATTCAATGACTTGCCACGACCTCTTCGCTTATAAAAACCATTGATTCGTCTGAAATGAAGTAGTGGTTCTTTAACATTGGCAAATTTATACCCATTTGCAGCAAGCGTAACCCATAAAAAATAATCCTGAGTATTTAGCATTTCTGGTTGGTATCGATATCCATCTTCAAAAACACTGAACCTAATTGCAACTGTTGGGTGATTAAAAGGGCAACGTCTTGATATCGACTTAAGTAATTGTGTGTGCTTTGTAGGTAACCTTCTTCTACCTACCTTATCCCCTTCTTCATTGATTTCACACAAGGCACTGCCAAGTACATCTACATCTGGGTGCTTATCTAGTAAATTGATTTGCTTTTCAAATCGATGAAGAACAGAAATATCATCAGAGTCCATTCGAAAAAAGTAACGAGGTCTAAAAGGTCTAACATAATCTATAACGAAGTTCATACATGTACTTAAGCCAACATTATCGACAGAGTGTATTATGACAATACTTTTCTCATCTTTTTGGATATCAGCTAACCATCGTGATATTTCTTCTGGAACGAATCCATCTAGAACGATAACAAACAAATCCACTTTTGTTGTCTGTCCTAGAATACTTTTGACAGCTTGCTGTATCCAAGGCAAACGGTCATTTCGATAGACAGACATACCGCATACAGTGTCAACTGTAGTGGGGATAGAATGCAATGTTTGAATAACAAACTTACCGTTATTTTTGCTTTTCTTTTTGTTCATTAATTAAACACTACTGAGTAAATTCGGAAAATGAATATGAGTTTGTCATTATAAGGCTATTACCATTTAAGATTCACCCAGTTCATTATGCAAGAGAAAAATAAAAACACTAATTGAAATGGGCTTTACTTAGGAAGATTGAAGTTTATAAACCGTTCAAAAACCAAAAATTCATTTGGAAAGTACTCATTAAACTTCTTATTAGCAAGTTCAGTGATAGAGGTTCCCCCCCTCGCTTGGTTTACTTTGGGCTCAATGACTTCATTTCCCAACATGCTAGACAAACGCTTAAGATCGTCGGAAAAAATATCGCTATTACCTATGAAATAAAAATCACTTGGATTTGCGTGCTTTAAGTAGCTGTCATAAATAGCAAAGCTAGCATTTAGCCTCGGCTCTATGAGCAATGTCATAAATAACTTTTCTATATCCTCAACTAAACAAGGTTTCTCTTTGATAAGTTTTAAAGCTGGTTCAGGGAAGTTTCCCATCCTAACCCAATGATTCACCATAGACCAAGCTCTTTCCGCTGGCTGACGAAGCCAAATTATCTTTTTAGCGTTTGGGTAAATCAGATTATGATTTGGATGTACTTTAAAATGGCCATGTATCATTCTAATATTTGAAGAACACCATACAGGGAAACCTTTTGACATCTCCTTTGAAAAACTATCTTTATAGCAAAGCTTTATTTGTTTTTTCTTAAATATTTGTTCGAAGGCCACTCGGAGAGAAGTACCAGCAGTCTTAGGGATATGGTATGAAATCCACTCAACCTGTTCAAACTTATCGTGAACACTTACACTTTGTTGCTTAATCCTAGATCTACGCTTTCTACTCAGCTCTATACCCATCTCGACTTTTCGAGAAATACGTTTAATTGAGTTCATGTTTTCCTCTCAAAGCGAAGTTCTCCCTAGATAGGGTCAAATGTTTATTATAGGCGGGGTCATGAGCAATAACTTTTTGCCAGGTGCTTTGTAAGTACGCCAGCTCCGAATCAAAACGAGCTTGCTTTGCGGGAGTATCTTCATGACCTCGAGACACAGATTCATGGTGATACAGTACCGACTCTACACTTAAAATATTACGGTATCCTAACGATGCCACTTTTAAACAAAAATCAACATCATTGAATGCAACTTTAAGGTGCTCTTCATTTAAACCATTAACCTGTTCAAAAATTGATTTTTTGACCAATAAGCAAGCAGCTGTCACTGCACTAAAATTATGAGTGGCTGCCAAACGATTCATATAACCATTATGATTACTGGGATAATACTTGTGAGCATGACCTGCGCCACCACCATAACCGACTATGACACCTGCGTGTTGAACACGATTATCTGCATATAATAACTTTGCACCAACACAGCCAATATGCATTCTGGATGCTTGCCCAACCATATTTTCTAACCAATTATCACTAATTACTTCAATATCATTATTTACTAAGGCTATATACTCGCCATTTGCTTTAGATACAGCAAAATTGTTAATAGCAGAGTAGTTAAACTCATATGGAAATTTCAGAACCCTAATTTTTTCATTCTCATTTAAAGAGCTGAAGTACTCTATTGACTCCAAATCATCGGAGTTATTATCCACTAAAATGATTTCGAAATTTGAATAATTTGTTTTGGTCAAAATACTTTCAACGCAGACTCTGACTAAATTATGAGCGTTATAAGTAGGGATAATTATTGATACCAAGGGGGTTTGATGGTGCCACTGTATGTGTCGTATACCTGAAATTTGTGATAAATCACACTGCTTCGCAGCAAATAAATTATCATTCTCTTTATTCGCAAAGCTACGTTCAAGTTGATGAATAAGAACAGAATCCACATGCCCAACAGACAATTTTGAATTTTCCATAAAAGCACTTATTAGCCATGAAGATATCGTTCTTGTGAAGTCAATATACTTTATTTCTGTAAATATATTTCTAATATATAATCCTGAATCAACGTACTCTGTCGTCAAATGTAAATCTGGATTCCAGTCAGGCTTAAAATATGGTTCTTTACGACTACCCGACTTAGACATTAAGTCAGTATCACAATAAGAATAATTACAATTTCCTGAGTAAAACTTAAAAACAGAAAGTGCTTTTGGGTGCAGCCGATCACCTGCATTAATAAATAATGAATTGTTGAAGTCTAGTAGTGGAAAACTTTCTCTTAATTCAACAACACTCTTACCTGAAAAGAAATGAATTCCAGCGAAGCTTGTATTTTTATCAGATATACGTCGCTCACTCTGAGAGCAAACTACAACATTTTTAGCTGCAGTTGTCATTTGATTCACCGAATCCAGAGTGATTGCTAGATTTGCCTTTTCATTATCCATAATAAAAATAGTAAAGTGAGAGCAATCATCATTAGTGATATCTGAAAATATGGCTTCTTGATCTTTTTGATGTTTTCTATATAGCTTATCCATTTCTTTAGGTGAAGGAACACCATAAAATAGCCCAGATTTGTGTAAGGCTTGCCGATAGGTTTGGAAAAGCCATGTTGATTTTTTTAATAGATTTTTAACTGGCTTTGGTATATTTCCGACAATAGATTTAACGACATACATCAGAAACTTAGCCACTACTTTGAACCTTTATCATGTTTCTTACCAAGAATTTGAGCATACTTTTTCAATTTATGTTGAATCAGAGGTCCATTTGGCCTTAAAGCATTAGCTTGTAACATCAATTTATATGCGAATGAAATTTGGTTATTTTTTTCGGCTAAGAGAGCCATTTCCCTCAAAACTATCGCATCATTAGCATCAGCGGGAATATTAAGAGAGTTTCTTAATTCTTCTATTCCAAGGATCAAGTTTGACGGTGTGTTATGTGGCACGGTTCCTTTAAACAAACTTTTACCTTTTGAGACTGCGTACTTGGCTATGTTTCTCAATTTCATTAATAAGGTCTCGTGCCGAAATATACTTTCAGCTTTTATTGAATAAAAACTTGGGTGATAGACAGACTTTCTCAAAAATAAGCAAATCTGTTCATAGAAACGTGGGTTTTCATCTCTTAAAGCTATCACCATTCTATCAAGTTCACTAATATCAGTGGACTGGTTTAGATAAGGTTTCTCTTGAGTTCGATTAACTTCTTCAATTAAAGCTAATTGATTTTCTATTGAAAAAATTTTGGATAACTCATTGATTTGTACAGTTGCTTGGTTCTGATAACTTGAATATCTGTTTGTTGGTATTAAAGTATACTTTTCTTTACCTTCACTAAGCTTTTGAAGCAATAAGTCAAGCTGTGGGCTTTCATTGACAAGGCCTAAAGCATTAAACCAACGTTTTAGCTCCAAAGCTTCGTAGCTATATGAACTGTTGATATACTGTGCTTTAAAGTTAGGTAATTTGACATTCAATACTTGGCAAAAGTCTGAAACGACAGTACCGCCAGTAAAGTGTGCTGGAACATATGCTCTCAGCCTCATATCCAAATGTTCAACTTTTGCTAAATCAGCAAATCGATTGTAGCGGTTCAAAGGAAGCTTCTTTGGAAGAGACATAGCTTTGCAGTTATTATGTCGTTTTACAGATTGACTATAACCTGACTCTAAAACATCAATAGGATTACGTACATAGCCTATAAAAACCACATTTTTAACTACATTTGAAATATCCTCAATCAAGTTGAAAAAAAACTCAGAACTCAATAGTAATACATTTGCGTGACTGCGTTTGAAGTCTGAAATCAACTTTGAAAATAATTCAATATTAAGAGTAATTGCGCCTGAATGTTTATCACATATATTCCACACATGCCCAGAGCTTACACCATTTTCATCAACAAGATGTTCAGGGTAAAATACACCTTGTTCTAATAAGTGATTACGATGGGTCAACAGCGCATTTTGAATCGCCGACGTACCTGTTTTGGGTGGACCAAAATGTACTATTACACTCTTGTCACCTAAGCAAAAACTATTCATTTTCAGCTCTACGTACTACTAATCACTTCAATAATTTCAGTTGTCGATACTGAAGGTGTACGAGGCAAATAAACAACCTCACATAGTTCTTGTAAATGATCAAACTTTCCTTCCCAATCATTCCCCATGACCAGCACGTCAGCGTTATAATACTTAATATAATCTGCTTTCTTTTCTAATGACTCTTCTGGAAAACACAAATTTACATAACGCAAACTATTTACAATTTTCATACGTTCTCTTTCATTGTAAATCGGATAGCGGCTTTTTTTAGAAAAGTTTAACTCATCTGTTGAAACACCAACAAACAGTCTATCGCCGTAAGCTGCGGCTCTTTGAATCAAATTAATATGCCCAACATGGAATACATCAAACGTACCGAAAGTAATTACCGTCTTCATCTTTATCTCAATATGATTAAAAGTATAAGAATTTAAAATCTGATTTAGCTTGCCCCCAATTAAAAGTCCAAAGAGGATCTGGTGTGCGCCAGCTCTCTCCATAATTCAATAAAAGCAAGCTGTTTGGGTCATTCGGGAGATAAAGCTCTACGCCTTGGTAGTGAGATTTATCCAGAGGTAAAACTTTATCAGTAGTTAACTTTCTTCGTCCTATAGGATTCATACTGCAATAACCTTGCTCGATAAACCCTGTAAAAATATCTAAGTTAAGTCCATTAGGTGTTGTACACCAATAGTGTGCAATGCCTGATGGCGAAACCCTGCAGCCTAATTCGACTAAAAAAGCAACAAGACTCTCTCGTTCTTCAAGCACACCCTGTTCACTATAGGCATTACTGATGTAACAAATATCGACATCATCATCATGTCCAATAAATGCACCGTCACGAACAATACCAAGTAATGTGCCTGATGAAATAAATGCAGCAACACCAAAGTCTTCATTCAGCACTTTCAAAAGCCAAGATAGCTCAGAGTAAACTTTTTGTTTCTTACTATCACTTCGCAAGTCAAATGTCTGAGTAAATCCATGAGGGCCTAGGGCAACTCCTTTATCTTTGACTAATTGATTAACTAAGTCGTGGTAATAGAGCGCATCATCGTAACGATCGGTTTTCTTCAACTCCTTTATTACTGCTTGTGCTTTACTTGCCTCTAATATCCCTGCAAATAACAAGCCTTGTTCAGCAACGGAAGACTGACCACAACCTTTTATAGCTGACCAATTGTCATATATTTCCGACCAATTAACTAGATCTCGGCTAGTTTCAATTTTCAAGCTTAAAGCTCTAGTGTAAAACTGGCCCTCGGTGTTATAGACGATGACTTTGTCAAGATTACGAATGCTACCTAAATCTACAATTAACCAAGGGTTTGCTTCCCTCTTGGTGTGAAATCCATTTCCGCCATTTTTCCTTCCCTTCAGCGCCCCTTCACCATTGTACTTAGGGTCATCATTGTACATTGAGCTGATAATGGTTCTTTTGTTTTTTGCAACATTGACACCATTTTTATTATATATTTCAATAGTATCAAGGTGAAACGATACCGTTGTTTGCAAGCTAAAACGTATGAATCTAGCCTTATTATCTGTATCAACTACTAGCGGCGTGTTAGATTTAGCCCCTTTAAACAACTTTAATGGATGGGCAGCTAAAAACTGCTTTATCTCTTGCACATCAATGTTTCTTACATTGAAGCCTGTGCTCGAGTCGTTAACTTCTTTAGGCGAACTTAATGTACGCAGAACTCTTGAAAACTTATTTTTTATTCGTGCTAGCATTGTCAACTTAACTCTGGTGATTACAATTCATAAAATGGATCGGGACTAACCCAGCCCTTCCCGTAGCGATCTAGCAAAAAGCCTTCGATATCATTTGGCACATTAAACTCTCGCCCCAAAAAGGTCGAAGTGCCCAGTGGTACTATCAATTTTTTATTGACATGACGAACTTGATACTGCTGCATATGCGTCCATAAAGAGTTCGCTTTGTTCAAAGATGGATAAATAAAAAACAAATCCATATCACAATCTTTGAAATAGCAATGCAAATTTAAGCTAGTAGGCGTAGGAGGTTTTGCTTTTATCCCTTTCTTAGCAAGTTTCTCAACCCATTGTTCTGTTTGCTCTCGATAGGTGACACCTTCAGGTAAATCTACTACAACTGCAAGGTCAATATCATCATCATGGGGTAAAAAATCTTTATCACGGTATAAACCAAGTAAGGTGCCGTAACAAGGGAATGCTTGTAAACCAAACTCATGCTCTAGAAACTCGCAAAACTCTTTCATCCGCTTTGCAAGAAACTGACTATCTTGCTCGCTAAAAGGAACAGATAAACCATGACGAGTAAACCTAACTCTTGGTAGATGGTGCGAACGGCTGCCGCCATCCTCTACACCTTTATAAAAGGTTTGCAGTAAAGCACGGTCAATTCCGCCAACTAACTTTTTGAACGATCTTGCCATATGCATGCGATAAGTGCCAAGAAAGACGCCACAACGATATACAAATGGTTCGGACCAATCATCATTGAAGATCAGTGTGTAAAGTTTAAGCAACGACAACGCAGAGCCAAACATCTCCAGAGAACTATCAACAGAAATCCAATGTTGTCCATCAGCACTAATCTCTATCTGACGGATAACCATTAAATCCGAGCTAAAAGCATCAATAGCCCAAATAGAAAAATCTTTAGATATCGACTCACTGGATTCAAACTCGAATACATGAGCATTAGGAAGGTGACTGAGTTCTTTTTTAGCAGAAAGTATTGCAGCATTCGCTGAACTTGAATGACTCTCCTCTAATGTATGAGTCGCACCGGAACCATTTTTAAAGCACAGGCCGCCATCTCTAGGTTGACGTTGACGGAAAGTTAGTACTCTTAAGTGTTTAGCATCAGCTACATTGTGATGTAAATGAAGCGCAGACTGTTCAGTCACTCCAACATCAGGGGTATCAATATTAAGCTGGTCAAATTGTGTGTAGATATGCTGCTTAAGCTGACTTGCAGTATCCTCTCGCCCCTCAAAAATATATTTGTCTAAACAACAAACTAACTTCACCACTGACTTTTTATTATGTGTATGAGACTGTAGTTTTTTTAGTGGCTCTATGAGCTCGCTGCTCAATAGCTCACTTTTCGCGTTTTTTAGTACTCTGCTAAGTTGAAACTGTCTGACACCTTGCTTATTGAAACCTTGCAATATCATAGTTTCTAATCGCTTACCCCAGCTGTCTTTACGATTAAAAACCTCTACAGCTTCAACTTCAACCTCTTCAGGAAACTCAATCTGCCACCAAGGTTTAACTTCACGTTTCGAATGTACTGATACGGTGTTATTGTCATCGCCTAAAACAGCCAAAGTAGGATCGGGTAATATCTCAGCGCAAGAGCTCATGCTGCAACTAAAATCGCCTCGATATTTGACTATCTGGCCAGCAGGTGTTTTTACCCAAATGATAATATGATTGAAGTGAAGAACTTCTGCTTGTTCATTAATAAGAGAAAGTCTGATTCTTGATACTGAGCTAGAGCATGGATATAGCCAGCTAGCTAAGTTATTGAAAGGGTCGTATTTAAGCCCTTTTAAAGCGGTAAATGACTTGCTTTGATTGCCAAAAACTTTAGACTCAAATTGCCTAAGTGAATTAATGCCCCCTAGCCCTGCCAACGAATTCCCTTTACTTATAACACGATTCAGGTATTTCTTAACTGAAACCAGCTTACTCTTGAAACGCACATATCCCCCAAAAAGACTTAGAAAATCCTATTTCTAAGCCACAACATCATAAAGGGGGGTAGTATACTACTTAAAATAGCTCTCATCTAAGGAATATTTTTGCCTAACCATCTCTTTGCCACAAATGGTCATGAATGTTGACTTTTGATCCTCACTCCAATTTATGCCATCTAAAGACATCGTACCTCCTTTTGATGTCCTCTGTGGCGAATTGTGCTTAAAGTAACCAGTAAAGCGTTGTTTCTGGTCGGAGTTAAGCCCTATCAATCTAGCTACTTTTGCAGACTCTTTTTCGACTTGAGTCTCTAAAAGATACTGCTCTACAACACAAAACCAATTCTTTCTATTGTGAGTTTTGATAATATCATTTTTTGCATTATTCCACTGATGATGTGTATTTCGCCATTGCTTACAATGAGCTGTAAATGACACCTTTGGAAATTTCTTTAACCTAGACGCCACATTTTCTATAGCACGGCGTTTACAATAAATAACCTTAGCTTGGGGATACACTTTAAGCAGCATAGGCAGTGCAGCAATCATCGGACCACCTGGTGTTTTATCGATCACTATGGCATTGCCATACATATCCCTATGTAATTGTCTCAAGTTTTCTAATAACAAACTTTGCATATGCACATCAGACACAGAATGCGTCAATGTGCCTTTAGCTCTTGCGGCCGCAGATTTAGTAACAAACTGTGTTGCTGTTGTAAGCATTTGCTCAAATAATTCTGAAATATGACTTTCACCGTGGCTTTTCACTTTATACGCATCCTGAACAGCATTGCCAACAACTGTCGTTCCACTCCTAGGCGACCCCACAATGAAGGTAACTACAGGCACGCTAAGAAGCTTTACGATGGCTATCGCACCAATATTTTCTGACTTACCACTGTCCAGCACGGCAAATATGTCATAGTTAATACGCTGGGTGCACTCATCAGCATCGCAAATAGCAATAGAAAAACCGTTATCTTGATCCACCCCAATGCTAACAACATTTTTATTTTCGCTTAAACTGACAGGCCTGAGTTCTATACTAGAAACCTCGTCTACAGTGGATGAGATCACCCCAGAAATGCACAGCTGACTAAGCGACTCTACATTTCCAACTAGGGCGCAAGTCGCATTAACTGCAAGCCCCTCTAAGCTATTGAACTGCGCTAAAAAATGATACATTTCCTACAACCACCTAATATCAAATCTGTTCATACTCTTTATGAGTAAAGAGACAAATGTTGCTCTACACAATCTCCAATGGATAGCGGCTTTCTTATCCCATTAGACAACCTTTGGCGTACTGTCTTATCAGTAATAACGTTAATCATTTTGTCTGCCAAGTCGCTGTAACTACCAACTCTAAAGTGTATTCCATCAACATTATTAGTCACTTTCTCTGCCATACCACCAATATCACTCACAATTAGCGGAACTTGGTAGTTATGCGCTTCTTGGATTACTACTGGTGAGTTCTCCCACCAGACTGACGGAATAACTACCCAATCAGAGTTTGCCAACAGTGCCGGCATCTCATGATTCTCATAGGCGCCATGAAAGCGACAGCTATCTCCAACCTCTTCTAAAAGCTCTGCTATTCTCTCTTTAAATGCACCTTTTTGGTGCTCCATATTGGCACCATGAATATCAATACGATATTTGCCATTAAGCTTTTTAGGAAGCAATTTTGTCGCTTCTAACAGAACATCAATGCCTTTATAAGGATTAACCTGACCAAAGTATGCAATGTTCACTGTGTCCGACTCCTGACTCCTATTCCCTTTAGTGTCGGTAACATCAACAATCGGCAATTGCCCATTTTCTATCACTGTTATAGAGTCTGGCTCAAGCCCCCAGTCGACATAGCGTTGTCGTAAAAAATGAGATGGAGAGACAAACTGATCCACTCTGCTGAAAATACGCTTTATATATTTCTCTCGTAAAAAATAATCTCCGGGCTGTTTATCTGGTAAACAAGCGTGACAATCTCTTGCACTCGCCTTATAACAACGTTTTCCGCCAGGTTTAACCATCAACCCTTGATTATTACAAATCGCAAGATACTCATGTAATGTGACAATAACCTTACAGTTAGGTAAAGATTGCTTGATTTCTTCTATCAACTCGATACCAAGCAAAAAATAATGGTGTAGATGAACCACATCGGGCTTTATGAGCAGCAACAAATCTCTAAACTCTTGCCACATATGACGAGTTTTCAAGTTTGAAAATAAGAACCAATCATCGTGGGTTGTATGGAACATGATTTCTCTTGCAGAGTGACGCGAAGAAAAAGCGGCTCCTCCATGAGGCGTTTGGGCAGTTCTAGCTAAAAAATAAGCGTCGTAACCTCGCTGCTCCATCTCCTTAAACATATTGTAAGCAGCAATTTCAGCCCCACCTTTATTTATATCAGGATGACCATGAGCGATAATCAAAACCTTCTTATCAAAATCTGTTGCTGGCTTCATTTGGCAACCTCACTGATCAAAGTATTCCACTTCATTGACTGATACACCCCATTTGCTAACGTCAATTTAAACTTCCAATTACCAGAATCAACTAAATCTTGAGATAGACGCTCTAGATGATAAAGCACAACATCTGTTGTGATATATATCCCTAATCCTTTATCAATAAATTTCAAACATAAATCCGAGTCTTCAAAATCACCGATCACATACAGCTCATCAAATCCACCGAGCTCCCGATATTGTTCGGTAAGCATTAGCATACATGCCCCTGTCGTAAGCGGCACAGAGCATATAGATTCTTTTTGCAGCAGTTCAAAAGGCACACCTTTGTAAGGATGGTGATTCATCCAAATTCCTGGATAATTGTTGTCTTTTCTAAACTCCATGCCTATATGCTGCACGGTATCATCCTCGTACAGCAAAGTTGCTCCCAAAATACCGATATTCTCAATTGCAGCAAATCGCTCTAAATAACAGGTTAACCAACCTGACTGAGAAGGGATGACATCGGAATTAAGCAATAATAAGTGCTCGGCTGTTGCGTATTTCACACCCAAATTATTCGCGCCAGCAAAGCCCAAATTAAACTCAGAAATAACTAGCTTAAATGGGAAACCAAATATCTGATGTATACCATGTGCGGTTATTTTGACCTCATGGCGTAAGGAAGGGTCATCCAGAACATAAATCACCTCGGCATTTTTCATCGCAGGGTCCAATGAAAACTGTGCGAGCTGATGTTGCATGAAGTCGTAGCGCCCGTATAAAGGGATCACAATTGATACCGCAGGTGCTTGGAATAATTCGCCATAACTCAATACTTCACATTGATTGTGCTTACTTTGACGTGCTTTCCATACCCGCTGTAAAGACGGAACGATGTCTTTTTGGCACTCATCATAAAAACTATCGCTATTGACATTCACACTTTGGAGGATTGTTTTCACTTTCTCAATGTCAGGGTCGCGGTTGATTGGCACGGAGAAGCTGCCCGCCCCATCCCAATTAATGTCAAGAAACTCACTGATAAATGCCTTAGCTTCGTCACTACGGCCGACAACATTATCAACAATCTGCTTAGGGTGACCTACTGTCGTGAATTTTAATTTGTTCACTCTAAATTTAGTGTTGGAGTGCGTCAATGTTAAAGCAGCAACATCTAAACCATTTAATGGTAAAACATAAACAAAACCAAAAGCCTGCTCATTACTATTGGCATTTAAATAGCTTAAAACATCACTCCGCTCATAGGTGTATAGTGCCCCAAGTTCTTTACCGTTTTCATCTTTAACGCATAAGTTTTTAGAAACGGGTAACTTCTTATGTCCAAACCAACCAGAGCAAATAAAAAAGCCATCCTTTTTACATACAAAATCAAGGTTTAAAAGGGCATCTTTACTGAGCTGTTGTTTAATAATTCTCTTCAGTTTTTGCTTAATCATAATGCTTCGCTATTCGAAATGAGGTGCATAATATACACTCTAAACGTAATTTCCCTAGGTTCTGTGCAGTACCATGCTCGAAATTAAACCGGTAAATATCAATAGCCTAAAACGCTCACTATACAAGAGTCGCGTAAAAAACTTTCAAAGGAAAATAGGAAAACTGTTATATGCGGAATTCTACCACAAACAGTGAGTATTCTAATGAAATTTTAATGAGTAACTAGCGCCGAAAGTAAGGTCACGAAACTCCAATATCTAGGAGTGTAACAAGTTTATATAAAAACTCGAAGGCGCTGAAATTTAGAGCTTTAAAACAACTTGAGTACCCCTGATAGAATAGCCAGTATATAAGCCTGATGCCGCCTAATCGCTCCAAAGTTAGAGAAACATATAAAGCTTAATATTCTCAGGTAATAGACATAATTGATCAGAGCAAGCTTGTAAACTTATATTCACTTTATGTCTGTATCCATCCTTTGCTTCGATGTCGAGATATAATTCAAATTTCCCTTCGTATAACTGAAGCATGCCATCATCAAAACCTAATTTTTTGTTAATTGACTTAGGGTAAGTAACACGAGAGTCAACTAAATCACTTTCAACCTTGGTAGCAATCAATCGCTCATTTTTTATGTCATTAGCATTGATATGCCAACCATCAGCCATATCAAATTGAAGCGTAATCTTTCCAAAGCTCTTACTAGCACTAACCCGGCCTTTACCTCGAGCAAAGCTTGCTTGGTTAATATTCGTGTTGTGTAGGCTGTTGGCATTGTGAGCTACAAAAGAATATTCATTCACTAGTTGCCGCGCCCAAGTGTCACTCAAGGCACTCGCCGTTTTAGACAACTGTCGATAATGTCGATTTTGACTCAAGCTGTAACCTAAACTAAGCGCCGAATATACCGTTGAACGCGCCGATGGCAGTTCGCCATCGTGGTTTAGATTGAGTAATTCCCTAAGTAATATAGGCTGCTGAAGTTTGTCCGCCAACTTACCCAACAAGATAAAGTTACGGTATTTCGCTTGACTATCACTTAACTCTGAATAAGTTGCTATCATCTTACTTATCGAAAATGGCTCATAAAAACTCAACATCATTTGTGACAGAGCAAACCAAGCTAAATCTTCCATCTCTGCATTGATTGCTGCTCGTCCTGCAAACAAACTACGATAGACAGTTTCACCATCAACAAGAGACTCCCATAATTGATTAGACAACTCAGTTGCGGATTCCAGAAGCTCAGCCTGACGGGTAACTTGATAAGCTTCAAGCAAGGCAACGATATATAAACTGTTCCAACTTAAAATCACTTTCTCATCAACAAGCGGCTTGACTCTTCTTTCTCGACTTCCTGCTAGCTGTCGAACAATCGTACTGTTAGGCCAATCTTTTGAAAAATCAATTTGGCTATACTCATTGGCTAAATGTTGGTAGTACAGACCTTCCACTCCATCTGATAACGCCGATACCGCAGAGCCCATCCCCTGAGTTTGCCTTAACCAACGCTCACTCCAATTAACGGTTTGCATTAATGCTATTCGATAGCGCTGCTGCCCAGTAATAGCATAGAGTTTGGCTAACACACGAATCATATTCGCTTGGGTATAGAGCATTTTTTCATAATGAGGCTCTTGCCATTGTTCATCAACGGCATAACGATGAAAACCGCCCTCGATAGCATCATAGGTAGGGCTTTTTAAAATGAGGTCAACATGGTTTTGCACTTGCCGTAAAATCGTTATATCACTGCTACGCAAATACTCATCGAGTAAACCTAGCAGCCAATAGGCCCGAAAAAACCTCGGTCCATCTGTGCCCTGTTCTTTTTGCAGTCCATTTACAATATCCTCATGTAAACTAGGAAGAACTTGACGCCACTGCTTAGTCGATAAGGTAACACTATTACCTTTTAAAATCGGTGGTTTGTCTAAAAGTAGTTTTTGTTCGACTCGCTTTGCTAAAACGTTAACTGCAGATGGCTTTGATTGCCAACGCTTTGCCAACCCCACTAATACTTTTGAAAAAGCTTGCTTATCAAGGTATGACTCAATCCAAATCAATTGGCCATCAGGGGTCAAAATGGCGTTAATAGGCCAACCCGCTTCCCCCTTAATCGCCTCTAATGCCGATTTAAAGCGATTATCCACCAGCGGCCACTGCTCTCTGTCTACTTTAACGCTGATATAACTTTCATTGAGCAACTCCGCCACCGCAGGATCGTTAAAACTCTCTTCCGCCATCACATGACACCAATGGCAAGTTGAATAACCAATTGAAATAAATACTAACTTACTTTTATCGGCTACTCCTTGCTTAAACTGTTCATTCCACTCTATCCAATCAATGGGTTGCAAAGCATGAGATAAAAGATATGGAGAACCTGAATCAATAAGAGCATTGATAAACTCAGGTGTAGTCTGTAGCTTGTGAATGACTTGATTGTCAAACAACCACTGTTTTTGACTTTCAAATGATGCCATCTTTGCTTGTGTATGCTCGGCCCTAACTTCTTTAGTAGTTAGGGTAAATAAGGTACAAAGTAAGAGGAACACGCAGGCGAAATACTTATGACATCTATACATCTGAATTGCTACCACTACTGTGACTTATAAGAGATTGTATAGCTCTTATTTGCTTGAAGCTCATCAAAGAACATGCGTTCGCCATTTGGCCAAATAACGGTAACACGTGCGCTATCAGCTTTTCCTAAACCAATATGCTGTACCTTAGGGTGTACCGACATATAGCCTTGGCTGCCAGAAACCTGACGCCAACTATAACCACCACTTGCAGTGCCGACGAGGACTTGTGCACCAATAGCATCACGATTTATACCGTGTTCAGGGGAGCCAATCAGTTTGATTTTTAGCCAGTTATTAGACAGTTTTTCAGCATTATTCTTAAATAGCTTGGCAGTGTCATGATAATTGTTTAACGCAACATCAAGATCACCGTCATTATCAAAATCCAAATATGTTGCTGAACGTGAATTAGCGATAATATCTAAGCCACTTTGTTTAGAGACATTGTTCAACTTACCGTTACTGTTCAAAAAGAATACATTGCTTGCTTTAGAAGCATCAGGGAAGTGAATATTACTCACAGACTCCCCCGTGACAGGATCGGTGTAATAAGGGTTTTTAGTGGAATACACGTAGTAGTCATTCATGCCATTGAGCACATAAAGGTCGTCATCACCATCATTATCAACATCTAAGAAATCTGCATCCCACGCCCAACCCGTTGAAGAGTAACCACGGCCTACTAGATCGCTTTGCTGGTATGCTAGAGCACCATTGTTATTTTTTCCGGATAAGAATAAATCATTACCTTCAACTACGCGCATATTCGCCAATTTATCTGGGTTAAACTCAGCTTGTGTATCTTCAGTTGGCAGCACATATTTTTGATCTTTATTCATGGTCACGATGTTGGAAATATACACATCTGCTAGACCATCACGATTTAAATCAGTGAGACTAATATTCATGGTATATGAAGGTTTATCAGTACCAAGTTTAGCCGCATAATCAACAAACCCCTCACCTTGTCGGTTGATGTAATAAGCATTAATACCGAAATCGTTACCGACAATGAGGTCCTGCCAGCCGTCCATATTTAGATCTGTATGCGTTACTGATTGCCCCCAACCAGTATCATTCGCCCCTAATGCCTGAGCAGTCTTTTCAAATTTGAAACCTCCTTTATTGATAAATAAGACGTTTTCGCCGCCATTATCATTTCTTCTTTTTAAAGTAGGTAAATCTCCTTTTAGATAATTACCAAAGTATTGAATATAAATATCTAAGAGACCGTCATTATTGACATCAAAGGCGGTTGCGGGGCCTGCTACCATTCCTACGCCACCTAAATTAACTTGATTTGATATATCGCTAAAAGTGCCGTCGCCATTGTTGCTAAATACTTGATGTGATTCATCCACATAGGTAATGATAATGTCCTGATCACCATCATTATCAAAGTCAGCGATTAATGGTTGCCTTGGCTCACCATAATGTTGGTTTTGACCTTGTTTTCGACTTTTTACATCTAAACCAGATTTTGCAGTGACATCGACAAATTTGTCGCCATCATTAAGCAGTAATTTATTACCAAGTCCACTAAGCACTAATACATCAATTAAGCCGTCGCCATTTACATCTTCAGCCGCTATCCCACTGCCGCCAAAAGCGGGTGGAATAGTAATAACACCTGTACTGTTATCTTTCTCTAAATAACTACGAAGTTGCCTGCTTAACCAGTCTGACGATCGATGTTCTGCATTAAACTGGCTGACTTTAGTAACATCATTAAAGTAATTGATTGAACCAACAGTCTGAGTTGAATCGGCAGATATAATCGGAGCACTGTTAATCGACTCAGGCTTGTAGGATGCGTGGTGTGCTAAATTTGAATTAATTGTTTCATAGCTTTGTACTAGAGACTGCGCTGTCAAATGCGCTTGATCGAGTTGTTTGACACTTTCACCAGCGCCTCTTAATAACAACACACCATAGTGAGCAATTGCCTCACTGATCAGCTCTGCAGCAAAAGGATCTGCTTCCAGTTTTACTTGCTGGCGGATATCAACTAAAGCTTCTTGAAAATATAACCAATGAAGACCTGAATCACGGAAAGCATCCATGTCATAAGACTCAATCACAACTTGCTTAGATTGAGGGTATTTCGGGTAAAAAATGACATCCTCATATTCATTCACTTCATGGGGAAGTAAAGATAAAATCGCATGTGCAACATCTTTCTCTTTAATCGTTGCACCAGATTCAACATTCGCTTGAGCAGTTAAATAAATACTCGCTGAAAATGCGATCATTGCCTCGGTAAAGTATTGTTTGAACTCAGCTTGCGCATTTTTACTTTCGGGCATGGCTGCTTTAGCAAAATAAACTTGCAGGTTTCGATAAAACAGCGGCTGACTAACATCATTATATTTATTAAAGACAGCAATTTTTTGAACAATAATACGATCTAGCATCCCAGTGGGCGCAGTTTGATTGCTCGCAACGTTAACAGAATTATTATTTTGATCAGTAATGGTAGAAAATAGTTTTTTATCAACCAACGCAATATGCGATTTTTCTACTTGATGAGCATTATTTTCTCGTGCAAGAGCGTCAGCCTCTTTCAATAAAACTAATGTTAATAAATCAACAAGGCGATTGATTTCATTAGCCGCGCTATCATCTAATTGTGGCAGTTCAGTATCAAAATCTAAAAGCACATCCTGCTGCACCGCCAGCATAGCCCTTAATGTATAAGCAACAGAGCCATAGTGTTGTTGATCTCTCTCATTAATAATTGTTGTATTATCACCCAATTTTACAGTCCAACTGGCCCCAGCAGCATTAACTGTTCGCTTGGCTGAAAATAAGTCACTCACTCCTGAGTCAATATGATTTTTAGTGAGTGTAGTGATATTCGTTTTTGAAGCTTTGGCAGCAGTTTGCCAAATTGATTTAACAAGTTGTTTTTGGACTTCCGTTTTTAGATACCTTGCATCTTCAGAAAGTGGGGTGCCATAGATGAGACCTTCAAGGCGAGTAGCCGTTGCATGACACTTAGGGTCTTTTTCTGACTCAAGTTCTCCCATAATCCCTAAGAGAAGATCAGAGTTTGGCTTTGGAGGGAGTTTTGTTAAAGCATTGACTTGAAAACTACTGCAAAACAAAAAAAAGCAAATTATGGCAATGGCATGCCTAATTGGTTTTACAACTTGCATTATCTTTCCTTAAAAAAGCGCTGCGTAGCAGCGCTTATACTTCCTATTTCTTTAACATTTTAACTACAAAGCGCTTTTGCGTCGATAGTAAATTGCGATTATAAGCATTCCGATTACCCAGAGTGGTAAACTACCTCCTTTGGCATGTTCAGCTTCAATTTCAAAGGTTTGAGTAAAGACATTATTCAGTTGGTTAATGTCATATTCATCAGCATCAGCATTACCTGTCACGTTATATTCACCATAAGTTGTCATTGTTATCCATAGACCTAAATCAACAACTTCTGCAGGTTCAATAGTACCTAGTGAACATGTAATACCGGTCTGCATTGTTTGGCAATGTTTTGGCAGATTATCCACAACAATTGTCTTAGGAATCGTGATCTCAAGCTTTGAGTTTGTAGCAGTACCCAAGCCATTATTAACAACTTGCCAGCCCATATATGTTGACTCTCCAACAACTGGGAATGATGGCGGTAATGATAAAACTTGGAGATCAATATCTTCCGCTGCTAGCGTATTTGACTCACTCCAATACCAAATAGACACACCAGATTCATTATCGAATACAACCAAGTCATTATTGCCATCATTATTGACATCTAAACTGGCAACTGAAGTGATATCGTTACCACGTAATACAATATCAAGCGGACTAAACAACATTTGATGATTACTCCATAAACTAATTCCAGTAGGAGTAATTATCACCAATTCGTAATTACCATCATTATCAAAATCTATCTCTTTGAAGTTTGCAACTATAGGTAGTTGTTGCTGGCTGACTTCAAAGTCATTTGTTAATAGGTTTTGATATATTGCCCATGTTTGATCTTGTAAAACCAGCGCATTAATCATGCCATCGATACTAGAATCCAGCAGGCGAATCTTGTCTATTGGCTTAGGCAGAGAGTCAATTAAACTTACACTCCAGCTGTCTGCGTTGAACGTGAGTAATACAGGTCTTTCATCTTGAATACCTACAATAATCGATGGTTCAATTGCTTGTTTAACCGATGCTAGGAAGGTTATCCCTTTAACTTCAGATTCTACGCTTTGCTCAACCGGGTTTACGAAAGTTGATGACGCCTCAATCTGAGATTCAGCTTCTGCTTCACTTTCAAACACGTCAAATAGTGAAATAAAATCTTCCGTTACATCAAGCCCATTAAACTTATACAGCCCAATGACATCTTGATCTAACCCCGCAAGTAAAACTTCTTCTACACCATCGAAATCAAAATCAATAACCACAATTATTTCAGCAATAATATTATCCAAACTATGTATCGCTTTGACTTCATAGGCCTGATCTAAAATATATGCTCGATTACCAGACACGGTGCCACCAATCGTAACAATATCTATCCAATTATCACCATTAACATCAGCGGCAATAAAGGACTTAACGTCTTGTTCCAATGAGATAGAGTGTGTAACTGCAAAGTTGCCATGAGAATCATTAATTAGCACTTTAATCACATTCTCTAATGGCACATATACCAAAATATCTAAATACGAATCTTCATTAATATCAGTAACAACCCCTTTGCTACCGAAAGCCGTTAATATGTTTTCTGATTGATCTGCAAGTATCGAATCAGAGAGTAAAACTGACGCATGAATACTTGTCGAACTTTGGACTAAATTATCACCAGAAAGCGTAACCATTGCAGTTTCAAAACCTTTATCTGAATTTAGCACTTCAAAGCTAGCAACTAAGGATTCACTCTGTTCAATTTCAATCCCGTCTTCAAACTCACAACTGAAACCATTAACACTAGTCTGTTCACAATTATCAGGTAGTGTAACTAGAGCTAGTGATTCACCGTATGTGATTTCAAGCGTCACGCCAACTGCACTGGTATAACCTGTATTTTGCGTGTTAATGACTAAATCAACCACTTCACCAGTCACACTTGGGGAAGGAGTAAAGTAGGCATTTAAGGAAACATCTGTATTTATTGGTTGCTCAACAACAATTACAAAACGTTGGGTAACAGGGAAATCAATGATTCCATCAGTTAATGCTAATTCCACTTCAAATGATTGATTACCTGTATCAATAGGTGGCGTACCTGTTAAATGGTTTTGAGAATTCATTGATAACCAGGAAGGTCCTTCTAGCATCATTATCTCAAGTGCCGCGTCGACATCTGCATCAGATACTTCGATTTCATAAACATATTCTACTAATGCAGTCGCTTCTAGTAATGGTTCGGACTCGAATTCGGGCGCATCATTTACATTTTTGACTTCAATTGAAAATGCTCCAAAATCGACTTGAGTAATACCGTCGGTTACTGATAATAAAATATCAGCATAAGTACCAACATCCTCATTTTTAGGAGTGCCAGATAACGTTCCAGAATCAATATTAAAATCTGCCCAAGCGGGCTTGTTCACTATATTGAACTCAAGTGTATCCCCTTCATCCTCATCACTGACCATTGGCGTAAAGTTATAATATTGATCTTGTTCTATTATCAACACTGGGCTACCAGTGATCACTGGCGCATCATTGGTGTTGGTCACCGTTAAGCTAAAGGCACTTAAACTGGAGGTGACTGTGCCATCGTTCACCGAAATCACGATACCGGCAGTGGTACCCACATCGACATTACTTGGCGTACCCGACAGTTGACCATTGACACTACTAAACGTTGCCCAACTTGGCTTGTTAGCAATGCTGAAGGTGAGCGTATCACCGGCATCATCATCGCTCACACTTGGCGTAAAGCTATAAGCACTGTCTTCATTGACCGTCGTTGCAGGCGAGCCTGAAATCACTGGTGCATCATTAGTGTTACTGACTGTGATACTAAAGGCGCTGAGACTGGAGGTGACTGTGCCATCATTCACCGAAATCACGATACCGGCTGTAGTGCCCACATCGGCATTGGTTGGCGTACCCGACAGTTGACCATTAGCACTGTTAAACGTTGCCCAACTTGGTTTGTTAGCAATGCTGAAGGTGAATGTATCACCGACATCATCATCGCTCACACTTGGCGTAAAGCTATACGCGCTGTCTTCATTCACGCTAGTTGCAGGCGAGCCTGAAATCACTGGCGCATCATTGATGTTGGTTACCGTTAAGCTAAAGGCGCTGAGACTTGAAGTAACCGTGCCATCATTCACCGAAATCACGATACCAGCAGTTGTACCCACATCAGCATTACTTGGTGTACCCGACAGTTGACCATTGGCATTGTTAAACGTTGCCCAACTTGGCTTATTGGCAATGCTAAAGGTGAGCGTATCACCGGCATCATCATCGCTCACACTTGGCGTAAAGCTATAAGCACTGTCTTCATTGACCGTCGT
>NZ_JBHZSM010000001.1:274232-530278 GCF_043643735.1 Shewanella maritima
ACTTGGCGTAAAGCTATACGCGCTGTCTTCATTCACGCTAGTTGCAGGCGAGCCTGAAATCACTGGCGCATCATTGAAATCGTATAAGACACTATATGTTGCAGCAGCTTCATTACCATTTGAAAAACCATCAACAGCTACATCAGCAACAATATCTAATGAAACACTACTTTGAATAATTGGGGTTACCAGTACAGTATATGAGCTGTTTGATAACTGAGTAAAACTTGAAAGCCCAGCATTTATAGTTGAAATATCACTAATATCAAAACCACTAATATCTTCGGAAAAATCTATTTGAACTGTAAAAGGTGATGCAACTGTACCTCCAGGACCTGTGATTGATACCGTCGGTTTAAGCGCATCAAAGTCTATATTTAAACTATTAGACGTTAAATTGTTATTACCTGCGGCATCGGTTGATTTATCAGCTGGTACAGCCAGCGAAATACTCACATCACCTGAAGCAGAAACAGTCACTTGATAATTTTTAGCATCGATGGTTTGGAAATTAGAAAGGGATGCATTACTTACTGTGATATCAGATACATCAAATCCAGAGACATCCTCACTAAATTGAATATCAACAATAAAGTCAGAGTTAACACTATTACTGGCAGTAGATAAAGCTACCGAAGGAGCCAATGTATCAACCGCAAATACATCAGACGGCCCCACTGCTGGTGCAACATTAGTGCTGTATCTTGCTGTACCCTCAGCAATGTTTAATCCAATTGTACCGTTGCCAGTAAAGTTACTAAGTTCTATGGTGGCTGAGCTAGTATCACCATTTAGAACATTAATAGAAGCATAGGCATTGCCCGTTGTATTTAAGGATACATTAGCAGTAGTAAGGTTTACTTGCTCAACGTCAGTGTAGTTAACAGAATAAGTGACGATATTGCTGCTGGTTAATATTGCAGAAGGGGCGCTTAAGCTAATGCTTGGGGTTGGAATCAAAGGGGCTGATTGATAGCTGAAAACGATATCTGTAGCAGCAAGATTACCAATGTTAGCATCTTCAGCATCAAGAGCCACACCAGCTGGAATTTGAATGGTTACATCACCATCCAGAGTAGGAAGAACCTCTAAGTAATAATTTGACTCAGAACCGGTGAAGCTACCCTTTGTTGCATTGATAAGCACAACATCACTTGCATCAAAACCTGTTACTGGAGAAGAAAAGCTAATAGATACATTAACTACAGATTCTGAAGTCGGACTACTAACATCTATACTGGTATTGGTTGTTAATTGAGAAACTGTTAATTCTACAGTGTTTGAGGTGACAGCCTGCGATATGGCATTAACTGTAGCAGAGAGAGAAACAGGCGCACTCAAATAGGATGAAGGGGCAGTCCCTCCAGGAACCTGTATATCAATAGCAAAACTACACTGCCCTCCCTCTGGTATTTCTAAACCCGTTACTATCAGAAATGTCGTACCACTTGCTGAGCTACTTGCACCACAAAACCCACTTAAAGCACCGGATACGGATTGGGCACTTGGTATAAAGCTACTTATACTATCAGTAATAGCTCCAGCTGTTGCATTGCCTGCTCCAGCTTGATTAGTGACCAAATAAGTCATTTGAACAGTTTTACTTGAACCATCTAATCGAATGCTAGAAGGAGAAATGGTACGTGATATTCTTAGTCCAGAGATATTAAAGTTGGTTGATACTGCAGGCTTAGATAAACTAACACTATTCACATCAGCGGCGAGATCTGAACTAGTTACAGTAACAGCTCCAACACCAGCTACTGGTATTTGTACTGGAACAGAGAACTCACATGACTCCCCTACCCCCAAAGAACCACCAGAAAAGGTAAGTAAGCCTGTTCCAGAAATTGAAGACGTTGCGCCACAAACGTTAGTCAAAGGTAACCCTGTTGAAACAAAACCTGAAGCTGCAGCATCCAAATCAACCGTAAAGGCAATATTTTCCGCTAAAGCAGAATTATTTGAAGAGTGGCTTAGCTTAAAATCCAGAGAAGTAGGCTCTCCAGGAAGCACAGAACTATCAGCCAGACTCATTGAAAAACTAGGGGCACTATCTAATGAAAATGAAACGCTTGCTGAAGTGGAACCTGATACAACATTTTGTCCATTAATCGATGCAGATATCGCTTGTGAGTAATAATTGTATTGACCTGCAACTGCCGAGCTATTTAGGGTTAAAATTAAATCAAAAGAACAACTGCCTCCTGCTGGTAGGTAAACTCCACTATAGGCAACGCTCCACAAATCTAAGTCCACTAATTGATTACTTGTACCGCTGCCTTGACAATAGTTTGCAGCAGGTAGAGTCGTAATCGTTGATAAAGATGGGGAACCTATAAATGAATCAAATGCAATATTAGAGGCTGCGTTTACAGTATCTATATTTTCAAGACTGTATCTGAGAGTGATGCTATCACCCGCTTTAAATGACGATTCAACAATCTCCATTGTCAAAACAGGCGCATTGGAAATAATTAAGTTACTGCTAACATCGTCATAGTTTTGAAGAGAAGAACTGATGCTTGTTATTGTATTTTGCACCGTGCCATTTGAAGCATTATTCGGCACAGAAACGGGAATAGAGAAGTTACACTTTTGCCCCGCCTCAATCGTACCTGAAGAAAGCGTGACAACATTTGTCCCAGACAAAGTTGAGCCTGAACCACAAATATCTGTCAAAGGTAAGCCGTTAGCTACCATCCCAGACAGTGCAGCACTTAAATCTGTAGTAAACGTGACATTGGCAGCTTGATTATCCCTATCAAAATTCGTCATTTCAATGTCAAGCGATGTCACTGAGCCCGATTGCACCGTTTTGGGTGAAAACGAAGCATTCACAAAACCGATAGGGTTCACCACCAATTCAGTGCTCGCTTTACCTATTGTTAAGGTCGCCCCATTATAAGTGAGTAGGTCAGTACTAATACTATAATCACCCGGTAAGGTACCTTCTACATTCATTGTGATAGTACATTGATCACTATTACCGTTTACAAAAGCCACGATTGCATTGTTGAATACAAAAGAGCTCAAATTAACCGTGTCACTTCCGGATTTGGTGGCTGTAAAATAATCTCCACAATTATTGGTAGTAATATCATCTTCACTAAACGTTAGCCCAGATGGCAGTGTGATGCCTCCTGCAAAACCATGAGCGAACCCCGCATCGTTATTCGTTAAGGTTAGTACTAAATTGGTTGTTTCCTGAAAAGGAACCGCCGACTCTTGAACGGCAAGCGTTGCAGTTATCGTCGATACAGTGACATTTAATGTATTTGAAATGTCAGAAGACAACCCTAAACTTGATTCAAACCCGTCAGTGGTGATATTGAAACTTTGATCAATGACTGATGTGGCAACTACATCAAACTCTATCTCACAACTGGCTCCAAAATTCAGCGTGTAACCGGAAAATAAAACAGACGTCGCATTAGCCGTGATATCTGTAATACCTGCAGCACATGTTGTCGAAAAATTATGTTGTTGAGATACAGTTACCCCTGAAGGTAACAAGGTAGAAAACGCAATAGCCAAAGCATTCGTATCAACAGAGTTATTCGTAAGGGTATAATGTAAAGTTGTAGCATTCCCACTAGTAACGCTCCCGCCTTCAAGGTCACCCGTAATCACTAAGTCTGTCCCAGCCGCTGATACATTAAAGCTGAGTAAAGCGAAAAAACAACAGAATATAAAGTTAATAGATTTTGAAGGGGACATGCTGATTCCAAGAGTGACTGATTAAATTCCTTTACATAATCATAACACTTGATACAGCGTTAACTCTATTTTTTATCATTCATAGTGACAACAAATATGCCAAGCCAAGATAGCTAAACAAAAAAAGATAATACTTACAGTAGAGTACAAAAGTATTAAAACCTTTTTATTATAAAATAATTCTTTCAGGTCATACCTTATAGTGTTACAAAATGCACAAAGTAAATGTATAATATTTGTTAACACTTATATTGCGACCGTTTGAGACTTTGAAATGAAAGTAAAACGAAGGAATAAACAACTCATTACCTTGGTTATAGCAGGCCTACTATCCTGTTCTTCTATGGCTGAAGGTATCGTTGCCAGCCAAACCACATTAGATTTTTCAACTGAACAAAAATTTAATCAGATCACGATACACATTACTGGCCCAAATGGTTTTAACGCTAATTACGATTTATATGATGAATCTCAATTAGACATAGATCAGCTAGGTAATGCCGCAGACGGAAATTACACCTATAAGGTGCAATACACCCAAAACGGAAAGACGGAAATTATCAATGATCCTACTACAGGTAGACAAGGCGCCAAGCGCAATAAAGGTAACATTAAAACGGTAACGGGCTTTTTTAATATTAGAGATCATGCATTTGTTACTAAAGAAGAAGCGATGAGCCAAAGCGAACCTGCTTACCAAGAGCTATAATTCAGATATTAAGGATAATAGGAAATAAAAATGAAAATTTACATAAGGTCAGCAATGGCCCTATCATTATTCGGAGCATTCTTTGCAGCTCATGCGGATCAGCAAATTCTAGATGATTTAATTGTCACTCAAAGTGCATGTATTGGACAAGACTGTGTTAACGGTGAGTCATTTGGTTTCGATACTCTACGCCTCAAAGAGAACAACCTTCGCATTAAATTTCAAGACACCAGTAACAGCGCTAGCTTCCCATCGAATGACTGGCAACTCACTGCTAATGATTCAACAAATGGTGGTTTAAACAAGTTTTCGATTGATGATATTGATGGTGGTAGAACACCTTTTACTATCGAAGCAGGCGCTCAAAACCATGCTTTATACGTTGATGATGGAGGCCGAGTTGGATTAGGTACCTCGACTCCAGTTGTGGAACTGCAAGTAGTAGACGGTGATAGCCCTACATTAAGGCTGGAACAAGACGGAAGCTCAGGTTTTACCGCTCAGACCTGGGATTTAGCGGGTAACGAAACAAACTTCTTCGTGCGTGATGTCACTAATGGTTCAAAGCTGCCCTTTAAGATTATGCCAAGTGCGCCAACCAATGCATTAGTCGTTTCCTCTAGTGGTAATATTGGTATCGGTGATCAAACTCCTGATGCCAAGCTTGATATTGAAAATGGCGATCTCTTAGTTTCTCACAATTCAGCAACAAATATTATGCCAGTGGCAAGATTTGAAATGAATCAAACCAATAACCCACACGTTAAAGTGCTAGAGCTAGAAAATTTGGGCGGCAGTTCTATTATTGGGATGAAAATAAATAATGTGCAAGAAGGCTTGCCGAATGAATGGAAACAGCAAGCACGATATGAAGACTCTACCTTCAGAATTGTAAACTCAACAAACCCGTATGAAGAGTTTGTTTTGTCTCCAAATGGTGACTTAACAATTTTAGGCACAATCACCGCTACAGGAACTGATTTTGCTTCAAGCCGCTCATTAAAAGAGAACTTTACACAGGTTGATAATAATTTAATATTAGAGAAGTTAGTTTCTTTACCGATTTCCAAATGGAATTATATTAAACAAAGTAATAACACTAAACATATTGGCCCAATGGCGGAAGATTTCCACAAAGCGTTCGGATTAAATGGTGATAAAAAGGGAAAAATATCTGTATCAGATATTGCAGGAGTATCATTGGCTGCAATACAAGCACTCAAGTTAGAATTGGATAAAAGTAAAGCTGAGATAAAAATGCTTAAAGAACTAATTCAAGAAAAATAATAGTGAATAGTGTGAATTTAAAAGGAGTGATTGTAATTTCTCATATGCTATAGAAACTACGTAAATCTAAATTAAAACTATATAGTAAAAACTTATAACATAAGAGTCATTTTTTGCGCAGTAGGGGGACATCCCCCCTTCTTTTAAAGAACAACCAAGTGATTAAGTAGAAAATTTATCCACAAAATTAGCTCAAATTAGAAATGACATACTATTGTGGCTAAGTTAATACTAGCTAAATTTATTTATGCATCTTCTTACGAGTAAGAACCTATTTATCTATGGGGTATTTACAGTCTCTAACGTTGTTTTGAAGAATTTAAAAACATAGAGTAGGTATATAACTTAAGGCTAACCATTAATGTCTAATAGACTAAAATGAATAATTAAGATATGCGATATCGTCACTATACAGCGACTCGACTATCTCTTTAGATTCGCTATCATAAAATCGCTGATAGCCTTCTCTACTTCCTTTATTCAAATGTGGTAAATTAGCTTCTATACCTAAATGCCCAAATACTCTGTCTACATCATCGTTCAAGTCTTCGAAGCGACCAATAAAATTGACCAGCAACTCACCGTCATCATCTAACAAAAAGTCAGTTTGCTTTGTCCATTGAACATGCTGCTTCTGAGAAATCAAATCCAGATAACTCTTAAAGCATGAGTCATCAGACATTCCACAAAATTCACGTAAATCGGGGCGTTTTTTCATATAAGTGTACTGGGACACTGCTTTGTCCCATGGGTTTCGCACTATTGAGAACTTATAGAATTGTTCAAAAATATCATTACCAACCTCTAACTTAATTTGTTTGGCAAGTAAGTGCTGCAACCCGCCTGTTTGGTATTTATTGTGAAACTTATCAACAAACCCCATCCACAGGTTCTCTGTTCGCCGTTCGCCGGGCCAAATCACACGTTCGATGCTCGTGCCAGCGACCTTGGGGATATGTACGAATATACACTTATGTTCGAAAGAAATCATTTGGTTTCACTAATCCAATAAGGTTGTCTAACTAACAAAATAGAATGTTGAACAAAAACATTAGATACAACATAGGCTAATTATATTACGCAAAAAAAATCAATCACTGCAAACGTAAACGACATATTGAGAATTGAAAACATTACATGCTAAATGAGTACTCAGGGAGCAGGACACGCATATTACGCTCGATTCACTTTCCCAAATGTTTCGTCAAGAAAAAGTAATTGCAGACTCAAAGACAGTGAAGCAAGCTAGAAAATCGCCTTGTGCCAATTATTAGGAAAGATTATTCTTTGATTAGAAAATACTCAGAGTATTAAGTGCTTCAGATTATTCTTGTGCCAACATATGTTGAAATTAATCATGAACTATAACTAAACAGCAAATCAGACTCATTGAAATGTTCGAGATAAAGTTCAAAGTCTTTTTGATATAACTTTTTAACGACTTCAATCAAATCAGCTGTATAGAGGTTTACATAGCTTGGTACTTTACCCTGACGTTTTAAGTTCGCCAGATGAGCTGACTGGGCCCGACTATAATCTTTATCATACAATGATTCAAAGGTATCTAATCCATGGTTTGTAAGACTCCTTGCATCTGTCACTTCTATTGCTAACTTTTGTTTAAGCTTCTCAACTAAAATAGGAAACTTTTCAACACTAAAGTAATCACTATATTGTTTGTATAGTAGGAAATGATGCTGGGGTCGCCAGTGGTTATTTAAATTCAGTGCACCCGGCTGTCTTAAGCCAAGTACAAACTGCCTAAAAGTTAACTTATCTAGTTCAATATTCCGTTTTGTAAAATCTCTATATGCCCATGCAGGCCCTTCTTTAGCAACAAACTTATCTAAAAACACACTAGCAAGCCTTCTGAAAGGACAGCGTAAAACTACGAAGGTATAATCAGCTTTAATAGCTTCTGATAATGTGGGTTTAAATGTTTGATTATTACTATGAATCCAGTGCCCATCTTTTATGTCATCAATACATCCGTTTTCAAAGGCAGCAGTTAACCTAAGAGTAGAACATGCATTTTTGGGAATAAATGTATAAAGGGCACTAGTTCTGTAAAACATAATCGAATGATTCATTGCAAAATTATGCTCAGGATTCCTTGCTAGAGGGCCATGTGTTTTTGCAGCAAAATTAAATGTCAAGACTCAACCTCTTATCTTTCTATTGTAATTAAAGAATCTCTGGATTTTTTAATCAAAAAGCCAGCGACGCTGGCTTTTTATATAAAAATAGAGTTAATCATTTCCAAACAAATCACGAGTATAGACTTTATCAGCTACATCCTGAAGAGTATCTTCCATCCTGTTTGCCACAATCACATCCGCTTTTTGCTTAAATGCTTTAAAGTCTGTGATGACTTCTGAATGAAAAAACTCAGTTTCTGTCAATACGGGCTCATAAACCACAACCTCTATGCCTTTAGCTTTTATCCGCTTCATGATGCCTTGAATGGCAGATGACCTAAAGTTATCAGAACCCGCCTTCATAACCAAACGATAAATACCCACTACCTTAGGGTTTCGCCTAATGATCGATTCTGCAATAAAATCTTTACGAGTAGTATTCGCTTCAACAATCGCACCAATGATACTGTTAGGCACGTCCGCATAATTTGCACGCAGCTGCTTAGTATCTTTGGGCAAACAGTAACCACCATAACCAAACGAAGGGTTATTGTAATGGTCTCCAATACGCGGGTCTAACCCCACGCCCTCAATAATTTGCTTTGTATCTAAGCCATGACTCTCAGCATAGCTGTCTAACTCATTAAAATAGGCCACTCGCATAGCAAGGTATGTATTTGAGAACAGCTTAACTGCTTCGGCTTCTGTTGAGTCTGTATATAAAATTGGTACGTCTTGCTTTATTGCGCCTTGCAACAACAACTCGGCAAACTGTTGGGCACGCTTTGAACGTTCACCAATAATGATTCGAGAGGGGTGAAGATTATCGAGTAGTGCTCTTCCTTCACGTAAGAACTCAGGCGAAAAAATAATATTTTCACAATCAAATTTTCTACGCACACAATTTGTAAACCCGACAGGCACAGTAGACTTAATAATCATCACAGCTTCAGGGTTAATCTCCATAACATCTTTAATTACCGCCTCAACTGAGGAGGTATTAAAGTAGTTTGTTTCTGGGTCATAATCTGTGGGGGTCGCAATTACCACATAATCAGCATTACTATAAGCTAGCTCATTATCTGTAGTCGCCTTAAAATTTAAATTTTTGTGTTGCAAAAAGTACTCAATCTCGGTATCAGCAATAGGAGATATCTTATCGCTAAGCATTTTGATTTTTTCAGGGACGATATCTAACGCAATAACGTCGTTAAATTGTGCCAATAACATGGCATTAGAAAGGCCAACATAGCCAGTGCCAGCAACGGTAATATTCATTAGTTTTTTATCTCAATGGTAAAAGTATTAGTGTTCTACACAACTAATTCAGGACACTTTTCTTAAGTAAACCTGTTCACACACTATTGGCGACAGGTCATCATTAAGTGTATGTTATCTATCTGCGTTGTAATAACGCATAAATGCGTTTACATCATTTCTCACATGCTCATGAGTTGGCTGAAGTATTTTCAATAACTGGTCATGTTTAAAGCTTCCAAAGAACCTTTCAACGACATCATTATCCCAACAAGCGCCCACGTCCCCATGCTAGATCTGACACAGTAGTTAGCGAGGGATTTACGATAATGCTTACAGATATATTGCGAACCTCTATAAAAGTGAAAGACTAAATTCTTAGGCGGTTGCTGCAAGTTATATGCTTTCGTCATAGCTTTGCTTACTAAGTTCGTTGTCGTGAGCTTATCAATATGCCAGCCAACGATACGAGGCAAATATAAGTCCATGACCATGGCCATGGCCAAATACATCTTCCTTCCCCACTCATTAGATAGATCAAGCCTCAAGCCCTAACTTGATTAACTACAATAGAATTTAAGTATTGATTCAATAAGTTACAAGCTACAGCATCACTATACTTGCGCTTAGTTGTGACCTTATGAGCAATTCGTTGAGTCACATCTAAACCTAACTTACCAATGAACTTTTGAACACTATAATCACAGACCTTAGAGGCTTTTTGCAGGATCTATTATGCAATTCCCGATAGCTAAACTATATCGACTTTGCACGAAAATAGTTCTAGCTCTTCAGTACATATTAAATTACTTAGTAGAAATCAGTTTTGCTTGTAGCTTTAACTAGACGTAATAAACTTAGCGACTCACCTTCGTCATTTGGCAAAGCTTAGTTACAAAAACTATCGCTGAAAGTTGCTTAATCGTTTTGAACATTACTTGATTTCCTTGAGCAGGTAGTCACTGGCCTTTTTAGAATCTCTTTTCACATCCTTGGCTCTTTACTTTCCTTACATTACCTTAATAACTCAGCTCGTTCGTCATAAATTAAAGCCGCTACAGACTGGTCAGTTTAAAACTTTACATTCCTATTATAGTGGACTATACGTGATGCCTAAAGACGCAACAGCCTTGGGAATGCTGTAACTTTGTCCGGTTACCTATGCAACGGCTTCTTGTTTAAACTCAGCCGAATAACTTCTAAAAGTTAGTGTAGTCATTTAAATCATCAATAATTGGATTATATTCCATTATCAAAGTATTCTGTTTGATTAAATCAGATCATAATTTTACTTTGTTCTTGCTTAATGCAATTTCGTATTGCTTAAGTTTTTTAATAACTCTCGGCCCGTTAGGTCTATGTTTAAAGGCTATTTGCATAAGCTGATTAGCTTTCCTTAAATCTATACTTTCTAGTAGCAAAGCTGTCTCAATACAAAAACTCGCGTCAAAATGATCTTTTTTCTGAAACAATTGTAATAACAATTCAGTATCTCTAACGCCCATATTCTTTAAATAAGTATAAGCAAACTCTTTTACAAACTCAGATTCCCCTTTCGCAACCTCAACTAAATTCTTAGCATCCAGTAGACTAAATTGATATTCCTCGCTGAAAGTGTATTTTTTATCAGTAAACCCCTCCCCAAGTAGCTCATATAATCGGTTATTTTCTTCATCTAATAAAGATTTTACTTGTTCATACTCACGCTTAGTTAAACTGAATTTATCTGAATCAAATGATAAATCTAAATAGTAACGTCCCTTTCTAATTGAATTCGGCTTACCAGATTGTATTGATGGATAAACTTTATTGAGCTCGTTAATAAATCGAGTGGACTTGTTACCAATACCTTTGTTATCAGACACAAACTCAATGTTTGATTGTTCTTTAACTCCTATCAAGTCAAGAAAAAAACCAGCTGGACCATTTTCGTGCTTGCAAACTAACTCAAAAGGATAGAATTCAGAATTTGGGAAAATTGAAATTAATTTTTTTACATCCTCTGATACGCTAAAACTTGGTAGGTTATTAAAATCAATTACACCTCCTGATTTAGCCTTTTGTTGTAAAACAGAATTTAAAGAAGAGTAAGGACTTCTTACAAAAGCTATAGGACGAATTTTGAACTCTGAATTATTTAATTTAGCTAAAAGTTTTCTCAATTCGTTACGATTAAAACTGGGAATAGTTTCAGATGACAGAATTATATCATTAGTTTCGGACAATATTTCATCTAAAACTTTCTCATAGAAGCTATTGACCTCTTCACTATCAAAGTTATTTAAAATATTATCTCTAAAAGTTTGAGGGCTATCAGAAAACAAACTCGTAAGCATATTAAAATGACTTTGCATTTTCCTATTCTTTAAATCAAGGAACCGAGGATAACTAACATCAATTAAACCCTCATTTTTAGCCAATGTTGCCTGTACTGACGTAGAAGCCGTTTTACCAAACCCCATATGTAAGTATAAAGTTTTCATTTCTATCCTTTATATTTTCAGCCATATCTCAATTAACATGGCCGAGTATAAATTTTGTAATTAATTTAGCACATCTAGGTAAACACTAATATTTTTCTCAACAGTATAGTTCTCTGAAATATCTTTATAAGCATTTTCTCTTATAGATTCCCTAAAGTTATCATTTACGATTAATGTTTTAACGGCTTGATACCATGCTTGCTCATTGTTACTGGCAACCAAACAATTTTTCCCATGTTCGGCAATGCCTTTATATGTAGGAACATCAGAACAAACAATTGCTAAATCTAACGCTGTATATTCAAGAAACTTAAGATTACTCTTGCTTAAGTTAAAATCATCATCTTTCAGCGGGATTACACCAATATCCCAATGAACTCTCTTATGTAACCATTTAACGAAACTCGTATAATCATTGGCTTTAGGAAGAGCTACTTTACTCCCAAAAAGAGGGGAAGTTTTGTGATATGCACCTATTACTTCAATTTCAATTTTAGAACCAAATTCACTTTTCAACCTATTCATAGCTGATTGTATAATTTTCAAATCTGAATCATGAGTAGGAGTACCTATGTACCCAATTCTAATCGGGTCACCTTCTTTCTTTATATAACTATCTTTACAACCAACGCTTTCATTACCTATTTCCCACAATTTCTCATCGAGAAAATTAGGTACTATTCTTACATTGTTATTATATTCTAACAAAAGTTCTTTTAGCTTTTCCGTTGAAACTGTCACTAAATCGGCAGACTTTGCTAAAAAGATGATTCGTTTTTTTAATTTTTCAGCATCACCTGCAAAACCTCTTTCTTTTAAAGCTTTGACTTCAAAAAGGTCATCATCAATTTCAAAAATTAGCTTATTATTTTTTTCTTTCCAACAAGTAAGCCAACTCTCAAGTTTATGCTGGGAGATATGCGCTATGTCTCTTTGAATCACAACAGCATTATAATCTGAAGGTTTTGGAAGCTCTTCCCCTAACATTTCATTAACGTCCCACTCACCCAATAAATGAGGATTAGAGTATGGGTAATTTACTCTTACAAACCCAGAGCCAGTAGCAATACCATCTCCTCGTCTTGTTGGGACTAAAGCTAGTTTCTTTTTAGTAGGTATGGGACATTTTTTCCTAAAAGCACTCAAAGCACTGCTAAATAAGCACAACTCGCTTATAGCTGCTTTATTTACTGAGAACTCTGTTGCCGTTTGAATGGCACTCCTTTGAAATTCCGGAAATAGGTGCCAATTCTTCAGAAATTGATTAGCCTTTTCAAAACACTCATCTTCATTGAGAGTATCGACTACTATTGAATTAAAATTATCAATTGCATACTCGTCACCACCACCGTGAGTAGGTAAAATAGGAACTACTCCACAGGCCATAGCTTCAAGAGACGTCCTGCCAAATGCTTGATAATCTGACAGATCAACAAAAACATCTGACTTACCTAATATATCTGAGACCTGTGGTCTTTTCAAAATACCGTGATTCGTAAATTCAAAACTCTTATCTAAAAATTTATATTGAGAGTCGCTGCTCGTACAACCGAAAATGTTTATATCTAGATTGTCAAACTTCTGTGACAATTTCTTTAGCAACCTCATAGTTTTCTCAGCTCCTCTAACAGGAGTTTGAGGTCTAATCATTGCAGTAATATTGATCCTAGAGCTATTTAATCTCTTTTGCACCCTATATACATCATGATCTATACTTGGGTTTACTTTATGAACATTAATGTTATGGTGTTTTCGTACTTCTTTACGTATCCAATCAGTTTTCGCGAAACACAAAGATTCTGGAATTAACTCATAAGATTCTTTAGCCTTTTTCCAAGATTCACTTTCGGGTTGAAAAAAATATGGTTCATAGTCTTGTATGTAATATGCTGGAATAATATGTGGAAATACATTAACAATATTTTTAATTATCCACATTGAATGGAAAACAGTTCCAATCGCAATATCATAATCTTTAGCTAAAACCAAAATATTACTGTCATCGAATTCTATAAATAAATTTTGAGCATATTCTAGCTCTTTATACTGCTCTAAAAAGCTAGATTTTCGACCTCTTTTCACCGCAACATTTACTTTAACCCCAAGAGAAATCATATGGTGTGCTTCCTGTACAACGGAATGAGAGCCCCCACCACCACCATTTACAGGGAGAACAAAAAGAATTCTTGATGATAAAATGCCATCATACACTCCTCTCTCAACAGCTCTTGCTTCAAGGTCGAGCAACTCGTTGTTAATAGATTTGCGTACCTTGTCTAAATCTGAGGTATTTTTAACTTTAGTAATTAGACTCTCAAAATATTCTTTTGTATGCTTCTCTCTTAATTTCAAAGCCCCTTGCTGTGAAAGTTTTTTTCTATTTGTATGACCAAAGCTTTTCGATTTTGCATGGAAAACATAACTATCATCAGCTATTGCTAATTCATAACCAGCTTTAATTGCTCGGATACAAAAGTCATTTTCCTCTCCATAGCCTAAAGGAAAATTTTCTTCGTCCATATAGCCGACTTCTTGCAACACATTTTTTTTAATCATGAAGCAAAAACCATTGACGAAGGGTAACCTCGGGTAAGATCTCTCTGAATTATTTGACACTATTTGAGCAAATTCATCAGGTGTTAAACCTAGAGGGATCTGATTAATACAAAAAGCACCATCATCATCAAATAATATCGGCACACTCTGCCAGCTCGCAGCATTAGATAGTGGGCCCGCAATACCAATATTCGAATCTGACTCTAGACACTTAATTAAACTAGTCAACCATCCGGTCGTGACTATAGTGTCGCTATTTAGTGTCACAACATAATCCGCTTCTGAATGTCTCAGTCCTGTATTAACTGCTTTGGTATAACCTTTATTAATTTCATGCTCAATAAGAGTAACTGTGCCGTAAGACTCTGAAAATTCCCTCAACCAATCAGTGGTCTCTTGATTGGACCCATCATTTACAGCTAATACTTTAATTAAATAGCCATCATCCTTTTCCACTACAGAGTTTAAGCACTTTTTAACATCGTCTAAAGCATTGTAAACAGGAATAACAATATCAACTGACTTTAGTGACAGGGAATTGCCAATATTGTATTTCTTTGTCAGTCTATCCTCTAAGGCACCAAAAAGAATGTAATGCAGCAATGGGTTTACATTCGCACTTTTTACATCTGGATAGTTATCTATATAGAAATTTGTAGAAAATTTATCAGAAGGGTCTATCCCCTTAAGGTAGCCTTCTTCAAGATAATTTTGAGCGAGTTGTTCGGGAGTTAGCTCCTTTCGTTCAATTTGGTGGGCATAATACGCAGGATCGAAGTATTTAGATTGAATTATAAGAGAAATATAATCTAGGTTTTCATCATTGGCTTCTTTCTGTTTTAGGGGTTTTATAGTTCTACCTTCAGCCTGGCCATGTAGAATGTAATGAATTAAAGGGTTTAGCCCACTTTTTTTAACATCGCTATACTGTTCTAGGTAATGAGCTGTTGAAAATAATTCTGACGGGTCATGTCCTAAACTCGCCCCTTTTAGCAAATAATGAATGGCAGGATGTAGCTCGGCTAATTCTTCATAGTGATGCTTTAAATAGAAATCTTCATCAAAATAATCTGAGTTCAATAAAAGATCGTACTGCATATATAGATGACTATTTTTTTCACCATGTTCTAGTTCAAAAGATTCACTATATATTTCTCTACTTTCTTTCATGCCAAATTGCAAATAATGAACAAAAGGTTCAACACCATCAGCTTGTACATCTGGATATTGAGTTAAGTAAAATTGAACAGAAAAATTTTTATTTGGATACCTTCTAATAAGTAAAGGAGTTTTTAAGTAGTGTTCAATTGCATCATCTTCTGTTGCAAACTTTTGAGTTTGCTCGGTATAAAATGCTAGGTCGAACAAGCCACTTTTCTTGATTAATTTTTTCTGATTTTGTGCTTTTTTTAAATTCATGTCTAAAGTAACTCCACCCACCAAGCTTCATTTGCCAGATACCATTTCAAAGTCTTTGCAAAGCCAGTTTCAAATGATTCTGCAGGCACATAACCTAGCTCATCATTGGTTTTGGTGGCATCTATAGCATAACGTCTATCATGGCCGGCACGGTCAGTAACATAAGTAATAAGCGATTCAGTCTCGCCTGAAATGGCTGCTTTGGCATTAGGGTAACGTGAAGCTAATGATTCATCTTCAGCAAAAGACTCATTCATCACTTTACATATCAATTTTACAATATCGATATTGGCCCATTCATTGTTGCCACCAATATTGTAGTTTTCACCCACACGGCCTTTATTCAGTACTAAATCAATTCCACGAGCATGATCTTCAACGTATAACCAATCTCGGATTTGTTGACCGTCACCATAAATAGGTAGCGGTTTGTTATTCAGAATGTTGGTCACAACCAGTGGGATCAATTTTTCTGGGAAATGGTATGGCCCATAGTTATTTGAACAGTTGGATGTAGTCACTTCTAAACCATAGGTATGGTGATAGGCGCGTACAAGGTGATCTGACGCTGCCTTAGAGGCTGAATAAGGTGAATTTGGTGCATAGGCTGTTTCTTCAGTAAAAGCTGGGTCACTTGGGCTTAATGTGCCATAAACCTCATCTGTTGAAACATGGTGGAATCTGTGAGGGATAACCTCTTTCCCTTGAGATTTTGGTTCATCAATCCACTTTTGTTTTGCCGCTTTTAATAACGCGTACGTACCAATAATATTGGTTTCAATAAACGCATCTGGGCCAGTAATAGAACGGTCTACATGCGACTCCGCAGCAAAATGGACGATGGTATCAATTTGATGTTCAGAGATTAACGACTCTATTAAACCTTGATCGCAAATATTGCCTTCAATAAAAGTATATTGTGGGTTTGACTTTACCGGCGTTAAATTTTCAATATTGCCAGCATAGGTTAATGCATCTAGCACAATCACTTTATCTTTCGTATGTTGCCCTAACCAGTAATGTACAAAATTGGCACCAATAAAACCCGCACCACCTGTGACTAGGATATTTCTATTTGAGTTTGTCATAAAAATGCTTACTTATTCTAAATTTATGTCCGTATACACGGATGAAAAAATATTGGGTTTGATGGCTATAATTCGGCCATCATCTTAGCTAATTGCTTGCGCCAATGAACCGTTTGATATTGGCTCAATTGCTCAGCTTCAGTCTTATCAATCACGCTAAATGCAGGGCGCGCAGCAGGCACTGGGTACTGTGAAGCAAAAATAGGATTAACAGGAATCGCTTGAGTCAGTAAGCCTTTTTCTAAAGCAATTTCTTGTATTGCGACTGCAAAATCATACCAAGATGCCACACCGGCATCTGTCCAATTAATAATTGGTGTTTGATTATTACTGGCAAAGCCTAGGCAGGGGTTCGTACCTTCACTCCCTTTTTCCACTTTCCCAATCAGTGACCAGATCATCAGTGCTAAACCTTTTGCCCAAGTTGGCGTGCCTACTTGGTCTGAAACAATCCCTAACACAGGCTTTTCAGCCATTAGACGTAGCATGGTTTTAACAAAATTATTGCCATATGTTGAATACACCCAAGCGGTACGGATAATCACAGCCTGCTCGGCCAGAATTTCTGCCACGAGCTCTTCACCCGCTAATTTACTGGCACCGTATACGTTGATTGGATTTGGCGTGTCTTCTGCTGTGTATGGGCTGGTTTTAGTACCATCAAAAACAAAGTCTGTTGAGATGTGGACTAATTTGGCATTGTGCAGCTTACATGCACTGGCAATGTAGCCAGAAGACGTGCCATTTACAGCAAATGCTAATTCTTGTTCTTGTTCAGCTTTATCTACTGCGGTATAAGCCGCTGCATTGATAACATAATCCGGGTTTAACTCCGCAATTGTGTTAATAACTGCGGTTTCATCTGTAATATCTAATTGTATTTGATCTAAACAGATTACATTGACATGTTCTGGGGCCGTTACCGTTAGCTCTGATGCTAACTGACCACCTTTTCCTGTAACTAACACCTTCATAAATTTTTCACCTTAAAATTTGGGGGCGTCAATAAATGACAAGCCAGCTTCATCTTTGGCCGACAATTGAGGTGGCAAATCATCGACTAAAGGCCATTCTATGCCAATGGATGGATCATCCCACTTAATTGAAATTTCTGCACTAGGGTTGTAAACATCAGTACATTTATAAACAAACTCAGCTATATCGCTAGTAACATAAAAGCCATGAGCAAAGCCTTCAGGCACCCATAGTTGGCGCTTGTTTTCAGCTGATAACAATACTCCTACCCATTGTCCATATGTCGGTGAGTGTTCTCGCATATCAACAGCAACATCAAATACCTCACCTTTAGTAACACGCACTAGCTTTCCCTGTGTATTCTCGGTTTGATAGTGCAATCCGCGTAAAATGCCATGAGCTGATTTACTGTGGTTCTCTTGTACGAATTCTCTTGGTGCGCAATGTTCATTAAACAATGACGTTCTAAAAGTTTCCATAAAGAAGCCACGTTCATCACCAAATACTTGCGGCTCAATGATTTTTACATCTGGTATTTCTGTTTCAATAAATTTCATATTAACTACTTCATAAACCTAAAAGACTTTTTGTTCCAATATCTCTAAAAGATATTTTCCGTAACCCGATTTCTTCAACGGCTGGGCAAGCTCTCGTAGCTGTTGATCATTGATATAGCCCATACGGTAAGCAATCTCTTCCGGACAGTTTATCTTAAGGCCTTGGCGCTTCTCAATGGATCGAATAAAGTTTGCTGCATCTAATAAGTCATCAAGTGTGCCGGTATCTAACCAAGCAGTACCACGCCCCATAATTTCAACGTTTAGCTCTTCGAGTGCTAAATACTGTTCAATTACATCAGTGATTTCTAATTCACCACGTGCAGAAGGTTTTACGTTCTTGGCAAACTCAACCACACGACTATCAAAGAAATATAACCCTGGTACAGCGTAATTAGATTTAGGTTGCTGTGGTTTTTCTTCAATTGAAATAGCCTTACCGTCTTCGTTAAATTCGACAACGCCATATGATGTAGGATTAGCTACGTGGTATCCAAATACAGTTGCACCTGCACGGCGATTTGCTGCACGTTGCAATGATTGAGATAAATCATGTCCATAAAACAAGTTATCACCCAACACCAATGCGGCTGGGCTACCCGCTAAAAACTCTTCCGCTAGAATAAATGCTTGTGCTAGCCCGTCAGGAGAAGGCTGTGCAACGTAGTCAAATACCACGCCCCAAGCACTGCCATCACCTAACAAAGCTTTGAATCTAGGTAATTCTTCTGGTGTAGCAATAATCAATATTTCTTTAATACCCGAAACCAGCAATGTAGAGATCGGGTAAAAAATCATTGGCTTATCATACACGGGCATTAATTGCTTACTCACTTCCTTCGTAAGTGGATAAAGTCGAGTGCCTGAGCCGCCAGCGAGGATGATACCTTTACACGCAGGAGGTTGTGAGAGAGGGTTAATATTATTCATGATTTTTCCAATACTAATTGTTCAGGGGTTAATTTAACTCTTTGACAGTTGCTACAATGACTTTACCTATTCCAAAAATCATCAATAGAACAACAAGCAATAGTGTTAAATTATAAAATATTTTGGGATACTGGTTGTCTTGAGGAAAAGTTGCAGACTCTACTACAACTAAAAACTTTAATTGTCGATAAGCTTCAATCCTTGCTTTTTCGAGTGATATTTCCGAAGAAGTGTATGCTTGCAATGCCAGTTCAAGTTCAATTTTATAATCTGAATAACTCGCAATAACTTGACTTACAGACTGTGATGCTAATCTGGTGCTTTCAGGTGAAAAGTTGCTCCCCTGATGTCTTTTTACCAGCGATAACCGCTCACGCTCAAACTCTAATTGAGTTTGCAACGCATTGAGTTGCGCTTCTAAAATAACCACTTGTGGAGCTTGTGCTGTCATCACTGCCTTTAGTGCTTTTAGCTCAGCTCGTTTAGAGGCTATTTCAGATTCCATACCATAGGTTATTTGCTGTAATGCAGCCCCTTCTGCTTCTGGGTCTAGCAAATTGTTTTCTTGTTGGAATGTTAATAATTTCTTTTTTGCCTCAAGTAATCTTGCTTCAACCAGCTGATGCTCTTGTCTAATAAAGTTTAATTGTGCATCGGCGAGCTGGTGGCCAATTGAGTTAATGTACCATTCAGCTCTTTCAACAATAGCTAGGTTTAGCTCAAGAGCGAATTGTGGGGTGAAGCCCTGTACAAAAACGCTGATGACACCCGATTTCTCATCAAGCTCAACCACGACATGTTTAGCATAAAATTGGTATATATCCTCTTGACTAGCATCTGAACTTAATCGCGAGAACACATCAATACTGGAATCACTATAATGCGCCAAGAACTCAACTTTAGTTTGTACATAATCGATCATATCTTGGGAATAGATATACTTTCTAACTAACTCAATATCATTAGAGGTAGCTCCCCCCATGCCTAAACCACTTAGTAGCGCCATTGAAGCATCCATAGTCGCCATGCCATCAGGTTGTTGTACTATTACTTGTGCTCGGCTTTCGTAGCCTGGGCTCGCCCAAATAATTTGGTAAAATGCAAACATCAGAAACGGCAACAACACGAATATTACTAACGGCTTTTTCAACAAAATCTTAGCTGAGCTGGGGACCTTTTCTGACCATAACGTCATGAACAGTTTCGCAGCTGAATTGCTTTTACTTTGTTCTTGCGATGAACTAACCATTTGCTCCTTAGCTGTAGAAGCAAGTTGGTTTGAAAGTTTATTCAATAACGCCAATACCTTTTTATTTTTTGGCGCTAAATTTTTAGCTCTCTGCAACACTCTACGAGCTAAAGCAGTGTCGGTATCCTCTAACCTTTCTGCAATTTCTATTAGATCGTTTACATTATTCCAATCTTTACTATCAGTTTCATCTTTGAGCGTTCTAAATCTCTGCTCTACATTGTTCACGGCTTGTTGCGTCATATGCTTTATAGAGCCTTATAATGGCTTATACCTTGTTCCAAATCGTTGTAAAAATGCATCTGACCTTTATGTAGTACAATCGCACTATCACAAAAATGTCTTAGTTCATCCATTTCGTGGCTAACCATAATTACATTCGCCACCCTGCTCCTTTTAGTGAGTTCTTTTTTCGTTTTACGTCGAAACTTGGCATCACCAACCGATGTCACTTCGTCAATCAAATACACGTCAAAATCTACGCCCATGGAACAGGCGAAAGCCAAACGTGGCTTCATACCACTTGAATAAGTACTCACACGCAAATCAAACTTATTTTTTAAATCTGAAAATTTGTGCACACGATTAACGTATGCATCGAGATCTTTGATGCCATTGATCATACCAATAAAACGAGCATTCTCTCTTCCCGTCATCTGAGGGTGTATGCCTGTAGTCAGCGCAACTGGCCAAGACAAGTTTAAGTCAGTCACAATACGTCCTTGATTCGGATACTCACTTCCCGCCAGTAACCTAAACAGTGTAGATTTACCCGCACCATTGCTACCTAGGATGGCAATATTATGTCCACTGGGTATTTCAAAGTTCAAATTTTTAAAAATATATTGCCGCCCAATATCTGACTCATAATATTTTGTAAGGCCTTCGATTTTGATCATTTTAATTCATCGCTAACGACTAATCGCTTGTTTCCAGTAGGCGTAATAGACTGACATTGATAAACTTAACAAAGACAATGCACACAGAGATAAGAAGCTCAAACTGACTCCAGTATCACCATAGGAACCGTAAGCTGAATACCTTGCAAGCTCAATCGCATGTAAGATTGGGTTCCAATCAAAATACTTCCACATTTCTTTTGGCATATCTTGCAAAGAAAAAAATACTCCAGAAATAAAAAACAAGGGGCGAGTCATCATAGACTGTATTTTTTTCATCTCTGGTATGAAACAAATAATTATGGCAAACAGTAACCCTAATGAAAACCCAACCACCCCTAATAAAAAAAACACAGTCACTAAAAGTAGTGGGTTATCTAGGCGGAGCTCCATACCAAGCAGGTACATAATCAAAGTAATCGTCAGTGCAACAAACACCTTGACAAGTAATGTAAACATTGAAGAAGCTAGCACTGCACTAATTGGCTGTACTTGACGAAATGCAAATAATGGTTTGCTCTTTTTCATTGCACCAGATGTTGAAGCTAATGTGTCCAAAAAAAACTGTATAAAAAGCAAGCCAAACGCCATGAAGAAGAAAGTGGGGAGTGTATGAGTTTCCCCCCCATCAAGTCGCCCACGTATAAAAGACAAAACAAAAATAAAGGCTACTGGGTTGATTACCGCCCAAGCTAAACCAAATTTGTCGTTAAAGCCCGTTCTTATTTCCCTAACAAACAAAGCAAATATGACGTCTTTCCATATTTGCCAGTTGTTGCGCTTAACTATATGACTCAAAATATCCTACTTGATTGCGTTAGCCGCAACTGCAATTTGGTAGATAATTTGCGTCACATCTTTCACGTTTTGCATAATTTTTGCATCGACTTTCGGTAAGACTAAAATTTGATCCCCTGGGTTTAACTCACCTGTAGCATTTAATTTCACCATACCATTAGGGTGTATTACCATAATTTGCTCATAGTTAGCCCGTTCACTATACCCACCAGCCCATGCGATGTAATCTTCAACTGTCGCTTTAGGGTTATAAACCAATGCTTGCGGCATCATCACTTCACCACCAATTTGTATTAAATCACTCTTGGCTGGAATATGAATAATATCACCTTGTTCTAACTGGACATTGGCAACCTTACCACCATCTGCAACTATCACTTTACCGAGCGGAATAATTTTACGCGCACGCTCTGTAAACTCTAAGATCATCTTACCTTCTTCGGCTCTAATTCGAGCTTCGCCATCAGATGAAGCTGGCGCGGTAAATACGCTACGTTCTAGCCGTTCAAGCGATTGGTCAATCATCTCTTTTTGCTTTTGCGCAACACTTTTTCGCTGGATATATATCGACTGAAAGTCAGAGAGGTTTGGGTCAACTTGAACATTGGCAAGTAAATCATGTAAGCGGGTATCTTTTTTAACCGCAAAATATGAAGGACCTAAATAACTACCGGCCACTTGAATATCAAATACTTGCGCACGGATGTCATCATTAAAGAAAATTCTGTCACCGTCTTTGAGATCAAAGGCTGCAAAGTCATTAAACGGCATATACAAGGAAAAAGGTCCAGTATCTCTGTCACCAACAATGCCCACATGACTGACTTTGGCATATGGTCTAGCATATTTAATGAGCTCACTGCCATTTGCTTGTTGCTCAGTAAATTCAAATCGAAACGGGTTTCTGACACTACCGGTGACGAGTACGGTTGCTTTTTGTCGCTCGACAAGAATGACATCACCATCTTTGAAATTAAAACGAGGTAATATGCCTTGGGTAATAAAATCATATAAGTCAATATTTTGGATGACCTGGTTATCGCGCATCACTTTAATGTGACGATAACTGCCTCTTTCTGAATCAATACCGCCAGCACGTTTTAAGTAATACAGGATACTATCAGAGGCAATGCCAGCATATTGACCAGGGCGAATAACACTCCCAGTGATATAAACACTCACGGGAGTTGCTGTTAGCAAATTGACATAGATATTGACACTGGATTTATACACCTTTTGTATTTCTTGTGTCACCACAGTATTTAACTGACTCGCCTTAACATTCGCGACATTAACTGGGCCAACATTGGTGATAAATAAGTTGCTCTGATTATCAACCGTTAATACTTCAGATAAATTAACAGCCCCCCATAACCAAATAGAGACTTTGTCGCCTGGTGCTACGATGTAATCATCATTCAAGCCATCAGAACGCTCACTTTCATAACCGCCGGCAAACAAGTTAGCACCAAACGGTGGGGGAAGACCGGCTTCTGAGGTAGGTAAAAGCTCCTCAGCACTCGCTTCACCTGGCAAAAGCACGCCATTACGAGACTGCTTGTTAAAACTACCTTGCTCTAACCCAGTATTGGTGACACTTTGAGGCGTTGTACCTAATGACTGCAGCTGAGTTAAATTCTGAGGTTCAGCGGCTATTACCACAGTACTAAATAAGACTGCTGAACTGACTATTAATTTGTTTAAAAAGCTCATAAATTTTCTTTGTAATGTCTGACAAACCAAAGGCAAGTTAACCTTAGCTCAGGTTAGTTAGCAAAAAAGTGGCTTGTTTCTTTATCCATTATTTGAGGGACAAGAAACCATTGCTCCTCAGCATTTTGGCAAACAAGATGTTTGTTCTCATCTTGAATCTCAGTTTTGTGAACCGAAAGTTGCAGACAAGCTGTACCTAACGCAGAGTGGTACTTCTTAGTTGCCTCAATGGTATGGTTGTTATAAGCAAAGTGACTTCCGACAACAGCAGAGTCTAACTGAGACCATAATTGTTGAGGCACTTTCTGATAATGCTCAAACTTAGTCTGTGCTGTTACTAATGCCACATTGGGCTGTAATTGTGGCGGTGACATGCTGCAAGCAGACAAGATCACAACACTTAATCCAGCGATATATTTTGATAGTTGTTTTTTCATGTGTTTATTTAGCGACATCTTTCCGAAATGCTTTGAGAATTTTCCATATATTTTGCAATATCCAGTTATACACTAAGAACGTGCAAATAAAAATTGCAAACATAATCCATTCAGCTACTTGATTGACTTCTGACCAACAACCTGCGATGGCAAAAATAGCGCCAAGGATGCTGATGATCAACAAGGTTTGTTTACGGCTAAATCCGGCACGCTCAAAAATATGATGTAAATGCTCGCGATCAGCTTGAAACGGAGATTGGCCTCTGCGAACTCTCCTGATCATAATGGCAGCCATATCCATCAACGGGATAGCAACCAAATACAATGCGGTAACAGGTCTTAAATGTCCGTGTTCAGGTTGAGCTCCAATCACCATCAACCATACAATCGTAAGGCCAATAAACATATTGCCTGCATCCCCCATAAACACCTTTGTTAATGAGCGATGTAACCCCAGATTAAACATCAAATAGGCAGCCAATGAAGAGATAAATAAAATAGGCAATAAAAACAGTGCATGGGCTCCATCTGCAAATAAAAATGCTAGGGAGAGGAACGTAATAATGCTTAAAGAGCCAGCTAAACCGTCAATGCCATCGATCATATTAAATGCATTAATACCGGCAATAATACCCAATACTGTTACAGCTGCACCAACAAAGCCGAGTTTTATCTCGAAAAATCCGAGTAATTCGCCGAGGGAGGTAAGGTGAATCTCAGTACCAAAAATCATTAAGGCACTGACTAATATTTGAGATACGAACCTGACTCTAACACTCAAATCATATCTGTCATCTAATCCACCTAAAAACAAAATCATTGCAGCTGCCAATAGGTAAATATTCAATAACTGGCTCTGCTCAATAAACAACATAGAGGCTGTTAGGATTGAGATGAAAATACCAAAACCTCCCACAAGTGGAATGTCACCCACGTGGGTTTTTCGTGATGCATTTGGCGAATCAACCAGGCCCGTTTTGATGGCGACTGGCTTACTTAGCCTTATGGTTAAAAATGATATGATGAAACTGCTAAAAAACGGTATCAGGTAGTCCATACTTGTCCTTAAGTCTTTGACTGATTATCCAATAGTGTAGTTGATCGTGGTATTTCCGTTAACCACGTAGTATTTGTTAATTTGTACATATTAATAACACCGTAATTAACAGTTTAGTTTTACTCCGTTTTTTAATGAAATTATCAAAATCCACTTTCAAATTATATTGTGGATGCTTGGTAACGTTCTTTAATTAGTAACTAGTATGTTTCGGTGTATATTGTAAAACCCATTAAATTTTTAGCGTTACTTTACAGGTTAAGTAATAACCTTAGAGCATTTGGGCACGCTACCGACCCGCGTGGCGGTCGAGACGACCTTCGGCGTCCGCTTAACAAATGAAACTCTTCATTTGATGCCCTTTGGGCACGCTACCGCCCATGGATTATGGCTTCCAACATGCCCATCACTGTCCGAATTTTTTATTGTTTTGTGCTTTGTGTTTCGTGTAGATTAGCTCTTTCTACAATTGAGAAACTTGGTCTTATAAGGCTTTGATACTGCTGATATCAACATTGATTCTTTTCTGCTGCCCCATGATGTTGAACAGAACAAAGCACCGTTGTTGTGAGTCTGACTGTTCAAATATTGCATCAAGCTCAGAAAACGGGCCTTCAATAAACGTCACTTTATCCCCTTTTGATATAGCACCAGTTTCTTCAGGTGTATGCCACTCAACTCTTTGTTTAATCGAGGCCAAAAGGTCATCAGAAATAGGCGTCATTGCTTCTCTACAACCCACAATGCGGCTAGCACCACGAGTAGAGTGAATACGACTGACACTAAATTCAGTAGGGTCAAAATTAATAAATAAATAATTAGGGAATAAGGGGGATTCTACCAACTTTCCATTTGGAGAAGATTTAGACTTTTTTTGTTGCGGAATCATAGGCAGATAGCTTTCTACCCCCTGCAAAGCTAGGTTTTGTTTTGCCCTGAGCTCTTCACGAGGCTTACAGAACAGTAAATACCAAGATTTCATAATTCTCACTTCAAAATAGAATAGCGTGATACTCCTTATCACCGCGAGTATTCTAACAGACCTGAATTATCGGGTAAATGCTCTATACAGTATTAAATCTTGAAAAAACATAGTACTCGGTTGTTATTTTCGCACCGCAATATCCATAACCTATACATTCAAAAAATCAAATACTTACAAACAATTATTTTTACTAGCACAATGGGTTAAAAATGTATCTTTTTGTCCATCACATATGAGAAAAGCCACCTAAGCATCTAATTTGACATTTTTAATCAAGTTGTCCTACAAGTGAAAATGCTCCTATCTAGGAAAATAACACTAAAAAGATTTTAAATGAGGTATAAAAAGATTTGACTCCATGAAGTTAACCTCACAAAAAATGCCTCATTAAGAGGCATTTTCAAATGATGTTTTGTTTATTGCTAAAGCAATTCAAGCTAAGTCAATTCAAGCTGAACCAATTTACTCTGCTTGCGGCGGGAAGTTTGCCATCACTTGGTTAATTGCTTTGTTAACGACTTCAACACGCTTTTCCGGTGTTTTGTGATCTCTAATGGTATCTGCTACCGTGCCACGCCATACTAGTGCACCTTTTTCTTTGTCAACTAAATCAACAATTAAGGTACCCACTTTATATTCTCTCACAGTGGTTTGAGTATGCATGCTGCCACCATATGCCCATCCGCCTCGGTGGTAAGGGTAATAGCCAAAATTATTGTTGAATGTGTCAACGTTGATTTTTTTGTCAACTTTAGTCAAATAGTTAACTAATAAGTCTGCAGAGTCGGCATCGACTTTCTTCATGCCTTTAGCAGCCATTTCAGCATCAATTGCACTTCGGACCCGTTGATCCATTAGGCCATCTAAGTGATATTTCTCACCAGTATTTTTTTGCTTTACCCATGCGTAGGTTTTGTAGTTATCAAACGATACCGATGGGTCAAAGTCAGAATTAGTTTTCATTGAGCTACAGGCCGTCAAGGCAAGTGCTGCGAGAATAATTATTATATTTTTCATGTTTGCTCCAAATACTGGGTACCGAATATTTCTTCTAGCTTATATTGGCAAAGGTGTAAGTCAAGTAACACTCTGGATTATGTTGATTTTTCAGCCTCTTGCTATGCCATTAATCTAGAAAATTCATGTTTAAATTAGTTTATATTGATCATTATACGCAGGCAAACTGAATGACAACTGACTAGTCGTATATTTATGGAGCGCATAGGAAAGTTAATTGCTAATCCAAACTGTTTGGTAAGGTGCTAACACCATGACGCTTTGCTCTTCGTCAATGGACACTTGGCTGATGAGATCTTTCCAAGATTCAGTAATAATCAGGTTAATCTCTCCTAATACCAAATCTTGCTGTTGGTCAGTGACATTACTAATACAAAAAATGCTTTGTTTTCTATCTAGACTTTGACGCCACACGCCAAACATACCTAGCCCCAAGTGCAAGGTAAACTGAATTGCATTGGGGTGAAATGCACTCTGCTCCTTCCTTATTTCTATTAACTTACTTAGTTGAGATAGCACCTTATGATTCAAGCTTGATGTATCATCGAGCAATGGCGTAAGCGCTTTTTGGGGCCATCTATGACGATTAATACTGCGGTTTTGACCCGTTAATGTTTGACGCTCATAATCATTTTGCGTCCCCAGCAATGAGTGGATATAGATCCCAGGAACCCCTTCAAGGCTTAGCATGATGGCATGAGCACAAATGAACCGCTCAAATCCTAGTGTATCTTCACCCTTTGTGGTTCCTTTTAATGCATCAAATAAAGCAATGTTTATTTCATAGGCGGTTTTACTCGACTCTTTACTCGTATCTTTATCAGCAACAGTTGCTCGCCATGAAATTTTGCCACCAAATGAAGTCATCGTATCGATAAGTGTATCGATTTCAGCTTGCTCCAGTAACCCTTCAACAGGGCGCAACCCAATCCCATCATGTGAGGCAATAAAATTAAAGTAAAAGGTACCGTTTTGTGCTGGCGGCATACTCATTAACCAGCGTTTGAGGTACAAACAACTGCCTGTGATTAAGGTATTTACAAGTAAAGGAGGGAGCGAAAAGTTATAAATGCCATGGGCTTCATTGGCATTTCCAAAATAAGTTAAGTTTTGTGTATTAGGAATATTGGTTTCAGTGATAATAAGTGCATCTTGCTGAGCGTGTTCAATCAGTGTACGTAACAGCCTCACCACTTCATGAGTTTGTGCAAGATTAATCGATTTACTCCCAGGTATCTTCCATAAGAATGCCACAGCATCTAGTCGAAAAATATTCACACCTCTATCAAGATACAGCCTTATAATTTTGACAAATTCAATCAACACTTGTGGATTACGAAAGTCAAAGTCCACTTGGTCATGACTAAACGTCGCCCACACATGCTTTATGCCTTCCTTAGTTTCAGTTGGCCTAAGTAAGGGGGATGTTCTTGGTCTAACAACCGCAGATAAATCATCATCAGGTTCGGCCAAATAAAAGTAATCTTTTCCAGGGGATTTTTGCTTGATAAAATTATCGAACCACAGGCTACGACTAGAACAGTGATTGATCACTAGGTCAGCCATTAAGCGCCGTTTATTCGCTATATTCTCAATATGTTGCCAATCACCAAGGCCTTCGTTCACACATGAGTAATCGATAACGGCAAAGCCATCATCTGAGCTGTATGGAAAGAAGGGTAAAATATGCACGCCAGTAATTGAGCTTAAATACTGGTCTAGAAAATTATCTAATGTTTCGAGTGGAGGCTGATGTTCATCAATGATGCTATCGCCATAAGTGATCACGATGACATCTTGTTCAGTCCAATGATTGGCATAAGGTGTAGGGCAAACATGGGATTGTTCGAGACGCATCGCTTCAATCAACTGCGTGGCTATAGAGTCCAGCGTTTGAGTTAATAAGATATCGGCATAGATCAGGCTAAGTTGCTGAATCAATTTACAGTACAATGTTTTTAACGCTTGCTCATGTGTGTTATTAACCTCCATATCGCCCCCTAGCCTTTTATTTTAATTGACCTTCAATTGTCGCCCCTAATTTAAAGGCGGTGAAATTCTCATTCTAAATACTATTTTGAAGTTGTGGTTTACTAGCCAACAGTATTCACATAAATTCAGCATGATCAGCTTCGACTGCATCTTTCAAGCGCTCAAGCACATCAGGCATAGCACTGATCACACGGCTCCATGTTGGAATAAACGGCGTTTCCATCGGATTATCTAAGAAGCGTTGACCTGCCGTAACAATATTTTGAGCAAACATCTCAACCGCTTTTTCTTCCATATGGATATCAGTGGTGAGGCCATTCATTAAGGCATCGTTGTGATAGTTTTCCACATAATCTAAGGCTATTCGGTAATATGTTGCTTTTAAGCTTCTGAAAGATTCACTACTGAAGGTATTACCTTGTGTCGCTAACTTGCGGTAAAACGCCTTAGTAATATCAATAGACATTTTCGACAAACCGGCTTCAGGGTTTTCAAGTGATAAATCTTGATGCTTATGATCGTAATTATCTGCAATATCCACCTGACAAATACGGTTCGTCGCATAATTTCGCTGCATTTCACTGAGCACACCAATCTCTAAACCCCAATCACTGGGAATACGCAAATCATTAAGTACATCACGCCTAAATGAGAACTCTCCCGCAAGTGGATACCTAAAGCTGTCCATATACTCAAGGTAATCATTGTGACCCACGATACGCTTCAACGCTTTAATCAAAGGGGTAACTAATAACCTTGAGACTCGACCATTGATTTTGCCATCAGCAATACGAGCGTAATAGCCTTTGCTAAATTCATAATTAAATTGTGGATGAGCCACGGGATATAACAATCTTGACAATAATGACTTCTCATAGGTCACAATATCGCAGTCATGCAGCGCAATTGATTCAGATTTACCTGAAGCTAACACGTAGCCCATGCAGTACCATACGTTGCGCCCTTTGCCCATTTCCTTTGGGGCTAAACCGAGTTGTTGCAGCTCATTATCAAGGGCCTTTAGCCTAGGTCCATCATTCCACAAAACGCGGTGATGTTGCGGTAATTGCTTAAAGAATTGCAATGCATGTTGGTACTGTTCTAAGTTGGCGCGATCTAAGCCAATGACCACTTCTGATAGATACGGCACCGTTGCGAGTTTATTGACAATATCAGGTAAGGCTTGACCTTCAAGCTCAGAAAACAAAGACGGTAAAATAAGTCCAAGCGGTCTCACTTGTGCAAACTTGAGTAATTCAGTTTCTAGGGCTTCATCGCTGCGTTGAGACAATTGATGTAACGTAGTGATGATGCCATTTTGATAAAAATCTGCCATGTTCTACTCCTAGTATATTGCCTTAATTTTTGCCTTGATGAGTAAACCTAAACATTACGCATTGAGTACGTTGCTCGTCCTCGATGTGCTGTCCAAACTAGAGTTGTTATTCGTTAATGAAGGCTCATCAAACAGTAATGCCTGCAATGCTTCAGCCCAGCCTTTAGGCCCAAATTGGTTGCTTTGGATCACCAATGCTGACGTTTCTAATGCGGGAAAATCGTGAACAGGTGATTTAATTTGCACTGCAATATCGGCCGCATTAAGCATGGCAACATCGTTTCCACTGTCGCCAAGTGCGATAGTTTGCACGACTTTTTGAGGTGATTTTTGCTGTATTTTTTGTTGATAAAGGTGAGTTAGCCAATTCATAGCATGTGCCTTGTTGGTTTTCCCACCTACATGTAGAAAGCGACCACCTTGCAATATTTCTGCGCCAAGACTTTGTAGTTTTGCCGTAAACTGTTGTTTAACTAGATCATTTCCTAGCCATAACAAGGGCTCGGTATGCTCTCTGAGCAGCGCGAGCTTTGCTTTAGTTGGTGTCAGATCTGTCACCGAACACAATGACTCCACCGTCATCGCGGAAAACCCGACATAGTAATTCTTAAATTCTGCTGCTTGATTTGCTAGCAGGTCGAGCCAATGCTCTCTCGCCGGGCTAAAGGTTTTAACCCAGTAGTAGCCTTTCTCTTCAGTCGTTTCTGGTTGCAGTTCGAAATAGCCTTTTGGGATATAAACTGCCGCACCGTTTTCACAAATGAATGGACAATTGAGTCCTAAGGTTTGCTGTATGTTAACCAGCTCGGCAAAGGTTTTTGAGGTGTTAGCAATAACAGGAATATTCAATGAAGCGAGTTGCTCAATGGCAGGAATAGCAGCGCTAAAATCATAACTATAATGGTCAAGCAGCGTGCCGTCTAAATCGGTATAAATGATGGGTTGGTTGATCATCTGAGCCCCTAAATCACTACTTAACAAATGTGTAATTTTAGGGTTTCAGTATTTATGCCAAAATGGTGACATGTTTCAGCTGATCAAATCAGCAGCTCAAGCTATTGATTTTTAGAATTAAAAATTTTTAATCATTTTTATTCTGATAATAAAATCAAAAACCAGATGCCCTGTAAGTATCAAACAAAATGTAATTCGCACCATTTTGGTGCGAAACAGAATGCTGATTTGAATTATTCAATGTTTATGATGATACTCAAGTGCTGCGGCTTCTATGCAAAAGAATGTGTGAAAAATGTGCAAATAAATCGTGGGGAAACAATAATTAACGCTAGTTAAATGAGTTTTCGAAATAGCTTTCAACAATTAAAACTGCAGATACGGCATCGACTTGATCTTTAGTTAACGCTTTATACCCGCCTAACTCAAACAAACGGGCTTTAGCATCAGCTGTAGTGAGTCGCTCATCTTGTGTCGCGATTTTAATACCAAATCTGCCATTAATTCGATTGGCGAACTTACGTGCACGCTGGGTCATTTCCTGCTCGGTACCGTCCATATTCAAAGGTAAACCAACGACTACAATATCTGGCTGCCACTCTTTAATTAAATCACCAATTTGATCCCAATTTGGAATGCCATCATTCGCTTTTATCGATAGTAAAGGTCTGGCTGTGCCAGTCACAGCCTGACCAATTGCAATACCAATACTCTTCGTGCCAAAATCAAAACCAAGAACTGTTTGAGGTAACATGTTATTCCAACTAATAATATGGGGATAAGTGCTATGAGCAGCAAGCTTAAGCGCTTGTTTGAATCATCGATTAGCTAATCGACAAACTAACTAAAAATAAGACTTACAATATAGTGTCGAATAGCCGCACCAGCAGTTATTACGCATGGCCGACTTGTGAATTAAGCTGCCAGATATCAAACCCTAACTGTTTCGCGGCTTTTTGCCACAGTTGCTCATAATCTAAATCGTAAAGCAGCTCTGGACTGGCTTTAATCGTGAGCCAAGTGTTGTCAGCAAGCTCCTGTTCAAGCTGGTCTTTACTCCAACCTGCATAGCCAAGCGCGACAATAAAGTTTTCTGGTGCATCATTTTCAGATGCTAACGCATTCAACACATCGCGAGAGCTCGTCAGCATGCAAAAGTCACTCACTTGAAAACTATTGACCCACTCTGACTGTGGTGTATGTAATACAAAGCCACGCTCTGGTGACACAGGCCCACCGACAACCACTTGAGAGGTCAATTTAAATGCCATTTCTGGTGATGGGTTTAACTCCATTTGTTCCAATAACCCCTCGATATCAAGCCCGATAGGTTTATTGATGACCAGCCCCATTGCCCCTTTATCGTCATGCTCACATAGGTAAATAACACTCTTTTCAAAAAAGGTGTCATTGAGTGATGGCATGGCTATTAAAAAATGTCCTTGCAGGCTTTCCATAGGTTTGTTACATCCCCTTATACAATCTCAATAAGGCGGCAAGCTGGCAATATAATTGTGCCAACTTACTTATGACAAAAGTGAATTCGTTTTCAGATTAAACTTAATAATTCAAGTTAACAATTCAAATTAACAAGAGTGGGTTAATACTGGCGCAACTATCCACCAGCGAGTTTGACTTTATAATTCATTTTTTCGAGCGAGGTTTTAATCTGTTCGCGGTTATCTGTTTGAACTTCAATATTAAACTCTTTTACCGTACCACCACATCCACATTGTTTTTTAAGCTTTTGAGCAAGCGCTTTAAGCTCTTTGGCATCTAATGCTAACCCTTTGATAACGCTCACACCTTTACCTTTACGGCCTTTGCTATCTTTATGAATACGCACAATGCCATCGCCTTGAGGCACTTGTTCGGCTTGTTCTGGCTGCTCAATGCGGCCTTTATCAGTGCTATAAACAAGGGAAATATTAGGATCGATTCTCATAACTTACGGCTCAACGTTGTTTTACGGCATTATATTTGAGTTTACCAAAGCCATGCAAAGAGTCACGTAATTAAACAGCTTTCATCTACAATGCTGCTATTTACTTCAAGTTGAGTTTACTTTCTTCAAAGAGTAATGACCCAAGTAAAGAATCCACCTTCTGAATAAGGTGGCTTTCATTCAGCCCCCTAAAAGGGGGCGTTTCAGTTATTTTGTAACCTCAGTAGCATCTATGAGTAATGATATTTAAAGCCGTTGAAAACATGGATGTTTTCGTCGAGCCCACAGGGATGTGCTTGCTGCGTGCTTTAAATATCATTGCATAGCTGAATCAACCTCAAGCTGGCACGCCATATAAACAAAGATACAGGCAAACCCTAATTGATGATAACCACCTACTGAAGTAGGTGATTTAGGGCTGAAAATAAAAAGGCACCGCAAGGTGCCTTTGTCGTTCATTCTCAAGTGCTGTTTTATCAAGCAACATTGGAGTGAGTACTATGCAAAGCTAACGTTACATTGTTCTCACTACGTTAAATATACGGCTTTACAATGTTTGCCATCATTTGAATATGCGCATCGTCATCGTTTAAGCAAGCTATGTACCTGAAATCTTTACCGCCTGCTTCTTCGTAAACCTCACGGTTCTCACCTTGAATCTCCTCAAGGGTTTCTAGGCAATCAGCACTAAATGCAGGGCAAATAACGGCGATATCATCCACACCCTCTTTAGCAAGTTGTTCTATGGTTGCATCAGTGTATGGACCTAACCACTTCGCTTTACCAAAACGAGACTGGAAGGTCATCACGTAATCGTCTTCGGCAAAGCCAAGCTTCTCAACAACTAAACGTGTGGTTTTTGCACAGAAACAATAGTAAGGGTCACCTAAGTGCAAGTTACGCTCGGGCATACCATGGTATGACATGACTAATTTCTTGGCTTTACCGTGATGCTGGTAATCTTTACTAATGGAATCTGCAATAGCCTGAATGTAGTCTTCATTGTCATGGTAAGTATTAATGAAATGCAATGAAGGAACATAACGCCACTTGATCAACTCTTTTGAAATAGCATCAAATACTGAGCCTGTTGTAGGGCCTGCATATTGAGGATATAAAGGTAATACGACAATATCGTCTATCCCCTGTCTATGCATCTCTTGTAAGGTTGATGCCGTAGATGGATTACCATAACGCATAGCTAAGTGGACAGATACATCTGAGCCATTATCAGATAATAGCTTTTGTAGTTTTTGTTGCTGTCGCACACTGATATCCATTAATGGCGAGCCTGCATCAGTCCAGATTTCTTTATATAAAGCAGCTGACTTCGCCGGACGTACCCGTAAAATAATGCCGTGTAAAATGATCATCCAAACAAGGCGCGGGATCTCAACTACTCGTGGATCTGACAAAAACTCAGCTAAATAGGTTCTGACGGAAGCCGTTGTTGGTTCATCAGGTGTTCCTAAATTCATCAGCAAAATACCCGTTTTGCCTCTTTTTTTATGTCCTGTTTCTTTATCTAGCCCTGAATACTTATACAATTTTTTGCTCCGCTATGAACCATTATTTTCGCTAACGACTTTGCCAGTGAATACCGATAAAGGTTAACTAAAACTAACAAAAAGACCACACAATTTATCCGATGTTATCAAAAACATTTCCTCATTGTGCAGTCTGTTTGAATAATTTAGCTTTTAATCACATACTTATTTTTAAAGCACTGACTCAATTGCTTTTTTCATCTCTTCACTGTCTGGTTTTGCACGAGAATTAAACTGAGTCACTTGTTTGCCGTCGCCAGATACAACGTACTTGTAAAAGTTCCATTTCGGCGAAGCACTTTTAGCATTCAAATGCTGAAAGACTGAGTTCGCATCTCCCCCTCTAACGGGTGAAGTCGCAACCATAGTAAAAGTCACACCATAATTGACAAAGCATACATCCGCGGTTTTCGCTTCATCATCTTCTTCTTGGAAAAAATCATCTGATGGGAAACCTATCACAACTAAACCTTCATCTTTATATTGCTGGTGCACAGCTTCTAATGCTTCAAACTGAGGCGTAAAACCACAGTTGGACGCCGTGTTAACAATGAGCACTGGCTTACCTTGAGTTAACTCACATAAATTAACATTCTCTTCTGAATGCAGTTTACGCGCTTCTACGTCCAAATATTCAGGGCAAACATTAGCTTGGGCTTGACCACTCAAAGCCAGTAAACCTCCAGCAGCCAACAAAGATAAAAAAGATAAGGTTTTCATGTTAGTTCCTTTGAACACTATTTAATTGGCTTTCAATACGTTGCCTATGCTTATATCGATCACCTAAGTTGAGTTTTGTCATTAAAAAGGCCGCCATGTGGCGACCTTAAATATAGAAATCTTCGCTAATCTAAATCCAGTGTTACGCCTTCCATAAAGCCACTGCCACTTGAAGAGTCATTATTATGCAATTTAATCATTAGACGTAAATCATTTGGTGAGTCAGCATGATGCAAGGCATCGGCATAACTAATTTCACCTTCAAGATAAAGTGCTAATAATGCTTGGTCAAAAGTCTGCATTCCTTGCTCATTTGACTTAGCCATGGTGTCTTTTAAATGGTGTAATTCATTTTTTGCTATCAAATCAGCCACACGAGGAGTATTAATTAACACCTCGATTGCTGCGCGACGACCTGTACCATCAGATTTAGCAACCAATTGCTGCGCGACAATACCTCGGAGGTTTAACGATAAATCAAACAACAGCTGATTATGCTTATTCTCAGGTACTAAGTGCATGATGCGGTCTAACGCTTGGTTAGCATTATTAGCATGCAGTGTTGCCATACATAAGTGACCCGTTTCAGCAAATGACAGCGCAAATTCCATGGTTTCTTGAGTACGGATCTCACCAATCAGAATGACATCAGGCGCCTGACGCAGTGAGCTTTTCAGTGCGGCATCAAATGATTCGGTATCAATACCTACTTCACGTTGAGTAATAATACTTTTTCGATGATCGTGCACAAATTCTACTGGGTCTTCGATGGTAAGGATATGCCCGCGAGCATGCGCATTACGATAACCCACTAAAGCTGCAAGTGAGGTAGACTTACCCGTACCGGTACCACCGACCATGATGATCAAGCCACGCTTACTCATCACCAGATCTTTCAAGATGGGTGGCAGTTTCAACTCTTCAACTTCAGGAATACGCGTTTCAATCCGGCGCATCACACAACCTGCAGATTCACGTTGCCAGAATGCGCTGACACGGAAACGACCAAGATCTTTCGCGGCAAAAGCAAAGTTACATTCGCTCGTGTCATGAAACTCTTGTTTTTGCACATCCGTCATCAGTGATTCAACAAATTCTAGTGATTGCTGTGGAGAAAAGCTGGTCTCACCTAAAGCACGCAACTCACCATCAATTTTTGCACTTGGCGGAAAGCCGGCAGTAATGAATAAGTCAGAAGCTTTCTTCTCGACCATCACCTTTAAAAATGGGCTTACATCCATTTTAATCTTCCTTAAATTTAGTCTAATTAGGTCAGACTAATCATCCGTACTAAAAGTTAGCCTGTTTATTTGAGCTTTTAGACATTGCATCATCACGGGTAATTTGCCCGCGGTTTACTAGATTTTGTAAACATTGCTCCAAAGTTTGCATACCATGAGCCATACCAGTTTGAATGGCAGAATACATTTGAGCGACTTTATCTTCGCGAATAAGATTACGAATAGCTGGCGTGCCCATCATAATTTCATGTGCAGCCACACGGCCACCACCAATTTTCTTAATCAGCGTTTGTGAGATAACAGCCTGTAGTGATTCTGACAACATGGTTCGTACCATGTCTTTTTCACCCGCCGGGAATACATCTACCACACGGTCAATGGTTTTTGCCGCCGAAGTGGTATGCAGTGTACCAAATACTAAGTGACCCGTTTCTGCCGCCGTCATAGCTAGCCTAATGGTTTCAAGGTCACGCATCTCACCCACAAGGATCACATCCGGGTCTTCACGTAATGCACTACGAAGTGCAGCATTAAAGCTATGGGTATGCTTATGAACTTCACGCTGGTTGACCAAACATTGTTTATTGGGGTGAACGAATTCGATAGGGTCTTCGATGGTCAAAATGTGATCATGGCGATTTTCATTGATGTAATCTACCATCGCAGCCAATGTGGTCGATTTACCTGAACCTGTTGGACCGGTAACCAACACTAAACCACGTGGGAAACTGGAGATCTTTTTGAAAATTTCTGGTGCGCCTAACTGCTCAAGTGTAAGGATATCTGATGGAATGGTACGAAAAACAGCACCAGCACCGCGTGACTGGTTAAATGCATTCACACGAAAACGTGCAAGACCAGGAACTTCAAATGAAAAGTCAATTTCTAAATGTTCTTCAAAGTCTTTTCGTTGCTTGTCGTTCATGATGTCATAAACTAAGCTGTGAACCCCTTGATGATCTAGGGCGGGTAAATTAATTTTTCTGACTTCACCGTCAACACGGATCATTGGGGCAACGCCTGCAGAAAGATGCAGATCTGATGCATTGTGCTTTACACTAAAGCCTAGTAATTCAGTGATTTCCATTTATAGACATCCATTTTATCAACACTATGACAACAATAGCAGACAGAATATCAATCGCCCAGAGTAGAATCACGCAAGCGGCGCAAAATTGTTCACGTGATAAGCAAGAAATTGACTTACTTGCCGTTAGCAAAACAAAACCTATCCAAGATATTATAGCTGCTTACCAAGCAGGCTTAAGAAAGTTTGGCGAAAATTATGTGCAAGAAGGCGAGCAAAAAATTATCGAACTAAAGCCTCAATACCCCGATATTGAATGGCACTTTATTGGGCCGCTTCAATCCAATAAGAGCAAAGTTGTTGCTGAGCATTTTGATTGGATGCATACCGTGAGCCGAGAGAAAATTGCATCAAGGTTAAATATCCAGCGTCCTGAAAACCTACCGCCATTAAACGTATGTATTCAGGTCAACATTAGCGAAGAAGAAAGTAAATCTGGCATATGTGTCGGACAAATACAGCCCTTAGCGGCGGCTATTGCAACTATGGATAATTTGCAATTAAGAGGATTAATGGCCATTCCGACTGCGACCCAAAGCGCTGAACTACAGCAGCAAGAGTTTTCTCAATTACAAACGGCTTTTGAACAGCTCAAACAGCAATACCCTCAGGTAGATACTCTCTCAATGGGGATGAGTAATGACTTAGATGTTGCTATAGCAAATGGCTCAACCATGGTCAGAATTGGCAGTGCGATTTTTGGCAAGCGTAGTTAATAAACAAATGTGTGCTTTATCCCTATGTAGGTATATCACACACTCCCAATTGATGCTGGTTTAAAGGCAAAGCAAACGCGATAAACTATTCTGATGCCGATAAAACATTGCCATTGAAATATGTTACTTTGCCTCCATATCGTCTTTATATCTAAAACAAGTTCAACATTCGACAATAGGAACAACATGACTCAAGCTAAAGTTTGCTTTATTGGCGCAGGCAATATGCCGCGGAGTATTATCAGCGGCATGGTGAATAACGGATACCCTTCATCAGAAGTTTATGCCACTAACCCGAGTCAACCAAAGCTTGATGCGCTTAAAGCGGATTTCGGCATCCACATTAGTAACGATAACCTTGCCACTGCGCAGCTTGCTGATGTCATTATCCTGAGTGTAAAACCACAATTGATGCAGCAGGTTTGTGAGCAGCTAAGTAGCATAGACTTGTCAGAAAAACTGATTGTCACTATTGCTGCGGGGATTCCCGCAAGCCGTTATGCAGAATATCTGAAGCAACCGATTAAACTTATTCGCACCATGCCTAATACCCCAACGCAAATTGGTTTTGGTATGACAGGTTTATTTGCTGATGACAGCATTAGTAATGAACAAAAATCCTTGGTTGAGACCATCATGCAAAGTGGTGGTAAAACCTTATGGGTTGAACAAGAAAGCGGTCTAAACCAGGTGATTGCTCTTGCCGGTAGCTCACCAGCTTATTTCTTTTTGTTTATTGAATCCATGGTCGAATCTGCAAAGAAAACGGGCATGAGTGAACAACAAGCCAGAGCATTAGCTCAAGAAGCTGCACTAGGTGCAGCACAAATGGTGATCCAAAACCCACACACCTCGCTAGCGACTTTACGTGAAAATGTCACATCCAAAGGTGGTACTACAGCTCAGGCGGTGGAAACTTTTGAAAAAGGTGATTTACGTGGTCTAGTTGACTCGGCTATGACCAACTGTATTAATCGCGCAGAAGAAATGGCAAAAACTTTTTAAGATTTTTTGATACATATCATTAAGCTTACGTTATTTAAGACAGCGTTAACCTAGCTTATCTATTATGATTAGCTTAATTGATTTTTAGCAAACCTGTGACATAGGCAATTTATGGATGCAATGACATTTTTAGTGAACACCTTATTTGATTTATATCTGATGGTGGTCATATTACGCTTCTGGCTACAACTTGTACGCGCCGACTTCTATAACCCGTTCAGTCAATTTGTGGTCAAAGCAACCCAGCCTATCATCGCGCCAATGCGCCGTGTGTTGCCTTCAGTGGGTAGCTTAGATTCGGCTTCTATCGTATTAGCATTAATCGTGGTGCTTGCCAAAATGCTGATACTCAGTGCCATGGCCGGCGCGCAAATTGATATTATTACTTTATTGCTTTACAGCTTTGTCGCCGTACTAAAAAATGCGGGGGTATTGCTATTTTGGATGCTACTTATCCGCGCTATCCTCAGCTGGTTTAACCAAGGGTATAATCCAGTTGTGATGATTATGGGGCAACTCACAGAACCATTATTAGCTCCGATTAGGAAAGTGATCCCTCCAATTGGTGGCTTGGACTTGTCTGTACTGTTGCTGTTTATTGCGATGAACTTTATCAACATTTTGTTTTCGCAGTACATCCCATTCTGGGCAATGATTTAAAGCTTAACTTTGTGTATTCCCACTCCCCTTTGAGTGGGAATACCACTTCCCTCGTTAAATCCTGAACGCTGTTTTCAGCAAAGTCAGTAGCCTTATCCACTTTTGTCGCTTTACTCAGCCTAGTAGCAAGGTATCATAAGCCTCGTTGATTGCCCTCAGGTATTGAAAAAGGAATATGTATGCTACGTTCACTGACTTTGTTTGCAGTTATGTGTTTTATGAGTTTATTGTTAACGACAACGGCTAATGCCGAGCAAAAACAAAGTATAGGCAAGTATGATATTCATTACATGGCCATAGACAGTACCTTTCTCACACCTGAAATAGCCAAACACTATGGCCTTACTCGCAGCCAGTATAATGGCATCATCAATATCTCAGTGCTTGATACAAGCAAAGAAGGTAACCCTTCTGCTGCAGTAGAGATACACGGGGTCGCAAAAAATTTATTACAGGCAAGCCAAACGCTTACTTTCAAAGAAATAAGAGAAGGTGGCGCCATATATTATATTGCTGAGCTGCCCTTTCGCGATGAGCAACAAACCAACTTTAGTATCTCTATTCGACGCGGAAATGAACTCAATACCCGTTTAGAGTTTAGCCATAAGTTTTACATAAACTAACGTGCTTCTTACCTCGTGCCTGAACATGACTCTTCAGGCACTGCAAATGCTTCATTTATCGCCTTTTGCAGAGTATCATTAGCGCCAAATTTTCTAATGCAGCAGGCTTTCTTCATGCAACAAATCGTTCTTGCCAGTGGCAACAAAGGCAAACTTGCCGAATTTGAGCAAATGTTCAGTCCTTTTCAAATAGAAGTACTACCTCAAAGCCAATTTGATGTAACAGAAGTACCAGAAACAGGCACAACCTTTGTAGAAAATGCCATTATTAAGGCTAGACATGCAGCTAAGATTACAGGGATGCCTGCCATTGCTGACGACTCAGGCATAGAAGTAGATGCACTTAACGGACAGCCAGGCATCTACTCAGCTCGTTACTCTGGCGAAAATGCCAATGCGGTATCAAACTACCAAAAGTTGCTTGAGGCAATGACGGATAACACTATCAGAACCGCGCGTTTTCAATGTGTACTGGTTTATATGCGTCACGCTGAAGATCCTACTCCGATTATCTGTCAAGCGGCATGGGAAGGCACCCTTACCCATGAACCGATAGGCGAGCAAGGCCATGGTTATGACCCAATATTTATCCCTAATGGCAGTAATGAAACCGCAGCACAAATGAGCAGTGAAATGAAAAATGCGCAAAGCCATCGCGGTAAGGCATTGGCATTATTGCTAACACAATGCAAAGCAAAAGGCATAATAAAATAGTTTGCCCGTTTGCTAGCTAAGCATTGGTTCGCGGCTTTTGCTAGTAGCTATAGAGCAGACTTATGAGTAACTCATAGCTTACTAGCAAACAAAAACTGCTGTTAAACACCTGATATTCATCGTTCAAGGAACACTCATGCTGCAATTGCCGCCATTAAGCCTTTATATTCATATTCCTTGGTGCGTTCAAAAATGCCCGTATTGTGACTTTAACTCACACGGGCAAAAAGGAGAGTTGCCACAACAAGCGTATGTAGACGCATTACTGGCAGACCTTCAGCAAGATATTGGATATGTTCAAGGAAGAAAACTGCACAGTATCTTTATTGGTGGTGGTACGCCTTCTCTATTCTGTGCTGCTCAAATTAAGCGATTGCTCACAGGTGTTGAGCAGAAGATAGCGTTTGAAGATGATATCGAAATCACCATGGAAGCCAACCCAGGCACATTAGAGCATGATGACTTTGCAGCTTATCGTGCAGCAGGTGTAACACGACTATCAATTGGTATTCAAAGCTTCTCTAAGCAAAAACTTAATTTACTTGGACGAATTCATGATGAGCATGAAGCTGTCAATGCAGCAAAACATGCAAAAAAGGCTGAGTATCAGAGCTTTAACCTCGATTTAATGCATGGTTTACCTAATCAAAGTTTTGATGAAGCTATTTCTGACATTGAACAAGCTGCAGATCTTCAACCACCGCATTTATCTTGGTACCAATTAACCATTGAGCCAAATACCTTGTTCCACTCAAAACCGCCACAACTACCCGATGATGAAAATCTTTGGCAAATATATCAACAAGGTCAACAACGTCTAGCAGACTTAGGCTACGAGCAATACGAGATATCGGCATATGCTAAACCTGGGTTTCAGTGTCGACATAACCTAAATTATTGGCGCTTTGGCGACTATCTAGGCATTGGTTGTGGCGCACATGGCAAGTTAACGTTGCCAAAAGAAAACAGAATCATCCGCACGGTAAAAATAAAACACCCGAAAGGGTATTTACGCAGCGATAACTATACGAGTGATATCAGCGACATTGATCTAGCGGATTTACCCATTGAGTATCTCATGAACCGACTCAGGCTTATGGCTCCCATAGAAAAAAGTGAGTTCGAACTGCGTACAGGTCAACCTGCCAGTACAATTGCGCCGCAAATGCTAAATGCTGTCAATAAAGGCTTAATTATTGAATCCACTTCCCATTGGCAACTGACCGATAAAGGCCATATGTTTGTAAATGAAATCCTTTCCGAGTTTTTATAAAGCTCACCTGAATTTCAGTTAAATAGCCAAATAGAGAAAACATGATGTTTAGTATCATTCATAACTCTAATGGCTATTTTTAAACACAAGCCCACCAATAGTGCCCTTTAATAATGCTTTATGATCTACTAACCATCATTCAACTCCCCTTTTCTACGCACTAAAGTTTAATAAAACACGCATAAATACGTCCTTGCACTTGCAAATACATTATGAACACAATTTCTAACATTTGATTTAACACATTTTTAATCAGGTTTAGTTAGGATAGTTATCGGAAATTCATTTATTCGGAAAGCTAACAATGTCCATAAAAACCAAAACAAGCGTCATTGCTCTAACCCTTACCGCCTTATTAGCCGGAGCGGGCTGTACTCAAACAACATCTACAGCCAATAACAATGAGCAACCGACTGCTGTCGTTGCTCAAACCGAAACAGAAAAAGCCAATGCGCTTTTCCAAGAGATCTTCATGGAAAACGTCATGGCGAGCCCTATCAGCCAAACATATTTAGGCATTAAGAAAGATTACGACAAGTGGGGCGATATATCTGACAAGAATGCAGATGAAGGCTTAGCACGTGCAAAATCACAATTAGCCAAATTGGCAAGTATTGATGCAAGTAAACTCGATACGCAAGCAGCACTGAGTTACTCGCTGCTCAAAACCAGCCTTGAGAATGGTATTGCTGATGATAAATGGCGTTATCACACTTACCCAGTAAACCAAATGTACGGTTTACACTCTATGGTGGCTTCCTTTTTAATCAATCAGCACCAAGTAAAGAGTGTTGAAGATGCGCAAGCTTACATCAGCAGATTAAATGGCACCAAGGTGCTGTTAAAGCAGCTTGAAGGAGAGCTTGAAATCCGAGCACAAAAAGGCATTATTGCGCCTAAGTTTGTGTTCCCTTATGTGATTTCAGATAGCCGTAACATTATCACCGGCGCACCTTTTGCTACAAAAGAGCAAGATAGTACCTTATGGGCTGACTTCAAAGGCAAAGTGGAAAAGCTTGATATTAGCGGTGAGCAAAAGCAAACGTTACTGACAGATGCTAAAGCCGCACTGATTGATAATGTACAACCCGCCTACCAAAGCCTGATTAGCTATCTCGATACACTCGCTGAACGTGCTGATACCCGTGATGGTGTGTGGAAACTACCTGAAGGTGAGACTTTCTACAATAATGCGCTGGCTCGTACCACCACTACAGATATGACATCTGAGCAAATTCATCAGCTGGGGTTAAGTGAAGTGGCCCGTATTCACGATGAGATGAAGCAGATTATGGTGAAAGTGGACTTTAAAGGTAGCTTGCAAGAGTTCTTCACCTTTATGCGCGAAGACGAGCAATTCTACTACCCACAAACAGATGAAGGCAAAGCCGCTTACTTAAAAGAAGCTAAAGCCATGATTGACGTGATGGAGACGCGCTTAGATGAAGTATTTAAAATCAAACCTAAAGCGCCACTGGTAGTCCGCCAAGTTGAAGCTTTTAGAGAAAAATCAGCAGGTAAAGCCTTTTATAGCCAACCAGCACCAGATGGCTCACTGCCGGGTATTTACTACGCAAACCTTTACGACATGAAGGCCATGCCTAAATACCAAATGGAAGCGCTCGCGTATCACGAAGGTATTCCGGGGCACCACATGCAGATTGCTATCTCTCAAGAGCTTGAAGGCATTCCGATGTTCCGTAAGTTTGGCCGTTACACCGCCTATACCGAAGGTTGGGGACTATACACTGAGTACTTCCCGAAAGAAATGGGCTTATACCAAGACCCATACTCTGACTTTGGTCGCTTGGCCATGGAACTATGGCGCGCCTGTCGCTTAGTTGTCGATACAGGTATCCACAGCGAAAAGTGGACCCGTGAACAAGGTATTGCCTACTACATGGAAAACACGCCAAATGCTGAGTCTGATGCAGTGAAAATGGTTGAGCGCCATGTGATCATGCCTTCTCAAGCGACTGCGTATAAAGTCGGTATGATTAAAATCCTACAGTTACGCGAGCATGCTAAACAGCAACTAGGTGATAAATTCGATATTCGTGACTTCCACACGCTTGTGTTGAAAAACGGTCCTTTGCCATTAGATGTGTTAGCACAACAAATCGATGTATGGATAGAGCAAACTAAAGCGTAATATTGCAAGTCCTTGAGGTGTTAACAATTGTTCGCTAATACTTCGGCAGCGTTGATTAACCTAATATAGAAAACAATCGAAACGAGCTCATGTTTGAGCTCGTTTTTTATTGCACATATCTTGCTCAGCCGCAGAAACTGGCATTGTATGCAGACTACAAGTACGGCCTTCTTGAACTCATGTTTAGTGAGATGCTCATATGCTGCAATTAACATAACATCAACACAGGCTAAGTCGCACTTTTCTTATATTACCCACACAGCTTTCCACTAATAATGGTAAGTAATCGAAGGGGCCCCATATAGAAACACAAACATAATTAATAGGAAAACAGCATGAAAAAACGAAGGGTTACTGAAAAACAGACAAAAATAACCCCAGAAAGCTCTGGGGTACCAAAAAATTAGGATGATGGTATAAAAGCCGACATTGTTTTAGTTATTAAACCGCTGCCAGCTATGATCCAAAACTGCGAAGTTGCGGATTTGTATCACTGATAAAGAAGGGGTCATTTCTTTATCAATGATAGGTATCAAATCATTTTGAACCAACTGACTTCATTGTATTTATATACAAACAGAGTGCAATAGCATTTCAGCGAAAAGTTTTGTAAGTCATTGATTTAATATTAGACAGCCCTGAATTATAATACTCATAAGCCTATGTTATGTAACAGAAATTTAAAAGCCGTGACCAAGGTCACGGCTTTTTGCGTAATTCAAAACAATGTTTTCACATTTATTTACGCATTTTGTACAAGTGTTCATATTTAGCATCCCAATATGGCGGGCTACCAATATGACCTTTAATGAAGTCTATGAAAGCACTTACTTTAGGTGCTAGATGTTTACGACGAGGATAAACGGCTTGCAGAGGTAAGTTATTAGTTAACTGCCATTCTGGCAATAATGGGACTAATGTACCTTGCTCAATTTCATCTTCTAATAGATAACTTGCTAGATACACAATCCCCAACCCACTTACAGCGGCAGACTTAAGTGCAGGAGCGTTATCAACACGGAAGTTACCCGTCACGCCGATTTCACAGTAATCTTCAGCTTTCTTAAACTGCCACATGCTGTGCTCGTGCCACTCACCTTGATAAACCAAACAGTTATGATCAACTAGTTGTTCAGGTCGAGTAATCGTGCCATGTTGTGCAATGTATTCCGGAGATGCGGCTAATACAAACTGACACTTCATTAGCGGTCTAGCAACCATGCCAAGTGGCAATTGCTCTGACATAGTTAACAGTAGGTCTAAGCCTTCACTGACTACGTCAACTTTATGGTCGAGTAAGCTCACCTGAAGTTCTAACTCAGGATGTTTCGACATAAATTCAGGCAAAGCAGGAATAATGTGCATGGTACCGAAGGATTGTGAAATACCAACTTTAAGCACACCACGGGTTGCGTCATTAAGGTTATGCACGCTAGCTACAGCTTGTTCAGCATCTCTAAGCAGTTCTTCACCTTGCAGGTAGAGTAAATTCCCTGCTTCAGTCAAACTTAAACTACGGGTGGTACGCTGGATCAGCTGCACACCAAGTTTATGCTCTAAGTCAGCAACCTGAGTACTAACCTTAGATTTAGAAATACCTAAACGTCTTGCCGCAGCACTAAAGCTACCTGCACGTGCAACATGGGTAAAAATTGCAATGGGTTCTAACAGTTCTAACATTGAAGTCGCCTTAAAATAGTTACGGCACAAGTTAAATTTTCAACACATCCGTCACGCTTGTTAACGCCATAGGTCATTATTAACGAAACATGAAGTATGGCAATACAAGTGATATATGGGTCTGCATACATCTTGGGATTATTCGAAAATCCATCAAAATCGAAAATATTAAGGTATTTTTCTTATAATTCTTATGAGTATAACAAAAAACTATCCAATTACTCTATATTTATAATTGACAATTTTTAAAAACGAACAACGTTGTTCTATCAGTGGAAAGGTGTGTTTTTTAGTTTAATATGAAGGGCTTAAACAAAAAGCCCCAGTATCCGAGATCATGAATACTGGGGAAGGTCAGGTATATTTTAATTTACAAAAATATAAGACATGCAATCGATTAACTTAGCTACGCAGTAACAACTTACTCATATTTCACAAAATCCTTTGATGGTTTTGCCAATACATAAGGTGCAAGCTCAGGTACATTAGTGCGCAGGTTTTGCTCCATCGCCATTAAAGATTCGAAGTCGTTACACACTTTGTCAGCTCTATATTCAATATCTTTTGCTTGATGTTCAATTTGCGTTTCGATTTCTTGGCCAATGTTTTCCATCTTCAATGCAAACGATTCAATTTTCTCATCAAAACTGCCACCTTCAGATGACATGATTTCACTCCCTAGCGTCATCATGATAGTACCAATTGAGTTAGTCATGACTTGTTCAATCTCTTTCTCGAATTCTTCGTTGAAAGCACTTTCCATGGTGGTTTCAGTTGATCCTAAGAAAAATTTATCACCTTGCTGGTAAGCTAGTTCATCAACTCGTTGCTGAATGCCCACTAATAGCTCATCAATTTGACTACCAGCTGCGTCACCTAAGATTGGCGTGAGTGCCATGCTGACAGCTTGTGTTGCTATTGATACTACATCGCCAACGAAGTCTATAACTTCAGGTACTTGTCTAGATAACTCATTAGCGTAGTCATTGACTAGAGCCTGTTGCTGTTCATTCAACTCAACCTGCTCACCGTTGACATACAAGTCACCTTGCTCAATCCGATATTGCTCGGCACCACTTTGACTGACTTGTAAGCGTTTTGGCTCTACGGTGACATCATAATTTAATGCCACATTACATTGTTCATCACCTAGAGAGATTTTTGCTTGAGCTGGTGCGACAAAAGCTGCTGAAATTAATAGTCCTGAAATTGCAGCGCTCGCTAACCATTTTTGCGTTTTCATTATCGTCGTCCTTTTCACAGTTTGGAAACTTAGTTGATGCCTGAATAAAGCAGGTGTTGTGCCAACTTTGATTTATTCATATATTTCAGACAGATAAAAACAAAACAATGAAAAGTAATAACGAATGACTTTTTGAATATTTTGTAATAGTGAGTAATTTTTTCACTATTTGGTGAAAAACACCACTGAGGAAGGTGTTAGTAAGAATAGAAAAAGCGCGCTAAAATATAGAGCGCCCCAATTGCTGGCAAATGTGCTCAAGCATGGCTGTCCCCGCTAAAGAGTTACCATTTACATCAAGCTCTGGTGACCACACACAAATAGACATATCACCCGGGATCACCGCGATAATGCCACCACCGACACCACTTTTACCCGGCATACCCACCCGATAAGCAAACTCACCCGCACCATCATACAGGCCAGAAGTCGCTAGCAAGGCATTCAGTTGGCGTGTTTGAACGGGTGAAATAAGTGCATTACCTGATAGGGTTTTACCTTTATTAGCCAGATAAAACATGGCTTTTGATAAATCAGCACAGTTCATCCGCATTGCGCAATAATGAAAGTAGCTTTTGAGCACAGTGTTGACATCACCGTTAAAGTTACCAAAAGACTTCATCAAATAAGCAATGGAGGCGTTACGGGCACTGGCCTGATATTCAGATTGCGCCACCACTTTGTCTGACTTAATGGTTGAATTTAAACTCAGTTCACGGATGACTTCCATCATATGATGCTTGGGTGCCCCAAGGCGTTGCTGGATTAAATCAGCAATAATTAACGCCCCTGCATTAATAAACGGATTACGAGGTTTACCGCGCTCTAATTCGACTTGTACTAATGAATTGAATGAATGACCAGAAGGCTCTTTGCCTACTCTTGACCATATTTCATCTTCTTCGTATAAATTCAACGCCAGTGTTAGGCTGAATACTTTCGAGATACTCTGAATAGAAAACGGTGTTAAGTAATCACCTGCACCGATGGTTTTACCATCCATCGTCGTCACCGCAATGGCTAGCTGGTTTGGGTTCACCTGTGCCAAAGCAGGAATATAATCGGCTACTTTACCTTGACCTAAAAGCGGCCGAACTTTGTCGACCGCTTGCTGTAAAAGTGCTACATCAACCAATGTTAGTGATTCCTAACTTAATCCCAATACAAGTCATACAGTGGGCTTACAGCAACATCTTTAACAGGCTGTTTTTCCCAGAATGCTTTTACCGCAGCAATGTCTTCTTCAGTGCACTTGCCAATAGTCTGAGTAGCAATGATGCCTTCCCATGACTTGTGGCCGCCACCGTGGAAGCCCAGCTTACGGGCTTCTATCACATCATCAATAAACTGATCAACAAACTGGTCAATTTGCTCTTCTGTTACTGAATCTTCAAATGTCCAATTAACATCAAAACCAAACTCTTGGAACTCATCAACACGCAACTTTTTACGCAAACGACGGCTACGGTTCTTGGCCATGTTTTATCTCCTTAATGATGTGATAGCTTAAGCAATGCGCTCAAACATAATATCCCAAACACCATGACCTAAACGATGGCCACGGGCTTCGAATTTGGTAAGTGGACGATGTTCTGGGCGAGGAACAACAGTACCGTCTGCAGACAGGTTTTTATACCCTTGCGCTTGGTTCATCACCTCTAACATGTGCTCACTGTAGTTTTCCCAATCTGTTGCCATATGGAATACACCGCCAATTTTTAACTTACGGCGGATTAACTCAGCAAATGCAGGCTGCACAATACGGCGCTTATGATGACGTTTTTTATGCCAAGGATCTGGGAAAAATAGCTGCACCCTAGCAAGAGCACCATCTGCAATGCTGTTTTCTAGCACTTCCATCGCATCATGATGATAAACACGTAAATTAGTCACACCAGCTTCACCCGCATCAGCTAAACATGCACCAACACCCGGTTTATGTACTTCAATACCAATGAAGTTTAATTCAGGTGCGTCGGCAGACATTTCCACTAAAGAAGCGCCCATACCAAAACCAATTTCAAGTACCGTGTCAGCATCTCGGCCAAACACGTCAGTTAAATTGAGTGCTTCAGGGCTGTAATCTAATCCCATTGCTGGCCAGTGTGATTCTAAAGCCTGTGCTTGGCCTTTGGTTAATCGCCCTTCCCTAAGCACAAAACTTCTCACTTTACGAAGATACTTACCTTCTTCATTAAATTCAGCTGTGGTTACGTCGCTCATCTTTGCCTCATTTATTATTGCAGTGTTGAATTCACTAATAGTTAGTTGAGTCCACTGACAATAATAGTCATTCAATTCGTTTAATCGCATATTATAGCTAAACTCGTTCACCGAATGGTAGTAATACCGATAAAGATATCAACCAATAACACTGTACTTGTGAATTATTAATGAGCTGTTTACACTGCCCCGATGAATTCTATAGCTAGCTTTAGCCAACGCATAGTCAGTTGGTACGATAAACACGGCCGAAAAAGCCTGCCATGGCAACAAGATAAAACGCCATATCGCGTATGGATTTCGGAAATCATGTTGCAGCAAACTCAAGTCGCAACAGTGATCCCATATTATCTGAGGTTCATGGAAAGCTTCCCTACTGTGACCGATTTAGCCAACGCCGAACAAGATGAAGTACTGCATCATTGGACTGGCTTAGGTTATTATGCAAGAGCACGTAATCTGCATAAGGCTGCACAAACCATTCGTGATAAGCATCAAGGTTTTTTTCCAACTGAATTTGAGCAGGTACTAGCCCTTTCTGGTATTGGCCGCTCAACCGCTGGCGCAATATTATCGCTATCGCTCAATCAGCCCCATGCCATTTTAGATGGCAATGTGAAACGGGTACTGGCACGTCATAATGCTATTGATGGCTGGCCAGGCAAGAAAACCGTTGAGCAGCAGCTATGGCAGCAAGCTGAAGATCTCTCGCCTGTTAACAATATTGCTAAGTTTAATCAGGCCATGATGGATATGGGGGCAAATGTCTGCACTCGCAGTAAACCTAAATGCGAGCAATGCCCAATTGCCGTTGATTGTAAAGCGCAGCTGCAAGGCAAACAAACCGATTACCCAGGTAAAAAGCCCAAAAAGATCATTCCAGCAAAACAAGCTTGGATGCTAGTGCAGCTTGATAATCAGCAATCTGCAAAGGTGCAATTAATTCAACGACCACCAGCTGGTATTTGGGGTGGCCTTTGGTGTTTTCCAGAATATCCTGATGAGGCTTCATTAACCCAAGCATTAGTACAACAAAACTTGCAGCCAAGCCCACAATTACTCGATGGATTTCGCCATACTTTTAGCCATTTCCACCTCGATATCACACCCGTTTTAGTGCAAGAAACAACAAGTACCGAAGCACATAACAAAAAGCCAGCAAAGATAATGGAACAAAACGCCGTGCTTTGGTATAACATCAACCAACCAGCGAAAGTAGGATTAGCAGCCGCAACCGAGCGGATTTTAGACAATTTATCAGGGCTATTACCTCATATCGCAACCGATCCCATTAAGGAGTAATTATGGCTCGTACCGTAAACTGCACATACCTGAAAAAAGAAGCTGACGGATTAGACTTTCAGCTGTATCCGGGTGAGTTAGGCAAGCGTATTTTTGATAATATCAGTAAAGAAGCTTGGGGCCTTTGGCAGAAAAAACAAACCATGCTAATTAACGAGCACAAACTTAACATGATGAATGTTGATGATAGAAAAATGCTTGAAGAAAACATGGTGAGCTTTTTATTCGAGGGGAAAGACGTCAAAATCGATGGTTATGTGCCGCCGTCTGAAGACGAATAACACCTCAAAACGGTTAAGCACTTTTTGCAAGCCGCTTTCAAAATACAGCCCTAGAGGCTGTATTTTCGTTTTAGTTCCCCTTGGAATTCGAAAACGTGACAGCCTAATCAAATTATTAAACAAATCTCTAATGTAGTGATTAATCTAGATTTCTCACACATATTTACATCTTTATATTCGATATAATTTTCTGCATATCTGGTCATTTCTTGAGAACATAATGCGATACGCAACTTTCACACTCGCTGCACTACTTTGTAGCTTTATCGGCACAACTATCATTACAGCTCCAGCACATGCCGATGTTAATGGTATGAAACCTTTTCCTGTAGAGGGCGCACCTCTGGGTTATATCATTCATAACCCATATGAAAATGCACCATTAACAGCACTAGTGACGTTAAATGGGCACAATATTAGCGATGTGTCAGTTACTGTACACGCCAAAGATGAAACTGGTGTAGACATTAATTACTCAGTAAGTGACATGCGAGTAATGAGTGAAGGCGGCGTACCAATTTTTGGACTTTATCCGGCACTGCTGAACAAGTTCACAATTAAATGGACCCAAGATGGAAAGCAGCAATCTCACGACTACCAAATGCTGACACCCGATGTAGATATGGGCTTTTCTGAAAGTCAGTGGGCAAAAGCACCCAAAGTGGAAGTAGAATATGTTGCAGATGACTTTAAAGATCGACTGTATTTTGTTAACTGGACCAACCCTGATGGTAAATCCAGTCCACTGATGCATAACAATGTGTCAGCCCCCGGCGCATTTTCTTGGGACGGAAAACCAGGCTTTTTTATCATAGATACCTCTGGCGATATCCGCTGGTACATGAACCCTTACACAACACATAATTCAAAGGCTTATGACACAGCAGGCTATGCCATGGGAATGAACGTCACTCAAGACGGGAATATGGTATGGGTACAAGGACAAACATGGAAAAAAATGTCGTTGATGGGACGCATGATCAGCGAACATAATTTGCCCGGCAATTTTATTGACGCCTCTCACGAGGGCATTGAAGGTGCAAATGGTAATATTTTTATTCGTGCGGCTGCTAAAGACTACCGCCGAAGCGATGGTCGCGTAGTGAATACCGTGCGCGATCAAATCATCGAGGTAGATACAACAGGCAAACTAGTTGATTACTGGGATCTAAACACTATCCTAGATCCATTTCGAGATGCCGCTTTACTGTCGCTGGATGCTGGTGCAGTCTGCTTGAACATAGATATTGACCAAGCGGGTCACCAAGTCACCGTTGAAGATTTACAATCCGCGCCTTATGGCGATATTCATGGTGTTGAAACTGGCCGCAATTGGGTGCATGCAAATTCTGTTGATTACGACCCCGCTGACGACAGTATTATTGTCAGCTCTCGTCACCAATCCGCTATTTTCAAGATTGGCCGTGACAAGCAAATAAAATGGATCCTCAGTCCCCGTGAGGGTTGGTCAGCAGCATTCCAAGACAAGCTATTACGCCCTGTTGATGCTGGCGGTAAACTTTTAGAGTGCAGTGATAAAGGCTTGTGCTTAGATACTGATTTTGACTTCACCTATACACCTCACACGGCTTATAAAGTCCCACAAAAAGGCACTTATACAGTTTTTGATAACGGTGATGGCCGTTTTCTCGCTCAGCCAATGTTTCCAATGGACAAGTATTCTCGTGCTGTAGAATATAAAATTGATGAGCAAAATATGACAATCGAGCAAGTCTGGCATTACGGTAAAGACGAGTTAGGTTATGAAGGCTATTCACCTGTAACTTCAATCGTTAAATATCAGCAAGACAAAGACAGCATGCTAAGTTACTTTGCCTCTGCAGGTTTATTTGGCATTGGCGGTGGCTACGGTAATCTAAAAATGGATGAAACCACCGGAGTGGTTAAATCTATTTTGGTTGAGCACAGATACGGTGAAAACAAACCGGCTGTGAAGATTAACATTGATAGCCATGACCTTTATGCCACGGGTTATCGTGCACAAGTGATTTTACCTGAGAAAATGCTGAAATAAGCTGTTTCTTTTCAGAGGTAGATACACAGTCATCAAAGCGACTCATTAATAGACTTATTAGGCCGAGATATTCTCGGCCTTTTCATGCGACCTCTATTTAAAATCAATTGTTTTTTGCTTCCTCTAGTCTTAATAGTCTCTTGTTTTTTAGCTGTTTTATAGTTATTGTTGCCGGTGAATAATTCATCAACCGCTTGCTACACTCTATGAAATTAGATACTGACAAATCATATTGTTAAGATAAAAACACACATCAGCACCTCAATATACTCACCTGTAAAACATTGCACCTTCTCTCAATTTTTTACGCCTATTGTTCAAAAAATAACTAGCCAAAACTGACTTCATACTTTACATTCTAGTAACAATGTAAGCGGTTACATTTTTTATTGAAAAATTAATACCAATAAAAACATAGTGTTAAAAGTTGCGGTTTTCGTGTATTTTTAGGGACAAAAAATGAATAACGGTCATCTTCAGCCAAACCAGATCCTGTCGTTAAAAGAGAAAGTGGGTTATGCCATGGGAGATGTGGCGTCAAACTTCTATTGGCGGGTATTTGATGTATTTCTATTCATTTTCTACACCGACGTATTTGGTATCTCAGCAGCTGCGGTGGGAACAATGATGTTGGTCACCCGTTTAATCGACGCCTTTTCCGATCCATTAATGGGCGCACTTGCTGATAGAACTCAAACACGCTTTGGCAAATTTCGTCCCTATTTATTGTTAGGTATCTTACCGTTGGCCGCCGCGGGAGTACTGACATTTACAGTGCCAGATCTTAACAGCGACGGAAAATTGATTTGGGCCTATGCGACTTATATTTTCATGATGTTAGCTTACACCTTTATCAACGTGCCATATGGCGCGTTGCTCGGGGTGATCACTGCCAATAGTCAGCAGCGAACAACATTAACGAGTTTTAGATTTATTGGCGCATTTTCAGGCGGTACACTCGTCGCTTATTTAACACCAGAACTGGTGAATTGGCTTGGTCAAGGCGATGATATCGTTGGCTGGCAATTAACTATGGCCTGCTACGGTATTATTGCTGCTATATTATTTAGTATTACCTTTCTAAGCACCAAAGAACGCATTGCTCCGCCGGTTGAACAACGCAGCAGTATCAAACAAGACATTCAAGATCTGCTCAATAACATGCCTTGGTTAATCCTCTTTTCTCTTGCCTTAATCATCATGTTAACCATTACCCTGCGCGGGAGCACGGGCACGTTTTATTTCAAATATTATGTCCATCGCGAAGACTTAATCGGCGCATTTACCGCAACTTACATGATATCACTGGCCATTGGTGCAGCCTGCACACCATTACTTACTCGACTGTTAGATAAAAGGCGGTTATTAATTTTACTGATGAGCATGGTAGCGGCTTTGTGTTTCGCCTTCTATTGGCTGCAACCACAGCAAATTGCCTTGATGTTTGTACTTCAAGCTTTGATAGGCTTTTGTTTGGGACCTAAGTCACCATTGGTATTTTCTATGTATGCCGATACGGCTGATTATGGTCAATACAAGCACGGACGCAGAGCCACAGCCATGACCTTCTCTGCAGCGGCTTTCTCTCAAAAACTCGGCGGCGCTTTTGCCGGTGCCATGATGGGCTGGATCCTTTCATCTATGGGGTATGTCGCAAACCAGCAACAATCTACTGACTCAGAAATGGGAATTTTACTGCTAAACACCATTATACCCGCGGTGTTTGCCATTATCGCGGTATGGGTGATTCGATTTTATAGCTTAGATGAGCAAAAAATGGCACAAGTTAGCCAACGTCTCTATCAAACCAATTCGTCGGAGAGTCACTCGTGATCACTTTACACAATACGGGTGAAGTAACCTTAAACAGCCCAACATCTATGCCCAATGCCGCTAGTTTTCTGTGGAATAAGCATATGATGATCCAGATGAACTGTCGAGGTTATGCCACTGCGCAATTTATGCAGCCTGAACCCGCTAAATATAGTCGCGGCCCCAATATTGAAGCAACTACTTTTATTCAACCTGAGCATCCATATTACAGTCATCATCCAGGGCGTTTTTTCTATATAAAAGACCACAGTGACAACAGTTTATTCTCTGTACCCTATGAGCCAGTGCGCAGTAAGGCGCAAAAGTTTGAATTTAAAGTCAGCGCAGCAGCCATCAGTTGGCAAATAGTTCAACAAGGATTGTTAATTGAGCTCACATTGAACTTAAGCACACAAGATGCTGCAGAAATGTGGCAATTAAATATCACCAATTTAGAACAAAAAATGAGAAAAATTAGCGTATACAGTTATTTTTCTGTGGGGTATATGTCGTGGATGAATCAGTCAGCACACTTTGATGATGAGCTAAATGGCATTTTTTGCCACAGTGTCGCTCCCTACCAAAAAGTGGAGCAATACTTTGCTAATCAAGAAAACAAAGACAGTTGTGTCCTGTTAACGGACTACCCTGTCACCAGCTATGAAACTCGACAAGCTAGCTTTGAAGGTGAAGGTGGATTACACAACCCTGATGCGATACAAAAACAAGAGCTAGATAATGGTGAAGCTCTGTATGAAACCCCGACTACGGTAATGCAATTTGCCATTGAACTTACACAATCACAAAAGCATCAACAGCAGTTTATTTTTGCTCCTGTGAAAGATAAACATCAGGCTCTGCAGCTTAAGCAGCGCTATTTTGAGCAGCAAAGTGCTCGTGATATAGCTAGTCAATATCATGACTACATCACACAACACTCCCCAAACCTTGATATCAATATGCCTGATAGCAAACTGGCGCACTATATCAATCATTGGTTGCCAAGACAGGTGTTTTACCACGGCGATGTAAACCGTTTATCAACCGACCCACAAACCCGTAATTACCTACAAGATGCTATGGGAATGGTGTATATCAAGCCGCAGCAAGCAAGAAGTGCATTCATTACCGCGATTCAACAGCAACAAGAAAATGGTGCTATGCCAGATGGCATATTATTGCATCCAGATGCTGAGCTTAAATACATCAACCAAGTACCCCATAGCGATCATTGCGTATGGCTAATTATTTGTTTACAAGCCTACCTTGATGAAACAGATGACTATCAATTACTGTCGCAACACCTGCCATTTAGTAACAGTGACAAACAAGCAAACGTGTTTGAACATGTGACCATGGCGCTGCAATTCCTCTATGAACATCGAGATCACCGCAGTTTAAGTTTGATTGAACAGGGGGATTGGTGCGACCCAATGAATATGGTTGGATATAAAGGAAAAGGTGTGTCCACATGGCTGACTTTAGCCACAGCTTACGCAATGAAAATTTGGGCGAAAATAGCCGAAAAGTATGGCAGTACAGATATATATCAGCAGATGATGACACAACAAGTTGAGTTAAATAATGCGGTAAACTTACATTGTTGGGACGGCCAGTGGTATTCCCGAGGTATTACTGATGCCGGCAAGCCATTTGGCGTCAACCAAGACTCACAAGGCAAAATCTATCTTAACCCGCAATCATTTGCCATGCTTTCATCTGCAGCAAATGACGACCAAATTGCGCAAATACAACATCAGGTAGATAAACAACTTTCTACCCCTTTTGGGCTGATGATGCTCGCGCCAAGTTATACTGAAATGCACGAAGATATTGGTCGCGTCACTCAAAAGTTTGCTGGTGTGGCTGAAAATGGCTCGGTATATAACCATGCTGCCATTTTTTATATTCACGCGTTATTTGCTCAAGGCCATGCAAACCAGGCTTGGCATTGGCTGGACGCAATGATGCCCACTGAACAAGATGACTTACTCATTCGAGGTCAACTCCCCGTATTCATCCCAAATTATTATCGCGGCGCATTTTATCAACATCCCGATGTGGCTGGTAAATCCAGTCAGCTATTTAACACTGGGACTTGCGCTTGGTTTTTAAGGGTGATCATTGAACAATTATTTGGATTACGAGGCTGTCGCGACGGGTTAATGGTATCACCCAACTTACCTTCACACTGGCCACAAGCCTCAATAAAGCGCCAGTTTCGTGATGCACAGTTTACGGTAAACTACCAAAGAAAAGCTGAAGTTAAGCAGGTAACAGTATATCTAGATGGCAATTTGCTAAATGGTAATGTCATCAAGCAATGGCAAAGCGGTAAACACTATCAAGTACAGGTTGACTTACCCATGGTGTAACGCTGACATCCCCAAGGTATAACCAGGCTCTATGCATTATGAGTGATTGCAGACTTATATTCTGACGTTAGCTATCGAATATAAGGTGTAATCAAGCTGCTTTTTGAGCAATATTAAGCGAATTGCACTGCTATAAAGACCGAATTGCACAAATCCTAAGCTAACGAGAGTGTTTGGCATAAAAAGCACTTGCACCATAAAATGCATCCCTATAATATGTGCGCACTTCAAACAACAACGGCATTATTAATGCTTGTTTGAAGTAGACGACTAACACTCAGTTTAGTTGCCCGAATAGCTCAGTTGGTAGAGCAGAGGATTGAAAATCCTCGTGTCCCTGGTTCGATTCCGGGTTCGGGCACCACAATTTATTTAATAGTGAATCACTGTTAAAGCAAATAAGCCGGTATAGCTCAGTTGGTAGAGCAACTGACTTGTAATCAGTAGGTCCCGAGTTCGACTCTTGGTGCCGGCACCATATACAGACAAGCCACTCAATCGAGTGGCTTTTTTGTATCTTAACCATCACGATACAAAATCGCTTGAAACAGGTTATCTGCCGCAACTTGGTTATTAGGTGCATATAGAAGAAACCTGCCCTAAGCCAGCTTCAAGCTGATTCTAAGCCAAATTATCGGCAGTTAACTTAAGAAAGGCGAAAATCCGAAAAAACCACTTGCACGTTAAAATACATCTCTATATTATGTGCCCACTTCGAACAACAATGACATTATTAATGCTTGTTTGAAGTAGATGACTAACACTCAGTTTAGTTGCCCGAATAGCTCAGTTGGTAGAGCAGAGGATTGAAAATCCTCGTGTCCCTGGTTCGATTCCGGGTTCGGGCACCACAATTTATTTAATAGTGAATCACTGTTAAAGCAAATAAGCCGGTATAGCTCAGTTGGTAGAGCAACTGACTTGTAATCAGTAGGTCCCGAGTTCGACTCTTGGTGCCGGCACCATATACAGACAAGCCACTCAATCGAGTGGCTTTTTTGTGCCTTTATCCCCACCGAAAAACAAGGCTTTATTGGCCACTACCTAACACTTTCATACAACTTATATTCACAGTTCCAGTTAACTTTTCTCTAGCCGTATAACCACATCAAGTGATATACGAAACAGATAATTAGTGAAACCATACTTGCAAGAACCCTGATGGGTGCTTATTTTTTAGTTAGTATTTTGTTGTTTAAAGATAATACACAACAACAGATACATACTCATAAACTACAAACCAAGCAATTTTACGCCTAACAAGGTGTCATGAGTCAGGGTTTGGATATTTGCCTTCAAGGGGTAGATCAGTGACCAACCAGTCAAGCAGTGAAATCGTTATTCGCAGGCTATATCAAATCACTCAAGCTCATGACAAAGGTTTTGAGCATCAAGTTATTGAGTTGCTATCTATGGGGTTGGAGAGATTCGAACTCGATATCGGTATTTTATCTCAAATTAATGGCAGTGATTACACAGTTAAATACTGTGTGACTCCAGAAGGGGTTCCGTTACAGCCGGGAGATAGTTTTAACTTTGATGACACTTATTGCAGTATCACTTGCCAAGCTCAAGGGCCTGTCGGCATAGAACATATGGGCGAAGATGAAGTTTACGCAGTTCACCCCGCCTATAAGGCCTTTGGATTAGAGTCCTATATTGGCATCCCCATTCGCGTAAACGATGAGCTATATGGCACGTTAAACTTTTCCAGTCCAACACCCTACCCTAGACACTTTAAAGACGTAGATATTGATGCGCTGCAATTAATGGCCTCATGGATTGAAGTTGAGCTTATCCGCCGTAAACAGGAAGCTCAATTAAAAGCGTTAAATAAAGATTTACATCACCTAGCCAATTATGACAGCCTGACGAATATTCCGAACCGTCGCGGCATGCTCAGAACACTTAAAAAAGACTTTAACCGTTTGAACCGTTGCCAAGGCCACGGTACTTTGGCGATGATTGATATTGATAGGTTTAAACAGCTTAACGATCAATACGGTCATCAAATGGGTGACAAAGCACTGCTAGAAATAGCCACCTGCATATCAAGCATTTTGCGAGACTATGATCTCGTTGCGCGATTTGGCGGTGAAGAATTCTTATTGTGGCTACCAGATACAAATCAAACAGGTGCCGAGCATGTTTGTCAGCGAATTATGCAAGATGTGGCGAAAATACCGCTAACAGGTTCTCCAATGACGGTCTCAATTGGTGCATGTTTCTTCCATTGCCAAGAAAACTTGGATACTGATATCGATAAACTGATAGATGAGTTAATTAGTCAAGCGGATACCGCGTTATATCAAGCTAAAGCTGAGGGACGTAATCGCACTGTTCACATCGATGCAGGGCTTTCCTAAAACACGTTAAATGAATCATGGATTGGTATTCAAGAGCCCTCATTGTGACTTAAAACAGATTATTGATTAAGTTTATATATTAGAAAATAAAAAGGCGACCTTAGGTCGCCTTTTTAACACAATGAACTAGCAATAATTAGCCTAGCTTAACTCGTGCGTTACGGAACATACGCATCCATGGGCTATCTTCACCCCACTCGTCTGGATGCCAAGAGTTCGCTACCGTTCTAAATACACGCTCCGGATGAGGCATCATAATCGTGACGCGACCATCAGTAGTACAGATACCTGTCATACCATTTGGCGAACCATTCGGGTTAAGCGGGTACTGGGTTGCAATTTGGCCGTTACCATCTACATAGCGTAGTGCAACTGTGCCAGAAGCTTCTGCAGTTGCTAATGCATCAGCAGACTTGAACTCAGCTAAGCCTTCACCGTGAGAAACCGCAATTGGCATACGTGAGCCAGCCATTCCTTCGAAGAACACTGATGGACTCTCTTGTACTTCAACCAAGCTAAAGCGTGCTTCAAAGCGCTCAGAGCGGTTACGCACAAAGTGCGGCCAGTGCTCACTACCAGGAATGATTTCTTTCAGGTTTGATAGCATCTGACAACCGTTACACACACCTAATGCAATGCTTGAATCACGCTCAAAGAATCGGCTGAACTCATCACGTGCGCGGCTGTTGAATAAGATAGACTTAGCCCAACCTTCACCAGCACCAAGTACGTCACCGTATGAGAAACCACCACAAGCCACAAGACCTTGGAATTCCTCAAGGCTTAAGCGACCTTCAAGAATGTCAGACATGTGCACATCGCGACTTTCAAAGCCTGCACGGTCAAATGCCGCAGCCATTTCGATATGCGAGTTAACACCTTGCTCACGTAAGATGGCCATCTTAGGCGCTGCACCTTTTGCAATATATGGCGCTGCCACATCTTCACTTGGGTCGAAGCCAAGTTTTACTTTAATACCTGGGGCATCTGCGACTTTCTTAGCATCAAATTCTTGCTGTGCACACTCAGGGTTATCACGCATCGCTTGCATGCGGTAAGTGGTTTCAGACCATAATGTACGTAGCGAAGTACGGCTATCAGCAAACACTTCACGTTCACCATCATTAATGGTGATTTGGTTTGCAGCAGTCAATGTACCAATACTGTGGCAAGCAACATCTTTCGCTGCAAACTGTGCTTTAACAGCATCAACATCAGCTTTAGCTACCTGAATAACGCCGCCTAGCTCTTCGTTAAATAAGCGCTCTAAATCGGTACCAGCAAGTGCCGCGATATCAATATTCAGACCTGTGTTACCAGCAAATGCCATCTCAACTAGGGTTGTAAACAAGCCGCCATCACTGCGGTCATGATAGGCAATCACAGATTGCTCATTAACCAGCTTTTGCATGACTTCAAAGAAGCCAGCAAGCGATACCGCTTTATCAAGCGTCGGTGCAATATCACCTAACTCACTATAAACCTGTGCTAAACAAGAACCACCTAGACGGCTTTGACCATTACTTAAGTCAAGCAGTAGTAACTCAGTATCACCTTTGTCGGTACGAAGTTCTGGCGTCACGGTCTTACGAATGTCTTGTACTACACCAAATGCAGTAATCACTAACGACATTGGAGAAGTAACGGTTTTTTGCTCACCATCGTCTTCCCAAGCCGTTTTCATCGACATAGAGTCTTTACCCACTGGGATAGTCAGACCAAGCTCAGGACATAAGTCTTCACCAATGGCTTTTACTGCTTCATAAAGGCCAGCGTCTTCACCAGGGTGACCTGCTGGGCTCATCCAGTTAGCAGATAACTTAATGCGCTTGAACGAACCAATATCGGTACCAGCAATGTTCATGATTGACTCAGCAACGGCCATACGGGCGGATGCATCAAAATCAAGCAGTGCAAGCGGTGTGCGCTCACCCATTGACATTGCTTCACCCGTGTAGCTATCAAAACTTGATGCAGTGACAGCACAATCAGCAACAGGTACCTGCCAAGGGCCAACAAGCTGGTCACGGTTTACAAGACCAGTAACAGAGCGGTCACCAATGGTGATAAGGAAAGTCTTATCAGCGACTGTAGGCAGTGAAAGAATGCGCTTAACTGCATCTTTAAGATCAATTTTGCTTTGATCTAACGCTGGTGATTCAGCTTTCGCTGATACCACGTCACGGCTCATTTTAGGCGCTTTACCTAAAAGGACTTCAAGCGGTAAATCAATGGGCTTGTTGTCAAAGTGGCTATCTTCAAGCGTTAAGTGACGCTCTTCTGTGGCTTCACCCACAACGGCAAATGGCGCACGTTCACGAGCACAAATCTCAGCAAATTTTTCTAAGTTTTCAGGAGCAACAGACATCACGTAACGCTCTTGTGATTCATTACACCAGATTTCTAATGGGCTCATGCCTGGCTCATCAGATGGCACATTGCGTAGGTCAAATAAACCACCACGACCACCATCGTCTACTAGCTCAGGAAATGCATTTGACAGTCCGCCCGCGCCGACGTCATGAATAAATTGAATTGGGTTGTCGTCACCGAGTTGCCAACAACGGTCAATCACTTCCTGACAACGACGTTCCATTTCAGGGTTTTCACGTTGCACAGAAGCAAAATCTAAATCTTCACTTGATTGACCAGACGCCATAGATGAGGCTGCGCCGCCGCCTAGACCAATGTTCATGGCTGGGCCACCAAGTACAATCAACTTAGCGCCAACGGTAATCTCACCCTTTTGAACGTGTTCTTCACGGATATTACCTAAACCACCGGCAATCATAATTGGCTTATGATAACCACGCACTTCTTCACCATTGTGGCTAGAAACTTGTTGCTCGTAAGTACGGAAATAACCGGTTAATGCAGGACGACCAAATTCATTGTTAAATGCCGCGCCGCCTAATGGACCTTCAATCATGATATCTAAAGGCGTGACAATGCGATCAGGCTTACCATAGTCACCTTCCCAAGGCTGCACAAAGCCAGGGATTTTAAGATTAGACACAGTAAAACCAGTTAAGCCAGCTTTTGGCTTAGAACCACGACCCGTTGCGCCTTCATCACGAATTTCACCACCAGAGCCTGTTGCCGCTCCCGGATATGGACTAATTGCGGTTGGGTGGTTATGGGTTTCAACCTTCATCAACACGTGCATTGGCTCAGTATGATAGTTGTAAGTACCATCTGGGTCTGGGAAGAAACGCCCTGCTACGCTACCTTCCATCACTGCTGCGTTATCTTTATAAGCAGACAATACGTGCTCAGGAGTTGTCTCATAAGTATTTTTGATCATCTTGAACAATGATTTAGGCTGAACTTCGCCATCGATTGTCCAATCTGCATTAAAGATTTTATGACGACAATGCTCTGAGTTTGCCTGTGCAAACATCATCAATTCAATGTCGTTAGGATTACGGTTTAACTTGATGAAGTTCTCAACCAAGTAATCAATTTCATCTTCTGCAAGCGCTAAGCCTAGTTTGGTGTTCGCGACTTCTAAAGCTCGGCGACCTTCACCAAGAATATTCACACTGCTAAATTCAGCAGGCTCAGTACGTTCGAACAACACGCTGGCTTGCGCAAAGGCACCTAAAACCACTTCCATCATGCGATCATGTAATAACGCATTCAGTTGTTTTTGTTGTTCAACAGTTAACTCCGCTGATTCAACATAGTAAGCAATACCACGCTCTAAACGGGTCACCTTGTCTAAGCCACAGTTTTTTGCAATATCTGTTGCTTTTGAAGACCAAGGCGAAATTGTGCCAGGGCGAGGAGTAACGAAGATTAACTGTCCAGTTGGGGCATGTGACTCAATTGCTGGACCATAGGTAAGAATACGTTCTAGTTGCTGACGTTCATTGTCATCTAAAGCTGCTGTTAAATCGGCTAAATGGGTATATTCAGCATAGATATTTGTCACAGGAAGCGCAGCGCTATCGCAGGCCTCCATGAGTTTTTGAACTCTAAATGCAGAAAGTGCAGGGGCTCCGCGAAAGATTTCCATCACGTGTATTCACCTTATATTGTAGTGCAGGGTCTGAATTGGCCGCTATTATAGGGAATTGACTACTACAAATCATCAGCAACATCTAATCAAAACAGTGTTTCCCGATAGGAAAAATATCCCAACCACAATTAGCCCAGATAATCGATCACAGCAGCACTTACGGCCGAAAAGGTTGATAAAAATTAACCAAATTGAGTCAAGATTTAGGTGAAATTGATAACTAATGGTAAACTGTAATACAGGTATGCCGATACACAAATTATAATAACTCTAAGTCATATTGTGCTTTAAAACCTCATTATAGATCTGTTTAACTCCATAAAATAAAACAACTTTTACTGTACAAGCACTCAATAAACATAAACAACTAAGTTCAAATAGGTAGCTAACATACACACGATGAAGAGCGTTTTTTGTGCCATTTTTGTCACTTTCTTGCTAAGCGCATGCGAGCAAGTTGAAGTTGAACAAAACGTCACCACCACAATGCCCGCACAACGCACGGTATTGAAAGTGGGGACGCTCTACGGCCCGCAAATCTACCTTAACTCTGAACGTGGTCAATCTGGTTTTGATTATGAAGTCGCTAAACGTTTTGCAGACTACCTGAACATAGAGCTAGAAATGGTTGCCTTCTCGGACCGCTCAATGCTGTTTCACGCTCTAGAAAACCAGAAAGTAGACATTATTGCTGCAGCAATTGCTAAAACCCCCAGTCGCAGCGAACGCTTTAAGTTGGGGCCCACCCTTTATCATGTTGACCAAGTCTTGGTGTATAAATCTGGCCACTTTAGACCACGAGAAGTCTCACAGCTCAATGGCAAACTTAAAGTTTTAGCTGAATCATCTGCCGAAAATACGCTTGTTAGCTTACAAAAAAGCTTCCCAGAGTTAACTTGGGAAGTCACAAGTAATACTGAAGAAGAAGCCCTACTGCTTGATGTGGTCAATGGCGATTTAGACTACACCGTACTCGACTCCAATACCTTGCTAATTTCACAGCGATTTATGCCGGAACTTCGTGAAGCCTTGGTCTTAGAAGAGCAGGTCGAGGTGATGTGGTTGTTGCCTCCTAGTGAAGATGACACCTTGATGAGTCAACTGCTGTCGTTTTGGCACCAAGAGAAACGTGCCGGCACCTTTGAGTACTTAGATGAAAAGTACTTTGGCCATGTAAAACGATTCGATTATGTTGATACTCGCGCCTTTATTCGCGCAATTGATAATGTATTACCTGAATATCAGGCATTATTTGAAAAGTATGCAGGCGAATTAGACTGGCGAAAACTCGCCGCTACCGGTTACCAAGAGTCGCATTGGAATCCTCGCGCCCGTTCTCCTACCGGCGTTCGCGGTATGATGATGCTAACTCTACCAACAGCCAGTTCTGTTGGGGTCAATAATCGTTTAGACGCTGAGCAAAGTATTCGCGGCGGTGCTGAATATTTATCGAGCATGATTGAAAGACTGCCTGAATCTATACCTGAAAACCAACGTATCTGGTTTGCTTTAGCCTCGTACAATGTGGGCTTAGGGCATGTAGAAGATGCGCGTAGGATAACACAATCTATGGGGATGGACCCCAGCGCTTGGCGAGATGTAAAAAAAGTCTTGCCTCTGCTGCAACAAGCTAAATATTATAAGCAAACACGCTATGGTTATGCTCGTGGTGGTGAAGCGGTTCACTATGTCGATAGTATTCGCCGTTATTACGACACGCTGGTGTGGGTTGATAATCAAACCAAGGCGCTGGAAGCAGAACAGTTATTAGAGCAAGAGCAGCAAGCCAAAGAAGTGATCGCCGAAGAGCAGCAATCAGTGACACTTGAGTCGGCTCAATAAAGTTAACTGATAAATATAAAAACAAAGTCGTTTTTGGGAATGGATCGGAGAAGATATGCGTAAGAAGTCGAATGTAAGTGCCATGTCACGTCGTAGAGTCATGATGAAACAGCAAAAACGCCGTATGCATGAGCGACAACGAGCACATTTTTTGTTTTGGCAAGGTTCAGAAAGTAGTTAGTGAAGCCATTTTCTACATCGCTAAATCAGCGGGGGCTAGACACTTATCTGCTAACGCCTTTATCCCCTCATAGCTTTAGGTGGTTGTTTACCCGTTAATATAAACAGTTATGGCTTATTTGAAAGTCGAAGTGAAAGGTTGAAACTATGGCTTTACCCAAACCGAGTTTGGAGCAAATTAACACTCTTTGTTAGCCTGCTTTAACGCTTTCTTCTCTGCCCTTCTGCGCTTAAAAAAGTCACTTAACTGTGTTGCACATTCGCTAGCTAACACGCCCTTTGTGATTGCCAATTGGTGATTAAGCTTTGGATGCTGTAATAGGTTCTCAACACTACCTGCCGCACCTGTTTTTAAATCATCTGCCCCGTAAACCACTCGTTCTATTCGGCTATGGACCATGGCGCCGGCACACATTGCGCAAGGTTCTAGCGTCACATACAAGGTTGTGCCTAACATGCGATAATTTTGTAACGCCTGCCCTGCTGCCCGAATACACTCAATTTCAGCATGGGCTGTTGGGTTATGCTCACAGATACTTAAATTGAAACCGCTAGCAATCAATTGATTGTCTTTAACTAGCACAGCGCCAACAGGCACTTCCCCTTTAGCTTCAGCAAGTGTTGCCTGCTGCATCGCCTCTCGCATCCACTTCTCATCTAGTGTTAGCTGCTCTGCAGACAATTCTTGTTCTACTAATTGTCCAAGGTGATTTATATGTTGATTGACCAAAGTTGGCATCGCACTCTTCATCTAATTTATGGTTTATGTCGGTTTTGGATATTTTAAAACAAAAAAGGCGCCTAAGCGCCTTTTTCAACATTAAAATGGAATTTACAGCTTATTCCCACTCAATAGTTGCAGGTGGCTTACCTGAAATATCGTAAACCACACGCGAAATACCGTCGATTTCATTGATGATACGGTTAGACACTCGACCTAGGAAATCATATGGCAGTTGTGCCCAATGCGCAGTCATAAAGTCGATAGTCTCTACAGCACGTAATGATACAACCCAGTCATATTTTCGACCGTCGCCCATCACGCCTACCGAGCGCACTGGTAAGAATACCGTAAAGGCTTGGCTCACTTTATTATAAAGGTCAGCTTTATGTAACTCTTCAATGAAGATAGCATCAGCACGGCGCAGTAAGTCACAATACTCTTTCTTCACCTCACCTAAAACACGTACCCCTAGGCCTGGACCTGGGAATGGGTGACGATAAAGCATGTTGTATGGCAGACCCAGTTCTAAACCGATTTTACGTACTTCATCTTTAAATAACTCACGTAATGGCTCAACTAAACCTAGTTCCATATCATCCGGTAAACCGCCCACATTGTGGTGTGACTTGATCACATGCGCTTTACCCGTAGCACTACCCGCTGATTCAATCACATCTGGATAAATTGTGCCTTGCGCTAGCCATTTTGCATTGACGCATTTCTTAGATTCTTCATCAAAGATATCTACAAATACATGACCAATGATCTTACGCTTAGCTTCTGGCTCAGCTTCGCCAGCAAGCGCTTCTAAGAAACGGTTTTCAGCATCTACATGAACAATGTTCAAACCAAAATGGTCGCCAAACATTTCTAATACTTGATCAGCTTCATTGAGACGCAGTAAACCATTGTCAACAAATACACAGGTCAGCTTGTCGCCAATTGCGCGATGCAGCAACATGGCCACAACAGATGAATCAACACCACCAGAAAGACCTAAGATAACTTCATCATCACCGATTTGTTTTTTCAAACGCTCAATGGCATCTTCGATGATTGAAGCTGGCTTCCAGTTTGCGTCACAACCACAAATGTCTAATGCAAAGTGCTCAAGCATACGTTTGCCTTGACGCGTATGAGTCACTTCTGGGTGGAATTGTACGCCGTAGAATTTCTTGTCTTCATTGGCCATTGCTGCAAATGGACAAGTTTCAGTGTTGGCAACGGTAACAAAGCCTTCTGGGATTTGTGAAACTTTATCACCATGACTCATCCATACATCAAGTAATGGCTTGCCTTCAGCGCTGACGGCATCTTCAATACTTTTAAACAGCTCTGATTGTGCTTGGATCTCTACTTGCGCGTAACCAAACTCACCTTCACCAACACCTTGAATAACCTTACCGCCTAATTGCTCAGACATGGTTTGCATGCCGTAGCAAATGCCTAATACAGGTACACCCGCATTGAACACATATTCAGGCGCGCGTGGTGAGCCTTCAGCAGTCACACTTTCTGGGCCACCAGCTAAGATTATGCCATTCGGGGCAAACTCTTTGATTTGTGCTTCAGATACATCCCAAGCCCAAAGCTCACAGTAAACACCGATTTCACGGATGCGGCGGGCGATCAACTGGGTGTATTGTGATCCAAAGTCGAGGATCAGGATTTTATGGTCATGAATGTTGCTCATGGGATACCTTATTTCTGGTGTTACTTAAAATTGAAATCTTGTAGGTGTACTTCAAGCGATTGTATTTGGCTTGAAAAAAGGCGGCAAAATTATTGCCGCCTAATAGACTTATGAACCACTACGGTAATTCGGCGCTTCTTTGCTGATGGTCACATCATGTACGTGTGATTCACCCATACCAGCTGAAGTAATCTTAACGAACTCAGCTTTTTCATTCAGTTCTTTAATGGTTGCACAGCCAGTTAGGCCCATGCATGAACGTAAACCGCCCATGTGCTGGTGAATGATCTCTTTTAATTTACCTTTGTAAGCTACGCGACCTTCAATACCTTCAGGTACAAGTTTGTCTGCAGCGTTATCACTTTGGAAGTAACGGTCTGAAGAACCTTGTGTCTGTGTCATTGCACCTAGTGAGCCCATACCACGGTATGACTTGTAGGCGCGACCGTTATAAAGCTCGGTTTCACCTGGCGCTTCATCAGTACCGGCAAACATTGAACCAGCCATAATGCATGATGCACCCGCAGCTAATGCTTTGGCTAAATCACCTGAGAAACGAATACCACCATCGGCGATAACCGGAATGTCTAAGTGCTTAACGGCAGCTGCAGCATCCGATACTGCAGTAATTTGCGGCACACCAACACCAGTAACAATACGTGTAGTACAAATTGAACCAGGGCCAATACCGACTTTAACGGCATCAACACCGGCTTCTACCAATGCTAATGCACCTTCAGCTGTGGCGACGTTACCACCAACAATTTGTAAATCTGGGAAAGTCGCACGAGTATCACGAATGCGTTGTAGTACACCTTCAGAGTGACCGTGAGATGAGTCAATCAGCAATACGTCAACACCCGCTTTAACTAATGCAGCAATACGCTCTTCATTACCGGCTCCAGCACCTACAGCAGCACCTACACGTAAGCGACCTAGCTCGTCTTTACATGCATTAGGTTTACGCTCTGCTTTTTGGAAGTCTTTTACAGTAATAAGACCTTTTAGCTTGAAGTTATTATCGACAACTAATACTTTCTCAACGCGGTGAGAATGCATCAGTGTTTGAACTTCATCAAGTTTAGTCCCTTCAATCACAGTCACTAGGCGATCTTTAGGCGTCATCACTTGTTCAACGGTTAAGTCCCAGTTAGTCACAAAGCGAACATCACGGCCAGTAATAATACCGACTAATTCGTTTGCTTCATTCACTACAGGGTAACCCGCAAAGCCGTTGCGCTCAGTTAGCATTTTAACATCGGCAAGGGTTGTATTTGGCGTGACAGTAACAGGTTGTTGAACAATACCTGCTTCATAAATTTTAACTTTACGTACTTCTTCGGCCTGCTGCTCGATTGTCATGTTTTTATGAATAAAACCTAAACCACCTTCTTGCGCCATGGCAATAGCCAAGCGAGCTTCGGTTACCGTATCCATTGCTGCAGATACGATTGGGGTGTTCAGTTCTATTTTTTTAGTCAGACGTGTTTTGAGAACAGCGGTATTTGGGAGAACGGTTGAGTGAGCTGGCACCAGTAATACATCATCAAATGTTAGTGCGTCATTTCTTAATCTTAACATGCAACATCTCCCGATTAGTGTAGGGTGTGAAAGGGTAAATATTGCGGCGGGATTATACCTTGCATATATGGCTTGGTAAATGGGAAAATAACTGAAAATAGCCATTTGATAGCGTTTTATTATGCAAGCTACGAAAAACAATGTTTACACAGTTTCACGACTCAACAGTGAAGTGCGCGATATTCTCGAAGGTCAGCTAGGTAAAGTCTGGTTAAATGGCGAAATTTCAAACTTTTCCAGTCCAAGTTCTGGTCATTGGTATTTAACTTTAAAAGATAGTCGTTCACAGATCCGTTGTGCCATGTTTAAAGGACGTAACCAAGCAGTGCGCTTTTATCCAAGTAATGGCCAGCAAGTATTAGTGAAAGGCGCGATCAGTGTTTATGAGCCCCGCGGAGACTATCAATTATTAATTGAATCTATGTTACCCGCAGGTGACGGCCTGCTTGCGCAAGAATACGAAGCGCTCAAAATGAAACTGGCTGCAGAAGGTTTATTTGCTGCTGATACTAAAAGGCCACTTCCAGACACCATTCAGCGCGTTGGCATTATCACCTCGGCCACAGGTGCTGCATTGCACGATGTTTTACATGTATTACAAAGACGCGATCCATCGGTTGAAGTCATTATTTACCCCACTCAAGTACAAGGTAGTGCTGCCAGTGCATCCATTTGCCAAGCAATAGAAACAGCAAATAGACGCTTAGAAGTAGACGTACTGCTGCTAACCCGTGGTGGTGGTTCCTTGGAGGACTTGTGGTGTTTTAATAATGAATTGCTCGCCCATACCATTTATAACAGTGCATTACCCGTGGTCAGTGCCGTTGGGCACGAAGTAGATATCACTATTAGTGATTATGTTGCAGACTTGCGCGCTCCCACGCCATCAGCCGCGGCAGAGTTATTATCAAAAGATAAAGGCAACAAAGCAGAAAAACTACATTTGGTATTCAACCGCTTAAAGCAAAGCATGCGTCATTATCATTTAAGCAAGCAGGCGCAGTTAACCAATGCCAATCATCAATTACAACGCCAAGACCCTCAGCGACGTTTGCAACAGTTTGAACAGAGCTTTGATGAGTTACAGATGCGACTACAAGCTGCGTTTGAGCAAAAAGTCAGTCAACTGACATTTAAACAGCAGCAGTTACAACATCGATTGCAACAACGCTCACCCAAGCAATATGTTCAGTTAGAGGCACAGCGACTTGATTACCTTTCTGCTAGATTAACAAAAGTCACCGAGTCACATTTACAGCAAGCCACACAACGTATGGCACAAGCCGCTCATCAACTAGAAACCGTTAGCCCTTTAGCAACATTAAGCAGAGGTTATTCGATCACTAAAAATGCGCAAGGTAAAGTGGTTACGAATGCAACTGAGCTGACTTCAGGCGATACGATTAATACAACACTGGCTAAGGGTGAGCTCGTCTCAGTGGTGAAGTAGTCTCAGAAGTTAGCTTGTATCAATACTGAAGAAAGCAAAATATAAATTAAGGGCAATATTATTGCCCTTTTCTGTGAACAGCGAATTTATATAACAGTGCATTCATTTAGCTGACATGCATCTTGCTAACATCAGGAGAGATGCTTTTTACGGCGATAGATGGCTATCATGAATAGACCGACTGTGGCTACAACCCCTAAGCTACCTGAAGAGTATTCTTCAACAATAATTACTTCTGCAGCGTCGATATCCCAATCACTGCTCTCCAGTGGCAAGGCATATAAACTATCCACATCCTCGCTGCTAATCGTTGCCACTATATCGCTATAACCCACCTCATATAAATCAATTAACACATCATAATGATCGGTTGGATAACCACTCGCCAGCGTAGTGAGCACTTCATAATCATCGTCACTTCGATCGCCTTCAATGGTAAAAATATCCGTGGTGTAATATCGCTCCCAAGGTCCGCCGTTTTTACTTAAATACATTTCGGCATAAACATTGGCAATTTCATACCCTGTTGGCCCTAATATATCCGCATCAAAAGTCACGGTAAAAGTTTGATAAAAGCCATTGTAATTAAAGTCATCATACAAACGACTATAAGCATCATAAATACTAAAGTCATAATATAATGCTGCATTCGTTGGCTGGCTAACTAAGGCACTGTCTACTTGAGTGCTGTCCACTTGAGCAATGGCCACTTGCGCACTTGATACTGGTGTAATAGAAGCTTGAGCGCTAGACAATTGGACGTGGCTTGAACTTGGGCTGCGCTCAATAGATTGCTGCATTTTTGCTTTGATAACCTCATCACGGTTTAAGCGAGTTGCTTGCGAAGATGGTTCTTTTGCAAACTGTCCGCGTAAACGTTGCAGCAAGTATGAATTTGGCACATCGCTATCTGATTCAGAAAATTCATCGCTTAAGGCAGAGTTAGAGACCCCCTTTGCTTGTTGCAATGGATGTTTATCAGATGAAGTAGGCTTACGCACTTGCCCGCCGACACTCACCGCGCCTTGAATGCTACTCGATAGCTGGCTAGTCATTACTATCAGATTATCAAGCTCAGTGTCATCCACGTTTTGAGCAAAGGCTGAGTGACAGCCTAACCATAAAATGACAGCCACACTACTTGCCAATGTAGAGGTAAGCTTTTGCCTGAGGTAAGTTAACCCAGGCTGCATCGTCATGTTTTTAGTCCTTTGTTTTTCTTGCTGCGCTTTGTGATTTTGCATAATCTTCCTCGTGAATTTATGACTGATGCAATCATTAAATCTCGTTTCATGTGAACATAAGCTGAACAAAAACAGTCTTTTATTTGTTCAGCTTATGTTCATTCTTTACAAGCTAAGCTGTGATAAGTAGTCATGATTTTTAGATGCCTAAACGGAAGCAAACACCAATAGTCAGTGGCTTAAGTGCGTTATAGGCAAACATGATTGAGCAAGTAATGGGTAAGGATAAGAATAAGGAGAATGGCAAGGATTGAGTGGTAATGGAAAACCGACAGTGATAGACATCATCAGAAATACACAAGCAATAGATTCATATGATTCACATTTACAACCAATGGGTTGATTTGATTGCATAACACTATTTCTTCAATGCGGTTAATCTTTTACACTGATAAGACAATAATTAGATGAGTACACATCATGACAATCGCTATACCAATTAAATCTGCAATATTGTGCCTACTGCTAATGACACCTGTTTGTCATGTGCAGGCTCAATACACAAAGATGATGGGCAGTGAACGTCAACCTTCTTATCAAGTTCCTGGCCTGCAATCTGAATTCACGCCTAACCCAAACAAAAAGCCCAAAAAGCAATCACTTAAAATCAACAGCAGCCAACAAGCCATTGCCCGCGTACAACAGCAATATCAAGGCAAGGTGTTAAGAGTGCAGGCAAGTGGTTCTGGGAGCAGTTATCAGGTGAAAATGCTGAGCAATGATGGCCGAGTGTTTTATGTCACAGTTGATGCCAGAACGGGATCAGTGAGAAGGAATTAGGGACTGTTGCTCTTTGTTGATAAATTATGCAGTCGTCTATTTTCTGTCAGACAATCGCAAATGAGCGCAGTTTAGCCCGCTAAAATAGTGAATTTGTGGGCAGTACGGCTGGAAAACAGCCACTGCCTGTATGGTTGAGGCAAAATGGTTTTATCTCTCAACATAAAAAATAAACAAACAGAAACAGGCCCTTACTATGAGATTATTATTGGTTGAGGACGACCTAGAACTTCAGAGCAACTTGAAGCAACATTTACTTGATGCCAATTATCGTGTTGATGTGAGTAGTGATGGTGAAGATGGTTTATTTCAAGCTCAAGAATATCAATATGATGCAGCCATTATCGATGTAGGCTTACCTAAAATAGACGGCATTAGTTTAATCACCCAACTAAGAAGCCAAGATATTGGTTATCCCATCATGATTTTAACGGCCAGAGATAGTTGGCAAGATAAAGTCACAGGTCTAGATGCCGGAGCCGATGATTATCTCACTAAGCCGTTTCAACCTGAAGAATTAGTCGCTCGCATAAATGCATTAATCCGCCGCTCAGCCGGCAAAGCGAGCCCCGTTGTGAGTAATGGGCCTTTCACCATTAATACCCGAAGTTTAGAAGTCTTTAAGGAAGGACAAGCAATCAATTTGAGCAGCTCTGAATATAAGTTGTTTGAGTATATGATGCATCACATCGAGGCGGTTTCATCAAAATCGGTTCTGATTGAGCACATCTATGATCAAGATTTTGATTTAGACTCAAACGTTATTGAAGTCTTTATTAGGCGACTGCGTAAAAAGCTAGACCCTGACAATCAACACCAGCTTATCGAAACCTTGCGTGGTCAAGGTTATCGTATGAACAGAGTGAAGTAACTTCGCAATGCATTCTTTAAAAGCCAGAATTATCATCAGCGCACTCCTTGTTATATTGGTCATAGTCCCAACCATTGGGGTAGCGCTGAACAAGGCTTTTGAACAGCAAGTCATGCAATCAACCCAAGACCAGCTACAAGCTTATGTATATTCGGTGCTTGCCATGGCAGAAGTCGAAAATGGTAAGCCCCAAATGCCAAGCCATTTAATGGAGAATCAGTTTAATCTTATCCAATCTGGCCTATATGCTTTAATAACCTATCAAACACAAAACAATCCATCGACGTTAGCCTGGCAGTCTAATTCTTCTATTGGCATCACCTTACCCACTCAATACCCTACCCCAACTACTGGCGAGAGTGTCTTTAACCCGCTAATAATCGATGACCAGCCCCATTGGATATTGAGTTTTGCAGTGAGCTTTGAAAAGGCAGGCAATATCTACCCAATTACATTGCACATCATTAAATCGCAAACTCAGTATCAGCAGCAAATCGATGATTTTAACCAAAAGCTGTGGACTTGGTTAATTAGCTTGATGCTGGTACTACTGGTCGTGCAATTGAGCTGGTTACTGTGGACACTGCAACCTATGGCCTCTTTTGTGCGTGAAATTAAACAGGTAGAACAAGGCAAAGCGACTGAACTATCAAGCCGATATCCAAGCGAACTTAGAGTGCTTGCGAAACAAATTAACACCTTGCTGGCATCAGAAAAAAATCAACGTACTCGCTACCGTAACGCATTAGCTGATTTAGCCCACAGTTTAAAGACGCCACTGGCAGTAATACAAAGCCAAGCTGAGCTAAACCAGACCTCCAAGGAACAGGTTTCAACCATCAACAAGATTATTGCCTATCAACTCAAACGGGCACAAAGTGGTGCAGGACAAGCATGGCACGTTGGCTTTCCAATAGATGATGTCATGAGTAAGCTGGTACGTACCTTGACTAAGCTCAATGCCCAAAACTTTATCGATATCCAATACCAGCCTTGCGCAGATGTTATCTTTAAAGGTGATAAAACCGATTTTAGTGAGATGATTGGAAATGTGCTTGATAACGCCTGTAAAGCGGCGAAATCTCAAGTGCTAGTGCGTGTTTCTGGCAACGAACAACATTGCATAATCAGCATTGAAGATGATGGTGAGGGTATTTGTGAATCAAAACAACAGCAAATATTTGAACGTGGCGTAAGAGCTGATACTTATCAAAAAGGTCATGGTATTGGCTTAGCCATCACACAGGATTTAGTGCAAAGTTATAGCGGTAAATTAACCGTTACCCGTTCAGAAAGACTAGGTGGAGCCAACTTCACTTTTGAATTTGACTCAAGCTTACAGCATTAATATCAAGCATCACTCACCAATGAGTCAATTGATTAGCGCAATCATCGCCTTTATATACAGCTTCTTATCACTAGCGACCGAGAAAACCTCTTTTCAATCGAAAAAAACATCATCTAGCCTTTTGGTTAATCATGTTTATCTCAGTTTATATTTTACTTTCAGCTTATGTTCATCTTGACCTAGTTATCCTGTCATCAACATCAGTTAATGTCAGTTATTGACCTTGGAGAAAAGATGCAAACACTCAAACACAATCACAACCTACTGTATAAGCTTGCTATAAGTGGCGTCATGATGTGCGCGATGTTTTTATCGACGCAAACTCTAGCTCAAACTAATTCAAGCTATGAAAATCTCGCCGAGAAATCTGATTACAAAACGGCAGAAGATACGCTATCAGAAGCTGAGCTTGCGCAAGCACTAGCACCAATTGCCTTGTATCCAGATAGCTTATTAACCCATATATTAATTGCAGCAACTTACCCACTTGAAGTCGTACAAGCGCAGCGCTGGCTCGAACTGCAAGGTGATGTTGAAACCGACATCATAATGCAACGTGTTGAGGGCCAAAGCTGGGATCCGAGTGTACAAGCTTTAGTGGCTTTCCCAAATGTGCTTGAGCGCCTTAATGACGACTTAGAATGGACACAAACGCTTGGTGATGCCTTTTTACAAGATGAAGGTATGGTGCTTGATAGTATTCAAATCTTACGACAGCAAGCAGATGCTGCTAACGCATTTGATGATGTTGAAAATGTCACAGTGACGAAGACTGAGCAGAAAATCATCATTGAGCCTGCACAAAAAGAAATTGTGTATGTGCCATATTATGATACTCGAGTAGTATACGGTAACTGGTATTGGGCAAGCTATCCGCCAGTATACTGGCGCCCACCTGTGTACCCTGTTTATCCAGTACATCCTATCCATCGTCCAATTTATTGGGGGCCGGGGATCCACATCAGCTTTAACTATTATTTCAGTGCTTTTCATTGGCATAGCCGTCGAGTGGTTGTTGTGAATCACCGCTACTCTCATAAATATCGTCCACCAAGAAAGATTGCCTATAGCACTGGCGCAAAACGCTGGGCACACAAACCTCAGCACCGACGCGGAGTCGCATATCGCTCAGCAGTCGTCAGTAAGCGTTATCAGGGGCATTATGCAAAACCGCATACTAGGGTAAAACCAACGCATGCAGTTAGTCATAACAAGGCAAGAGTTGAGCAGGTACACCGCGGATTAGACCGCTCTAAAGCTGTGAGCAAACCAAGCCATTACGCAAATAATACGCAAAAGACGACTCGCGAAAGCAGAGAAAGAACATCTGCAAATAAACAGCAGACTAAACAATATAATCAACCAATGAGCCGTGAACAGGTAAGCCGAGAAAGTCGTAATAAAGCCAGTAGTAGCCGTGATTTATCGCAGCCGACGAATCAGTCTCGCCCTACAGCAGGACAACGACCAACTTCGAGTACGAAAGCTGATAAGTCATCGAGGGACTACCAGTCTAATAGACAATATAGCTCGCAAAATATGAGCAAAAGCAAACAAAGTCAGCCAAGCTATTCTTCACAGAATAGAGCTAATCAGGGGTACTCTCATGCAAAAAACTCTCAAACTAAAAGCTCAACAATGAGAAGCACACAAACTCGCAGCTCACACGTGAAAAGCACTCAAACAAGGAGCAATGCAAGCAGTAGTCAGCGAAGTCGACAAGGCAATAAATAGCCAAGTCATGACTTCAATGCCATAACAGTCAATATCGATATAAGTAAAAAGTCGGCACCAACAAAAAAGCCTGAATCTCAGATTCAGGCTTTATTTTTATTAATCAGGCATCACTTTTTGCGATCTTTAATGTGGCTAATCGCACGCTTACGGCGACGCTCCTGACTTAAGGTCAGCTTTTCAGTCTTGCCTTCAAACGGGTTAGCACCTTCATGGAAACGTAACTGAATCGGTGTACCAACAACATTTAACGAACGACGGAAGTAGTTCATCATGTAGCGTTTATATGAGTCTGGTAACTTACTAACCTGGTTACCATGTACCACAACAATTGGTGGGTTATAGCCACCTGCATGGGCATACTTCAGTTTCACTCGGCGACCATTCACTAATGGCGGCTGGTGATCGTCTTGCGCCATTTGCATCACACGTGTCAACATAGAAGTGGTCACGCGACGAGTTGCACTGTCATAAGCTTCTTCAACTGATTCGTATAGATGACCAACACCGGTACCGTGCAATGCAGAAATGAAGTGAATACGTGCAAAGTCGATAAACCCTAAACGGCGGTCTAATTCATTTTTCACTCTGTCTTTAACGTCTTGGTCAATACCGTCCCACTTGTTAACCGCAATAACTAATGCACGACCAGCATTAAGCGCGAAACCCAGTAGACCCAGATCTTGCTCTGCAATACCTTCGCGAGCATCAATAATCAGTAACACTACGTTGGCATCTTCAACAGCCTTTAGCGTTTTGATCACTGAGTATTTTTCTACCATCTCATGTACTTTAGCTCGGCGACGAACACCTGCGGTGTCAATCAAGATGTACTCTCTACCATCACGCTCCATAGGGATGTAAATACTGTCGCGAGTGGTACCTGGCGAATCATAAACAACAACACGCTCTTCACCTAAAATACGGTTAGTCAGTGTCGACTTACCCACATTGGGTTTGCCGATAATGGCTAGCTTAATTGGTAAGCTCTGTAGACGATTTTGCTCCGCTTCTGCTTCTTCTTCGGTGTATTCACGCTCATCAGCCTGATCTTCTTCATCTGATTTACGCGTAATCCCCATCGCTTCAGCAAAAGGTGTTAAGGCATAGTCAATCATATTTGTCACACCACGCCCTTGCGCAGCTGCCATTTGATATACTTCACCTAAACCAAGCGACCAGAATTCAGCACAAGCTGAATCACCATCTATACCATCAACTTTATTAGCAACCACAAAGGTCACTTTATCGCGGCTACGAAGGTGTTGCGCAATAGCTTGATCTGCAGCAGTTAAACCCGCACGAGCATCTGTCATAAACAATACGACATCGGCCTCTTCAATCGCCGCTAATGACTGCTCAGCCATTTTGGTTTCAATGCCTTCTTCTGTGCCATCAATACCACCTGTATCAACAACGATAAACTCGTAACCAGCCAAAAACGCACGACCATACTTGCGGTCACGAGTTAAGCCTGGGAAATCAGCAACTAATGCATCACGAGTACGTGTCAGACGATTAAATAAAGTCGATTTGCCGACATTCGGTCGCCCTACCAGGGCCACTACAGGGATCATGATTTTGCCTCTAAAAAAACATTCAATAAAAAACCCCCGGAAAGCTTCCAGGGGCTCTAAAACGTATTATAACTTACTTTTTAAGGAAGCGTGACTGTTGCGACAGTACCACTGCGTCCTTGAACATAAACTTTACCGTCAACGACTAATGGCTGAGAATATAAACCGCTGCTATCAACTTGTACTCGCCCCACCACTTCACCTGTTGAACGAGATAAGAAGTGTAAATAACCTTCAAAGTCACCCACTATCAAATATGGACCGATAACAGCCGGCGATGTTAAGTTGCGGTTTTTCATGGAGTTGTTACTCCATAACTCTAATCCGTTACGCTTATCTACAGCATATATTCGGCTAGCATCGTCCACTAAGAATAAGCTCAAACCTGCTTCAGCAAGTTCATTAAAACTTGAATAGCTTCTACTCCAAACGATACGGCCATCACGTAACCCCATAGAAACAAGGTTGCCGTTATAGCTAACAGCATATAGATTTTCACCTGAAATGATTGGCTTCATATCTACATCAGCCATACGGGTAAACTCATTACCCCCTTGCGGGCTAAATACTGTTTGCTCCCAAGCGACTTGACCATTGGTTTTCACAATTACGGCAACTTTACCATCTGCAGTGCCAATGAAAAAACCACCTGCTTCAAATGCTGCAGAGCCTGTGCCACGAAGCGTGAGTGAAGGTAATTGACGCTCATGTGTCCAAGCTTTTTCACCTGAATCAACATAGAAAGCTTCAAATGCCCCCGTACTGGTACTGACAGCAACCATGTCTTCTGCAATGGTTGGGGCAGAAAGTAATTCGCCATTAGCTTCTGAAGCCCAAACAACAGTACCTGTTGCTTCATCTAGTGCTGCCAGTAAACCCGTTTCACCACCGACAAAGACCTTATTACGCGCAACAGTGACACCTGCAGCAAGTCGAATTCCTTTAGTTTGCTTGTTCAACTGCTCATTAAGCTGACGCTCAAGGTTAACACGCCAAACTTGTGCGCCCGTTTCTTGATCGTATGCAGCAACAACGCCTGAGCGGTTAGCAACAAAGATTTTCCCATAACGTACAGCAGGTCTTAATTGAGAGTAGTAATCACCGACACCGCTGCCTGCATTGGTACTCCAACTAATTTCTGGGAATACGCTTGCTTGAATTTCAACTAACTCACTAATCTGCTCTTCTTCAACATCACTAGAAGAACAAGCAGTAAGTAGCGACATGCCAAGTCCTACTGCGAGTATACTTTTATACCACGACTTCATCGGCGAGTTCCTTATGCCTTGTTCAGGTTATCTAACTTCATTGTTAGCGCAGGGCTAGTGGTAGTGCCACCATTATCGACTGCGGTTTGATAAGCAATTCGCGCTTTATCTAGTTCACCTTGACGCACTAAAAAGTCACCTTTCAACTCTTCACGTTGTGCTACAAATGCAGCATCGGTTACAGTTTCTAGCGTTGAAAGTGCAGTACCAATATTGTCTTGCTCAGCTTGAATGCGTGCTAAACGCATCGTGGCAATGCTAGCTAATCCAGCTCCCGGCTTATTAGCAATCACGGTTTTTAACGCCGTTTCAGCTTTAGTAAAATCACCAGCATCAATGGCAGCTTTAGCAACCATTAAATCTAGCATTGCTTGGTAGCCAGCTTGCTTATGATCAACACCAAAGCTTTCAGCAGCACTTAGCATCGCTTGCGGCTCGTTAGCTTGAGTCGTTAGATTTTGAAACGCATCTGAAGCATTTTCAGCAGCTTCAATTTTCATGTCTGAATAAGTGTTCCAACCATAAAGGCCACCTAGACCGACAACAGCACCGACAATGATCGATGTTCCATAGTCTTTCCAGAACTGCTTAATAGCATCTACTTGTTGTTCTTCTGTGCTATAAATTTCCACGCGGACTTCCCCTTTCTAAATCAGTTCTGCAATTGTGGTTGCTAATTGTTCACGGGCAACCAATTGTTGTTCATTATTTTCACGGAGTGGCTTAACAGCCACCTGGTTATTGTTCAGTTCATTTTCGCCAATGATGAGGGCAAACTGAGCGCCGCTTCTATCAGCACGCTTCATTTGTTTTTTAAAGTTTCCACCACCACAATGGGACATGACTTTAAGCGTTGGCAGCGCATTACGCAACTCTTGAGCAATTTTTATTGCTTCAGGTATACATTGCTCACCCATTGCCGTTACATATACGTCAACTTCTGATGGCAGATTATCATTTAATCCAAGCGTATCAAGTAACAATATAATACGCTCAAGCCCCATTGCGAAACCAACGGCAGGCGTGTCTTTGCCACCTAACTGACCAACAAGTCCGTCATAGCGGCCACCAGCAAGCACAGTGCCTTGCGAGCCTAAACTCGTTGTCACCCATTCAAATACGGTTCGATTGTAATAATCTAATCCACGTACCAATCGAGGGTTAATGGTGTATTGGATACCGACAGCATCTAAGAGTTCACATAAAGTTGAAAAATGTGTTTTTGACTCTTCACCCAAATAGTCCATTAAGGCTGGTGCATCTTTTAAAATAGCTTGCACATTACGGTCTTTTGAATCCAATACGCGCAGTGGGTTTGAGTACATTCTGCGTTGACTGTCTTCATCAAGCACATCTTTATGTTGCTCTAAAAAGGCAATAAGTGCTTCACGATATGCAGCACGCTCTTTTGGATCACCCAAGGTGTTTAATTCCAAGGTAACATGCTCTGAAATTCCCAGCTGCTCCCATAGGCGCGCTGACAACATTAATACTTCCGCATCAATATCTGCCGTGGCGATACCATAGACTTCAACACCGAATTGATGGAACTGACGGTAACGACCTTTCTGTGGGCGTTCATGGCGGAACATAGGTCCCATATACCACAGACGCTGTTCTTGGTTATATAGCAAACCATGTTCATTACCCGCACGCACCGTTGAAGCCGTCCCTTCAGGACGCAGAGTCAGGCTATCGCCATTGCGGTCATCAAAGGTGTACATTTCTTTTTCAACAATATCGGTTACTTCGCCGATTGAGCGCTTGAATAAATCGGTACTTTCCACAATGGGTGTACGGATTTCACTGTAACCATAGGCACTGACTGAAGAGCGGATCACCGCTTCCAATTTTTGCCAAGCGGGAGTTTGGGTCGGCAGAGCATCGTTCATACCGCGAATTGCTTGAATTTGTTTAGCCACTATTTACTCGTTTTCTCTATCAATTTGTACATTGCACTGATTCTTTGTCAATACAACTGTGTTATTCGCTTTTATCTTCTACATCGATGCGGTTTGCCACCATGCTGACTTTGGCACGGATTTTCGCTTCTAATGAATCGACGATATTGTCATTATCAAAACGCTCTTTCTGGCGAACACCATCATCGTAATAACCACTTTTACGATGACCACCAGTTAAACCGATATCAGACACTAATGCCTCACCAGGACCGTTAACTACACAACCAATAATGGACACGTCCATCGGTGTGGTGACATCTTCCAAACGTCTTTCTAACTCATTGACGGTATTAATCACATCAAACTCTTGGCGTGAGCATGATGGGCAAGCAATAAAGTTAATTCCACGGCTGCGAATGCGTAGTGACTTAAGAATATCAAAGCCCACTTTGATTTCTTCAACAGGGTCGGCAGCAAGTGATACACGTAACGTATCACCAATACCTTCAGCCAGAAGCATACCTAAACCCACAGCAGATTTAACTGAGCCAGAGCGCAAACCGCCTGCTTCTGTTATACCAAGATGCAAAGGTTGTTGAATTTGTTTCGCCAGTAAGCGATACGATTCTACCGCTAAAAATACATCCGACGCTTTTACGCTTACTTTAAATTGGTCAAAGTTAAGGCGATCAAGTATGTCCACGTGACGCATGGCAGACTCTAGCAATGCCTCTGGCGTTGGTTCTTTATATTTATCCATTAGATCTTTTTCTAATGAACCACCATTTACACCGATGCGGATAGGGATATTTTTATCGCGAGCACAATCAACTACATTACGAATGCGCTCTTCATTACCAATATTGCCAGGGTTAATGCGCAAACAATCAACACCATATTCTGCTACTTTAAGTGCGATGCGATAATCAAAGTGAATATCGGCAATTAAAGGAATATCAACGGCTTGTTTAATTTGTTTAAACGCTTCAGCCGCATCCATGGTGGGAACAGACACTCGCACTAAATCTGCACCGACATTTTCAAGGGCGCGAATTTGCGCAACCGTGGCTTCAACATCAGTGGTGCGTGTATTAGTCATTGACTGCACCGCAATTGGTGCACCGTCACCAATCGGCACATTACCTACATAGATTCGTGTCGAAGGTCTACGGATAATTGGAGTTTCGTTATACATGCAAATAGGCTCTAAATCAGTTTATTGTCAGCATTAAATGCTTGCGTTTGGCAAGGTTAACCTCGCCACTCGACCACTGCTGAATGAAGATAAATCGATTGGCGAACCATCGATTTGTAAGCTCACCACCTGCGGTGCGCCTAAAACAACTTGTAGTGGAGCTGCGCCTGTTGCGCTAATCACTCGCCCAGGAGACTTCACTCCATCAATAATTACGCGGCCAGTAGCATCTGTCACGTTTACCCAGCAATCACCTGATAGTTCCATCGATATTTGCGCTTGGGTAAATGACTCATGGTTCACAGTAGTCACGGTCGGCGTAGCGGCATTAGCTATGACGCTATTATCTTCAACTTGTGGAGCTGAAGTCACTTCATTCGCCGTATTTTGTGATACATCATGGGTTAATGAACCGCTTTGAGTCAATTGTGACTGCTGTGATGTGACCTGTGCAGGCAGTTGTGCGACCTCAGGTGACACAGCTTCTGCTTCAACATTTTCAATCGCTTGCTCATTCATCTCAGCAGCAATTTGTTTTGCCTGTGATTCAGTCAATTCGATTTCTGATTGATTACCTGCTGTAACTGCCATATCAATGCTTTTTTTGGCTGCGATTTCTTCTACGGTAGGTTTAGACAGGTCAATATTGGTTAACTGCTCAGTTTTTTGTACCCACCACAATATCAGCATGGCAACCAGCGCTATTGCAATGAGATAGGTTACCAATTTCAGACGGCTGTCTCTTGCTTGACGCGACGTCTTGCGTGAGAAGCTTTGCATTGAAGGGGCGGTAATATCTGGTAATTGATGTTCTAAACAGGAGTTAATCGCTTCTATGTCTGCGTCAATCAGCTTGGCATAATTGCGAATATAACCGCGAACATAAGTGGTTGATGCAATGTCATCAAAATTATCAGCTTCAATATCTACCAGCACTTTAGGGCGAAGATGCAATGATAAAGCTGCAGCCTCAATACTCATACCCTTGTGTTCACGCGCAGCTTTTAATATAGCGCCAGTGGTCGCCACATCATCTAAGACTTCTGTTTGCTCGATTTCAGCATCAATGTCTGGTTGGTTATCATTATTCATTAGTGCATATTGGCTCTATATTCTTTCGCTTGTGGCGAAGTAGGGAACTTGGCAATTAGCAAAACGCCATAGCGTTTCATGGCTTCAACATTGCCCAATTCTCGCTCTATTTGGATCCCTAAAGCTAACGTTTCTGCACTATCTCCCACAACACTATAAAGGCGGGTAAAATATTGACGCGCAGAGGCATAATCAGCCGCATCCATGGCCAACTCGGTAAGTTCTAATAAACTGGTGATTCTTCTGGCGTCATACTTTAACGCCATGGTGAAATAGTGCTGTGCTTTTACTAAGTCACCGGATTTACGGGTACACACCCCTAAGTTTTCATAACTTGACGCGGTACGTGTATAGCGCGAGGTGTTAATCGCCGCTAAAAACATTTCTTCAGAACGGTCATATTTTTGTTGCTGACACAAAAATACACCAAAATTATTCTTAGCATCGCCAGTGGCATCACTGCGTGAAATGGCCTTATCATAGGCCTGTTCAGTGCGAGCTAGATCTCCTACCGTTTGATAATAATAAGCTAAAGCAACATACACTTCACTTAGTTGCGGCGCATAGTCAACGGCTTTGTCTAAATTGTATTTTGCTTGTTCGCTGTTGCCACGCTTAAGGTAAGTTAACCCTAATTGCATTCTCTCTCTTGCTGCAGCATTCATATCGATAGCACGTTCTGCTACTGGCACATCCGTACCACTGTAGGTGCGTTCAGTCACACACCCTGTAATCGAAAAAGACAAAAATGACAAAGCCAATAATTGCGGCAACTTATGCTTCATTAACAGTCCTATTATTTGCACAAACAAAGAGTTAGTCCATTGTGACCGAAATCTGTTGCTGTTGCATTTGTTTTTTTGCTAAACGTTTAGTGCGGTCACGAATATCACCCGCTAACTGTCCGCAAGCAGCATCAATATCATCACCTCGTGTTTTACGCACAATAACGGTTAAACCGTACTCCATCAACACTTTAGAAAAACGATCGATACGAGAGTTTGATGAGCGCCCATAGGGTGAACCCGGATAAGGGTTAAATGGAATTAAGTTAATCTTACAAGGTGTCTCTTTCATCACCTTAGCTAACTCATGGGCTTGGTCTGTGCTGTCATTAATATGATCGAGCATCACGTACTCTACGGTCACCCTGCCACGATTCGCATTAGATTTGGCTAGATAACGGCGAATAGAGGCCAAAAACTCTTCAAGTGGGTACTTTTTATTGACCGGTACTAATACATCGCGCAGCTCATCGTTAGGTGCATGAATACTGACAGCTAGCGCAACATCAAGTGCGTCACCAAACTTATCTAACGCAGGTACAACACCAGAGGTTGATAAGGTTACACGACGCTTAGACAAACTAAAGCCAAAATCGTCCAGCATGATATCAATGGCAGGAATAACATTGGCAAGATTCAACAAAGGCTCGCCCATTCCCATCATCACAACATTACTGATTGGACGCTCACCCGTGTCTCTTTGGAAACCTAAAAACTGCGATACACGCCAGATTTGACCAACGATTTCACCAACGGTTAAGTTTCGGTTGAAGCCTTGCTGAGCAGTTGAGCAGAAGGTACATTCAAGTGCGCAACCCACTTGTGAAGAAACGCATAAGGTTGCGCGATCTTCTTCAGGAATATAAACCGTCTCAACTTCCTGACCTTGACCTACGTTAATCGCAAACTTAATGGTGCCATCGGCAGATTTTTGAAAGTTAGAAATTTCAGGCGCCACAATTTCACATTTGGCGGCGAGTTTAGCTCTTAATTTCTTATTGATATTAGTCATTTCTTCAAAGTCACTAATACCAAAATGATAAATCCATTTCATTAGCTGATCAGCACGAAATGGCTTCTCGCCCATTTCAGTGAATAAAGCGCGTAAGCCTTTACGATCTAAATCTAATAAATTGATTTTGTTCTCGCTCATTTAACCTAACCTCAAAAACCACAAACCTGCTACAGGGCGGCGAATTATACAGATCCTAACAATTATTAGCCAGTATTACCGCCATGGCTGATTACGCTGTACACAAAATGCAGCTGATTAATTATAAATTCAATAGGTTTTATAAAAGTTTATGCTAAAATTTGTGAGCGCTAATATTTGCGTGACACATGAGACTGATAAACCCCGTATGATAACCCTTATCATTATAGTATTTTTTGCTATTGCTATTTCTTTCCTTTGCAGTGTTTTTGAAGCTGTTTTACTGTCAGTGACACCAAGCTATATCGCCTCACTGGCCAGCACAGACCAAAAAGCTGCCGCCCGTTTAGACAAACAAAAAGCCAACGTTGAATCACCTCTGGTGTCTATTTTGACACTCAACACGGTCGCTCACACCGTTGGTGCTGCGGTTGCAGGCGCCCAAGCGGCAAAGGTATTTGGTAGTGAAATGTTAGGCGTGTTTTCTGGCGTACTGACATTCTTAATCTTATTTTTCTCTGAAATTATCCCAAAAACACTCGGTGCTAATTACTGGCGTCGTTTGGCACCTGCTGTGTCACTTATTCTGGTTTGGCTTGAAAAGCTCACTATGCCTTTAATCTGGATGTCACAAAAAGTCACTAAGCTGATGGGCAAAGGTGATGAAGGCCAATACATTCGCCAAGAGATGAGTGCAATGGCAAAAATTGGTAAAGAGTCTGGAGAATTAGACGAACAAGAGTCTGGTATTCTGACTCAAATGCTGTCAGTCAAAGATATGCCAGTAAAAGCAATTATGACGCCAAGAACAGTCATTTATAAGCTGGACAGTCAAACCTCTCATCAAGAGTTTTTAGCCAAGCACATTGGTGTACCTTTTACTCGTTTACCCGTTTATGACGGTGACAGAGACAACATCATTGGCTATATCAATCGCACAGATGTATTGGCCAATGCGTCACGTACACCACACGAAAGTATTGCGATTCACAAAAAGAATTTATTGGTGATCCCTGAAACAGCAAAAGTACTGCCTCTATTCCAATTGATGACCAAGCGTAAAGCTAAAATGGCAATGATTGTCGACGAGTACGGTTCTAATGAGGGTGTGATCACCATTGAAGATATTGTTGAATCCCTATTAGGTCTCGAAATTGTTGACAGTAATGATCCCGCAATCGACATGCAGCAACTTGCAAGAGAGATGTGGCAGCGCCGCATGAAGAATAAAGGTATCGTATTGTCAGCAGATGATGGCGAATTTGCCCGCCCTCATGATGTGCCATCGTCAAATTAAACAATGTGTGCTCGTAAGATAACTTACGAGCATACTTTCACCATTAAGCGGCTATATGACCCAAACCTACTCCCTCAAGCTTGCCCACATTAATGACACCCACTCTCATTTTGACCCGACCCAAGTTAGGTTTAGCCTTCAGCATAGCAACCAGCAATTTCAGGTGTTAGCTAATAGTGGCGGATATGCTCGAATCGGCTACCAAGTTGAACAAGCAAGGCAGCAAGCCAACGATAATCAACAAGCATTTGTATTTTTACATGGTGGGGATAGCTTTCAAGGCACCTTGTATTTTAGAGAGTTTCAGGGTGCAGCAAATGCACATTTACTCAACTTATTAAAACCAGATGCCATGGTACTGGGTAATCATGAGATTGATGCAGGTAACAGCCCAGTGCAGGCATTTCTCAATAGAATCGATTTCCCAATGTTGGCTGGCAATATGGACCTAAGCCAAGAAGACCGGTTTAAACCTGGGCGGTTGTATGGTCATCCAATGCTATACGACTATGACGATACGGCAGACAGAGCAAAGGTATTAATCAAACCTTTTCATGACCAAAAGCTTGCTATTGTCGGAATTACCTTAGATCAAATGCGCCTGATTGCACGGCCCGATGCCGACACGCACTTTGCCAACGCCATTGACACTTTGGAGCACACCATTGCCAATTTGCATCAGCAAGGTATCAAACACATTCTTGTATTAAGTCACTTGGGGCTTGAACAAGATAAAGAGCTTGCCGAGAAAGTGTCTGGCATTAGCCTCATAGTGGGTGGTCACTCACATACCTTACAAGGCGACTTTAGCCAATTAGGTATGAGTAACATGCCGTATGGGGAACGAGTCAATGATGTGCCAATATTGCATGCGGGCAAGTATGCAGAAACCATAGGTTTAGCAGATATCACCTTTGACGAACAAGGCAAAGTCACCGAATTAAACGGCTGCAACTATTTTATGTTATCAGATGATTTAGATATCCAATCTGAGCAAAAAACGACACAAGCAACCTTAGATGAAGTCAAAAAACACGTGTTGACCCACAAGTATGTACTAGGCGCAGAATCTAACTCAGAGGTTGATGATGTCATTGCCGCAGATTACCGCCCTGCACTACAGGTGTTAGAAAACAACATCTTGGCGCATATACCTAAAGACTTCATTCATACTCGATTGCCCAGCAAACACTTCCCCCATGGCAGTGAGATTGCGCCATGGGTCAGTCGTAGTATGTACAAATCAGCGAAACAAATTGAGCCGAATTTAGACTTTGCACTGCACAATGCCGGTGGTGTTAGACAGTCATTAATTAAAGGCCAACTTTCAATGGCCGATGTTGTTGGCCGGATTTTACCATTTGAATTACCTCTGACCTTGTATCAAATTCAAGGTAAATACATAATCCAAGCCATTGAGTCGGCCATTAATGCTGCAACCAACAATGGTGTTACAGGCACGGGAGCGGGTAGTTTCCCTTACCCGTATGGGCTAAGGTATTTTTACGATGGCACCCGCCCAATGGGACAGCGTGTTACTCAGGTACAAGTGCTAAGGCAAAAGCAATGGCAAGATATGGGGCTTGAAACCAACTATATTGGCGTATCAACTGCCTATACAGCAGCGGGTAAGGAAGGTTATGATGCACTGCTCTTCGCCCAGTGGCAGCAAGGCATCGACACCAAAACACTGCCAGAAGCCTTTGTTGACTTTGTCAGCGAGCACAGTCATCTCATTGGTGACAAACTACTTCCTAATGTCAATTACATCAGCCATCACCAATAATGGTTTTTAATGGTCACAATCTGTAACAAACTCGGCTTAGATCACAGACCCATTTCTATCAGCGTGATTAAATGATTTATTAAGTGCTTAAGTAGTAAAGTTGAATATCAATTGAGCACTTGGTCTAGAACATACAACAAAGACACAATTAAAGAGATCATTCCATGAAAGCAAAATTTATTAAATTGATTGCAGCAGCCACGCTCGCATTAGGCGTCACTTCAGCTTGGGCGCAAGGTGTGATCCATCAAGGTGAAGTATTAGAAACAATGAATGGCGGTGGCTACACTTACGTTCAAATTAAAAATGAAAAAGATACATTTTGGGCTGCTGGTCCACAAACTGAGGTAGCAAAAGGCGATATCGTTCAGGTCTCTGAGCAAATGTGGATGTCGAACTTTAAGAGTTCAAGCTTAAATAAGACTTTCGAAAAACTCATGTTTGCCGGTCACATCACCAAAAAATAATTCGCTTTTACATTAAAAGCAGTAATAATCGGCTAATCATTTGATTAGCCGATTTTTTTATGGTCTATTCGATCATTAGTTTTCAACGTGCTCATGCTACTGCCATCGCTCAGGTCATGCATCAAGCCGTGCAACACATTCATCATGTAAGGTACCCACAAGCCAAACTTGATGCTTGGAGTAAGCAGCCTCGTTCTACCGAGTACTGGCGCAGGCAATGCGTTAATGGCCCAAGCTGGGTAATAGTTGATTGCGACCAACAAGTCTGTGGTTTTATCAGCTGCGACAAACCAAGCCGGCAACAGTGCCATGTGGCACATTTATATATTGACCCATCGCACCAACGTAAGCAGCTAGCAACCTTGCTAGTAAAGCATCTACAAGCATGGGCTAAAACACAGCCCTTAAATGCAATCACTGTTGATGCATCTCACCTATCAAAGGGCGTTTTTTCACAATGCGGCTTTGTCGTAACGATGAAGAGTATTCAACGAAAACGTAGTCAAAGCTTGAATGGGTTTTATATGACATATCAAATGCCAGAGGATGAGAAAGCACAGTAGATATTGGATTTATCCATCTTGTAAAACTTGCGCTTGAGTGCTGATAATTTTGGATTGTCAATTGGCGTTGAAAATATGCTCAAAGCCAGATCTTCTTTTAACAATAGAATGAGGGGGGATGAAGCTTTGCCCTAACCTAATCATCCTTAAGCAGCGGCATTAACATTGATTCCAAACCATTCAATTTAACTTCATAAATCAATGCAAGCTGCTGACCTATTTTACCTTCAGGGAAGCCTTTGCTGTGAAACCACACTAAATAGGGCTCAGGAAGTGTGAGCAGCTTTCTACCTGCATACTTGCCAAAGGGCATTCGCTGGTTAATCGCTTCAAGCAATAATTTGTCGTGCACTGTCACTCCTTGCATGCAAACGATTTATATTAGTTTGCTATATAAGATGGGTATTTAGAGAGTTTACGTTATATATGAAATCACTGCATTATCCATTGTAGATTATCAGGCTGACAATTGGGGAGGCAATATCTACCTAAGTCTCTATTCAACATAGCAATTTCAACCACAAACGGCCATGTATTCGAATGGTCAATTTTCCGTCTTTCTTAATAGTAAAGTCAATAAACAATCACAGTGCCATTTAAGAAAAAGTGTCAAAATTCAAGCAATTGACGAACTCACAAGTTGATTTTACAGTTAATCAAAATAGTTAACTAAAAGGTAACAACATGATTCTGTTAGTCGGTGGAGAAAAAGGAGGTAGCGGTAAAAGTTGCTTAGCGCAAAATATCGCCGTTTTCCTCACAGCAGAAGCCAAAGCCTCTGTCATCATGGTTGATTGTGATCCACAACGTACAACGTCAGATTGGATCCAAGCTCGTAACAACAACCCAGAGTTACCTGCAATCAATTGTGTGCAACTGTATGGCAAAATCCGCAACGATTTACTCAGTCTTGAGCAGCATTATGATTATGTCATTGTTGACTGTGGTGGCCAAGATAACCTCGCGCTTCGTGCCAGTCTCTCAGTTGCCAGCTTTGCCTTGATCCCGTTGCGCCCAAAACGTCGCGACTTAAAAACAGTCAGCCATATGGATGACATCATCGCCACTTGCATGATGATTAATCCCAATATGCAGGCAAGCTTTGTAATTACTCAATGCCCAAGCTTACCGAATCAAGCAAACCGTATTCTAGAAGCAAAAGATGTATGCCGTACATACGACATCAATGTGCTTGATGCCGTTAACTACAGCCGCAATATCTATGATGATAGCGAAGAGTCAGGGCGTTCAGTTTTCGAAATAGAACCCAATGGCAAAGCTGCTAACGAAATGCGTCAAATAGCCTGTGAACTACTCGGCGTTGAGCATGCCAAACAACTCATAGGTGCCACAAAAACACAATTATTACGCACAGGAGTGGAATATGGGTCTAGCCGATCTCAAGAAAAACGTTTCGTCATGTAATCATAACTTTCAACGAGAAATGTCAGTACATGAGTTTATTGAGGCAGCTAACTTGTATGCCGCGGGCAAGGCTACGCCAATTAGCAATAACAATGACAAAATCACGCCAATACATGCGCACCCTAAACATAAAGCATGCATGTCTTTGGTTGAGAGCAAATGTGAGAACCAACAAGCGATTTCAAAGCTGTTGAATACCCATAGCTCATTGACCTCACAACAAATACAAAAGAAGCCCTTTAGAAGAGCGACATTCACACTGAGCGAAATGGCAATAAGTCAGTTGCAAACGTTAAGTCAAAGCAGTAAAACGGCTAAATCAAAATTGATTAGACAATTAATAAATCAGCATTTTGCACTTACACCGTCACAAAGAAGCAATATCAATGCTGAGTTAGACATCGACTAACACTTACAATACAAGGAGGTATCAAGGTGCTAATGAGGTTATTAGCCAACAGCTAAATTGTTACGATTAAACGTAAAGTAAGACAGCCTTGCCAATAGCAAAGCTGATGAAGATTGTTATTAATAGTATTTTTATCCTAAACTCCCAACTTTCGCTAACTAGGGTTATCTCCCCTAGTTAGCGCTTTTATTTGTGCTGAAAATCACTCAAGCCCAAGAGTCAATACGCAACTCAGTTGCTATAGGCTTTATCACACATCAAACAAACCTTCATCGAGGAATAGTTAATCGAAGGGTTGAATTATTGGCTTTCCCCCCAATCTATTAATTACACCCTAGCAATCATTTATCGAGGGAACAGGGATGATAGCGCTCATCGTATTATTTATTTCAGCAACCGCTGCCATTGCATGGATTGCAACTATTCCACTGCGGCAACGATTGCGTCGCCAAAAAGTGATGAGTAAACCGTTTCCACAGCCATGGCGAAAAATCCTTAAGCAGCGATTTCCATATTTTAAATCTATGCCGACAGATTTGCAGTTGCAGCTCAAAAAGCACATTCAAATCTTTATTGATGAAAAAGATTTCGTTGGCTGCCAAGGCTTAACCATAACTGACGAAATCAAAGTCACTATTGCTGCGCAAGCCTGTTTGCTTTTACTCAACCGTAAAACCGATTTTTACCCTAAGTTAAAACATATTCTTGTTTACCCCCATGCCTTTATTACCCAACAGCAAGTCACTGATGCAGCGGGTGTGCAGTCACTGCAACAGAATGTGCATTTAGGTGAATCTTGGGGGAATGGTAAGGTCATTTTGTCTTGGCACAATACACTAGCCGGAGCTGCTCAACCAGATGATGGTCATAACGTTGTGATACATGAGTTTGCACATCAGTTAGACCAAGAGACAGGTGATGCCAACGGTGCGCCTTTTTTGCAAAAGCTTACTGACTATCCAACCTGGTCTGAGACATTACGTTCTGAGTTCAACCAGCTACAATATTGTGCCCAAAACCATATACCTTCACTTTTCAATTACTATGGCGCAACTAATCCGGCTGAGTTTTTTGCAGTGATAACAGAAACCTTTTTTGAAAAGCCTCAGCAGTTTCACCAAGAACACCCAAAACTTTTTCAAGAATTAAGCCGCTTTTATCAACTTAACCCTATTCATTGGCAATAGCACGGGTTACAGTTTTCATTAAAGCTGAATGGCTAACGACTTATAAGAGGAATTCTATGACAACCATCGTCAATAAACTGGGCTTCATCGCTATGCTGGTGACGACTGTGTCAGCATTTGACATTTTAGCGCATGAGCATAAATCACATGAGACGACAAACACCGGTGAAACTCAAGCATTGACCACGGTAAATGCCAGTAAAAGCATCGACACCACATTAGAAACTCAAAGTGAACATGTCAGTCAACAAAGCCAACAAGTCGTGAAACCACTTGGGGAAGCCGAGCGAGTCATCTCTTCCAATGGTTTGGACGCTCAAGAAAATCAGCAAATTAATAGCTTGTTGAACCAACTCCATGAAGCCGCAGCGACTGCAAACTGGCAGACTTATTTTGATTTGTACCACCCAAAGGCAGTATTTATTGGTACAGATGCTTCTGAACGCTGGAGCATGATTCAATTTCAGCAATATGCTGAAAAAACCAGTGGCTGGAGTTATGACTTACAATCAAGGGAGTTGATTAAAGTCGACGGCACAATTGTATTTGATGAGCAACTTTACAGTGCATCTTATGGCGTGAGTCGCGGAACTGGTGCATTGGTAAAAACAGAAGCCGGCTGGAAAGTATTACAGTACCATTTGAGTTTCCCAATACCCAATGAGCAAGCAAAACGCATTACCACGCTCATCAAGCAAATGAGATAAGATCAAATAAGCCAGCTTTTAAAGCTGGCTTATTCTCTATGTGTATTAACTCAGATGAGAACTGACACTTCTTATTGAAAAGTAGGTAGTTCCCCCGTTACTTCATTGATGTGGTGAAGCTCAAGTTAGCCAACTGAATCAAATGACAGAAGCTCTCAAAGTCACTCTCATTAAAGCCACTTTCTGCGGTATGTCTGTCTGCGTAAAATAACCCCAACACTTTAGACTCAACCATAAGAGGCGCAATCATAAAACCTTGAGACGGCAATAACTCCTGTAATTTTAATTCCAATTCAGAGGCTATAAACGGTAACTTCTTCTCAGATACCAGTAGGTTTTGTTTCTGCTCAATACACTCGGAAAAAATGCCAGCTTGCTGTTTTAATGAAACATGAAAATGATGCTTAAATTCGGTCTCGCCATAGCCCATCAACACGCGAGGCTCTAGAAACTTTCTATCACGAGAGATTAGCCACACACCACAGCGATCCACCCCGATGCCTTTTAATATGCCATCTAAAGCGATCTGCATTACTTTATTGAAGTCAGTTTTATTAATAATCGCGTGAGTTAAATGTCTGATCTGCGCCATTTGAAAACTCAAATTAGGCTCAAAGCTGATCACCTCATTAGACTCATCATCAGCAATCTTATCAATCACATCTTGCCCATTAGCAATAAACTCAACTATGTCTTTGGCACCATAGGCCTCAGCAAGTTTATGTGTTTGTTGATTGCACTGAATGAAACGCTGAATAAATTGTTGCTGATCAACACCTACTAAGGATGCTGCTTGCGCAAGTGTTTTTTGTAATTTAGTTTTATCGAGTTTTTTAGCTGAGATTATCTCAGCCAATTGATCTGACACATATATGCAGCGAATTTCAGTGGTGCGCGATAATGGATCGGTTAATGATTTCACCAGTAAATCGCCTAAGCCCCAATTTCTGGCAACACCTTGGGAGAGCTGATGAAAACTCGTGCCCATTTCATGCATGATCAACGCTTTGGTATTTTCGTCATTTGAATCTGTAAGTAGCTTATCAATATGAACGGTTTGCTCATCACCCAAGCTCCAAAAAGCGACCTCACCGATACGATATAGTAGTGAAGCAATAAAGGCCTCTTCTCTAGAAGATTCTTCATGTTCACCCAGCATCATCCGCGCAATCATAGCGGATTGAAATGACTGAGCCATCAACTTTAAAAGACGCTGATACACCTCAGGAGACAAATTTTTACTTTCAAGTAAACTAGTTAGCATCTTAGCGGTGATGCAAATATTGCGAATAGTATCAAAACCGAGTACTACCGCAGCTCGGCTTACCGTCGAGATTTGGTTATTGCCTTTGTTATAAATAGCACTATTGGCAACCCTTAAAATACGTGAGGTTAATGCATTGTCATGCATGACACTTCGACCGAGTTTTGCAAGTGAAGAAACATCGTCTCCGGCAAGCTTTTCTAACTCTCTCACTGTTGAGCAAAGGGCTGGGATTTCTTGATTACTAATCCGTTTTGTCCAATATTCAGTGCCTCTATTTTGTCCTGATACAGCTTTCAATCAGTATCCCTTGTTTTATTTTTATATTGGTTCAAGTATACACAAAATGTATATCAAAGATCTTTGCTGTGTATAACTTCAATTAAAGGTTTCAACTGAGAATGATTAAATCTGCTTAGTATCAAAAGTTGGCTGCTAAGATTAGTGCTCATTTAATAAAAAAAACGGCTCAACAATGAGCCGTAAACACAAGCAGTATGGTTGTAAAACCTTACGGGTAGGAAGATCCAAACCAATAAAACCAACAGCTTCCGTGCAACATACACGAACATAGCTTAATGAATTGGATAAAAATCCCACGCGGCCTGTAGGTGAACCGCATGGGTAATACTCAAGTCACAGTGAGTGCTTAACCGCAAACTTGAATAAACTTGTCAAATAGCGACAAAAGGAAGTACATCAGATACTGGTGCTTTCACACCAGTATCAACTGGCTCACTAGAACTGCTCTTCTTCGGTAGAACCGGTCAGTGCAGTCACAGAAGATTTACCACCTTGAATACAAGTTGTGACTTGGTCAAAGTAACCCGTACCCACTTCTTGCTGGTGCGACACGAATGTATAACCTTTCTCAGCAGCAGCAAACTCAACTTCTTGTACTTTCTCAACATAGTGCTTCATACCTTCACCACGAGCATAGTCATAAGCAAGGTCAAACATGTTGTACCACATGTTGTGAATACCCGCTAAGGTGATGAACTGGTACTTATAACCCATGTTAGAAAGCTCTTGCTGGAACTTAGCAATCGTTTCATCATCCAAGTTCTTTCTCCAGTTAAACGACGGAGAACAGTTATACGCAAGTAGTTGGTCTGGATATTGCGCGTGAATTGCTTCAGCAAACTTCTTAGCTTCTTCTAAACACGGCGTTGCTGTTTCACACCAGATAAGGTCAGCATAAGGTGCATAAGCTAAACCGCGTGAAATAGCTTGGTCTATACCGTTGTTAACACGGTAGAAGCCCTCTTCAGTTCGGTCACCTGTGACAAAATCACGATCATAAGGGTCACAATCTGAAGTCATCAAATCGGCCGCGTTTGCATCGGTACGTGCAATAACTAATGTTTCAACACCACTGACATCGGCAGCTAATCGCGCCGCAACCAGCTTTTGCACAGCTTCTTGCGTCGGAACCAATACTTTACCGCCCATGTGACCACACTTTTTAACTGACGCCAATTGGTCTTCAAAGTGAACACCCGCAGCACCGGCATCAATCATGCCTTTCATCAGTTCAAACGCATTTAGTACGCCACCAAAACCTGCTTCAGCATCCGCCACAATCGGTAAGAAATAATCGGTAAAGCCTTCATCACCAGGGTTAACATCTTTACCCCATTGAATTTGGTCAGCACGGCGGAATGAGTTATTAATTCTGCTCACCACTGCAGGGACAGAGTTTGCAGGATATAGCGACTGGTCTGGATACATAGTACCAGCTAAGTTTGCGTCGGCAGCGACCTGCCAACCTGATAGATAAATCGCTTCAATACCCGCTTTAGCTTGCTGTACCGCTTGACCACCAGTCAACGCGCCAAGAGAGTTCACATAGCCTTTTTTAGCACCACCATTCACTAAATCCCATAGCTTTGCAGCACCACGTTGGGCGATGGTGTTTTCAGGAACAACTGATCCACGTAGCTTCACCACTTCCTCTGCGGTATATGGACGTTTAACACCTTTCCAACGTGGGTTTTCAGCCCAATCTTTCTTAATCGCATCAATCTGTTGTTGACGGGTTAACTGCTCTGTAGTGTTAGACATAGTGTTTCTCCTTCCTGTGTGTTTTGTGTAGCAAGCATCCTTATGTTGCTTGCCTAATCTTGCTTAAATTTATGTTGTAAGTGTTTTATGCGGTTAATAACTCATAACCGGGCAATGTTAAGAAATCGATGAGTTCATCAGAGGTGGTGATTTGCTCAAATAACTTGGCAGCTTGGCTAAATTGACCAGCATTAAAGCGCTCTTCCCCCAACTCGGCTTTGACGTATTGAATTTCTTCTTGGAGCATGCTTCTAAACAAGTCTTTAGTAACTAATTTGCCGTTAGAAAGCGTTTTCTCGTGCTGGATCCACTGCCATATGGAAGTACGTGAAATTTCTGCAGTTGCCGCATCTTCCATCAAGCCATAAATAGGCACACAACCATTACCCTGGATCCATGCTTCGATGTATTGCAATGCAATGCGGATATTTAGACGCATACCTGACTCAGTGCGCTCACCATCACAAGGTTCTAACAGCTCAGCGGCTGAAATTGGCGCATCTACATCACGAGTGATATGCAACTGATTAGTATTGCCGCCACCAATGTAATCATTGAATATCCCCATGGCGGTATCAGCTAATCCAGGGTGCGCAACCCAAGTGCCATCGTGACCATTGCGAGCCTCAAGCTCTTTATCGCCTCTTACTTTTTCAAGCACTTGTTTGTTTGTCGCTTCATCCTTTGCAGGAATAAAGGCAGCCATTCCGCCCATCGCTAATGCACCACGTTTATGGCAGGTTTTAATTAACAAACGTGAATATGCACTAAGGAACTTTGTATCCATTGTGACCGCTTGACGATCAGGCAAAATACGGTCTGAATGACGCTTTAATGTTTTGATATAACTAAAGATGTAATCCCAACGGCCACAGTTAAGTGCCACGATATTAGCGCGCAGTTCATAGAGTATTTCTTCCATCTCAAAGACCGCTGGCAAGGTTTCAATTAAGCAAGTACATTTAATCGTGCCGGGTTGTAAGCAAAAACGTTCTTCAACAAACGCGAACACTTTTGCCCACCAACGAGCTTCTAAATGGCTCTCAAGTTTAGGGATGTAGAAATAAGGACCAGACTCTTTAGTAAGCAGTTCACGGTAGTTGTGATAGAAGTAAACAGCAAAATCAAACAAGCCCCCAGGAATGGGGATACCATCGTATTCCACATGCTTTTCTTTTAAGTGCAACCCGCGAACACGGGCAATCAATACTGCAGGGTCAGGGTCTAACGAATAATGTTTTCCAGTACTAGGAGCGGTGAACTCAATCGTGCCTCTTACCGCATCACGCAGGTTAATTTGCCCTTGAACCACTTTCTCCCAACTTGGGGCAAGTGAGTCCTCAAAGTCAGCCATGAACACTTTCACATTGGCATTTAGGGCATTGATAATCATTTTACGGTCTACAGGGCCGGTGATTTCAACGCGTCGATCTTGTAAATCATCTGGAATACCCCGAATAGACCAATCACCATCACGAATGGCTCTTGTTTCCGGTAAAAAATCAGGAAGCTCACCATTATCTATGCGTGCTTGTTTTTGAATTCGCTTTTCAAGCAACTCAGGGACTTCAGCAGCAAAGTTTTTGCACAGCACTTCAAGTAACGCTAGCGCACCTTCATTCAGTACTTCCTCTTGTCCTTCTACAGCAGCGCCAAGTACAGCTAATTTTGTAGATGCATCAGCCTGATTATCAGATGAGAGCTGTGAATATTTAGCAACTAATTGTTCTGCCGTCATAGTGATTCCCTTTTAGACTGTTAAGGCAACCCTGTATAAGTAATGTGATTGATATTTAGTATTGGCAGACTTGTATCACCATGACCAATTCACATACTGAACAGTTTTACACCTTCAAATGTTTGTTTCGTACTAAAAACTAACCACATACCTTTGTAATTGCAACAGTTGGCAGACGCGACTTTCGTCTAAAAATTCATCAAAAAAAGCATTTTAAATTGGTAATACCAAGACCACCAAAGCAAAAATAAAACCCTAAAAATCAAACAAATAAGAAAGGAATAAATATGAGAAAACCATAAAATAACGTACTAACCCAACAAGTCGTCTTACCAATTAACCAAGACCATGATATGTAATAAAATTTCAACCAAAAAACACCAAGTGTAAACGTTTAATTACTAAACTTTAGTCTAATTTTGTAGCATGCACTCTAATAGAGCGTTTTGAAGCTACGCAGAGGTAAACCTATTAAAGCGTTTATTTTCAATACCTTACAACAAAACCAACGCAAACCACATTCAAACGACCGTTTTATTCTTACCTTTACGTAAACTAACCCCAAAAAGCAATTTTTGATTTATAAAATTGAGGTCGTGTTGCCCGATCATCAGATAAAAAAAATGCAAAAAAATGCATTTTTTTTCACTTTATTTATAAAAAAATGAATTTTAAGGGAGGTAATGGGTGATTAATAACAAATCAACATGAAAGTTAGCTCACACATTAATCCATTTAGAGTGCACTAAGAGTATGAACACGAGCAGGATCTTGTGCTTTTTTAGGTTGAAATGGCAAATATAAACAGAAGATCCATCTACATCAGATTTATGTGATGGCGGGAATGTAGGATGCAATCAGGTTGAGTTTGAACTGGAAAAATGATTAGAGCATTAACTTAAAAGACTATCGAGTATATTAAGGGTACAGAGCCAATTCTAGGCTGAAGTGAATCAAGACTGAATTTCACATTAATGGGCAATGGCTTGCAAGCTCCACATATAGAGGTGGTTATACTACCAGCCATCAAACATAACGATAAAGACGACATTCAAGCGCAATCATTAAGCCTGCTTTTAAGCTTCCCCCTTAAGGTTCAACCTAAAGATGTGATCAAGAGTGAAAGTTTAATTGCACTAAGATGTTGAGCGCTGTTGCTTACGAACGCTTTTCTCAAAGCTTTCCTCATAAACCACGACACTATTACGCCCTTGGCGCTTGGCTTGATATAACGCGGTATCAGCACGCTGAACTAGCGGGTCGACACTTAAATCACTTTCTGTCACGCTGCTGACCCCGATGCTTAAACTGACTGTAAATTGGTGCCCGGATAACTTGGTATCAATTTCTGATACGAGACGGCGAATACGCTCTGCCATTTCAGCAGCCACAAGTTCAGTCGTATCGGGTAAGAATACGCCAAATTCCTCACCACCAAGCCTCACAAAAATATCTTTAGGCCTAATCGTGTCATGCACAACGCCAGATACACACTTCAACGTCCAGTCACCTGTGGCATGACCAAAGCGGTCATTAATCGATTTGAATAAATCTAAATCCATTACCAGCACACTAAATTGCTGCTCTTTTGCCTGAGCATGAATAAACTCATTTTCAGCGCGGTTTTGGCCAGCGCCTCGGTTTAACGCTTTGGTTAATGCGTCGTATTGTGCCTGCTTTCTAAACTGATTACGTTGCACCCAAGCTGCAACTAACATCAACATCAATAAAGCTGCTGCGCCAGCAAAAACGGTTGAAAACATGTATGAGGCACTTTTCTGTTGATTCAATAACTCACGCTGCTTAATAAATAGTTCGTGATCTTGCATGAGCTTGTCTAATTCGCGGGTTTTCTCGGCAATTTCAAACCTTGCCATTTGATAGGCATTTTGCTTTAACTTTTGCTCGTCTAATACCTGAATACTTAAGGCATGGGCAATGACTCTATGTTGATAGGCTTGCTGAAAATCACCACGTTTACTGGCAATCATTGAAATCACTTCATGGGCGCGGACTTTTGGCTTCTTATAGAAAGCTTCATTGGGTAAGTTCGCCACAACTTGTGCATATTTGTAAGCCTCATCAAATTGGCCTAGATAGTACTGAACTTCGCTCAAGTAACCATAATTATCATAGATTTCAATATTAAAATTGACCCCTTCATATCGCGACAGTGAATCTAATAAACCAGGTAAAGCTTGCTGATACTTCCCCTGTTTGAATAACACTGCAGCACGCCCCTTAATTGCCATGGCCTCAATCAAAGGCAATTGATACTGTTTACAGTACTGTTCAGCATCGCTGAAAAAGGTTAATGCTTCTGGATAGTAATTTAAATAGAGGTTCCCAACCCCTCGGTATAATTTACCATAGCACTCATGCTTCACATCTTGACCATTATTAAGTTTAAGCATCTTATCAGCCGTGGTTAATAATTCATCGTAAGCTTCTAACTGCAGGTAGACATTCGACAAACGAATGTATGACTGTACTTTTATACTGTCATCTGAATTCATTTCGATGCGTTTCAAGTTTTCTTGCAAGAGTAAAAATGCTTGCTGGTAATCTTCTAGGCCAATACTTGCAGTGGTTTTATAGTTGTAAATCCGAGTAAGTAGCGTTTCATCTGGGTTTAACTTTAACGCTCGGTTTAAATTTTCTATTGCTTTAGAAAAGTCACCGACATAGAGATCTTGAATAGACACCAAAGTGAAGAAAAGCGCTTGGTGCTCAATGGGAATTTGCTGTTGTACTTGTTGTAGTTTCTGCAACTGATTTATCGCTTCGCCTCCACCTGAAGACAGCGCTAAATCTAAATTATCTAATTCTTTTTTAAAATCAATATTAGCCTTACCCCAGCTTGGATAAGCAAAGGCTAATAGTAAAATAAAAAAGCTAGCTCTAAACAATTAAGTTCACTCTTATGGATGATGTATGATCATGAAGCTTTTCATATCACTACCATCAAAAGCCTTAATTTTTTCTAAATCACCGCTTAATACCGCTTGTATTTGTTCTTCGCTCAACCCATGTTGCTCCATCACTTCCCTTGGGTTAGCTTTATAAGACTCCAGTAAATCTGAGTCTTGGTTAATTTGGGTAAAAAAATCACTAAAATTCGACATGTTTTCTCCTTAACGTTGTACACATAACCCCATGTCACCACAATAGTGCCATGGTAAAATTAACCTAGTTCAGCCTCGGTAAAGCCTAAACGTTCACACATAGCTAAATTCAAAGATAATGTTTTCGCAGGTGGAATAAGCAAAGTACTGATCATTTCCAGTCTGGCATCGGGTAAATCCTGTAATTGAATACGATCAATTCTCGGACTTTGCACGGGTAAATTAGCAGCTTCGTAAATTATCACCTCATGTGACAATGGGTACCATTGACTAAGGTGCTCAACTAATACCTGTAAACGAGACTTTGTCGTTGAAAACGCTGTTAATGTTGGCTCTCCAGCGAGCGCTATCTGCCATAGTAATAGATGCGTTTTAGGATTGGGCACATGGTTATAAAGCAGGAATTGTGTCGCTTCATAACTCTGATGGCCACTTCGGCCTGGATCAATACTTAAATCAGCCCATAAACATGCTTCAGCTGATATTCCAGGCAGCATTTTGGCATCAATGCCTTCTAACTTAGCTTGTGCAATCGCATTATGTGACACGCAAGCAAACACACCTGGGTGGCCATACAATGCCACCACCACTTTTAATCCTTGTCTCACCTTTTCTAAAATAGCATCGACCATTTGCGTATAAGTATCACGGCGACTTTTTATCTCATTGCCTTGTGCATAAAAAGGCTGCAGTGAAGCATGATTAGGGTTCAAATCAACGATCCATTGCTCGGTAAAACCATCTGGCACCAAGGAGAAAACCCAATCGGCTTGTTTTAAATAACTCAAACTTAAAGCGCCAATTTGGCCGGCAAGTTGTAAACCTGTGCCGATAAAAACCAATCGACCTTTATGAACCTGTGGTTGCAATGCATTTATCCTGTTAGAGAAACCGGCTAAACCAATCTGTTTTGCGTACTGATACGACAGTAAAGCCCCAAAACATAAAGTTAACAACTTGATATCACAACTACAACTTAATATTTGTCAATTTACTCATCAATTTCGCTTGTTTCAGCTAAGGCAGACAGGAACTAATTGCCTTGTTAGCAATCAAAATGCAAACAAGTGCGCAATCCGCTTGTCTTTATAGGTAGGGCTTGGGTATCATGGCCGACAGAATTAAGGAAGTAATACGAACAATGATTAACAAAAAACAAAGTCTTACCATTTTAAGTGCCGCTCTTTTGAGCCTTTCTTTGTCAGGTTGTACTGTATTTGACTGGTTAATATACAAACCAGATATCCCACAGGGTAACTATATGGAAGCGCAGCAAGTAGAACAACTGCGTGTAGAAATGACCAAAGAACAAGCAGAGTTCATATTAGGTCGCCCAGTATTACGTGACACCTTTGCTGATAATACTTGGTATTATGTATACCATTTCAAAAGTGGTCGTAATGCCAGTATCATTCACAAAGAGCTCATTATTCACTTCGAAGACGACAAAATTGTCCGTGTTGAAGGCGATTATGAAATAAGCGAAAACTTTAATACGCCGCTTGAAGATGGTGCATTACCAACCATCAAGCCATCTGGTGCTGAGCCACTCGTACCAGAAGGACGCCCAGACAGTAAGCCGTTAGTTGAAGAAAAAATGCAAGAAATGATTAATAACAATGATGAGCTAGAAAATAGAAACAAAGCTGATTAATCGTGTTACCTTTGGCGCATCTTGTTTAGCCTATTCTTGTTTAGCCTATATGGTATAGTTTAGAAAGCTAAAGACTAAAAAGCAGAATGACATCATTCTGCTTTTTTTGTGCCTTTTAAAGTAGCCAGTAAGACTTATCGGCAGGTGTAAAGTATGTCGACAAAACTCAAGCTACACTTTCGCGCCAGTAACTTTGTTAATGCGCCCTTCTTCTTTTGCTTTTTCAGCACGCTTGCGGCGCACATCTTTAGGGTCGGCAATCAAAGGGCGATACAATTCCACACGCTGCCCAGGCAGCAGCACTTCATTATGCTTAACCTGACGACTAAAAACACCGAGCTTAATGCTGGCTAAATCAATATCTGGAAAGAACGCCTGAATGCCACTTTGCTCTACAGCCTCAATAAACGTCGTGCCTTGACTTACATTTACCGTAATCACTTTTTGCTGCTCGGGTAACGCATAAATCACGTCAACTGGAAATGTTTGCTCATTACTTGCCACGATAAATTACCTTTGCTCTGTCTGTGAACGCCGTTACCATCGACCCCATTAGCTCTCTAAATACTCGCCCGAAAGCCACATCTGCTAATGGATTTGAAAACTCAAAGTCTAAATCGAACTCTACTTTACAGGCATCTTCTGCCAGCTCAGTGAACGTCCAATGCCCTTGTAAATATTTAAATGGGCCATTCTCTAATGCCAATGAAATCGATTTTGCTTCAACCACCTGATTACGGGTAGTGAACGTCTTTCTAATGCCTGCTTTACTTACATCAACCGACGCCACCATGGTCTTGCCATCAAACTCAATGACTTTGCCGCCAACGCACCCGGGCAAGAATTCATGATAAGACTCTACATCATTGACTAGGTTATACATTTCTAATGCGCTAAAACGAACTAGCACATTTTTCGAGATTTTCGGCATGTCACATCACACATTGGCTATCAGTAAGGAGTCGGATTTTATCATGTTGTCAAAAAAAGGCATCTGTTAGCTGTAATTTATCTTGCCCTCTTCTTGTTGTACTGATTGAAACAAAAGCTTGAGCAAGGTCAGTGATTTGTACCCATGAAACCCTCGCATCTTAGCTAGGTTTGGGTATAATCCCTTGAAATAGATAATTCCTCCCCCATATCTGTTAATAACAAGCACAGAAAAGCAATGGGCAACAGCGGGTATACCACGCGAATATGGCTAAAAAGAATTCCAAGAAATCAAAGAACCCACCAGCAACGATAACGCGCAACAAACGTGCGACCTTTGAGTTTAAAATTGAAGATAAAATCGAAGCTGGATTAGAGCTACAAGGTTGGGAAGTAAAGTCCCTGCGTATGGGTAAAGTGACCCTAGCTGACTGCTACGTGTATATAAAACACGGTGAAGCATTCATGCATGGTTGTACTGTACAACCACTGAATACCGCTTCTACCCATGTTGTGTGCGATCCTATTCGTACCAAAAAATTGCTACTAAAACGCAGCGAGATTGATAAATTAGAAGGCTTGATTGAACGTCAAGGCTACACCTTAGTGCCATTATCACTCTACTGGCGCAAAGGTGCCTGGGTAAAAGTAGAAATCGGCCTAGGTAAAGGTAAGAAAGATCACGATAAACGCCAAGACACTAAAGAACGTGAATGGAAAGTTGAACAATCACGGGTCATGAAGAAGTCTAGATTGGACGGATAATGAACAAACAATTGTTAATTGGTGAAATGCATTAGGTTTTTTGGCATTTACCCGATACAATCAACAGACTTTGGGGGCGATTCTGGATTCGACAGGATTCACGAAACCCTGGGAGCATGTCGAGGGGCGGTTGGCCTCGTAAAAAGCCGCACAGTTATAGTTGCAAACGACGATAACTACGCTCTAGCAGCTTAGGCTCGCTAGCCATCAGCCACACGTTTCGCATATGGGCAGTGGATTTTGATGGTCATCTTACATTATGCTAGCGAGGGAACCTTGTTCGGGGGTGAACCGCGAAATAGTACCGGACTCGCCTTGTAATATCCTGTCTTTCGGAGCTTGCAAGGTTAACCAAAAGAGAGACTAAACATGTAGCGCCTTGGATGTAGGCTTTCTGGACGCGGGTTCAAGTCCCGCCGCCTCCACCAAATACTAAAAAGCTCACCTTCGGGTGAGCTTTTTGTTTTCAGCCATTCAAAAAGCCTATCCCAAATAATGGCTTAAAGCCAAAATAAAACGCTGCGACAAAATCTGTCGCAGGTTAGTATTAATTTAATAGTCAGGTTTTTTTGAGGGCTTATTAAATGGCAACTAACATCTCACGCTATATCGAAATGCTAAAACATATCAAAACTTATCCCGCTAAAGTCACTACCGCAGAGCTGACCGAAAAGCTAAACAGTCGTGGATACTTTGTAGATTTAAGAACCGTGCAGCGTGATTTAAATGATCTGCTTGATGAAGGCCAATTTGGTTTAGAAGTCGACAAGCGCAATAAGCCCTTTGGGTGGTCAATTTCATCATGTTGGAACAAGCTTAAACTGACAATGATGGATCAGCATATGGCGCTGGCATTTTATACACTCAAACACAATGCCAGCCAGTTGTTGCCACCACAAAGCATAACCCAGTTAACACCTTACTTTGACAGTGCAGATAGAGTGCTAGGACAAAACAGTGATAGTCCTTGGTTGTTTTGGGCATGTAGAGTTGCTCAATTGCCACAACCGTTTCCGATCATTTATCAAGAACAAGACCCACAAGCCCTTGCTATTATCCAAGAAGCCTTGCTGCATCAGAAACAGGTGGCTTGCCAAATTCAACGGGCTATTGGCAATACCTCACACTGGTTTGATTATGACCCTATTAATCCCCAAGGCATCCGAGTATTGAATGGTGTGCCATTACTCATTTTTACCGTCGCTACGGCATTACACTCCAAACGCTACGCTAAGCCTATTGATATGCTTCGCAATGTACGACTTCTTAACAGCAAAATTGAACTACACCAACCAAACCTATCACTGCCTGAAAAGCCAAAAGCGATGATTGATTTGGAATTGATTTTCGCCCCATCGGCCACCTTTATATTACGAAATGCCAAATTCAGCCACCAACAAACCACTACCAGATTACCCAGTGGTGACTTTTTGGTAAAAGCGCGTGTAGAAGACTCTGAAAACCTCAGATCGTACCTATGGGGAATGGTCGATAAAGTTGAGGTAATAGCCCCCGCTAAATTGCGCGGACACTTTAAGCGAAAAATAGACAAAATGACTCAGCGTTACCAATCGTCTACGACGAGAACTGTCGCTATTGCCAGTTAAGCTTGCTCAAACGGTAAAGGGAGTTCAATTATGTTCGAGTTAATACAAGATGATAGCACCAGCCCAAGAATTGCTGTGTTCGGCGTAGGTGGTTGCGGCTGCAATACAATCAATCAGTTATGTCAGGCAAATTTAAGTGCCAATGTGCAGCTTATTGCCGTCAATACAGACTCACAATCTCTTGCCTTGTCGCAATGCGGTATTCGTCTGCAAATAGGTGAACAAACCACTAAGGGTTTAGGTGCTGGCGCTATACCGCAAAAAGGCTATGAAGCCGCTAAGGAGTCAGAAGCTCAGCTTAAAGAATTAATTGCACAAGCAGATATTATTTTTATCACAGGCGGCATGGGCGGCGGCACTGGTACAGGCGCCCTGCCATTAATGGCAAACATCACATCTGAGCTAAACAAACCCACTGTCAGTGTCGTTACTACGCCATTTGCTTTTGAAGGCAATAAACGCAACCATTACGCCAATCAAGGGCTTGAGCAGTTAATGCAACATAATAATGCCGTTATTGTGTTGCCAAACGATAAACTTGCAAAAGCACTAGATAAGAAAATATCCCTGATAAGTGCCTTCAATGAAAGTAACCAAATTCTTGAAGATGTATTGGTAAGTCTCACCACAACAATCAGTCAGGCTGGGCTCATTAATATCGATTTAAACGACTTTATTGAAGTCATTAGCCATCAAGGCCAAGCAGCAATGGGCGTGGCAAAGCAGCAAACAGGGCAAGACATTGAGTTAACCATTAATGAAGCACTAAAGAACCCACTACTTGCCGAAATGGACATCAGCCGAGCACAAGGGGCAATTGTAAGTGTGATGGCCACTGAAGCAATTGAACTCAGCCAATACCACCAAATAGGCGAATGTTTGCAACAGCAATTAGCACCAAATGCACTAGTCATTATTGGCCTGACAATCGTACCTGAATTAGACAATGAGCTTGAATTGATGGTCATCACTACTGGAATGAGTCAAGCAGCTCAAGAGGAAATAAAACTCAGCAATCCAGCAAAAGCAATAAAACATTATGAAGCGGAGAAAACCGATAGTGGTACGAGTAAAACAACAAACGAGAATTCAAACTTGTTAAATATACATGATTTTTTACAGCAAAACGCTCAGCAAACAAATTTAACTAAACCGCAAGCTCATAGCATAAATCAATTTGAGCAAGATTTAGAAACTCCAACATATCACCGTCGGCGGTGCTGATTTAGAAAATATGTTATTTATTTCAATAGCATAGACTCACTTTTTCCAAAGTATGCTATCAGCAATAGAGTTTTAACCATAACTACAACAAAAACACCCGCACAAATCATTGATGCGGGTGATATCCAAACTTGAACACATTAGCTCAAAATGAAGCTAGCCATAAAAGCGCAAACTAATTTAATTGCTTGTGACTCGACAATTCAGCTTCTAATTGTTCCATTGTTTTTTGTGCTCTAAACTCTGAATAGAGTGCAACTTCATCATTAGGATCTAAGTTCTTACCAGATTGCTCTAACAACTTGTCAAACACAACTTTAGTGTCTTTCATCACGACAAGTACACAAAGCTGTTTTTGGTCGTCAATTCTCGCGAAAACAACTTCTTCTGGAGTTGAACCAACAAGGTTTTGCTGTGCAACCTGTTTGCTCACCTGCGCAAAGTTTGAACTTGTTTGAGTTTTATTATTTTGTTGAGTTTGTTCATTGACCAACTTATCCATGACCATTGCTTTGGTGTTAATTTGTGTCGCAAGGTCAGCTCTAGCATTTGCAATAGCTTGAGCTCGGCTAGCAGCCATATTACCTGTCCACATAACACAGCTCGATGATGCTAGGCCTTGTTCATGCTTAGGTAAAAATACCCAACTTGGCACACTGTCATTCTCAGATAAAGGTGTTGATTGTGGTTCGTGAGTGCTACTACATGCAGTTAATAATGCCATCGCTCCTACTAAGCAAACATATTTTTTGATCATATTGTGATATCCCCATTCCATTTAGGTATTTGTGACTGATATTGCGCCTCGAGCTTACGCACCTTTTTTAAGTACTTCTGTGTTTCTGAATATGGCAATTTGCTGAGCAGGGTTTGATAAACCTCTTCACTACTCATCGCATTAATCTTTGCTAATGCCTGTTTGACACTCTTATTGTCTCCACCATTAAATGCCCGAGCCACATTACCTGACCCTGTGTTGTAAGCAGCAATCACACAAAACTTTTTACTCTCTTGGTTGTGTATACCCTTTAAATACTGATTGGACAGAATTGATAAATATCCCGCGCCATATAGTATATTTGTATTGGGCTGATACAACTCAGTTGCAGTAGGTGCTGAGGATTGTTTTAGCAATTTATTAGCGACATCCATTCCAGCTGATCTAGGTACAATTTGCATTAAGCCAAATGCTGGTATATGAGATTTTGCTTGTGGGTCAAATGAAGACTCTGCATGAGAAATTGCCAGTAATAACGGTAAATCTTGCTGCTGAACATTTGCATGTTTCTGAAACTCATTGATAAACGGTGATACTTTTTTGAATAGATAATCATCAGGTAATGCCATGGTAAGAGATTGCACCTTTTTATAAGGTGTAGCCCTTTTTTCCGCGATATTAAGTTGCTTATCAAGTTCGGTTAAGCGTTGCTGATATTGCTGTTGTTCATATTGCTTTTGAGCGGCAACGTTATCATTAGACAGGTTTTTGTCGGCATCTATACTACTGAGTACCTGCTCATATTGCATATGGATGTGTTGTTTTAAAACCTGATGACTACTCACGACAACAGGTTGAGCGCTCTTCTCAAATTTACCTTGTTGATATTGCTCAATCACCTCAGGATTATCAGTAATCTCTTTCAACAACTGGATGGAATCTTGTTTTTCTTCAGCGAGAGGCTGATGACCAATTAGCTGTTCAATCGTTAATGTCTGCGATTGCTCATCGATAATGATGCGAGCATTAAGGCTATCGCTATATTCAACCTGTGTCTCAAGGGAGCTTTGTATCGGGGTAGACCAATGTGCTAAAAGTTCAGATCGATAAGCATCAAATTCATTTAGATATGCTTCTCTAAAGTCAGCAAATTGTGCTTGTTGCTGTTGCAGATAGTCTTGTTGTTGCGTCTTTTGCTGTTGTTTAAACTGGTCAAAAGTTTGATCAGCATAAGCTAAACATATGGGGACACATAATAAAGCAAGTAATTTTTTGCGCATACAATATCCTTATAAAGCGGCTGCACTCTAGAAATAGCTACTTAAGTCATCAGCCTGTTGTTGCTCTAAAGCCTCTAATTCAACCTGCGCATTCAAACTGACTTGGCGACAGGATGTTTGATCACAAGAAGACATTAAATCGATGACGGCTTGATAGCGTTGATCAGCTAACCACATTTTCCCGACAGCCAACTTACCTTGATCCAAAGTAATTTGTTGAGGAACAAGGTGTTGATCTAAATATGCTAGCCCAGAGACGGCATCTGTCTGGCTGGCGATAAGCGCAACGGCATCAGATTGCGTTTTTTCATGAGATAATGCTAACTTCAGCATAGGCCTAAGTAGTTTAAGATCATTTTTCTCAGCAGCGGCCCAAGCGGTAACTATAGCCAACCCAGCGAGGTTATAGGACTCGTCATTAACAACCACATCTCCTTGGCACTCCACACCATCAGCGGTTCTATTGTGTGTAAAGTTGGTAATGCTTGCGTCAATAAAACTGACGGAGGTAGGCAAGATTTGCTCCGTCTGCCGTTGCAATGACTGCCTAAGTTGATAACGGTTTGGCATACTTAACGCTCTGCGACAGGCTGCTTGTAAAGCACCATTTGATAACTTTTTCTTTGAGGTAACCTTCGCGATTTTGCCTTGTACTTCACTATTAAAGAAAGCACTTTCCTCACGGAAGATCCCCGCAGAATCTGCGGAAATCGAACCAGTGAAAACAGAAGCAGCCATTATAACGGCTAGCATTATAGCTCCTCAGTCGTCGATACTTTGCCTGATGCACCTTGTGGGTTAGCGCTGTTTTCATTCACACCGCCAACAGCTTTAATTTTAGAGCTTGCAGTACTACTACCTTTTAACGTGCTACCACCTTGCATTTCTTTGTTTGCTTGGCGCGCTGTAGCTTCTAAGCTTGGAGAATATACCGCCACAGAATATTGCCAGTATCCATCTTCACTCGTGAAGCTTTTAACACTCACACCTGCAGGTAACTTTCCTTTTGCTAAGGTTGAGTAATCATCTGAAATTTTCATCTGATTTAAGAACATTTCACGGTCCTCCTCCAGCACTTTCACCTGTTGAGGATCTTTCATGTACGGGTCGTCATACTGGAATTGTTGAGCGCTTTCCATTTGCTTTTCATCAAAACTGCCTTGCCAATACACTTTTTCACCTTGCATTGTTGCAAGCAAGGCTGAACGCGCACGCGTTTGTGATTGTGACTTTGCAGCTCCGCGTAATTTGTTGGCAACACTTTTATTTCTGTTTTGACGAATAATCGCTGAACCATAGCCCATAACAATCACTTCACCAGTTTCCGCATGAGTCAATACTTTCGCACCTACAGGCGGTAATACACCACCTCGAATGTCATTGACTACTTGTTTGAAAATGCTGTTAGGTTCAGTCGTCACCGCAATTGCACCAGTATTTTTGCTTATCTGTTGTCGCGTTTTTGGCGTAGATATCAAACTTACTCTTACTGTTTTTGATTCCAAATCATCAAATACATCAAAGGTGACAAAACCCGCAAGCGACCCTGAAACAGACTCTTTACAAGCTTCCGCTTGATTAGTTTGTGTATTTGCTACTCCTTCAACACCAGTATCAATGACATCCATGCTCACAGAAACCAAATTACTACACTGATGCTCAACGCCCTTCATGTTTTCTATCAATTGCTTTTTGGCAACTAAATACGCTTGGTTATAAGCACCACGTTTAGAGAGTAAGGTTGCATTGATATTGTCATAACTTGTATAGCTCACGCTGCCGATGGATAAAATGCCAGTGCCACTTCCCACTTGGATCATTTTGATACCATCTTCATCATTCTCAATTAAAGCTTGGTGAGCAACAGCAACAGCTTGTGAAGCATCTGTACCGGCTACCGCATCGCCTTTCATGACCACATTGTCTGCGTTTTCAACTGATGTTCCTGGTCTGGCTGGCACCATATCCGTCAAATCAAAATCTAAATTTGCACTGGCAAATGAAGGCATGACTAATGCCATTGCTAACGTTATTATTTTTAATTTCAAAATAGCTTCCTTACTGATATCTGAGGGTAAAATCATTTTCGATATTGATTGCTGGTAGCTGTACTCCAGCACTGTTAAACATTTGGTGAATAGCTTGCGCTAACTCTCCAGTCGCACCTTTAAAGCGCATGCTGGCAACAATATTGCGGCCCTGACGACCAATGGCAACGTCTGATACGCCACCTAGGGTACTCAGCATGCTCTGCAGTTTTTCAGGCTGGGATATATGTGATTGTGGAAGCCATAGCTGCCGAACAATTCCGCCACGTGCGACTACCTGAGTAAATGCTTGTTTCAATGAGGCTTGTAAGGCCTCACTTTGCTCCTCATGAGCAAGATGAACTGACATAAGGTTATATTCGGCATTTGAGTTACTTGGCAGTGCAATTAACGCTGGATTATTTTTCCAATGGCCATATTGATTTCCATTCAAATCATTCACCGCAACCGATAGATGAAGGCGACTGGTGTTATTAGTTTGCGATATATTGGAAGTGGCTTGTATAACGAGACTGGCATGTGGCTCAACTTCAATTCCTTGCTGACCAAGCCAAGCTGATAGCTCTGAGTATAATGGCTCAGGCGCGATAACTTTGACTCTAGGTGATCCAATGACATCTAATAAATCAGATGTTTTCTTAATTAAAGGGGCTTTGTCCACCACCGCATGAACCGTCACTCGCAAGCCATCATTATTAATAGGTTTAGCGTCCAATGTTTGCCACTCTTTTACCAAACCTTCAGTATGAGTGGATAGTTGATGACCAATAAACTCCTGCATATTGGTTGTTTCTGAACCATTGTTTAGCTGTAAGCTCATTTGAGATGACTGGCTATGTTGCTGGCTCAGCCAAACACCCACAACTTGTGATACAGCTCTTTGAAGGGCATCCATTTCTGCATGATACCGTGCAGTTTGCCCGCTTTTGGGCCAGCCCTCTCCAGTCACAGTGACGCTAATGCTTTCAATTTCATCAGCCCACTCTGACTCAGAGGGTGCAGATAGTGCATGCATGGCTACACCAACCGTCACACAAGTATCATTACCACTTAATGTTGGTGATGATGTTGAGATTTGCAACGCATTCATGCTTAAACCTTCCAACAACAGCGATCTATTTTGCTCGTACATTTGCACAGTGCTGTCATCAATCCCGGTTTGTAGTTGTTGATTAGCATCATGACTTGCAAGACTTTTATTTCCTTGCACAAACGCAGCTATATCAGCCGTTCCTTGTGCTTTAGCTACTGCAATAGCTGTACTTCCACGCCCATATGCACAAGACACAGTTTCAATTGTGCCATCAGCCTGCACTTGTACTTCTGCAAGTGCAGTTGAAGACACAATCATCAATAAACTTACGCCTAGCTTGATCATGTACGCTTCTCCAAGAAACCATTGGGCGTACCAACCGAAACAGCAAATATTTTCATACCGCTTGCAGGGCGATAAATCCCCTTCTTAGCTGTTTTTTGAATGTTTCCAGCCAAATCACCGCTCTTCCAACGTGTGATTTCACCAATTGCACTATTAGCTGAAGGAGTGACATGCGCCACACCAATAGGCTCAATGAAACCTGCTTCATAACTAAACACAATCATTGTTTCATTAGGTAAAACACCTGCGTTCTGCCCTCGGTCTAGACTAATTTGGTTCCCTTTAATGCCGAGTACTTGGGTAGTTGCAGGCATTTCAGTCAACATTCGGGTTAAAAGAATATCGATGCCACGTGATGCCATATCGTTTACAACGGCATTAACATGTGCCTCATCAAAGTATCTGTATCCGCTGACATATCGATTATTGGCTTTAACAAACTTAAGTTCTGAGCGTTCGCGAATATCTTCAGATTTGACTCGAATTTTACCTAAATTGGGGTGTGATAATTTTTCACGGGTATATGGATTGATAACGGCACTGGTTAGCTCAAGTGTATAATCCATCCAACTGGTGATGCTGCCTTCGGTTTTTACAGTGCGCATCGAATCAAGCTTGACGATAAAATCTGGCTTTAGAACTGAATGCTGGCCGACACGTTTTGCTAATTCACTTGCTCCTTGTTGCTCTAGATAAATTTGTTGTTCTTGAGCTACGGTTTCATCATCACGAGTAATAATTCTAAAACGATTAATTCCTGCAAATTGGTTTTCCAACATCATCAATAAGCGTTGATCATCAAATGCGGATAAAGCATTAACGCCCTCTCCTTCACCACCTACTCGGGCAACATCAAAGTACATACGCACAATAGGTTTCTTTAATGGGCAGCCTTCATTTTCATTGTTAACATCAAAGTTGCACCGCTCTAATCCTTGAGTGTCGAAGTAAGAAGGTACCCTGATATCACTGTCTTTGAAGTCATATGCACTCTTTGCAACTTCGGCATTAGAAGCTCGGTTACTTACCTTTTTCACTTGGGTATGTTGGGCGGGTTTACTTTGACAGCCCACTAATAGTGCTGCCGAGAACAAAGAAAGAGAAGCAAATTTAAGCAGTTTCATAACACATCCTAATGACTATCTAACATCCATTGACTAATTGGGGATTTAACTTGGGTTTGTAATTGATCTATTGCCGATTGTTTGGCTTTTTTGACAGAGCTTGCCGTTGCTTGTGCAGTTAATGTATGACGATATAACTCCTTAAATGGAGGCTCTGGCTCAGTTATCGTCAAATGTAAATTCGCAAGCACTTTCGGTTTGACACTCTGCTTGTCATATTTCCAGGTGAGATTGGCTTTTAACCAAAGCACGCTTTCACCCGTTTGCGGGAGACTTTTGAGTATGCTTGACTTTATTGGCGCTAACTCTTGGCTAGCAATCACTCGCAAGGTCACTAAGTCGAGGGCTGTTCGTCTCTCTTTCAACAACGGCGTAAGTAGTGCTACATATGAACTTGTATCTTCACCGAGTAAATCAAGTACCCGAATACGCCGATTGGCATCGTCGAGCTCTTGACCATAACTCAACGCCCAAATAAAACGTTTATTGGGGTTCTGTTTCACAGGGGACAAGCGAGAAAGAATCGTAAGCCTATTGTGTAAGCCTGCAATTAAGGTGGTTTTTTTTATTCCTAAGAGTAAAGCGAACTGTTGCTCATCCTTAGCAGAATTAAGCTCTTCTATTCCTTCAAGAGAAAATGGAATTGAGCTCATTTGGCTGGATTGCTTAAAGCGAACATCAGCAACAGCGTCGTTTGCACTAATTAATTGCACTTGTTTAACACTAAAATCGATACTAAGTTGTGAAACGATTTCGCTCAAAGCGGCGCTTTTAGCTTCCGCTCTGTCACTCCCAACCCCTACACCTAAAATGTACTCTTCATTTTGTGGTGGGTTTAACACCCACTCAGGAGTAGCATTTACGGTGAGGGGAAGTGAAATTGCCAATACACAAGCAATAACTCTCAACATCATTAGCTTTTCGCTTCTTGCTCTTGTTGCAGTTGTTGAATTGCTTGAATTGTATTTTGTTCTAACTCAATGATCTCATTAGCCTCAAGTGCGAGTGATAATTGATCTTTAGCTTTTAATAGAGCAGAACCAATATCTTGAGGTGCGTCCTTTTCTTTATCATCGCTCATTAATGAACTAAACATCGAAGCACCCATATTTACAGCAGTCGCTTGAGCAACAGCTGTACCATGCTCTGATAAAATTAAAGCTGATTTAGCCACTTCAGTTGTAATCGTAACTGCCAGCTCAGAATTCTCACTTACAATGACTTCGTTTGCTTCCGAGTAAGCATTGATTTTAGGAGCAATTTTTTCTTCTTCACTCATAGCGCTTGCATCAAACTGAGCAATAGCCTGTGCTAACTCTTCAGGTGTAGCATCTTTATAAGCGAACAGAAATGCTTGTACATCTCGGTAATGATCCGTTTGCTTGCGGTATTCTCCTATAACATTACGCTGACGCTTTAATATTGCTGCGGCCATGTTTAGAAACTCATCAACACCTGGTTGAATCGCAACTTGGTTATAGCCAACCTCATCCATTTTAGTTGCTAGCTCGCTTACAAGTTGGTTGCGATCTACTGTTGCAGCTTTATCATCCGACGTTGAGGCACATCCAGTAAACAGAGGTACACAAACTAGTGCATATATAAGTGACTTCTTCAAAGTTCCTTTCCTTTTTTTATTATTAATCCTGATACGAACATTCCCATAAATTAATTATGCATAAAATGTATAACGCAATGCAGAATACACATAACAACCAAGAAACATCCTCAACTAAATTATTACAAATATTTCTAGATATTTGGATAGACACATCTCAAACTTTGCCATTTAGATACAAAATGACACGTTATAAGAACATAAACCATTAATGACAAAGAGTTTATCCAGCATCAATGTAAGTCAGGAGTTAACTTAACATTAACAGTTTGATGCTTATACAATTAGAAGTAATGCATTAAGTTTGAAGGTGTAATTAATAATTATTACTCACTTAGAATATGGTGTTTGATTATTTCGAATAATATTATTTAGATAGGACTTAAATAAAAAAGCCAGCATTAGTAAATAACTAATACTGGCTGTTCACTTTTAATACAATTGATGTGTAATTTCTACACAGCTAAAATTTAAATTTAATTCTGTTTACGAACAAACTTCGATTTCAGCATCATTTGGCCGTGGCCATCAACTTTACAATCGATGTCATGGTCGGCATCGACAAAGCGTTTGATAACGGCTTTAGTACCCACTTTTAATACCAGTGATGAGCCTTTTACTTTTAGATCTTTAATCAAAGTGACCTTATCTTCTTCAGCCAGTAGGTTACCTACTGCATCTTTTAAGATGATGGCATCTGGGTCTTCAATTACTTCATTCGGATTCCATTCATGAGCGCACTCAGGGCAGATTAATTGAGAACCGTCTTCATATACGTATTCTGATTCACATTTTGGGCATGGTGGGATATTGCTCATGGCAGACTCTCTTTAATTAATAAGGCTAAAACAATTAGATTGGTGCGTTTCAGCGAAAGATGCACATTATTATAAGTAAATTCTGATACAAGGGCTAGGTGAGCAATACTCGCGACATCACACTTCTATTAGTCGATGAAAATTATCCAATTTGTATTCATCAACCGGAGCAGTGCCCACTGCCAAGGCTTTCAAATGAGGCAATTCATACTCCGTCCTCCTAGTGATACCTATTGTAACAAGGCTTAACTTGTCTACCGCATGGCATATCATGATGATAGTGATAGGTGCCAAATAAGGAGGCTGTTATGGGATTAATGCAACGTCGTATAAAGCAACATTTAGCCATGTCATGCCTGTGTTTGTCCATCAGTGTCCTAGCAATGAGTGCTCTAACGACCAGTAAAGCTTGGGCCAATCATTGGTTTTTTAACATGGACAACGACATCATTGTCGGCAGTGATGGTGACTTTTCTAATGGCATCCTACTCGGGTGGCAAACTGGTGCGATGAATGAACTTGATCAGGCCAGCTGGTTAATTAAGGGATTAAGCTGGTTAACGCTATCTGACCGCAGCCAACACTATCAATGGGGATATAATATTCACCAGCGAATGTGGACCCCAATTGAAATTGAGCATGACTTTCCCCAAGCCTACGACCGCCCTTATGCTGGTACATTGGAGCTCAATAGCTATTTTGGCAGCTTTAGTGATGAATTCGCTCAAAAAGTACAACTCTCTCTGGGTGTCATCGGCCCAGCTTCAGGTGCAGAGAAAAGCCAAAGTTGGGTTCACGATATCACTAACTCAGAGAAACCCAACGGTTGGGACTATCAAGTTCAAAACCAATTTATTGGCCAATTAACCTATGAAGCCGACTATTTAATAACTCGCCAACCCTTTTTTAAGCATACTCAGTGGGATTTTGCGCCTTATGCTCAGCTCAGTGCGGGGAATTTTAGATCTCAAGCGCTGGGTGGATTGTCGTTACGCTGGGGCAGTAATTTGGCTAATAGCTTTGGCAAATTAACCAGTATTGACGGCGCGTTGCAAAACTTCAGTAGCGTGGCGCAAACGAGTGGTGATTGGCAGGTGTTCCATCGTATTCAAACCGGCTACCGATTCAATGATTTAACCCTTGAAGGAGAAATCAATTATGAATCAAAGGCTAATATCACACATCATCAAACCCAAGTATTAACCGGTGTCGTTTGGGCTACGCCTACATGGTCAGCCGAATTCACTGTGAAATACTACACCAGCGAGTTTGAAACCGATCCATCAGATTGGCACGGCTTCGGTTCGCTTAGTTTTAGCTACTTGTTTTAGTATTTTACCCAATAAAAAAAGCCGCAATAGTCATTGCGGCTGTGAAAACTAATACCATCTAATTTGGGGTTGATGAGATATCAGCACTACTTTAAAACTGGGTTTACACTAGCTCAGCTAGCATGGTTTCACTGTACTCAACTAGCTCTGCGCCCGATTGCACTTTCTCCACATAATCTGGATTTGCAATAAATGGTCGACCGATTGCCAGTAAATCAAAACGATTATTTGCAATGGCTTCACTGCCGGTTTGTGCACTAAAGCTGCCAACACCGACTAAGGTATGTGGATATTGCTTGCGCATATAGTCCGATGCTCGCCCACCTAGATGCTCAAACTGCATAGCATCATCAAAAATGCCCACGTGTAAAAAAGCTAATTTACGACTGGCTAATTGATCCAGTAAATAATCAAAGACATCGCGATCTCTTGCATCCACTTGCATATTAAAATAAGCGCCAGGTGATAAACGCAATGCGGTTCTATCAGCACCAATACGTGAAGTAATGGCATCAACCACTTCTAGGGCAAAGCGCGACATATTTTCTGGTGTTTGACCGTATTCATCTTGGCGACGATTGGAATCGTAATGCAGGAATTGGTCGATGAGATAGCCATTAGCACCATGAATTTCTACACCATCAAAGCCTGCGTCAATCGCATTGGCTGCGGCTTGTGCATAGTCAGCAATCAGTTGGTTAATTTGTGCAATACTTGCAGGTGTAGGTGTTTGATAAGTGAGTTCACGCATGCGTGGCACGCTGCCTTCAATGGCGACATCTGATGCAGATAACACATCGCCTTCACCACTGTCACCACCAAAGAAATGAGGATGCGCGACACGACCAGTGTGCCACAGCTGAGCAAAGATTTTACCGCCTTGCTGATGCACTGCATCGGTCACAACACGCCAGCCTTTAATTTGTTCTGGAGTAAATAAGCCCGGAGTATTGGGATAACCTTGACCATCAGGGCGAATAATCACCGCCTCACTTATAATCAAACCAGCTTGTGCACGACGCGCATAATAATCGGCCATTTGCTGAGTTGGCACTAAGTCATTGTCTGCCATGCAACGAGTCAATGGCGCCATAAGGATTCTATTTTGCAGTGTTAAGGTTTCGTTTAACTGATATGGCGTGAATAAATTGGCAGTCATCGGGCACTCCGTTGTTGAATGAGCATTCAAGATAATCTTATTTGAATGAGCATTCAACAAATTTTTGAATGCTTATTCAAAATTAGATAGACTGTTTAGCTATAAAGCGTTAACTATCTGCTGATATTGCTGCAAAACAAAAGAGATAACATTATGAGAAATGCCGAGTTTGATAGAGAGTCAGTGCTTAGAGGAGCAATGTGCGCTTTCACAACTAATGGCTATGCCAAAACCAGCATGCAAGATCTCACTAAAGCCACAGGGCTGCATCCTGGGTCAATCTATTGTGCATTTGAGAATAAAAAAGGGTTGCTGCTTGCTGCTATCGAACAATATCAGTTAGACAAAACTCAGCAATTTGACACCTTCTTCAATAATACCTGCGATGTACAAGCTAATTTGCAGACTTACTTAAACCACATTGTTGATGAGTGTGTGAGCGGTGACGCTGCGCGAGCCTGTTTGTTAGGGAAATCATTAAGTGAAGTGGGCGAACAAGATGCGCAAATACGCCATGTTGTTGAGCAACATTTTCAAGGCTGGGAGTCGGCTTTAATGCAAGTAATAGAGCAAGGCAAACAAACCGGGCAAATTACCAACACGCAACCAAGTGAGTTATTAGCGCAATATTTGATTATGGGGATTTTTGGTTTGCGCACTTATGCTCATACACACCCACAAAAGCAGATGTTGATGCCGCTAGCAAACAAGCTGCTGCAAGATATTATTTAATCGCCCTGCATTAAAAAACGGTGCACTCAGGCACCGTTTTGTTATCTCTGATTTATACCACTATTTTATGGGCATAAACCCGTTCACCTAACGCGTTTAGAATACGACATTCACCATCCAATACGGCAATAATCGATTTACCACGCCTGAATGAATCTGGGATCATCACACGTCCAGATGCGCCAATATCTAAATCTTTCAGCACTTCGTTATGCATCTCTAGACTGACAGGCTCTTCGTAATACAACACGGTTACGGTTGCCTTGCCTGTGTCATTGGTTGATGACAGTACTTGTTGGGGTTCAACACTCATATTAAGACTCTCGTTGCCAGTATTTTCTGGGTGAACGTTGGTTACTGCTCTTTGTACGAGGAGCAACTGCGTTTTCTTGTTATATTTTTTGCCTATGCAGCGTAAAGCTGTTTCTAGACTTGTGAGACGTCCATGCCATCATGCAGCTAACCATAAGCAATGTATGCAAATGCAAACAAAACACCTCAAAACGGTTAACTTTTTACGCAACGTACAGTTTACATAGTCACGATTTACAAACAAGTGTAAATTAACCTTCCTTTGATCTGGTTGGCTTTCCTCAGCACTTTTTGCCACTTTTTTGGTAATGACGCTAAACAGCCCTGACTAATCCTGCTAGAATCGATGACAATTTTGAAATTACAAATTAGAAAAATACGAGATTTAAGATGGGCAGAGCATATCAAAACCGTAAAGAATCCATGGCTAAGACAGCCGGTCAGAAAACCCGTTTATATTCGCGCTACGGAAAAGAAATATACGTTTGCGCCAAGCAAGGTGGTGTTGACCCAGACGGTAACTTATCCTTACGCAGTTTGATTGCACGCGCTAAAAAAGATCAAGTGCCAGCACACGTTATTGAACGTGCAATAGAAAAGGCCCGTGGTGGCGGTGGTGAAGACTACGATACCGCACGTTATGAAGGCTTTGGTCCTGGTAACTGCATGGTGATTGTGGACTGCTTAACCGACAATGGTAAGCGTACTTTCACTGAAGTTCGTCAGTCGTTTGTTAAAAACGGGGCGAAACTTGGTGGCCCAGGCACTGTTGCACACATGTTTGATCATCAAGCTGTATTTGTTTTTGAAGGTGATGATGATGAAGCTATTCTTGAGTTATTGATGATGGCTGATGTTGATGTCACAGACGTTGAACTTGAAGATGGCATGATCAGTGTATTTGCGCCAGTACCTGAATTCAATAAAGTGCGTAATGCCCTTATCGAAGAAATGCCAAACATCGACTTTAAAGTTGAGCATTTGTCATTCGTACCGCAAACCATGGCTGAGATCACTGACGAAGAAGACATCGAGATGTTCGATAAGTTTATCGCTGCGCTGGAAGATTGTGACGACGTACAAAACGTGTATCACAATGCAGATATCCAAGACCACTAAGCATTTCACTGCCAACGTGTTGGCAGATAGGCATAAAAAAACGCAGCAAATGCTGCGTTTTTTATGCCTGATACCAATTTGGATAAATAAGTGAACAGAGATTGCGTAGGAAAAATCACTAAGAACAAGGCTTAAATTGCAGCTAGCTAGTTGTTCTAGCTTCAAAATTTATAACGAAGTTATAAGCGATTTTAACCAGTAAAAATGATCACATACTTGTGCTAATTGGTATTAATATCAGGATTAACGTAAGTCCATCTCTTGGACTTTTTCATAAGCAATTTCTGGTGCAGTGACTTCTGGCTTAGCGTGCTTATCCGCTTTTAATTGGCCTTTACGATGCTTTAGTGCAGCATCAAGTTTTTTGTTTGCAGCTGCAATTGCTGGCCACATAACAGGATCTTTGCCTTTCGCGGCAACGCTTGCACCTTCGTAATGGGTGCGGACTTCAACTTCAAACTCACCATGTTCTTTAGTAATGGTGACATCTAGAGAAATAAGGGTTGGAAAATGGCTAGCAATTTTGGCAAATTTTTCGTCGACGTGTTGCTTTACAGTGTCAGTAACATCTACATGATGACCAGAAAGATTTATTTTCATAAAGTGTCCTTAGATTCAGCTTGCCTATTATTCGTTTCATACATTTGCATGCTCTCATGGATAGACATTGGGGCATGTTAATCACTTATCAAGAGGTTAACAGGAATATGACAACCACAATTGATGGTTAGTTCACACTTTTTAATTCCTTGATATACGAAAGTGTCGCTTTGTTAAAAACTTCCTAATTCAGCGGGTTGATAGGCTTACAAGATAAAAGCTTGCAGAGTGTCCATTCGTTGGACTCAATTTCAGTATAGCGGTAAAAATCACTGATGGTTTGCAACTTTTAGTCTGTTTGAACAAAAAACTAGCTAAACAGGGTGCTTGTGGTGATATTTCAGACAAATATTTGTTAATAAATCTACTACTTTGAACAATTTAAATAACAAGCTTCATTTTTTATTGAAGAAATAAAATCATAGAAAATGCCCAGCATTATTGCTGGGCATGGAGATTTAATGGGTTAATTGGCGTGATTAAACCTACTTTAGTGCTCAGTAGGTTTATTCAAATAAAAACCAATCTGTCATTTATGTTAGTTTAACTGCTCAACTGATAGCATCGGCGCGTCTAATGACGGGCCACTTACCGTAAAGCGATAAGTTGCATCGTTGGGGACATCAAGCTTGATATTGGCACCTTTTTTAGCCAGTGCTTTAAGCTCGCCTAACACCACATTTTCATCCCCCGCAATCGCACCATAATCAACTGTAGACCAGTCACTGCTGGCAATTTTAAACTCAGTCGCACCTGCCGTGAGTGCAATATCCACATGATAAACGGATGAACCTTGGTAACTTAGCGCATCAACTTCACCCCAGCCATTCATGCCGCCGCGGATATAAACGGTATTACCGGCAAACATATCCGTTTTATCTATGGTTAATGTCGGCTCATTACGGTTACTCATATCAAATGAAAAGGTATAAACCTCTTCAGAATCAAAGTTATGACTTAAGTTTGCTCCCTTAATGGCTAACACTTTAGCTGCACCAGTCGTCACAACACCATCAGCCTCACCAGAGCCATAATCAACCGTACTCCAATCTTCTGAGGCAATTTTAAATTCATGGGTGTTCGCAGTCACCATGATTTCAGCCTGATAAATACTGCCGCCCATGTAGGTCAATTCATTATCCGTTGACCAGCCGTTCATACCACCACGTAAATACACACTGGTGCCGACAAAAGGCTCTTCGTTATACACGGTCAATACAGGGTTATCTTTATCAGATGCATCCAATGAGAACACATAAGTCCCCGCCAGCGTTGGGGTGAAACTTAAGTTAGCTCCACTGCGTGCTAATGCCTCAGCGACATCTTCATCAACACCGGCTTCTGCTGCGCTCACACCACCAAAATCAACGGTACTCCAATCTGCAGATGCTATTTTGAACTCATAGGTTTCAGTATTAAGCGCAATGGCTGCGCGATACTCACCACTACCTACATATTCAAAGGCATCGACTTCACCCCAGCCATTCATGCCACCACGAACAAAGACTGTGGTACTGCCGTATGGCACAACATCTGGCGCACCAGCCGTTGCATTGGCACTTAGCCCTTCGCCTTGCATATCGCCCTGTGTTTTAACAAACACGCCAGTTGTGAGTGCAGGAACGGTAAAGGTGCCCTCACCTTCACCTTGGGTGAAGTGCGCGTCAGACATACGGCTATCCATAGAATTAGCGAGTGTTGGATGCAAACTAAAACCAACTGCAGTATTGACTGTAATGGATTGTGACTCGCTTGAGCCATTAACCATGACCACCATCGCATCGACCATAGGGTCGATATCAGCCCAAGCATCTCCATCATCCACACTCATGACAATCACGCCTTGGGTTTGGTTTTTACCAATATTGTGGAAACCCACTCGGTCAATGATGTCTTGTGCGCTGGTTAAACGCAGTAGCGGGCTTTGCTGACGAATGGATAGAAACTCATTAAATACGCTCGACGCAAACTGAATCTCACTCATAGATGCTGCAGAATTTGGGTTTCCTGACAGCGCGATGATTTGCTCCATTTTAGCCGCATTATCTTGCGCTAGAGGTAAACCTACATTCCAGTTATTACTGCTTTGCGTAAAGTCGACCCAGTTAAACCAATCGCCTGAATCATAGGTGTTACGGTCCATGGATTTTGATCGCATTAAGTCGCCACCCATTTGTAAAAATGGAATACCTTGGCTCATTAACGGAATCGTTGCCGCAATGTTCTGTACTCTAACGCGATCTTCAAGTGACAAGCTAATGTTGTTTGAATATTGCAAGATATCCCACAGAGTTTCATTATCATGTTTTGACACATAGTTAATGCTATCAGCGGGGTCTTTGGCATACGCTGTCGGTTGGCTGTTCCAACTGAAGCTACTGCCAACGGCGGTATTACCGTTAAAGTCTTTCAGGACATAGTTTTCGATATTACCAGCCATCGATAAACGCAATGTGTCTTGGTCTCGAAGGTAGTCATCTTTTTGTTCTTCAGCGAATAAAGCACCACCCCGCACCGCTTCACGTATACGGTCGTTAAAGGTACCCACTTCACTGCCTGCCATGTTGGCTTGCGTCGCTTGCTCAAACAAACGGTTGTCAGCCACTTCACCAAAGTTCCAGCCTTCACCATAGAAGTAATTATCTGGGTCTACCGCTTGCACGGCTTCACGTGCGGCCAGAATACTGCTTTTTGGCATGTGCCCCATCACATCAAAACGGAAGCTATCAAAACCATATTGCTGGGCTAAAATCACCATTGAATCTGAGACAAACTTGTCCATCATACGATGTTCAGTTGCAGTGTTATCGCAACAGGTGGATGTTTCAATTTTGCCGCTGATTTCGTTATATCTGTGATAGTAACCTGGCACGACTTTATCAAATACTGAGTTGTCCCACAGACCTGATGCATTAGTATGGTTATAGACAACATCAAGTACGACTCTTAAGCCCAGTTCGTGAAGCGCCTGATTCATCGCTCGCAACTCTTTAATACGCGCGATACCTTCTGCATCATTGGCATAACTGCCTTCAGGCGCAATGAAATGATGCGGGTCGTAACCCCAGTTAAAGCTGTCATAGCCTCGCATCGCATTCACGAGGTTTTGCGCTTCATCTGAGCCGGCTAAAAAGCCTTGTAAAACACTTTCAATGGTTGCTGAATGATCTTGTGTACTACACGCATCAGCATTGCCATCAATTTTGTCGCACAAAGTGCCCAACGTGTCAGTAATATCTATGCGCTCTGCGGCATCTTCATTCACACTGGCAATATCATTAACCGGTAATAAATGAAAATGGGTCACACCGTGCTCAGCTAATAAGCGCAAATGTTCAACTGGGGCGCTGCCTTGCTCAGTGAAAGCAAGGTATTTGCCTCTATTTTGCACAGAAGTTGATTCATCACGTGCGCTGAAATCGCGTACATGTCCCTCATAAATAACTGCATCTTCAATATTCGTGATCGTTGGGACGCTATGATTATCCCAGCCATCAGGCTTCAGGTCGGCGTCAGCTAAATTAACAAACTGACTGTAGCGGCCATTGGTTGATACATTGAGTGAATATGGGTCTGTGGTTTCAAGCACTTCAATATTACCTGTGACCGGATGATAAACCGTGACCTCAAATCGATAGAATTGACGATCAAGTTCACTGCCACCAGCATATGACCAAATGCCCGTTACGCTATCTTCTGTCATCACATGGCTAGCCGTTTCATTTTTAGCGGCATCATATACTTTCAAGCTGACACTTTGCGCTGTTGGCGCCCACACTTTGGAAGTGATTTTGCTGCCATCATAATGAATACCCAGCATGGCTTCATCAGCATCATTTTCAGCTTTGGTATAAAGATCATCCAACACTTTAGCTACTTGTACATTGCTGGCAGATACTGGCTTGTTATCAGCATCATAAGCAGCCATCACCAATTGTTGCTTGGCCAATGCTTTAGCTGTTTCCTCTGAAAACTGCGCTGCATAAGCTGGCCAATCTGCTAAATGTGGCACTAGGGCTTTTTGTGCATCTGAAAGCTCTGTCGCAACGACTTCAACTTGTTCACCGCCAATGGCCGATGCATCTTCATTCAGCGTGGCTTGTGCCGAAGCAGAATGATGCACGACAAACTTAGCCACGCCATCAGGTTCAGCATTCCAAATGAAGGTATTTCTATCTAACCAATGGGCACTGGCACCATCAATTGAGAATCCCACCTCTAATAATGGGTAATCATACACATCGCTTTCACCGTGAATGGTAAAGTTTGCACGGTCAAACTGTGCCTCCGGCGCGCTCGCATCCTCATAAGCTTTGAGGTTCATGATTAAGTCACCATCGCCTAGCGCTTTACCTGAACCTTCAGTACCGATATGAATAATAAAATTGGCGCATTCACTGTGACCTTCTTTTAAATCTAAGATCCAATAGGCACCATAATTGGGGTCAATACCATCGTAGGTATGCCCATTGGCCCAGTCTGTGGCATCAAACGGTGGCGCATAAGCATCACAAGTATCATTATTCCAAGTGTGCAGCTTATAACCTGGGTAGTTAGGGTTAGATTCTGTATTGTTTTTGTCTTTGATACGGTTGTAATACAACACCGCTTGATTAGCGCCCGCATACACTACTGGTTCTGGTAATTCTGGGTTATAACCCACAATACACGATTCGTTTTTTGCATCTGGGAATTTAGGTGCAGGACAGTTTAATGGCGGTGGTGGTACACATTCTGTGCCCGCTGCATTTGGAACATTGGGGACATCACATGTCAGCAACACTTCCCCTGACTCGCTACTACTGCCGCCACAACCTGAAAGCAGTAAGGCAGCAGCACTAAGTACTGATAATTTAAGGCCACTTGATATGCGCTGCATGTGGTCTCTCTCCCTTTTATTATTATGGCTGGCGTTATCTTGATTAACTGGCTGAAGTTGATTACATGACATAATTCACCCCCAGATAGATCTCACGGCCAAAGTATTGAATGGTGCCGGTTTTACTTTCGGTACCGAAGTAGCTTTTAGTGGGTTCATCAGTAAGGTTGTTGACTTGAAATAACACACCTAATGAGTCGGTTGCTTGATAAGACGCTTGGAAATCAACGACTGTCTCGCCATCAAAATTCACTACTTGCTCATTAATCGCGACTTGCTCAGAGACAAACTCATCTCGATAACGGGCACTAATGCGTGTTTCGAAACCTTCGTATGAGTAGAACAAAGTGGCATTGGCGACATTTTCAGATAAACCGGGTAAGGACTGAGTCACACTGCCACCACCGAGACTGGTGATCGATTCCACTTCTGATTGGGTATATGAATAGCTACCACTGAAACCGAGACCAGACCATGCTGATGGCAAGTTGGCAAATACATGGGTATAAGCTAACTCTAGGCCACGAATGTAGCCGCCTTCGGCATTGTTTACTGCGGTTGTATAAGTGCCATTGGTCGTGGCAATTTGCTCACCGCTGTCTTCATCAATGATGTAATCAGGGACATTGAAGCCATTAGCTTTAAAGTCGTAATTTTCAATAGAAAAGGTATCAATAAAAGAATCAATATCTTTGTAAAATAACGCTGCTACAAAGGCTCCCTCAGCAAAATAGCGTTCATAAGATAAATCATATTGATTAGCATAAAATGGCTTTAAGAAGGGGTTATTGGTACTAGAACCATTAATTTCACCATCATCATTCACCGTGGCGCTGATATCCCCAGCAAGACGGTTAATCGGTGGGCGCGACATCACCTTGGCTGCCGCAAATCGAATTTGTGAGTCTTCGGTAATTTTAAAGTTTAGATTCAATGAAGGTAGGTAATCGGTATAACTTACCCCTTGTACAGTACGCGCATAATTTTGATTAACAATGCCAATTTCATCTGTGATGTTCTGCGCACCCAGTGTTGGATCGCCTTCCACATTTTGCAGCATAGTCGCAGATTGATCTGTATGTACAACACGCACACCGAAATTACCTGTAATAGGTAAGCCGCCCAACTCCATGTCGATGTTAGCCATCACATAACCTGAGGTGACTTCTTCAAATACATCACCACTTTGCAATACTGACCAAGAATAGTTAGTGGTGTAACCCATAGGGTCGATTACGCCACCGGCATTACCCCAAGTTTGAACCGGTTGTGGTGTGCCATCAGGGAACCATGCATTCAACACACTATTTAAATCAACGGCAAGATAGGATGGGAAATAACTAAAGTCCCCTTCCCAATCAACCACTGTTGCCATATCTTCAGTTAATTGTAATGGCGGTTCTGATTTTGAAAATGCCCCATCGTTACCATATTCAAAAACTGAACGGTCATTTGAATAAGTACGATCGGAATAGCGCGCACCAAACTCGATACTCGAAATAAAGTCATTGTCTAACGCGTAATCAAAGTCGATACGGTAAGCGGTTAATTCATCCTCGTTAACATACGGGTAGATGCCGTATTTACTGACCATGACTTTATCAATATCAGTAAATGCATCTGCTTGATTGAATCCAACATCGGGTAAATCTAACCCATTTAGAAGGTATGAAATAGAGACGTTGTCATCAAAAATGGCAGGGGTAGCATTGGCATCCATGGCCACATTCGACCACAATAAACCGTTGCGAAAATTACTTTTAGCTGAAGATAAAGACACATCTACATTCACATTGAGGTTATCAGTAACCTGCCAGTCAGCATTAATGCCATAGTTGTCAACTTCGTCGAAATCTTGGTTATCGTCATTGACCAATTCCACACGGGTATAACTGCCCGTTGTACGATTGAACGTCCCCCCAATGACGGCATTGCCATCCAATACAGGATTTGCCACCGCGGCACTTGGGCCACCTAACTTCACCCTGAAACCACGAGCAAAAGCTTCGCTATCAAAACGAGAAATGAAGGTATCGGCTTTCAATACAAAATTATCTACAGGCGCCCATTCAATTGCCCCCATATAGCCATTGCGTGTCTCGACACCACCTAAATGCTGTAGTTCGAATCCTTCACTGATGTATTCTTTGTGGATATTACTATCATCCCCATCATCCCCGACAGGCCCATTAGTATCATTGTCTAGAAAATCGACATCTTTGAGATCGTTATAAGCAAGGCCAATAAATTGCGTTGCCACGCTAGGCTGCTCTAATCTGGCATAGCCGATGGCAACCCCAAGCGTGTCCTCTAGAAATTTTCCTTGATAGGAAAAGCTAAGCCTATGACCATATTCTTCAGCACCATAAACCTCACTCGCTCTGTCGTTATACATGCCCCGTACGTTAGCGACAAAATTATGGGTTTCATCTTTGCTAAGAGGGCTAACTGTCGCTAGCTCAACGGTACCTGCAACACCACCTTCAATCAGAGATGCTTTTGGTGACTTATACACTGCTGCAGATGTGATTAATTCAGAGGGGTATTGGTCAAACTCAATACTACGAGAGCCACTGGTAGAAACTTGTTCTCGCCCATTCAGTGTTGAGAAAACAAAGCCTCCAGACATACCACGAATATTGATTTCGGCGGCCTGCCCCCCTGTTCGCACAGCTGAAATACCCGGCAATCGGGTTAATGCATCAGCCATGGACACATCAGGCAAGGCACCGAGGTCGTCTGCTGACAATTGCTCAGAAACAGTATCACTGAAGCGTTTTGCGTTTATTGAGTCAATCAAGCTGCGGCTATAACCTTTCACCTGTATAACTTCAATATCCTCTGTCGCGACAATATCGGCTGTTTGAGCCTCATTTGAAGCGTCATTTTCAGTTGTGTTAGCTTGATTTTCAGAGGCATCGGCAGTCGTTTCACTGGCGCTTGTTTGAACAGACTGAGTTTGAGATTCTGCTTGTGCAGCACTCACAACAGAAGGAACGAACATCACACTCATCCCAGCCGCTGCAATCGCCACAGTCAACAGACTGGGTTTACAGTTAAGCATTGGTTTCCCCTCACCTTACATAGGCTTATGATTCCCCAATGCTTCTTCATACCACTCATCCTAATGAGGCTATGGGGGTTTATTATTCAAATATACTAAGCACCGACAAAGAGCCGGGACAACTTACTGCATACGTATTCATAACAAACCCGCAACATTAAATTGGGGGTTAAGAGGAAAAACTTTATAAGATTATCTTTTATAAACAGGTATATACGTAATAATTATTTACCAATTAAAAATCTATCAACAAGAATAAGCTCTGAATATCCTGTTTTGGAATAAAAAAGCTATAAATGATGTCAAATAATCATAAAGCAATCATCATTTAGGCTTACTTTTACAGTCATTTTTCGAGTACACTCTTTGCTCATTTATTCCCGAAGCCAAAGTGCAAACTGGAGAATTCAATGGGATTTAAGTTAACCACGAGCTGGCAAACATCACCGAGTAATGAAGGTGAGTTTAATCGTGACCACCAAATTGAATTTGGTAGCGGCCAAGTAATCCAAGCCTCATCAGCGCCGGAATACAAAGGCAATGCAGAAAAAATCAATCCTGAAGAAAACTTACTTGCGGCATTGTCATCGTGTCATATGCTCACGTTTTTGGCGATTGCCCACTTAAAACGTTTACCTGTTGCAAGTTACCAAGACAATGCTTGTGCTGAACTCGGCAAGAATGGCGCTGGGAAAATTGCTGTCACTAAGATGTGCTTACAGCCTGAAGTGGTGTTCGCAGAAGGTGTTGAAGTCAGTGATGAAGTCATTGACCGTATTCATCAAAAAGCGCACGCCAATTGCTTCATTGCCAATTCGTTAGCGTGTGAAGTAGAAATCAAATACTAGGAAATTAAGTAACTGGCCTGTTCGCCATTGTGCCCGCAGCCAAATAACTTATCCGTATTACTTAAAAAAATGCCTATGTCGACACATAGGCATTTTTTATTGTTCACTCTTTCTTCATCAGAACTTGTGCACTATTTTGCGACGATATCGTCAGCTTTACCCGTTTCAGGGATAGGTAATGCCTTCAATGGCGTTATAGGTTGCTGGATCAACTCTTGTTTCAAGTAGCTGATTGCCGCTTCCAGTTGCGCATCGTGCCCTGTGAATGTTGCATAAGGTAAATTATCAACTTCAATGTCCGGCTCAACTCCATGACCTTCAACTACCCAGCGGCCATCAATAGCATATTGCGGGTATTCAGCCACGCGCGCCATACCTTTGTCAGTGAGTGAATTACGGCCTGATAACCACACTCCAGCCCCCGCAGTTTGCTTACCAATTAATGGCGCTAAGCCTAACGCCTTAACACCTGCAGAGAAGGTTTCACCGTCTGAGTAGGTCATTTGGTCGGCTAAAACCACTAAGTGACCTCTAAAGGTTTGTTGCATATTGGCATGGCTACTACCGTGTGTTGGCTGCCAAAATGCCCAAGCTTTGCGTAAGAGTTTTTCAATGATCCAGCTATCAATGTTACCCCCGCGGTTACGGCGCACATCAATAATTAAGCCTTGCTTGTCGTAGTTTGTATAAAACTCACGTGCGAAGTTTTCAATATCATTCGCCCCCATGGCATACAGGTGTAAATAACCAATATCGCCTTTACCTGCTTGGTTCACTTTGCTGGCATTGTGGTAAACCCAGTCACTATAGCGCTTGTATGCATCATCGCGGTGACTGTATGGCACAACAACAGTATTGTGTTGGCTGCGGCCTCGTTGCAGGGTTAATAACACTTGCTGCCCAGCCTGATTGCGAAGTAATTGCGTCACATCTGCGACATTCTCAACCGGTTTATTGTTGATGGCGACAATAATATCGCCTAAACCAGCATCGACACCGATTTTAGCCAATGGTCCTGCAAAAGCAGGTAATTCTGGGTCGCTTTGGTAGATGTGATCAATTCTCACGCCTTTTTTCGTTTGGGTTAAACGTGCGCCCAAAGATGCAGGTTTAGGCTGATTAGGATCTTTGCTGATGTCTCCCCCACGCACTTGCGAGTGCAGTGAGTCGAGCTCTCCCATCATTTGCTCAAAGATATCATTGAGCTCACTACGCTCGGTTAAGCGGGTCAATAATGGTTGATATTTGGCTTTTGTTGCTTGCCAATCAAGGCCACGCATATTGGTGTCATAAAACGAATCTCTGTGCATTAACCATGCATCTTCAAACATTTGCTGCCATTCAAGTTGTGGCGATAAATGCAGTTGCCATTGACTTGTATTCACTTTGGCATGGTCTAGATCCTTTGGCATTTTATCGCCCGCTGGCACAATCAGAATTTGCTTAGCATCACTTTGCTTTTTCAGCATGAGTTGTTTGCCATCTTTAGCAAGTTCAAACTGGCTAACATCACCCGCAAACACTTCTGCTTTTGGTGATTGGTTGGTCATTTTAACCGTCATCAACTGCGTTGCTTCACCTTGATCGTCAAGCATATACAAACGATCTTCAGTCACTTTTAATCCGTAAAAGTTACCTTGTGCAACTGGCACTTGCCATAAGCGTTCACTGAGCCCTTCCCACTCAAGTTTTACCCGTGACGCTTCCTCACTATCACTGTTATTTGCTGCTTTCGATAATTCAGTTTTAGGCGCAAATGGGAACGTGGCGTTCGGGTCTAAGGCCAGCGCATATATTTCGGTACGCTTATCAAAAACAGGCCCCATATTGCGGTCGCCCCATGGCGAAGTTGGTGTGGCAGTAAATGCACGGTTTGATAAGAAATACAACCATTTACCATCGCGACTAAAGCTAGGCGAATAGGACTCATATTTATCGCTGGTGAGCGCAACTTCTTTATCTTGAGACACAGAATAAAGCACAATTTGAGGACGTTGTTGGCCAATTTCGGATTTAGTCAGCGCGATGTAGCGGCTGTCATGTGACCAAACTATATCTGGGTACTCACCTAAGCCTTCACCGTTTTCAATGATTTTATTGTTGCGCCCTGTTGCAGTATTAAGCAACCACACATTGCCATGATAATCGTCGTGGGCAATATACTTACCATTGGGTGATAAATGTAAACCTGTGCGAAGCGTCTTACCGTCTTTAGTTAACTGCTCAGCAGCGTTTTGGCCGTTAACAGGGTAGCGCCAAATTTCTTGCTCACCAGACGCATCACTAATGGCATACACAAAATTACCATCATCGCTGAGTACCGCATGACGCACCCGCGCATCTTTTGGTGTGTTAACTTCAATTAAGCGACTGCCATCATGAGTCGCTACAACGATATGACTTCTGGCGGTAATGACGACTTTGTCACCTTGATGGGCAAACCTTACTGCAGTGGCATAATCCATCGGGTTATTCACCCACTTCTCACGACGATGCGGAAAATCGGACGTTAATTTTATGTCTACAAGGCTCGTGGTATTTGCGGCAATGTCATAGCGTTTAATATCGGCACCTTGTTGGAACACAATATTACCATCATGTAATTGCGCATCTCGTACTTGCCAGTCAGTAAACTGGGTATGTTGAATGAAATCCCCACCCGTTAATGCCATTGACCAGATGTTGTCATTTCCAGATCTATCCGAAATAAAATACACGCGTTGCTGCGATACCATAGGTTGACGAACAGAACCTTGATGTGCAGATGTCAGTTGCTGCGCTTCTTGTTCGCTGCCTAACTTGTAACGCCAAATCTCACCTTTGGCTCCGCCGCGATACACTTTTGCGTTATCACCACTGGCTTGTAGGCCAAACTGGGTAAAGTAAACGTATTCTCCTTGACTGTCGATTGCGCCTTCAATGGCATCAGCAAGCGGAATATCAGTGACCATCAAATTATCAGGATTAACGGTTTTCAATACCCAATAGTTAGCTGGGCCAAACGCATTGTCAGTGGAATACAGCACTTGACCATCATGACTCCAACCTTGCAAGCGCACGCGGCTATTTTCAAAGGTCACACGTTTAGCGACACCACCATCAATGCTGATGACATACACTTCTTGTGCACCATCATAATCGGCAATATAAGCAACCCACTTGCCATCCTTTGAAATACTCGCATCGATTTCTTGTGCATCTTGTGTCGTTAGGCGACTAGCCGTTGGCGAGGTTAACGAGGTTTTCCACAAGTCGCCTTCAGCAGTAAAAATGACGGTTTGGTCATGAAGGGCTGGGGCGCGGTAGTAACCTTGGCTTGGATCAGCTAACACACTGGTAGATGTTGAAAAACAACCTAATGCCAGCAATACACTGGCGACGGAATGGCGAAGTTTCATGCTTTACATTCTCTTAACTGTAGGGTGAGATTAATTAACCCACGTTAACAAAAATTACCGACAGGTGTCAGTGTCAAAATGTATCCAAAAGTATCTCAGCTAATGAAAACTAAAAGAAAATTAAAAGAAAAGTAGCGCTGAGGGGTGAGGTTTTTGAGCTTTGACAGGCAAAGCACCTTGGATCACTGTGCGGATAAAGCGGCAAGTGGTGTATTAACAAATAGAATAATGGTTATTTTGGCTTTGCATTCTGCCAAACGGATTGCACTTCCTCTGGGGTCAACGCTCGCCAATGAGATTCAGGTAAATCGCCAAGCTGTATATTGCCAATGGCAAAACGATGCAATCCAACCACAGGGTTACGAAACCGGCCAAACATACGCTTTATTTGATGATATTTACCTTCTTGCAGCTCAACAATCGCTTGATGCTCAGAGACAATCTTCAATATTGCAGGTTGAGTAGTGATGTCTTCGAATTCGAAATACATGCCCTTAGCAAAGCCAGATACATAAGATTCATCAATTGGGTTGGCTAAGGTGACCAAATAATGTTTGCTGAGCTTAGCTTGCGGTGACATCAATGCTTGCGACCAACGAGCATCATTGGTGATTAACAAGGCGCCGGTTGAATGTAAATCTAACCTACCTGCAATATGCAGCATATCTTGCGCTTGTATACTTTCATCAAGTAAGGCCAATGCTGTTGGGTGCTGCGTATCTTTGGTGGCGCTCACTACGCCGTCAGGTTTGTGCAGTAAATAGTAGCAAGGACTGCGTTGCTGCAATACTTGCCCATGGCATACAACAGTATCAAACTCATCAATCTGCGTATCGGCGGCAAATACAACTTGCTCATTTAACACAACATGGCTTTCTCGCATCCATTGACGAACACGCTTTTTAGGCTCTTGTAAGTGCTTGGCAATAAACTGATCTAACCGGCCACGCTTAGCCATCTTGAGTACCTTTCATCCAGCGAGGTTTGAGTTGCGCCATAGAATACCTTACTCTGTAGGCGGACCCATACCACTTTATTTTCACTCATCCATTGCCATTGCAATGCCTAGTGATCCGCCGAAGCGGTATCTATGTACAAGGAGCATCATGTTTTCGCAGCCTGTCATCTCTCAATTGCGTTCAGGAATGACCACCTCTGAACTAAAGCAAGCCATTGCCTCATTGGATCAATATTTACAAGCGCATATTTTGGATTACTCCATCAATGAAACCCTCGTCAAACGTGCGAAGTTCTTTGATGAATTGTTGACGATGCTCTGGCAGCAGCTGCAATTTAATGAGCTGAGTATTTCACTGAATGCGGTAGGCGGTTATGGCAGACAAACATTGCACCCATATTCAGATATTGATATCTGCATTATTCACTCTAAGGCATTAACGAAAAGTGAAGCAGAAAAAGTCAGTCTGTTTTTAACTCAGCTTTGGGATCTTGGCTTAGATTTAGGTCATGGTGTCAGAACACTAAAAGATACTCACAAAGCCTGTAAAGAAGATGTCACTATCGCAACCAGCTTGCTTGAAATCCGTCATTTAGCAGGCAATGTCGATCACCAATACCATGTATTAGATGCCTTATATGGCAACAAGCTGTGGAGCAGTCAAAACTTCTTCTCTGCAAAGAAACTCGAACAAGAAGATCGCCATACCAAGGCTGGCGGCACAGCTTATAGTATTGAGCCGAATTTAAAGAATAGTCCAGGTGGCATACGAGATATCCAAACCCTGACATGGGTTGCACGTAAACACTTCAGTGTGGCTGATATGCACGCCCTTAGAAGTCACGGTTTTTTCACCAATGATGAATATGCCGAATTGATTGAGTGTCGCAATGTGTTGTATCGGGTCAGGTTTGCGCTGCACCAAGTGGCCAAGCGCCCAGAAAACCGGATGTTATTGCAGTACCAAGCTGATGTTGCGGAAATAATGGGCTTTGGTGAAAGTGACGGCAGTAATATCGCCATCGAAAAAATGATGCGCCAGCTGTTTAGAGCCATGAAGCGTATTCGTGAACTCAATCAATTGTTAATGGCCTATTTCGAACGGGCTATTTTGCCGAAAAAGTCCATTAAAACTACCCCGATTAATGAGCAATTTGAAATTGTCGATAACCACATTAACGTGTGTCACGATGATGTATTTATTGACCGTACTCAAATCATGGCTTTATTTGAATTAATTGCTATCCACCATGATAAAATTGTCGGCATCTCGCCAGAAACATTGCGCTTGCTAAGACAAGTTCGTCGCCGTTTAATGGCTGACTTACAAGATTTCGCGGCTTGTCGTGCCAAGTTTTTATCCCTGTTTAATCACCCTCAAGGCATGGGATTAGCAATTTCTTTGATGCACCAACACGGTATTTTGTCGTCGTATTTACCACAATGGCGCGGCATTGTCGGCCAGATGCAATTTGATTTATTCCATGCCTACACAGTGGATGAACACACTCATAAAGTACTGAAAAACATCTACCGCTATGACAATACCCCTTCGCAAGAAGACGCCAGTAATTTAGATAATGCCAGCAAATTGGCTAGCGATATCTACAAAAAAATGACCAATAAATCGACACTGTTATTTGCGGCATTATTTCATGATTTGGCAAAAGGCAGAGGTGGTGATCACAGTGAATTAGGCGCTGTAGATGCCAATCAGTTTGCGTTATTTCATGGCATAAAAACCTCCCAACGTCAGCTAATATGTTGGTTGGTTGAGCAGCACTTGTTGATGTCAATTACCTCGCAGCGCATGGATATCAGTGATCCAGACATTGTCACCCGGTTTGCTAAAGCCGTGGGCAGTCAAACCCGATTAGACGCTTTGTATTGCTTAACCATTGCCGATATTCAAGCTACCAATGATGATCTATGGAATGATTGGAAAGCCTCATTACTTAGGGAGTTATATTTTTCTACCCGTAAAGCACTGCGTAATGGTGTAGAGAATATTTTGCAACTGCGTACGCTGGTTAGAGAGCACAAACAAGAAGCCCTATCTGTGTTATGCCAAACTGGCGAATGTGAAGCCCAAATAAAAGCCTTATGGCAACCATTACCGATTTCATTTTTCAGCCAGGCAGAAGCTGACGATATCGCAAGATACACCCAATCCTTATTAGCCCATAAACAAACCTTACCCGATACCAATAACCCCTTTGATACGTTGATTACGATTGATGATGTGGTGGTGAAAGGTTGTAGTGATGTGTTTGTTTACACCAAGGATAGAGCAGGACTGTTTGTTAAACTTTTCAATACTTTATCTGCTTTGAAAATTTCGGTTAATCAGGCACAAATTTCACGAACTAAAGATGGATATGTGGTCGAATCTTTTAAAATACTCGATTTTAATGAAAAACCCATAGCCTCAGCACAGCGACGTGAACTGATTGTAAACAAGCTTAGAAGTGTATTAGATAACAATGCCAAACCACCGAAACTGCGTTTATCAAGACAACACCAAAGCTTTGATAATCAGCCTAATGTGGAGTTCTTATATTCACGGCACTCAACCCGCAGTTTACTTAATGTCTCAGCATTGGATACACAAGAGTTCATGGGTCAAATTGCCAGCGCGTTCCGCACAATGGATTTAAACATCCACAGTGCCAACATTAGCACCGTGGGCGAAAGAGCCGATAACGTATTTTTGGTGTCCAATCATCAAGGACAACAACTATCGGCAGAAGAACAACAGCAATTAACCGATCTACTGATTAACACCATCAGTGATAATGAGACAGCTGCTCATTAAAGTAAGCAATAAATTAGGATTTAATGGTAAGCATTGGCATTAATAGTTAGGCCTTTATCATTGTCTCTATCATTACTGGGGGTATTAATATAATCCGAGACAATTAGTAGCCGATGTTCAGTGTTGCTCATATTATTCAGTGTTGCTCCTATAGGTTTACTAACCAAGCGAGTGTACCTGTATGAGCAATGCTAAAACTCGTCCAAGTTATTTCCCCCTGTTAACACTTCATTTAAAGCATCAGTAAGACATTAGATTTCAGCGGTACTTGCCTTACTGACTGGCTATGCGACAATACCGCAATTGTATGATTAAGAGAGCTAGAACGTGACCACGCAGCCACCATTTAAAACTGAATTCACCATAGATAAAGCCTACTTTGAAGAATGCTTTGATCAAACGGCTAACCAAACTACCGAACCAAAAATGTTTACTAAAGCTGCAATTTTCGGCGTGGTAGGTTTAGCTCTCATTACGGTGATAGGCTCGAATGCATCCGCTGAAAACCGTGAGATGGTGTATTACCTTGGTTACTTTGCCATTGGTCTTGCGGTATTAGAGTTGTTAAGTATTAAATTTAAACGTACTTGGTGGCTGTGGCGACAACAAATGAGTAAAGCTGCCAACAATAAGGTCACTGTAACTATTGATGAAACGGGCATTCATAGTCAATCGCAATATGTTAACCAAATGGTCAATTGGCAAGATGTGTATCGGCTACATGAATCAGAGGTCGGCTTTACCCTTCAGTTAAAGCAAACCCAAAGTTATTTATCTAAACGTGGACTGTCTGAAGCAGCCTGTGATTTCATACGTCAAAAACTCAAATAAGCGTATTAAAGGATAACTTCCAGCACGTCTTAAAGCAGGTCTCGATTAAGAGAAAGTAATCACTTGGAATGTGAAAATGTCGCCAAAATGCGATCAAAATCGCTCGCAGTGCAAACAATTTTAGGCTAAGTTAATTCAACTTTTAAGTTCTCATTAGAGGAACACTATGTTTGTTTGCACTCAGCGTCACACTCAATTTTCAATACACCGCCCATTGACATTAAGCTTGTCAGCCTTGATTTGTAGTGCAGGGTTATTCTTGAGCTCCCCTGTATTTGCTATGCCTAGCGCACCACAAGCCACGGTCGCGGATTTAGCAAGGGCATGTGAACAATTGGCCAGTGAAGAACGCATACATAGTGAAGAGAAAGCACAATTTATCTTAGAGTGCGTGAATGACCAGCTCACGGAGCTAGGATATGCACGGATCAATTCGCTGTAGTTCTAGCATTAGCTCTAGTAATAACACCAAGCACTACTGCTAGAGCTAAAAATAAAACTAGAGCTAAAGCTAAAAGGCTTGGCAAAAGATTGCCAGTGACGCTCCCGTCGATACAAACCAAGTTAGCGAGCGAGCATTGCTTTTATCCATCAAGTACAACACATGGTAAAGCACTCTCGCAGCAACATGGGTGATGGCCAGCATAGAAGTAGTCTGGTTGACGCTCTCGCTCACCATCGTCACTATGCAGGCGATGCCAAAGATTAATAACGACTCAAATGCATTTTGATGAGCAGCCAATGCCCGCGCACCAAAGCCCTGCAATCTAGCTTGTTGCTCTCTAGGGTGTTGATTGTCATAGCCACCTAAGGCAACCATCGCCTTTGCGACAGGCACTTTGGCAATATATGGCAATAACATGGCAATCAGTAAGCAAATTAATACCGTTTGCATTCATTCTCCTTTAATGATTTTTATTATTTACCGATATAGGTAATATCACTGATCAACTACTAGCGTTCGTCAGTTCTGAATCAAAACCAATCGTTACTACTATCGCAATAAAACCTATTCATAATAGCAATTAATCTATCACGCCGATCTTTTTGTCCTTGGAAAATCAATAGTCAAAGAACGGGGTTAGTTAAAAACAAAGGCAATGTGAATCCAACAATAGTGTGATCTACCAATGATTGATTATATCGATACCTTATACGCAAACAGTCCAATTGTTAACCATAAGTAAACAAAACCAACTATCAGCATACAGCGTTATGTGATGCCGCCACCCCTTGCGTTTTAATTCATCAATGAAAGAACTAACTAGGCAGTTATTAGTGCGACTGCACATCGTCCCAGAAGAAGCCTGTGTTTAAAACATGCTTAATCAGTATCTTATGATATTTTATAAAAATTATGTCAACGGTAATCGTAAAGCCCTGATGCTGAATGAAAGCACGTCAAACTAATCTCAGCTTAGAAAAGCTTACAATGAAGACTGCTCTTATCAAAGATGCCCTCACCTAAATGTAAAACCTTTGACATACTTGTTAATTACTTGTTAACTTAGAGTCCCAGCTCAAAATACCACTAAAGTATGGGAAGAAATTAAGGTTAATTCTTCCTCAAAAATGCTAAAGCGGAGGAGTCATCAATACCATGTTACTGCAAAGGAAGTTCAGTTCTACAGGTATTGAATTGAGTGTTATTAGCAATAATTTTCAATTTAAGAGGATGCACCCAAATGTACAAAAAATGGATTCCAGTATCATTGCTTCTTTTTAGCTTGCCAGCTTCTGCTAAATCACTCCCCCCGATTCTTGACTTTTTACCTAGTTGCTCACCGATAGTGATTGAAGGCATTTATGTCGAAAAGAAAGTAACTGGTAGCTCTAATCAAAAATTTATTGAGAGTAGTTTCAACGAAGTACGTAAAAAAGCTAAAGAGAAACGTGTCGATGCTGTGATCATAACCAACCTTATCCAAACGGATAAATTGATCATTACGGCTGACTTAATCGATTATTGTGACGATGATGATAGCTTGTCCTCAATCAGTACCGCTTATAACCAGTTAAGCCGTAAACCGATTATGTTTGAGCGCAGTCGCACTGCAAAAACAACAAATACCCGAGTCGCATCAACTAATAAAGCCAGCAGTGCAAATAAGCGTGTTGCAAAACCGGTTAATCCAACGCCTACGCCTTATATAAAAACAGCTCGTGTTACCAGCAAGCCAAAGCCGGCTCCGGTTCAACAAACTCAATCTGCGTCAGCCAAAGCGAGTACCATCAAACGCTCAATATCACCATTAATGACAGATCTTGAGTTAGCGAAACTGGCTGCAAAAGCACAGATACCGAATACCAATGTCACCCTATCAGGCGCATATGGCGTAAACATCAACAATTCAAAACAATTTCTGCTGAGCGTATTAGGTCCAGCTAGCGCTGAGTTTACTCTCGATGCAAAAACAGAAGCGTGGCTTTATGGGCGCGACCTCTGGTTTTACATTGATAACGGTAAGGTGAAGAAGATTACTTATAAAGAACGTTCGTTGCTGAACTACGAAGGCAAGAATGCCATTCTTTATGATGAAGACTTTGACAACACGTGGTTGATAGACGACAAGGCTCAGTTCCGTGATGATGTAAACATAGTCACTCAGAAGTTAAATTACTTACAGCAAAAATCGACATCTGAATATACAGTTTCTAATCATAATAACTTGTTAAAATTAGACTTTTCTGAGTACTCATCTTATAACGATGATAAACCAGAGCTGTTACTCAGTGGATTTACTTTCCACTCGCGTGATTATTACAAAGACAACATGAAGATTGAATACTCGATCCTTAATGACCATTTATTAGACGATATTCTTGTGCCTAACGGTGGCAAGCCAAATATCAAAATTCAAGATGTTGTGGCGCAGTATGTACCGAATATCATTAACTACTCAAGCGATGGTAGTTGGGAGATTTTGTCTAAAAACATACGTGTGAAGCATGAAGACAGCAAAATCACCCAAGTGAAGCTGTCTGAGAGTATCAATCACCCGGTTGAGTCTAATCAAGAGTTCTTAGATTTCCTCAACCAAATTAATGTTCCTGCCACGCGTGAAGCCATGTTGAACTACTATGGTTCTCAAGCTGAAAGTTGGTCTGAGGTCGTTGAAGTGAATAATGATAGTTATGAATTAAAAGCGGAATTTGAGTCTGAAGATGACGATGCCATGCTAGTGTCATTAGAGGTGCAGTACCTGTAACAGCTCAAGTGCGAGTGTTATCACAAAAATTGTACGTAAGCCCTGAATTAACCCTCAGGGCTTTTTAATGTGATTGTTCAATCCGGATGTCATCGTGCCTTATCTATCGCTTCACACATTGCTTTCACGCCTTCAATTGATCGCGGTGATGCGCGATGAATAAGATCTGCATCAAGCTGGTAGATATGTGCATTAGCCACGGCGGGCAATTGCGGCCACGCCTGCCAATCAATACCTAAAATGTTGCCCTCATCTTGTGACTGCACAATAACTTGCGCTTGAGTCAGCAACACATTTTCGATACTTAACTGTGGATATTCAGTGGCTGCGTCGTAAAACACATTCTCACCCTGACAAACCTCAATGATATTCTGAATCCAACTGCCTTTCGCCACCGTCATTAAGGGAGAAGACCATAATTGATAAAAAACTTTCACAGGCACTTTTTGCTGATGTGCTGACTTGATGCTTTGTAGCTCGCTAAGGTATGTATCAGCCGCTGTTTGCGCTTGCGTTTGATTAGCTGTCAGTTCACCCAATGCAATAAGGTCATCAGCGACTTGTGCTAGGTTTTTAGGTGATGAATCATAAACTGTAAAGCCTAAGTCGATTAGCCGATTAATATCATCAAGCTTATTACCACCTTGCCACACAACGACCAAATCAGGATTAAGTTCAACAATACGTTCAATCTGCACCCCATAATAGCCGCCAATTCGAGTAATAGATTTAGCTTGTTCAGGGAAATCGGCATGCTCAGTGGTCGCCACTATTCTATCACCCACACCAATAGCAAATAGCATCTCTACACTGTGAGGCGATAAGGCCACAATACGCTGTGCGCCTTGATTTTGCGCTACTTTAACTTGCGGTTGAGATTCTTTGGCAAACGCTGAATTCATGCCCATCGCGAAACAAATAACGATCAACAATGAGATATATAAATTTTGAAACACTGAGATACCTTTTTATGTGTAGCATGACAACAGCAAGAAAAACTACTGCTAGCAATAACAAGCATGAATACAACAGATTGTACATCCGCAACACTGTTTTTAATACTGAAGAAGCTTCACGGCGCATTGATACTTTAATCGCTAAATCAGCGTCAGCTCATACATCAACAATGGCACTATCTAAATGGATGACATTTACTCAATCAGGTCATTCTGTGCAGGCCAGCCAAATTGCTTGATGTACTCCGTTAAGTTTTTAGGTCGATAGTTAACATCCTCGTCCCAACGCTGTTTAACTGTTTTATGGATGAGTATTGGGGCAATGTTTGGATCAAGCGCACGATAATATTTGCGCTTCAAGCGATAAAAGCTCCTTCTAGACGAATGTAATTTGGCATAGGGCGCCCAAACTAAGTTATCTCGCAAGTGTGACTCGATATCTAAGCCTGCATTGATGCACTGATGAATTAACCATATCAAAGCATTGTCAGACAGCATTTCGCCATTGGCGTCGGGTAAGTAACTCCCACCAATATTGCTGTGTGCGCCACTAAACCATACTTGCTGCATATCTGTCACATGACTAGGTTGCCAAATGGTCGGCTCAAAGTCTTGCCTATGTTCGTCAATGGCTAAAGCATGTCGTGCGACTTTCACATTACGGCCAATTTTGGTGTCGTAAAACTCATCTTTATCCGCAAACAAACCAAGAAAGGAGCTAGGGATCCCCATCGCCCCCACTGTGTCCCACACACCAACAAATGCAATTTCACGACTGTCATGGCTGTGTTGCTGGCGAAAGTGAATAGACTTATCACCCTGAGGGGCATATGCGGGAGCTTGGGTCTTATAGTGATCAAATGCTTTTTGAATGAGCTTCGCATCCGCTCGTTTGACAATGCCACAATTATTAATCAGCCCAGACAAGCAGCGCACAGTGTACGCACCACGACTAAAACCAAACAAAAATATTTCATCGCCAGCGTGGTAGTTCTGCACCAAATAGCGATAACAATCCATGATATTTTTATGCAGCCCTCGGCCTGTCGCACCAGCAATTACGCCATCATGGTAAGAGCCAATTCCCCAATCATAAAACACTTGTTGAGCCGTGCCATCATGTGCGATGGGACTTATTGCCCTAGCAAGACGCAGTACATTGGTTGCCTGATCTTTATCAAGATCTTGTTCAGGTCGATTCCAAGTACCATCTGCGCAAATTACAATCCGCTTTTTCATTGTCCTTATCACTGTCATTGCTCCATGCCGTCAAATAGTAAGCGTAATTCATCTACCAAAGTTAAGCGCTAGACTAATGGCGTATTTTTGATTGTTATCTCAGCCTTTACACTAAACAATCATCTAAAAAAATTATATAGGGGCATGGCATGTTTCAAGCTAACGATTCAGTACTTATGGTGGTTGATGTACAAGGTAAGCTTGCGCAAATTATGCAGCAAGCTAATGGCTTGCAGCAGCAATTGAATGTGTTAATTCAAGGTGCACAGTTGTTTGACATCCCCATTATTTGGTTAGAACAACTACCTGAAAAGCTTGGGAAAACTACAGCCGATCTGGCCAACCTTTTAGAAAAATCGACCTCCCCTATTAGTAAACAGCACTTTAGTGGTTGGCAGAGTGAGCAAGTGCAACAAAAGCTAAAAGAGTTAAATCGGCGTCATATTATTCTTGCTGGCATAGAAACCCATGTATGCGTTTATCAAACCTGCCAAGATTTACTCAGAAATCACTATCAAGTTCACGTAGCAGCTGACGCGGTATCTTCTCGCAGTGTTGACAATAAAGTACTGGGAATTCAAATGATGATCAACCAAGGGGCACAGTTGACTAATGTGGAGTCACTCTTGTTTGAGCTGCAGCATGAAGCTACTGGCGATCGCTTTAAATCATTAATAAAACTGATAAAGTGACGTATTTCACCTAACATATTTTGACTCTTATATGGATGAATTTATGCCAAAGTTTTATCAAGTTATCGTGATATTTTTACTAATCCATTTACCGATTAGTGCTGCACAATCGAAACCATCCGATTTACAAATAAGTCAGTTAACTGAAAACTTGTATCTACATAAATCTTACCAACTGACTGATAGTTTCGGCCTAGTCAGCTCAAACGGTTTGATTTATATCGCAGCGGATCAACAGTCAGCCTATCTGATTGATACTCCATGGAGTGAAGCCGACACAATTAAGTTAGTTGAGTGGCTAGATGAACAAGGCTATGAGCTCAAAGCGAGTATCTCAACGCATTCACATGATGATAGAACGGCAGGAATGGGTTATTTAAATAGCCTTGGTATTAATACGCATGCCTCAACGCTCACCAATCAGCTGTTAACTCAACAAAATAAACCCACCAGTGTCAGCAGTTTTAATGGTAATAAACTTAACTTGCTTGATGAGTATGTCGAGGTCTACTTTGTAGGCGCCGGACACACTATTGATAACTTAGTTGTGTGGTTTCCTAAAACTAAGCTGCTATACGGCGGGTGTATGGTTAAAAGCATCAACAGTAAGTCTTTAGGTTATATTGCAGAGGCAGATTTACAAGCATGGCCGCAATCAATTGCCACCTTGAAGCAACAGTTTGGGCAGGCCAAACAAGTCCTGCCTGGGCATGGGAAAATAGGTAATACCGAGTTACTTACCCATACTCAAAAACTGCTTAAAGCACATAAAAGCATCAATCAATGACATCTTCAATCAAAAAAATCATCGACCAAAAACAGATTAAAACTCATGACTGAGTTTGCTCAGCCCGTTGTTGACGCTTTAGTTTGTAGTGTTGCTTGGTGGAGATATAAATGGTTTTACTGACTTCACAATATACCTTTGATTTATCTTTATTAGTGAGTTGTGTCAGCTTAATAATATTAATTTCTTTCTCACTCTCCACACGCTCAATAATGTCCTGCAATTCTGAATCTGTATAAACAAAATCGGCATATAGCTCCTCTCTTGCTGGCGCTTTAAAGGCGATTTCAGCTGATTTATCCCACACAATATATTGGTTATCGAGAATATTAATCAGCTGCACCATAGGAATTGGGTCGACAGCTGAAAACATACTGCCACCAAAAATTGAGCCGACATAGTTACGATTGCGATAACTAATAGGTAAGCGCATCTCAACTTTATGAAGGTCTTTAGACACCTTGGTTATTCTGCCTGTGCTGCGGCGATACATGGGCAACCAATTAAACCCATATTTAAATAAAGTATCACGGCCAAATATCTTGGGGCCAACTTTGGCAACCTGCTGATAAATCGTCATCAAAAAACACTCCATGTAGAATTAAAACACTTGTTTAAACCTAATCAAAACAGTGGCAAGAGTAAACGATTTTCGAAATTTAGATAAAAAATGTCTGAACGAGACTGATTAGAGCTGTTAACAGCATAGCCTTAGGGTAAAATAGCCCGCTTTCTAGGGGGAACAGAGTAAAGCATGAAAAATAATGATGCGTGTTTTAATCACTTTGAAGCAAGTGTTGAGCATATTCCCTTGCCAGATAAGTTTACCTTCCCGTTTTACTATCAAGCGCATCCATTGTGCCAATTAGCTGCGCAACAGCTGCAAGCCACCCTAGAGCAAAACCCATGGCAGCATAACTTTGGTTTACACAATACTGATATACAAGCTGACGCCATTGGCAAAATGTTTGGCGTATTAGTGGTAAAAGATAACCAGCAAAAGCTCGGCTTTTTGGCGGCTTTTTCAGGTAAGTTAGCTGATGCTAATCATCAAGCTCCCTTTGTGCCGCCCGTTTTTGACATGCTGCATCAAGACAGTTTCTTTACCCAAGAATCGGCTGAAATCAATCAAATTAATCAGCAAATAACCCTGCTTGAACAAGATGAACATCAGCGATTTTTACAACGCACTTTGATTGAGAATACCCAGCAAAGCCAGCAGCAAATTCAAGCTATGCAACGATCAATGGTAACGCAGCGTAAGCAACGTAAACAGCAGCGCCAACAAGCCCAACAACAACTTTCACAAGCACACATCACCCAATCTGAATTTGATCAACTGTCTATCGAATTGAGCCGTCAGAGTGTGCAGCAAAAACATCAGCTCAGTCAGTTAAAAGCGCATTGGCAACGAGAAATCAGCACGATTTCGGCAAAAGTCGCTGAGCACGATGCGCAGCTGGTTAAATTAAAACAAACGCGTAAGCACTTATCACATCAACTGCAACAACAGCTGTTTGCCCAGTATCGATTTCTCAATGCTAATGGTGAGATTCAGGATTTATCTGCTATTTTTGCCCAAAGCCCTAATCAGCAGCCCCCGGCAGGCGCTGGCGAATGTGCTGCACCCAAATTACTCAATTACGCCTATCAGCATGATTACCAACCAATTGCCATGGCCGAGTTTTGGTGGGGAAAGCCGCCTAAATCAGAAGTAAAGCAGCATCGAAACTTTTACCCAGCCTGTCATAGTAAGTGTCGACCTATTTTAGGCCATATGCTTCAAGGTTTGGATGTTGATCCCGATCCGCTACTTATCAATACTGCAGCAGATAAAGATATTGAAATTGTCTATCAAGATGATCATATTGTGGTGATCAACAAACCAGCAGACATGCTTTCAGTGCCAGGAAAACAGATTGCTGATTCAGTGCAACTGAGAATGAAACAGCGCTTCCCTGAAGCCACAGGGCCATTAATTGTACATCGTCTCGATATGGCCACATCAGGTTTGATGGTGATTGCACTTTCAAGTGCAGCCAATAAAGCATTGGTGCAACAATTTATTGAGCGTACTATTGAGAAACATTATGTCGCGTTAATTGATGGTGTGCCTTTGCAAAGTGCGGGTGATATTGATTTACCGCTAAGGGTTGATTTAGATGACAGACCCAAACAGCTGGTTTGTTATGAACATGGCAAAACGGCTCAAACCCATTGGCAGTTAGTCAAAGTAATAGCCAATCAAGCCTTGCTGAACTTATACCCCAAAACAGGTCGAACTCACCAATTACGCATGCATTGCGCACATCATCTTGGGTTAGGTATGCCTATTGTAGGTGATGATTTATACGGTAAACAGGCTGATAGACTGCACTTGCATGCCAAGTCATTACGCTTTCTCCACCCTCATAGCAAACAACAGATGCACTTTGAGGTCCCTGCAGCATTTGAATAGCCGAACGCATCTTAATTCAAATCCATGATGATTATACGTTGAGGCTTGTAGAGTCATTGAAATAGAATCATTGAGAATGACGTCATGGAGACTGTATATCAGCAAATTGTGCACGGGTAAGCGAGGCAAGATCGCCAGGGGCAAGTTCAATTTCTAGGCCGCGTTTACCCGCACTGACATGTATAGTTTCAAACTGCTGTGCACTGGCATCAATCACGGTTGTGAGTAATTTCTTTTGCCCTAACGGACTCACTCCGCCCATCACATACCCCGTACTTCGCGATACCGCTTGTGGCTCAGCCATTTGTGCTTTTTTTGCCCCGAGTGCTTTTGCTAATAATTTAAGATTCAGCGACGTCGCCACAGGCACGATGGCCACGACTAACTGTTTTACATCAACATTCACTACCAATGTTTTAAAAACCTGTTCAGGATTTAAACCCAACTTCTCTGCAGCCTCTAAACCATAGGATTGCGCTTGAGCATCATGCTGATATTCATGCAACTGGTAGTTAATGTTACTGCGCTTAGCAGCCATAATCGCTGGGGTCATGAATCCTACACTTACTATCGAGTGTTAATGAATAGCTGCTAAGTTAAACGTAAACTCATTTGTTAATCAACAGACTGAAAAAATAAAAAATGCACATTCAGGTCCTTTGCAATATACCAAGTTTAACAGTGAAACCTGTCGTTAAAACTACATCACAACGTCTTTTATTAGTCATAATTCTGAAATAAAACACCAACGAAACGCCTCTCAGATCACACTTTACAACATAGTGTTTCTTTATTGAACAATCAATTAAAACAATACTTTACATAGAAAGTCCTTTTCGTAACATAGCCAACATCATTCGAATCTAGGTTTAAAAATGTCTACAAATGAACCATCAACGGTGAAAGAAAAGACCATCGATAATAGTGCCCTCAACATCTTTATTAAACAGCTCAACGAAAAGGTCACTAACTCTGAAAATATTGAGGCCGTTAAAGAGTCTCTTGATGAGGTAATCAATTTTCCACATCAAATAAAGTTCAACAATATGGGGTTAATTCTTACTTGGATTGGTGCCATTTTGTTTGGCTGTGGTTATGTCTACTTTAAATTCCAACAATACAGGCCGCAATTTGACACACCAGACTTTGTGATTTTAGGTATTTGTTTTGTCACCTTCTTAACAGCACTAGGCTTTATTAGTTCGCGTAAGGAGAAAATTAAAAAGCTATCGACCTTATTTCGTAATGAAACCCTAAAACATCTCTACCGTTTGGAAGATTGTGACAAGAGCTTTCTTGCTGAAGCAGACAATAAATATGCTGACTTTCAACGTGGTAACCACTCACGTGCTGTGGAATGGGGTAAAGACATTGATTTTAACTCTCCAACGGGCTTGTTACGTGCCTCGATAATTCATCACCACTATGTTGATAAACGTGTTGAAACTTACACAGACTCGAAAGGTAAAACCAAAACCCGAACTGTGTATGATCATTACCACCGTGAAGGGGTCATTTTCCCACCCATTAACAAAACCAACTGCCTAGTGATCAGTACAATTCGTACCTCAAATCGCTGGGGAGATTCTTACATGCCGGCATCGAAAGAGTTTGAGCGTTTATTCTATGTACAAGCAGACTCTGAATTCACTGCTGCTAAGTTCCTAGAGCCTTCAGTGGTAATCGCTTGTGAAGAAGCAGCCAAACAAATCGACAAACTCACCATTGAATTTGCACAAGATGGCAGCCTATTGATTAACCAAAATAATGCCAATTTGCTTAACCCTGCAATGGATTTCGACATCACAGAGCCTGAGAAATTTAAGCATGAACTGCTAAACGATACCTCGCTATACACAGTTAATCGAATTTTTGGTTTTGTTAGCCAAATTATCCAACATACCGCTCCATCACATAAATTAAATAAGGAATAACCATGGAATACAATCTCATTATTGTAGGGGTCGTCGCCCTCTTCATTGGCTTAACTATCTTAGCCAAATATAACTTAATCGTTAGAGAATATAACTCAGTGACCCGTGGCTGGGCGGACGTGTTGACCCAAGAAAGGCAACGTAGCCGCATCATCCCTGAGCTAGATCGCGTATTGCAAGATCACAAAGATTACGAAAGTGAATTATTGCCAAAAATTACTGCATTACGTCAAGGTATCAATGCATTAGAAGACAATAACATTGATACAAAGCTACAAAGCGAAGTCGACAAAGCCTCGCAAGATTTAATGAAAGGCATTAATGTTGCTGTTGAAGCATACCCAGAGCTGAAAGCCTCTGAGTCGTTTTCAAAGTTTATGTATGAAATTACTGAGCAAGAAGAAAACGTGGGTGCAGCAGTACGTATCTTTAACCAAAATGTAGCTCACTTTAACTCTTGCATTCAGTCGTTCCCAAATAACATCGTCAATGCAATGATCAACAAGAAAAAAGTGATTGAAGTCTTTACTGACTCAAAAGCCGCTGCTGAATTTGAATATAAGCCGAACTTCTAAGTTACCTAAGCTAACGATAAAAAGCACTGAAGCGAGATAAGCATTCAGTGCTTTTTTAGTACTATTTAGTTACATTTACCTTTATCAAATCAATCAGTTCCAACCTCCTTAAGTAATCACACCTTACTTATGAATTTTAGGTAACATAGCAGCTTTATCAGCATAGTCATCATGGCATTCACCACAAGAATATTGCGCGGTAGACCATGGCATTTGGAACTTACCGTCTGTAGTGAACTGCTTAGCACTTGGATCTAAGTCAATAGTGAAGAGATGAGACCTAACATCACCAAACTTAGTTGTGCCATCTTTACCTAAGTGAGTCAGTGCACTTTTCGCCAGTTTAGGCATATGACAACTGGTACACTCGGCAATAAAGTTGTGCCCGTATGAACCACCGCCATCAGTGAATTCCTTGGTATGACAATCAGTACACTCTTTCACCGCACCTGAATGAAGGCCATCAGTACTTGCTTGATTCACTGTAGATTTATGTGAATCATGACAAGTGGTACATGCCATATCCTGCTTAGGTCCAATTTCGTCCCCAGCGCTATAGCTACCATGATCTTCTGGCACAACACCCAGTAATTCATCACCAGTTTGATGGTGTTTAGAAATACCACCACTCGAGATGATTCTGCCTCCAACCTTACTTCCATCTGGGAATGCAGCATTGTATGCACTAATGTAAGTCGGATAATCCTTCTCACCATCACGCGTATGACATTCAGCACATGTCACCGCTTTACCAAAGCCCATATCATCTGCTAAGAAATCTTCAGTTGTACGCGCTGTAGCAATTTTAGTGATATTAGTTTTGGACGGAGAGCTAACGTGTTCGCTACCCGCACCATGACAAGCTTCACATTGAACGCCTTGTAGTGCGAATGTTCCCCCCATTCCAGGAAGATTATCTTGGCGATCAGGATTACGAGTATCACCATCTTCTGTGGTTGTTCGCTTCCAACCAGTAGTATGGCAATTACCGCATTTGTATTGATAATTTATCTCTGTTGACTTGTAATCCCCCATCACATCAGGGTCAGTCAAATGATTTTCAGGAATATTCAGCGTGCCATCAGCATTACGAATGTTATATTGCACATTTTGTCCCGTCACAATATAACCATCAGCATCTAACCAGCGCATTTTCCAATGATAACCACCCACAACGTAAGACACCTCGTCATAGCTGGTTGGAGCGCCTAAAGCATTGTTAGTTGTGCCATCACCATCAGGTCCTGCAAATTGCAATAAATCAATTGCACCATCGATAGTCGTTTCTGGTGTGTAAGGAAAACTAGGCAGCTCACTGTTAGTGATTTTTTGAATTTTAAAGTTATGACCGCTTTTGCTGAAGGAATCGTGCTGACCGCTATGACACGTCGCACATGCAGAACTTCCCACATAACTTAATGGTTCCGGTTCTGGCGGCAGCTCAATGGTCACTGTGACTTGCGCCGTCGTTTCATCGGTGCCGTCACTAATGGTGTAATTAAACGATTCTTCGCCAGCGTCATCCCCTGCTGAAAAATCAATTTTGCCATCTTTAATCACGGCCATATCTGAATCAACCGACACAATAGTCAGACTGTCGTTATCTGCATCGCTATCATTGGCAAGAACATCGATTGTAACCATCTCATTGACCAGTACGGTCGCGGTATCAGCAACAGCTACTGGCGCGGTATTTTCAATCGGTGTAGTGGAGGTGTCATCATCGCTGCTACAAGCAAATAGCATTGTTACCATGCTAGCTACAACAAGCTTTTTATATGGAATTGAAGTATTCATAAGTTCATCCTTAATATTAAATCGCCTGATATACCCGAGTAGGCGATGGATATGTCTCTTTGGACATGTTCCCAGTATTAAAGACGTACTACTAAAGAGATAGATAAAGACAATTCACTAAAGCGTTACTTCTGTGAAGAATAGTTATCATAAAAACACTATTCACTTGTAATAATTGGCTTTTTTAAAAATTACAAAGTGCAAAACTATTTAGTAAAATGATATGGCTTTGTTAAAATTAGTGATGCACGCCTCATTTTGTAACCAACTGATGTTATGAAGGGAAAAAGCAATAGTGCATTTACAAGCGTTTGCTGACTCAAAAGCTGCTGCTGAATTTGAATATAAGCCCAATTTTTAAAGGCAACTTAAAACTCATTGATTAAAATTGCCACTAGTTCATAAAAATTGCCACTAGGCCACTGAAATAATCAACTTTTCATTGGCCTTTTTGTGTCATCTCTTAAACAAGTAAAACTTAGGATAGGACTACTTCTCAAACGAGTGTGAATATATATTTAGGTGACGTAGTGAATTTCAGCACTGCTGCTGTAATGCAACAATACCGCGACAGCAAAACTAACGGCCCTATGTTTAGAAGCGCTAGGTTTAGAAGCGCTAGGCCTAGAAGCCCTATGTTTAGAAGCGATAGTTCACACCAACGCCGGTGCCTAACTTGAATTTAGTATCATCGTGTAGTTGTAGTGCTGGATTCACATGTCCATATAAGCTCCAACCTTTGGCAAAGTGCCAATCTAAACCGATAGGCATTCGCACCCCAAAGTCATCGTCCCATTGCACGTAACCACCCACGCCAACAAAATAAGACACTGGTGCGTTTTCTGAGAGCCTGCCACGTTTAAAGTGGTAATCAAAAGCCGCACCATCATTACCTGCAAAAACATGATAGGTATTGTCAATTCTTACGCTCATACCTAAACCTTGATCAACGCCAAAACCGAGCTTTACTGCTGCATTAGCAGTTGCAGAAAGTGCTGTGCTAGACAATAGCAGAGCCGCTAGTGATAGTGACAACTTCTTGTTCATTCAAAATACCTTATAATTCGAGCACCGCAATGCCATCTTCTAATATTCAAGCTAATGGACGCACAATATATATAGATCCAATGAATTAGAAAAATTAAATATTTTAAATGATGGCTTAAGCTAAATTTAATAAACATGTCCCACAAAATATACTTGTTAAAAAAGCAACAACTAAAGCTAGCTTTGCAAAATGCCGACGCTCACAAAGGTATCATTAAACAATACTTACCATCCTTGCGATTCACGCATACTGATGGCAGATTGGTCTACCCTTTTGACTTGATAAAAACATAATAAAAAACCTCTTTAGATAACGCTCTAAAGAGGTTAGCTGCTTAATTCACTAGCCATAGTCCACTAGCAATAGTCCACTAGCGAGAATTAACAGTTAATAATCAAAACCTAACTGTGCTTTTACGCCGTCATTAAAGGCGTGTTTGATGGGTTGCACCTCACTCACCGTGTCAGCAAGTTCTATAATATCGCGATGGCAGGCACGGCCTGTAATGATCACATGCTGCATTTTAGGGCGTTTTTTCAAGGCTGTTAATAGATGAAATTAATTCACAACTCTTCCATGAGTTTTTTGGCTTGTTCAAAACCCGCATCGGCACTAAGTTGAATTAATCTTCTTCCTTCTTCAACATTTATACTTCCACCCACACCGCTAATAAACAGCTTGCCCAGTTCAAACTGTGCTGCAGGTAACCCTTTATGCGCTGACTTTTGAAACCATGAAATCGACTTTACTAAATCAACATCCACTCCTGTACCATCACGGTATATTTCCCCCAGATTGAACATCGCATATTTTGAGTTCAAAGAAGCAGATTTTTCGTACAATTCAATTGCCTTTGCAATATCTTCATCAACACCATAACCAAACCTAAATATTTCACCAAGGTTATTAATAGACTCAGCATGGTTATCTTTAGCTGCTAATTCAAAATAGTATTTAGCACGTTTATAATCTCTATCAATATCTCTTCCACTAAATAGCTTTCGAGCAATGTAATAATTAGAGTCCAATCCCTTTCTATTAGCTGTATCAGTAAAGTAAGCTAATGCTTTTTTTTCATTCTTAGATACACCTATACCGTTAAAATAGAAAACAGCTAAAACTTCTTTCACAACATCATTGTCTAACGCTAAAGCCCTTTCATACCATTCCACTGCTAATGAAGGCTGTTTGTCATCAGTCGAAAAATAATATAACCACCCAAGGTATGCAGCTGCATTGGAATTGCCTTGACTATAAGAAACTTCAAGATAATGAATTGCTTTTTCTTTATCTTGTGGAATTGCAGAACTTTCATAATATATCTTACCAAGGTAATAACTGGATTGGTTATAACCTGCAGCTGATGCTTTCTCTAAATACTCAATAGCTTTATAATGATTTTGTTGTACACCTTCCCCTTTATATAGCATTTCTCCCAAATGTTTATTGGCTTTGTAATAGTCCAATTGAGCAGCTTTCTTAAAGTAATTATATGCGAGTTCAGAATTTTTACCGGTACCATTTCCAAACCTATATATAACCCCCAAATTCATTAAGGCATAATCATTATCAAGCTCCGCAGCTTCTGTATATAGTTTAATCGCCTTACTTTTATCTATAGGAACTTCTATACCATTAAAGTAAAATGTTGCAAGATTATTGAGTCCTTGAGCATTTTTTTGTGCAGCTGAAAGCTGATACAAATAAAATGCCTTAGAAAGGTCTTTTTCAACTCCGTTTCCGGATTCATATTTATATCCTAAATCGGCTTGCGAAGCTCCATCTCCCAATGCCGCAGCTTCAGTGTATAGAGAAATAGCCTTCTTTAAATCTACAGGGACACCCCAGCCATTATTATAAATTTTAGCTAATCGCGCATAAGCTTTTCTGTAGTCTTGTTGAGCTGATAACTCTAGGTACTCTATGCCTTTTGGTACATTTTTTTCGACTCCTTCACCTAATGTATAAAATAGTCCTAAATAATATTGAGCTTCAGGTTCACTTAAATTTGCAGCTTTAATATACCAAGGAATACTTGACTCTATATCACCTTTTTCAAAATCATATATTACACCTATGTTTAAATAACAAGTTGGAAGTTGATACATAGCTCCTTCAAGTGAAAGAGACATGGCGAGTTCTACATTCTTATATTGACCTTCTCCCAGATACAGATCTGCAAGTTCACATTTACCATCTTCATAGCCCCCAGAAATTGACTTTTCATAGTATTCAATAGCTTTGTCATAGTTCTGCGATACATATTCGCCTTCTCGATAAAAAGCTGCCAAATTATAAAAAGCTTTTGCTTGGTTATTTCTAGCTGCCTCTGAGTACCACTTAAATGCCAGCTTATTGTTTTCAACCAAACCTAAACTACCGATATCGTATCGAAAGCCAAGTTCTAACTGGGCTTCAGGAACACCAGCTTCTGCTGATTTCTTTAGTAACTTTAGTGCTAAAACTTCATCTCCTTTATTTATTGCCCGTAAATAGGGACCTAACTTTTTTTCTGATTCTATGTCTGTTTTATACATAACATGTTGGTTAGTATTTGAACAAGCCATTGTGATAATGACCAAGCAACAATATGTTAATTTTCTTATCATCATTCTTCCAAACAGGTTTATATAATCCATTTATTAAAATTTAAATACATTATCAATTATCGTTTTAACACTTAAATCACGGGTATCAACGACATAAAACATGAATTCCGTATTGATTCACCCCTTCTTTAAAACATAGTTCCCTTTTCACACAACCTCCTTATTGTTTATGTTCTTAATTAAAAAATTGCTAAACTTAGCAGCAATATAAAACCAACCAAAAACTTTTAAATCATTGATTATCGTGATATATAGACTGAGTTATGTAAAATAACCTTCAATACGGTTTACTTACATGCTTATAGGCATAAAACTGTAAACTTGATATTCAATATCAGCCAGCAAAGCAAATATAAATTCCACTGCAAAATCAAAAAATTAAGATTATTACACCAATAAATGTGACACCACTTGTTTCACCAACTAATAAACCCCTGCAGAAATAGTATTGCCAACAGCCAATTTAGATAAATAAAAATCGAAGAGTAAATAAGGAGGAAGAGTAAAGCAGCACAAGCACTTTATATTGCAGTTATTGTTTCCTGAGCCAAGTAGGTTACTTGGAATACTCGCAGATAAGTATAACCAAAACCCTAGGTTGACCAAGATAATGACAATATTCCAGGAAAATTCAGTAAAGAATGGTACGCTAATCAAAACTACCGAAGTAAAACCAAAACTCAGTAACATAAAAGTATTAGTAAGGTAGTGTTCCGAAAACTCTTTCAACCAATCCATTAGTTATCCTTTTAGTAAGTCATCCTACTTACCAATTATAATTATTTCATATTATCGAACATTTCGATAAACCTTGTTTTCTAAACTGATAAATCACAATTTTTAATGAAGAATTTTATTAACTTAGCAGCCCTTTTTGGCTTGTTCAACTTTAATCTAAAAGAGTAAGCTCATTTATATGGTATGAAAGAATGTAAATACACCATCACGGCATCGGGCCTTAAAGCTCGCTGGTTAACATTTTTGAAAAAAACCTCTTTAGATAATGCTCTAAAGAGGTTGGCTGCTTAATTCACTCGCCATCGTTCACTAGCGATAATTAACAGTTAATAGTCAAAGCCTAACTGTGCTTTTACGCCGTCATTAAAGGCGTGTTTGATGGGTTGCACCTCACTCACCGTGTCAGCAAGTTCAATAATATCGCGATGGCAGGCACGGCCAGTTATGATCACATGTTGCATTTTAGGGCGGTTTTTCAGGGCGGTTAATACCCGTTCAAGTTCAATGTAGTGGTAACTTACCATGTAAGTTAACTCGTCTAATAAGACTAAGTTAATGGTGTCATCTTGCAGTAACGTTTCAGCCTGCTCCCACGCTTCCATGGCCGCTTGCGTATCTTTTTCTCTATCTTGGGTCTCCCAAGTAAAGCCTGTGCCCATGACATGGAATGCTACACCGGCTTTTTCAAGTAAATTTCGCTCACCGCACGCCCAAGTACCTTTAATAAACTGCACTACAGCCGCTTTTTGATCATGACCAACAGCGCGGGCAACAGATCCAAATCCCGCCGTCGACTTGCCCTTACCATTACCTGTGAGCACCACTAATACACCCTGCTCTTTATCTGCTGCGGCAATTTTGGCATCTACGCCTTGTTTTACTTTTTGCTGTCTTTGCTTATGTCGCTGCGCTTTTTGCTGCTCACGTTCCTGTGTCATGGTGTTTCCTGTATACGTTTAATTATTCTCTAAATAGCGGCCGCATTAGCTCACTTTAGTTTTTTGTCACTTGCTTATTTGGTTATTAGTTTATTGCTCATCAATGCTAGCGGCTTTTAACTGCAGCGGCATGCCTGCTACCACCAATGTGACCTCATCTGCCAGTTGAGCGATAGCTTGATTTAGCCAACCTGCTTGATCAACAAAATCTCGGCTCAATTCCCCTAAAGGCACGATGCCGCTACCGACTTCATTACTCACTAGCACCACATTACTTTGTAACCTGGGTAGTACCGCTAATAATCGGGATTTCTGTTCTTCCCAACTCACACTCAATGCATCAAATTGGCCTTGCTGAGCAGCATGGGATGTCGCGGCATCATTTAGCCAGCTTGATAGTTGATCATCCTGACCATCGCGGAGCAAATGTTGTGTTAATAATAAGGTGAGACAATCAACAAAAATGGTTTGATTGGGCGCATCAATCGCTTGCAGTGCTTCGGCAATAAACAGCGGTTCTTCAATCAATTGCCAATCAATCTTACTCTTGGGGTCAATCACATGGGCGCGATCATATTGATGCTTTGCAATACGTTGGCGCATTTCATCATCATTCCCAAGCGCCGTTGCCACATAAACACAGTGTTGGCCTAAACAAGCAAACTCGGCAACCACTGACTCGCCATAACGACTTTTACCACTACGAGCACCACCTAAAATGAGTTGGATCATTAATTAAACCCCACAAGCAATATAATTAAGTAACAGGCTAACTCGCCCACTTGTTGTGCTGCACCTAGGGCATCCCCAGTGTAACCACCGATTTGGCGTTTAAAGAACCAGCACAAACTAAACTTGATTCCAGCTAAGGCAATTAATAGCACAAAAGCCAATACGCCATCGACGACAGCTAACACCAATAATGCGGTCAACAAGAGGATAAATAAGTCACTCACATGCTGCTGATTCGCTACAGGCCGCACTTTACTGGCATCTGTATCTTGTACATATTGTTGCGAAAAAATCATACTTGAAGCTAAAACGCGGCTTAAACAATGCGCAATCACCAGCCCCGATGCAGCGACTAATGGGCTATATAGAGCAAGTTCCACCAGTAATTGCCACTTCAATAATAAGGCCAATACCAGCGCTAACGCACCGTATGTGCCAAGGCGAGAATCTTTCATAATGGCCAGCTTGGCCTCTACCGTCCAACCACCGCCAAATCCATCAGCAGTATCAGCTAAACCATCTTCATGAAAGCCACCCGTAACCAATACACTGGCTATCATTGCCAGCAATATCGCAACGCTAATCGGCAATACTAACTGACTCAGCCAAAAAACCGCGGCACTGATTGCCCCCACCAACAGGCCTACCACACCGAAATAGCGACTGGCACGATTAAGGTTATCATTGTCAAAACTCACCCAACTCGGAATAGGGATCCGAGTGAAGAAGCTAATGGCCACTAATAATAAGTTCAATTGCTTAAAGCGGCTGGCAGTGGTGGTCATCCATTTCCTTATCAAGTTATTGGTAACAATTTGATGTCAGTTGCATCATCGATTACTCAAACTTAGTTTGTGCTATCTAAGCATTCTAGAGCAGTTATATTGCGCTATTAAGATACGTTTTGTACGCCGGCTTGATCAAAACTAGCCATGTCGTTATAAAAATTAACGGCTGCCTGAACAAGCGGTAATGCCAGTGCTGCGCCTGTGCCCTCGCCTAGCCTTAAGCCCATAGATAATAAAGGCTTAGCCTGTAAATGCTGCAGCATCAATTTGTGCCCATGCTCTTCTGATTGATGCGCAAAAATCAAATATTCGCGTACATTGGAGTGCAGTTTTACTGCAACAATGGCAGCAGCCGTGGCAATAAAGCCGTCGACTAATACCATCATTTTTCGTTCTGCAGCGGCTAAGATTGCGCCGGTCATTTGCACGATTTCAAAGCCGCCTAAATAAGCTAAAACGTGCACAGGCGAAATTAAATGCTGCTTGTGTAATTTCAGCGCTTCATTAATCAGCGCCGCTTTACGTTCAAAAGTTTTATCATCAATGCCAGTGCCACGCCCCACACACTTATGCACATCAAGTTCTAATAACGATGCCATAATCGCCGCTGCAGATGACGTATTACCAATACCCATTTCGCCTAATGCGATTAAGTTACAGCCAGACAAGTGATGCCTTTCAACTACGTCTTCTGCAAATGCAAAGCCGTCTCTTAATTGTTCAAACGTCATAGCAGGCGCTAAGTGGATCGCTTGAGTGCCATTACCTAAACGATTATTGGTTACCCCTTTCTCGCCCACTAATGCTTGCTTAATACCGCAGTCAATCACTTCTAGTGCAAAGCCCATTTGTTTACAAAACACATTGATTGCCGCACCGCCGGACACAAAATTTTGCACCATTTGCGTGGTGACTTCGCTCGGCGCTATCGACACACCATAAGCGGCAATGCCATGGTCTGCGGCAAAAACCAACATAGCGGGCTGATTAATACTCAACTTTCGTTGGCGAGGCTCTGTGGCCAATTGCACTCTGGCAATTTGCTTTGCAAGTGTTTCTATTTGTCCAAGTGCACCTACTGGTTTGGTTTTTTGATTAATTTTATGGTCGATATCATCATCAAATTGATGACTCACTGGATCTACTGCAAACATCTTATCTCCACTACTTCAGGATAAACCCGCTGACATAATTGCAAGATTAATAAACACAACTTATTCGCTGACACACATGACAGTGAGCGTCATTTATCATGTGTTCAACACGTAAAACCTAATGACGGCCACGTAAAATAAATAGAAAAAATACACTGCCGATTGCTGAGGTAATAATACCCACTGGCAATTCTTGATTGGCCAGCATACATCTCGCCAGCACATCAATCCATAACATAAATAAGCCACCAACGATGGCAGTTAACACCAAAGGTTGTCGACCGGGCAAACACAGTCTCACCACATGGGGGATCATCAAACCGACAAAACCTATACCACCACAGCTGGCAACTAATACCGCAGTGATAAGCGAACATAACAGCAGCATATTGAGGCGCATTTTAGCCACGTTCACCCCTAAGGTATGCGCCGTTTCGTCACCCGCTTGCAGCGCAATAATATGACGTTTATTCGCCACGATTATGCCTAAAGCAATAAGCACTACTGTGGCAGGAATAACCAAGCCAGCCCAGCTTGCTTTAGCAAAGCTCCCTAGTGTCCAAAACAGCACAGAAGCTGAAGCTTGCGGACTTGAAAAATACAGCACTAAACTGGTCATCGCGCCAAACATAAATGACACAGCAACCCCAGAGAGCAACATGCGCTCAACCTGATGGTTCACACCCAAACCAGACAATGACAATACCAATAACACAGAAGCTGCTGCGCCAATAAATGCCCCTATTGGCAACACAAATTGTCCAAGATGCCATTGATTAGCACCTAGCTGAGTTAGTGCATTAATATCAAACAAACTGCCAAACACGGTAAACACGATTACCGCGCCAAAAGCCGCTCCGGAGCTAATGCCGAACAGGTATGGATCGGCCAATGGGTTGCGTGTGACCAGCTGTAATACGTTACCTGCAATGGCAAGCCCTGCACCGGCAATAAAGGCCAATATGATTCTCGGCATGCGCAGTTCAAATACAATACGCTCAGCAATTTGTTGCTCAGCGTTTGCTTGCACATCACTGGCCACAAACAAGTTTTGTAACGCTCGAAAAACATCAGCAAAACCTATGTTTGCCGCGCCCATGCCGGCTGATAACCAAGGACTGATAAGGGTTATCACGGTTAAGACAATGCAACTAATGACAAAGTTTCGTGAAGACATCACAGGAATATTCAAGATGCCTCCCCTTGCAAAGTTGTTGTGTGCGTTTGCTGTGACTGATAACCATAAAAGTACTGGATACATGGATTACCATGCTGCGGATGCGGCGTAACCTGACAACACACATCAAATACCTGAGAAATTTGAGTTTCAGTTAATACCTGCTCAGGCTCACCTGTCACCTTCAGTGTGCCTTGCTTGAGCAGCAAGAGTTGATCACACATAGCACTGGCAAGATTTAGGTCATGGATTGAGGCAATCACCGTGATGCCAAGCGACTTCACTAGTTCTAAAATTTGGATTTGGTAACGAATATCTAAATGATTGGTGGGCTCATCTAAAATCAACAATTGTGGGCGTTGCACTATTGCTCTAGCTATCAGTGCACGTTGCTTTTCACCACCTGATAATTGATTGAATTTTTGTTTTGCTTTATGGGTCAGTCCCACTTGCTCAAGGGCATGAGTGATTAATGCATCATCGTGCGCTGTTTGCCTTGCAAACATAGCTTTATGAGGCGTGAGCCCCATGGCAATTAATTGCTCGGTGGTGACATCTAAGGTGACAGGCGTGTCTTGCTGCACTACCGCGACATGCTGCGCTAATGACTGTGCAGAATAATCCTCAAGCGGTTGGCCAAATATCTCAATACGGCCTTCAGTTGGCACAATAAAACGATATAAACAGCGTAATAAGCTGGATTTACCCGCCCCATTAGGGCCAATCACACCTAACATACTGCCTTTATCGACAGTGAAATGAATATGCGACAACACTTGTTCATTGGCAACCTGCCAACTCAAGTTAGTCACGCGTAACGCTAACATAATTTTCTCCCCTGAGTAGACCCGCTCAGGTATTGAATCGTCACACTTTACACTGGTATCTGACTAAGCAAATTAGTTATTGCATCACAGTTGCGGGTACAGTTCGGGGTTGCCCGATTCCCATTATGTAAAGTGTTTATTAAAGGCTAAGCCTTGCATTTGACTTGAGAGTATACCCCAAGGCAATCGGCAAAAATGTTTTTTACAGTAAAGATTTGTACCATATGAGAAAATACACTTTTCATACAAACACCTGACTCATCTTTGCTGTGGTTCTAGCTCTGTTTTCATACATGGTCAGCTGGCAAACGTGGCTAATGATCAATCTTAACCAGTTATCAAACTGGGCCAGTGCAATTGAAACTGCAGCCCTTGCTTGGCAAAAAACTGCGTGTCTTCAATTTTGCTAGCTGCTTGAACACCCGACATCGCGTTAGTTTCATCGCTTAAATGAAGCTTAGACTCAGACATAATTGATTCATCATAAAACACATCAATTTCAAGCTGCGCAGCATACGGCAAGCTTAACTGACTGAAAAATGAATTACTTTCACCTAAGCCTAATAGTTGATTCATTAACAGCTTCATCACCCCACCATGAGTCACCAATAAGAGGGTTGGCACCTTATCCATGGTGGGCGGGTTTGAGCCCCCATTTGCATCTAATGCTGAGTTGGAAAATAAGTCGTTATCAGCAAAGCACTGTTGCAATAATGTCGTAAAACCGTGTGTCACCCGCTGAGCAAATTCAACCATGGTTTCTGCATTATTTGGTGTGACAGCCTTTGACCAAGGCTCGCGCCAGAATAGCTCCACCTCATCAGGATAGTCTTGATATAAGGCATCAAATTCAACACCATCCCAATCGCCAAAATCCATCTCAGATAACCAGCTCAAGGCTTGGGCTTGAATAACATGTTGCTTTGCATAGACTTGTGAAACCTTTGCACAGCGCTGCAACGGAGAGTGGTAAACCTTAGCAGGCACACAAGGTAGCGAATGCAATGCATGCTGCATTTGTTGCCAACCTTGTTCAGACAAAGCAACATCGGTTTTACCACGTAATATTTGCCCACCTTGGCAATGACCGTGGCGCAATACCCACAACTTTAATTGTTTCATTCGATTCACTCTTGCTCTTGGGCTAGTATCTCGCTTATTATGGACGTCTATACGTATATATGTCCAAACGTTAATAAGAATTCACAATCATCACTGTGTTGTTTCATTCGAGACAGTGAGATTGACAGGGTAACAAGGTTTTTATTCAAGTTGAGAATTAACACGGGTATTTTTCATCAGTTTAATGCCCATTAAAAACCAATAAACGCTATGCTGTCTTGCAGCCCAAACAGGCTGCTTTGCGATACATACAACAAGGTCATGTTACCCCACGACACGCATTAGATTATAAAGAAGGTCATCCGTCATGGTAAAAACGACTTCCCAAAGTCAGGTCACGCAAGTTCAAGTAGTGAACTCTCAAGCAAGTGAACAACTCACACAAGTATTACAACAGCGCTGTTTAATTCTTGATGGTGCTATGGGAACCATGATCCAGGATTACCAGCTTGACGAAGCTGCATTCCGTGGCGAGCAATTCAAAGACTGGCATTGTGACGTAAAAGGCAATAACGATATGTTAGTGCTCACTCAGCCTGACATCATTAAAGCGATTCATAAAGAATACTTATTGGCCGGCAGTGACATCATTGAAACCAATACTTTCAATGCCACCACTATCGCCATGGCCGATTACGACATGCAAGACTACTCGTCCGCCATCAATTTGCACGGAGCAAAGCTTGCCCGCCAAGCGGCAGATGAAGTGAGCCAAGAAACTGGCCGAGCTTGTTACGTTGCCGGTGTGTTAGGGCCCACTAACCGTACGTGTTCCATTAGCCCTGATGTTAACGACCCTGGTTACCGTAATATCCATTTTGACGACTTAGTTAAAGCGTATGTTGAATCGACAACAGCCTTAATCCAAGGCGGCGCCGATATCATTATGGTTGAAACCATTTTCGATACCCTCAATGCCAAAGCTGCGTTATTTGCCGTAGAAACCGTTTTCGACCAAGTTGGTGAGCGCTTACCTGTGATGATTTCAGGCACCATTACTGATGCATCAGGTCGTACACTTACCGGTCAAACAACCGAAGCTTTCTACAACTCATTACGCCATATTAAGCCATTATCGATTGGTCTTAACTGTGCACTTGGACCAAAAGAATTACGCCCGTATGTAGAAGAGTTATCGCGCATTGCTGAATGCTATGTATCTGCCCACCCAAATGCGGGTCTGCCTAATGAATTTGGCGGCTATGATGAAACCCCAGAAGAAATGGCTGAGGTTATTCAAGAGTGGGCGCAATCAGGCATGCTCAATATTGTCGGTGGTTGTTGTGGTAGCACCCCTGCGCATATTCGTGCGATTGCCGATGCAGTTAAACTGCACCCGCCGCGCAAACTGCCAGATATTCCCGTCGCTTGCCGCTTATCAGGTTTGGAACCGCTGACTATCGATGGCAACTCGCTATTCGTTAACGTGGGTGAGCGCGCCAATGTGACTGGCTCAGCTAAGTTTTTGCGCCTAATTAAAGAAGAGAAGTTTGAAGAAGCATTAGATGTGGTGCGCGAACAGGTTGAAAACGGCGCGCAAATTATTGATGTCAACATGGATGAAGGCATGCTCGATGGCGTGGCTTCAATGCAAAAGTTCCTAAACCTGATTGCCTCTGAACCTGATATTTCTCGCGTGCCCATCATGATTGACTCTTCAAAATGGGAAGTGATTGAAGCAGGGCTTAAATGTGTTCAAGGTAAATCCATCGTTAACTCGATTTCGATGAAAGAAGGCGAACAAGCCTTTATTGAGCAAGCGACCTTAGTGAAACGTTATGGCGCTGCCGCCATTGTGATGGCATTTGATGAAGCTGGCCAAGCTGATACCCGCGAACGCAAAACAGAAATTTGTAGCCGTGCTTATCACCTATTGGTCAACGAAATCGGCTTTGCCCCAGAAGACATTATTTTCGATCCTAATATCTTTGCCATCGCCACAGGTATTGATGAACACGACAACTATGCTGTGGATTTCATCGATGCCATTAAAGATATTAAAGCTAACTTACCTCACGCCATGGTGTCAGGAGGTGTGTCGAATGTGTCTTTCTCGTTCCGTGGTAACAACCCAGTACGTGAAGCCATTCATGCGGTGTTCTTATACCACGCTATTAAAGCGGGTATGGACATGGGTATTGTTAATGCGGGTCAACTTGCGATTTATGATGATATTGACCCCGATTTAAAGCAGAAAGTTGAAAACGTGGTACTCAATTTACCTTGCCCTGTGGCAGATTCAAATAATACTGAGCAACTGCTCGACATTGCTGAGAAGTTCCGCGGTGATGGTAAACAAGCGGCCAAAAAAGAAGATCTCGCTTGGCGCAGTTTGCCAGTTAATGCGCGTCTATCTCATGCATTGGTGAAAGGTATTACTGAGTTCATTGATCAAGATACAGAAGAAGCACGTCAACAAGCCACTCGCCCACTGGATGTGATTGAAGGGCCATTGATGGATGGCATGAATGTGGTTGGCGATCTATTTGGCGAAGGTAAAATGTTCCTACCACAGGTGGTTAAATCTGCCCGTGTAATGAAAAAAGCCGTGGCTTACCTCAACCCGTATATTGAAGAGGAAAAAGTAGAAGGTGAGTCAAACGGTAAAGTGCTCATGGTCACCGTAAAAGGCGACGTACATGACATTGGCAAAAACATTGTCGGCGTGGTACTGGCTTGTAATGGCTTTGAAGTGATCGATCTCGGTGTGATGGTGCCAGTTGAGAAAATCATTGACGTGGCCAAAGCGGAAAAAGTCGACATTATTGGGATGTCAGGGCTGATCACCCCAAGCCTTGATGAAATGGTGCACAATGTGAAAACCTTTGAACGTGAAGGTTTATCTGTCCCTGCCATCATTGGCGGCGCTACCTGCTCAAAGATCCATACCGCAGTGAAAATTGCCCCGCATTATCCACATGGCGCTATCTACATTGCTGATGCTTCACGTGCAGTGCCAATGGTGTCAAAACTCATCAATAAAGACACTCGCCAAGCGACCATTGACGCAGCTTATCAAGAATATGATGTCATGCGTGAAAAGCGCCTGTCGCAAACCAAGCGTAAAACTATCGTTTCCATTGCAGATGCGCGCGAAAATCGTTGCCGTCACGATTGGGATAACTACACCCCATTCACACCTAACAAGCTAGGTAAACAAGTCTTTGACGATTACCCATTAGAAGATTTAGTCGATCGTATCGACTGGACGCCTTTCTTTAGAAGTTGGGAGTTACATGGTCGCTTCCCAGACATTTTAGAAGATAAAGTGGTCGGTGAAGAAGCGCGTAAGCTCTTTAAAGATGGCAAAGCCATGCTTAATACCATCATTGAAGAAAAGTGGCTCACCGCCAAAGGCGTGATTGGCTTATTCCCAGCCAATACCGTCAACCACGATGATATTGAACTCTACACAGATGAATCACGCTCAGATGTTTTGATGACCACACATCATTTACGTATGCAATTAGAGCGTGTCGGTAATGACAATTTCTGTTTATCAGACTTTGTCGCCCCCAAAGACAGTGGTGTTGCCGATTACATGGGTGGCTTTGCAGTCACTGCAGGCCACGGCATTGATGAACATATTGAGCGATTTGAAGCTGCCCATGATGATTACAACGCCATCATGCTTAAATGCTTAGCTGACCGTTTAGCAGAAGCATTTGCAGAACGTATGCATGAACGTGTGCGTAAAGAGTTCTGGGGCTATGACGCAGAGGAAAGTTTAGATAACGAAGCGTTAATTCGTGAAAAGTACAAAGGCATTCGCCCAGCACCAGGTTATCCAGCTTGCCCAGATCACACCGAAAAAGGCTTGTTGTGGGATTTACTCAAACCTGATGAAACCATTGGCTTGAACATCACTGAAAACTACGCCATGTTCCCCACTGCAGCAGTATCAGGTTGGTACTTTGCTCACCCACAATCACGTTATTTTGGGGTGACCAATATTGGTAAAGATCAGGTTGAAGACTACGCCAAGCGTAAAGGCATGACGGTTACAGAAGCTGAAAAGTGGTTAGCACCTGTGTTGGATTATGATCCTGAGTAATCATAAAGTTACTCTATTTCCAAACTTCGTTTGGATGTTGATCGCAGGGTTCCACCCTGCACTGGCCAAGAGGGGATCAACAGCAATCCCCTCTTGGATCTCCCTTGCCGCCCCAACCAAGTTATTCTTTCAAAGCGAATAAGCTTCATACTTCAATAAAAAGACCTTATACGGCACATCCATGTGCCCCCGAGCTTTAACCATCATCTGATAGGCAGGATGTCTGAATGTCTTGAAGTGCATGGATGCACGAGAAAGACCATGATGGTTATACGGTATTTTTATATGCGTATTTCAGCAACTTGGAACGGGGAATATTGGAGGCTGCAGCGGTGTTTTATCATTAAGGGTTATAAGTTTACTCTGACCCCACTTAGTTGTGAATGTTCTCATTGAATTGAGGCCGCAAAGAAAGTGGCGTTACTTTTAGCTTTTACTTAAGTTTACTCTGACCCCAATTAATTTTAGCTTTTACTTAAGTTTACTCTGACCCCACTTAATTCTCGTATCTTGCATATATAGGCCTACTTCATGCAAAATTTGTATCAGCGACCTTCTGAAATCATTAGGTTTTCAAGGTTAAAAGTTGCATTAACCTCAGTGGGTGCAACTGCTGAATATCGAGCAAGGTGCTTATCAGAGAAGCGGTTCATTTCACCGTAGAAGTTTGTTCTATCCTTACCTGGGATGATGTAGAAACCATGGGAATGCCCCTCATAAATATGCAGGTCCGCCTCAGAGCCCGCATCGCGGATAGCGCGGTGCAGAAGCACTGTGTCACTCAGAAGTAGGTCGCGGGTGCCGCTGACTAAAATCGTTGGCGGAAAAGCGATGAACTCCCCATAAATCGGTGACAGGTAGGGGCTTTTCGGGTCTAAGTCTGCAATGTACTGTGCAACACTTGCCTCTGGGATGCCGTTCCAGCTTCCAAGGATAGCGTCAACACCATCATTAATGTGACGGCTATCGAGTGTCTCAACCAGATCGACCGAGGGTGTGCCGATGAATAGTGCCCCTGGTGTCGGCATATTAAGATCTTGCATTCGTAGTGTTGCAGCCGCGGTTAAGTTGCCCCCCGCTGAGGTGCCTCCCATCATGATGGAGTCAGCTTGACGCTGTTGAATTAACGTGTCCCAAACTGTGATGATGTCATTGAGTGCCGCTGGTGCAGGGTGAGCCGGAGCCTTACGGTAATTGATTGAGATAACGCTCATCTGTAGTTTGTGCGCCGTCAATGCCGCCTCTCGAAGGAGTGAGTCGCCTCCACCGAATAACCACGCGCCGCCATGGATATGGAGAAAGAGGTTATTTTTATTCTCCTTAGCTATAGTGGACGGAGTTAACTGGTATACCTCTACACCAGCAATGTGTGTGACTTTGTACTCTACATTGAACTCCTTAGCCACACTTCGGCCCTGTTCAATTCCATTACGATCGAACTCAACCACAAAATCTTTCCACTCTTGCTCTGTCTTTGGCAGGTTCACCTGTTTTGCCGTTTCTCGGCTTTGGGGAGCTGGCGCAACCTTCAATAGGTTTTGAATCGACTCCGCTGCATGGAAAGGAATTGGCAAGGACTTTTCGGATGTTAGCAATGGGTTTTGACCGCTTGCTAATACAGACAGTGGCATCAGTGCAATCAAAGTTACAAGTAGTGATCTCTTTTTCATAATGGGCCTCTATTGACTAAATTAAACTGCGATAAGGGAGAGTGAACTCATCAGTTATCGCGTCGATAGAGGCATTATGTCGATCCTATAAAATAATCCTATGAATTGGAGAAATTCATATCTGCATAGCGTTGCAGTCAAGATTGGGTTAGATAAGCTACTGGTTAAGGCTCGGGTTGAATAACTCCATCAAAAAATGTCTGCACTGTTTGGTGCAGTAGCTGGTTTAAGGGAAAGCCCCGCTTAGTTTGTAGGTAGCCACCGTTAACTTGCAGTGAGCGAAGCTCTTTGGGAAGTAAAGGTAGAGGATAGGTCGATACTTCAGGATCGAGTGTGCCCATATAGCTGCTACCAAACATGATAGCATCTGAGTGTTTTAGCTGGTTAAGCAGTATCCGCACACTATGGGTTACTAGGGAAAATTGAGCTTGATAACCTTTACTCTGATACAGCGCTTCAATAGGGGAGTGTTTGGAGTTAACACCATCGATGATGAGTCGCGTCACAGGCAGGTGGTGGATCGCTTCCCAGTCACTGGAGATAGAAAGCACAGGGTGCTCCCGCCTTGCGACTAAGCCCAGTGTTATCTCATGGAGTTTATGTTGATAAACTTCTTGAGGAAGCGGGAACTTAGCAAAGTGAATAAGATAATCGACATGACCACTAAGCACTTCAGATAAGGTATCTTCCTGCCAATAAACCATCTTCACGCTAGCGTTAGGCAGTGCATGCTTTATTGCAGAGAAAAGTCCATCACCAAATAACTCCAAAAAGTAGATATTCATGGCGACAGTGACTTCCCCATCGAATGCTAATGGCTCAAACTGCTGATAGGAATCGAGCACTTTTTGTAGCGGCGTCAACATCTCATCTGCGGCCTCGGCAAGCTTTTCGGCTAACTCAGAGGGCTCTACGCCGTGGGCTTTACGAATAAACAACTGATCGCCGAATGTTTCACGTAGCTTTGCAAGACCTCTACTGACACTGGTTTGTGAAATCCCAAGTTGCTCTGCCGCACTGTGTGTATTGCGGGTTTCGACAACGGCTTTTAGTAATTTCAGTAGGTTGAGATCTAACTCACTTAGTTCGTTTTTCATTGCGTCCTGCCTTAAATAAGTGGGGTCAGAGTAAACTTAATTATCCCTCCTAAAACTAAAGCACTCGGTGTTAATTCAAATTGAGTTTAAATAAATTCCGACTTGAGTTAATTGCAAAGCAATATCTGAATGCACCGAGGCAAATTTCCACAAAACAAAACATGAATCAAAATTCACATTTGTGTAGATTTTTACAACAAACATAGGTATTCTCCTGCGCCAACAACCTAAATATCACCCCGCTTTAGCTTATTCGAACGCACTGAGAGCGAGTAGAAACCATTACAGACAAGCTTCTGAGCTGTGCAGGTTGGTTCTATGGATTGTAAAAGTGTTATTGAGTTATATGCAAGGGGAATTCACAGTGAAAAGGAAAATTGACTATGTTCAGAGTATTGTTGGTGGCTTTAGTTTTAAGCTTCAATCTACAAGCAAGCACACTGCCCTACTTTAATGCAGCTGCAGAAAACCAAGCGGTAGAATTTGCACCTGATGTGATTTCAACTAAAGATCATTTTGAAATCAACACAGTGTTTAACCAAGCAGGTGACAATGTCATTTTTGCTCGCTGCCATGATGATTTCAGCATGTGCACCATGATGCAATCTGATTACAAAAATGGTCAATGGCAAGCACCCACAGCGTTAAGCATTTCTGGTGATTATCTCGATGCTGACCCTTTTTACAGCAGTGATTATAGTCAACTGTATTTCGTCTCAAAAAGGCCTATTCCCAATACCACTGACGAAGCCAAAGAAGTGAACATTTGGCGCTCTACAAAGAAAAATGGTCAATGGCTAACAGCGGAATACTTAGCGGACATAAACTCAGAAGCGATGGACTTATACCCATCATTAACAGATAGTGGCGATTTATATTTCCCGTCTTTTAGAAACAATGAACGCGCTATGTATGTGGCAAAACCTAGCGCAACTGGCTTTACAGAACCTAAAGCTCTGCCATCACATATTTATGGCGAAAGTGGCAGTATAGGTGACTCAGCAGTATCGCGTGATGGCAATACGATTATCTTTAGTCTCAGAGGTCGTGCCGATAGTGTTGGTAATGGCGACTTATATATTTCAACCAAAACCAACGGCCAATGGTCGGTTGCGAAAAGCCTAGGAAATAAGGTCAATACGGCCGAACATGAGTTTACCCCGATCATTTCACCTGATGGCCAATACCTATTTTTTACTCGAATTGAAAATGGCCGTGGCAACCTTTATCAAATAAAACTAGCGAGCCTGCTAAACGCACAATAAGCTGCTTCTAAATCAAACAAGGCCATGCAGACATTGCATGGCCTTTTTATTAGCTTTCTTCTTTGCCCGCAGATTATTACTAACGGGCTTTCTCACTTTCTGGCTTTCTTATGGGTTTTACTAACAGGTCTTTTTATAAAATTAGGGGCAGGAAAGCAGTACGCGCTACCTGAAAAAACCATGACTATGCAGCCCTTAAGTACACGCTAGCTTGTCGAGAACTAAGGCATCATCACCGTCATGAAAACTAATTTGGTTTCGTCCCTGCTCTTTAGAGTGATACAAGGCAAGATCTGCTCTATGTAGTAGTTCTTCCCAGTGTGGATCTTGCTGGTGCTGCACCGCGATACCGATACTCACCGTCATACTGATCGCTTCACCACGATATATCAAAGGCGAGCGTTCCACTCTTTCTTGCAGCCTTTGGGTCATCATATTCAAAGTCACTCTATCAACACCTGTAAACATCACTAAAAACTCTTCTCCGCCATAACGGAAAAAGTAGTCACTTTCGCGTAAAGATTGTTTAGCCAGCTGAGTGATGTGCTTGATTGCCATGTCGCCGCATTTATGGCCATAGTTATCATTGATTTTCTTAAAATGATCGACATCAAGCATCACCAAACTGAATTTATGCGTAGGGTCTTGTTTACCCATATCAAAAGCTTGTTTAGCAATGTCGGTTAACGAGCCCCGATTCATCCACCCCGTGAGTTGATCTGTGTTTGAAGCCAGTCGTAATGCAATCTCTTGCTTACGAAATACAATCAATCCGCAAGCCATATTGGTTAAGCTTAAAAAGGCCAAAATGGCTAACGTGCCAGAAGTTTGCAAAAACTCATTGCCCGCGCTGGTCAATGGCAGCTGCTGATCAAATAACACCATTAAAAAGCGCACAAACTGTTGCGAGAAAAACAACACTTCAGCAAACATCAATGGAAAATACGCTAGACGATATTCTGGCGACTTAGCAGTGGCTTTGACTAATACATACACAGTCACCACATTGATGATCATCAACAGTGGATACATGAACATTAACCTTGCTGATAAGGTAATGAGTAACCCTGGCACAAAGTGACTAATGAATATCAACATGGCGAATAATCTTGCCATACGCCAATGTGCAGTTAATTTGAGGTGACGCCTTACACCAATCAAAATACCGATATGGGCTAAAAAATAAAAGATATTCGCTAGACCAGGGCCAATGATATAAGGCACAGGGCTATAAAAAGCCCATAAGTTGATGCAACTATTGAGAAAGAAAAGGAAACCCGATAATGACCAGTCGAGCAGGCAGCGCTCTTTCGTGCCTGATATATATAAGGTTAATAAACTGAGAAACATGATGGCACTGGTCAAAGCCGTTGCCACATTTAAGGTATAAGCATCCATTGCCTAGTATTATTTCCTTTATTTGATAAGCCAACACTGCCTATATTTCAGTGCTAAACGTGGCATAACATAAACGAGGTACAGTTTATTTTCAAATGGTTTGCGCTTATCGCATCACTTAGTAAAAGTAATCACTGCCCTGCTTTGAGCCCATTTACATGCGCCCTAGCTTCCTCCAGTTTTATAAGAGCTCCGTTTATAAGTGACCGACTTTAACCCAAATTAGCGTATCTTGTTCAACATAAGGGTTATGTTCACTTAAGTGCGGATTACGAAGCCAGCTGCCTTGTCGATAACGGCCAAGCTCATCAATAAACTCGCCTTTGATGATGTAAATTTCTTCACCACCAAAATGCCTGTGCCGTTTAAATTGACTACCAGCAGGCCAAAAGACTAATGCGGTAGATTCAGTTAAATGCTGATGTAACGGCATCACCTGTAAAGGTTCACCAGCGCCTTCACTATAGCCTTGCTGCCAAGGCGCATGCAGAGTATCAATGCGAAGTTGTTGCGTATCAGTCGCTTGAAACTGATGCAACTTAACTAACAACTCACAACCTTGTTTACTAAAGGGGGCGTGACTAAATCCTTCAGGATTTCGAATATAACTGCCTTGTGCATAATCGCCGGTGTGATCTGAAAATACACCAGACAAAACCAGGATTTCTTCACCGAGTGGGTGCGGATGACTCGCAAACTTGGCACCGGCTTCATACTTCACAATACTAGTGGCATGGCCTGTTTCAGCATCTTCTCGCGCTAAACGTTTGCGCCAAACGCCTTTTGCTGGACTTGGCTGCCAATCCATTGATTGTGTATCAATGGCAATCCGCTGACTAAAATCCATATTCAAATTGTCATTTTGATTCATATCGATCCCTTGTAATCGCTCATAGTGAGTAAAAGCTTGAACACGATAGCCGGCAAGCCGCCAGTTGAATAAGCTATCTGCAGATATAGACCTCATAAGCAGTAGTTTTGGCACAACAGGGTATCTATAACACAAAAAAAAGCCTACTTATCAAGATAAATAGGCTAAACGTTCAACAAATTTTGAAAAAGTGATGGAGTAAAGTATGACAACAGCGAAACTGGATTGTGGAACAAGCAATACCAATCACTGCTGCCACCATACTTTAAAAACTTTGCTTAACACCGCTAGATAACTACTTAAAACAAGCAAATGTATTAAATGCACCTGTACTCAAAAAAAGCGTTAAGCATATAACGAATACCTTGGCTAACAGCCACAGGCACGAAACGCATAAGGTGATGAAGCTTATTCGAAACGGCCAATTATCATCCCTCGTCACCATCCTTGGTGACACCATCAATGGTTTATCTTCCATCATGCTAACCTTTTTAATCAGATTAGCTCCTTGTTGTGACTCCTTAAAGGCAAAGCCTAATCCTTGTCATAACTGCAGCGGCATCCTTTGCTTATATTGCTGACTTTGCTGGCATGCACCCACAAAGTCAGACTATTTCATTCACCATGAGCTTGGTATTATGACCACTCTCACTAGGTGCCGTTACCTTACTTAAATGGCACAGGGCGCGGTGTATTGGCATTTGATGGTGGCAAAATCGGCAATACAATTTGCGGCTGCTCACCCGTCAGGGTCTTCATAAACTCAACAACCTGTGCAGTCTCTTGCTCGTTGAATAGACGACCTAACTGAATGTCAGACATGGTGTTAACCGCTTCTTCCATGGTCCATACACTGCCATCGTGGAAGTATGGGTAAGTCAGTTCAATATTACGTAACGTAGGTACCTTGAACACAAACTTATCTGAATCTCTACCTGTGACCGCTTTACGACCAACAGATGGATTGTCGGTATGGAATGGCTTCACTAGACCCATTTTCATGTACATGGTGCCACCCACTGCTGGGCCGTTATGACAACTGACACAACCGCGATCTTTAAATAAGGCGTAACCCGCTTTAGCATCTTCTGAGATGGCTTTTTTGTCGCCCTCTAAATACTGATCAAAAGGGCTATTTGGTGTCACTAAGGTCTTTTCAAAAGTGGCAATCGCATCAGTAATACGGTCGATGTTCACTTCGTCAGTGCCATACACATCTTTAAAGCGCGCGACATAAGCAGGCATGGAAGCAACGGTATCAACAGCTAGCTCATGGGTGTAACCCATTTCCATTGGGTTAGCAATTGGGCCTGCAGCTTGCTCTTTTAAGTCTTTAGCACGACCATCCCAGAACTGCGCCAGCATGAAATCAGCATTTAACACTGTTGGTGAGTTAATTGGGCCTTGCTGCCACTCATGACCAATTGAAGTTGGCAATGCATCGACACCACCAAGAGAAAGGTTATGACATGAGTTACATGAGATAAAACCAGAGATTGATAAACGTGGTTCAAAGTACAGCATTTTACCAAGCTCAACTTTCTCAGGCTCAGTGATCACTGCAGGTTTAATCACAGAAATTGGCTCACTTGGGCTGGCAGTAGTTTTCACGACAGCAGTAATACCAACAATGGCTGTCAGGGCAACGGCGATGGTAGATAATGTATGTTTCATAACAACCTAATAACCTTATAATACGTGTGGGATTGACTGCATCTTAGACGTTGGTACTTTCTAGGTAAAATGACAAAATACGATTAGGTCAATCGCAAGTTTAGATGGAGGAAACAAGACGCAAGTCACTGAAAATTATTAACTAAATGCTAGGGTAGCTCGCCAGCGTGACCTAGTTCACCATTCATTGCTGAATACGGCTAAATAATGTGAAGCACATCACTATCAAACAGTCCGCTTTATCGCACTTTTCCAGTTAGAAACCACTTTTTTGATTGAAGATGATGAAAATGATTTTTATCGACAGTCACAAACCGCAACCATTATGACGGATAGATTACTGATATATATAGTTTGTTACTTGGAAAGGCACAGTAAAGCACTGACAACGAGTGGTAAGCGATTCACTGTGCATAATGAGAAAGAAGAAACTCATGACCTATAAATTAATGACCGAAACTCATCGCCTAGCTTAGCGACTGAGGCTATTGACTAAAACTGGCTTGTTTTTCAGCTTTATATTTTTTAGCCGTGGCCGGGACAACGGATACTTCTCCTGTTTCTAAATAACGCTTAAACCGATTAGCATCAGCTAGGTGAGTATATTTTCCATAAGCATCGAGTACCACAAAGGCCACATCTCGGCCGTTCATTTTAGCTAACATGACTAGGCATTGACCTGCTTTGCTAGTAAAGCCTGTTTTGGTCAATGCGATATCCCATTCATCTTTAGCCACTAGTTTATTTGTGTTATGAAAGTCCAGCTTATAGCGCGGTTTACTAAAAATCACATGACGCTTTGGCATTGCACTTAGCCTTGCTAGTTCTGGATACTGTTGTGCAGCTTTAAGCAGCTTCATCAAATCAGCGGCACTAGACACGTTATGCTCTGATAAACCCGTTGGTTCAAAGAAATGGCTATTATTCATACCTAAAGCTTTAGCTTTGGCATTCATTGCTTTTATAAAGGCGTTATAACCACCTGGGTAATGATGCGCCAATGACGTTGCAGCACGATTTTCTGACGCGATTAAGGTCATGATCATCATGTTTTCACGGGTGACTTTACTGCCAATTCGAATACGAGAATGAACGTTCCTCATAGTAGGAGACTCAGACACATCAACGCTGATCCGCTCAGTCAGCGGTAACTTAGCATCTAACACCACCATAGCTGTCATCAACTTTGTCACCGATGCGATAGGCGTAATATGCTGAGCATTTTCTGAGTGAAGTACTTTGCCAGACAGTAAGTCGACAATTAGCGCACTGTGAGCAGCGAGTGGTTGGGCAGATATAATATCTTGATTGTTTTGCGCTTTGGCTTCAGAAACGTGAATGAATAAGCAGGTAATCAGGCAAATAATCAGCAAAGGTCGAAACATAACAAATAGAAATAATAATCAATAAAAGCCAAAGTATACGACAATACTAACACTAATTGTGTGATTTATTCATGCCAATGACTTATCCCCTTTGGATTATTGATAACAAGGGCTCATCTGGTTAAATCGCGTGATAGTCATCAACTAAACGCAATTGAAACGCAAAAGTTAACTGACTAGCAACTTTTACATAGGGTCTATTGACCTTTGCTGATTAGATTTTGTTCGAATTAAAAGCACTTTAATCGCGGCGTGAGCGATGATGTCTAGTCACCTAAACCTGTGGTTTATAACCACAGTGCTCACAACAATCTGGCCCCTTAACTAAGAGCCTGGCGCTTTTAAACGAACCTTGCAGGCAGTACTTGTTGTCATTACTTCGGCGTTAACGACTTATCATGTGGAATAACCACACATCAAAGTCGTTGCCTTGCATAAATATCCAACAAGTCACTGCAAAAATAATCATGAAAGATCAACAGACCCTAACAGTTGCGCTATAATCTCTGCAGATTTTGACTATCCAGGTTTTTTGATTACCTAGATTTTTGATTACAAAAATGGAATCCAGATCATGACTCAAGATGAAATGAAAAAAGCCGCGGGTTGGGCTGCACTAAAATACGTTGAAGAAGGCGACATAGTTGGCGTAGGTACAGGCTCTACCGTCAACCACTTTATTGACGCTTTGGCGACAATGAAACATGACATCCAGGGCGCAGTATCAAGCTCTGAAGCTTCTACTGAAAAAATGAAACAATTAGGTATTGAAGTATTTGATCTGAACAATGTGCCTGAATTATCTGTATACGTTGATGGCGCAGATGAAATCAATGATCGCATGGATATGATTAAAGGCGGCGGCGCGGCATTAACCCGTGAAAAAATTGTCGCGGCAGTTGCTGATAAGTTTGTGTGTATTGTTGATAACACCAAGGAAGTACCTATTTTAGGTGAGTTTCCATTACCTGTAGAAGTGATCCCAATGGCACGCTCTTATGTGGCGCGTGAATTAGTTAAATTGGGCGGCGACCCAGTTTACCGTGAAGGTGTCGTTACCGATAACGGTAACGTGATTTTGGATGTGTACAACATGAAAATCATGGACCCAAAAGCACTTGAAACGCAAATTAACGCCATTGTGGGTGTAGTGACTAACGGTTTATTCGCTAACCGCGGCGCTGATGTATTACTCGTAGGTACACCAGATGGTGTGAAGGTTGTAGAACCTAAGTAGTTGCGAAACCTACATTGCAGCAACAAAGAGGCCTAACATCAAGTTAGGCCTTTTTAGTTCATATATGACAGAATTGATGATTAGGGCTGTTATACCTTAAACTGGCTGACCGCATCACTGAGCACTTGCGCACGTTGACGCATGTCTTCAGACGCTGCAGCATTTTCTTCAGCGGCTTGAGATGTTTCTTCTGCAATGTCACTGATCACCACCACGTTTTTATTCACTTCTGCAGCCACCATACTTTGCTCTTCAATGGCTGCGGCGATTTGGGTATTCATATCCATAATATTGGTCACATCATCATTAATTTGCGCCAATAAGGTACCCGCCTGCGCAGCTTGCTCAGCACTTTCACTGCCTTGAGTTTTACTGGTATCCATTAACTGGACAATTGAGTGCGTACGCGCCTGCAAGTTTGAAATAATCCCCGAGATTTCTTCAGTCGATTCTTGTGTTCGCATGGCAAGACTGCGCACTTCATCTGCCACCACCGCAAAACCACGCCCTTGCTCACCAGCCCGAGCGGCCTCAATCGCAGCATTTAATGCAAGTAAATTTGTTTGCTCGGCAATGCCGCGGATCACATCCAACACACTGCCAATGGTTTCACTGTCTTTCTCTAGCTCAGCAACCACTTGCGATGAATCATTAAGCTGATTGGCCAGTTGGCCAATTTTACTAATGGTTTGTTCAACGCCACGTTGGCCGTGGTCGGCATTATCATGGGCTTGGCTCGCTTTAGATGCTGCAAGCTCAGTATTCTTGGCAATTTCATCAATAGTAGCGCCCATCTCAGTCACTGCTGTGGCAACCATACTGGTTTCATTGAGCTGTCGGAAAACCCCTTCTGATGCTGTGGTCGCATTTTTAGACAGTTCATGGCTAGAGTGATGCATAGCGGATACTGATTCGTTTACCTGAATAATCAAACCTTGAAAACTTGACAGCATCATATTCAAGTCCCGAGCAATACTAGATAATTCATCTTTACCGCTCTCATCGCAACGTAGCGATAAATTTTTTGTACTTTCTATTTGGGAAATGACTGCCGTAATCTCTTCTACTGGTCGAATAATGCTGCGGATAATATAGAAAGTGAAAATCCCCATCGGTATCGAGATAATGATGAAAATGACTATGCCCATAATGGTGCTATTTCTTTCGGCATCTTCAATTTCGCTAAGTGTTTGCTCACGGATGATTTCAATATCAGCATCAGTACGGTAAATGGCGGTGCGCAGTTCACCTAGTTTGCCGTCATTTTCAGTCAAACCAAGCTGTGTTTCTTTTTCGACTAAGGAATTAAAATCTTTTTGATATTGGGCGACTTTTTGTTGTAGCTCAGAGATAACATGGCGAGGTAATTCAGAGTTAACGATAGCTTGCTGTAAGCCGTCAATATTATTGTTAAAGCGATCGACATATTTCGCATCACGGCGCAGCATGAAGTCTTTTTCGTTACGGCGCAGCTGCAACATTTGTACAGTCAATGCATCTTGATTGTATTGCTTTAATATTTCTTCCACCCCATGAACAGCTGCACGCAAAGTGCCATATAATCCGGTTGTGGGAGTGAAGCCAATCTTTTGCTGCAGTTGAACCAATTCTGAAAATTGATCGTGGTACTGCTGAATGTTGTTCAATAAACTATTTAATGCAGTGTCTGAGATGTTTCTTTCTCTCAGCACTGCAGCAACTGAGTTGATATGACCGGTTACGTCGTCAAGATTGATTTGATGACGATCGACATACTTCATATCTAAACGACTTAAAAAGTCTTTCTCTTCTTTCCTAAGTTCCATCACTTCTTTTTCGATGGCGACAATGTTTTCTGCTGCTTCAGAAAATTGTGCGTGGATGGCAGTTGTGTATTGCATTAACCCGAACATGATCACTACAGCAACAACTGACACAGCGGCATTCAGTAGTAGTTTGGACTTAATTAACATTGGCTCAACCTTTCTTGTTATTTGTACTGCACCAAATCATTTAATTAGCATGACTGACGATAGAAATATCCATATTGCTATATTACTTCTAAAACATTGATTTCAATCTTAATAGAAACAGGTTTAAGTATAGTTCGAGTTTTACTGTAGGGTACAAATTGTCAAAAACTTTATTTCTCGATAAACCTTTTATCGGCGTGCTAGTGTCTAATCTTTAATACTGATTAATTTTTTGGAAGTGTTAACAAAACGAATGGACACTGCAACAGCCGAATCCGCTGATGAATTACAGCTGATACAACAAGCCACACAAGGCGACAAATCTGCATTTCAAGCCTTATATCAACGCCATCATCAGCGGGTATATGCCTTATGTCTCAGAATGGCGGCAAATACAGAGTTGGCTGATGAGCTATGTCAGGACTGCTTTGTACGGCTGTGGCACAAGCTAGCGATGTTTGATGGCCGTAGTCAATTTAGCACTTGGTTACATCGTTTATGCGTCAGGCAGATCCTTAATAGCCTTAAAGCTCACCAACGATTCTGGCAACGATTTTTACCTGAAGACACGCTCAGTGCTGAACAAGTTGAGCAAATGCAAGTGAGTGAGCCTTATCATCAACTTGATAAATTGATCATGCAATTACCCGAGCGGATGCGCATGGTTTTCGTATTGTCAGCCATGGAAGGTTACCAGCACGATGAAATTGCAGTACTACTCGACATTGCTGTCGGCACCAGTAAAAACCAACTTTTTAAAGCGAAACAACAATTACAGGAGATGCTCAAATGAACAATAAAATGCCAGCAGATTCTCCATTAAAAACAGCAGAGCCTGAGCAAACGCTACAACAATTAATAGACTCCGCGCCACAGAAAATTAAGCCGAAGCGTGACTTATGGTCGGCGGTTGAACAACAAATATCAGACTCAGAGCAAAGTGCAGTCAACAGCAACGTGGTTGAGTTAGCAACCAAAAAGAAAGGCAAGCCTTTTAACGGTCAGTCACCCGTTTGGAAACCTTTAGCACTGGCGGCCAGCGTGGGGTTAGTGGCGATGTTTACTTGGCAATTGTCAGGACAACGACCTGTTGATAATAACCTTAATCAACAAGCCCAAATCCCCTCTTCTGAAGCGGACATGGGTATAGAAGGCGTGTCTGCTATTGGTGCTGAGCCTAATACGCAGCAGCTCCCCGCAGTGAATCGTAACTCCACGGCCTCTCTCACCGCTGTGGTGATTGATATTGCAAAGGCACATCAGCAGCAGATCGCACAGCTAGAAACGAGCTTACAACAGGTCGCTTGGCAAAGTGATGATGCGTTATTCCAAGGGATCAATGAGCTGCGTTTAGCCGCCGATAAAACCCAGCAAGCATTAATGTCCCAGCCTGAAAACCAAGGGCTTTGGCAGCTATGGCTTTGGTTACATCAACGCGAAATAAACTTACTGAAACAACAAACTCAATACTTACAATTTAAACATCAACAATCTACACAAGGAATGACTATATGACGCTTTCAAAATTATCCATGCCCGCGATGAACGTGGCAAAATCAGCCCAGTGCTTGGTTTTATCAACGCTATTGTCATTGGCTAGCTTTAGCGCAATCGCGTCTCAAAATGTGTCTGAATCAGCCAATGTAGATGCCAATAGCCGTATCGAATTAAAAGTACAGCGTGGCCAAGTTAATATCAGTACATGGAATAAAGATGAAGTCACTGTAGAGGGCACACTGGATGCGCTTTCTGAAGGATTTATCTTCAAACAAAGCGGTAATAAGCTCATCATCGAAGATAAGTTACCGCGCCGATATCAGAGTAAAAATGAACCCGGCTCAGATCTCACCATTAAACTGCCAGCCAATATCAAGCTTGAAGCAGAAGGCGTATCGGCAGATTACCGCGTGAAAGACATAGATGGCACGGTGAAATTTGAACTTGTTAGTGGTGATATAGAAGCGAATAACCTGTCGGGAAAAGTGAAAGTCAGTACCGTTTCAGGCGAAATCAAAGCCAATTCGCTAAACGGCAGCATTGAGTTAGAAACCGTCTCTGGCAAAGTATCAGACAAAAATAGCCAAGGTGAAATTAGCTACCGCCTAGTGAGCGGCGATCTTTCTGCAAAATCTTCTGCAGATAATGTCACCATAGATCAAGTGTCAGGTGAAGTTGATGCCAGCTTTGTAAAAGCCACAGAAGTTAAAGCAGTAATTGTCAGTGGCGACATAGAACTAGAACTTGGCGCAAATCTACAACGTGGCCGTATGGAATCTGTCAGCGGTGATATTGAACTTGAATTTACAGGCAAACCATCTCTACAAGTGGATATTGATGGCGGTCCAAGCGGTGATATCAAAAATGAACTCACCAGTGATGTACCATCGAAAGCCAAGTACACATCTCAACAACGCTTAATGTTCACCATAGGTGATGGCAGCGGCAAGCTAAACATCAACACCATCAGCGGTGACATTGAATTAAAATAACCTGAGAACGGGACAATAAATGGGTTGCTGACGGCTACTTTTGATTGTCTATTAGTAAAAAGAGGGGGGAAGCTACTTGCAATAGACTCGCTATTGACACGCAGCTTCGCCTTGAACTAAACAAAACTATCTCGCAAGAAACATAAAGCGAGGTTAAGTGCACGTGGGCTGAAGCATTGTCGGCACTTCTTTACCCCGAGTACAGGTTAAAATAGTGTTGATTATTTAAGCTTTGGTTAAACTACAACTGCTAAAGTATTAAGTCCATACAGTAGTTTAGCCAAAGTTAGCACCATTTCTCATTATGAAAAATACGCCATTTGATGTTTTAAACTTAAATTTAATCAAAGTCTTTCTGTCTTTATATGAAAGCCTGAATACACATCGAACGGCCGAGCAATTAAACCTCAGCCAACCTGCTATTAGTCGCCACTTACAAAAGCTCCGCGATGCCTTTAACGACCCATTATTTGTCAAAGTTCATAAAGGTCTGAAGCCGACAACGAAAGCCCATTTTTTAGCTGAAAATCTGCCCAAGATTTGGCATGAACTAGAAGCTGTGATTAATCATGAAGATGAGTTTCAGCTGGACAAACTTTCTGGAAAAATAAACATCGCTTTACACCCAGTATTCATCGATTTGCTCAGTGATAAACTATTTATGAAACTCAAGCATCACGCGCCTGATGTTGAGTTAGTGATATCAGTGTGGAGTAAAGATACTCAGGCCCAATTATTAGCAGGTCAGCTTGACTTTGGCATCACGATTGAGCCAATGGATTTATCAAAAGAATTGAGTCAACGTGCTTTACCAAAGCTATTTGCCAAACTCTATCTAAACAAGCAGCATCCTTTGATTAATGAGCAAATTAATCAGCACACTTTCTCAAAATACTCTTTGGCTATTTTACATGTGCCCGGTTGGAACGAGCACATTACGTTTACCGAGCGCTATTTATCTCGCTTTGGTGTATCGCCAAAGATTGAATATCGTAGTCCTCATCCTAATTCAATTTTAAATGTGGTGTCTCAAACAGAGTTGATACATCCCATCATTGCAAACTATCAGGATTTATCTGCTGATCAGGTCAGTAAGAAGTTCATCTATGTCGATGAGTCTCCCGTGATGTTAGAAAGCGCATTTTGCCACCATTACCGCCACCGAAACTCGCCTTTATATCAATGGTTTTACACTGCCATCACCGAGATGCTTGAGCATGAATATCAGCTTGATCAATCTCACTTAGATGAGAACATTCCACATGAGCAGTTTGCCCAGACTTCACATCGAGCAAACTGCCTATAAGGTTTGTTGAATATAGTGTACGAACGCTTTTTCAGATGGAAGAAGCTGTCTGTGCTTCAAATGCACAATACTAAATGACGCTTGAATAGCAGGCATGTCATAAACCGGTAGCACCATTAAATGACCTTCTTTAATATCCTTGGCAACAGAAATGTCTGGGGCTAAAGCAATTAAGTCACAATTATCTAGTGAGTCTTTAATCGCTTGAAATTGTTCAAACTTTATTAGACCTGAAAAACCTTCTCTCGTTTTCAAAAACAAATCATTGAACTGCTCTGACACTGTTCGTGGCATAGCACTAGGAATGGCTAATGGAAAGCGTTTTAAATCATCTAATGAAACCTGTGAAGACTGGGCTAATGGATGTGATTTTCTCACACAAAAGATGACATTAAATGGCGGTAATTGGATTATCTCTACATCTGTTTTCTTATCCAGTTCAGTGGCCTTGGTTTCTGCAATAAACAAGCCTATCTCAGCTTTACATAACTGGCGATATAAACTGTGCCATTGGCCCACCTTCAAATCGACACTCACTTTGGGGTAGGCTTGAATGAACTGGCCAATAACAGGCCCAACAATACTATTAAGTGGAATGGCACTTGCGCCAACATTTAACTCTCCACAATTGACTCCCTGTATTGCTTGTACTTCAGCTTTCATAAACTCAACATCCCGAACGATTCGGGTACCATGCGACACAACTATCTCTCCCATTGGCGTTAATGTCACAGATCTAGATGAGCGTTCTAATAATTTAACGCCTAACAACTCTTCCATTTTTTGAATACTTCTAGAAAGTGAAGGTTGCGCTAAATTTAATTGCATTGCTGCTTGGTGAAAATGTTTTGACTGAGCAACTGCCAAAAAGTGTTTTAAATGTCGCAGTTCCATCCATCCCTCTCAATAAATATGCAAATGGAATATATATTAATTACCGATTGATAACATTTACGACAAGATACCCAAATACAAAAATTAATCAACCACTGCAAAACAAATTAAAACCTAGCAATCAAAAACTGGTAAAAACAAATAACAAATAATAAATAAAATACAACACAAAACACATGCAAACCATTGTTTTTAAACAGTTAAAATGAACTACCGATACGTATCAAATCGTATCAATCATAATTAATACCATTAATTACCATTATTAATTGCTGCGATTACAAAAACAAATCAATCACACCAACCAATAAATCTAATTAATTACAAAATAGCATCAATAAGAGACGAATTATGCATTGGATATTCTTGTTACACGATTGTAATAATACCCGAGGGAAAATAACTTCCTGTACCCATAATAATAAATTAGGAATCATCCATGAAACTAAAGAAGCTCACATTAATGACACTGGCAGCAATATATGCTGCTGGTGCCGGCAATGTCGCAGCGAGTAATCATGCTACGACAAATGATGCCAAAGTGAATTTACAGTCTGTTGATATAATGGAACTATATCGCGTTCAACAAGAGTTAAAATCGCATCAAGTTGATGAAAATTTTAAACCTCTTCGTCGCTCGAATATGACAAACATTCAGTTTGCTCCCAAAAAAACAGAAGACAAAATAAAGCTAGAGCCCAATTTAACCGGTACTCATACTTATATTATTCGTCTGCACGGTAACTCTGTTGCGACTTATGACGGTGCGTTACCCGGCTTACCAGCAACCAAAGCAACAACGAATGGTAAGCGCGGTAAGCTATTCACTGCAGGAAAAGCAAACGGCGCACTATCGAGCGCCATTAATGCTTACACCAACCACTTACTCAATAACCAAAAAAGTGTTATTCAAAAAGCTGGCATCCAAGCCAAGCAGCAATTTACATTAGCCGCTAATGCAATTACCGCTGAATTAACTCAGTATGAGGCAGCACAAATTGCAGCCATGTCTGAAGTTGCTTATGTTCAACGCTCAAAAGTGTACCAATTACACACAGATATTGGCCCTGAACATGTGGGTGCGATGGGTGTTTGGGATGGCACTAAAACCAGTGATGGCGGAGCATACCAAGGCGAAGGCATGGTTGTCGGTATCATTGATACTGGTGTGAATACAGATCACCCGTCTTTTGCTGCAACGGATGCTGACGGATATACCCACACCAACCCATTAGGCAGTGGGAATTATTTAGGGGACTGTGCTTTAGAAGAATTTGCCAATCGCTGTAACGACAAGTTAATTGGTGTATATACTCATAAAGATGTCACTGATGAATTTGTTGATGAATGGGGTAATCAATTAGCACCTAAATTTGGTGAAGATTTCCAAGGTCATGGTAGCCACGTAGCCGGTACAGTAGCTGGTAACGTACTCTATGACGTTGACGTAGTAGGTTCTGAGCTTGGTGGTGGTACAGGCCATCCAGTTGGTGTGAAAATGCCGCGTATTTCAGGTGTTGCACCTCGCGCAAATATCATTTCATATCAAGTGTGTATGGTCAGTGGTGGCTGTTCAGGCGATGCGATGTTATTTGCCATTGAACAAGCGATTAAAGACGGTGTTGATGTGATCAACATGTCAATTGGTGGCGCAGAAAGCTTTCCTTGGGATGACGCTTTTGAAATGGCATTCCTTTCAGCACGTGAAGCTGGCGTAGCCGTTGCACTATCAGCAGGTAACTCAGGTGAAGCTTTTGGTAATGACTCACTGTATACCGTCGATCACACCTCTCCTTGGGTACTGAATGTTGCTGCAACCACCCATGCTCGTAGTATCAAAATTGCAGACAAAGCACTGGATAATTTCTCTGGTGGTGACGCCGCATTAATACCAAGTCGTTTAGATGGTGCAGGTATTTCTGAAGCTTTCACTGGTGAATTTGTATTAGCTTCCGATTACGGTGATGCCCGTTGTAATAACCCTTTCCCAGCAGGCACATTCTCTTCCGATCACATTGTTGTTTGTGAACGCGGAGACATTGCACGTGTTGAAAAAGCTGTGAACGCTGCAGCAGGTGGAGCTGGTGCATTTGTGTTGTATAACACTTGGGAAGAAGGCGACAGTATTGTTAATGATACCTATGCGATTCCAGGTATCCACATCACTGCCACACAATGGTACGGCAACTGGCGAACTACAGGTTTGCAACCTTGGTTAGCATCGGGTACAGGCCATCAAGGCACAGTGACGGCGTCAAATGTCAGCCGCGAGATCAACCCAGATGATGCAGATTGGCTAGCGAATTTCTCATCACGTGGACCATCAATCACAGTTGATGAGATTTTCTCACCGGGTATCGCTGCACCGGGTGTGGATATTTTTGCGCCTTGGAATGATGAGAACCCACTCAACCCACAAGCGGATACCCGTAACTACAATGCAATTAGTGGTACCTCAATGGCGAGTCCACATATTGCCGGTATCATGGCGTTAGTACGTCAAGCCAATCCAGATTGGACTGCTTCAGAAGTGCAATCAGCACTGCAAATGACCGCTGACAACCAAGCAATTAAAACCACACACCCACTTGATGGCAAAGTGGAAGTTGCCGGCCCTTACCGTGCTGGTCACGGTTTAGCTAATGCAGAACGTGCCATCAATGCAGGTTTAATTATGGATGAGTCGGCTGATAACTTTCGCCGAGCAAACCCTAAAAATGGTGGTCAAGTTCGCGAGTTGAATCTACCACAATTAATCAATAAAGACTGTGGCTTAAGCTGTAGTTGGATTAGAACCGTTACAGCCACTAAAGATGGTACTTGGAACGTCAATACAAACTTTAGTGACCGTAGCCCGTTATATTGGGACTTTACTCTGGACCCAACAGCAAAAGTGACCGTAACACCATCAACATTCACACTAAAAGCGGGTGAGAGTATTGATTTAACGGTACATAGTTTCTTCAAAGAATCTGACATGGCATGGTATGAGGGCACAGTGCAAACAACAGCTGGTCACATCGAGATTGTTGCTGATGATGCTAGTATTCCTGATTCACACTGGCCATTTCTAGCGACTTATACAGGTAAAACACTACCAAGTACCATCAACATCACTGCGCACGATGATCAATCGCGCCACGTGATTGCAGATGTACCATTTGGCGCGCCAGCATCAAGTTTAAGCGGTATTGTTTATCAAGCTGTTGAAGCGCAAACTAAGGCTATTGTATTGCCTCGTTATCAGTTCGGAGACATCGTTATTGATGACGAGTTTTACTGGAACTTAGATTTACCAAACATTCATACCACTGAAGTGACAGTACCTGAGAACACGGCAGTATTTCGTGCAGAATTGCTGGGCAGAATAAGTTCAGAACAAAATAGCCCTTTAAATCAGTATCTTGATACCAGTATCTATATTTTTAAAGATTACAATCAAGATGGTCGTTTGCACCAATCTGAAGCCATATGTGGCTCAATGAACGGTCAAACCACTAAAGGGGAGTATTGTGCACTGGAAAACCCTGATGCCGGTGAATACACTATTTTGGTCATGAGTGCGTATCCTCTGTTCCCATGGGACAATGTTGACACCATTGAAATGGCACATGTGATTATCCCTAAACAGGAAACAGGTGATATTACGCTGCAATTTGATGATAGCGCTGAGCGTAACTCTGATCTGACTATTGATTGGAATATGCCGATGGAGCAAGGTAAGCGTTACTACTCTGCTGCAGCCATTACTGCAGGTGACAATGCAGAAGGCTCACTTGCATTAGTACCATTGCAAATCACTCGTGGTGTTGACAGTGTGTCAATCGATAGCTCTCAAGATGCAGCGCGTGTCGGTGACATAATTAATGTCGATGTGGTTATTCAGCCTAACCTTTCAGGTAGTGATCGCAATGTTGAATTGACGGCAATGCTTTCAGACGGCTTACGTTTAGTGCCTGACTCTATCAAAGAAATGGAAGGATTAGCCATTACAGAAAGTGGTTTCTCATTACTGACATCTCAAATCAACACTGCTGATATGGCAACAAACTACAAGGTCACAACAAGCCTTGAAGACGCTATGTGTCGTACGCCACTAGATATAAACTATCCTGATGGCGAGCCAGTCAACGGTGGCTACTTGAATCTGTCGCGCTTTGGCATGGATGTCTCTTGGGGTAGCTTCTTTGAAGTCAACGAGTGGGGCTGGGGTAACTGGGTACATGATGTTGAAATCCCAGTTGCAGCAGGTGAAACCACACTACTTGATAATGCTGACTACTTCACTACAGATAAACTTGTTTTAAGTTCGAAAGGTTGGTTACAACTGGATTACCTACAGTACAACCCATGGGACTTCATACCGATGAACATGTACTTAGAACTGCCAAATACTGAGTACTCTACGCCACCTGATTTCATCGTAGCGCCTTTCTGGGGGGGTAAAGATGCCATGGGTGATATTTTTGGAGACCAAAAGTGGAACTTAGCCATGTACGAGCCAAACTGGCAGTTATCTGAGTCTAAAGGTGTCACACTCGCCTATGCTGATGACTACACCATTATTGAATGGAATAAAGCTGGTACACATGATCAGAGCTGGGATGAAAACTGGAATGAGACAATTACTCCTCGCGGGGATAGCTATGACTTCCAAGTATTCTTGAAAGCCAATACCGATCACAAACCGGGTCAGTACGAGCTGATCATGGCTTATGACAACATTGATTTTGCGGGTGAGCCTGGTGAAGGTTCTATTGGTGTGCGTGGTTACCATGGCCCTCGAGGCACGTATGGTCCATTACGCGGTCACACTGGTGTGAGCTATGCCTTCAATGACTTAACAGACAAACTGCAAGATGACTTAATTGTGTGTTATGACATTACCGGCCCAAGCGAAAGTATGATTGTGGTCAGTATGCAGGCTGAAGTGACTGACTCAGCATTAGGTATTGATCAAAGCGTGACACTGACAGGTGAAGTGGAAGGCATTAGCAATGCTAATCAGACGCAAACAATCACAGTTGCATCTAATATTGTTATGGCTGAGATTGCTGATCATGTCATGGAGGAGAACACGACATTGACTGGTATTAGCGTTAGCTATGCTGACAACGATGGCGGTTTATCAGGCAACACGATTACTGTGACCGGTGATAATATCTCTACAGTAGTGCATGGACATATTTCAGGCTCTACATTTGATATCACACCAGATGCTGACTTCCATGGTGAAACAATGGTAACGGTGACGGTTGCAGATAACATCTACCCTAATGATGCTGCAAGTACCACATTTATGTTAACGGTGAATTCAGATGGCATTGAGCCAGCTCCTGAAACGCCAGATACACCAGAAGTTGAACAACCTGAGTCTGACTCAGGTGGTCACATCGGCATGCTAGGCTTATTATTACTAGGCTTAGTTGCGGGTGGTCGCCGCAAGCTTCATTAATCGATTAATGTGAAAAAAAGGGCCTAATGGCCCTTTTTTAATGGTGTGAAGCTACTGTCGATTGCACAAACTCAATGAACTTTCTAACAGGCTCTTTGGTTGGCTTTCCTTTCATTGTCACAATGCCATACTCAACATCAATCTTCGGCATATTTTGAATGTCTAACAGCGCCAGTCGACCTTCTGCCACTTCCTGTTTGATGATCACATCGGGTAACAAGCAAATCATGTCACTGTTATACAAAGAGTGCTTAATAGTGTGGATCTCTTCAAAACGAACTAAGCCACAGAAATTGTCTCTTTCAGTATCAAATAAATCGTCAAACGCATCTATAATTTCCGAAGGCGTCCCTCGCGGTAAAGCAATTTGATAATCATTTAATCTGGGAGTGAACAGGTACTTTTCACTCATTAATGGATGCTCAGGCCGACAACAAAATACTGCTTTAGATTCACAATAAGGAATGATGTCAATATCTGGCATACTTTTCAGTTGCGTAATCTTGGTCTCAGCCAAAAAAACATCAATCTCACCTTTGAGCAATAAACCATAGAGCTCTTCAACATATCTGTAGCACAGTTCGACATTAAAGTTTGGATATTGCTTAGTAAAGTCAACCAAAATACTGTCATAAACATGTGATGCAACTAGGTTACCACCACCTAATACGATGTCATTGACCACTTCATCACGAGGTAGCTTGATTTCAGCCTCAAGCTCGTTTACTGATGAAAGGATTTTTTCACTGTGTTTCAGCACCACATTGCCAAAATAGGTCAATTTCACAAAGCGAGAGTTACGTTCCATTAGCTTCGCTTCTAATAAACATTCTAAGCGTTGGATGCTTCGCGTTAAAGATGGTTGTGAGATATTGAGCTCATTGGCTGCAAGGCTAAAGCTTTTAAATTCAGCCAGGGTTACAAAATGCTTGAGATGCCTTAACTCCATATCCGCCCCTATAATTTAATCAATCTTGTAATTGTATCAAGTCAGAGTTAAGCCCACCTTAAGTAACAAAGCTCAAGTAACCAACATATGGATTACCGACTTGTAACAAGGTGTCTCTTTGTCTGGGCTATTTCTCCAGCGCACAAAGTACAAAATAAAACTCCCACCAGCAAGCTTGCCCCTAGCCAGATGTAACAGTTTGCATCAATTATGTTGCACATTTGTAAAGCACTATTAACTAAATAATCTTAAGCTTTGATCAAACCCAAGCCTTTCGCGCTTTCTATAACATAATTAAGTCGAAAACAAAAACACAGTGTTCGCAAAATACCTTCATTACATCAAGCTATACCCTTTCCCTATTGGATTGTGCTGATACAAAAGCTTAACAATCTAGTAGCTGCCCACTCACTTTTGCAGCAAAAAATTAACGCAACTTTTCACAGAAGTACGTTTAATTCAAAAACGGGAAGGTTTTAATGAGAATAAAAAAGATAAGCCTGATGACCATAGCAGCAATGTATGCTGCTGGTGCAGGAGCTGCAGCCATTGCTACGCAGCCTAATGCTCCGCTTGCTTTGGCAGACATGGAAATAAAAGGAGTTGATATTTCAAATGAGGAATATCAACAAATGCAGCAAATCGCCAGCGAGCGACTTAATCGCCAAGGTATCACCTTAGGCCCTAACCAACATCGCGCAATAAGTACTGATGCAAAAACGCCGTTTCATTTTGAGGCTGATTTAGCCGCGGGTGAACATACATATATTATTCAACTTGCCGATCAGCCCGTTGCAACCTATGACGGTAGCATTGCAGGCTACTCTGCTACAGCACCTGCCATCACCACACAACAGTTTGGTAAGCAGACCAAAGCCAAAGTAAATACACAATCAAGTGCAAGTCGCAGTTACGTAAACTACCTGCAAAACCAACAAGCCAGTATCCAATCTGAAATTAGCACTAAGATTGGTGTCGCTGCCGATATCCGCCAATCATACAAATACGCATTCAATGGTATGAGTATGCAATTAACCCAAGCTCAAGCCGCTAAAGTTGCGAACTTAAACGGCGTTAAAGCCGTAACCCGCTCTATTGTTCAAGAATTACATACAGATGTCGGGCCGCAGCATATCGGTGCTGACCAAATCTGGAATGGTAATGTCACTGAGGGCACTGAGTTTACTGGTGCAGGCATAAAAGTCGGTATTCTAGATACTGGCATTAACTCTAACCATCCATCTTTTTCCGCAATGGGTGACGATGGTGTTGCCATTGTGAATCCGATGGGTTCAGGCAACTATATCGGTGATTGTGAGCTCGAAGAATTTGCCGACATGTGTAATGACAAGCTAATTGGTATTCGCTCTTACACTGAAATTACTGATACTTATGGTGACCCTGCATTTAAAGGTGAAGGCTGGTGGGGAAGCTGGGATAGAGCCCGCCCAGCAAATGGTGAAGACTATAACGGACACGGCTCACACACCGCATCAACGGTTGCTGGTAACGTGTTATTTGATATCGCATACCAAGTTTCAGAAGCGGGATACGGCGATGAGATTACAGGTCGTGACACTGATCTTGTTTTCCCTCGCGTATCAGGCGTAGCCCCCCATGCAAATATCATTTCATATCAAGTGTGTTGGGCCGGTGGTGGCAACGCACCTTACTCTGGTTGTCCTCAAGAAACGACTTTGAAAGCCATCGATGATGCGATTGCCGATGGCGTAGATGTGATCAACTACTCTATCGGTGGTGCAGAGCAATTCCCTTGGGAAGCGCCTACCGAACTCGCATTCTTAGCAGCCCGTGAAGCGGGGATTTCTGTCGCGACATCAGCAGGTAATGCAGGTGACTACTGGATGGATCATGTATCACCTTGGGTTACCACAGTTGCCGCTACAACTCATGGTCGTGTTATTACCTCCAACCCAAAAACCATTGATAATTTTGAAGGTGGTGATGAGAGCCCTAGCCCCTATGGGCCTATGAGTGCGGCATCAATCACTGGTGCATACACAGGACCTGTCGTATTAGCGGCCGATTACAACGCCGACAATGCAAGTTGTGATACACCTTTTGCTGCAAATACCTTTACCGCTTACCCTGATGGCAGTGCATTAACAGAGATGCCAATTGTGGTATGTCAACGTAGCGACCAACCTAGAGCAGCAAAAGCAGATAACATTTTGGCTGGCGGTGCAGGTGGGATGATCCTGTATAATATCCAACAAGATTGGGAATTTCCTGTCTACGAAGCCATTAAAGTAGAAGATTTCTACCCATTACCAACTGCACATGTTGGCGCTAATGACGGGACGAAACTTCTTAACTGGTTAGCTTCTGGTACTGGTCATCGTGCCAGTCTAAGTGATGCGTCACTTTATACTGAAATGGGCGAAGCAGATTTACTTGCTGGCTTCTCATCACGTGGACCAAGCACAACTAACCCAAATGTGATGGCGCCGACCGTTGCAGCCCCAGGTGTAGACGTGTTTGCCGCTTACGCGAATGACCGTATATTTACGCTTGATGGTTATGGTATGAACTGGGCAGCGATTAGCGGCACTTCAATGGCATCACCACATGTTGCTGGTGCAATGGCATTAATTAAAAATGCCCACCCGGATTGGACCCCTGCGGAAATTCAATCCGCACTTACCACAACCGCAACAGAATCTAACTTTAGTTACGATCAAGGTGGCGCTGGAGTCATTAATGTGGCCGCAGCAGTTAATGCGACCTTATTGCTTGATGAAACCATTGAAAACTACACCAACGCTAACCCAATGGCTGGTGGTGACGTATCAATGCTCAACACGCCATATATTGTTAATCGTGACTGTAAAGGAAGCTGCAGCTGGTTCAGAACAGTTACAGCAACCGAAGATGGTAGTTGGAATGTGACTGCAGAAGAAATGGGCTATATTGGTGCTTCATTATTAGACTTAACCGTCACTCCAGCAAGTTTCTCCCTGCAAGCAGGAGAAACCCAGCGTATAATGGTGACGGCTAAATTACCTGATCTTGATTTTCAATCAGATTCACCACTCGGCGCGGGTAACAGCGATGGTTATAATTTTTACGGTAAATTAACCTTATCACCTAGTGATACTAGCAAACCTGTTCAACGTATCCCGGTGATCACCACCTATAAGAAAGCTGACATGCCTGTAAATGTTCATGCAAAATTTGGTCGTGAACAAGGCACTATGTTGACAACGGATATGGTGTTACCAGTTTCATCGTCGGTAGCCGCCACCGTCTATGGTATGAGTATGGGTGAGTCAAAAGAATACCACTTAAAAATGAGTGAACTATGGCCATGGGAGCTTGAAGATTCATTACCTACTGCAGAGACTCAAATGGGCTACCGTATGTTTACGGTACCGGAGGGGACTAAGCGACTCGTGGTAGAAATCACCGATGAGGATAATGAGGTCAGATACGCATCTCGATTAGATCTTGGTCGTGATGTCAATAATGATGGCAAAATCCACTGGGGCAATGAGGCAATCTGTATCTCAGATTGGCGTTTACGAGACTACTGCGCCATCAATAACCCAGAGCCCGGTCAATACTGGTATACCGTGACTAATATGAAATGGGGCCAAGGTTGGTTTGACCCATATAATAAAGCGAATCGCATTGTGACGAACCTAGTCATGGTCAGTGACGAAGTAAGCTCTGAAGTCACCATTGATAGCGTTGAATCTAATGGTTTTGACCCAGTTAACCTAGCAATTAATTGGAACATGCCAGATGCTGCTAAGGGCGATATTTATCATGGTGTTATCGAATTAGGAACGGACTCTGCAAACTTGGATGACATTGGCATGTTACCATTGCGCCTTACCCGAACCGAAGATGAAGTGATACTAAATAGCAGTCATACAGGTGCTCAAGTTGGTGATATTGTCGACTTTGAAGTTGTTCACGAAGCTAACCTTAACGGTTTAGAACGTGAAGTGAACCTCAATGTAATGCTTCCAGAAGGCATGACCTTAATCGCTGACTCAGTGCGCGGTAATGAATTCTTTGAAACACTTGAAACCACAGTAGAAGCAAACCAAGTTTCTATTAGCGGTATCCAAGCCTCATCAAGAGATTCTGAACGCCGTTATGAGTTCACCACTAGCCTTGAAGATGAAATGTGTCGCCTACCGTTTTCTGATGCAACCCATTTCCTTGACTTGCAAGCTATTGGTGTTGATCAATTGCCAGGATTTAGTAATCAGTGGGACCAAAGTTTTGAAGTGCCAGACTATATTGGTTATGACAAATACTTCCCACACATTCCATTATATGGTGTAGCAGCTGAAGATACCGACAACATCATCACCATTCAAGGCGATGGCTTAATGAGATTTGATGCGCATGCCCTATTCTCATTACCTGGTGAGTCTTTGAAATGGGACGGTGCACGTGACTTATTGGTTGCTCCGTTCTGGTTCAAAAATGGAGTAACCATCAACCAATCTGGAATGGACTTGGCTACCTTTACTCCATATGAGTATGGCGTTTACGCTGCTGCACTTAATCAAAATCAGTATCTAGCTATCCAATGGAAACGCATGTATGGCTCGATTCCTGGTCCATGGGGTAATGAAGTCGATTACAACACCCACTATGAGTTCACCATGTTAGCGTCAGCAGACATTGATTTCACGCCTAACACGTATGAAATTATGTTCGCGTACAAAGACATGAATGAGGATAAGGGTAAACATACTGTAGGCCTTAAAGGTTATGAAGGTGTACGTGGTTTCTACTACCCAGTTAACGGTTATAACTTTGATGAATACGCAGTCAATGAACCAGAGAAGTTAGCCAGTGATATGGTGGTATGTGCTAACTACCAAGGTCCTGAAAGTACCCGTCTGGTAACACGTTTCTCAGCAATGGTGAACAATGCAGCAGTTGGTAGCGACAATGAAGTTAGCTTAACTTCAACGTTAACTGATGCTAACACTGTCATGCAATCGGTAACGGTTCCTGTGAGCAGCAACATTACCGTATTTGAAATGGCTAACCACACCATGGCTGAAAATACCGTGATGGAAGGATTAACCGTTGAATACATGCACAGTGAAAACCGTGCGGTTGCGATGATGGCATCGGGTGATAACGTATCAATCGAGGTTGATGATATGAGCTTTACTATCACACCAGATACTGATTGGTATGGTGAAACTGAAATCACAGTAACAGTGATGGATGCCGCGAACCAAAACGATCAGGCCAGCACTAGCTTCATGCTAACAGTGACCTCTGACGGTGTTGAACCAACAGCACCTGTGACACCTTCACCAGAACCTGAAACTGATTCAGACTCTGGCGGTAGCCTAGGTTGGTTAGCATTAATGATGCTGGGTTTAGTGGGCGTATCACGCCGTAAGCACTAAGCTAAATCTGCAATCGCAATTAACCTGAGTTAATTGACAAAGAATCAAAAAGGGCTTTCATTTGAAAGCCCTTTTTATGTATTTAACACTCAATACTAAGCAACGGACTCATTAGTTTCATTGGTTAGCGTATCTCTAACACTGGCAGCCTGACACAGTAAACATTCAATAAACTCTATTGCTGGCGCAGTTTGTTTTTTCCCTCGAAGTGAAATTACACTAAATTCGGCATAAATCTCTGGCATCAACAAAGGCGATAATTGCACCAAGCTTCCTTGTTCAATGAGGTTTCTCACTGCGATTTCAGAGGTCAGTGCCACAATATCACTATTTAACATGGCATCTTGTATCGTTGGGAAGTGTTCAAATCGCACTAACCCAGAAAAGTCATGACGCTTAACATTGAATAAATCACCAAACTCTTGCTGTACTGCCAGCGGTAAATGTTTAGGAATGGCCAATGGGTAGTCACGTAATGCAGGCAAGAATAATCGCTTTTGCCCAATTAAGGGGTGATCACGGCGGCAACTAAACACAGCTTTGAATGGAGATAATGGTGTGATATCCAATAAAAAGTCATGCTCAAGTTGAGTGACTTTGCTCTCTGCAATAAAAAAATCTAACTCGTGTCTCAATAGCATTTGGTAAAGATCTTTACCATCAGCAACTGAAACATCAATACTCAAGTTGGGGAAAGCCTGCATAAAACTGCCAACAATTGGCGCAACGAAATTATTAGCGGGTAAAGGACTTGAGCCAACTCGTAAACAGGCATCGTGAACACCATGAAATAGCGTCACCTGCTCTTCGAGTTCTTGCGATTCTTTTAGTAATCGTTGTCCATGCTTTAGCACGACAATGCCTAATGTCGTCAGTGAAACAACTTTTGCATTTCTCACCAGTAGCTGCCCACCAACCAAGGTTTCTAACCGCTGAATACTCCTTGTTAAAGTAGGCTGGGTGATATTTAGGATCCGTGCCGCTTTGTTGTAATGCTTTATTTCTGCTAACAGCACAAAGTGTTTAATCTGACGCAGCTCCATATATTGATTCCTCAATCACAGTGTTAATACATGCCATTGCAAACTTTTAATACATTTTCATTCGGAACTGAAACCCTATCAAATGAAATCCGACAAACAAGCAATAAACGTTAAGCTGATGTTAAATTTTGTATCAAATGTGAGTATTTTTTGAACAGAATAATGGGTGGGATAGAATCAATTTTTCATAAATAAATCAGCTTATATATGTTTCACACCAATAACTTATGAAATATAAAAGCGGCACTACATAGATAACAATCTACTTTCCAACTTGTGTCAAACACATACTAACAATGCACATTATGTATCAAAGAATGAAGCAATGTTATTGGAGAGAAAACAACCAGAGAGTCAACAATGTTAAAGCGATGTAAACACTGATCGCGATTAAAACAATAAAAAGGACGACTCTGCATGAAACTAAAGAAACTCAGTCTGATGACTGCTGCAGCGCTCTACAGCGTTGCTTCAGGCATAGTGGTCGCGTCAGCGCCACAAGACTATAATATGCGCTCGATTGAAATCACAGATGCCATTTTAAAACTCAATGAAGATTTATATAACAATAGAAATCGTAATGGCACTGATCAAATCAACAACAATAGCCACAAAACGAATGTTCACCGAGCGATAGCTCAAGCTAGCTCTGAAAAAGTCCCTTTTCAGTTCAATCAAGATATATCAGGCACTCAAACCTATATTATTGAATTGGCCGATACTCCAGTGTCTTTGTATCGCGGCGGGATTAACCAATTAGCAGCGACATCTCCGTCAATGAGTACGGTGCCAGCTATGCTCAGCCCTGGCCAACATAATAAACTCAACCTCAACAGCAATGCAGTAATACAATACAATCAGTATCTAAAGCAGAAGCAAGACAATATCATCAGCCAAGTTGACTCCTTGACGGCTGGACAGTCTGAGTTACTTCATCGTTATTCATTGGCATTCAATGGTATGTCAATGCGTATGACACAAGAAGAAGCTCAGCGAGTTGCTGCATTAGCGGGTGTAAGAAACGTCACTCTCGAAAAAGTATACCAATTGCATACTGACACCGGCCCAAAACATATTGGTGCTGACGGCATGTGGCTGGGTAACACATCTGATGAAGCCTATAAGGGTGAAGGTATTGTTATTGGTGTATTAGATACAGGTGTCAATACCGACCATCCTTCGTTTGCCGAAGTGGGTGGCGACGGTTATGTACACACAATGCCGAGTCGATACGACAACTATTTAGGTGATTGTGAGAAAGAAGCCTTTGCCAGTATGTGTAACGACAAACTCATTGGCGTGCGCTCTTATGAGGTGATCACCGACACCTATAGTGACCCCGTTTTCCAACCTGAAATTCCTTCATGGCAAGTTAAAGAACCAAAGCGACCGGCAAATGGTGAAGACTATAATGGCCACGGCTCACATACCGCATCAACAGCTGCAGGTAATGTGCTAAAAAATATTGATTATGTCGTTCCCCTCCCCGGCGAAATGGGTGATGGTGTACCCACAGGTTTAGTTTTTGCAGAAGTGTCAGGCGTAGCACCACACGCCAATATCATTATGTACCAAGTGTGTCACCAAGGTGATGGCTCATATGGAGAAACATTTGGTGGATGTCCCGGCTCGGCATTGTTAGCAGGTATTGAAGATGCCATTGCTGATGGTGTAGATGTGATTAACTATTCTATTGGTAGTACGTTTGGCTCATTCCCTTGGGAAGACCCGATGGAGCTTGGTTTTTTAGCCGCTCGTGAAGCAGGGATTTCTGTCGCTGCATCTGCTGGTAACTCATACAATCCAGAATATGCTAGTCAAGCAAGAGGCGCAATTGACCACCTTTCACCTTGGTTAACTTCTGTGGCCGCATCAACCCATGGTCGCGCCATTAGCGTTGAAGGTAAAATGGTGTCTAATTCATCTGGCGGTGAGCAAGACTTAGTTGCTATGTCTGGCGGCGGGATCACGGGTGAGTACACAGGCCCGGTAGTTGAGGCTGCGGCTTACGGTAGTGAATATCAGATGTGTAATGAACCTTTTGAAGCAGGTTTTTTTGATATGATGCCAGATGGCGTCACCCCGTTTGATAAAGCCCCTATTGTTGTTTGTCAGCGCGGTGAAATTGCCCGCGTAGCAAAAGCAGATAACGTGATGGCTGGTGGCGCAGGTGGTTTTATCTTATATAACACCGATAGAAATGACACCGTCAATAACGACCCGTTTGCCATTCCAGGTATCCACCTAGATTACAATAGTTATTATGGTCACTATACCTTGAACGAAAACTATGGTTTACAAGACTGGTTAGCACAAGGCAGTAATCATGTATTAACCATTACTGCATCAGAGGTTGTCGTAAAAGCTGATTTAGCGGATTATGTCGCCGACTTCTCATCGCGCGGACCAAACTTTGAAGCGCCAGATGTGATGTCACCTAATCTCGCTGCACCAGGCGTTAATGTATTTGCTGCATGGGCTGATGAAATGCCATTTAGTGCCTTTGGTCTGCCAGCAGACTACGCGGCTATCAGTGGCACTTCAATGGCAGCTCCTCATGTTGCTGGTTCAATGGCATTACTTACACAATCACACCCTGATTGGACTCCTGCACAAATTCAGTCGGCGTTGATGACAACAGCATCTATTGATGGTGTCACACGTTCACGTGACAGACACCCATACGATCCAGTTGCGGCAGGGTATTCGGATGCCGGTAGTGGTGTGATCAATGTATCACGCGCCAATAATGCAGGTTTGTTGCTCGATGAAACGGCTAGCAATTACCGTGCAGCTAACCCTAAAAATGGCGGTAATATTCATACATTGAACCTGCCTTATTTCTACAACGATAATTGTGAAACCCAATGTAGCTGGATGCGAGTCGTCACTGCGACTCAGGATGGTACATGGAATGTAGAAGCACTCACCAATGAAATGCAAGGTGCGGATATGCTTCACCTTGAGGTTTCGCCTAAAACCTTCACTCTAAAAGCTGGCGAGTCACAAGCCATTAGTTTAACGGCTAACATTCTGGAAGTAGAAGCTATTGGTGCAGATACCTCTCAAATCCAATTGTTTGGTGATGTGGTTATTACACCAGAATCAGAAACTATGCCACTACAGCATTTACCTGTCGGTGTGAGGTATGCTCCAGACAACTTACCTAAAGAAGTCAAAGGCATTATTCACCGTCAGCAAGGCCATACGTTAACTCCAGCCTTCCAAGCTGATGAGTTTCTTGAACTAAATGCCAGCACAGTTGGCTTAGTTAAAGGTCAATTCTACAATTTCAATTTACAAGGTGCATTAGTCAGAGACTATTCATCAGGGCTAACAGTTGAAGACATTCAGAATGATCCAGGTGCTGAAATTATCTTCTTTGAAGTGCCTGAAGGTACTCAACGAGTGGTTTGGGAAGTTGTCAGTGCAGATCCTCAGCATACTTATACATCGCTAGATTTAGGTATGGATGTCAACAATGATAATGAACTGCAGTGGAATGATGAGGCTATTTGTTACTCGTACACAGACGCGGGTGACTATTGTGCGATAAATAACCCTATGCCTGGTCGCTACTGGGCAATTGCTGCAAACTGGAAGTGGTTGTCTGAAGATCCTAAAGACAATGCCGATCCATTTAAAATGAGCCTTGCTATTGTTGCTGACACTGACGAAGCTAACCTTTCAGTTGAAGGTCCTACATCAAGTGATGGTCTTGAACCGGTTCAATTGAAGCTAAACTATGATATTAAGGATGCACAGGAAGGTGATATTTACTATGGCGTAATGTCCTTAGGCAGTGATGCCTACAATGCTGATAACTTAGGCAGCTTCGCGGTTAAGCTATCACACCAAGGTAATGATACTCACATTGAGTCAAGTCAAACCGCTGCGCAAGCTGGTGATATTGTTGACTTTACAGTAACTCTCGCGCCAAACCTACTGGCTGGAGAGCGCGAATTTAGCATCAATACTGAGCTAAGTGCAGGACTGCAAATCATTGAAGACTCTATCACCCTAGGTGGTATTAGTGATTTTGGTGATGGCGCAACCATTGCTGGAAATGTCATCAACCTCAATGGCGTTCAGGCCTCTTCTGCAGACATGCCTCGTCACTATGTATTCACAACTAACCTTGAAGATGCAACATGTAGAGTGCCATATGGTGATGATCCTACCTTCTATGATGTTGGTGCGACTGGAGCAGACCATTTAGGTATTTCGGGTCATCCACGTAATGCCATCTATCTGCCGATGGAACAAAATGGCTTACCACACGTACCTTTATACGGTAATGCAAAAGAATATAGCCGAGATTTCTTAGGGATTTCACCATTTGGTTTTGTCCAATTTGATCCTATGCCATTGTTCTTTAACCAGCACACCGCTTTTGATGAACACTTCCAAGCTTTCCCTGACACGATAGTTGCGCCACTATGGCGCGGTGATGTGGGGATGCCAGAAGCATATTTTGATTTTGCGACACTGCAATGGAAAAACGCGGTATATGGTGTCATTACTGACAACCACTACATTTTCCAGTGGAATGGTGGCCAAGAATTAGCCAACTGGTTAGTCGGTAATAATAATCCGGATCCCAATGCTGAGTTTAATATTCAGACGGTTATTGCGACTCAATTAGATTTTGCGCCTGAAACACCTGAAATAGTATTTGCCTATAAAACTTTGAAGTCAGCAAATGACCACTTTGGTTCCATTGGCCTTCATGGTTTCTGGGGTGAGCGTGGTTACTATGGACCTGTATACGGTTATCTCAATGATGGCTTTGCCTTTAACGATGTCGATGAGAAAGTCACTGAAGGTATGGTGGTATGTGCAGACTATCGTGGTCCAGAGCAAACTGAGGTGAAGATTAGCTTCTCTGCTCGCGTGTCAAATGAAGCAGCCGGTAGTGAATCTATGGTGAAAGTTGATTCTCAATACGCCGATTCAGAGATGATCACTGTCGAACATAAATTATCGACACCTACCAATATCAGCGTTGCAGCTATGGCTGATATGACGATGGCTGAAAACAGCACGCTTGAAGGGTTAGTGGTGATTTACAACGATCTGAAAAACACCAGCAATACTATCAGTGTTACTGGTGCCCATATCAGCGCAATGATAGAAGGCCACACTTCAGGTAGCCAATTTAGCATTACTTCTGAGCAAGATTGGTATGGCACCACGGAAGTGACTGTCACTGTTAGCGACATGGCTTACCCATCTGATGCTTCGAGCACTAGCTTTATGCTGACAGTTAATTCAGATGGCATTGAACCTGTCACACCTGAAGCGCCTGCCGAAGAAACAGTCACTGAGGATTCAGACTCTGGCGGTAGCTTAGGTTGGTTAGCATTAATGATGCTAGGTCTAGTAGGCGCAGCACGCCGTAAGCACTAATCTAAATCTGCAATCGCAATTAACTTGTGTTAATTGACAAAGCATCAAAAAGGGCTTTCATTTGAAAGCCCTTTTTATGTTCAATTAGCTTAATGCAGTTTATTTGACTGAATTGACTTCTTCATCCGTTAAATAGCGCCATTCACACTCTTCCAACTCTGGGTCCAGCTCAATATGCCCTATGGCTTCACGGTGCAAATTCACAACTTTATTACCTGCTGCGGCAAACATACGCTTAACTTGATGATACTTACCTTCGCTAATGGTTAATCTCGCTTGATGCGTATCAACTATGTCTAAAATAGCTGGTTTTGTTAAACCATCTTCGCCTCTTAATTCGAGGCCTTGTTTAAACAGCTCAACCAAATCTTCCGTTAAGGGGTCGGCAACTTCTACAAGGTAGCGTTTACCGCAATCTTTTTTAGGCGAGGTAATTTTATGTGACCACTTGCCATCACTGGTGATTAAAATCAGCCCAGTCGTGTCCACATCTAACCGCCCTGCAATGTGTAAAACTTCTGGCTTTTCAATGTCCATCAAACTAAATACCGATTGATATTCTTCATCTATAGAAGAGCAAATGGTATCGACGGGTTTGTGCATCATGATATAACGCTCACCAATTAACGTGAGCTCATTGCCATCAACCTCAATCAACATATCGGCTGATACTTTAAAGCTTGGGTCTTTAACTACCTCACCATCACAGGTAACTTCACCTGACTTCAATAGCTTTTTAGCCATTGAGCGGGTTAACTCGGTGCTTTCACAAATGAACTTATCTAATCTCACATTTTTACCCTACCAATTTACTTGCCGCTATTATGATGGATGCGCTTGATGACATAAAGCTATCTTATGTTTTTATTCCAGTGACGGGCTTTAACAAGGGGCTACTTTGAGGGGAATGACATTCAATAAAGCTTGCCAATAACACCATATCAGCAAGCTTTACACTAGAGTGGCAATTAATAAATTGTCCGAGGCGATTGCAACATATCCCAATAATGAGGAGAACCCGCTGCATCTTTATTAGCTTTCTCTTCCTCAGCGTCACCAGATGACTCTGCAGCAGGGCTTTCCAATATCCCCTGCTGTTGCGATGGCGCCTCTGACGGCGCAATATATTCAGGCTTCACTTTTTCCTGTTTAGAATCGGTCTTAAATACGGATTTAAACATACCTGTTAAACCAGATTTTTTAGGTGACTGCGCAACGGGATCTAACCCTGTCACTTTGCTATCGCATTCATCTTTAGCTGGCGCTTCGCTCTGATTCAAATCGGCTTGTGTTAACTTTGGCTTGAGTTCTTGTTTAAACCCAAGCTCTTGCTCAAGTTCACCAATAGGCATAGGTACGATGGCTGAGTTAACTAACGCTTCTATGTCTCTTAATGCCATGCGCTTATCAAACTCTAATACAACCTCACGAGCTTCACGCTTTGCTATCGCTAATGCCGCAACTAAATCATCATAGATACGATGATAATTTTTATAGTGCTGAACATAAGGATTGATGTTGCTCTTCATGCTTTCGTTTAAATTGGCAGTTAAGCGTTTGTATTCATTGACTTGTTGTTCAAAATCATTCAAGTATGTTTGCGTAATCTTAATACGTGCTTGTAAAGATTCTATGTGAACTTGAATAGATGCTTTCTTGCTGATGAATTCATCAATAACAACTTGAGAAATTTGCGCAGGTGGCGCAAGTGCAGGTACAAGGCTGGCAAACTCAGAAATAATCCCCACCGGCTTCCACTGACTAAAGCTAGGGTTCCACCCATAATATTGTGCATCATTTTCAACTATCTCAATCACTTCATTCGCTGAAAATGGCCCGCTAACACTTTTATTTTTTGACAAAAACCAAGTCTTCATTTTTCTATTCTTTTATTAGTCATGTTGTTCTTGCTTAAGCGTTGCTATACGCCTAAGCAAAGTTATGAATTTGAGGCATCTGCTAGGGTTTTCTGTAATGCCTTATATTGCTCACTGATACTCTTGATTGTTGCAGCAACTTGCTCATTCAAATGTTGAGTCTTGTCTTTGCTTCGTGTGGTATCACGATCTAAATCGTCGAGTGAGGCGTCTATCGTTTGCAATGCTGACTCAATCCGGCTTAAAGACGTATTCAGTGCTGTCTCTTTTGCAGATAGGCTATCAATTAAATCTTGTGGAACATCATGTGGGGGCGGAGGTGGGCTGAGCGCCATTTTGAAAGCAGCAATATCACTCACTGGCAGCCAATGAGTATAATTGGGTTGCCAAGCATAAGTGTTGGGGTATTTTTGAACAAATGCGATTGACTCTGTCAGCGTTAACGGCCCGAGAAGTTCGCCATCCTTTGAGAAGTACCATTCTTGCATAACTACACTCTTATCCATAAATAGTGCTAAATGATTTACTTTATAAAGTCATACTGCTGTGATGCCTTAGACAAAGAACACGAAGATGGCTGCCTAATGATGAAATGAAGTTGGCACAATATATCAGTACAATCAGGCAACATTACCTTACATCGAGTAACGCAGCCATAGGCCAGCTGAGTTTTTGCTCTATAACTTGATTTGTATCAATAATGCACAAGCATAGGAATAACTTAATTATAAATTGGGGCGGGATTTTGCATATAAAATCCTGTATGTCTTTATAATCATTTTCTCATTTTTAATACGATGAGTTATTAATACTCACAACGACTTAGAGTAAAATCATTTACATACCTGCCTGCTATTTTATTTCTCATTATGCAGTAGAATTTATATCAATAAAGTTCATACACTTAAGGTTACTTACATCCTTGTTGATGAGCTTTATTTACACCTAGTGACATAAAAAATCACAATAACCTTATGCAGCCCTTGTTAATAAGCACAAAAAGCCATTAACATGTCAGTCACAAAGTATGCTGCTTCACTAAATTGTTCAGTGAGTTAGCCGGAGTCATTTCTCCAATAAAGCCTAACTTTAACAGCAATCAGCCAAGCAAAAGCATCTACATCTCGTCAGGGATTTTCAAACCTTCAATTAGGTTTTTATCATTACAAGCAAGGGAAACAACATGAGAAAACGCGTTATAGGCGGACTTTGCGCCTCATTAATCGCAGGTCTAACGGCATGCAACTCAGACACTACGGCTACCACACAAGCCGCACCTGAAGCAGTAAAAACCCAAGCTGCTGCAGCCGTTGAACAAGCGTTAACTTCAGGCATCACCTTCGACAACATGGATAAAACGATTCGTCCACAAGATGACTTCTATCTATACGTTAACGGTGGCTGGATTAATACGGCTGAAATCCCAGGCGACCGCACAAACATTGGTGCATTTTACGACCTTCGTGAAAAAGCTCGTGATGATGTAAAAGCGATTATTGAAGATGTTAGCGCGTCTGCAGAATTAAAAATGGGTACTGATGAGCAAAAAGTAGCAGACTTGTATCGCTCATTTATGGATGTTGACACCCTTAACAAGCTTGGCGTGAGCCCAATTCAAGCTGAATTTGCCAAAATTGCAGCGCTCAAAGATAAAGCAGCATTAACCGCTTACTTTGGTGAAAACCAAGCCAATGGTGGCGGTACTCCACTGGCATTTTATGTCAATGTTGATGCCAAAGACTCAACACGCTATGCCACACATATTTGGCAGTATGGCTTAAGCTTGCCTGAAAAAGATTACTACTTTAACGAAGAAGAGCGCTTCGTTAATATCCGTGCGAAATATGTAGAGCATATCGAAAAAATGTTCGACTTAGCGGGTCTGCCTAATGCAAAAGAAGCGGCTGCAACTGTGTTAGACGTTGAAACGGCCATTGCGTCTAAGCATTGGGATGTTGTTGAAACCCGTGATAGCTCTAAGACCTATAACAAATTCTTAGTAAAAGATTTAGCTAACCTAGCACCAGACATCAACTGGAATGGCTACTTAGCTGCATTAGGTGGCGATGTACAAGATGACATCATCATCAACCAACCAAGCTTTATTGAAGGCCTAAATGAGGTTGTAAAAAACAAAGACCTAGACGCTTGGAAAACATATATGACATGGACTGTGCTAACCCATAGCGCTAGTTATCTGTCTGAAGCATTAGATGCTGAAAACTTTGATTTCTTTTCTAAAACCTTGAACGGTCAAGCTGAACAACAACCTCGTTGGAAACGCGGTGTGAGCACGGTAAGTGGCACCTTGGGTGAAGTTGTCGGTAAAGTATACGTAAAACGTCATTTTGTACCTGAAGCGAAAACTCGCATGAGCGACTTGGTTGAAAACCTTCGTGGTGCATACGCTGTTAGCATTGATTCATTAGATTGGATGAGTGATGAAACTAAGGTTGCTGCGAAAGATAAGCTAGCTAAGTTTAATCCAAAAATTGGCTACCCTGACAAATGGGAAGACTACAGCAAGCTGACTATCGCAGCAGACGATCTTGTGGGTAACCTTAAACGTTCATCTATACTTTCTCATCAAAAAGACATCGCTAAACTAGGTCAACCAATTGACAAAGGTGAGTGGCACATGACGCCACAAACCGTTAATGCTTACTACAATCCAACAATGAACGAGATTGTATTCCCAGCAGCAATTTTACAACCACCATTTTTCAACCTAGAAGCGGATGACGCAGTTAACTACGGTGGTATTGGTGCAGTTATCGGTCATGAAATGGGTCACGGCTTTGATGACCAAGGCGCTAAATTTGACGGTGAAGGTAACCTACGCGATTGGTGGACTGAAGAAGATTTAGCCGCCTTTACCAAAAAAGGTAAAGCATTGATTGCTCAGTACGATGGATACCAAGTATTTGATGATCTACACGTAAATGGTCAGCTGACCCTAGGTGAGAACATCGGTGATTTATCAGGTGTAACCATTGCCTATAAAGCCTACAAAATGTCGCTTAATGGTGAAGAAGCACCTGTGATTGATGGCCTAACGGGTGATGAACGTTTCTTCATGGGCTTTAGCCAAATTTGGCGAGTGAAAATGAAAGAGGAAGCGCTGCGTAACCGCGTGGCAACTGACCCGCATTCACCAGGTCACTTCCGCGCAATTGGTGCACTGTCTAATATGCCTGAGTTCTATGAAACATACGGCGTAAAAGAAGGTGATGCTATGTACATCGCACCTGAAAAGCGTGTAAAAATCTGGTAATACGCATAGCCAAGTTCACTTCAATAAGGCGCTGAGTAACAGCGCCTTTTTTATGTCTTAAATATGAATAATACCAATCACGATGAGTAAATGAACAAAAATAGCGTAGAAAAAATGCTTGAGAACAAGGCAGATTTTTTTGATAAGTATTTATTCTACAACCAAAAAAATATAACGCCGTTATCGAGTATTTTCACAAGCTAGGGGGATCAGTTATTTATTACGATTGGTATAAATAAACATTATTTAATCTAAGTTGGGACGCTTGTACAGGTTTGATTCAGATAACTCGACGTACAATGAATGCACTTTCAGAGTAAAGGGTTTTCTTTATGGTCGCATTATTTCGTACTCTATTTATCTTCTTAGTTTTATTGACCACTCGCGGCGCAGTCGCGCAAGCGCCACAGGTAAAAGCCAACCCGCTCGCACCTTCAAATTACAATCATCAACAAGCCACTCGCAGTGAATTAGACCAGTTAATTTCGCTGAAAGATTTTAGTAGTGAACAACCTAAACAAACCTCAGATAACCTTAATGAGCTCATGTTCCAGGCTAAAACTGCACAAGCTGAGTTAAGCAATCTTTTGGATGACATCAGCGATAAAACGTACACCCAAGCCCTTGTGCCAGAGGTAAAAAGCTATCAACGAGCACAACACAAAGTGACCCATAAATTAGGTGGCGATGCGAGTAAAATTACCGATTTAGCCCGCGCCAGTATTGTGGCCGATGATGTTGAAAGCTTGATGTACGCCTATAAAAAGCTTACCCAAAGATCTGAAGTGATCCAGCTTAAGAACCGTTTTGCTAACCCAAAACCATCAGGTTACCGTGACTTGAATACCTTGGTGAGATTGCCAGATACGCAAATGATTGTAGAAGTACAATTGCACCTTAACGACATTGCGAATATCAAAAGTGGCGCGGATCATGACACTTACATTGCTATTCAGCAAATAGAGGCCAATGCACAAACTGAACATAGACCGCTATCAGAATATGAGTTAAGCCAAATTACTCAACTGCGCCAAGACTCGCACAAGCTTTACCACAAAGCATGGTTGACTTACAAAAGGCAAAGCATCAACAACGCCAGTTTTAGCAATGTAGCCTAATGGTTTTAGGTTTTAACTCAGACTAATGCAGTATGAGCCAACTTCATAACCTAACACTGAAACCCAGAATCATCCCCTTGCGCCCTTTACGGGCGCTTTTTTTTATCTGCCCCCATTTTGCTTTGCATCTGCTATACTCGCGCAAAATTAATTTCTCAACGGTGAAGCTATCTTTATTTGGTTAACCAAAGGCTAACTGCGTTAAATAACAGACCAGCAATCCCATATAGAAATATGTAAATTCGCGTTAAGCAGCCTAAATAACAGTGCTGAAGCTAACGCCATTCAATTACGTTAGGCATACCATGAACGAAATTATTGATCATTTACGAGAAGTCAGTGAATCGGTACCTGTACCATTAGAACTCCCAACCTTTGAGCAACTAGTGGAAGTGGAAGAGCAAATCTTAATCCCCTTGCCTAACGACTTAAAAGAGTACTTATTATTTGCCAGTGATGTCATTTATGGCGCGATTGAGCCTGTCACAGTCACCGACCCATACTCTCATACCTATTTACCCGAAGTGACTAGCTATGCATGGTCTATTGGGATGCCGAGAGAGTTAATTGCCATTTGCCAACAAGGCGATAATTTTTACTGTATCGATCAAGAAGGCCAAATCCACTTTTGGCAAGATGGCGAACTCAATGAAGAACCTTGGGAGTCATTTTGGGATTGGGTTGAAGATATTTGGCTTGAGCACTAAACATTAAGTGAATATACAGCCAGCATCCCTTTTAAAACGTTATTAAAAATTCAAATTTAATAGAGGCATCCATGTCAAAAATTACCTTATTAAACGCCATTGAAATGCAATGCTTAAGACAATCATTTGCCTTAACCACTGAACAACTAGCTCAGTTAACCAATACCAGCAATGGCGATGTTATTGCATGGGAGGCAGGTGAAACTCAGGCGCCAGCACAAGTGCAAAAGAAACTACTCGAAATTGATGACATTATCGAAATGCAGGTGCTCAATACCACTGATGGCATTGAAGAGTTATTTAAGAAAGAACCAAAGCGTCGTTTAGCGTTTGTGGTTTATCCAACTCAAGCGGTTTACACGCAATATAACCCTGAATTTATTAGCTCACTACCTTTAACTGAACTGTACAATACAGCTGCGTGGCGCATTAAAAAAGAATGCAAAATTGTATTGGATGTTGAGGTTAGTTTAATCCCATTAGACGTGGAAGCATACAAAGCATACCGCGCTGACAACAACATGAGCGAAAGCCGTGAAAGTCGTGCGAAATGGGCCGCGACTCAGTTATCAGAGAAATAAATATTTCAATAAAATAGAGTTTAAGTTGTCAGCAAGAAGGAAGCCACATGGCTTCCTTTTTCATAGCATTGACGCTAAGCCACCTTCAAGTCACATATACAGACTCAATCGGCTTTAACGCTAACCTTATTCTGCCAAAGCCGCATCTGCTATCGCCTGCGTTTTTGCTAACACACTGCCTAGCGCCGGACGAAGTTGCATTCTGTCTCTAAAGGCGGTGAGTTTAGGCGGTAAATCTTGCTCAAATACTGTGGCCCACATTAAGGTATGTGCCAGTAAGATATCAGCAATGGTCACCTTGTCACCTAAAATATAACCTGATTCAGGTGTCCAAGATTCAGCAATAGCAGCAGCTCTGTCAAACTCAAACTTAGCTACGGGTAACATTTCAGCAAGACGCTGCTCTTCGGGCAACGCAAACCTATGCTTGCCCATACTCCATAAAGGTTGCTCTAACTCAGTGATAATAAAGCTCACCCATTGATGATGCTTTGCAGCCGATTCTGTACCCGGTTCAGGTAAAAAGGCACCATTACCATATCGCTCCGCAAGGTAACGCATAATGGCAGCTGATTCTGTAACCACCATGTCGCCATCAGTTATAACGGGCATTTTGCCACTAGGGTTCATCGCTAAAAAAGAATCTGAGCGATTATCCCCTTTGGCAAAATTTAGGAAACTAAATTGCCAATCAACACCTAACTCTTCTAACAACCAAGACACACGTAATGCACGACTTTTTGGCGTACCATATAAAGTAATCATGTTGACTCCCTGCCATATAAAATAAACGAAACAAAAATAAAGCGGCTTACGCCGCTTTATTGGTTGATTAAAGATAGCCTGTTTCACTCATAGCAACAATAGATGCAGTGTTAGCAAACCTTTAATGTCATTGTTTTTAAAAACAGGTATTAGAAACGATAGTTCGCTTTTACATACCAAAGTGCACCTATGGCTGAATGAGTTGCTTGGTCATACCCCATAAAGTCTGCGGCACTAAACGACGGCTCTTGGTTAAACATATTGTTAGAGCCAAGCGTGAAGCTCCATTGCTGTAAGCCAATATAAGTGACGTTGGCATCTACAGTTAGCATGGCATCAATCGTGCCATCAGCGCCTGCATCAATGTTGTCCATATACTCGCCAATATAGTTGACTCGTGCACTGGCTTGCCAATCAGATACGCCCCAGTTCATTCCGGCAGTCCAACGATATTCTGGATGTTGGTATTCACCAGCTAATTCTCGCTTAGTCCCATCTTCACGAATTTGATCGAAGGTATTGACCCATGTCATGTTATAGGTGAAGCCAAAATCTCCCATACCATCGGTTTCTAGTTGATATTTAATATCAAAATCAACACCATCTGTTTTCTGACTACCTAAGTTGCCAAACTGGTCATAGATTTCAATAATTCGTCCCGGCACGCCACCTGAAGACGGTTCACGTTTAACCACATCTGGGTTGTCACCTTGAGTATCAACCAAGTATTGCGTATCAGAAGTGATCAAGTCTTCTTGGTCATAATTCCAATAATCTAAGCCAACACTTAATTGGTCTGTAATTGCCCATACACCACCTACGTTGTACGAGGTTGATTCTTCAGGTTGTAAGTCAGGGTTACCTGAAAAAATAACCGTACGTTCTTGCGCTGTACAATCTTCTTCTGCTTGTGTTAATGGACAACGTACAGAATCCACAAGCCCTGGCGATTCTTGGGTTGAACCTAAACCAAGCTGCACCAAAGATGGCGCGCGGAAAGCCTCACCCCAGCTTGCTCGTAATGTCACGTTATCAAACGGGGTATAACGCAAAGCAATTTTAGGATTGGTGGTATTACCGAAATCGCTGTAATCTTCATAGCGTGCAGCTAGCTGCGCTTCAAGGTTTTCCATTAATGGCACGGCAAACTCGATGAAAATAGACGTTTGATCCCGCTCACCACTGGCTTCGGTAGCTTCTGTACCAAAAATTTCACCGCGCTTAAACAACTCATCAGGGGTATCAGATAGCTTCTCTTCGCGATATTCAAAACCTACAGCCATACCAACAGCCCCCGCTGGCATGTCAAAAAGATCGCCAAAAATCTTCCCATCTACCGCATGGGTTGTTGATTTGCCATTTCGCGTGGTACTGACACTAATATCGTCAATAACATGATCTGGTTGGGTGGTGGATAATGGGTTGAATTCACCAGCATTAATCGCTTCTTGTAATCGCGGTGTCCACACAAAACCTTGCTCGCCATACTCATGGTTGCGGTTATATGAATAGGTGTACGCCACTTCCCATTCCCAATCAGATAACGCACCATTTAACCCAAGCACTAATCGAGCACTATCCGACTCTGCAGATTTTTGTCGAGGGCCTGTTTCAGTCGTGCGGCGGCGCATAGTCAAGTCTTCACCGGGGAATGGGTTAACCGCAGCACCACTGGCAAACAGCGGGTTATCATTAAGCATGTAAAATTCGCCAAATGATGGACTTGGCGCACCTTTAATCACACTTTCATTGTGCTGGTACATCATTTCAGCAAACAGTTTTACATCATCATTGAATTGGTAATCCTGAAAAACAGATAATCCGACACGGCTTGATTCTGGCGTTGATGTCATTACTGGCGCGTAATCATAGCGACAGTAAGGGCCTTTCACCCTGTCATCAGGGCAATTAGGATCGGGCATCCAACTGTATTGATCAGACTTAGGCAGAATAGAACCATCAGCACCTATGGTTGCAGGGATATAAGAACCAGGGTTACCGGCTGATGAACGAAAATCCGATCCACCATTTGCGGTTTGATCAGCTGACTTTGAATAATCGCGGTCACCAAATAGGGTTTCACGTTCTTTAAAGTAATCGAGAATAATGGTGGTATGAGATTTACCATCTGCAGACTGTGTACCAAACAACATTGAAGCAGATTGCTGACCACCGCCATCCTCCACGGTTTCAGCCAGCTTGCCGTTCACTTCAAAACCTTCAAAATCTTTCTTCAGAATAATGTTAATCACACCGGCAATAGCGTCAGAGCCGTAGGTAGCAGATGCACCATCTTTAACAATATCAATGCGCTTTACTGCCGAGATAGGAATGGAGTTGATGTCGACAAAGGCGGTATCAATTGACTTTGCAAACGATGACACCGCAATACGGCGGCCATTTAACAGCACTAGGGTTGAATCAGCGCCTAAGCCACGTAATGAAACCGCTGCACCACCATTAGCAGTATCATCAGCATTGTTACCTTGAGTCGAGAACGTACCACTACCGGACTCAGGTAGTTTACTCAGTAATTGTGATATGTCTTGGGCACCAGAGCGAGCGATATCTTCAGCTGTCAGCACCGACATCGGTGATGCGCCTTCCATATCAGTACGTTTAATATGCGTACCTGTTACTTCAATGCGTTCAACATCTTCGTCAGCAGCAACTGCGACAGGACTCATAACTAACGCAACGGCAATGGCGCACGCGCTACGTACAAATGTATGTTTCATGTGACTATCCTTAATCAGTTTTAATAATGTGCATCCATGACTACCACATACTACAGCCATTTATTCTTATAAATCAGTGACTAAGTTATCTATTAATGGAAGGTTGTCAATCTGGCCAAAAGTATTAATTTAGATTTAACTTAATTAGCAAAAGTAATGTAAACAAATTTTATTTGGGCTGGTTTTATCAGATAAAGTTGATAGGGTATGAGTTATCGATAGTTAATACAGCAAGGATGTTGCATGCAAGATAAAACACTCGTAACGGCAGAGTTTCATAAAAACTTAGGCACCTATTGGTTGATGTCAGGCGCAATATTACTCGCCATCACAATCGTAGGCATCCCGCTGTTATTGATCTGGTTTCCGCTTGGATTACTGCTCACCAAAACCTACATCAACAATATGAGTGCAGAGCTTACCGAAACGAAACTGATCGTCCGCAAAGGCATTTTACAACGCACCGAGAACACCGTACCTTTGGATAAAATTACTGATCTCGCCTTAATTCAAGGGCCTTTAATGCGCCTGTTTGGTATTCATAAATTAACGGTAGAAACTGCAGGCCAGTCAGGCAACGGGGCGTTAATTAACCTTGTCGGTTTAGTTGACGTGGGTGATTTTCGTGCTCGCGTGCTCGAACAAAAAGCGTTAATCGCAGAGAAAAGCCAAAGCATGGCATCGACAATGCCATCAAAAGGGATACCTGATGAATCTTTAGTCTACTTACAACAAATTAGCCGCTCATTAGCCAATATTGAAGCAGCTATCTGTAAGGATAAAGACGTTAATGCCAGCTAATACCTGTTAATAATAAACAGCTTATTCCATGATAAAAATGACAATGACACTCCTTCATTGGCACATCACCTTGCACCTCTTGCATGACCACCTGCATTAAGGACAAAGCTTTCATGCTTACTAGATTTCTACCCGTTGGGTTAAGCGACTTTTCCATAAAAAAGTGGCTTACCCCAACCTATTTACTAACATGTTGTAACTACCTAGATTATTCACCAAAAACGTCTTTAAAGCTGTTGTTTACTTCTCTAGCCTTGATTGGAATAACAAGCATTAACAGTGCCAATACCGCTGCAAATGAAGCAACTAATAATTTGGGTAAGCAGGCTGCAACGAAAACAACAAGCTCGTCATTATCAAATACTCATTATGCTCAAACATCAAATACACTATCTAAAGCAGAGCTTAGACAAGGCATACAGAAAATATTAACGGATGCACCAAGAGGGTTTCATGGCAGTATTTTGGTGACTCAACAAAACGGATTGAACTATCACCTCACTCAAGGCGTGCCTGAGCTTAAACATGATTCAGTTCTGCAGATTCAAGACCCATCTCAAGAGAAAGTGAAAGAGCAGGCTCAGCCTATTCAACATAAGTCACTTCAACAACACCAATACATAATAGGTTCACTATCAAAGTTAGTGACTGCGGTGTTAATTATGCAAGCTATTGATTCTGGCAAGCTGACTCTCGATCAACCGGCCAATGAGTTATTAGGTAATCGGGTGCATTCAGATGTAACAATCTCACAGCTGCTCAATCACACCTCAGGCATCACCAATAATGCATTGTCTCTCAATACACCTGCTGGTGAGCAATTTCGCTACAGTAATTTAGGCTATCAGCTGCTGGGTAACATCCTAAGTTATATCCATCAACAACCCTTAACTGATGTATTCCAAACCTTTGCTATAGAGAATCAATTAGATATTCGCGCTGATTTTGGGACTCTCGCTAACATCCAAGCTGCAAATCCTGTGTTAGCCGCTCCTTTTAGTGAGCAGCCAGCACAACCTACACAGGCGGTGCCGACTCAGCAAACAATCACAGCCGAACCAGCAAGGTATGAGCGTGTGCCGCTTAACCCAAGTCATTTTTCTGAGGTCGAATTGGCCTCAGGTTATCTGCAAGCGACTCCAGAAGCTATCGCGCAATTGAACTCGCTATTACATCAGGGGCAATTGATGAGTGAAGTCAGTTATCACCAATTGATAACTGCCCATGTCAGGCGTGTGCATCGTTGGGGGAAACTGGGCTATGGTTTTGGACTGCAAATTTCTGACACTGCATTTGGGCCTGAGTATAGTCATTCAGGCTATGTACCCGGCTACATCAGCACACAAGTGTATTACCCGCAGTTTGGCGTCAATTTGGTGATTTTGGAAAACACTTCTTGGTCACTGCAAGATATCGAACGCGTATTCAGTATTCATGATCAAATTAGGCATTTAATGCATAGCCAATTGTCATCATTAATATGATGACAAAATAAACACTCTGTTCTCGCTCGTGTTCAGGTTATAATACGCAGCTATTAATCATGCTTCGCAGCCGCGTAAAGAGACCTATGTTAAATAACGATATTCTTCGTCGTATCCGTTTTGTATTCGATTTCTCAAATGCCAAAATGGTCGATATTTTTGCCAAAGCTAATAAATCAGTGACTACTGAGGAGGTAATCGCCTTACTGAAAAAAGAAGACGATAGCGATTACCAAGCTTGTAATGATTTATTAATGTGCCAGTTTTTAGATGGGTTAATCATTAATAACCGTGGCTTAAAGCCGGGTACAGATGTACCAGCGCCAGTTAAAAGCTTAAACAACAACTTAATATTCAAAAAGTTACGTGTTGCACTAGAGCTTCGCGAAGATGACATCATCGCCATTTTGAAGTTGGCAGAATTTAATTCAACAAAGTCTGAATTAGGTGCGCTATTTAGAAACCCTAACCACAAAAACTTCAAACCTTGTGGCGATCAGTTTTTACGTAACTTCTTGCAAGGCCTGTCGAAAAAACACCGTGGTGTGTAACCCATCGCAATAATCTTGTTTAAAACAAGTCCGACTCAATAAATTGAGTTGAATACCGTAAAAAAACGCAGCCAAAGCTGCGTTTTTTGTTATTTGCGCCAATGTGTTTAAAGTTTTTACAAAAAAACGTGAAATAGCTCACTTAACAGACCACAATATACAACAAACATGGTAATCTACGACCGCTTTTAAGAACCCAACAAATCGATAATACTAAACAGTAAGGTTCCCCCATGGACGATAACAAACGCCCCCTCTATCTTCCTTTTGCTGGCCCAGCCATTCTTGAGTCTCCTCTCCTAAATAAAGGCACAGCATTTTCTGAAGAAGAACGTATTTTCTTTAATCTTGAAGGTTTAATCCCATGGGAAATTGAAACCATTGAGGAACAAGCTGAACGTGCCTATTTGCAATACACCAGTTTCAATAATGGTCTGGACAAGCATATTTACTTAAGAAACATTCAGGACACCAACGAAACGCTATTTTACCGTTTAGTACGTAATCACATTAGTGAAATGATGCCTATCATTTATACCCCAACCGTTGGGTTAGCTTGTGAGCGTTTCTCAAAAGACTATCGTCGTAACCGTGGGCTATTTATTTCTTACCCAAATAAAGACCGTATTGATGACATTCTCAACAACTCTACCCGTCATAAAGTGAAAGTGATTGTTGTTACCGATGGTGAGCGCATTCTCGGACTGGGTGACCAAGGTATTGGCGGCATGGGGATACCGATTGGTAAACTTTCACTCTATACAAGCTGTGGCGGGATCAGTCCAGCATACTGCCTAGCCGTCACCTTAGATGTGGGTACTGATAACCCTCAGCTTCTTGAAGATCCGCTTTACATGGGTTGGCCGCACCAACGCATTGTGGGTGAAGAATACGACGCCTTTGTCGAAGAATTTATGCAGGCCGTGCATCGCCGCTGGCCTGATGCATTAATCCAATTTGAAGATTTTGCTCAGAAAAATGCCATGCCATTGCTTGAGCGTTATAAAGACAAATACTGTACCTTCAATGATGATATTCAAGGTACAGCAGCGGTAACAGTTGGCTCATTATTAGCGGCTTGTAAAGCGGCCAATACTCAGCTATCTAAGCAACGTATTGCATTTCTGGGTGCGGGTAGCGCAGGTTGCGGTATTGCTGAAGCGATTATTTCGCAGATGATTGCTGAAGGTATTTCAGAACAACAAGCACGCTCACAAGTATTTATGGTCGACCGCTGGGGCTTGTTATTAGATTCAATGCCAACATTATTGCCGTTCCAGCAAAAATTGACTCAGAAAACTGACGATATTGAGAAGTGGGACAATTACTCAGATCATGTGTCGTTATTGGATGTGATTAATAACGCTAAACCGACAGTATTAATCGGTGTGTCTGGCGCACCAGGATTATTTACCGAAGAAGTGATCCGTGCAATGCATAGCCATTGTGAACGACCAATTGTATTCCCATTGTCAAACCCGACCAGCCGAGTTGAAGCTAAGCCAAAAGACATTTTACATTGGACCAATGGTCAGGCATTAGTCGCCACCGGCAGTCCTTTTGAACCTGTGGTTGTCAATGAGCAAACATTTGAAATAGCTCAATGTAACAACTCATTTATTTTCCCAGGTATTGGCTTAGGCGTACTTTCTTGTGGGGCCACACGTGTATCTGATGAAATGCTAATGGCTTCTAGCCGAGCATTGGCTGAGTGCTCGCCGCTGGGTAAAACCGGTGAAGGTTCTTTACTGCCAAATCTTGAAGACATCCAACAAGTCAGCAAATACATTGCATTGGCAGTAGCAAAAGTCGCTATTGAGCAAGGTCTTGCTCTGCCAAAAGATGAAGAATTACTCAAGCAAGCTATCGAAGATAACTTCTGGGAACCTGAGTATCGCCGTTATAAACGTACTTCGTTTTAAGCTATTTCACCACAAGCAAAAAAGAGCCGATTTGGCTCTTTTTTATTGGTCATATTTGTTCGTTATAGCTCAACAACTGCAAAATAACTTACATTGCCTATGATGGTTAACAATCAAACCACAATACTGCGGTTACCTACTGCATCACCTGCTTGATACTGTTAAATAAAGCGCGATCTGTGCGAGCTTTTTTCAATTTACGCAAACTTTCTTTTAATGAGGCTTCAGCTAGACGGCCGAATACCCCATCATATTGATTGTCATTCATTTCTTCTTCAGTGTCAGCACTATCTGCTATTTCTTGTGCTACACGGCTGAGTTGCATCCAAGCATTTGCAATGTAAAATCCGTGGAACTCAGCCTGACTAAACAGTTTCTGCGCACTCGCGGGTAAGGCATTCCAAGCCTGCTCAAACGCTGAGGCTTTATCGGCAATCAACTCTGCAAATAAGCCTTCGTATGCCTCTAAAAGCGTCGCTGGCATTTTTTCCATTGGTAACACTTTATTAGATACGTTATAGGCAACTTGCTTAGCTGTGTCGATATATTGTTGTTTTTTATCAGTCATTTAACTATCTCTCAATCTTGCATAGGCAAGTAAATATTATTCAAGAAAACGCGTTTCTGTTAATTAGGCAGCATTATACATTAACTTCAATTTAATCGGCTGCATTTCATCAAAATTGCGATACACCACGGCGATACACACTTATACAATTGACACGCAAAAGATAAGGAATTTAACTTCATGTTATTAACCAATGAGGCTATACTTTATAATTATAAAAATACAAATACACACCCAGCTGCTATCACTGATTTTTCGTGGTTTCATACAGGCTGCCAAGAAAAGAGAAGTCAATTTGCTCAACATTCACATACGATTACTTCAGGCCAGTATCTTAGCCTTTTACATTATATCAATGAGTGTCACCTTCGCTTCTCCTGCTAATCAAGCACGCGCAGATGAGCTAATTGAATTGTTTTACCAGGGGTTAGTAGAAGACAACGATAAGGTGTTACTTGATGAGCTTAAAATGCTGGTTCAGGTAAATGACACAGAAAGACACAAACAAGTTGTACGTATTCAATGCTGGTATCAAGACAACAACACAACAGAAGAAATCAATGCCGCTATCGCACACGCGAGTAAGCAAATTTTATTATATTCTGACCCTTTTCCTTCGCCAATTCTAGCTGACCTGCATTTATGCCGTGGTTGGTTCAACCAACTCAACTCAAACATGGATGAAGCCTTTGCAGATCTGGAACTAGGGATCAACAGTGCTTATCAATTAGAAAATGCTCGCTTGATTGCCGACGGTCGCAGCATACGCGGTACCATGTATTCTTATCAGGGCAGTTATAGTGCAGCATTAGAAGACTTGATTACTGCTCAACAGTTATATGAATCACTCAATGCACCTTACTGGAAAACCTACAATTTATCAGAGCTTGCAGCAACGTATCGTAGATTTGGTGATCCTGTTACGGCATTAAAATATCAAAAGCAGCTTGAATCCCATTATCTTGAAAATAACCAACAATATGACGCTAATGAGGTTAGTACGCAGATTGGTTTTTCATTAGAAGAGCTAGGCCAATACCAAGAGGCGATTACCCGATTCGATAAAAGCCGTCAGTTTTGGCTAAAAAATGACTCGCCTGAAATGGCAGCCGATATGACAGTGAGTATGGCGGGGAGTCAGATTAAACTTGGACAATTCGCTCAGGCCAAAAGCCTACTGCTCGATGCCCGTAATATATTACCAGATGATTATGATTCGAGCTTAAGTTATCTGTATATGTACCTAGCCTATGTTTATGAAAATGAACAAGACTTCACCGCAGCATTAATGAATGCCGACCTTGCAATCAATCATTTTAACACCAGTAATAACGAACGTGGGATCAGTGAATCATACAAGTTAAAAAGTGATATTTTGCGAGCTAAACAGCATTGGCAGCAAGCTTACCAGCAGCTAAGCCAATTTGTTGATCTACATCTTGAAATGGATAAGAAAAACATTGCTGAACGAAATGCCGAAATGCAAGCGCGTTTCGATACCAACAAAATAAAAAATGAAAATGAGTTGTTGATTGAATCCGCAAAAATCAAAGAGCAACAAATTGAAATCATGCAACGCAATGATCTACTGCAAATAGCAGTTATCGTACTCAGTATTGTGATTTTAATCTTTGTCTCTATATTTGCTTATAAGCAGCTGCTAAGAAAGCGCACCTTTAGGCATCTAGCTCTTACAGATGAACTCACTGGTTTGTCTAACCGCCGTGATACCTATAACCAAGCCAACCTATTTCTCAAACAAGCTAAAGTAAACCAGAAGTCCTTCTCGGTAATCTCCTTTGACGCCGATCATTTCAAGAAGGTCAACGACCAACTAGGCCATGAAGTAGGTGATATCGTATTAGTGAAGCTTGCTGAACTTACAAGAACCATGATGCGTGATTCAGATGTCGTTGGTCGCGTTGGTGGTGAAGAGTTCCTTGTTCTACTGCCTAATATCAACAAGGTTACCGCAGTCGAAATAGCTCACCGCTTAGTGGATAGAATTGCTCAATATGACTGGCAGCAAATCGACCCAAGACTGCAGCAAACGATTAGTGCTGGGGTCAGTGAATACGACAATGAAGAACAATTATCCCCCTTGTTATTGAAAGTTGATGAAGCCTTATATTCAGCAAAGGCCGCTGGTCGTAACTGTGTGAAGCAGGTTTAACACTTAATTTATGCTGATAGCTTATCGCTTAAAAAGCAGCCATTAAATACCAATATCCCCGCAAAAGTAGTCACAATACTACATGCGGAGATAATTGTTTGTAAGTGAGCTAAAACGGCAATTTAAGACAAGTAATTTACCGTATTGCTGTCATTAGTCACGCTACGTTTCACCTGTTGCGGAAATTGATTAAGAAACTTAAAAAAGAGAGTTTGCTCTAGTGGCATTGCATAGTAATAGCCCTGAATAGCGTGACAATATCATTAATCCATTGTTGCTAAATTTCTTGTTTAAATTCACATGGCCACTTGATGTCATTGATAGTCATGAGTATTACCAAACTTCATTCCTTTTTTATTTAGCCTTGTTAAACAAGGCTATTTCACTATTGATAAACCTGAGTGTTCATGGGCACAGGGTTGTCATTAAACCATTTTTTGTACAAATGTCGATAATCTTCTGTGGTTTTATACTCGCTTAAAGCCTGATGCCACTTCTGAACAACTTGTGATGATGTACTTTTAGAAAAAGCAAAGTACAGTACCAGCGGCTTTATATGAAGGGCAGACTTAACCTGAGTAGGGTCTTCACCCAGTTTTTTAAACGTGTAATGGATCCCCAGATCAGCCTGACACCAAAAACGAATTCGAGACTTAATCAATTGTTGCAGTGTTTGCTTAGGAAAGCTTGCGACGGATAAATCGGTAAAGCCATTTTCTCTCAGATAGTGCTCACAAGCACCATCTCGATACACACCAATAGTGCCTAGCTGTTTAACCTGCTCTAACGAGTTAAACGAAGTATCATTATCGGCCCGAGTAAGCAATATCATATTACCTTGAGCAATGGGACCTAAAAAAATATGATGCTGCAGCCTGACATTATTTTTAGCCATGGCAACGATTAAAGTATTGGGTTTACTTCGGCCAATTTGCTGCGCCCTTGCCCATGGGAGGAATATCACTTTACCTTGTTCGCCCAAACGCGATTGAAGTTGTTCGACAAGCTCGACCGCGTAGCCTTTATGATGATCATCTTCAATAAAACTTATCGGTGGCCACTCTTCAGCCAGCACCATCACATCTTGATTAACTTGTGCCTGAGCATGAGGCAAGTAAAAGCAAAATAATAAACTAACCCAAAGTAAATTTTTCAATGTGCCCCTCTAATTCACCGCAACATAGAATCAATATGTGACTATGGATAATGCCAGCCCCTAGCGGCTTAGTCTTGCAGTTCTATAGCGACTTAACTGCTTAGTTTCGTAGTTGTATCTTTGCTGCCACTGCGACCGAAAGGCCGGCAAAGAAACTTGAATGGCCAGCTGCAAAGCCTGAGTTTTTAACAGTGAAACCTGAGCGACCTATCCATAAGCTCAACATAACAAAGGCTGATAAAGGTGATGAATAGTATAAATCAGGGTATAATTTACACCTTGCTCACTCCGATTAATGCACTCATTAGGCATACTGAAGTACCAATCAACCATGACAACCTCATACTTAAGTGTAACTGAACTTTGCCAGCTTGCCCGTGAAATTAAACAATGGGGTAAGGATCTAGGTTTTTCCGAAATTGGCATATGCGATATAGACTTAAGTGAACATGAGGCTGCACTTCAATCGTGGTTAGATAACGGCTATCACGGTGAAATGAGCTACATGGCTAACCACGGTATGATGCGAGCGAGGCCTGCTGAGTTACACCCAGGCACAGTGAGAGTCGTGACCGCTCGAATGGATTACTTGCCGCCCAGTGCAGGGTTTGCCAGTAATTTATCTGACCCAAACCTAGGTTATATCTCACGATATGCAGGCGGACGGGACTACCACAAACTACTCAGGCAACGATTAAAAAAGCTTGGCGACAAAATCGGTGAATATTGCAAGCAACATGGTTCTGTGGAGCATAACTTCAGACCCTTTGTCGACTCAGCACCAATACTTGAACGACAACTCGCCGACAAATCAGGCATCGGCTGGACAGGGAAACATTCGCTTTTACTTAACCCCGAGGCTGGCAGCTGGTTTTTCTTAGGTGAATTATTAGTCGATATTCCCTTACCTGTCGATATTCCTATTGCACAGCAATGCGGTAGCTGCGTTGCCTGTATTAAGTCCTGTCCAACTCAAGCTATCGTAGAAGATGGCATTGTCGATGGTCGTCGTTGTATTTCTTATCTCACGATAGAGCTACAAGGTGCTATCCCTGTTGAGTTTCGGGATGCCATTGGCAATCGAATTTATGGATGTGATGACTGCCAGCTCGTTTGCCCGATAAATCGTCATGCTCCACTGACAAAAGAGTCCGATTTTCATACCCGAGAAAATCTAGTACAACCGCAATTATTAAGCTTATTTGACTGGAGCGAAGCATATTTTCTCAAGACAACCCAAGGCTCACCGATCAGGCGTATCGGCCATAAACGCTGGTTAAGAAATATTGCAGTTGCTTTGGGGAACGCACCTTTTAGTGATGACATAGTGCAAGCTTTGCAAACTAAAAGGCAATCCGATGACGTAGATGACATCGTCATTGAACATATTGACTGGGCTTTGAATAAACAGTTAACCACACAGTATCAAGCAAGCCGCCTAACACAACGAGTGATCCGCGCAGTAGAAAAAGGGTTAGTCAGGGACGCTTAAGTTTTTTGCAACTCAGTGAGTTGATGGATAATAGAAGCATGCAAAAAACCTAAAACAAAAAAGTGAGCATTTATGCTCACTTTTTTATTGACGCTTTCAATGAGCAATCGCTCTGGGTCTCGGTAATCTAGGCAGTTTTAGCACCTGATATATCATCTTAATAGTGAGTGGAAATAAAGGCAGAATGAATATCCACAAAGTAAGCGGTAAAAAATTAGGCTCATACATGCAGTTTTGAACCGCTTGGCCTACATCTGCACAGTGAAGATGTGGAATCGTTTCAGAGCCCTGCAAAGTATAATCGATATACTCAACCTTTTTCGCCACCATACCTAAAGACGGTGACAATTGTACTAATACCGGGATCTGTACACTCATAGCAAAAACTAAGAGAACAAACCAAGGTTTCAATAGTTGCTTGAACTTCATTTCCCCTCCCCCTTTTTAATTGAATGTAATAAAATTAGCAATAATTGCTGCTCAATGAGGTTTCTTCGCTCATTAAAGCGTTATGTCAAAGTAGGAACGTTTGTTTCAGGGGTGAAAAAGCTGCTCTCCACCTTCAACCTCGACGTTTATTTCAACACCATTACGCTTACAAAAACTCAGTCGTATTGTTACGTAACCAATTGAGTATTCTTACAGTGCGACCAGTTATGGACGTAAGGTCGTCTACCTACACAGGTTATATTTAACTGTCAACCAGGCAAAAAGAAAAGCAGAATATTATTTGGAGTCACTAATTTTTGATCCACTAAACTATTCTCATAAAAAGCGTGCTAAACCTCACACCTTGTAATTTTGCTTCATCGTTGCGAATGTAAACAAAACACACATCCCCAGCACTTGATTTAACAACTCAGCTAACAGTTACAGAATGAATGTAAGCCTATACAGAACAACTTCCTGATTCTCAGCTTCGAGGCCAGCTTAATATCAACTCAATTGAAAACCACATAAACAGTATATTAAGACTAAAAATAGTATTAAAAATAGTTAATTAACGCTAAATTGATGATATGTACTTCACGACACTCTGACACACATATCATGAATTCATCAGAGCAAAGACGTCTCCATATCAGTGCCCAGCACCTTGTTTGGCTTTAGTCTCATAGTCTTGAATTGCAGAGTGCTGCATAATAAAGACTCACTTTAGGCAAGTTTCACATAATAATTCAATGTAGTAATCGTTCAGCTTTCGAGCGATTAATGTAATTTTAGTACTGTTTGCTTAACAGAATTCAGAAGTGTCAAACTTTCCCGTAAAAAAACTACAAGGCGTCTGGACGTCCAGAAGTTTATTGTGATAGTCTGATTTACGCTATGGGATAGGATTCAACAGGTATTGTGAATAGTTCATTTGGAGAGATGTATGATAGAGCTTAGACACCTTCGCACTTTAGTGGCATTGAAAGAAAGTGGTAGTTTAGCTGGTGCAGCCAAAAAGCGTTTTGTAACGCAATCGGCACTATCTCACCAAATTAAAGAGTTAGAGACCCGCATCAATTCGGCCATTTTTGTACGTAAAAGCAAACCACTCACCTTTACACATGAAGGCTCGCGCTTACTTAATCTAGCAGAAGAGATTTTGCCAAAAGTGATTGAGACAGAGTCAGATCTCAAACGAGGTCTAGAGGGAGAAGTGCAACAGTTCAAACTCGCCATTGACTCACATCAAGGCTATCGTTGGCTTGAACCTGTTCTGGCACAATTTAAACAAGCTGTGCCACAAGTACAAATTGAAGTCGTTACACGTACTGGGGCAGAAGCATTGAATGCACTTGATGCTGGCGAACTCGATATTGTATTAACCTCAACACCGACTCCTGGTCATACCGTGTCTTATCAACACCTATTTGATTATGAAATTAAGCTATTAGTTTCAAAGCAGCACCCACTGGCAAGCAAAACCGTGGCAACCGCAAATGATTTAGCTAACCAAGCTATCATTAGTTACCCTGCTAATCTGGCTCGATTAGACATTTACAAACACTTTTTAGAACCTGCTGGCGTTGCTGTTGGGGCACATAAACACTGCGAACTGCCACATGTACTATTACAGCGTGTTGCATGTAATGATGGTGTTACGACCTTACCAAGCTGGTCTGTTACCGAGGCACAAGCATTGGGCTTACACGCAATAAAACTCGGCAATGAAGGGCTAAAGAAACCACTTTTTGGTGCTTATCGTTGTGATGCAACTAACAGCAAAGTCATCCACAAATGGCTGCAATTAGTCGCTCAAGAAGGTTTGAAGCTACAACGTCCTAATTAACTCAGCGACACCTTAAGTGCGCAACTCACTATAAACAGTGGATAAATAGCTTAGAGGGGGTTAATCAATAACTCCCGCTTTGCTAAAACTTGCCGTAATAGTAAGCCTGACGAATCTGGGTTATCGGTTTGCTCTAAATTATGCGCAATACAAAACTCATGGTGTAATGCGTCATCTAAATCAAATGAATCAAACGCTTGAACACTCAATGGTTGCTGCTGTTTATCAATAATGCTTTTCACCATTCTTAACGACAATGGTCGCTCGACCACCTGATTCAAACTTGCAAATGCGGTTAGTGCAATCACTTTGTCAAAAACACTGAACAAGGCTAAAGTTTGTAACTCATCGGGATCTATCTTGGAAGGAGAAGCTTGTTCATTAGCTAAATAAAGCTTTGCCATGACTGCCTGAGTAATATCTTCATTCAATTGCCAATAGCCCTCAACAAGACTGCGATACGGCTCTTGCAGTAACTCCAAATTGGCTTTCAAATAAAAAGCGAGTGAATAGCGATAAAGATTGTCGTTCCCCAACCTAATTAAGGCATCCTTAAAGGTGCGATGTTTTGACTTAACCACGCCTGCATTCTGCGCAGTATTAGCTCGCATTAACAGATGAGCAGCAAGTGCTGGGTCAGTAGCAATAAGCTCAGTAATACCTTGAAGCTCAGCGGATTGGTCTATCGCTTTTTTGAGTGCAGTCAGTACACCACTACGAGCCAGAACATGCTCTTCATCAGCAATAATTGCCGATACTTTGCGATAAACCTCTTGCTCCAAACCCGTCATGATAAGTGTGTTTCCTTTATGGTTTTGCATTGAATTTATTCATAATGATAGCAGCCAAGTCAATATCGAGAAACAAAGCTAAGTATAGAATCCACCTTCTGAAGAAGGTGGCTTTCATTCAGCCCCCTAAAAGGGGGCGTTTCAGTTATTTTGTAGCCTCAGTAGCATCTATGAGTAATGATATTTAAAGCCGTTGAAAACATGGATGTTTTCGTCGAGCCCACAGGAATGTGCTTGCTGCGTGCTTTAAATATCATAGCATAGCTGAATCAACCTCAAGCTGGCATGCCATACAAACAAAGATACAGGCAACCCTAATTGATGATAACCACCTACTGAAGTAGGTGGTTTAGGGCTGAAAACAAAAAGGCCAGTCACCTTAGGTCACTGGCCTTAAGCGAGCATCATGATAACTTAGAAGCGGTATCCAGCGGTTAGCCTAATCTCACGGCCAGAACCAGGATAATAACCATTACCCCAAGATGAATAGTAACCTGCACCGATATACTCTTCATCCAGTAGATTGTCCACTCTCAAACTACCTTGCCAATTGTCACGGCGATAATTAAGCGCAAGATTCGTCAGCACGTAGCTGTCTAGCTGTTCGTCCACATTGGCATTATCACCTTCTATGTAACGCTCGCCGGTATAGCTGGCTTCAACAAACATTTGTAAGTATTGGTTGAAGTCAAAACTGATGAAACTGCGGCCACTGTGTTTGGCCACCCAAGATAACGCCTTACCTTCATTGCTACCTTCAACAAATTCGGCATCAATATAATTATACTCAAGCCCCCATAGCCAATCTTTAGCGAAGCTGAGTTCATACTGACCATTTAAGCCATAGCGTCTAGATGCATCGGCATTAACATTCGCACCATCAAAACCTCCACCAATCGGCTTTTCAGCACTTGGGTCAAACACAATTTCATCTTCTAAATCGAGGCGGTAGGCATTAAGGCTAAGTTGGCTATTACTTATCTGCCAATCCCAACCAAGTTCGTAAGAACGACCTGTTTGTGGATCTAAGCCAATGGTACCCGGTGAGGTATAAGCTTGTTCATCCACTTTGGCAAAGCGGAAGTTATCATCTGCGCGTACATAAAAACGATGTGCGGCACTAGGACGGTAATTTAAACCTAACTCAAAGGCATGAGCACTCTGATCAAGTTCAACCCCTTGAGGATATACACTGGCATCGACTAATTCATCTTCAGCCTTGGCATAGCGGCCACCGACCACATAGGATAATTGCTGAGTTAATGGTGCAGTCACTTGAACATAAGCACTGGTTTGTGTTTGTTCGTTACTACGAGACATGGATAAAAAGTCCGCTTTACCCAAGTTAATATCGACACCAGTCACAAGGGTTAACTCGCCAGCATCCAATTGGTAATTGGCCACCGCTTTAGGATTAATACTGAATAATTGACGCTCAATTTTACCGGGCGAGCCCCACTGTACGGTGTCTGTATCAGTATCGGCATAACTGACATCTACACCCAGTGACCATTGTTGATTAAGCTGATATTGATAACCACTGCGTAGCGCCGTGGTTTTCTCGTGCATGAAATCACCCACATTGAATGGGTTAGCTTGACGTGGATTTTCTGCTAATTGTTCAGCAGACAGCGCACCAGGGGTTTGGCGGTCATTATCGTAATAGCTCGACTCAAAGTAAAAGTCTTGATTTGTATCTTGATACTGCAGGCGGCCAAGTACATTGGCGGTTTTCTGCTCATTGTTATCACGGTAATTATCAGAGGTTAAATAACTGCCCGCCAAGAAGTAACGCCAGTTTTCATTAATGGCACCACCAAGGTCAAACTTACCTTGATAAGTATCATAAGTACCGCCAGATAACTCAATTCCACCACCACTGCCTGTCGGCGCTTTAGTGATAATATTAATCACACCACCGACGGCTTGATCGCCGTATAACACCCCTGCACTACCAGAAAGAAGCTCGATGCGTTCAATGTTCACTAGCGCAATTGAATCTAAGCTTGGCGCTGAGATGTCTATATTATTTAAGCGGCGGCCATCGACCAGTATCAAGGTGTTATTTGCTGCTTGAGAAGCGCTAAAACCACGCATTGCAAACACGGGGCCTGAATTATTATCTGACACTTGAATACCGCTTGTGTTACGTAATAATCCGGCGAGATCAGTTGCACCACTCATTTCAATATCTACGGCATCAATCACTTTGACATTAGCGGCAATATTAATGGCTTGTGCATCATTACGGCCAATAACAACCATATTTTCCATGGTAGTTTCAGCAGACTGAGTTGAATCTTGTTGAACTTCTACTGCCGCGACATTGTTAGCGCACAGCAAAGCGAATACGGCTATCGCCGCACCTGTTGGTTTAGTTCCCATTTACCTTTAACTCCTAAAAGGAAAAATGGGGCAGTGTTGTCGTAAACATTACCCTGTTACCGACTTGGCCACAGGAAATAACATTTACACTTCGAGATCTGCCCACCGAAATCATCGAAATCACCTTAAGGGCCGGTCTCCGGACTTTGGCTGTATTAATATTTAGTGCTAAAAACTAAAGATTAACTCAGTGCGCAGTTTTCACGTCTAAACGCCTTTGCACTTCACCATTTACCGTTGCGGGGGCAGTAACAGAATTACACTGTTTTCCCGATTATCCAATAACCTATGTTATCGGCACCACCAAAGGTTGACTGTTATATGTCATTGCTGCAATGCAGCAGCGCGGGATTATAGCAAGAAATGAAAAGCGCAGAACAAAAGATTGCGTAAGGTTAGTATTATTCACTTAACGCTAAACGCTAAACAAGCATTAGGCGCTGTTTTCACTTTTGTCAGTAAACCAATTGAATAGGATTAAAGGCAATCGGAGAAGTTGCTCTGTGGTTGCGAAGTTAATCCAATCTGAATTGTTGACTCATTTGATTTAATTGAAAAGGACTCACGAAAAAGAGATAAGTGGACAATGCAACTTAATTTATGAAATAAGCCAACGGCTTTGAACTAACAAATTCTACTCTTGCGCCATGAATTGACGGTAGTTGTCTTTAGTTAAAGGTGGGGTTTCGCTTGAGAAGATTTCGCCGCGCAGCGATTTATGAATAAGGTACAAATCATCGCTACCACTCACCACTGTAAAGTAGCCCATCTCGCCCTTGAGCGGAGAAGTAAAATTGCGTTCAACAACTATCGAGGCATGATGAATGTTTGGCATACGGCTACAACCTAATAAACCATGTACCGCTTCTAAACCATCGACTTTAGAACTGCCCAGTTTTTCATACACAACATCGCCTTCGCAAAATTCTTGATATCGGTCAGCCATCGAATCTAAAAAACGCTCAGGGCTAATGTCATTGGCCATGCCTTTAAAGCCTTGCATACACACAAGACCTGACCAATCATTAAGCCTTTCATCAGCAGGAATGAATTCAGCCATGAACATATCCCCTTGGATCTCATGAAATGCGAGCTTCCACGTCAAAGGGGGTAAAAAGCCGAACTTACGGGCAAACTTACTCAGTTGCTGAACATTTTTAGGCATGGCAACAGAATCAGCACCCTCGGTTTGACCGACAGAAGGAATGACTTTGTGAGTATAAATATCACTAGACTGGAAAAGGGATTGAGCGTCAATTGCGCAAATGGGCGATGAGAGGCTTAGACAAATAAGCCCTGTACACAAAGCGAATGCCGTGTTTGTCTTCATCTATTTCGTCCTTGTTTAGCGCAACTGTTTCAATGTTATAAATGTGTAATTAAAGCATATCCTATCCCGAACTGCTTGAATAAAAAACTGTTTTTTTATGGAACAGCTGTAAATATCCCCTTACTTTGCTTAGACCCTTACCTTTCCTCAACAAGTTTGAATACATACCAGTTAGATTTACACGCTGAAATGTAGCTAAAACATATCGAGTTCACCGTCCTGCTATCATATTGTCACTGCCCAGATTGAACCATTAAGCAATAAAAAACCGCCTGAAATAAGGCGGTTTAAAAACTGACGCTTTTCAATAATAATGTTGAATTAGCCTAACTCTTCATCATCTAGGTCATCTTCAAAATCATCAGCTTCATCAACACTGGCTTCAGCAGCAATCGCATCGGCAACTGACTTAGCCTTGGCCTGTTTAGCGGCTTTACGGTCGTTACGCTCTTTTTGCGTCGACATAAAGCCTTGTAGCGTTTGCTCGCCCCACTGATTAGCTTCCGCTTCAGTGGCAAAACCATCTTGGCTTTTTGACACAACCGTTTTAGTCGCTGTCATTTTGCGAGTGATCTCAGCTTTCCAGCCATCATTTTCTTGGCTAACGCGAACACCGTACTTCTTTGATTGTTTCATTCTCATTCCTAAAATACGCCAACATGCGGTTGGCTGTTGTGCCATAAAGCAATAACGTCATGGCAGACAATATCAATTACTCTGCGTGCTTTACCATTTGGTTCTTGCCCACAATCATCATTTCGCACTTCTGGCAGTCAAACACCAACTTAAGTTGATCTTTACCTACATCTAAGAACATAGGTTCAGCTTTAATCCCTTCCACTTCTTTGGGGCATAAATTAAAGCTAAATCGCAGACAATGTTTAGTCACCATTAATGGTGCGTCATGCAAAATCTTGTTTTTCTCATAGGTGTCTTCAATTTGAATCACACCATGTTGCTCGTAGAACGAGCGCGCTTGCTCATTTGCGACATTAGATAAAAAGCTTAACGACTTTTGCGGGAATGCTGCGCTAGCATCATACTCGCCTCGCAAAGGACGTTGGTATCCAGCAAGTCTGTTGGCGGTAAGCTTTTCAATGGCTGCTCGGCGCAGTTCATTTATTTGAGCAGCAGGCAAAAACCACATTTGCTCAGTTTGAATATTCGCTTGATGCAACACAAAATCTGTCGCGCCTAACTTAGCCAATTGCTTTTTCAAATTAGCTGCCGTTTTCGCTTGGTCATTGGCGGGTTCTTTGTCGCAATTTAATTCAACCGTTGCAGTAAAGCCATGGTGATCTGACATCGTTAACGCCAACCCTGACGGTGTATCAGTTAGCAACGCATCAACCGCTATTTTACGTTTGGCCGAATCTTTGTTTAATGCCAGTTCAAACTTATGGTCAAAGTTACGGAACATCATCACACCGGGCTTTAATCCTTTTGGCATTTCGTTGAAAAACAGTAGATTGCCATCGGCACGATTAACCCGTACACCAGCTAATTTATCATCAGACAAGCGTTGGGTCTCAAAATGCTCAACGAAATAACACAAGCCATCACCGTTATTAAAAACAATATCTTTGCCTGCATCTTGCGGATCAATTTCGATAAAATCTTTGCCTAAGCGCTTAATACGTCCAACCTTTTCACCAATAAACTTTGGCGAACTAAAGTGCTCGATGCTTTGTGTTCGTTGGTTAACAAAGTAATCCGTTTTACCACGGTTAAAGCTCTTATCTGGGTCGGGAGTAAAGTTAAATTCACTGCGCCCATGAGAAATGGCCTCTAAGTCTTGGCGCTTATCAATAATCGCATCTAACTGCTGACGGTAATGCGCGGTCACATTCTTCAAATAGGTGATGTCTTTTAAGCGACCTTCAATTTTAAATGACGTCACACCAGCATCAATCAAGGCTTCTAGATTATCAGTCTGGTTATTATCCTTTAGCGATAACAAGTGCTGATTCTCAGCTAACACATCGCCTTCTCGGGTCGATAAATTACAAGGTAAACGACACATTTGTGAGCATTCACCACGATTAGCACTGCGGTTAGAATAGGCATGGCTTAAGTTACACAGGCCACTGTAACTGACACATAATGCACCGTGAATAAAGTACTCCAACTTCATGCTGGTACTGTCAGCAACCTGTTTGATTTGTGCAAGGTTAAGCTCACGGGCAAGTACCACCTGAGAAAAACCCACTTGTTCTAAAAACACGGCTTTTTCTGGGGTGCGGTTATCCATTTGGGTACTGGCATGCATGGCTATGGGGGGTAAGTCTAATTGCAATACGCCCATATCTTGAATGATCAGCGCATCAACACCGGCATCGTATAAATCCCATATTAGCTGTTTTGCTGCATCTAATTCATCATCCATTAAAATGGTATTGAGCGCGACAAACACTTGCGCATGATATTGGTGGGCAAATTGCGCCAATCTGGCAATATCTTGCACACTGTTACCGGCATTATGCCTTGCACCAAATGCTGGGCCGCCAATATACACCGCATCGGCACCATGACGGATCGCCTCAATACCATAGTCGGCATTTTTCGCAGGCGCCAACAATTCTAATTGGCGTTTACTGCCGTCTGCTGTCGGCGTCATTTTTGAATTATCCAAATCCAGCTCGCGAGACTCTTGAGCAGGCGTTTGGAAGGTTGCAGGATTAAACGTTTCTACAGAAGCCATAGGTTTATTCATCGTAAAAAGACAAAAAAGTGCGTCAACATGGTTTGTTGACGCACTGTGTAATCACACCATTTTAGCAAACTTTAAAGTAAAGTTGGCTTAAAAATATGCAGATTAGATAAATAAATCTTTAATGTTTTTCAAATCAGACTTACCTTCAGATATTTCTTCTGCCGTTAACCCAGAAACTTCATGAGGAAATACAAGCCACTCTTCAGATTCATGGATAAAGTAATCCGGCTTTAAACCAACTTTAGTATTTTTAGGTTTATAGTATGGGCAGGCAATACGGATGTCTTTTGGCGTGTTTAAACGCATAAACTTATTCAGCTTACCAATCAACGCATCGACACTACGGCCTGAATCAAACACGTCATCCACGATTAACAAGCCATCATCTGCGTTGGCATTTTCAATAATGTAATGCAAACCATGAACCTTGATATTTTTATCTTGCTTGTCAGTACCAATGCCATAGTAAGAAGACGTACGCACGGCAATGTGATCTGTATCGACTTTCTTGAAGTCAAAATATTCTTGTACTGCAATACCAATCGGGGCACCACCACGCCAGATCCCAACGATGAACTGTGGTCTAAAACCACTTTCATACACTTGAGCTGCTAAACGGAATGAGTCTTCAAGCAACTGCTGCGCGCTAATATAATGTTTATCTGACATTGATGTATCCCCCGTGATTTTATTGCGCTGAATTCTATATCAAAAGTGACCAACTTGCTGCTACAGACATAATAAAATGAATAGAATTTTGCAATTTTGGGCGCTTTTTAACACAAGACCCCTTATTGGGAGCGCCAGCGACATAGTGATGACATAACCAGGACATAAGCAGTTAGCCGATTTATTGCTTTAGTGGATAGCTTTTTTAACAAAACACAACCAAAAATCACCTCTTTAGGTCATTTATAAACAGAATCGTTCTTTTTTCTGATATGTTACTTTGGTTTAGCCAGCAGGTTCAATTTAGGTTACCCTGCCTTACTTAAGCTTTCGCTAAACCAAAACAAAAGCCAAACCTAAACAAGAACAAGCGCTAAACAACATTTTAGAACACTAAAATCATAAATTTGCACGGAATGCGATAATGACAACCACTCACCCACTCGCGCTACCCTTACTCAATATTCACGCCAAAGGGGGCTATACCGCTAAACTTCGCATCGGTAGTCAACAGGCTGAGGTTAACCTGATTGTTGATACCGGCAGTAGCACATTAGTTGTGGGACAGCTGGCTTATCATCCACAAAAAGATCAATCATTAACCGCCACAAGTTTAGCGCAGGAAGTGATCTACGGTATTGGCGGCTGGGATGGTCCAGTCATCCATACTGACGTCACTATCGGTGACGGTGTGTTAGCCATAACCATGGAGCAATGCCCTGTTGCTGTTGTTTCATCATTGGGCCAGCGCAAAACCTTTGGCGATGCCAATGGTATTCTCGGTCTAGCTTATCGACAGTTAAACCCAAGTTATGATTTAAAAACCTACCTTGAAGAACATGGCCATCAACCGGCAGTCACTTACCCTTGGCCTTTTTCTGAACCCGGTTCCATCTGCGCAATAGACAGCCATGATTCTGACAACGCACATAATCACTTCAACAGTGAAGATTTGGTCCGTTTTAAAGACTTTATCGATGATTACCCAGAGCAAGATATTTTGCCCTATTTCACCGAACTTGAAACCCAAGGACTTTGCGCCAATCGCTTCAGTTTTTATTCTCAGCGCTCCAGTATCCATTACGCAACACCGCACCCGACACCGGCACAATTAAAAGCAGACCCGCTCAATCAAGGCTGGCTAATATTAGGCGGCGGCAAAGAACAAACACACTTATATCAGGGTGAATTCAAGCATATTAAAGTTGAGCATAATGTGCATTACAACGTCACCTTAGTCGGCATTAAAGTGGGTAATTTTGATGTGATTAACGCAGCTCCCCTTAAACCAGAATATGAGTATTTCTTAACAAACGCCATTGTCGACACAGGCGTCAGCGGCATTATGTTGACAGATGTATTGTTTGAAGGACTCAAGCAAAACCTCGAAAGCCTTCATCAACAAGGGATAATGGGTGTCACTCAAAAGCAAGATTACCTCAAGCTTATTGCCCCATTTGTCGATTTAGGGGCGCAAGATGTCGGCATTGATGCTGATTTACTCGATTTAAGCCAATGGCCTGACATTCAATTTATCTTTAAAGGCCATCACGAGTGCGACGGTCAAGGAGCACCCGATGATCATCACGCTGAAGCTGACTCAGAAAGTGAACCCGAGCCTATCATCTTAACCTGTAAACCACACGATTATTGGCAACTCAACACCCCAGCCAAAGGCAAGGCCTGCTTTAAAATCATTGGCAAATTGGCGAACTGGGGCAATCAAACACTGGTAGGTTTGCCCTTACTTAACAACTATTACGTGATTTTTGATCGAGAAGAGCATGAAACCGGCGTGATCCGTTTTGCAGAGCAAAAACCGATGGCGAATAAACAGGCGCACGGATGAAAGAGTTAACATCACCCATGGATTACCAATTCACCACTGAACGACTCAGCATGCGCTTAATGGAGCAGCAAGATTTCGATGTATTTCAACGTCTATATTCAGACCCGAAAACCATGCGAAAAATCTGTCCGCCACTGGCAGAAAGCAAAATTCACAGCGCATTTGAAAAGGCACTCAGTAATAATCAACAGCCAATAAAGCGCCAATGGATATGGGCGATTAGCCATCAACATAAGATCATCGGCCTGCAAAGCTTAATGGCACAATCGACCAAACCAGACTTTGCCGATATTGGCATGATGTTATTGAGAACAGCAAACGGTAAAATGTTTGCAGAAGAAGCAACCACAGGCTTAGTCGAAATGGGCTTTAATCGGCTTAAATTCAAACGCATTTACGCCCACTACGATGCAACTAACCTTGCTACACACCGTATTACACGTAAGTTAGGCTTCGTATTCAAAAAAGACATACATGCCCAATCAAAACCAGCAATAGATGACAAAGAAATAAGCTGTTATTTACAGCAAAAAAATGACTAAAAACAACTGCCAAATCAATTTAATAACTGTTAACCTAATAAGCTGTTACAACATGTGCGCAACAGAGTTTACATGTAAGGCAACAAAGGTCATGTGCTTAAACCAAACATGAACACCAAGCCATTACATAGCAATAAATCAACATAGTAAGTACATAGCAAGCAACTAACCTGACAAGTAATAAGCATAACAAGCAGTAAGGCTTTCGGCCTTAGCAAAAAATATAGAAGACACCCTGATGAATGGAAGCTTAGTGTGTGTTGGCCTAGGAATGACCTTAGGCGCACATATATCCCCTATTGCCAAAAGCTACATCGATAATGCTGATGTCGTGTTTTCTGGCGTATCCAATGGCATCGTTGAATTATGGCTGCAAGAAATGCACAGCGATGTACGCAGCCTCCAAAGCTTCTATGAGGAAGGAAAGTCACGCAATACCACTTACCAACAGTGGGTTGAAGTCATGCTTGAACAAGTTAGATTAGGCAAAAAAGTGGTCGGTGCCTTTTATGGTCACCCAGGGGTATTTGCCAAGGCGCCCCATGTTGCAATTGAACAAGCCAAAAAAGAAGGCTTTGACGCAAAAATGCTACCAGGCATATCTGCTGAAGATTGTTTGTATGCTGACTTAGGCATAGATCCTGGTCGTGTGGGCTGTCAGCACTATGAAGCCAGCCAATTTATGTTTTATCGCCGTAATATAGACCCATCGGCTTATTTAATCTTATGGCAAATTGGCGTTGTTGGTGATACCAGCCTCAGCCGCAAAACCACAGGTCAAGCTCATAGAGCTTTACTAGTGGAGTTATTAATGCAGCATTACCCACCCGAACACGCTGTAACCTTATATGAAGCTGCGGTTCTGCCCATAGATAAAGTCCGCCAGCAAACCCTAACATTGAATGAATTACCCAATGCGGTCATTCACCAACATACTACCTTGGTCATTCCTCCTGCAATCGATATGAAAGAGAACCAAGAAATATTGGCTAGGTTAGCTCAAATTGAAAACGACATAGATAACAACACCAATGCGATATCTAACAATGCGTCATCAATAGCAATACAAGCAAAAGCTTAACAAATTACTGGTATTTTAACGTTGCAAAGTTAAGTGGCATTTGCAAAGGAACAATCACGAAAGTGGTTAATTTAAGGAGAAAACATGTCAAATATTATTCAACTGCTAGAGCGTATGGGGCAAGATGCCAACTTACAAACCCAGCAACAACTTTCCAGTGAAATCGCATCATCGGATATTAGCCCAGCGCTAAAGCAAGCCTTGCTTGAACAAGATACCGTAAGCCTAGAAAAACAATTGGATGTTTGTCCAGATGTACAATGCCTTATGCTACCTGCTGAAGACGAGAAACCAAAAGATGATAAAGAGTCAGACAAAAAGCCAGAGCAAGATTCTGAGCAGTCTATTCGTCATTGTGCATAATTAGATAATAAGTAGTCGAAGGTAAATTTATACATGGTACGAAAATGGATTAAAGGTATCTCACTTACCTTCGCACTCTTTTTTTCATTTACGTTGAATGCAGACCATATTGATCAGCTGCTTAAACGTGCCGATGATATCCGCAGCAGCAATCCAGCCACATTCCAAGAAATTCTATTTGAACTAGGTAGTCAAAAGCCTTCTTTTTCTCCACAACAACATAACTATTACCAGTACTTACTTGCCTACCAAAAGTCCTTCATTGGAGATTTTGCTAGTGCAATACAATTATATAAAGAATTAGCAGATGGAGAGGACATTCCTGCAGAAATTCAACTTCGTGCAAATATGTCATTAGTAAATATTTACGCAATTTCAAAGGACTGGAATAATGGGTTAGAACATTTATTAAATGCCCAGAAAGCTATACCCAATATTAACAACTTGGATTTACTGACACACATAAACATGACAAATAGTCTGTTTTACAATCAGATGGGCCAATATGAATTGGGACTAAACTATGCAGAGAAAGTAACGAAAGTTACTCAATCAGGGCGCCCTTACTGTATGGCACTGATGTTAACTGCTGAAGCCAAGTTTAAGCTTGGCAAATTAGAAATTAATAACTCTCAGCATAATCAAACTGTTTTAGCCTGCGAACAAGCACAAGAGCCAGTTGCATTAGCTGCTATTTATACAATTGAAGCGGCACAATTAATCAGCAACAACCAATATCAAGCCGCGTTAACGTTACTTGAAACTCACCAGCAGATGGTTGATTCAACAAAGTACCCTCCATATCTAGCCTACTTTTATAGCTTATTATCACAGTCTCATTTGGCAATGGGTAACCATCTTGAGGCTCAAACCAGCGCTGAAAAAACCTTATCTCTGGCAGCAACCTTAGGCAGTTCGGAACCCGAAGTGATAGCCAATCAAGTGCTCTATAACTTAGCCGAGCAAAATGGTGATACCGTCAATGCTCTGAAATATTACAAACAATACGCTGAAGCTGATAAAGCCTATTTAGACGATATAAAAACCAAACATTTGGCATTCCAGTTAGCACAGCACCGCGCTGCCGAGCAGGAAAACAGTATCGCCCTGCTGCAACAACAAAATAACTTACTCATTTTGAAACAAAAAATCACCAGCGTTGAGGCTGAGAATAATCGTCTATTTATCACGTTGTTGGCGGTATCTGTATCGGTACTGTTACTGATGATTTTTAGGGCTAATACCACCCAGAAAAAACTACGTACACTGGCGCAAAATGATGGTTTAACCGGTTTATTTAATCGTAGACACTTTACTCAACAAGCCAATTTAGCCATTAAAAAATGTGATAATCAGCGACAAGTAGGTAGCTGTATATTATTCGACCTCGATAAATTTAAATCTATCAATGATACTTATGGCCATGAAACTGGCGACTGGGTACTAAAGAATGTCGCGAAACAATGCAAAGCCATAGTACGTGATAACGATATTTTTGCCCGGATCGGTGGTGAAGAGTTCTGTTTATTTTTACCAAATTGTAATCTAGAAGATGCAGCTGCCATTGCAGAAACCTATCGACAGCAATTAACGGAAATAGATACTCAAGGGTCAGGTTATGAATTTACTATTAGTGGTAGTTTTGGCGTCAGTGATTTCACCACATCAGGCTCAAGCTTAGAAAGGTTAATTGCCGATGCCGACGCCGCTATGTATGCAGCGAAATCATCAGGAAGAAATAAGGTCTGCTTAGCTTCTAGCTAACTTAACTTATCGGCAAATTCGTAGCCCTTAAAGGGTTACAATAAGTATTGCCCAAGTAGGATAAGAATATGATAAAAAAACTACTGGCTATGACCAGCTCAACTCAAATGATTGTCGCCATGTTTATCGGTTTTGGCGTAGGCATATTTTTTGGTGAATCGGTAGGTTGGCTCAGTAGTATAGGCAATGGCGTTATCTTGTTAATGCAGATGACGGTATTGCCTTTTATTATGGTGTCTTTGATTGGCGGTATTGGTAAGCTGCAACTTGATACTGCGAAGCTCATTTTCAGTCGAGCTGGTGTGGTGATGTTACTGCTTTGGGCTGTTGGTCTATTTGTGGTGGCGTTGATGCCACTCACCTTCCCCTTTATTGAATCTGCATCATTTTTTAGTACCAGCATCATTGAACCCACTGAGCCAATTAATTACTTCAAGCTGTATATTCCCTCTAATCCATTTGCTTCTATGGCTATGGGCTATGTGCCTGCCATGGTGGTATTCAGTATGGCTATGGGCCTTGCGCTTATTGGCATGGGCGGAGATAACAAAAATCAGTTTTTAAGCATCATGCATACATGCGGCGACATTTTTGGCCGCATTACCCAAGGTATGGTGAAAGTGCTGCCCATTGGTATTTTTGCCATGTCAGCGTCGGCCGCTGGCACCATGGGAGTAGACGAGTTTGCCAGTATGCAGGTGTTTTTAATTAGCTATTTCGTACTGTGCTTACTGCTGACATTTGTCGTCCTCCCTTGGATTGTGGCCTCATTAACCCCCATTAGTTACAAACAAACATGGCAGATAAGTAAAGCCAGTTTAGTGACCGCATTTGCCACTGGTAATATCTTTATTGTGCTACCTGTGATTGTCGATGAATGTAAAAAAGTGATGCGCGAGAGTGATCATTTAACGGATGACACAGAAACCTTGATTGAAATTCTTGTGCCCATTGCTTTCACCTTCCCCAACATAGGCAAATTGACCGTCATAATGTTCGTCTACTTTGCGGGTTGGTTTAACGGCACACCACTGGGCATTGATGAGATAATATCCGTGTCAATTAGTGGTGTATTAGCATTATTTGGCAGCGTGTATGTGGCGGTGCCATTTATGCTAGACCTAGTGCATTTACCCGCCGATTTGTTCCAGCTGTTTGTGATGTCGGGCTTTATCACGGGTAAATTCAACTCCATTGCCGCGGTGATGAATTTATTCATTCTCACCTTGCTCACCGCTTGCTTATTTCAACAATCCCTTAAACTAACCCCAGCTCGGTTAATCAAACTGGCCAGTGGAAGCGCCATTAGCATTGTTGGCACTTTGGTTGTGTGCCGTATTGCGATGGGGGTATTTATACAAAACCCTGAAATAACCAGTACGGTCATCGCCAATATGCATGTGGCCGATAAAGTGCCCACCAAGGTTAATAAACGCCTTGCCGATATCAGGTTAATTAGCCCCAAAGCCATTGCAGATGTGACGACTATTCGTGAAAGAGGCATTTTACGTGTCGGCTATATCCCAAGTAATGTGCCCTTTAGCTATTACAATAATACCGGAGAATTAGTGGGTTTTGACACCGCAATGGCAACCCAATTAGCTGAAGATTTACAAGTTGAGGTTGAGTTTATTCCCTTTAAAAAGCCAGATTTGACTACACTATTAGCAATGGGGCATTTCGATATTGCCATGTCAGGTTTAGCGATGGATATAGATCAAATGGACAAACTCAGCTACGTTGATCCGGTGTTGAAGCTCAATTTAGCGATTGCAGCGAAAGATCATTTAGTGAAACAATTCAGTTCGACTGAATCGATTCTAGCCATGGGTGAAATCACATTAGCTTACATTGAACACGACCGCCGAGTGAAAGAAGCACAAGCGCAGTTACCACAAATTAAATTTGTAAAAATTGACAGTTATCGTCAGTTTTTCAAACAGAAAGGCGATAAATACCATGGCCTTATCATCAGCGCAGAGGCCGGCTCAGCTTGGACCTTATTCTTCCCTGGTTATGGCATCAGCTTACTGGAAACTAAAATGCAATATCCGGTTGCCTATGCTGTCGCTCAGCATAACCAAACCTTGCTTAACTATGTCAACAACTGGCAAAAGTTGAGAAAAGTGGATGGCCACCAGCAACAATTTTTTGATTACTGGATGATGGGGATTGGTGCTAGTGAACCTCAACCACGCTGGTCAATCATCCGTGATGTATTGGGATGGGTAGACTAATGCCACATTCTCATTCGCCCACCATCGCCATTTATGGTGCAGGTGCGACAGGATGTTATCTGGCTACCCAACTTTTATCGGCGCAACTCGATGTTACCTTGATATGCCGCCAACGTATCAAAGCACAAATAGAACAAAACCACGGGCTTAAAATCAGTCACTATGATGGCAATGACTATCAGGTGTCGACACCGAAGATGCTGACTCAGGTGAGTCAAACTGATCATTATTTTGATATTGTGTTTGTCACACTCAAGTGCCATCAATTACAAGATTTACAAGATGACTTACGAAAAATAACTCATCACAACAGCAGTATTATCTTCATGCAAAATGGCTTAGACAGTGCACTACAGCTCATTGAACATTTATACCCAAGACACTGCTTTTACGGCATCACCCCATTTAATGTTATTCAAAAAGATCATGGCCATTATCATCAAGCTACCCAAGGTAAGTTTATTCTGCCAGATGCCCCCGCCTTAAAAAAGCTGCTTGTACAGGTTAATCAACACCATCATTTTTGTGAATTAACCCAAGATATCGATGCCATTATTAACGGTAAATTACTGCTTAACATCAATAATGCGCTCAATGCTATTTGTGATTTACCCTTAAAAACCCAGCTAAGCCAGCGTCCTTATCGGCAGTTATTAGCAGCAGCGATGCAAGAGTGGCTGTTACTATGCCAGCATTTAGAACGACCAATGGCGCAGTTAACCAAGGTCAAACCTCAGTACTTACCAAGAATATTACGCCTACCAGACTGGTTATTTAGCCGCCTTGCCAAGCAAATGCTCGATATCGATCCCACGGCACGCTCATCCATGTGGCAAGACATCCAAGATAAACGCAAAACTGAAATCGAATTTATCAATGGTGCCATTGTCAGGCTGGCAGAAGAAAACAACATCAGTGCGCCCGTGAATCAGGCCATTTGTCAGGCGATTTATCAACTAGAAGCAGGTGAGCAAGTGAATATGCAGCAGTTGTTTGCCGTGATTGGCAAATGAAGTCTTAATCTATCTTTATTGATTGAGTTTAACTGAAATTCACTCAGCTCAATTCACTACAGCCTGTGATTTATTCATCACCTTATTGAAGGTGATCAAGCCTAATACCCCAACGTACATTGCAATGCTGTAGATCCCTGCAGAGATAGCATAACTGGGCATCTGCAATAAACTAATGGAAATTAACATCGCCATGGTTGAGTTTTGCAGCCCAACTTCAATGGCTAAGGTAAAACCATCTTGTATGGTTAAACCATTTGCTTTAGCTAAGCCCCAACCCACTGTTATCGCAAGGCCATTTAATAATATGCACACACCAAATAGACTCATGAAGTGTTGTTGCAATGTGTGCCATTCTTGATACACCAAACCAATAATCAAAAATAGCATCATGATCAAAGCAAACCGTCTAAACCATACTTCTACTCGGATAGCCCATTCTCTGGCATATCGCCTCACCAACATCCCCACCAAAATAGGGATTAACGTTAGCAACAATAAGCCCAGTGACACAGATAATAATGAAAACTCAGCGGCTTGCTGCCCAGCAAAATAATACACAGCAAATTGAATAATTAACGGCGCGGTGAACACACAAATCGCGCTGGATATAGCCGTTAATGAGATAGATAACGCAAGGTTGGCCTTAACCAAATGGCTGACTAAGTTCGACATAGTACCACCAGGACAAGCAGCCAATATTAGCAAGCCGATTGCCACTTCAACAGGTAATGACAGGCCTACAGCTAAAGCGAACGCGATTAAAGGCAGAAGTAATAACTGCCCCAACATACCGATTAATATTGGCTTAGGTGTTTGCCACAACCGAGTAAAGTCTAGATGCGTCAACGTCAGCCCCATACCAAACATAATGATGGCTAAGGATAACGGTAACAGTAAGTCGGTTAATATTGAGCTGCTCATGCTAACCTCCTTGCATATTTAAGATTTTTTGCAACACTTTCCACTTTCCACTTTCCAAAACAAAAGCCGAAAGCCGAAAGCCAAAATCCAATGGCGTGTTATTTTCAGCTTCATGCTTAACTTAAGAAGCTGTCATCTTTGGCAACCATTAACTGATACATAGGCTGGAAGTTACCCCAAGTTACCAGTTCATTGGCATTCATTGCGCGGGTTTGCATGGCCACTTCATGGCTTATGACATTTAACTCACCTGCACTTTGTGCGATTAACTGACTATGACAGCAACTATCTAGCATGACAAAATTGGCTGCTGCAGCATCAACACTTGTACCAACGGTTAATAAACCGTGATTTTGTAAAATCACCGCCATATTACCTTGCAGTGCATCAGCAATCATATCCCCTTCTGACAACTCGGCTACCACACCGGTGAAAGTATCGAATACGCTGTGGTTTTGATAGAACATACATGCATCTTGCGATATCGGCTGTAAAGTTTGACCCAATGCCGAAAAAGCGCGACCAAAAGTCGTGTGAGCATGTGCCACAGCATTCACGTCAGGCCTTGCATGATGTATGCGAGAGTGGATTGCAAATGCTGCATTATTAATAGGATGATGACCTTCAACAATGTTGCCTTGATGATCAACACGTACTAAATCTGAGGCTTTTATCTGTGAAAAGTGAATCGCTAATGGATTAACCCAAAAGGTGTCAGGCTCAATACAATCCCGTTGAGTAATATGCCCAGCTAACCCTTCATCAAAGCCATAGTGAGCAAATACACGAAATGCAGCTGCTAAGCGTTGCTTCTCATATTGCCTTTGTGCCTGATTGTCATCAAATTGCGGCGGTGTAGGTACAGTAAAGCGCTCACTGCCACGGGTCATTTGTTTTACGGTTTCAGAAATACTTGGTGCAGATAAGGTCATCATTCTCGACTCTTTTTGTTAGACGTTGACAATAACTTAACCAAGGATAGAATTAACACAAATGATACAAAATCATAGTTAACTATAAATATGCTGCATAGTAAGATTGATTTAAACCTGTTTCTCATCCTCAGCACCATACACGAACAAGGAACCATCACCGCAGCTGCTCAGAAACTGCATTTAACTCAACCCGCGGTTAGTCATGCATTAACACGCTTAAGAAGTAAGTTTAACGACCCATTATTTGTACGCCATGGTCGTAAAATGCTGCCGACGCCGCTATGCCAGAGCCTGCTACCTGATGTGCAACAAGCCCTGCAGCTACTGCAATCAAGCCTTGATAGCAAACCCAGTTTTGATATCGGTAAATACCCAAGGCAATTTAATCTGGGATTGCGTGACATTTTAGAATCGTTATTTTTCCCTGAGCTAGTAACCGATCTGCAAACCCATACGCCGAATATCACTTTAAGTAGTCGCCAAATTCTGCGTGATGAACTGCAACCTGCTCTGTCGCAAGGCCAATTAGATATTGTGATTGACGTGCTAATGCCGACCCACAAAGATATTCGCAGCACCCTAATTCGTAATGAACCATTTTCATTAATCTGCCGACAAGGCCACCCCATATTGCAGCAGCTAACATTAGACAGTTATCAAAATGCACAACATGCGTTAGTCAGCTTAAAAGGCTTCTCAGTTGATGCGGTCGATATGGCGTTAGCTAAATTGGGTGTGAGTCGTAATATCGCCTTTCGCTGTGAACATTACTTTGCTGCCATGAGTGTGATTTGCCGCTGCGATATGATTATGACCATGCCCAATACCTATGCGCAGCTGCTAAAAGATAAAATGCCCATTGTAGTGTCACCACTGCCCTTTGAGGTGCCACCTCTGCCAGTGCACATGTATTGGCATCAACATGCAGATCAAGACCCGGTTAATTTATGGCTGCGAAATAAGTTCATCGATCTCGCTGCCAAGCTTTAGCGCTTATTGTTAAGTCCACTGTTAAGCCCTCTATTAAGCCCAAGCACCTTCATTTGCCTGTAGCGCTGTATGCTTTACTCAGTGCCCAATTCTCCTGCTGGGTTTATATCCGTTTAAAAATTTTTTTAATTTGTTTAACCCTTTTTTGTTTTGGCTGCGTTTACATCATTAATCGACACCACTAGCACTCACACTTGAAAGTGAATTTGGAGCCAATATGACCGCTTTTTCTATCAACAAATACCTTAAACCTGTTTATGCATTAACCGCAGCAGTACTGTTAAGCACCAGCGTAATTGCGACTCAAGCAATTGCGGCCGAACGTGATTTTCCGAGCATTGAAACCCAAGGTTATAGTGAAGTACACGCCGAGGCCGACATGGCTGAAGTGTACGTTGCGGTGACCATTGAGGCTGAAACAGCCAAGGCTGCAAAACAACAATCTGATAGCGCCGTTGCAGATTTTATTGCTCGATTGAATGAAGCGGGCGTGGGCAGCAAACACATTAACAGTGCCAATATCAATTTAAGGCCGCAATACCATTATGAAAAAAACAAACCTAGGCAGTTAATTGGCTACCAAGCTTCTCGCCAAGTGACTGTGACCGTCGTTGAGTTAGCGCAATTGAATGACATTTTAGATTCAGCCCTAGCCCAAGGCATCAATAACATTAATCGCATTGAATTAAAAAGCTCAAAAGAAGCTGAAATCAAACAACAAGCGCGTGCACTGGCTATCAGCAACGCCAAAGACAAAGCAAACAGTCTAGCCCAAGGCTTTGACACCAAAGTGAAAGGGGTTTGGTTAGTGCGCTATCAAGACTACACAGTGAAAGGTGTGCAGTATCAAGCAAGAGCAATAGAAGCCATGGCTGATGGTGTGTCACAAAGCTATCAACAAGATGAAATTGTGATTACAGATAGGGTTGAAGTGGTATTTAGACTGGCTGAATAAACCCAACATATTCTTTTGAAACCTTAACAACAAAAAACCGTGTCAATTGACACGGTTTTTAATGTTCTAGCATTGATAGGTTTAATCTTTTTTAGATATAAACGCGCTAGCAAGCAATACAAAACCCACGATTAAAAATGGAATACTTAATGCTTGGCCTGCAGTGACAAACTGTTCTTGATACGCAGTTTGGCTTACTTTTACTGATTCAATCGCCCAACGCGCACTGAAAATCATCACCAAGAACAAGCCAAATATGGCACCATGTTTTTGCTTAAGTTGCGTATGTTTGTGGATCAAATACAAACACACAAACGTCAGCAGATAAGCTATGGCTTCATACAATTGGGCGGGATGGCGCGGCAGTAAATCAACACGTGAGAAGATAATTCCCCAAGGTTTATCTGTCGGTTCACCTAAAATTTCTGAATTGGCAAAGTTTGCCATTCTCACAAAGAAACCGAAAATAGCCGTGGCGATAGCCAATCTATCTAGCAAAAATAAAAACGGTAATTTCATCTGTTTATGGTAATAAAACAAGGCAATAATTGCCCCTAAGCCACCACCATGGCTGGCTAGCCCCCCTTCCCAAATGGCCAAAATCTTCATGGGATTTGATAAATAAAAATCAGGGTCATAAAACAAGCAGTGGGCTAAACGCGCACCGACAACAATGCCGATAACACAATAAATCAGCAAATTATCTAAAGACTCTACTGGCAAACCTTCTTTGGTATAAATGCGCTTCATTACTTGAAAGCCTGCAGCAATCGCTGCCGCAAATAAAGCACCATACCAATGTACTTTCAGGCCAAACATTTCTATTAATACTGGGTCGAGGTTCCAAACAAAATGTTCCAATGTGCTGCTCCGCAAAAATAAGCTATGTAATATCAAACTGTGCAATCATATCCCTATATGACTGAATTATCGAGCGATGGTTCGCAATGCTGTGCATTTGCTTAATGTCAGTAGATTGTATAGCGCCTTACACTGTGAGCACACATAGAATGCGATATAAGCGGTCACTTCATTCTTAGCTATGTTCACTCAAACTTGTGGGCTAATTGCTGAACATCAGCAAATAAATAGCGTAAACTAACACACTCGATAAATTAGACTGTGAAATGATCAGCCGTTATGAGTTCAAAACCTGTCCAGCCATCAATCCCTGTTCATTCGTTAGCTGCTTCGACCGATCAGCAACAAAAGATTGAGCTGCATTTGCCAATAAAATACCCGAGCGCCGATCCTGCACAGTTGTTAGCCGATGCATCTGGCTTATCAAAACAGGTCATTAAAAAGTGCATGCAATTAGGGGCGGTATGGCATAGCCACGGCAAACAAACGAGTCGTTTAAGACGCGCTAAAAAGGCCATCGCGGCTGGAGATGAATTACACCTGTATTATCAGCAGCACATCTTGCACGAACAAGTGCCTGATGCGAAATTGCTGTTTGATGAAACGGATTACAGTGTGTGGTACAAGCCTTATGGCATGCGTTGTCAGGGTTCTAAGTGGAGCGATCATACCACCATTGACCGCTATGTGAGTTTGCACATTCAACCACAGCGCAGTGCGTATTTGATTCACCGTTTGGACCGTGCTGCTACAGGGCTAATTGTATTGGGTCATAACAAAAAGACCACAGCAGCCATCGCCAAATCATTTGAGCAGCGCCAAATCAACAAAGCCTATGAGGTCATTGTTGAAGGTAAGTTTCCTGAAGGGCTGCAAACGATAAACTCAGATGTTGATGGCAAAAAAGCTTTATCCCATGCAAGTTTACTTGAGTATCACCCCACGCTTAATCAATCTAAAGTATCGGTGAAAATTGATACTGGCCGCAAACATCAAATTCGCATCCATATGGCCAGCTTAGGCCATCCCGTTGTGGGAGATAGACTGCATGGTAATGGCAATGAAACCAGCCCTAACTTACAACTGACATCCTGCTTGTTAAGCTTTACTTGCCCTGTAAGTCATCAGTTAAAACAATTTGAATTACCTGAAGCATTGCGGCCCAAATTTGTCACACAGCGGTAAACTTCCTGAATAAAATCAATTATTCGAATGAATTTTTCGCCTTTGGCATCATAATGAGTATTCGCTTTATTCATCGCCTGCTAATCTTGTAGTCAATAAAACAAATCTAGAGGTTGTTATGCATCAACTAAACACTCATCAGTACTCATTTACCCTTGCCAGTGGCAAGCAGGCTGCAACATCAAAAGGCGCTCGCTGGCTCAGTATAAGCCTTGGTTTATTCATCGGCTTATTCGTCAATATAAGTGTGAATGCGGCAGAGCTTGTTTATGATGAAGAAGTCACATTGATTGCCATTAACGGCATTGAAGTCGATGTTGACTCACCTGCAACCTTGCCGCAGGGCATAGGTCAAAATAACCTTATCCAGTTGGCATTTAATTACCGCACCTCATATACCGAACGTAGCAATCGTAAACAGTTCAATTCAGATGTGATTGTACTGACTTTTAATTCGGATGCTGAAAGCGAAAACAGCGCTAACAGCCCTCACGAGCAATATCGTTTACAACTACCAGATATCCGCTCTGCGAGAGATGCTAGAAACTTTAATCAACAACCGCAATTGAGCTTCACTAACAGCCAAGGTGACGAAGTTGATTATAAACTGGCACCAATGCGTAAATCCGGATTGCAGTTTGGGCGTGACTACCAACAAGAGCTACTAGAGTTTAACCAGTCCAATGCAGAATCAGCCGTTAAAGCACTCGTCACCGATGTTAATTTAGTGGCGACGGCAAGCTTATCTAGCGTGACGACTCCGCAAGGTGCGTCTAACCAAAACAAAGCAAATGCAGCAACACCCACAACACAGTCAGCAGTGAGTCATGCCAGTCAACGCTCAGTAAATGCCACTGCAGTACCAGTAGCAGAAACGGCAGCAGTAACCGCAACTCAGGTGAAAACCATAGAACAAGATCAAGCTGAGATTATGCAAATGCTGGATTATTGGTATCAAAAAGCCACACCAGAAACAAAAGCCAAATTTAAGCAAAAAATAAATCAATAAATGCCAGTGATATCAACCCCCATGTATAGTCATGCAGGGTACTGTTTTGATATGATTTTTGTAAGAAACATCAATAATTGAGCTTGAATGCAAATCCAACAGCTTAGCCATGCTAGCGGCCCGTTGTGGCAAAGTGCAATGGCCATCTATCAAGACGTCTTTCCGCAATGGGAAAGGGAGTCAGAGCAAGACATCGCTCAAGCGGTCAATGCGGGACGCTCTCGTGCCATTGTTATTTGCCAAGGTGATCAAGTACTGGGTATGTCATTGACCGAAATGTACCCACAATTGTCTTTTGCCATGCTTGGTTACCTGTTCATTGCACCATCACACCAAGGTCAAGGTCTTGGTAAACGCTTATGTGATGAATTATTTGACTTTTTTGACCCACACCCCGAGTTTACTTGGCTGTTAGTTGAGGCTGAATCAGGGCCGGAACAGTTTTATAAAAGGCTTGGTTTTACCACCTTTGATTTTGAGTATTTGTCGCCCCACTACGATGATGAACATGCGACGCCAATGGCATTGATGTACCACACTAAACCCAATGCCGCTTTGCCAAATGCTGAGCAACTTTGCCAAATCGTCGCGCATATCTTCAATCACAGCTACTACCTGAGCATGGAAGACCCACGACTAAAACAACAACTAGAAACAATTCGTTCCAAGGATGAAGTATGACTTTTGATAACGATATAGAGCAGCAATCGATATTAGAGACATTGTTTGGTTACATTCAATCAGAAGACTTTGAGCAAGGCTTCCACTGGGCAAAAACCCAAGCGCAATTAGACAACTCACCTGTTATTGCCTTGATTGACCAGCTAGAAAGCGACCCAAAAATCAAACCGCGTCAATGTGAGTCATTAGCTGAAAAAGATAAGCTACTGCTTTTTTGTGCAAGCTACAGTTTAGCCCGCCATTTAGTAGAAGAAAGTAACTGGTATTCCAAAGCAGAAACCCTAGTTCGTTCAGGTATCACAGCTCTGGAAGCCATGCCATTTTCGGCGCTCAATACCACCTTACAAAAGTTTGCCGCCATTCAGATTGATATTTGTACCATCGACCGTGGCATTTACACTAGCCAAGATTGGTTGATGGCAGCTGCAGCAGAAAACATTGAAGTGCATTTGGCCAGCGTAGCGGCTGTTAGTAATGACCTTAATGGCATTGAGTGCCAATTGTACTCAAAGTATTTGCTGACAGAATTCAATGCATACCGCCACTTTATGCGCGGTGTTGCCATCGTTGCAGAGCTGTATCGCATTCGCTGGGAAGACCCGGTCACGCTAAAACAGCAAATGAACAATAACAAAGCCACATTTGACCAAGCCGTTGATGCGCTCACCGCAGACGACAAATATATCATGTCTACCGACTTGGAATCGCTGTGGCCACCATTGGCATTTTTCAGTGAAAACCGCCCTCAAGGTTCAGGTGAACTATTTGTTGAACGCGGCGCGATTAGCATCTCGTACTTTGCCAGCGTCAACCATATTGTGACCCGTGAATTACGCCAAGCGTTAGCGAAACTGGTCAAAGACAGACCCGCAGAAGACCCATTACATTTGTGCCAATGGGGTTGTGACTTGCCTCAGCGCAACATGCTTAACGATATTTGGGCTGGCATTGCCAAAGATTTTGAAGATATTTATTCATGGCAACTGCCCAGTTTAGACATGCCGTTTCGAGATAGAGACAACATAGGCAAGCAACTCGAGTTTGATGTTGAATTAATCTATTACCCGATGGGCATATTTGCACTCAATCTCAAAGCGCAATTGGATGATGTCAGTGCCAGCGGTGTACGTCATGCAATGTCACTAGGTACCCCTTTTGCCATGGACCAACAAATGAGTTGGAATGGTGAAAAAGTCGGGTTATTTGAAGAATTTGCTGAAGAGCGATTTACTGAACTGGCCGAGACACTGAATCACAATTTTGACCACTTTGAAAAATCAGTTAAGCACCTGCTCACATTCAACTCCATTGAAAATCGTTACGTGTCTACACGGTTAGACAGAATGGTGGAAAAAAACAATGGTCAAACGGTTGGTATTGGTGCCAGAGCGTTAAAACAACACTTTGCTTACCCTGCACTAGTGCTGCCACAAAGGGAACTTCGCAGTGCTGTGGATGACTGGTGTTTACGCACGGTCACGTCAGAAGAGCACAATATCAATAAGGATTGTTATAACCACGATGAGTTTGTATATACCAATCGCCATGAATGTGTACTGGGCTTATTAGAGCAACCTAATTGGGTACTGGAACAATCATCAGAAATGATGGATGTCGCCGCCGCGATTACTAACATGTTCCACCTGACGAACACCTTATTAAGCCAGCAATTAACTCAAAGCCTCAATCAAGCGGTGCCCGCCCTAAAACAGAAGAACATTTCTGCCAAAGTGCTGCGCGGACATGTGCAGAAACTGGAAACAGAGAAAGAATGCTTACGCCAGTTTACCAATGACGCACACTGGCTATTAGATTTGATTAACGCGGGCAGTATGATGACTTTCCCTGATCACAGCAGCATGGTCAAAAAAGTCTTTCAGCAGATGGATTTTGAGAACTTACACATACGAACCCAAGATACACTTAATAAAATCCAATATCGCCAAGAAGAAATTATTACGGAAACTGCCCGTATTTATGAGCAGTTACAAACCCGAAACTCAAAACGCTTTACCCGCATATTATCCGGCTCAATGGCACTGATTTCTGTCGGTGCATTGAAAGATATCTTTGATATTCTTAACGGCAGTAATATGGGGATTAATATCTCGGGCGAACTACAAGTTAGCATTGTGACTTTCTTTGGTATCATGTTGATTATCTTATTAATCAATAAGAATGAAACTAAGTAACCTCAGCTCAGGTTAAGTCGGTTTATTTTGCAAATTTTGTTTGTTCAGCAAACTCTGTTTGGCCTACTGGTAATAAACATCAAAGTCGTGGGTTTTCAACCCACACCCGAGTCAAGGGAGGAAGCGCTTGCCTCCCCCTACTTATTGACAAAAAGTAATCCCTCAGCACTCCATTGAAGTGTTAATCCCTCAACAATTTAAGTAATTTTGCTAACGCCTCATAATCGCCATCTGATGTAAATGGATATACGAATGTCGCGGTGGCATGGATGCCAAAGAGCGACCATGGCTCATCTGAGGCTATCTCGACATCCATGTCGAGCTCACGCAAAATTTCTTATTGTTTCAGGACACTTCAAACGGAGAGAAATAGCCTGCAGGTGCATTTGTATTAGCAAACTAGGTTTGGTTTTGAAGATCGTTTGAGTTTGCTATTTGAAAAGCCATATCAGCCTCACGTCATTTTCTCTACACACTCAAATCAATTAGAACCTTCAAATAAGCATCAGGACAGATCAAATGCGCCTGCAGGTTCAACAGATTCCCTTGGAAGTGCCCGAATGCGTTGAGTTAATTCACGTGATGGAGGCAGGACGCCGACATAGCCTCAGATGAGCCATGGATGGCGATTATGAGGCGCTAGTGAATTCACTCTGTAGCATGAGGATTAGCACTTCGCGGGAACGGCAAGGGAGATCCAAGAGGGGATTGCTGTTGATCCCCTCTTGGTCAGGTGTGGGCGAAGCGCCACGACGTTAATTCATTTTGAAAACTTGAATACACCAAGTTTTCACACTTTGCGCATTTAACCAGATGGTGTATTGGCTCAATCTTTGTTAACGTAATGAAATACAAATAGTTAACCGTGCGCATATTTCAAAGTTTCAGGATTAATGCGCATGCGCGTTAACCCCATTATGTGCGCATGCGCACTATACAAATGTTAGTTGAACTTAATCAGAGCCAGAGTAAATGGAAGAATTCGAAATCAAAATACCATCCGATATTGAAATTGAAGATGCTCAAGAGAAGCTAGGCTTTAAATTCCCTGAAGAATATGTGGCGTTTATAAAATCTGGATACGATTTAGGAGATGCCCCACTAGAAGCATTGGAAATCGTTGACCCTCCTAGTTACGCTGACATATATGAAGCATTGGAAAGTGCACGAAAATCTTACGATCTACCAGTAGAATTATTGCCTATCTGCGAAGATAACTCGGATTACTACTGTATCAACCAGAATGGTGAAGTTGTATTTTGGTCACATAATGGAACTACAGATGAAAAGTGGGCAAATGTAACTATGTGGCGTAATCAAATGGTTTTAGAGACTGGTGAATAACGTACAACTAACAAGTTACTCAAAAGGACGCATAACGCTTGGCTTGTGCTCCTCCGTCGCTAATTTTAGCCAAGCATTTATGCGCCCATTAGTAAGGCTACATGGACTCCCCTTTGTCAAGCAATAGTAATCTACAACAACAGTGGATCTGACAGAAGCTCTACATTCGGCG
>NZ_JBHZSM010000002.1:0-482636 GCF_043643735.1 Shewanella maritima
GTGTAAGCGTTGTGAGGCGTTGAGCTAACATGTACTAATGACTCGTGAGGCTTAACCATACAACCCAGATGGGTTTTGCTAGATGGTTTAAACCTTAGATTTTAGATAGAGCACTTAAATGGTGTGAACTCAATTAGCTCAGAAATGAGTAAAGAATATTAGCTTTCCGAATTAAATAAGATTGATGAATATCGGTCTTATAACAAATTTGTCTGGAAACCATAGAGCTGTGGTCCCACCTGAATCCATTCCGAACTCAGTAGTGAAACGCAGTATCGCCGATGGTAGTGTGGGGTTTCCCCATGTGAGAGTAGGTCATTTCCAGGCGCCTAATTTATGAGAAAGCCCGTTGCTAACGCAACGGGCTTTTTTGTCTGTTCAGCTTTTGGAAGATTACTCGAACATGGGAAGTAAACAGCGCATGCGCAGCATGCAACCTTACCATGTGATAGTAGGGTGAAACATCGCCGCTTATAAAGCGAAGCTTTATGGTGGTATTGAACGCAGAGAATTTATTCGAAGCTGGCCATTTCCAGGCGCCTAATTTATCTCGAGAGAGATGCGATAAATCCCTAGCACTTCGTGTTAGGGATTTTTTCGTTTTGGATTTGTTTATCCTAGCTAATTTCAAAATTGGTTATAGTTAAATGCTAATCTGTTGAGAATTTACAAGCTTGTGTATGTTGATTGAATTGAGCTAAGAATTCAGGGTTATCATTTACAAATTTTTTCCCAAAATAGACGCCTAATGGCTTGCTGATATTTTCTATATAGCCAATCCGCTGTGGATCTATACCGCTCAATTTAAGTGCTTCATTAAATAATAGTTGATTGTCCATGATGGCAGTGATTCTACCAAGCTTGAGCAAGTTGATGATCTCTTTCAATGATTCAGCTTCATGGATAACTGTGTAACCATTGTTGTTCAACCAATGTGTAGTGTTAGCATGCCGGCGGCTGCCAAATTTTGCGTTTTGTTTAATAGCTTCTTTATCGATTGGAATGGGATTATCTTTGAGGTAATAAAAATTCCATTTCTGTTCGATGAAAGTGTTCGATAAAACTGCATAACTATCACGTGCTTCATTTTGTGAAGCTGAAAAGAAACCATCGTATTGTTCATTCTCAACATTATATTGTGCTCTTCCCCATGGTAAAAATATTACCTTATAAGGCTGCTTCATTTTATCCATTACACACTCTAAAGCTTCAATGGCATAGCCAGAATGATCAAATTCAGCCATGGTTTGATATGGTGGCCAGTGTTGCGTGGTAATTGTGATAGTTCTGTCGATGGGTGCTGCTTGAATAGGCTTGACTGCTAGTATGGCCAATATTAAGCAAGCTAAGGTTGACTTCACCTTTGTGGAGAGTGATGAGCATTTCAGATTCTTATCTATTTTGCTTGGACTATGCATACCATGCTTTATTTGTAATTGTTATTATTTAAAGCTTAGTCGATGCTTGCTTGGTGTCAAAAGCAGGCAGTCTAACCCCAATACGTTCAGCGCTGAGCAGTTATTGATCTCCGCTCAGCACTACTTATCAAGGTTACATCTTTCCAAGGAAATACGGGATGATGATGGCATTGGCTAAATCAATAAAGAATGCACATACCAAAGGCACAATGATGAACGCCTGTGCAGAATAGCCATATCTTTGAGAAACCGCTGACATGTTGGCCATTGCAGTAGGCGTTGAGCCAAGTGAAATACCGCCAAAGCCTGAGCAAATTACCGCCGCATCATAGTTTTTCCCCATCGCAGGGAACACGATAAATATGTTCACCAGTATCGCCACAATAAATTGTGCACCCAAGATTGCAAAAATAGGACCAGCTAGATCAACAAGTGTCCACAGTTGCATGCTCATTAATGACATAGCCAGGAAGGTACCCAATGCAATATCAGCAATTAAATCAATGGCAGCAGTCCGTGTTGGCCATGCCGTACCTGTTACTCTTGGATAGGTTTTTGGGACTAAGTTAGTTACAACAATACCGGCAAATAAACAGGTGACAAATACAGGTAAGTCTAAACCAAGTGAACTAACTCCTTTATTTAACAGTAAGCCAAGAATAATACAAACATGAATTGCTAACACCGCATCTAAAAAGTCAAATGAGGTCATTTTTATTGCTGTATCAGTTTGCTTGCCTTTCTCAGCTTCTAGTTGAGATTCTGGAGATGGTTTAAGTTGGTGACGGTTAATCAGAAATTTTGCAATCGGGCCACCCATGATGCTGGCTAGAATCAGGCCAAAGGTGGCACAGGCAATGCCTATCTCCATCGCACTGGCTAACGCAAATTGCTCTTGGATCTTTGGTGCCCAAGCAATTGCCGTACCGTGACCACCTATCAGTGAAACACTGCCTCCCAATAAGCCTACAACGGGTTCCTGGCCTAGGAAGGTTGCGACGCCAACACCTGTTAGGTTTTGCATGATCATATAGCCAATGGTGACGACTAAGAGAATAATCAGTGGTTTACCGCCCTTGAGTAAATCTCCTAGGCTGGCGTTGATACCAATGGTTGTAAAAAAGTAAACCAGCAGCATATCTCGCGCTTTTAAATCGAATTGAACTTCTACACTCGTCACGAGATAGATAAGCGTAAACAAGATTGAGAATAAAATACCACCAGAGACAGGCTCAGGAATGCTAAATTCCTTTAGAAAACCGATGACTTGATTTAATCGTCGCCCAATAAACAGCACAATAATGCCAATGGTAACAGTGAAGAATGAGTTGAGTTGTAACACGCCATCGACTAATTCCATGTGATGTCCTTTTTGTGTATTTGCTTATAACATAACAGTTTCCTATTTAAGGTCTATCTTAATTAGCTCGCCTAGTGAATAAACTTCTGCTGTCCTATTTTAAGAACGATGACAGTATTTCAATCGCTTTCGATCACAAAATTAATTAGTTATGTAGTTTTAATAGAATTGCATGAAGTGGGTCACTATTCCTAAATACGGTTGTGATATATCTGCATTTTGTTTTTTCGACAAGGTGCAGGCAATGTTTTATTTACACATGCTTTTATTACTTAGCGTGATATTCATCGGGATCCGCCATGGTGGCATAGCCTTTGGCTTATTAGGTGGTCTTGGTGTTTCGGTGCTAGCGTTTGTATTTGGTATTACACCAGGAACGCCTCCTGTCAGTGTGATGCTAATTATCCTAGCTGTTGTTGCTGCTTCTGCAACACTAGAAGCGACAGGTGGCCTAAAGTTATTAGTTAAGTATGCCGAGCGCTTGTTGCGTAAACATCCAGAGCATATCGTATTCCTAGGTCCTTTGTGCACCTACTCTTTAACCGTACTGGTCGGTACCGGTCACTCAGTTTATCCGTTATTGCCCGTTATTTATGATGTCGCTTACAAGAAAGGTATACGTCCAGAGCGACCACTAGCTATTGCAACCGTCGCATCACAGATGGGGATTACAGCGAGTCCAATTGCTGCGGCAGCTGCAGTAGTGATTGCCACTGCGGTTGATAATAACCTTTCAATCAGTCTCATTGATGTGCTGTTAGTGACGATTCCTGCGACATTAACAGGTGTGTTAGTCGCTTGTTTGTGGAGTTTAAAACGCGGTAAAGATTTAGACAAAGATCCAGAGTTCCAACAGCGATTACAAGACCCAGAATATAAAGCATCATTAATTGATACAGAAATGGAGTCACAAGATGTTGGCGTTGAGCAGACAGCAAAGAAAGGATTAGTTGTCTTCTTATTGGGTATTTTATCCGTCATTGGCGTTGCATTATTTAGTGATTCACTACTGCCTGATGGTGTATCGATGTCGGTGGCGATACAATTTATGATGTTATCTGTGGGCGGTATTATTCTGCTAGCCACCAATGTGTCACCGAAGAAAATAGCCAGCAGCAATGTGTTTAGTGCTGGTATGACTGCAGTTGTGATCATTTTTGGTATCGCTTGGATGAGTGATACCATTATTGGATATCATAAGTCCTATCTTGTTGAGTCTGTCAGCGACATTGTGAGTGTGTACCCGTGGACATTCGCTATAGCGATGTTTGTCGTGTCAGTTTTCTTAAAGAGCCAGGCTGCGGTGCTGACGATTATGCTGCCATTAGGATACTCGCTGGGTATTCCTGCTCCGGTATTAATCGGTGTTCTTCCTGCTTGTTATGCGTATTTTTTCTTCCCATTTTATCCAAGCGATTTAGCGGCTATCAGTTTTGACCGTTCTGGGACCACAAGAATTGGCAAGTATATTCTCAACCATAGCTTTTTAATGCCGGGTTTCATTGGTGTTATTACCGCGACTGTGTTGGGTTATTTTATATCGATGGCAATCAATTAGAGATAAGCTATTGACCGATGGGCAGCGTTACGCTGCCTAATTTTATGTATAGATAAAGCACAGATATTGAAGCTTCATCTGTGTACTAGCCGATTGGTCTATTTGTCATCTATAATATTGAGGTATTCCCAAGGAAGAGTGGTTATGCCTCAAGCTAAAACAAGTCGTGAAACTATCTGCGCCGCAGGCGAAACATTATTCGCACAGTATGGCTATAGTGCCGTAGGTATCAAAGCAATATTGGATGCGGTTAATATCCCTAAAGGTTCTTTTTACCATTACTTTAAAAGCAAAGAAGCCTTCGCGGTGTGTGTTGCTAAAGCATATGTTACAAACAAACTTACTTGCATTGACTTCGACCCCGCTGCAGATTTTAAGCACAACTTATCTGCAATGTTGACGGCGTATCATCAGTTATTGGATGACATGGTTCAAGTGACACCTGTTAAAGGCTGCGTCTTAACCAATATGATGATTGAAGCTAATGACAATTTTCCTGAATTATCAGCGGCACTCAATCTGATCTATCAAGATTGGATTGAGCAATTGTCACAGTTATTTTTACAAGGTCAGCAACAAGGCTTTATTGGTAAAGAACGCGACACTCGGTTTTTAGCGAATGTGTTCTGGAGTCAATGGCAGGGCGCTGTGCTTCGTTTAAAATTAGATGGCGATAAATTGGCAGCCAAACGTACCTTAGTGCAGTCAGTGCAATTAATGACGCGATAAGCAAAGTAGCGAACTTTCATGACAAAGCCACAAGTTTCACAAGCGGTCAATTTACTTATTGTCTTTGTATTGGCATCGATTCTTTCTGCTTGCTCATCCGTAACGCCTGAAAAGCCTTACCATGCTGCGAGTCAGCAATGGAATAAGGCTAATCTCAATGCGTTTTATCAACACTGGCAAGGCACGCCATATCGGTTAGGTGGATTGGATAAGCGAGGGATGGACTGCTCTGGTTTTGTCTATCTTGCACATCAATCTATTCTCGGCAGTTACATTCCACGGACTGTTGAAGGGCAAACTGATTTAGGTAACAAAATCGATAAAAGCCAATTGCTCGTGGGTGATTTAGTGTTTTTTAAAACCTCTTGGCGAGGCCGACATGTGGGTATTTATATGGGAAATGGCCAATTTATGCATGTGTCGACTAAACGCGGGGTGATGATGTCTCGAATGGACAATGTCTATTGGCAACCTCGTTTTTGGTTTGCAAGTCGTATCGCCGAGTAAAGTATCAGCTTCGAGATATTAATCTCTTACACAAAATTCAGTTTATGCTACTTTATTGGGCATGAATGTTGGATCTCGATATAAATGAACAGGACAAACAAATGAGCAAAGCTAAAATCGGTATTGTGACCGTCAGTGATAGAGCGAGTGCAGGTGTTTATGAAGACTTATCTGGCAAAGCCATTATTGATGTACTTAACGAATACCTAACGTCAGAGTGGGAACCTGTTTATCAGGTTATCCCTGATGAGACTGACAAAATTGAAGCAACGCTGATTGATATGGCAGACAACCAAGACTGTTGTTTGATTGTGACAACCGGTGGTACAGGTCCAGCTAAGCGTGATGTGACACCTGAAGCCACTGAAGCTGTGTGTGACCGCATGATGCCAGGTTTTGGTGAGTTGATGCGTGCTGAGTCATTAAAGTTTGTGCCAACAGCCATTTTATCTCGTCAAACAGCGGGGCTGCGTGGTGATTCATTGATTGTGAATTTACCTGGTAAACCAAAGTCGATCCGTGAATGTTTAGATGCAGTTTTCCCTGCTATTCCATATTGTATCGACTTAATGGAAGGTCCATTTTTAGAGTGTGATGAATCAGTCATTAAGCCTTTTCGCCCTAAAGCGAAATAAATCCGTTTAGGTCAATAAAAATGCCACTCATTGAGGTGGCATTTTTTATGAGACACATTTCTAATGAAGTATTGTTTATACGATACTGGAGTGTTGGTGTTCGGCAGTCATTGATGATTCAGTTAACACCAATCAAACCTACAGCTTGTTGATTTGCTGCTTCACTTCAAAGCCTTCATCGGTGACGAGCTTTTCCAGCACTTGTACCCGCTCAACTAGGGCTTTATTTTGTGCTTTTAAATCACTGATATTGTCGCCGCCATTGGCTTGCTTAGCCTTCATGTAGTATTTGAACATTTCGCTGGCGGTGGTGCCGGTGACAATCAACACTACCAGAGTAATTATTGCTAAATCGCTTTCCATAACTCCTCCTAATGGGCAAGCAAGTTACCTGCCCAGTTAAATATTGGCTTACAAGCCAAAGACGACCTTTTCACTTTTGAGCATTTTTTCTAACCCAAGTGCTAAGGCTATTGAAATCACTAAGGTGCCAATAGATGAAACTGCCAACTGTAGCATTGGGATGTCATGTCCCTTGATGAAGTCCATCAACGCTTGCTGCTGTCCTGAAACTGGTAGCCATTGCAATGCATCAGGGGCAATGTTGTAACTGGCAGCCATCGATAGCGCAAGGGGCACGAATAGCACCATGGTTAAGTAGGACTGTGCTTCCTTAAAAGACTTAGCCATAAATGACACAAATAACTGCAGCGTGGCTGCCATCAGGGCAACAGGTATTCCAATGAGCAGCATTAATTGCATAAACTCAAAGGTGATGTTGACGCTAAATCCCAGTTCATGCCAAGGCACAAATGCATAGGTTAACTTGGAGATAATTAAGATTAACAGTAACCCCAGTAATGCAAAGCTGGTAACTGCAATAATTTTCCCCATCACTAACTGGCGCGTGGTAATGGGATGGCTCAGCAACAGGGCTAATGAGTTACGTTCACGCTCACCGGCGCTGGTATCGATTGCTAGGTTCATTCCTGAAATAAACACAGAGTAAATCATGGTGAAAATAGCGATACCTAAAATCATGCCGCCTTTAGAGTCCGGTGTGGCTTGGTCTTGTACCACGACTTTTAAAGGTGCTACCACTTGTGGGTTGACACCTCTGGCAATTAATCGCAGGCTGCCCATTTCACTGCTGTAAGCTTGTAAGTTGCGCTCTAGGCGACGAATAGACTTTTGCAGTTTTTCATTAGACTGATCAGCAATTAATAGTACAGTCGCTGGCGTGGCTTTAGCCATATCGCTGGCGTAGTCATCACTGATCTGTAGCGTGATGTCTTTAACACCTTTACCCTCTCCATGGCTGATGCCGTTATTATCTAAAAATCGAATAAGATCAGGCGCATTATGCGGCTTCTCAATGGTGATTTTTAAATCCTCAGGGCTAGAAAGCTGGCCAATTAACACCATGAATAAGCCACACATAAGTAGTGGCGTACCAATGGCATAATATAAACCAGCCATTACAGAACGTTTGTCGCGCGCGGCATCAATGAGCTCTTTGCGCACCATAGCAAGTATCATTTTCATTATGCTGCAATCCCTTCGTCAGTTCCTATTAATGCGATAAATGCGTCTTCTAATGAGTCTTTACCCGTCTGCTGGCATAACTCATCAGGGCTGCCTATCGCGACGACTTTGCCTTGTGCCATGACAATCACGCGGTCACATAAAGCTGCAACTTCTTGCATCACATGGCTTGAGAACAACACGCAATGACCTTGGTTTTTCAACTCAAGCAAAATGTCACGTAATAGGCGGGTACTCATTACATCTAAACCACGTGTTGGTTCGTCTAAAATAATGTTGGTTGGTCGATGTACGATGGCTTGTGCCAATGCCGTTTTCATTCTTTGACCTTGAGAGAATCCTTTGCAGCGGCGATCCGCTATATCATCTAAGTTGAGCTGGCCAATGACATTTTGTGTGGCTTGTTTGGCTTCTTTTTTAGACATGCCGCTCAGCTCTGCAAAGTAACTGATGTACTCTCTTGGAGTGAGGCGTTCATAAAGGCCAAACGGGTCTGGAAATAAGCCCAATTGTTTCTTGGCTGCAAAATGGTCCTCTGCCACATTGATATCATCGACATACGACTCACCTGAGTCTGGTTTTAATAAGCCAAATAATGTGCGTAAGCAGGTGGTTTTGCCTGCACCATTTGGGCCAAGTAAACCGGTAATATGGCCATCTTCTGCGCGGAAGCTTAAGTCGTTTAGCGCCTGCACATCACCGATTTTTTTGGTTAGATTATCTACCTTGATCATGATTATTCCTTATCTTCACTGGTCGTTGCAGGCATGGTGTTAATAGATTCAACACTATTGGCATTGAGGTAAAAGCTACGACGCACATCTTTGTTCAAGCATTCACCATCGATGTTTTCAACTGACCCCGTTGCAACTAATTCGGCAATTAAATCGTTACCACAGCTTTGATATGCGACACCGTGAGTCGCATAGGGTGCAATAAAATGTTTAGCATTGGTGAGCCCTTCCATTGCCATGGCTCCCCAGTTTGGTGGTGTAGCTGGGTCGACTTCGCCAGAAAGCAGCAGCATAGGTAAGTCACTACTAATCGCTTGGCTGAAACTGTCATCCATACGTGGCATTTGCCATACATCACAGGTTTTTTCTAACCCTTCTAACATGGTGCCACTGAGGTATGACTCTTTCGCATCTTTGCGCATTTGAGCCGTTACGCGGTGAATGTCTTCACTGCACACCACGGAAGCATGCATACCTAATGCAAGTTCGGTGCTTGTGGTTGTTAGCGCGTAAATCCCCAAAATAGCTTGATAGTTACCTTGGGCTGCTTCATAGATGGCATGGGGTAACAAAGCACGAATATTCGGTGTATATAACCCCATGCGAATTGCACCGTTGTACTTACTGCGGGTCAGTAGCAAGGTTTCAGGCGCATTGGTTAGCGGGTCACGCACGCTTTGTGAAACTGGGTTGAGTGCGAGTGCTTGGTCAACTTTTTGGTAGTGAGTTTGTAAATTTGGATAAGCCTCGTTACAAGCAGGTGTACCAGCACATTCATTAAATAAAATATTAAATGCACGCTCTATGGCACCGCCAATGGCAAGTACACTTTGTTGCATCGGCACAATGCCATCAAGGGTGACTGTGGCTAATGCTTCAGGGTAATGTCTGACGTAAAGCTGCGCCATACGACTACCGTAAGAGATCCCGTATAAATGCAGTTTGCTATAACCTAAGTGCTGACGTACAGCTTCAAAGTCGGCTAAAGCGGTCACACTATTATATTGGTGAATATCTGACGGGTTTTCTTCAGCAATTGTATCGAGACATTCTTGTGTCATTTGGCCAACATTGGTGTCCTCATCATTAAATGACAATGAGGCCATCGAGCCATCATCACATGACAAGATATTTGATTTTCCTGTACCACGTTGGTCAATGAGTAAGATATCGCGCTGTTGCCTGACTTTAGTTAGCATACGGTCAAAGCCAGCAGCATTGTCTATGGCCGATTGGCCTGGACCGCCAGCAATGGCTAATAGTGCTTCTTGCGGGAAAGCGTTTTTAATCGCTGGCAGAATAGCAAAATGCACATCAATCTGTTTGCCATCGGGTTGCTGCGGGTTCTCAGGTACGGATAAAGAACCGCATTGCAACTGCTCAGATAAACCTTCTAGGTAACAAGCTTCTGTTAACTCAGCGGTATGAGTCATCAGTGCATTGTCATTGGCCGATACTGTATGACTGAATAAAGAAAATACAGCTAAGCTAGCGCTTGCAGTCATAATAAGCACACGTCGGAAAAGATTTTTCGACTTGTGTGGCAGCGCCTGTGTTGTAATGAACGTCCTGTAGAACATAGATCATTTCCTTTTTGCATTTCAGGATGATTATGGTAACTTACACTAAGTGTATGGGTGTATCAATGTATTAATACAGTAAGGCTAATGTTAGAACTAATAAATGTCAACCCCAGTAGTGGTGAACCAATTTACCGACAGTTACATGATCAAATTGTGCGTTTGATTGTGGGTGGGCAAGTATTACCTGACACTACATTACCCTCTGTTAGGCAGATTGCAGAACATCTGGCCGTTAATCCAATGACCGTCTCACGAGCCATGCAGCAGTTGACAGAGCAAGGCTGGATCGTTCGCCGTCGTGGTCAACCTGCGCGAATTGCGCAACGAGATGTACCAGAATCATCCAATAGTATGAGCTTATTAACGCCACAAGTGACGGCGTTGGTAGATCAAGCTAAGCAGTTGGGTGTGTCTCAACAAGAGTTACAAACCATGTTGGAGCAATATTGGCTTAAACCATAGCGTTTATTGCACCGTGCTGTGTATTAATTATTTAGCAAACCCATTTTTCAACATAGGATGTCGTCAATGGAAACTGAAATGTCAGCGATACTGTCATTTAACCAAGTATCAAAACACTTCACTAATAAGCAATCGAACCGCAAGACTGCATTAAATGCGTTATCTATGCACCTTTATCCGGGGATGGTTGTGGGACTGCTTGGTCAAAATGGTGCGGGTAAGTCGACATTGATGCGCTGTGCATTAGGCATATTATCTGTGGATGATGGCAAAGTATTGACCCTTGGAGACAATCCCCAACACTTATCGACAGCCGCAAAATCTCGCATTGGTTATGTGCCGCAACAACCATTTGGTTATGAGGGTTTTAGTGTCGCCGCTGCTTTGGATTTACATCGCAGCTTTTATCCTGATTGGGACATCAATTTAGAGCAAGATTGGTTAGTGCGTTTTGAGCTCGACCCACAGCAGTCTGTACAGAAATTGTCGGTAGGCCAAAGACAAGCGTTAGCCTTAATCATGGCAATGGCTTATCGACCTGAATTACTCATATTGGATGAACCTGTAGCCAGCCTTGATCCGGTTGCGAGACGCAAGTTTATGGCGGATTTGTTTGAGCTAGCACTTGAATCTGGCTCTGCAGTGCTGTTTTCTTCGCATATTACTTCTGACTTAGAACGTGTTGCCAGTCACGTTGCCTTGATTAAGCAAGGTAAACTTGTGCTATTCAAGGAAATTGATGCGTTACGAGAAGAAGTTAAGCTAGTGACAATGGATGACGGTGCAAAATTGCCTGATTCTGTCAAAGTGCTATCTGAACCAGATCAAGCGTCGGAGCAAGCAAGCGTAAAAAGATTCGTCGTTGAATCATCACTGGATTTAGCCAAAGTTGCTGGCGTGCAACAAGTACAAGCACTTAACCTTGAGCAACTCTTTATGGAGTTGCATCAATGAGCCTGACGCCTGCACACAATACAACAAGCTCTCACCCATCTGGTGGATTTTTCAAATCAAACCCTTATCGTGGCATGATGCGTTTATGGTGCTTTGATCTAGGTAGTGCCAGTTTTCTATTTACAGGCTTGGTTAGTTTAATTATTTGCTGTTTAACATTATTAAATGATAAGCATGAGGTCGCACTTTTCTTAATGGCGATGGGAATTGTGTCTATTTTGGTAGCCATTGCCTGGCAGTTCAACAGAGTTAACGGCTCTGAGTGGGCGCAATTGGTGCCACACTATCAAGCTAATGTGCAATGGCAGGCATTGAGTATCATTTCCACTGTCATATTAGCGTTGTCAGCAATGATATTGACACTTGATTTGGATCCGTTGTTCTTTGCCGCTATCTGGATTTCTACCAGTCTAGGTCTTTTGTTTAATATTCTATGTTTTTACCGAAGTCAGTTATTCCATAGTTCATTTTTATTGTTTCTGTGTGCCCCCTTTATCCAAGACTTGGCGGTGATATTACCCACCGAAGTTTGGTTTGTGTTGGTGTTCATCTTATTTGGCTGGCTTGTAAAAACATTACGCCAATCAAACTGGTCAGATACTGCAAGGGTAACTTACCTTAACGGCATGGAAATGGGGTGGTTCTGGCTGCCAAACCTTCAGCCTAATCATTTTGTGAAACGCCTAGAGCTATGGCTGTTTCCGGTGAGCTACTTTATTGGGCCGTTGTTGATTATTGTGCTCATGATAATGCCCGTTATCGCACTCGGACTAGGTGGCTTATCTTGGGCTTTTGAATGGCACTTACCTGGGCAATTTTTCATATCACAGCTGTCCATTATTTGTTGTGGTATCGTGCATTGGAGCCGAATTCAGCGGGCCAGATCGACAGAAAGCCTGTATTTAATGCCGATTGCTGATGGCTTAGACGGATTAAAACAGGCCTTTTTTATAAGCCAAATACGATTGATTGGCGCATTTATGCTGATTATGGTGTTCAGCTGTGCGCTTTTAAGCTTATTAGACCCTAATATGAGTCTAGTGTTTAGCTTACATTTAGTGCTAAGTACCTGTTGGGGTTGTGCCTTTATTTTGGGATTAGGCTCAGCTTCTCGAACAAGTGTTCAAATTTCTCTATCCATGTTTGGCATTGGCTTTCATTCAATAGCGGTATCCTTGAGCTTTGCAGCACAGCAAAAAGGCGAAGATTTGCTACTTTGGTTACTTGCTGACCTGCTTCTTATCTTGGTTGGAGCTGGGTTGTTAATGTTTGGTAAACACAGACTGTGGCAGAACGGCGTAATTGATCGCTAAATGTTACCAATCGCCTCTTTGGGTGATCGGTATCACAGCAAATATGCAAAACCCCTTAGTGTTTTTACTGGCATCGGGTAGAATGCACGAAACGGTACACTTGTAAGCTAAAAGGGTTTTGACCGATGTCTTTAGAAAATTTTCACGTAGTGCGATTGATCAAACAACAATGTCAGGCGCTTGCCGATAACATTGCCTTAGAAGGCTTTGAAATGGCGGCTCCATGGTCGCAAGTGAGTTGGAAACAGTTTGACTCAGTGTCAGACAATATTGCCAAAGCCTTGATTGAATTTGGCCTACAAGTGCAAGATAAAGCGGTTATCCTTTCGCAAAACTGCCCTCAGTGGAGCTGTGCAGACATCGCGATATTAAAGGCACGCGGAGTGGTGGTGCCAGTATACCCAACTAGCACAATCCAACAGGGTGCTTATATCGTTAATGATGCTCAAGCAAAAGTCATTTTTGCAGGCGATCAGTCTCAGTATGACATGGCGTGTGAAGTACAAAAGCTCTGCCCAAGTGTGCAGCACATCGTTGTATTTGATAATCAAGTCAAACTAGAAGACAAAGCTCATTACCATCTAGATGACATTTTAAATGGTGATTACAGTGCCTTAGTGAGCACTGAGCTTGAAAACCGTATGAACCAAACCAGCTTAGATGACTTGCTGACTCTGATTTATACCTCAGGCACTACCGGTGATCCTAAAGGCGTGATGATTGATTATCGCAACATTGCTTCGATGATCGAGCAACATGATGATGAAATCGCTTTCAAGCCAGGCGATGTCTCACTCGCATTCCTACCGCTTAGCCATGTATTTGAACGTGGTTGGAGCTTTTATGTGCTTAGCCGCGGTGGCACTAATGTGTACTTGCAAGACACTAACAAAGCCAAAGAAGCAATTGCAGCTGTTCGTCCTCATACCCTATGTGTTGTGCCGCGCTTTTTAGAGAAAGTTTATAGTGCGGTACATGAAAAAGTACAAACTGCGCCAGCGGTTCGCCAAAAACTGTTTAATTGGGCAATCGGTGTTGGCGGGCGTCAATTTGAAGTTAACCAAGGGCGTAAAAAGCCAAGTGCACTATTGTCTGCTCAGTGGAAATTGGCCAACAAGCTAGTATTTAGCAAGCTACAGCAAGTATTGGGTGGCCGCTTGAAGTTTATGCCAGTGGGTGGTGCGGCATTAGATGTGAATGTAGGTGGCTTCTTCCACAGTATCGGTATCCCAATTTTATCGGGTTATGGCATGACAGAAACCTGTGCAACAATCACTTGTAATACTCTTGATAATCGTGTGCCAGGTTCTAACGGTAAGCCGTTACAAGGCATGCAAATTAAGATTGGCAAAGACAACGAAATCTTAGTTCGGGGTGAAACTGTGATGCGCGGTTATTACAATCGCCCAGAAGAAACCGCCGCAACTTTTGAAGATGGTTGGTTGAAAACCGGTGATGCCGGTATGTTAGATGCTGAAGGTAACTTATATATTACCGACCGCATTAAAGAGTTAATGAAAACCTCTAATGGCAAATATATCGCGCCGCAACGTGTAGAAGGTAAGGTCGGCTGTTGTCCATTCATCGATCAGGTTGCGATTGTGGCTGATGCCCGTAATTATGTGTCTGCGTTGATTGTGCCAGCATTTGAATCATTAGAAGCTTGGGCTCACGAAAAAGGTATTAAAGTAGAAAATCAAATTGATTTACTGCGTCACAGCCAAGTGGTTGAGCATTTTGAGCAACGCTTAAAAGAGCTACAACATGAACTGGCGGGTTTTGAAAAGATTAAGAAGTTTACTTTGCTGCCAGAAGCATTTTCTACTGAGTCAGGTTTAATTACTCCGACAATGAAGTTACGTAGAAAGAACATCTACCAAAGATACACTCAAGAAATTAATAACATGTACGCTAAAGCATAATATTGTAATAGCGGTAGATAGAACATAAAGGGTGTCGTTGACGCCCTTTTTTGTGTCTGTTGAAAAATATCACTCTGCTGGTGGTTTGTGCTACACCATGAAAGCCATGAGTCATCAACTACAGCAGTGATATGGCAATAAGCATGAACAGAGTTTGTTGTAGATTTATCTTGTAGGCATATTCCACTGAGAAGTTCTTTGTGTACACTGCCTAAGGTTTTAAGCGTCTTTCACGCCTGCTTGTGCTGGTGGATTGGCTTTCCAGTGAACTTATTACACAGAAAAACAAGGAATCATATTGTGGCTACAACGCAATTTTCAATGGATATTACCCCACGATTTTGTGAAACCGATGCGCTTGGGCACATCAACAATACGGTGATCCCAGTTTGGTTTGAAGCTGGGCGTGAACCCATATTTGAAATCGTGAATCCTGGTCAAGATCTAACTAAGTGGAATATGATTATTGCTGGCTTTTCCATTGCGTTTAGCGCCCCCACTTTTTATGGCACACCTGTGACCATCAAAACTCACATTAGCCGAATTGGTAATAGTAGCTTTGAAATCACCCAAAGCTGCTGGCAGCAAGGCAAAAAAACAGCTGAAGCACAAACTACTATGGTGCACTACAACTATCAATCTGAGAAAAGCGAGCCTTTGTCAGATGACGTTAAGCAGCAGTTGGCAAACATCACGGGCGAATAAATTTAAGCTAAGAATTTATATCTTGAACGCCAAAAAGAGAGATTCAAACTAGCGAAAAAGAATGGCACAAAAACGAGTCACCTTGTGCCATTCACATCAAATCGATAGATGAATCAATGATGGCAGGGCTGAACGTGATAAGCCCTTTGCCGTGCCATTATAGGCTATGCGGTGTTAACGCACTGATGATCTCTGGTGTGAGGTTAGCTTTTTGACCCGTTTTAAAGTTGAACATCACCACTTTGGCCCAACCTAGAGTAGTCACTGCTTGTTGTTTTTCACTGAATGCCGTGTAGTGCATGGTAAATCTATCTTCACCAATATCGCTGATCTTAACACCCAGCACTAGTGTGTCTGGATAAGTCACAGGACGCTTAAATCGCGCATTCGTTTCACTCAAAACTGGCCCAATGCCTGTTTTTTGCAGGTTACTCATCAGGTTAATTTGGGTAAAGAAATCTAATCGAGCAGTTTCAAAGTAACGAAAATATGTCGCATTGTTGACATGCTGTAGGGCGTCCATTTCTCCCCAAGCTACGGGTATACGCACGTTGATTGGGTAATCGGCAATAAAATCCTGCATAACTTTTCCTTGTTGTCGGCAATACCACTGTGGTATTTAAACGGTCGTTTTAGTGCAATTAATCTAACAGGCAATTTCTTTTACAACAAGCAGTAAAACAGGATATGTTACAGTTATGTAAGTTAATCATTTACCAAGGCTGAGTTGTGATCAAGCGATTATCATCATTTAAAGTGCCGCTAAATGCATCCCTATTTCAATCACTTATTGATGTTCTACTTCAACCTTTGAGCAATGTCAGACAAAAACTGTCGGTTTCTCAAAAGTTGTATGCACTTGCACTTATTATTCTATTGCTGACTCAATCACTGACTTGGGTCGGTGTCATCAGTGTCGTCGCAATGGCAATTGAGTTCTGGCCCATTTTCGAGCGGATGTGGAACAGCCTAGCCGGCAAAGCATTCCTATTATTGTTTTATGCCATTATTGCTAATTTTGCCTTGGCTTACTCCAGTGGAGTGGTGAATGAGGTATTAGGCGTGTCTGCGAGTCATTTTAATTACACCCATAACTTTGCCATCTTGTTGTATATCCCCGCGTGGATGGTCATTACTTCGGGCCTTTGTTTGTTGATGATGCAGATAGTTTATCCATTCTACGCATTGGCAGCATGGCTATTAAAGCTGCTTGGGATTAAATTTAAACGTTTAACTAATCATGAAGACTACCATCGCCTGACTTTTCTGGTACGCATGGTGCTAGCTTGGGTGGTGATGTATCACTTATTTATGTTTATGAGTGTTAGTGATAATGAATTAACTGCAAACGTAGCTTCTAAGGCTCAAACTGAAGCACGAGATGAAACCATTGATGAGGATGAGTATGCATCAGTGGCCAAAAAAATTGCAGAAATAGAACAATCTGACTCGGCGAAAGTGATGCAGTTACAGCAAATTGCATCAGTGATAGATGAAGAAATAAAACGTAATGCAACTGCAGCGTCAAAAGAAAATACAAAAGACGCAGTGGCTGCAAATGCTTCATTAACCGAGGGCTCGGAAAAAGCCGATAACCCCTCAGAAACAATCACGAATCAAGATGATGGCGAAGTAGCAGGGGATATTGAGATATTTAGACCGGTATCAATCAATACGGATGTCTCTCAAGATGATTTACAATATCAAGCAATTAGGGATGAGTATTTAAGGTCTGTACGACAAGCCATTGCCATCTTTGCCTTTGCTTTTGAGGCTGACACATTCTCTCGTTGCCAAAAAGCACCTGAGTCTAAAGTGGTGGTGTTAAATGATTATGAGATATTAGAAATTACCCCAAACCGCAAAGCGAAATACGGCTATGAGTATCAAGTGAAGAAATGTGTGTCTCCAGCTTTTCCCAGCGTAAAAAATGATTAATCGATAACGATGATGAATCGTTAGTGGCATAGATAGCGGTGTGAGATAAAACAAAAGCGACCATGGGGTCGCTTTTGCAATTTTAACTTAGAATGAGCTGAACTTAGAATTAGCTGTTGTTTGAGTTAGCTTAGTTTGAGTTCATCAAAGCTTGAGATGGTATCAAAGTGAGCGGTGCGCTGATTAGTATCGCGTACCATTTGGCAGGTGTTTAAACCAGCTTGTTCAGCCGCTTTTAACTCTTCAATGACATCAGAAATAAACAAAATTTGCTTTGGCGACAAACTGATCGTATTACAAATATTGCTATAAGCTTGTTTATCGAGCTTATTACCTGTGCGAGTGTCAAAGTGACCATTAAATCGTGGTGTTAAATCGCCAGCATCACTATGGGTGAATAGCAGCTTTTGCGCATCAACAGAACCTGAAGAAAAACTATAAACGCGCACATTGCTATCAGTAATAGCGGGTAGTTTTTCAATAAAGTCAGGATAAATGTGACCTTTGAATTCGCCTTGATCATAGCCTTGCTTCCAAATCAAACCTTGTAAGGTTTTCAAAGGCGTGACCTTACGGTCTTCGTCAATCCAATTGCCTAAAATTTCGATAGTTCGTTCTAGGCTAGCGTCCGGTTCTAATGCAATGTCATTAACGTCGCTAATACAGTAATCAACTAATACATTGTCTTTATTGGCGGTTAGAAACTCAGCCATGACCTTTTTGGAGTAGGGGAAAAGCACATCTTGAATAAAATCTAAATCGGTAGTGGTACCTGCGGTATCAACGATGATTGCTCTAATACTCATAGCGTTAAAAAGCTCCAAATAAACAAATTTGCTTGGGTTGATCCTATGCTTTCTTGAACCTGTTGGCTAGTTAAATTGCTTCAACAATTAACTGCAATGGCTCAATTTCTATTAACGATAAAGTAATTGGATAATATTTGTCCTCTTATCAATAGCCTGCTAGGTTAGACACTTCTTATATCATACCAATTAGCACAAGCATGTGATCATTCTTACTGGTTAACTCTTGTTGGTAAAAGTGGCTTATAACTACATTAGAAATTTTGAAGTTAGAACAACTAACTCGCTGCAATTTCTGCCTTGTTCTAAGCGATTTTTCCTACGTAATCTCTGAACACTTGTTTATCCTAATTGGTATAATCTAGCTATTCAAAGGAAGAAGATGCAAAGTTTAAGCCGACTACTTTTCAATGCCGCTACGGCAATGCTAATGCTGAGTTACCTAATTTTTCAGAGTGCACATGTTGATGCTAAGCCGCAAACGCTGGTGGTAACAAGTCAGCTGTTATCAGAGCCAGCAACGTTTAATGTCACCTTGCCACCGAGTTATCACGCCAAGAAAGACAAGCGTTACGTGGTGCTTTTTGACTTACATCCGCGTAGCCACAAAATGTTAGCCGGAATGCATGATTGGATGAGTCATAACGGTGATTGGCCGTGGTTAGAAACAATTATTGTGACAGCGCCAGATGGTCATGAATCGCTGGGCAAACTCAAAGCTGCAGCAATTGAACAGCAAGGTGAGCAACAGCTACTCGACTTTTTCGAACAAGACCTTTTACCAACGATTGATAAAGCATATCGAACTAATGGCTTTCGTGTTTTCAATGGCTTTACCGGCAATGCCGGGTTAGTCATTTATGCATTGGTCAATCGTCCGCAGCTATTTAATGCATATATTGCCTCAAGTCCAGTGTTGAGCAAGGACTTTGCATTTGTACTTAACGATTTACCTAAACAGTTACCTAAAATGACACTGCCTCGTTTTCTGCTTGTCTCGACCAGTGATAGTGGCTATGAACAAAGGCAATTAGCCTCATTTGCACAGTTAGAGTCTTTATTACAGCAACATGCACCGCAAGCCTTGAATTATAAAGTACAGCGCTTTGATGGCAGTTATTACATGACTCAACCTGTGCTCAGTACAGCACACGGTATTGAAATGATATTTGATCCTGTACATCAAAAAATAACTGCTGACTCTGAGGTGGGAAAACAAGGCGCTAAAGCCGTACTGGCTCATTATCAACACCTTTCTGAGAACATCTATGGTTTTGAGGTTTCTGCAGTGGCGTCTTTGTCATCGCTCGCCGAGACGCAATTTCAAGAACAGCCTCAGCAAGCTATTGAAACGTTAACGTTAGCGGTGAACACTTATCCAAAAGATCCACACGCCCATGCTGCACTGGGAGAGACTTATCTCAAAATGGAAAAGAGGTCACTAGCTAAGACGTCGATACAAACGGCTATGTCGCTGACCAGCCATCCTTTTTGGTTAAATCGTTGGGGTAAATGGTTGCAACAAGCTGAACAAACTTCATTATAGGATTTTATTTCAGTAATTTTTGGTCAATAAGGTATGATGTATCAGTAGCTTATCTTGGTTTAATCGCAATAATTTGGGTGGTGATGATGATTTCAAAATGGGCAAAACGATTTTTTCAAATGGCAGAGCTGGTGGGCTCTTGGAGTAAAGACCCTTCAACGCAAGTTGGGGCTGTGATCACCAAGCATAATCGTATCGTATCTGTGGGCTTTAATGGGTACCCGCACGGTATCTCTGATAGTGCAGAAACTGATGATCGTGAGATGAAACTGCTTAAAACACTGCATGCTGAAGAAAATGCGATTTTATTTGCTAAGCGAGATCTCGACGGCTGTGATATTTGGGTGACGCATTTTCCATGTCCAAATTGTGCCGCTAAGATTATTCAAACTGGCATTACCGGCGTATTTTGTCCTGAGCAAAGTGAAGACTTTCTTTCACGCTGGGGGGATAAAATTAAAATTAGCCAAGATATGTTCCTGCAAGCTGGGGTAAAGGTGAATTGGTTACCTGTGAATGAGTTGCAATAATCTTGTCGATACCTTGATTAAACCGCCTACATGGCGGTTTTTTATTTTCAGCCCTAAACCACCTACTTCAGTAGGTGGTTATCATCAATTAGGGTTTGCCTGTATCTTTGTTTGTATGGCATGCCAGCTTGAGGTTGATTCAGCTATGCAATGATATTTAAAGCACGCAGCAAGCACATCCCTGTGGGCTCGACGAAAACATCCATGTTTTCAACGGCTTTAAATATCATTACTCATAGATGCTACTGAGGCTAAAAATAACTGAAACGCCCCCTTTTAGGGGGCTGAAGGAAAGCCACCTTCTTCAGAAGGTGGATTCTTTACTGGGTATAACTCGGCACAACTAAATTAATTTAACCATTAGTTTTTTCTCCATTATTTTTTTTTTAATTAGATTTTTCTCATAAAGGTGATCGATGTCAAGTTAACAACTACCTCTTTTGGGTAATATTTGTAACAAGGCAGAAACAAAGCTGTCTGTTAATAATAGTTACTCATCGAAGAGGTAAGTCATGATGAACAAACAAATGTTAGTCACTATCGCGATATCGGCGATGTTACTGATGACTCTGGATGCTTTTGCTGCAGATGGGGGTAATCCCAAAAAGGGTAAACACCTCTACAAGAAGCAATGCAAGGTTTGTCACAGTGTTAATAGTGAGGGTCCTGAACTCACACCAATGGCAAAAACAATGCGTCAATGGGATAGATTTTTCGATAAGAATAAACACAAAGCTAAACCAGAAGTGTTTGAAGCGCTGTCAGAAAAAGACCTTAAAGACATCCAACAGTTTCTCTATGACCACGCTGCAGATTCCGAACAGCCAGCAACCTGTGGTTAACCAGCAAGGCTGATCTTGATGCTGAACTAGTCAGCACCACCATCAGATAAATTATATAAATGCAGAAAAATGGGCTCTGAGCTCAGGGATTTCTGCAACCAAAATTTGGACTACTGCTGATATCAAAGGCAGTAGCAACCAATAAGGAAGGTTATTATGCGTACCCTTATTTCCATATTAGTTGCCAATGCGTTGATGTTTAATGGCATGGCCGTTGCGGCAGATAGCGATAAAGTAAAGTTGGCGGAGTTGAAACAACAACTTGAAGAGTTAACTGAAGAAATTGAAGATCTCAATGACCGTGTCGATAGTACCGAGAGACACACGGCGTTAGATAGAATTACCTTCACCGGTGATTTCAGAACCAAAGTGCACTCGTTGCATTATCAAAATGTGACTTGGAACCCTGCCATCAATACCAATTTCTCTGACTTTGGTGCAAAAGCCATGTCGGGTGCATTTGGTGACCCCACTGATGCCAGCTCTCCACTGGGTAAAATGATGGCAGCCAATCCCGCTTTAGCACAAGCGTTCCAAAGTGGGCAGCTACAGGGCATTATGCCTTATGTTTTAGCTCCAAAAACCATGCAAGATATTGATAATGACTTGCTGTATACCACGCGTTTACGTTTGGACTTAAAAGCCAAGGTTTGGGATAACGTCAGTTTTTCAGGTCGATTGTCTATGTATAAAAACTGGGGAGACTCAACCGGTACACAAGTATTTGATTCTTGGCGGTCATTTACCATGGATGGCACCAGTAGTGGCAATACCAGTGGCGATTGGTTACGGGTGGAGCGTGCATACTTCGACTGGCGTAACATTGGCGGCAGCCAAACCTACCTTTCAATTGGACGTAGACCATCAACTTATGGCCCACCAAGTCACTATCGTGAGAATGAAAAGCGGGGTGGCACTCCTTCGGGTCACCTAGTTAATTTCAACTTTGATGGTGCTACGCTGGGATATAAACTCGGTGAAATTACTGGTATCGATGGTCAAGTCGTGCGTTTTTGTTACGGTCAAGGCTTTGAATCCCAGTGGGGCAATGGCGAAATGTTTGGCGACATTGTCACTAAAGATACCCACCTAGGCGGCTTTAACATTGATGCCATTAATGACGGTAACCACTTCTTACAACTCACTCTATTTGGCGCTAAAGATGTCAATGATGGCTTCAAAGGCACAATGGCTTTCCCGACCCAGTTAGCGGGTATTTTTGCACCAACTATGTACCAAGATATGCAAAAGTTCGACAACTTTAACTTTGTTACTCGGGTACAACCTAGTGGCGTGATCGGTGACATGTATCTTGGTGGATTGGGTTACAGCTATGAAAGTGACGAAGACTTTAAAGCATTTGTTTCATTAGGTTGGACCCGCGCTGAGTCAAACGGTAATGCGGGTATGTTTGGTGGCATGTTATCTGACGCAGTGTTTGAAGCAGAGTTAAATAGTACTGGTACTGAAATTATCATGGTACCTAAAACAGCAACTGATGCTTCATCTAAAGATGGTTACGGCATCTATATTGGTTTCCAAATGCCAGCACCCTACGGCAAGTTTGGCTTGGAATATAACTATGGCTCTGAATATTGGACACCCTTTACTCAAGCACAAGACGATCCTATTGGCAGCAAGCTAGCGACTCGTGGGCATGTGGGTGAGGCGTATTACATCTTCGACATTAACCCAAGAATGTTCATTAAAGTGGCTGGTTTGTATTACGACTATGAGTACACCGGCAGCGGCACGCCCGTTGGAGCCCCACAAAAAATTGATGACGTCATGGCAGGAAGCGCATTCTCAATGCTGCCTGTAGTCGATACTGCATATGATGTGAATGCATCGTTGACAGTGAACTTCTGATTTCGAACAAAAAATCTCGAAAAAAATGGGGAAGGAGTAAACCATGAAACGAGTTAACATGTTATTAATGCTGATGTTTATCAGTACACTTAGCGCTGCAGAGTTTGATCATAAAACGGTGATTGAAGGGCCTTTCGCGAGTGGCTCAGAAGTGACTGAACAGTGCTTAGTTTGTCATGAAGAGCATGCGTCGGCTTTTATGAAGTCATCGCACTGGACATGGGAGTTAGAGCAGCAGTTACCCGGCCGCACTGTGATGCGCGGAAAGAAAAACAGTGTCAATAACTTCTGTGTGGCAGTAAGCGGTAACGAGCCTAGATGTACAAGCTGTCATGCTGGTTATGGTTGGAAAGACAATAGCTTTGATTTCAAAGATATGACCAAGGTGGATTGCTTAATTTGTCATGACACCACTGGCACTTATGTGAAAGATCCCAAAGGTGCTGGTGAGCCTATGGCGAAAGTGAACCTAGAGCGAGTTGCACAACAGGTTGGCCAACCTGTCAGGGATAATTGTGGTTCTTGCCATTTTTATGGTGGCGGTGGTGATGCGGTTAAGCATGGAGATTTAGACTCATCTATGTCGTACCCAGAGAAAACCACTGACGTGCACATGGATGTTGATGGCAACGATTTCCAGTGTCAAACCTGTCATGTCACCGAGGACCATCAAATCTCAGGTAATGCAATGGGGGTCTCACCAGGCGGTGTCGATCATATTGGTTGTGAAAACTGCCATGACAACGCCCCTCATGAGAAAGCAAAACTCAATAGCCACTCAGCATCACTGGCCTGTCAAACCTGTCATATTCCATTCTTTGCACGCAACGAACCCACCAAAATGCATTGGGATTGGTCTACTGCTGGTCAAGGGTTAGCTGAAACCAAAGACGAATATGGCAAGAAAACCTTTATGAATAAAAAGGGGAGTTTCAAGTGGCAGAAAATGGTGAAGCCTCAATATGCTTGGTTTAATGGTAGTGCTGACGCCTATATGGTGGGAGATAAAATTGACCCTAACTCTGTGGTTAAATTGAATTATCCATTGGGGAATATTGATGATCCTAAGGCTAAGATTTATCCGTTTAAGGTGCATACAGGCAAGCAGATTTACGACAGTAAGCTGAATTTATTAATTACCCCAAAGGTATTTGGTAAAGATGGCTATTGGGATAAATATGACTGGGATTTAGCCGCTCGTTTAGGGATGCAAGCTAATGAAGATATGGTGAAAAAAGGGATTAAGTATAGCGGTCAACATGGATTTGTAGAGACAGAAATGTGGTGGCGCATCAATCACATGGTCTCGCCAAAATCAGAAGCGTTGCAATGTAATGACTGTCATAACAAAGGAACTCGGATGGATTGGCAAGCACTGGGCTACGACGCAGACCCTATGAAAAACAAACAAGGTAAACGACATAAAGTGAACTAGTTGCACTTGGTTTATTCAGAACAAAAGGGTGGTTAGCCAATGCTAAGCACCCTTTATATTCGTTAATCTTTACTGATTAATTATCTTTCCTGCCTTAACAACACTCAAGCATGGGTTGACCCCATAGCTGTATGCCAATTGGGCAGGTGTAATGATATCCCACAAACAGAAATCCGCTTGCATGCCCACTTTGATTTGTCCGACAGTATCTTCAATGCCTAGTGCTTTAGCTGCGTTGCAGGTAACGCCTTTAAGTGCTTCTTCAGGCGTTAACCTAAACAATGTGCAGGCCATATTCAGCATCAACTGGGTGGAGCAAAGCGGTGAAGAGCCAGGGTTAAAATCACTGGCCACCACCATAGGCACTTGATATTGGCGCAGTAAATCAATCGGTGGTAATTGGGTTTCACGTAAAAAGTAAAATGCACCGGGTAGTAACACTGCACAGGTACCACTATTGCTGATTGCCTTGACGCCTTGCTCATCAAGGAATTCAATATGGTCAACTGACTTAGCACCAAGACTTGCAGCCATCTCACTGCCACCAATATTAGATAGTTGCTCAGCATGCAGCTTTATCTTTAATCCAGCTTGTTTTGCGGCAGTCAGTACTTTTTCTGTTTGTTCAAGGTTAAAAGCAATACCTTCACAGAACACATCAACCGCATCAGCTAAATTCTGCTCTATCACTTTAGGTAGCATGTCATTGATGACGATATCCACGTAAGCATCTGCATCATGCTTAAATTCAGGTGGGATAGCATGGGCACCAAGGAAAGTTGTTTGTACGTCAACGTGATGATGTTTACCCAGCTCTCGTGCAACACGCAACATCTTAAGCTCGGTTTCACAATCTAGGCCATAGCCAGATTTAATTTCTACTGTGGTAACCCCTTCTTTTGCTAATGCATTTAGGCGTTTTCGTGCGCTATCAAATAATTCTGCTTCCTCAGCTTCTCGACAGGCTTTTACGGTTGAAATAATGCCGCCGCCAGCAAGGGCAATGTCTTCATAACTCGCGCCTTGTAAGCGCATTTCAAATTCATTGGCGCGATTACCCGCAAACACTAAATGAGTATGGGCATCAATTAACCCAGGTGTAATCCACTTGCCGCGGCCTCGGTGAACCGGTGTTGCCAATGCATCAAACTCAGGCAAGTCAGCTTTAGGGCCAATCCATGCAATGCTGTTGTCTTTAATTGCTATTGCCGCATCTTCAATTGCACCGTATGCACAACCAATATCATCATTCATTGTCGCGACATTAACGTCTATCCAAACCTGATCCCACTGCATAAGACTTCCTAGGGTATTGTTATTATTTTGAACGCCACTGTAACGATCATTTTAAGTAGATTCAATAATAGTTGTTTGAGACAAAGCATGTGCATCATTGAACTTGCTTGTATATACAAATGTGACAGGTATTTTTGCCTCGTAAGTTACTGTATTTATGAAGCTAATCTATGCTTGTTCTTTTATTTCTCCGTTACTGATACTGCATCATTGGTTGGAAACCGCAGTGTCCAACGCTACATTCAATAAAATATGGGCTATTTCGCTGGAAGTAAAAAACTATTGCCAATGGTTGTATATACAAGTTAGTCTTAATGCTGGTTTTGTACACAATTATTCAATTTAAGGTGTTACGGTTTGAACACCGTGATTGAAAAATACTCTAGTTGTTTTGCGGAGATACGGATATGGCGCTGGCAAAGTTTGCTGAAATTAAACAGCATATTTTGACTCAAATTGAAGAAGGGCAATGGCAAGAAAATGCCAAAGTGCCTTCAGAAAACCAGTTAGCAGAGAGTTTTCACTGCAGCAGAATGACCGCTAGGCGCGCGCTCACGGAATTAGTTGAAGCAGGTGTGCTAACTCGCACTCAAGGGTTGGGGACATTCGTTGCAGGCATAAAATCACAATCATCGTTGCTCAACATCCGCAATATTGCGGATGAAATCAAACAGCGTGGCCATGGTTACAGTGTTCAGCAAGTCGCACTTACTGAAATTAAGGCAGCGGCGCCCATTGCGATTGCATTAGGTTTAACAGAAGGTGATCCTGTTTATTATTCAGTGCTGATCCATTGTGAGCAGTCACGTCCACTTCAGGTTGAAGAACGCTTTGTAAATCCCGCGTTGATCCCAGATTATTTAGTACAAGATTTTACTGAGCAAACCCCACATGAGTATTTGTCACAAGTGGCACCACTGACTGAAGCCAGTCATACCATCGAAGCTATTTTAGCGCACCCACAATTACAGCAGTGGTTGGCAATCTCGGCCAATGAGCCCTGCTTACAAATTTTAAGACGAACCTGGTCACGCAAAGGTGTGGTCAGTTTTGCAAGGTTAGTCCACCCCGGCAGTAAGTTTAGATTAGGTGGCCATTTAACCTTTAAACCCTAAAGCGCAATTTTTTGCCAAATAACGATAAACACAAAGGTAGTAAAGCATTATGACAACCAGACATGACCCTAGCAGAAAGATCCTTGCACCGCACGGTAGCAAGCTCAGTTGTAAGAGTTGGTTAACAGAAGCGCCAATGCGTATGTTGATGAATAACTTGCACCCCGATGTAGCAGAGCGCCCTGAAGATCTCGTGGTATATGGCGGCATTGGCCGTGCTGCTAGAGATTGGCAAAGCTATGACAAAATCATCGAGGTGTTACAGCGCTTAGAAGATGACGAAACACTGTTAGTGCAATCTGGTAAGCCTGTTGGTGTATTTCGTACACATGCGGATGCGCCTCGTGTGCTTATCGCAAACTCCAATTTAGTTCCGCACTGGGCTAACTGGGAACACTTCAATGAGCTAGATAAGCAAGGCCTGGCCATGTACGGTCAAATGACAGCGGGCTCTTGGATTTATATCGGTACTCAAGGTATTGTGCAGGGTACTTATGAAACCTTTGTTGCCGTTGCGAAACAACACTTTGATGGTGTTGCTGCTGGCAAATGGATTCTTACTGGTGGCCTAGGTGGCATGGGTGGCGCGCAACCGCTTGCTGGCACCATGGCTGGCTTCTCTGTTTTAGCTTGTGAAGTGGATGAAACCCGTATCGATTTCCGTCTGCGTACCCGTTATGTGGATAAAAAGGCGAAAACGTTGGATGAAGCATTGGCAATGATGGATGAAGCGAACAAGGCTGGCAAACCAGTATCTGTGGGTCTTCTCGCTAATGCCGCAGATGTATTTACTGAACTGGTTGAACGTGGCATTAAGCCAGATGTGGTAACAGACCAAACATCGGCTCATGACCCTTTAAACGGTTACCTACCGCAAGGTTGGACGCTTGAGCAAGCTGCTGATATGCGCACAAAAGATGAAGCTGGTGTTGTGAAAGCGGCAAAAGAGTCGATGGCTGTACAGGTTAAAGCGATGCTAGCGCTGCAAGACATGGGTGCGGCAACACTGGATTACGGCAATAACATTCGCCAAATGGCATTTGAAGTGGGTGTTGAAAACGCGTTTGATTTCCCAGGTTTTGTTCCAGCTTATATTCGCCCATTGTTCTGTGAAGGTATTGGTCCATTCCGCTGGGCTGCATTATCTGGCGACCCTGAAGATATTTATAAAACCGACGCAAAAGTGAAAGAGCTGATCCCAGATGATAAGCACTTACATAACTGGTTAGATATGGCGCGTGAACGCATTGCGTTCCAAGGTTTACCTGCACGAATTTGTTGGGTGGGCTTAAAAGATCGTGCGCGTTTAGCCGCTGCATTCAATGAAATGGTTAAAAATGGGGAGTTGTCAGCGCCAGTGGTCATTGGCCGTGATCATTTAGATTCAGGCTCAGTTGCCAGTCCAAACCGTGAAACCGAGTCTATGATGGATGGCTCTGATGCAGTATCAGATTGGCCGCTACTCAACGCGTTACTTAACACTGCTAGTGGTGCAACATGGGTGTCATTACACCATGGTGGTGGTGTCGGCATGGGCTTTAGTCAACACTCGGGTGTGGTAATTGTATGTGATGGTACTGATGCCGCAGCGAAGCGTGTTGAGCGCGTACTATGGAATGACCCAGCTACAGGTGTAATGCGTCATGCAGATGCAGGTTACGACATTGCAAAACAATGTGCCAAAGAGCAAGGCTTAGACTTACCAATGCAAGGGGATAAATAATGACTAAGTTAAATTTAACTCTTGTACCAGGCACGCTAACGTTAGAGAAGCTTCGTCAAGTGAGCCGCAGTGGTGTGGCATTATCACTGGCTAGCGAAGCAATAGCTGATATCAATACCAGTGCAGCATTAGTACAAGATGTGATCACTGAAGGTCGTACAGTATATGGTATTAACACTGGCTTTGGTTTGTTAGCTAATACCAAGATTGCACCTGATGATTTACAGCTGTTGCAACGCTCTATCGTGTTATCTCATGCTGCTGGTACTGGCCAGTACATGCAAGATGAAACCGTACGTCTAATGATGGTGTTAAAGATTAACTCGTTAAGCCGAGGTTTCTCTGGTATTCGTTTACAAGTTATTGAATTTCTCATTGCCCTTGTCAATGCAGGAGTTTACCCATGTGTGCCTGAGAAAGGTTCTGTGGGTGCATCTGGTGACTTAGCACCGTTATCTCATATGTGCTTGCCTTTATTGGGTGAGGGGGAGATGAGTTATAAAGGGCAATTCATCAGTGCCAAAGAAGGGTTAGAAATCGCTGGTTTACAACCTATTCAGCTAGCTGCAAAAGAAGGTTTAGCCTTGCTTAACGGCACACAAGCCTCAACAGCATTAGCATTAGAAGGCTTGTTTAATGCTGAAGATTTGTTTGCTTCTAGCTCCGTAGTTGGTGCAATGAGTGTTGAAGCGGCAATGGGTAGCCGTAGCCCATTTGATGCACGTATTCATGCTGCACGTGGCCAACAAGGTCAAATGGATTCTGCTGCAATTTTCCGCCACCTGTTAGCTGATGAATCGCAAATTAGCTTAAGCCATGTGGACTGCGAAAAAGTACAAGATCCGTATTCATTGCGTTGCCAACCTCAAGTGTTAGGGGCGTGTTTAACTCAAATTCGTCAAGCGGCTGAAGTGTTAGCCGTTGAAGCGAACGGAGTAACTGATAATCCGTTAGTGTTCCAAGACACGGGCGATATTATCTCTGGTGGTAACTTCCATGCTGAGCCTGTCGCGATGGCTGCTGATAACTTAGCAATAGCGATTGCTGAGTTAGGCTCGATTGCCGAGCGAAGAATCGCATTGTTAATTGATTCTAGCTTGTCAAAACTGCCTCCATTTTTGGTTGATAATGGCGGTGTTAACTCTGGCTTTATGATTGCGCAAGTAACTGCTGCTGCATTGGCATCGGAGAATAAAACCTATGCACATCCGGCCTCAGTAGATAGTTTACCTACCTCAGCAAATCAGGAAGATCACGTGTCGATGGCAACCTTTGCTGCTCGCCGGTTACGAGATATGAGTGAAAACACCCGAGGTGTACTTGCGGTTGAAATTCTGGCTGCTGCACAAGGACTAGACTTTAGAGCGCCTTTACAACCGAGTGATGCAGTGGCTAAAGCCAAAGCGGAGTTACGTGAAGTTGTCGATTTCTATGACAAGGACCGTTACTTTGCGCCTGATATTGAAAATGCCACTGATTTACTGCACACAGCGAGTTTTAATCAGTATTTGCCAGCAGGCATGTTGCCAAGCTTATAGTACCAATTAGCACAAGTATGTGATCATTCTTACTGGTTAACTCTTATTGGTAAAAATGGCTTATAACCTTGTTAGAAATTTTGAAGTTAGCATAATTAGCTCACTGCAATTTCTGCCTTGTACTAAGCGATTTTTCCTACGTAATCTCTGATCACTTATTTATCCCAATTGGTATAAATAGTGGTTGATTAAGGGCTGTAACAACGAAAAAAGGACCGCAAGGTCCTTTTTTATTGAATGCGCCTACTTTTAACAGGCTGCACTTTGATTAACTGCTGAAGCCAAAGCTAATAATGGCCGCTTCGGTACGGGTGTCATAACCTGCGCTGATGATAAAGTCTTTCGTTAACTGGTAGCGCATGCCAAACTCAGCACCCCAATTTTTATCTTTGTCTTGTTCCCACTCAGGTTCACCGCCGACGATTAATGGCATGATGCCATCGGTTGTGTTGGTTTCATAGATGTACACAGTTGCCCCTGTGTATACGCTAAAATCTTGGCTCAGGCTGTAACTCACACCAAAGCGCCACATATATTCTTGAATATGTCCTTCAGCAGGCTCACTAAATTCTAAATCGGTTTTATCGCCACGGGCATAACCAATATAGTAGCCCCAGTCAGCAAAGTCTGGGTCATAGTGTTTTGGCGCCAAGGTTAAGCCATACATTCCACTGTCAGTATTAACATAATCAATCATTAAGCCCAGTGAAGGCGCATAATTCTGGGTGCCACTATTTAAGCGGGTGTTTGCCTGACTATCTGCGCTAAACAAGCTACCAATAGTGAAGGTTGCCACAAGCAAAGCTGCGTATTTCATCGTTGACTCCGGTTCAAACTTGGCCGTATTGTTGTTAGATTCAACATGACGGTCAATTAAAGATGGCAAAAACGTCGAATTAACCCGCGCTTGTTACGTAATTGTTTGCTCTACATACAAATGTTTGTTGAGATATTGCTGAGATTGATGACTAAATCATTTGAAGCAACTTTATTCCCACTGATTAGGAACTGACAGTGAATACAGATACAAGAATAGAATTATCACAGTGGCTTTCAGAGTTAGGCGTCAACGCTCAACCTACTGATTTGTCAACCACAGCCATTATTTTGTGCGTATGTTTATTACTGGCTGGATTGAGTTATTACCTGACACAGAAGTTTTTAGTTAAAGGTGTTAATCATATTATTAAGCGCTCGATGGTGCAGTGGGATGATGTATTTGTTAGTTTTGGTGTGTTCGAGAGACTCGCTAAGTTTGTGCCAGTACTCTTGCTAGATCTGTTGGTGCCAGTCGTCCTGACTGAGCACCCATTATTGAGCACGATTGCCGATCGAACATTCAGTGTATTGTTGGTGATAATTACTATCCGCGCGGCGTATTCTGCGTTAAATGCGGTTGATGAAATATCTGATGTCAATAAAGTTAATCGCCGCATTCCAGTCAAAAGCTTTGTGCAATTAATTAAGCTGTTTATGTTTATTGTTGGCTTAATTGTGGTGGTGTCGATTTTATCGGACCAGTCTCCAGTGTACTTCCTAAGTGGTTTAGGTGTAGCAACCGGTTTGGTGATGTTGGTGTTCAGAGACACCATTCTAGGCTTTGTTGCGGGTATTCAGCTAGCCGCTAACCGTATGGTGAGTAAAGGTGACTGGATTCAAATGGACAAGTATGGTGCAGATGGTGCGGTGATTGATGTCACCTTAAACACTGTGAAAGTGCAAAACTGGGATAAAACCATCACCATGATCCCCGCTTATGCATTGGTCTCAGATGCCTTTAAAAACTGGCAAGGTATGTCGGAATCTGGTGGGCGACGAATTAAGCGAGCGATTAATATTGATATTTCGAGTGTGCACTTTTTAACTGAGCAAGAGCTGTCTCATCTTCAAAAAGTTAACCACTTGAAAGGTTATTTATCGCAGATTGTATCCGAAATAAATGCTGAAAATGCCAATACTTCAGATAATGACAACCTGGTAAATGGTCGTCATTTGACTAACTTAGGCACGTTTAGAGCTTATTTACAGGCTTATTTAGATCAGCATCCTAAATTACATAAAGACATGACATTGATGGTACGTCAGTTAGCCCCTAGTGGTGAAGGTGTGCCTCTTGAGTTGTACATTTTTACCAATGATATCGTTTGGGCGAACTACGAAGCGATTCAAGCTGATATCTTTGATCATATCTTTGCCATATTGCCTGAATTTGGTTTAAGGGCTTATCAAAAGCCGACTGGTAATGACCTATCGGCATTGACCCAGCCGGTGAGTACTCGCACATAGAGCGGTTATGAGTGTTAACCTCATAAGGCCTGAAATTATTCAGGCCTTTTTAAAGCATCCACATTCAGTTTAATGGCTTTAATAAAGGTCAATGTAACCGATGTTAGGTGTGGTCACTGAGTTATTAAAGTTGCCTATCACTCGTTCACTCGATAGTCAGGAATCACCTTGGGGTGACGACCTTTTATTTGCCTGAAGAACTGAAGTAGTTGGTCCATATCAGCTTGCATGTCGTCACTGGGCCTCACTGGCTCACCTAAGACAATGCACTTTTTACCAAAGTCGAGACCAACAGGAATGATATCAACATCGGCTTTCTTAGCTATGTGGTAAAAGCCCGTTTTCCAGCGTTTTACCGCGCTGCGTGTGCCTTCTGGGGCAAGCGCAAGCTTATAGTTTGGATGCTGCTGATATAACTGCACTGCAGCATCAACTAAGTTATTGTGCTTACGTCTATCAACTGGCGAACCGCCCATGGCTTTAAATAGCCAACCCCAAGGAGGAATAAATAATTGATGTTTACCCAAAAAGTGGATCTTTGTGTCTAGCGCTCCGCGACCAATGATCCCCATCACAAAGTCCCAGTTACTGGTGTGAGGCCCCACTGCCATAATGAAAGCGGTATCTGGGTTAATTTGACCTTCAAAGCGCCAACCTAATAACTTCATCAGGCTTTTAAAAAAAAGTGATAGCATCGATATTTCCATGATGTAGATACAGTATGTAACTGCATTTACTCATTTTTTTAGTTATTGTTATTGGATGTGGTAAAGCAACAAATTTGCTTTAGCATCATAGGTTAATCTAGCAATACTGCTATAGAGAGGCAAGTTATGCGATATCTACTTGGACTAATGTTATGTTTTTTCGGGTTACAAGCTAATGCTGTGCCTTCTGATGAGATTATTAAAGTATTAACAGCGCAAGAACAGGCTTGGAATCAAGGTGATATTGATGGCTATATGCAGGGCTATTACCATTCAGATAAGCTCAGGTTTGTGAGTGGTGGGCAATTGCGATATGGCTGGAATGACATTAACCAAAGATATAAACGCAGTTACCCCAACTCTACAGCTATGGGGCAATTGAGCTTTAATATTAAGGATATTAAGTTTCTTAGCAATTATGCTGCGCTGGTGGTCGGGCGTTGGACACTCACGCGAGACAAGGATACGCCCAGTGGGGTATTTACGTTGTTGTTTGAGCGTATTGACGATGAATGGGTGATTACACACGACCATTCATCTGGTTAGTCGTTTTATCAATGCCGCCTGTAGTGAAGCCTGATAAAAGCTTAATGTGTGACTGGCCAGCTAAACTCAGAAATAAGCTTTATTTCGTCCATAATCCCTTGTTCTAGCTTTGTCTCTGACTTCATTCTTTGAAGGTCGAGTTTCATTCTCTGTTGTTTAGCTAGGGCTTTGCGTGCTTCCTTAATTGGATGGTCAGCAATCAACTCGTAATGCTCAAATAGATTTGGGTATTGCGGCTGGACTTGTTCAGTTAATGATAAAGCAGCAAACAATTTGCCGATGCGCATCACGCCTTCAGATAGTTCACAACGCTCTTCTAGCATCGCATTGGCAATATAGCGGATATCAGTTAAAACAGCTTCACGTTTCTCTTGTGCTAGGCGTTCACGCTCAACGGCAGCGAGTTGCTGAGTTAAGTTTTGCTTTTTTAACTTAATCAGTAAGTGAGCGGCATAGGTGGCGAGCACAATAACGATGATGACGGCAATGGCAATGACTGCAGGAGACACGGTACTTCCTCATAAAACTGATGTGTTATTTCGTGAGACTATTTTACGCTAAATAGCTTGAAAGCGGCATAGTTATACAAAAATGGCATGCGATAGCATGCCATTCTTAATAAACAGACTAGCTAAATGAAGGCTAATCTTTGTTTTTATACATGTTGAGCAAGTCAGCGCCACTTTCAAAGCGGTTAAATAACTCATCATCTGAGACAGGTGATTGTTGTTCGCTCTCTGATTGAGCTGAACCTTCAGTTAGTCCCAGCTTTTGCATTAACACTTCAATCTTATCTAGCTGTTGATCAAGCCATTTCTGATCGTTGTCATTGAGTGTGCTGCCTAGCTCAAGCATATCCAATAGCTTATTTAGTCTTGGATCTTCTTCCAGTTTCAGTAATTTTTGCTCATCAGTTAGCTTTGGCTGTTTCGCCTTTGGCTTTAAAGGTTCCGCAATATTGCTAGGCAACGTTAAAGCGACAGGCTTTTTGCTGCCATGGCGTGGATCATTGCGTTCTGCGCCACCAGATTTAGGGCTTTGAGTTTTTAACAAGGCCTCATTGTGGCGACTGCCTGATTGACGACCATTGCCTTTTTTCTTGCCTTCAACCTGATTGCGGTCGGCCTTTTTTACTCTAGGAGCATGCTTTGGGCCGTTTTCTCCGCCCTTGCGAGTTTTTTTACTGCGAGCCATGGTGTTCTCGTTTAGTTGGAATAACACTTTCTTACCGGCATGGCCGACAAGATCAAATAAGGGAGCGCTTTATATCAGATTCTGATGCTTTTTGCATCAAAATGAGATCTTTTGAGGCAAATATTAGCTCAAAATCAGAGATTGAGGCTAAAAACTCGAAAGTTGCCTGTTGGTAGAAGCTCACATGAGTCGGGTTATTTTTATAATGCCACTTCGAAAACTGGGCTAGATCGGCCAATAAAGGCGTATTGATTGCTAGCCAACCTTCGGGTTTAACTAAATTTGATAACAAACGCCACTCTTTATTGGGAGAGCGAAAATGTTCAAATACACGATAGCAGCACACAAAGTCATATTGCGAACTTAAGAGTTGGTTATCTGCGGCAAAAAAGGGGTCATATTGTTTTAGTGTATGGCCTGACTGAGCAATGTTTTGCAAACTACTTGGTGATAACAAGCGGCCAAAGTTGAGCCCAATTAGCGCTTGATGTTGCTGCTGTTGGCTAACTTGCTCAAGGAGTGGTAGAACGAATTGTGATAACTGTCTTTGCTTTGAAGCTTTCTGTGCACGGCCATAACGCTGCTTTTCAACATTTTGCATGACATGACCGCTGGGGGCTGCAAAAACGAGCTGGCAATGATTGCAGCAATAGAAGGCTCGCTTTTTATCTTGTATAAAAAACGGGGCAGTGTGGTTACATAATGGGCAAGGAAGCGTCAACTACATCTGAGTCCGTTAATAATATCAATAACCTGAGTATATAAATAAACACTGCTTATTACATCTAGGCATTGCAACTTGTGACGCTATTTCGAAAAAAATCCATAAAAAAAGGTGGCTGTAAACAGCCACCTCACGATCGGTGCAAGACACACCTTATTCTGATTCCAAGTTTCCTTACTTGCTATGCGACTATCCCGGTCGGATCCTTCTTTTTTTTACAGCTTTCCATGCAGTCTAATCGTTATTGGTCATCACTGACACTTTATTTCTATCTGTTGCCGTCCTGACCACAGTTTCCGTAGATGGTCTCAATTGACTCATCAATCTCTATAACGTCTTCTATGACTTAACTAAACCATCCGTGTAGTAAGTACCTTCCAGTGATAACAAGCTTCCAGCGAGTGCATCCAAAGCAGTTAGCTTCCTTTGCTACAATTTGAATCCTTCAAATTGTTTCCCTGTTACTTTTACCTCTGTGCGTAAGGAAGTGCTATATAAGCTGGACGACCAAATTGGGTCTATACCTTACAAAATTAATTGACCTGTATTTCAAACTGAAATCGCTGCTCTTTATTATTATTTGAAGAGTGGCCTTAGTATATTATTGTTATTGATTGACTTTATTCTTGTATCTTAAATGTTAAATGTCCGAAATCTGTTTAAATACGTTATTTTTATTGCTTAAACAGTTGGGTTCATCTCGGTACGGGGCTATTTAACCGCAAAATCATGATTGATGTCAAGAAAGAATATTTGAAAGTTAACGTAAACGTAAACTTTAAGTAAAAAAAAGTGGGCGTAAATGCCCACTTCCTTATCTCAAATGTTAACTAAGATAAGTTAGTTAATGCTTGAAATATATTTAGATAATGCTTCGATATCCGCATCAGTTAGCTTTTTACTAACATCTTGCATCATTCCATTTAAGTCGTTGTTACGATTTGTATCGCGAAATTTGTTAAGTTGGATTTTAATATAATTAGCATGTTGGCCACCAACCTCAGGGAAGCCTGCAGCCTCCATTCCGTTACCGTCAGGTCCGTGACAAGCGATACATGCTGTTATACCACGGGCGACATCACCACCCTTGTACAGTGACTCACCAAGTTCTGGTACATCGCTAACTGCAATAGGGGCTTTTTGCTGAGATGCGTAAAAAGCTGAAATGTCAGCAATGTCTTGATCACTTAATGTCATAGACATTCCGCCCATAACTGGATCCATACGGCCTTCGCTGCCACCGGTTTTAGCTGCAGCGCGGAAATCTTTAAGCTGTTTCTCTAGGTAGTTGCTATGTTGACCTGCAAGCTTAGGGTACATGTCGATCATGCTGTTACCATCAGCACCGTGACAGGCTGCACACATCATTGATTTGGTTTTGCCTGCTTCAATATTACCTTCTGCCATAACTGGTGATGACATTGTGGCTACAACAGACAGCGCAAGAGCTAACTTTTTCATGGCGTTCCAACTTCTTGTTAATTTATTGTCCTGAGCTTACTAGGAAAACCCGCAAGCGTGGTAAAATAGTTGTCCCAAGCTCATTTACACTTATCAATGCCGTTTTAGGTGGCCAAAATGCCATTTTGCAGCACACACATTACTCTGGCTTGGGGTTATAATGTGATCAGGCTAATATTTTACACGAAAACGTGGAAAAGACAGCATTTGTTAATCATTAATACAAATGTGGCTATTTTTTTAACTTATCTGGAGCAAACAGTGTCAGAATCTCGAATTGACTTCCGCCAAGCCAAGTTTTTAATTAGTGCGCCAGATATCGCACATCTAGATGAATATCTTCCTGGCGATGTTGGCGTAGAAATAGCCTTCGCTGGACGATCAAATGCAGGTAAATCGAGTGCATTGAATGCGTTAACTGAACAGAAAAGTCTTGCTCGGACGAGTAAAACGCCTGGTCGCACTCAATTAATCAATGTTTTTGCGCTAGACGACGATCGTCGGTTAGTTGACTTACCGGGTTATGGTTTTGCAAAAGTACCACTTGCGATGAAAATAAAGTGGCAACAGGCGCTAGGCGAATATTTGCAAAAACGTGCCTGCTTAAGTGGTGTGGTTGTATTAATGGATATTCGTCATCCACTCAAAGACTTAGATTTGCAGATGATAGAGTGGGCCGTTACGAGTGAAATTCCAGTTTTAGCGTTATTAACTAAGTCAGATAAATTAGCTCAAAGCGCTAAAATGAAGACAGTAAATAAGATTCGTAAAGAACTTGCCGACTTTGGTGACTGGGTGAAGGTAGAGCCTTTTTCAGCATTAAAGGGAACAGGTAAGCCGCAAGTGTTGAAAATTTTGAATCAGTGGTGCCATCCTCAATGGTTATTAGACGGACAGTCTGATGAGCAAGACGCTGAATAAGATTGCCATTTTTCCATTGCAAGATAAGGCTGACCAACAGGTTGGCTTTTTTTAGGCCAAAAAAAACCGACAATATAAAATATTGTCGGTGAAATAAATTAGCTCTTTTGGGGAGAGGCTAAAATTCAACAAGACTCAAGTGTCATCAATCATTAATGACCCTCAACATCACTAGAATACTTGGTTTTAACTATTATTTAAAGTATTTACTCTAAAAATATTTTGGGTATAAAAAAACCTCAACAATTTACATTGCTGAGGTTGCCTATATTTGGCGCACTATTTCTAGTGAAAAAAAAGGTTTGAAAGATTGAACATCTTAACCTCTGTACCCTACGAGAAAAATATTACCTCATTTGTTTGTAAATAGAAAACAGTATTTTCAAAATGGAGTGAATATTGTGATTTATGCCACATTATTGTTGGTTTATTAAGCTAAAAAAGTGTGAAAGTAAAAAGCACGCCTGTAATGGCGTGCTTTTTGATATGCACTGTTTTGTTAGGCGGTTAATGGTTTAGGGCTAGTGAGCCTGCTGCCAATTATCACCAATCCCAGCTTCAGCCAATAAAGGTACTGCAAGTTCAGCAGCTTGACCCATAATCTCGCATACTTTAGCTTGCAATATTTCTGCTTGGCTTTGCTCAACTTCAAATACCAGTTCATCGTGTACTTGCATCAATAAGGTTATTTCGCCTTGGGTATCGTTGGCAATCCATTGTGAAATGTCGATCATGGCTTGCTTAATAATGTCTGCAGCGGTGCCTTGCATTGGTGCATTAATGGCTGCACGTTCAGCGGCCTGTCTACGCATGGCGTTTCTATCTTTGATATCTGGTAAATATAGGCGTCTACCTTGTAGGGTGGAAACATAACCTTGTTCTGCTGCATCAGCACGGGTTTCTTCCATATACTTTAGTACGCCAGGATAGCGAGCAAAATAGGTATCAATGTAAGACTGTGCTTCTGCACGTGGGATGTCTAACTGCTTAGCTAAGCCAAATGCTGACATACCATAGATGAGACCAAAATTGACTGCTTTCGCGCGGCGACGTTGCTCACTAGTCACTTCTTCAAAGTGTACGCCAAAGACCTCAGATGCTGTGGCGCGGTGAATATCTTTGCCTTCTGCAAATGCAGTGAGTAGCCCCTTATCTTGAGAAAGGTGAGCCATAATACGTAATTCAATTTGAGAGTAATCCGCAGCCAGAATCTTCTTCCCTTCAGGGGCGACGAAGGCTTGACGAATACGACGACCTTCTTCAGTTCTAATTGGGATATTTTGTAGGTTTGGATCACTTGAAGATAAGCGGCCAGTTGCGGCGTTAGCCTGATGGTAACTGGTGTGTACTCGTCCAGTATTTGGGTTAACCATTAATGGCAGTTTATCGGTATAGGTGCTTTTTAATTTGGCTAAACTTCTGTGCTCTAGGATTATTTTAGGCAATGGGTAGTCTAGTGCTAACTCGACCAACACTTCTTCTGATGTTGAAGGTGCACCTTTGGGGGTTTTCTTAATTATTGGATAGCCCAGTTTCTCGAAAAACAGCACTTGCAACTGCTTAGGCGAGGCAAGGTTGAATTTCTCACCTGCAATTTCATAAGCTTTTTGTTCAAGCGTATCTAACTTTTGTGCTAGCTCTTGGCTTTGCTGACTTAGCAACATAGTGTCAATATAAACACCAGTGCGTTCGATATTGGACAATATTTGAATTAAAGGTAACTCAAGCTCAGTAAACACTTTGGCTAGTTCAGGTTGTTTTTCTAATCTTGGCCATAGGTGTTGGTGTAATCGTAGGGTGATATCTGCATCTTCTGCTGCATAAGGTGCTGCCACATCTAAGGTGATTTGATTGAAGGTGAGTTGTTTTGCACCTTTTCCAGCAATCTCTTCAAAGCTTATATTTTTATGGCCTAGGTATTTGAGCGCTAACCCATCCATATCGTGGCGTGATGCAACAGAGTTAAATACGTAAGACTCCAGCATAGTGTCAAACTTGACGCCATTAAGTGTGACACCCTGATTGGCAAGGATACTGATATCGTATTTAAGGTTCTGCCCGACTTTTGCTGGTGTTTCGGATTCTAAAATGGGGCGCAATTTATCAAGCACGAATTGCTTATCTAATTGTGCTGGGGCATCTAAGTAGTCATGCATAACAGGAACATAAGCAGCTTTTCCTGGCTCAATGGCAAATGATAAACCGACCAATTCAGCTTCCATGTAGTTCAAGCTTGTGGTTTCGGTATCAAGGGCTATTAATTCAGCTTTTTGCAGCTTTTCAATCCATTCATCCAGCTGTGCTTCAGTTAGAATTGTGTCATATTCAGCTTTGATATCTTGTTTGGTTGCTTGTTCATTGTCTGATGTATCGGCGTTAGCGGTCTGCTTTCCATCCAATACTTCTGCCAACCAACGTTTAAACTCCATTTCACCGTAACATTTGATAAGCTCATCTTTATCTTGCTCTTTTATATTAAGAGATTGCCATGGTGATTCTAATTCAACGTCTCTTTTAATCGTAGCTAACTCATAGGACAGCTTTAGCATGTCTGCATTATCGACAATTTTCTTCGGCATGGATTTCGCGCCTCTAAAACCACCATCGACAACACTATCTGGATTAGCCAGGATCTGCTCAACACTACCTGTATGCGTTAACATGGCTAACGCGGTTTTTTCACCGACACCAGGTAACCCAGGAATATTATCGACTTTGTCTCCCATTAGGGCTAAATAGTCGATAATCAGCTCAGGCCCAATGCCAAATTTAGTTTTAACTTGTTCAGGCCCCATGATGGTATCTGTCATGGTATTGATCAGTGTGACATTTTCATCGACAAGCTGAGCCATATCTTTATCGCCCGTACTGATCAAGGTTGCTCTGCCTTCCAAGCTCGCTTGGTGGGCAAGGGTACCAATCACATCATCGGCTTCAACACCTTCTATTGAGATCAACGGTAAACCAAGCGCATTAATGATGCGATATAAAGGTGCAATTTGGCTACGGAGATCATCCGGCATAGGTGGGCGCTGGGCTTTGTACTCACTGTACATATCATTACGGAATGTTTTGCCTTTGGCGTCAAAGACCACCGCAATATGACTTGGTTGATAGCGAGATAGCAGGCTGCGCAGCATGTTCACTACACCATAAACAGCGCCAGTAGCTTCACCTTTTGAATTGGTTAAATGTGGTGGAGCATAGTAAGCACGGTAAAGGTAAGATGAGCCATCGACAAGCACAAGAGGGTTATTTGGAATAGTTGACATATTAGCTGTTCATAGTGAGTACTCTAAGTTGATATAGGATGACATTATCCACAACCATCCTCAAGCAAGATTGAAGATTTAGCAGTAAGGGAAATGACTTTTTGCGGTTAATAAAATGTTACTTTAGCGTGGGCTGAATTATCAGTTTGTTAGCGGTTTTATTGGGATTTTGGGGGAAAGGCAACCATTGTATGGTCACTGAATAAGAGACAGCAGCAAAAACCAACAGCCTGTGGATAAGTCTGTTAGTTAAATTATGTTTGTTTTGAATTCGTTTTCACAACAAAAGAAGTCAAAATGTGTAAGTGTCTGATTTTATAGGTTATTATAAAATTATGTGAGCTAAATTGTATTCTGGCAAATCTTTCTAAATTTGTGGACTTTTTAAAAGTAATACGATAAGTAACTACTCAGAACGGTGATTATTGACCGATATTTATACAGTTAAATAGTACCGAGGCATTAAGTTAGCATGTTTTTTAATCAGATCAACTGTTTTGTGTCAAATTTGTTAATTAATTTTTGTGAGATCTAAATCAGGGACAATTACATATGAAAAATATTGCAGTTTTACTGAGTGGTAGTGGTGTTTTTGATGGCAGTGAAATTCACGAGTCTGTATTAACTTTATTAGCGCTGTCAAAAGCAGGGGCAAGCTATCAATGTTTTGCACCGAACGTTGACCAGTTGCATGTTGTTAACCACCTTACTGGTGAAGTGCAGGAAAATGAGTCTCGAAATGTGTTGGTTGAATCAGCCCGTATCGCGCGTGGCGAAGTGCAGGACATGAGCAAAATGGATATTAATACATTTGACGCACTAATTGTACCTGGCGGGTTTGGCGCGGCTAAGAATTTATGTAACTTTGCTATCAATGGTAAAGATTGCAATATTCAACCCAGTGTTGAAGCTTTTATTCGTGAGTTTGCCATTGCTAACAAGCCTGTTGGCATGATGTGTATTGCACCTGTGATGATGCCAATTATTTATGGTAAATCCGCCTTGGGTACAATTGGCAATGATATTGATACCGCGATGGCATTTAATGAAATGGGTGGTCATCATCAGGAAGCAACAGTAGATCAAATTGTGGTTGATCAAACTAATAAAGTGGTAACGACACCAGCGTATATGTTGGCTACAAGCATTGCAGAGGCTAATTCAGGGATTGAAAAGTTAGTAAAGCAAATACTGTTGATGGTGTAGCCCACTTGTGAGCTTCAATGGTAGGCAACAAAACGGCGCTAAATTTTTTGAGCGCCGTTTTAGTTACAAATGATGAGTTCAAAAGTTAGTGATGTACTAACTATGAGGTAATGCGTTAATTTTCTCTGCGGCTTTTCTGCCAGCAAGCTGTGTGTCAATCAAAGCCAGATTAGCACTACCCATTGGAGGGGAGAACGATAAGCGATTGTAATCATCACTTAATGTTTGCCAGCGGATCTTATCATCACGAGATTCGTGAGGGTAAAAACCGACGGTGATTGTGTTGTGCAGACTGGCAACGTGCAATGGACCTGTAGAGCCGGCGATCATCATATCTGCAGCGACTAAAGAGCAAGAGAATTCTGCAATATCTTTAATTGGTTTAGCCACCACAGCGTTATGATTTTTGTCTGTGATCAATGTTGTAACGTGCTGTGCTAAAGCTTCTTCAGCTGGCCCAAAAGTTACCACAAACTTAATCTTGCGTTGGCTATTTATCGCAAGGTTATCTGCAATATCTGCAAATTGCTCTGGAGATAACGAACCTTCTGAACCGCCACTACCTGGATGAATAAATATGAGTAGCTCGCCGTCAGCTTTACCGTAGAATTTTTGCCAATCTGCTTTTTGTTGGCTGATATCCCATAGTCTTTGCTTGATGTCAGCTGGAGGAATGTGGTGCTGGCATAAAAAATACTCAATATGGTCGGTGCAATAACGCCACTCAGGCTTTAAGCAAGCACTACGATTAAGTGGAGCTCTATGGGTGTATAAATATTGGAACCACTTACGGCGTTGGCCAAGGCGGTAAGGAATGTTAGCTTGTTTTACAACTTGAGCCATATGCTTATGAGTATGCATGACTATTACTGCTTGGTACTTTTTAGCTTTGATAGTCTCGACTAAATCGGGATCATCTTTACGATAAATCAGTAGGTTATCAATAAAATCAAATTGTTTGGCTAGCGGTTCAATTATAGGGGAAACAATCACATCGATTTGTGCGTCTGGCATAGAGCGCTTCAACAATGAAATTGCCGGAAGTGAATGACAAAAGTCGCCTAGTTTATCGACCCTAACAACAAGAACTCGTTCCATAAAAATTAATACCTATCTAAAAACTCTCAATTGTTTTCCCCTAAAATTCAAGGTTGCTATTGCGAAGAGGAAAACGCTGTAATGTAGGTGGTTTTAGTTTTAGTTTTAGTTTTAGTTTTAGTTTTAGTTTTGCTTGTGGGCGTGGCGGCTATCAAATAATGCTTGAGTTAAGCCAACTACCAGTCCCCCCATGTGTGCCCCATTAGCGATAGGCATACCAAGCAGATCGGTAAAACCAAGTACTAGCCATATCATCATGAACGCCATATAAGAATCAGGCAGCATAATACCCGATTGGGGCTGTCTACGGCCCATAAGCCAAGTGTAACCAACAACGGCGTATACAACCCCTGAAAGACCACCAAAATAAGGCCCGGTCATCATAAATTGCACTACACTGGGTAAGGTGCCACCAACCAATAACAGCATTAATAATGGTTTAGTACCGATTTGATTTTCTATTTTACCGCCTAAGTACCACCACCAAAGTAGATTGAAGGTGACATGTAAAATGGAAAAATGCATCAAGCTAGGGGTAAACAAGCGCCAAATGTGACTTAATTGGCTGCCGGGGGATGCACTAAAGAAAGACAAATAGTTAAATACTGTGTCATGAAAGCCCAAGTTCATAGCGGCATATACTATAGTGCACACAAAAAATATCACTAAGGTGAGTGGTCCTGCCCCGGTTATAAATTGTTGTAATAGTCCTAATCCACCAGAGCCGTAATCAAATTTGATTTGGCTTGAGCCATTATCCCATGAAGCCTGACGATATTTTTCGGCATACGGATTTTGAATAAAGTGTTGGAACTCTTCCCTAACAAACTGTTCATCTGCTGGCTGAGTGATAAAAAGCTTTACCCCATGCAACTCGGATTGCTGTTGGCACGTGACTCCCTTACCTTTGAGGTAATCAATAAAAGCTTGCGCGATTCTCGGGTCAGGAAGTATGCCAATTTCAATCATGCGTGAGCAGTGCTCCAAGCTGTATAGCCACCATCTAAACTGTAAACATCATCAAAGCCTTGCTCAATCAAATAGCTAGCTGCGCCTTGACTACTCACTCCGTGATAGCACACCACGACTAATGGCGCATCCATGTCAGCATCTGCAATAAAGTGAGCAAGATTTTCATTGGTCAAATTAACCGAACCCAATATATGACCCGCTTGAAAGCTAGCTGCATCACGAATGTCCACAATCTGTGGTTGTGGTTCATCCTCTGTCATGTGGATCAGTTGGTTGATAGATAAGTGCTTGAATGCGGTCATTCTGCATCCTTGTAGAGAAATATAATCTGATTATGGAATAAGGGGCTGCTTAACAGCAACCCCTTTAAACGAAATTGGCGTTTAGGTTATTCCCAGTCGAGGATAACTTTACCTGATTGACCACTGCGCATGACATCAAAGCCTTGCTGGAAGTCATCAACCTTGTAGTGATGGGTGATGATTGGCGAAAGGTCTAAGCCTGATTGGATCAATGAGGCCATTTTGTACCAAGTTTCAAACATCTCACGGCCATAAATACCTTTGATCACTAACCCTTTGAAGATCACTTGATTCCAGTCGATACCCATATCTGATGGTGGAATACCGAGCAATGCAATACGACCGCCGTGATTCATGGTTTCTAACATGGTGCTAAACGCGGCTTGCACCCCTGACATCTCCAAGCCAACATCGAAGCCTTCTGTCATGCCCAATTCGGCCATCACATCATTGAGGTTTTCATTAGCGACGTTGACGGCGCGAGTGACACCCATTTGGCGTGCGAGGTCAAGGCGGTATTCGTTTACGTCGGTGATCACAACGTGGCGTGCCCCAACGTGTTTTGCTACCGCAGCAGCCATAATACCAATCGGGCCAGCACCGGTAATGAGTACGTCTTCGCCGACTAAGTCAAATGACAATGCAGTGTGAACCGCGTTACCAAATGGGTCGAAAATTGAAGCAAGGTCGTCAGAAATACCTTCTGGGATCTTGAAAGCATTAAAAGCAGGAATAACAAGATATTCAGCAAAAGCACCTTCACGGTTTACACCAACGCCGATGGTGTTGCGGCAAAGGTGAGTTCGACCACCACGACAGTTACGGCAGTGACCACAAGTGATGTGACCTTCGCCAGAGACTCTATCGCCAATGCTGAACCCACGGACTTCTTGACCAATTTCAACCACTTCGCCAACATATTCGTGGCCAACAACCATAGGCACAGGAATGGTGTTTTGTGACCATTCATCCCAGTTATAAATGTGGACATCAGTGCCGCAAATAGCGGTCTTTTTGATTTTAATTAATAGATCGTTATGGCCTATTTCAGGTTTAGGCGCATCAACCATCCAAATGCCTTCTTCAGGCTTTAATTTACTGAGTGCTTTCATGGTGGTTACCTATTAAATAATGCCCATGTCTTTACCAATACGGGTAAAGGCATCAATAGCATGGTCCAGTTGTTCACGGGTATGGGCGGCTGACATTTGAGTACGAATACGTGCTTGGCCTTTTGGTACAACTGGGAAAGAGAAACCAATAACATAAATGTTTTCTTGTAATAGACGGTTAGCAAAATCGCTGGCGAGCTTAGCATCACCAATCATCACTGGGATGATGGCATGATCTGCACCACCTAAGGTAAACCCTTCAGCTGACATTTTTTCGCGGAAGTAACGACTATTTTCCCAGACGGCTTCACGTAACGCTTGGCCATTTTTCAGCATTTCAAGCACATGAATTGATGCGCTAACAATGGAAGGAGCTAAAGAGTTTGAGAATAAGTATGGACGAGAGCGTTGGCGTAACCACTCAACAACTTCTTTTTTCGCTGAAGTAAAACCACCCGACGCGCCGCCAAGTGCTTTACCTAAGGTGCCGGTAATAATATCGACACGGTCCATAACGTCACAGTACTCGTGAGTGCCTCGGCCTTGTTGACCAACAAAACCCACAGCATGTGAATCATCAACCATAACCAATGCGTTATATTTATCGGCTAAATCACACACGCCTTTTAAGTTGGCAATGACGCCATCCATTGAAAACACACCATCTGTGGCGATTAAGATATTACGCGCACCCGCTTGGGTCGCAGCAATCAATTGTTGCTCTAGATCAGCCATATCGTTATTTGCATAACGAAAACGTTTCGCTTTACACAGGCGAACACCGTCAATGATCGATGCGTGGTTTAACGCGTCAGAGACAATGGCATCATTGGCATCAAGCAGAGTTTCAAATAAACCGGCATTTGCATCAAAACAAGACGAGTAAAGGATAGTATCTTCCATCCCTAGGAATTCGCTTAAGCTCGCTTCAAGCTGCTTATGTATATCTTGCGTACCACAAATAAATCTTACTGATGCCATACCAAAACCATGGCTGTCTAGACCTGCTTGGGCAGCTTTAATTAGTTCAGGGTGATTGGCCAATCCAAGGTAATTGTTGGCACAGAAGTTAATCACTTTGTCATTGTTTACATCAATGGCAGTTTGTTGAGCTGAAGCGATGATACGTTCGCTTTTGTATAAGCCATCGGCTTTAACTTCGGCGATCTGCTGATTAATGCGGTCGTAAAATGAGGTAGTGGCCACCTGATTTCTCCTAATAATGGTTATTATGTGGATCTGAGTTAGGTTAGCAAAAATTTGCTAGGCTCTTTGCCGATTCAGATCGGGAGCTGTTGGGCATTCTACCCTGTATTTTCCAGAGTCCACAGTGTTTTTTTTAAGCATAGATGTTGGATAAAATGGATTAGGCCTAGCTGGCATTTTGGATTAGTAAAGCTAATCCAAAATCGAAATATTGTCATGATCTCCGCCAATGAGCTAGTTATCATTTATCCATAAAAATGCCGCTTATCAGACCCATAATTGTAGTCAGATAATACGGCATTGCATGGTGAGATGTATGGTAAAGCGCAGTTCGTTTAAGCGACAGACTCTTGTTGTGCCATTTGTTTATAGTGCAATTCCATACGGTTAAATGTTGCTGCTGACTCTTCAGTAGCATACGCTTTAAACATCATTAGCACACGCAACAAACCTTTATATAAAGTGGCTTTGGTAATGGTTGAGTCGCTTGATTGAGTGAGTTGGTAGCTTATCCAGAAACTGACGATCATTTTCATGGTATCAGCGAGCTCTACAATGTTTTCATCATCTACAGCTAAAAAGCCGTCATCTTTGAGTTGTTTAAGTACGGTGCTTGAGCGAATAAGTACATTTTTTTGAGCGACCAAATAGCGCTTTTTTAAGCTGTCATCACGACTCAAAATATCGGCTAAATTGGCGTACATGAAACGGAATTGCCACATCAAATTAAACATGGCGTCGAAATAGCTCAGCAGGAGTTCAATATCAATCGCGACATCGGTATATGGCTTAGAACCTGACTCTAAATGTTCTTCATATAAGGAAAAAATTGAGTTGATGATGTCTTCTTTGTTGCGAAAATGGTAGTAAAGATTACCCGGGCTAATGCCCAAATGTGAGGCTATGTGATTGGTAGTGATACTGCGTTCACCATGCTCATTGAATAACTCTAAACTGGCATTAACAATTTTATCGCGGGTTTTCATGTAATTTCCAAAATAATCTAAGCAATGATTGCTAAGTCCTGCTGAATTTAGCGACATATCAATATCAAGTTTGATTATGGTAGCATTGTCATTAACTGTCACGCAAAACAATGTAAGCTGCCTACCCATGACCCGTCCAATCTATTCACTTTTACTCTATCTATTGTTTCCATTGGTGATTTTGTACCTGTGCTTGCGCAGTGTTAAGAGTGCTGAATATCGTAAACGTTGGGGTGAGCGCTTTGGTTTGATGAATCTAAAATCGACCGATGTGATGTTTCATTGTGTATCGATGGGCGAAACGCTTGCGGCGGTAGAGCTGATTAAACAGCTTATGCAGCAATATCCACATTTATCCTTTACCGTGACCACGACCAGTCCAACAGGCTCAGAGCAGGTTATCAATGCGTTTGGTGACAGTGTTCAACATTGCTACTTGCCCTTTGACTTTTCATATGCGGCAAAAAGGTTTATTCGTAAGGTAAACCCCAGCACATTAGTGATTATGGAAACTGAGTTGTGGCCTAACCTTATTCATTTTGCAAAACAATCTCAGGTCAGCATTGTGTTGGCTAATGCACGTTTGTCGGCTAAATCGGCCGCTAAATATCAGGCTAAACCCAAACTCAGCATTCCGATGCTGCAGAGTATCGATCTTATCATTGTGCAAACACAACAAGAATTTGAGCGCTTTGCGGCATTAGGCGTGGCTCAAGACAAACTTCTCGTTAGCGGTAGTTTGAAATTTGATTTAAAAATTGCGCCAGAACTTAGCGAACGAGCTAAGCAGCTTCGTTTGCAATGGCAGCGGCCAGATGCACCTATTTGGGTGGCTGGCAGCGTTCATCCAGGGGAATTTGATATTATGCTGGAGGCACATCAGCAAGTACTAGCACAATATCCTGATGCGCTATTGGTTGTTGTCCCTCGTCACCCCGAGCAGTTTGATGCGGCCGCTCAGCGAATTTTACAACAAGATTTGACATTAGCTAGGCGCAGTTTGAACCAAGATGTGACCCTTGAAACGCAAGTGGTGTTAGGGGATACCATGGGAGAGCTGCTGATGATTTATGGTGCGGCAGAGCAAGCTTTTGTAGGTGGGACATTGATTGAAAATGGCGGTCATAACCCATTAGAGCCCGCGGCGATGGGGCTTCCTGTATTTGTTGGACCGCACCATTGGGATTTTGCTGAAATCACCCACTTACTTGAACAGGCTGGAGGACTGCAAGTGATTGACGATTCAATGTCGCTAGCACACTGCCTTTTAAACAATATTGCTAACCCAGCCGAGCGACAAAAAGCGGCTGGTTCGGCAATGAGTGTTGTTGATGCCAATAAAGGTGCGTTGAAAAAACACTTGTCGGCACTCAATCAGTTACTTAAAACTATTCATAGCTGATGGCTTTAAGCCGTGACCAGTTTAAGCCGCAGCGAGTTGTTGTTGATATCCCTTGAGTAATTGCTGCCAATTATTCTCTGTAAAAGCCAGCTTTGGCAGTTTGGTTTTTTCTTTATCAAAAGAGCGTTTAAGCCTTGAAATATTAGCTTGTTGCCAATGGCTATTGGCTTTGCGAAGTTCACCTCGGTCAAAATCAATCAAATAAAATTGCTCACCTGTTAACAGGATATTTTTGGCATTGAGATCGGCATGGTAAACCCCACGCTGGTGGAACTTTGCAATGGTTACTCCAAGAGAAAACCATAATGCATCATTCATTGGGTGTGCGCTTAATATGGCAACTAAATCTTGAGCGCCCGCAATTCGCTCAATAATGATATCTGCTCGATACCAAATACCAAAACGCTGTATTTGTGCGGCAATCGGCTTAGGTACAGCAAAACCTTCATTGTATAATTGCTCTAGTAGCCCTAACTCTGCAATGGCACGGGTATTGTGTAAACCCGTGTATAAATAAGCGTCTTTGGACAGTTTTTCGGCCAAACCACCTCGCCAATAATGGCGAAGCACCCATTGTTGTTCAACTTGTTCGGGTTGAACAAACCAAGTGGTGTAGCGCCCTTTAGACTGGCCAGTAATAGCATTATTTTGTTGCCAAGGTGCTGCGGAAAAGTCAGCAGCTTGCAAGTGCTCTGCTGAGTCTGTACACCAAGCAAACGCGTATTTATGTGATTGTTTAATTTGCATCTAATTAGCCAGCAAGCTGCAGTGATTGATGGATCGAAATGGTATTATACCTTAAGATTTGCATCTTGCGTTTATCATCAGCCTTAGCGCTGTCACTTCATTACTTGGAAGCTCATGGCAACAGAATTTAGCAACATCAAATCGTTATGCCTATTACGCTTATCTGCGATTGGTGACGTATGCCATGCCGTAGCGATGGTGCAAGCCATACAGCGGCAATATCCACAATTAGCCATTACTTGGGTAATAGGTAAGGTTGAGTATCAATTGGTGCAGCATATCGCAGGCGTGAACTTCGTCATTTTCGATAAGTCTCGTGGTTGGCAAAGTTATGTAGATTTGAAACGTAACCTTGGTAAACAGCAGTTTGATGTCTTACTGCATATGCAAGTTGCCTTAAGGGCGACAATTGCTTCATTAATGATTAAAGCCAAAGAACGTATAGGATTTGATAAAGCTAGAGCGAAAGAAGGCCAGTGGTTGGTGACCAATAGGCAAATACAGCCACAGCACGAGCCTCACGTTTTAGATGGGTTCATGGGCTTTGCTACAGCATTGGGCGTAAAAGATATAACGCCGAGATGGACAATCCCAGTGCCGGAGGCTGATGCAGAATTTGTTTCTAGTATATTATCGGCGGGTGAAAAGGTGTTCGTCATTTGCCCAGCTGCGAGCAAACAAGAACGTAACTGGCTACCAGAGCGCTACGCAGACGTCGCCCAGCATGCCTGTAATCAAGGGTTTAGAGTGCTGTTATGTGGTGGCCCAAGTGATGCTGAGATACAGCTTGCGGCCAATATTCAACAGTTCTGTGAAGCGAAAATAGAAAATTGGGTAGGAAAAACCTCTTTAACCCAATTGCTTAGCGTTTTAAAACAGGCGACAATTGTATTGGCTCCTGATACTGGACCTGCTCACATGGCCGTGACACAAAGTACTCCAGTCATCGGTCTTTATGCTCACTCAAACCCAGGTCGAACTGGGCCTTATTGTAGTCAGCAGTATGTAGTAAGCGTGTATCATCAGGCTATTGCTGAACAAGTGCAGGGTGAAGTGCCCTGGGGGAAGCGTGCCAAAGGTGCCCATTTAATGTCATATATTCAGACCGATGTTGTCATACAGCAATTTGATGAAGTTGTGAGTATCGTTGCAGGTAAAAACTTGAGTACAAGCGCAAACTAAAAGGAGTTAGTGAATATGGCCTCGGCCCCAATGAGAGTGCTATTTGCACCGGTATCTTCTGCTGAGGGTATAGGTGAGTGCATGCGTTCTGCAATTATTGCCGATGCTATTCAAGCCTGTTGGCCAGATGCCGATATTCGTTTTTTGCTCAATAAGGCTGCACCATTTGCGCAAACTTGCGCTTATCAAACCCATTTATTAGATGAAACGCCCACTAAGTGTACTAAAGCCGTCAATCAGTTTGTGACTGATTTTAAGCCCCATATCATGGTGTTTGATGCTTCTGGCCGCGCATCTCAACTTGCCCACGCTAAAAAGACCGGTGCTAAGGTCATATTCTTAAGTCAACATAAACGTAAACGCAGCCGCGGTATGAAATTGAATCGGGCCCGACACACGGATTTTCATGGTGTAGTACAACCTGATTTTGTGATTGGGGATATTTCCGCTTTTGATAAGTTCAAACTGAATATGTTGCATTTGCCAAAGCCGGTGAATTTAGGCCCGATTTTCAGTCAACCGCAAACTCAAGCACAGAAAATGCTGTTAGCTGAGCTTGGGTTAGCATCACAGAAGTATATTCTATTTAATGCTGGCTCTGGTGGGCATTATGTTGATGGGAAATTAGCAGCAGACACGTATTATCAAGCAGCACAGAAGTGTACCGAGTTGATTAACCTCCCTTGTGTAGTGGTGTTTGGTGTTAATTACCCTAAACCATTACCCGAAAATGATAAGGTAATGGTACTTAATAATTTACCGAATAGTGGTTTTATTAATCTACTTGATGCAAGCCAGTTTGCTGTCATTAGTGGAGGTGATACCATGTTACAAGCTATTGCCTTGAAAAAACCTATTATTGCAACACCCGTTTCAAAAGATCAGCCTACTCGCATAGATATTTGTTTCAAGCAGAAGCTTATAAAAAGTTGCCAAACTGATAGCGATAGTATTGTTAAACAAATTTTGGAGTTGGTTGAATCTAGGGAATGTGAACTTTTGAAGAAGAATCTTCAAAGCATAAAACAGTATTGTGCTCTAGATCGTTTAATCACAGAAGTTGAGTCGTTGATTGATATTTAGAGGGTGAAGAGGCTCGTCTAGAATGGTAGTAAGCAACCATTCTAGACGAGGAAGTTGAGCTACAACCACTTTCGACCGATTGTTGGTTTTCCTAACAGATGAAGCAAAAATTCAGGGACATTGCTCTTACGTTTTAAGTTTTTGATAAATAAATTCCATGCATCAAGCTTTAATTGTTTTTGCTGCTGCGCTGAAAAACTTTGCCCATACATTTCAATATAATCGTGGATGTAACGAATTTCACGACTTGGACATTTAATACGATAACCTCGACCTGCATAATGAATAAAGCTCGCTTCTTTGTAACCTTCGAAGCCTAAAAATTCCATGCGGTTGAATTCTTTATCTACACAGACATTAGGAATGTCATGTTTCTGAATAGTGTAATTAATATAAGTTTGGTCATAAAACTTAACGTTATTGCATACCAGTTGCATTCCTTCTAGAGATGCTTTTTCAAATAGTTTGCAATTTTTTGATACTAAGAACATACCGAAATTATAATAGCTTTGTTTGCCGTTGATTTCATTCCAGTTTGTTATAGGCCCAAGTGCTTCATTTATTTGACTAATTGCCAATGTTCTATCTAGGTGTCGGCCTTCATCAAACATATAGACGGTTTCTAAATCTTGATATTCTTCAAATATATCTTTTGCCCAAGGTGTTACAAGTATGTCAGCATCAAGGTAAAGCACTCTATCGTAAAGCTTTAATAACTCAGCAGTATAAAGCTTTTCAGGCCAAGCAGGACTGGCAGAGTATTTAGGGTTTTCAATGTTGATTTTGTAGTGAAGCTCTTCTGAAATAATTAGGTCTGCTCCAACCTTATCAGCATATTGTTGAAATGTTTTTAATGCCGCTTTATACATTGGGTTATCACCAATGGCTAGAGTGAAGATGGCTTTTTTCATCTTATAACCTTTTGTGGTTTAATTTTTATGTTTCACTTATAAATTGAGTATCTATATGGGTCTAACCAAGTTAAGATTTTCTAAGCTGTTTGTTTTGATGTTAATAGCTTAGCGATTTTAGCTCCAGCTTGGGGAATGTCGATGAGCGACATATTCTTTCCCGTTAACTTTCCTACTGGAGGAGTAAAATGTAGCCGTTTATCGGCATCAGACATTGTTTGCCACTTTACTTCTGAACCTGAACGTCTTCCATGGTAAAACCCTACCGTTGGAATATTGTGCAGACCAGCAATATGTAGTGATCCAGTAGAACCTGCTATAAACAAGTCAGCTGCCACTATCGATTTGGAAAAATCTGCTAGATCTGAAATAGAGGGAGCAAGACTAACTTTCACATTGTTGTCGGTAACCATAGCTTGTACCTCTTCCGCAATGACCTCTTCCCCACGACCGAATGTAAGCATAAAACGTACATTATTATTTGTATTTTTATTAATGCTTGTAATTAGCTCTGCAAACTGGGATGAAGATAGTGTATGTGAAGAGCCGCCAGAAGCTACGTGCACGAAGACAAGTTTTTGTTCTGATGACTCAGCGCCATAAAATAGACGCCAACGTGCACGCTCATTGCTAATATCCCAAATTGGTTGAGGTAGCTCAGGAATTGAAATATGGTTGTCAGCTAAAAAATGTTCCACCAATAAACATGCTCTTTTGAAGCCTGGTAAGTTCTTATCTGCAGAAAGGTTGACGCGATTTTTAAACAAGTATTGAACCCAATCAACCGCTGGGGCAATAACGTAGTTAGCTCTTGATTGCTTAGATAATTTGTATGTACGGTAATGAGAGCTTGAAACGATAATCGCATCGTAATTTCTTTGTTGGATAAATTGTGAGATTTCTAATTCAGTGCCTTTATCTTCAATAACGTAGTCTATGTATGGACAAGCTCTTGCCAATGAAGCGACTACAGGGCTCACAAAGACTTCAATACTCGCATCTGGAAGTGCTAATTTTAACATCGCAATAGCGGGCCATTTAGTGACAAAATCACCAATTTTATCTGTTCTGATGTATAAAATTCTTTTCATCTTAATTCATGCTCAAATTAGTTATAACTCCCTTTTGAGGGAAGTTATACAAATAATTAATTATTCATTTCTAGATACTGCTGGTATACCAAATCAACTGAAATGTCAGAGACATAACCTTTGCCTTCAGTAGCATATAACACCTTCGATTGTGGTGTGCTTGGTGGTGCCCAGTAAGGTTTCTTGGTTCGCATCATCGCAAGTAGTGGACGATGTGCGGCAAAAGCAAAATGTAAAATCGCAGTATCTACAGTAATGACAAAATCAGCTTTGGCTATCAATGAGGGGAGTTCAAAGAAATGTTCATTGACTGTAAATACGGCTACACGGATTGAGCTCGCTTGTGCAAATTGGTTGGTCTGCTCTAGCACAGTTTGGTAGTTCTCTTTGGTGACATTGATGATAAAGCGGTTATTTGGTTGCTGCTCAGCAATGTTACTGATCAATTCAAACAGCTGGTCAATATGCCAATCTTTTTTGGTATTGGTTGATAAATGGTTTAAAAATATCAACTTCCCTTCTTTTGAATCGGTAAAAGCACTATCTAACCATTGTGCTGTGATAGGTGTTATCTCATTGGGTATCACCATATTTGGCATGAGCTGGTCTTTATTGAGCTCAATACCAAAAATTCGATTGAAAATGAGGTTGTACCTATCAGTAATATGATGATTTTTATCTAAGTCAGCCTCATTCAATACATAAGTATGATTAGAGTGACGAAACAAAAGTGCATTGAAGATACCAGCAGATGCTGACTTCGGAATACTTGAGACGACTAAGCCATTAGGGCATATCTGTCTTGCCATTTTTGAAAACTGTTTGCTTTTACTGACCGAATGACAAACAACCATGTCGTATTGGCGCGTCTTTGCTTGGTCAACTTGCTTGGACATTGCTTGTGTTGAATCAGTACAACCAAAGGTCTGTGTAAAAGTATCTTCAGCTTGCATCCATTGTTGTAAAATTTTGCTGCGTGATAACCGCCAGCTATCTTGATTACAACGGTTATCATCTAGCCACAGATCCAATTCAATATGTGGATATCTCGCTTTTACCGCAGCTAAGAATGTTTTTAGGTATAAGAAGTCACCTAAAGCGACAGGTGAAACAAATAGCATGCGTTTGCATTGTTGCAGCTGCGAGTGAGAGATTATTGACATATTATTGGGCTTTGCGCTGGATATTTTGCATTGAATAATACATGTTAATGGGTACTATTTAAATTAACCAAATCGAATAAATGCCTTGATGATCACTTTGCTTGGGATTTCTTGGCTTTAAAGGTATGTTATCATCTCGCGATTACAAACTGTTACTCAATGGTCCATCAACAATTAGAGGCTAAGCAACTGTGATTTGTTTTGATGTCTTGCACCCATACTATTTACCTCAATACTTACCCGTCATGGTTGAGTTGCAGTCTCGTGGTGAAAAAGTCCATTTTGTCATTTATCGCAATAGCGCACAGCAAGCTGCACTCGATTTCATTGTTGAACAAAACTGTTTAGAAGTAACTTGGGTTGATGATGAAACTCAAGCCTTATCTATTTATCTTGAACTCAAAGCCAAGTGGGTGATCTTTGGCAACGCATTTCATGAAGCTAAAAAGCTAGTTGGTGTTAGCCGTACCGCATTGATGGAACACGGTATTGGCCCGAAAGCGATTTATTACACCGTTTCAAAGTCTGATATTGAAGTGCGCTTTGTGGAAGGCCAGTATCGTCTGAATCGATTGCAACAGATGTACCCACAGAAAGAGTTTGTTGATACGGGGTACGCTAAACTCGACCCTATCGTTCAGGGTACTGAGCAAGGTCTTGATTTACCCGCGCTTGGGTTATCTGCGGATAAAAAAACCATTCTTTATGCCCCAACATTTTATCCTAGCAGTATTGAAAGCATGGATAAGCAATGGCCAAATGATTTTAGTGATTACAATATCATTTTAAAGCCGCACTACTTTTCGTTAACCAAGCCAAGTTATCGTAAGCAAAAGCAACTACTGGAATACTGGTCAACATTTGACAATGTATACCTTGCGCCAACTGAACATATCAATTTACTGCCATTTATGGCGACGGCGGATGTGTTAGTGAGTGATGCGTCTTCTGCTTTGTTCGAGTTTGCAGCTTTAGATAAACCGGTTGTGTGGTGTGATTTTTATCATTTACGCTGGAGCTATCGCGGTATCTTTAAGTTTCGCTTTAAAAAGCGAATGGATACAGATCTATATCGCTATGCTGATGTGGCAGCTCATGCCGAGAAGCCCAAAGCGCTCAAAGCTGTCATTGAGCATCAATTGGCAGAGCCTGATTCTTTTGCTGCGCAACGACAAAAATATACTGAAGAGTTAGCGGGGATCGTTGATGGGCAATGCAGCCGTCGAATTGTGGATTATTTATTAGCTGAATAGCTAATATCTGCGTGGGCTGGTTGAAACATTCAACATTTAACATAAGAACATAAGAACATAAGCATACTTTGCCCAGTGAACCATTGGGATTTCCTCTATTTCATCAAAGTATATAGAGTCGACTTTTTTGCACGCCAATACAAAGCTAAATCGTTTTTACTAATCAGATTAACGGCAACTGCTGTTTAATTAAAGGCGTCTTGATAGGCTTGTTTTAACGTCTCAACGGGTATTGAATCGAGTGTTTCTAAGAAAGTGATTCTGCCTTTACGCATAGTCGGTGCAATTTTTAGCGCTTCAAAAAACTCAGTTTGGCTGATGTTAAGTTGCTGCGGTGTGCTGTGAATGCCAATGTTATCCATCAGAGTTAGCACTTGTGGTTCAAATGTCGGTAGGTCCAATGCTTGTCGTAAGAAGAAGCAATAGCGCGTTGCCATAGCCACTTGTTCACCGTGTAGTCCTGTTCCCAGCTTTAAATAATCCAAAGCGTGGCTGATGAGGTGTTCTGCCCCTGAACAAGGTCTTGAGTCGCCAGAAAAGCCCATTGCTAATCCAGATAAAATCAGCCCTTCGGCAAGGTGTCCAATAAAGGTAACATTCTCTAACGAAGCATCATTCATCGCTAACACTTCGTTCGCTGCTGACTTAGCAAGTAAAAATGAAAACCCATCAAAAGGTTGCTGAGCTTCACTGTACTGCATATCAAGTAATGCAGAGTAATTGGATAATAAATCACCAACACCGGCTTGAGTCAGCCTTTTAGGCGCATTAATACAAATGCTTGTATCAACAATAATATAGTTAGGGATAGCTGCAGGCAGGCTCTGCTTCAAACCACTATCATCGGTGATCACGGCCACCGGAGATGAAATACAGTCACTGGATAGGGCCGTTGGGATAACTACTAGCTCAAGGCTTCTCATGGTTGCTAATCGCTTACACACATCGAGTACCTTACCGCCACCGAATGCAATGACCACTTCGATTTGGTGTTTGGCACAAATGATATCGGCCATGCTAACGTTTTGCTGGTTAGCGAGTTCAACAATATGCAATGTGCAGTTTTGGTGCGAGGTTAAGTGGCTTAGCATTTGCTCCGCTAAGGGTCTCACACCATCATCAATAGCAAGTAAAACGCGCTTATGGACTACCTGTGTATTGAGGTAATCAGACTGTGACACGGCGCCCGGGAACACATGCAACTGTGCAGGGAATTCTAAATGACGTGTTGTAAGCTTGCCCATGAGGTTTTGCAATTATAAGCCCTGAATTTTCTTAATAAGATCGCTTGTGCTGACTTGTGCGTGATATTGAGTGTATGCCATTTCGATGCCGCGGCTCTCAAGGTACGCTTCAGTACAACGTATTTGTTCAAGGTATGATTGATGTTCCCAATCGTCACCGTGAGCAATCACATTGATATCATATTTTTCAATAATTGGCTTCACGTCAAAACTATTGGTCACTTCAACGCTTGTTACGCAAGACATTGCTGAGAGAATAGCTGCGCGATCTTGTTCAGAATAAATAGGGCGTCGTTTGTATTTCTCAGTCATCTCATCGCCATTGATTAAAATGATTAACTCATCACCAAATTTCGCGGCTTTCTGTAAAAACTCGACATGACCACGATGAAACAGATCGAATACACCGACTACTAATACTTTTTTTGACATGATTTACCAATTACATTGAAAATTAAGGCGACAATCTTAGCGTATTTTTGCTGATAAAGCATTGCGGCCTTGTCTGTAAAACTTAGGCGAAAAAACCTAAAGCTAGATTGTCATTAAATACTTAAAAGCGCGAGCACTGTTGAAGTTGCGCGCGCTTTTACATTGTAAATAAAGTCGCTGACTACTGCCCAATAAAGTGCTGTTTTGCTAACCAGCCAAGGTACTCAGGCACAGCTTGTTCAACAGTCTTGAACGCGTCGGTATAACCTGCTGCTTTAAGTTGAGTGAGATCAGCTTGGGTATAGCTTTGATAAGCACCTTTTAATTTATCTGGGAAAGGAATGTATTCAATCGTGCCTTCACCATGGTAGTTGATCACGGCATTCGCAACGTCTTTGAAGCTCTGTGCTTGACCTGTTCCGCAGTTGAAAATACCTGAAACAGTTGGGTTTTGCCAAAGCCAAATATTCACTTTAACCACATCTTCCACGTACACGAAATCACGCAATTGCATGCCGTTTTCATAGCCATCAACGCCTTCGAACAATCGACAAATTTGATTGTCTTTGATTTGGTTATTGAAATGGAAAGCCACACTCGCCATGCCACCTTTGTGCTGCTCACGTGGACCATACACGTTGAAGTAACGCAGGCCTGCGACTTGGCAGCTGGTGTTTTGTTGGCGTACATATTGGTCAAAAAGGAACTTTGAATAAGCATAAACGTTTAATGGTTTTTCATATTCACGTTGCTCAATAAATTGTTCGCTACCACCGTACACTGAAGCAGAAGAGGCGTAAATGAACTGACACTTTGTACGTTCACAAAAATGCAAAAGCGTTTTGGAGTATTCAAAGTTATTACTCATCATGAACTTACCATCCCACTCTGTGGTAGATGAGCAAGCACCTTGATGGAAAATAACGTCTAGCTTGCCATCGAATTGACCACCTTTAATGGCATCTAAAAACTGATCTTTATCGAGATAATCAGCAATTTCACAATCAGCAAGATTAAACATCTTTGTGCCGTCTGTTAGGTCATCTACAGCAATGATGTCATTGCGACCCATGTCATTAAGTTTTTTTACCAGGTTACTTCCGATAAAACCTGCTGCACCAGTCACTACTATCATGTTTTTGTCCAAATCGTGTGGCAATAAAAATAGATTATTGCATGTTGAAAACAGAATATAGTGATTATCTCACTCATAAGGCAAAGTGTCTAAACCTATGCCAAGAAGTTTTGATGTAAATTGATACCAACAGACTGGGAAGCGAATAAAAGTGCACAAATGAAGTTGTTTTCTAGCAGAATTTGGCATCGACTTGTTTGGGTTCTGCTAACTTTGGGGTCTTGAGTGCTAATAAATTACGTCAAAAGTAACAGCCATCGATAAAATTAGGTACAATTAGTGTTTCATTTTCAGCAAAAGATAGAGCGTTATGAAGGTAACTTTACCCGCATTTGAAAAAGCCAAAGTGTTAGTTGTCGGTGATGTCATGTTAGACAGATACTGGACCGGCCCAACTGGACGAATTTCACCTGAAGCCCCTGTACCTGTGGTGCGTATTAATCAGAATGAAGACCGCCCTGGTGGTGCAGCCAACGTTGCTTTGAATATTGCAACCTTAGGTGGCCAAGTGTCATTAGCGGGTATTGTGGGTGAAGATGAGAATGCAGATGCGCTGACCAACGGTATTCAAGCCTTAGGCGTTGAGCCGCAGTGGCATAAGGTGGCCGATAAACCGACGATCACTAAATTGCGCGTGATGTCTCGTAATCAACAATTGATACGTCTGGATTTTGAAGAACCTTACCCAGAAGCTGAAAGCCAAGCATTAATTGCCCATGCAACCAAATTACTGCCCGATGTCGATGTGGTGATTTTGTCTGATTATGCTAAAGGTGCACTGTCTGATTGTGGTGACTTTATTGCCGATGCGAAAAAGCACGGTGTAAAAGTGTTGGTTGACCCAAAAGGCAGTGATTTCTCCCGCTACCGTGGCGCAACCTTGTTAACGCCAAATATGCTTGAGTTTGAATTAGTCGCGGGCAAGGTAACCAGTGAAGCCGACTTAGTTGAAAAGGCACATAAGTTATTGCAAGAGTTTGATCTGGAAGCCTTGCTAGTCACACGCAGTGAAAAGGGCATGACCTTGATTACTGCAGATCGAGATGAATTACATATTCCGACAGTGGCGCGTGAAGTGCATGATGTAACCGGTGCTGGCGATACTGTCATTTCAGCGCTTGCGACGTCTATCGCTGCTGGTAGTGATCTCGCTGAGGCTTGTGCGATTGCGAACACTGCTGCAGGTATTGTGGTTGCTAAGTTGGGTACATCTACGGTTAGCCGTATTGAGTTGAGCGAAGCCTTGTCACAACACCAAGGTGAAATGGGCTTTGGTGTTGTATCTGAAGATCAGCTTGTCTATGCACTTGAACAAGCAAAACTACGCGGTGAACGTGTAGTCATGACCAATGGTTGTTTTGATATTTTGCATGCCGGTCACGTCAGTTACTTACAAGAAGCACGTGCGCAGGGTGACCGTTTAATTGTTGCAGTAAATGATGACGATTCAGTTAGACGCTTAAAAGGCGAGGGCCGCCCAGTTAACCCTGTTGACCGCCGTATGGCAGTGCTTGCTGGTTTAGGCGCTGTAGATTGGGTGGTGCCATTTACTGAAGATACACCGCAACGTGTCATTGCTAAGTTGTTACCTGACTTATTGGTAAAAGGTGGTGACTACAAAATTGAAGAGATAGCGGGTGGTAAAGAAGTGATTGCTGCTGGTGGCGTGGTTAAAGTGCTGTGTTTTGAAGATGGTATCTCAACCACTAAAATCATCGAAAACATCATGGCTAATAACTAAGCTAGTATTGGTATAAAGGAAATATTGCGCGATGCATAGACGAGCTATTTACCCAGGTACGTTTGATCCAGTGACTAACGGTCATGTGGATCTAATTGAACGTGCTGCAAAATTGTTTAAGCATGTGGTGGTTGCCATTGCCGCTAACCCATCTAAAAAACCTAGGTTTACTTTGGATGAACGTGTGGCGCTACTTACTACGGTTACTCAGCACTTAGATAATGTTGAGGTTGTGGGGTTCAGTGGGCTATTGGTTGATTTTGCTAAAGAGCAAGATGCCAGCGTGCTTGTACGTGGTTTACGTGCTGTATCCGATTTTGAATATGAATTTCAACTTGCCAATATGAATAGAAGATTAAGCCCTGATCTTGAGAGTGTATTTCTCACGCCTGCTGAAGAAAACTCGTTTATCTCATCATCTTTGGTGAAAGAAGTTGCTCTACACGGCGGTGACGTGAGTCAATTCGTTCACCCTGTGGTAGCGGATGCGCTAAATAAATAATTTTCCACAAGGGAATGAGATAACAAAAAAACGAGCTTTAAGCTCGTTTTTTTGTGCTTTAGCAGTATTAACAGCGCATACCTGCTGTTGACCAAGTGTCTATTGCTTAGCTTGGCATAGGCCACAAAATACTGTTGCCCGCTGACCCAGTTTTATTTCACTTAATAAATTGCCGCATTGAGTACAAGTTTCGCCGCCGCGGCCATACACATGTAATTTTTGGGCAAAATATCCCGGTTTACCGTCGGCATTGGTAAAGTCTTTTAAGGTGGTACCACCTTGTTTAATTGCATTAGCCAAAATGCGTTTCACATGGACAACGAGCTGCAGCAGTTGTTCGTGACTCAATTTACCAGCAGCCGTCTGAGGATGAATGCCGGCTGCGAATAAGGCTTCATTGGCATAAATGTTACCTACACCAACAACAATATGATTATCCATCAAGCACAATTTGATGGCTTTGGTTTTGTTGTTGAGTGCTTGCACTAAATGAACGGCATCAAAATCATCACTCAATGGTTCTGGGCCTAATTTGCTAAGTAATGGGTGTGTCAGTTCAGGGAGTTCGTGCCAAAGCCATGCGCCAAACCGTCGAGGGTCGTTGAATCTCAACATTTGACCATTATCGAGAACGAGGTCAATGTGGTCATGTTTTTCTGGCGGCGTGTCACTGGCCAAAATTCGTAAACTCCCTGACATACCTAGGTGCACAATGGTTACGCCTGCTTCGGTATCAAGCAATAAATACTTTGCTCTTCGCCTAATGGCTCGAATGACTTGCCCTTCAATATTGTGGCAAATATCAGGTACAGGCCAACGTAAAGAGGGATTGCGTACAATTAACTTTTTGACTTTTTGTTGGCTTAAATGCGGTGCAATACCTTGGCGGGTGACTTCGACTTCAGGTAGTTCTGGCATGGAGTGAAATGTCCTTTTGCGGCAAATCTGAATAAAATTTATTGAATATTGGCATCCACAACGGGCAGTAAGTGAGATCGCAAGGAAGGTGGGATGTGGTACCAATTATTCGCGCTCGACTGTAATAAACCCATTTTAGGGTAATATTGCCACTGCAGCGCTTGGTTATTATTGGTGGTTTTAATCGTAATACTTATCGATTGGTCATTAATCTCTTCGACGCTTTCAAGCAAAGACACTTTAATTTGTTGCCATGCTGAAGCCCATTGATCACAATTTAATACAGTGGTTTCGCACTGCCACTGGCCGTTAAGTTGGCGTAACCAAAGTGTACGGTTATCTTGCTGAAGTTGAAGCTGTGCAAGGGGAGTGTCGTCGTTAAATAACGGAAGTACGTCTTCAGGTAGTGATTGGGTTTGGTTGTCTAATAATGACAGGGTACCAATCATTAATAAACTAGCGATGATAATAATGCTATTCCATTTTTTTCGCGACAAAGCCATTGTGTTCTCACTCAAGGTTTAACCAGCATCGATTATGGATGCGGAATTTGACACAGCATTTAACTAGGGCCTGTTTATCAACAAAGAACAACAGGCCAGTACCAATAAATGCAGTGTATCACCAACTGAGTTGAATTCGAATTGGTCAGCGAGCCATTGGCCTAGATGACCCGTTAGCCTCCGGTGGCATTCATAAAGCGCAATACTTGTACTTCATCAGTTTTACCAAAATGATGCTCTTTTGGCTTGCGCTTGATCCCTTCGAGAATGGCTTGTTTCAACTTGTCGATATCACCTGGGTGTTCACGCACAATAGTCTTTAAGTCCACTGAGTTCTCGTTGCCTAAACACAGTAGCAGACGACCTTCAACGGTTACGCGAACGCGATTACACTCGTGGCAGAAGTTATTGCTGTGCGGTGAGATGAAACCAATATGGGTTTGGCTGTCCGGCATTTGGTAATAGCGTGCAGGCCCACCAGTGCGCTTGCTGGATGGCACCAGTGTATATGCTTGCTCGATAATTTCTCGCACCTCGGCACTAGAACAATGGCGGCTTTGTTTGCGCTCGTCCATCACGCCGAGTGGCATTTCTTCAATGAAGGCAATATCTAGATTACGTTCACGGCAGAAATTGACTAAATCAATCACTTCATGGTCGTTTTGTCCGCGCAAAATCACAGCATTGATTTTTATTTTGGTAAAGCCTGCTGCAATCGCGGCATCAATGCCAGCAACAACTCGCTCGAGTTTGCCGTTACGTGTGAGTTGGGTAAATAACTCAGGGTTCAAGGTGTCTAAGCTAATGTTGAGACGCTTAAGCCCACTGTCAAATAATGGCTGGGCTAGTTTACTTAAGCGTGAACCATTAGTGGTCATGGATAAGTCTTCTAAGCCAGGTAGCTTGCCTAAAGAAGCGACTAAATGGTCGCAATCGCTGCGTACTAGAGGTTCACCACCTGTTAGGCGGATTTTTTTCACACCCATTTCAGTGAATGCTTGGGCAATCCAAGATAACTCTTCCAGGCTCAGTACATGATCTCGTGGTAAAAACTCAGGGTCTTCACTCATGCAATAGACGCAGCGAAAGTCGCATCGGTCAGTGACCGACAAGCGTAAGTACTCTACGCTGCGATTAAATTGGTCGATGATTTGACTCATATATAACCTTAAAGGATGTCAGAAAAAGGCTGAATATAAACCGTGTCACCGGCAGGTACAGCGTTGGGCTGCTCGCCAATCACAATTAAACAGTTCCCTTGTACCATAGAGTTAAGCATACCTGAGCCTTGTGCTCCGGTAGATTTTACATGCAGCTTTCCGTCGTTACCCACATGATAAATACCGCGTAAAAATTCAGTACGACCTTGTCGGCTGCGTAAATTCTCATCAGCAATTGCTGGCAAGAATGTTGGTTGCCATTGTTGCTCACCAGCCAGTTTACGCAGTGCTGGTTGTACAAACTGCATAAATGACACCATGACCGCAACAGGATTACCTGGTAAACCAAAGAACATGCTGTTGTTGAGTTTGCCGACGGCCAGAGGTCGCCCAGGGCGCATATTAATACGCCAGAAGTTAATCGCGCCGAGTTTCGCTAATGCTGTTTTGATGTAATCAGCATTGCCAACCGATACGCCACCAGAGCTGATGACAATATCCGCTTGTTCACTGGCTTGAGTAAGCGTGGCCATTAGCGCATCTTCGCTATCTTCAATGATGCCCAAATCTATCACATGGCAGCCGAGCTTCTTCGCCATGGCTTTAATGGTGTAGCGGTTTGAGTCATAGATGCAGTTTGCTTGCAATGGCTCACCCGGTTGACTAACTTCATCACCTGTAGAGAATACGGCAATAGTCGGTGCTTTCACGACTTGGGCATGGGTTAACCCTAGCGAAGCCATTAAGCCAACATGTGCTGCTGACATGCGAGTGCCAGCTTTGAGTGCCACAGCATCTTTAGCGATATCTTCACCAGCCAGACGAACATGTTGTCCAGTCTGAATGCTGTCAGTTTCCATTAGCGTGATTTTGCCATCTTGCTCTTGGGTCAGTTCACGAGGTTGGATAGTATCAGCGCCTTGAGGTACTGGTGCGCCTGTCATGATGCGGACGGCTTCACCTGCTTGTAATGTCTTGCCATATTCATGGCCTGCAAGTACTTCACCCACAATAGTGAGGTCACTGCCATCGACGCTTGCGTGAGCAAAAGCCACACCATCCATCGCTGAATTAGTTTGCTGTGGTACATTCACCGGTGAAATAACATCTTGCGCTAAAACGCGGTTATCTAAACCATCAAGCTGGCATAACTCTGTGTCTAGGCTAGCGTTGATTTGATCTAATACATAAGTCACACCTTGCGATACGCTCAAGCCTTGCTGATATTCTTCGTTGCTGTCCAACACTGCGGGAACTGAGATTGGCAGCTGAGCCGTGGGTTGTTGCCAGTCTTGTTGATACTGCACAACAAAGTCTGCAATTTGCGAGACATTGTTTAAATCTAAACGGGTTAGTTCATCGGGTGTTTGAGTGTCATCACAACATGCAATCGCCACGATGTTTTCATCATGGGTGTGGATTAATGGCTTACCATGCGAGGCGCGGTGAAGCTCTATTTTCGGTAGCGTGAGCTTCTTAAAACCTTCCACTAATACAATATCAACTTTGTCTGCTTCAATCTGGCGTAAAAGATGATCCAGTTTTGGATCATGGCCAACAGGGTCTTCCGTCATTAATGCCCAGCGCACATGTGAAGCCACCAGCATTTGTCTCGCGCCAGCTTTACGCATTTCATAGCTGTCTTTGCCAGGAATATCGACATCAAAATTGTGATGAGCATGCTTGATCACCGCAAGGCGAAGGCCACGACGATTTAATTCGGGGATCAGTTGTTTTAATAGGGTCGTTTTCCCTGTGCCGCTATATGCACAAAAACCTAAAACAGGTACTGGAAGTGGGTTAGAAAACGGAACACTCATATTTAACCTCTACTAATTACTGCGCAATTTCTGCAGCAAGTTGTTGTTTCTGTTCAGGGGTATTAACGTTGACAAAGGCATTAGGTTGATCGCTAAACTCTGCCACTGCACACTTGTGCTGAGCGTACCAAAAATCAATTTTACGCTCACCAGCATCTAAAAATGCTTTCATCGAGTCATGTAGATGCGGCTTAAGCAGTAATACCACGGGTTGTTCGCGCTTGCCGTCACTGGCTACGACTAAATCGGCTTGATTGTCTTCAAGGCAAGCTAACATTCTTGGAGCTAAATCTGTTGGCAGTAATGGGCAATCACATGGCACTACAAGTAAATAGTCTGCTTGGGTTTGGCTCAATGCGGTAATCATGCCTGCTAATGGGCCTAAATAGCCACTATCTTGATCGCTTACCACCTCAAAACCGAGCTTGGCATATATGTCTTGATTGCGATTGGCATTAATAATGATATTTGCCACGCTAGGTTGCAGACGGTCTATGGTGTGTTGGATCATAGGTTTAGCATTAAGTTCTACCAGACCTTTATCTTGGCCGCCCATACGACGAGCCATTCCTCCCGCTAATATAACGGCTTCAATTTGCGCTGACATATTGCAACTCCGAATGAATTGGCTGTTGGCGATGACTAGAATGAGGCACGTGATCGCTTAGTTGAATGCGGTTATGACTGATGTGCCAATGTTGCTGGCATAAGGCTGTTAAACCACAGGTTTGGTGACTGCTGATGAGTAGGCCTGTGCCTTCTTGTTTTAATTGATTGATCATTGCCAATACTAGCTTTTGAGATTGTTTGTCCATATTGGAAATGGGTTCATCTAACATCAACAGTTTAGGGCGGGTAATCCATACACGCGCCACGGCTAAACGTTGACGCTCGCCGCCGGAAAGGTCACTGGCATTACTTTTTAGTAAATGGCCAAGTTGTGCCATATCGATAGCTTTGGTAATTCTTTGTTGAAGCTCTTCTTGGGGCAATGTGCAGCTTGATGCGGCATATTCAAGATTATATTTTACTGAACCATCAAATAAATATGGGTGCTGGTGCAGATAAACTGCCTTACCCAATAAACTCGCTTTTTTCCACCAAGCATCTTTTGTAAAACCTTGGGATGATATAGTGCCAGAGCTGGGTTTCATGAAGCCTGCGAGCAGCTTCATGAGTGTTGACTTGCCTGTGCCATTATCGCCTTGAAGGTAAATTACATCACCCTGGGCGAAGCGTAACTTCGGCACAGTAAATAGTAACTTCTCTTCAAAGCTCATACTGATATCAGTTGCCGTAATTTGGGCTGTAATCGGTTGTTCTGATTTCATTTAATGGCTCCTCGGCATGGCTTTTCCACGTAAAGTACCGATAGTGAAATTGAGTATTAATGCTAGGATTAACAACACCAACCCCAGAGCGATAGCTTGAGCAAAATCGCCTTTACTGGTTTCTAAAGCGATGGCAGTAGGGATGTTACGGGTCATATGCATAATGTTACCCCCCACCATCATCGAACAGCCTACTTCGGTCAAAATACGACTAAATGCGGCAATGATTGCCAGCAGTAAAGGCCCTCTTAATTCTCGGCATAATGTCCACACTGCTCGAAACCATGAGGCGCCTAAGGTACGAGAGGTTTCCCATGCTCGGCGATCAACACTGGCAAAAGCGGCTTGCGATAACGCAATTAATACTGGAGCACAAATTAGCATTTGACCAAAAATCATGCCCTTTTGAGTGAATAGCCAGCGTAAATCGCCCATAAAACCATTGCGAGTTAATAACAAATAAACCAGTAAGCCAATTACAACGGTTGGAATTGATTGTAATGTTTGTACTAGATTGGTGACAATCCAACGGCCTGGGAAATTAGTGAAAGCTAAAATAAAGCCTAGCATCATTGATGGAATTAAGGTGATCAATAGTGCTGCAAACGAGACAGTAAAAGAGACATTAATGATTGACCAAACGTCTGGGTCAAATGAAAGCAGCAAGCTTATCGCTTGCTGCAGTAGAACTAACCAGCCTTCACTCATTCTTTATAAGTAGCCTTAAACAATTGTTCTCCCTGAACTTTAAAGTTGTTAATCATAGTCTGCGCTTCAGGGCTAATTAGCCAATCACTTAATGCGCGCGCACCCTTATGGTTTAACTCAGGGTATTTTTTTGGGTTAATAAGTACAATTTGATATGGATTAGCTAGCGCCTCACCACCTTCAAATGCAATCGCTAAATCTAAGTTAGCCTTGAAAGCAACATAGGTACCGCGGTCAGTTAGGGTGTAACCTTGCAGTTCATCTGTCATTAGCAATGTTTTGCCCATACCTTGGCCTACCGATGTGTAGCCCTTAAAGTCAGTTGCTACGTTTGCTTCTTTCCAAATAGCTAACTCTTTCATATTCGTACCAGAGTTATCACCACGAGAGATGAAAATACTTGGCTTAGATGCTATGTTAGCAAATGCTTGATTAACATTCTCGCTTGACTTAGCATTTGCAGGATCTGATTTAGGGCCTAAGATCACAAAATCGTTTTCCATTATACCGCGAGGCTCAATACCATAGCCTTCGGCTACAAATTTCGCCTCAGCAGCAGGAGCGTGAGTCATAACCACATCAACGTCACCTTGCTTAGCAAGCTTCAGTGCTTTACCTGTACCCGTCGCGATGACTTGTACACTGTAGCCAGAATTTTTCTCGAACGTTGGCAATATCGCTTTCAATAATCCTGAGTTTTCAGTACTTGTCGTGGTCGCTAATTTAACCACTTGCTCTGCCATAGCTGCCGAACTCATTGCCAAACTTGTTACTAAAGAGGCTGCCATGACTACTGCTACACGTGATTTTATTTTTAACATTGTCGCTCCATGATGATGAGAACATATTTGAATGAAAAAGTGGCAAACTTGCCATATAAGTCGTTTCTATTTAAATGAACACACCGTACAAGCAATTGTGATGCCATCTTTATATTTAAAAGTTTAGTATCACGGTCAAAAATGAATTTGTGAACTTGATCTCACGTAATTGTAAATTTAGCCGGACAAATTGTCTCAGCTCAAGATACAATTGGACATCCTGACCAAATGCATCAGAAAATCACCGAAAAATTGTGAAAAGAGAGACAATTTGTCCTTCTAGCAATCAAGAGAGAGTGTAAATGAATAATTCGTTCCCTACAGGTATGTCAGTTCTCATTGTTGATGATGAACCCGGTATGCGTAGCTTTTTGAATAAAGCGCTTTCAAAGAAGTTTGCCCTAGTTGAAACAGCATCCACCATTACTCAGGCTGAGCAAATTCGCAGTCAGGGGCACTTTGATTTATTGATTGTAGACATCCGATTGCCAGACCGCTCAGGGATTGAATGGCACGAGGCATTGGATGATCCTGACAGGCAGTCAGATATTATTTTCATGACGGGTTATGCCGATATGGATGTAGCGATTAAAGCGTTAAGGGCTGGTGCATCTGATTTCATCATGAAGCCGTTTCACCTTGAACAAATGATGACAGCGGTTGACCGTTGTATTGAGCGACGCTTGCTAAAGCGTGAGAACTTCATGCTACGCCGAGAACTTTCGCACGGCAAAGCATCTACGATTATTGGTCGTAGTGAATCCATGATGGAAGTGAAACAAGTCATAGAGCGAGTTGCCCCAACGAATGCGGTTGTACTTATTGAAGGTGAATCCGGTACAGGTAAAGAGCTAGTGGCACGTCAATTACACCAACTCAGTGAGCGAACGGGCCCCTTTGTACCTGTCAACTGTGGTGCTATTGCCCCTGAGTTATTAGGCAGTGAATTATTTGGTCACACAGCAGGCTCATTTACCGGTGCAAAAGGCAGCCGTGAAGGCTTATTTAGTTTCGCATCAGGCGGAACAATTTTCCTTGATGAAATTGGTGAAATGCCAATGAACATGCAAACAGCATTACTTAGGGTGTTGGAGCAGCGTGCTATTCGTCCAGTGGGTAGTGAAAAAGAGGTCGCCATTGATGTACGTATTGTGGCAGCTACCAACCGAACGCTTGAGGATGAAGTTGAAGCTGGACACTTTAGACGAGACTTATTTTACCGTCTCAATGTATTGAATATTCTTATCCCACCTCTGCGTGCAAGAGCGGAAGACATTGTTGAGTTAACTCACTACTTTACTATGCAGATTTCACGAGAAATGGGCATAAAAGAAATCATTTGGAGTCATGATGATTTGCAAGTGTTGCAGCAGCATCAATGGCCAGGCAACATTCGCGAGTTACGCAATATGATTGAACGCTGTATTTTGTTAGGCAAACCACCTGCAGAATACTGGAAAGTTGATGTCGCTGAGCCAGAGCCTGAATCCATGGGGTATCCACTTGAATGGCCATTAAAGTCAGTGGAGAAGCATCATGTTATGCAAGTTGTTGATGCTCATGGAGGCAATAAGTCAGCAGCAGCCAGAGACTTGGGGGTTTCACGAAAGACGTTAGACCGCAAATATAAGGAATGGGCTGAAATTAGCAGCCCTGATGAAGACAAGGAAGTGTAACTATGTCGTTGTTTCAAAGCCTTTTCGGGATCACATGGCAACAAATGCGAGCCAAAGTACGCTACCGCCTATTGGTTTTGACACTTTTGCCCATTTTGATGACGCTAGTCAGCCTAGTGTTTATCACTATCTACTGGAATATTAGTTACACAGGTCAGCAGCTGTTTATGAAGGTAAAGGCTGACCTTGCTGTCGCTAATAATACCCTGATGCAGGTGCAAGAAGGGCAAAAGCAGCAATTGATCAATATTAGCCATTCTTGGGACTTTCATACCTCGTTTACCCAGCTAAGTAATAGTAACCGGCAACAGCAAACTCAAACTCAAACCTTGATGAACCAACTGTTAGATAGCCAAGCTGAGCAATATAACTTAGATTTTCTCAGAATATTGAACATTACCGAAGCAGCGGCCGATCCTGATTTACGCTTGATGTTACCCAATGTTCAAGGGGGACAACCTTATTCAGCGATTATTACACTATCTGCACAGAAGCTGGCACGGATTGATGTTGAACTAGCTGAGCGAGCGGTAGTGCCTTTAACGGCAACAATGCGAGCACAATCTCCAATCAAAAAAGTTGAAAGTCGTGGTTTAGTCAGCCGAACAGTATTACCGATAATGGATGTTAACGGTAACGTCGTGTGGTACTTAGACAGTGGTATTTTAATTAATCACAATACTGAAATAGTCGATTATATCCGTGACTTAGTCTACGCTGACGGCACTTTACCTGAGCGTTCTATTGGTACCGTGACGATATTTTTGGATGATGCAAGGATCAGTACCAACGTCCCTCTCAATGAAATCGGTAAGAGTGGTGATGAGTTTGAACGTGCAGTCGGAACCTTGGTATCTGATGAGGTACGCAAAAAAGTATTGATAGATGGTGAGAATTGGATTGATAGAGCGTTTGTACTCAATGATTGGTTTATATCTGCCTACTCGCCTATTGAAGATATTCGCGGCCAAAGGGTTGGTATGATTTACACCGGCTTTTCAGAGTCGCCCTTTATCCATAACTATTTACTTAACATCATCGAGCTCGGCACGATCTTGATGTTGGTGTTATTGATTTCTGGCTTGTTAGTGTATCGGGGAGCTTATAGCTTGTTACAGCCGATAGAACAAATTCATCATGTAGTAAAAGCCGTTCAATCTGGTCGTAATGTCAGGATTGGGGAGTTAGGTTTAGAAAGTGAAAATGAGCTGTATGATTTAGCGGAGCAGTTTGACCGAATGCTCGACTTATTGCAGCAACGCAATAGCCAAATTCAAGCAGCGGCTGAACAGTTAGAAGTCAAAGTCGAGCAGCGCACCCATAGCCTAAAAACGAAAACGGAAGAGTTGCAAAAAAACGTGGCCCTGCTGAATGAGACACGACAGCAACTGGTGACCAATGAAAAGCTGACTGCATTGGGTGAGCTTACTGCAGGTATTGCCCATGAGATCAATAATCCAACAGCGGTGATCCTTGGTAATATGGAGTTGCTGAAGTATGAATTAGGTAACAAAGCTCAAGATGTAGAAGAAGAAATTGATATTGTTATTCAACAGGTTGGCAGAATAAGTACCATTATCCGCAGTTTGTTACAGTACTCCCGTCCGGGGGAGTTTAATGCACCTATAGCTATGCACCCTATCACGCCAATTGTTGAAGAAATGCTGGTGCTAGTCCGCCATTCTATTAATAAACAGCAAGTCGAGTTGATCAAAGATTTACAGGCAACCTGTGAGGTAGAAGTTAATCAGCCTCAGATTTTACAAGTGATGATTAATCTTGTGGTTAATGCTGCACATGCCAGTTGCGATCAAGGGCGCATTTTCATCAGGAGTTATGATTGGTTGGATGACAATGGCCAGCTGCAAGGCGTTAAAATTGAAATTGAAGATGAAGGCGTCGGAATCTCTGAAGAGCAGCTTAGTCGTATTTTTGACCCATTTTATACCACACGTAAAGATGGTACCGGTTTGGGGTTATCATTAAGCTACGGCATTATTAAGCGCATTGGCGGGACGATTGAAGTTGAGTCAACACTTGGTAAAGGCACGTTGTTCACTATTGGGTTATTCCATAAAGCCAAAGACGAATCGAGCTCCCAGCCATATTCAGGTATACATTTTGGTGGGCGATCGAAGTTTAGAAAATCGTAGTACAAGCCCACTGTAATCAATTTTTCTGGACTAATAGAATCGCTGATAGCAAATTTTAGACATAAAAAAAGCCGGGTGATGAAGCCGGCTTTTTAGGTGTTACTATAATAAATCGCAGGGAGGTAACTTAAGATGATGAGACTTTGTTTACCCTTGCTTGGAACGCACCTTAATGATAACAGTTATCATTAAGGTGTCAATAGTGGAACTAACTTTTTAATAACAAGTACGTAATATTTTATGCTTTTTTTGCATAGGTACTGGTGATTTTTTGCATCGTAATATGATGACTTATTACTCTGAGTATATTCAACCAACTGCTGATATAATTGGATTTCAGACAAAAAAAAGCCGGGTGATGAACCCGGCCACAGAATGTGAGCAATGTCGTGCTAATGTAAAACTCAGAGGCATAGTTAACCTGATGAGTTGTTAACTACTTGAGTTTTGGAACGCAAGTTAATAGTAATCATTATCATTTGCGTTTGCAAGCAGTAATCCAAATATTTTTTATTTTCACATACTGTTTCTTTTCAGCTTCCAGTTAAAGCTGCTTTTCTAAATGTAATTTATGCATGGCAACATTTTGAGATGATTCAGCCATACCGATAATGTGATAGTGGCGACTGACGAGCATATTAAGCATTGCATTGAACTTGTTGCGAGTTTTAACAGCAATAGATTGGTAGCCTTGTTTAGCAGCCCACTTCTCTTGATACTCTAGCATTGACGCGGCTAAGCCAAGTTGTCTGAAATCTGGGTGAACCCCGCCTAACCAACTATAGAACTGTTCAGGGCTTTTTTGATAACCAATTTTAAAGCCTGCTAATTCACCTTCAACGTAAGCGATAAGCACTAAGCAAGGGTTGTCCATTACGCGCGCTTCGATGTCAGCCATTGTCTGTGGTCGATCGAGCTCGGTGATTTGCTCAGTTAATTGGCAAAGTTCGGTAAGCACGTCAGCATCTAATGCTTCAAACGCTTTAATCTCTGTGGAGTACATCTACACTCTCCTAAAAATGACGACTAATTGTGCGTCATTGTAACAGGTCAGGCCAGTTGGTGTCGATGCGGGTTAAGGCATTGAGCGAACATGAACTGTGATCAAGTTCGCTCAATGATGATTTTTAAATCGCGCTTTAGCTTACGTTGATAAGCCTTTCGTTGGCGTTGTGATGAGCAGTTTGTCTTGTAATATCCTGAGCAGTACGCCGTAAGCAGGTAGAAATAAGCCTAAACTGACTATCAATTTAAACACGTAATCAACCGTGGCGATTTCAGGCCAGTTAGCGGCCATAAATGGGTCTGTAGAGGCATAAAAAGCCACACTGAAGAACACAAGCGTATCGACTAGGTTGCCCACCACAGTAGATGAGGCTGGCGCAACCCACCATTGCTTCAGTTGACGTAGTTTGGCAAAAACAGCGATATCCATTAATTGCCCCACCAAATAAGCCACGAAGCTAGCGAAGGCTATTCTGAAGACAAAGCTATTAAACTCAGCGAGTGAGTTCGTACCTTGAAATTGACCTTGGCTGAACAGAACACCAATTAAATAGGAAACAGCAATGGCCGGTAACATGGCTTTAAAAATGATACTTCTAGCGGCTTGTTGGCCAAAAATTCTCACGGTTAAATCTGTAGCCAAGTACACGAAAGGGAAGCTAAATGCGCCCCAGGTGGTATGGAAGCCAAAAAGCTGAAATGGGAGTTGAACGAGGTAGTTACTCGCGCAAATAATAACGATGTGAAAGCTGACTAAAAACGTCAGTGCTCGACGCGCCTGCGACGAAGATAAAGCTAACATATTGTGACCTTTTTAAATGTTAACGGGGTGAGGGAACCCGTATGTAAATGTTTAAGACCCTGTGGTTACACAGCATCTGTACAGAGTTTGGTGTTTATTATTGTGTTCGTCCAATAAAGATAGACTAAATACAGATAGTGTATTGAGCTTCATTTATGACGTATTTATCAAGTATCGTTGATAAATTGGGGGCGAGATATTACCACCGTTGTCTGAACAGTCAATCTGTTTTCAGCAAATATAGTAGGGTGGAGCAATTGTAGTCGCGATTGTTTTTGTGGAAGTATTTGATTAAAAATCAATTAGTATTGCAAGTATTGTGGCTAGTTTATTTTCAAGCTCTTGCCATTCAGCATCAGGATCTGAGCCCGCTACGATACCGGCTCCTGCAAAAAGGTTAATACGTCGAGGTTCAATCAGAGCACTGCGAATGGCCACTGAAAATTCAGTTTCATAACTGTTTAAGTAACCACATGCACCCGCATACCAACCTCGAGCGTAACCTTCTCGTTGGCGAATAAAGCTTAAGGCTGAATTTCGAGGTAAGCCACCGACAGCTGGAGTAGGGTGTAATGCTCTTAATAAATCAAAATCATCAATCCCAGGCTTCAGCTGGGCGCGAATAGCGCGGTGTAAGTGCTGAATATGAGTCAACTTGAAGATTTTAGGCATTTCTTCAGCACCTACATACTGACTAAGCGGTTCTAATGAATCAACAATATGCTCTCGAACCAACTGGTTCTCATGACTATTTTTACTGTCTTCGAGCAATTGGTTTGCTAGCTGTTCATCTTCTTCTTGGCTTAAACCGCGTACTGTTGTGCCAGCTAATGCTTCTGTGTACAGCTCTTGTTGGCGACGCAAATAAAGCCGCTCCGGCGAACAGGAAATAAATGCACGGTTTGGCGAGAACTGGAAGCCAAATTGAAAACTGTTAGGATTTCTGCCTTGCCAGCATGCCAGCACAGTCCAGGGGTCGATGGATGAGTTTACTTCAAGCTGGGTTTGTCTTGAAAGTACAACCTTTGGCGTGGTTTGATTAAAGTTATTTTGAGTGACTTGCTCAACTAGCTCTTTCCAGCGTGGATAGTTGGGTAAATCACTGCGCCCCATCAATGATAATTTATTGGGCGGCATTAACGGCTTGGGCTTTTGAACTTGCTGAATGTCAGCAATGGCAGCATTACATTCGGCCACTTGGTCATTATCATCAAAATTGAGATTCACCAATATACGGATTTTGTTACCATTTCGACGTATTTCAATACGAGGTAATACAAACCTCGCACGGCCAAAATCTTGCCAACACTCGACAGTTCGGTCAAATGCTAGGCCACCATAATAGCGGATATCCTGATTGTTCGCTTTGCCACGCTGTGAGTGGTACACATTGGCTAAACGCTCATCATCAATTTGCTCTTCATAGAAGAAGTCTTTACAGGCACCAATGGCCGCAACTTCTTCTACTTTGTCACGACCATGCCAATATATACGCGGGTACAAAGTCTGTGCACTTAACCAAGAAAGTACGGGTACGGAGCTCGCTTCAACGGACAGTTGAATGATCGGATCGACAGCTGGCATGGTTTTGATGCTATTTAACTTGTTGATTAACTCGTTAAATTGTTGGGAAAAAACATGGCCAGACAACGTGAGCTCCTGTTGTAATGATAAATAAATTGACACTTTTTAGTGAATCCAGCACCCAATTCTTTGGCTGCTGAGTTAAATCAGCCGCTAATATACCAGCACAAAACAGAAAAGCCGAATATCAATTATCACGTAGTGACGAATTTATATTGGTTGCTTTCAAAGCTAACAAATTGAAAGTGCAGGTGTTAAGTGATTAATAGAAAAGATACGCTTTTGCTTTCATCTAATAAATCGTAACCTGCTAAGTGATGTTTGTAAAAAAATAGCGCAAATAGTTTGGTAATCGGTGAAGGTAAAGCTTAAAATTATCTGAAAATTAAATCTAAAATTACAATAATAGCCCCCCCCTCTTTACTAGGAGTAACATTTGAATGGGCAGTTCTGTCTCATCAACTAATTTGATTAAGATTCCTGTTGTTAAACTCAAAGTGGGTATGTTTGTCACTGCTATTGACCGTGCAAATAGCCAAGTGGCAATTGCCCATGCAGGTCAAGTCAAAAGCAAAGAAGCAATCACTCGCTTAGCCAAGAACAATATTAAGTTTGTCTGGGTTGATGTTGAGCGCTCGGATGAAAGTTGTGGTCTAAAACCCGTTAAGCCTGAAAAATTATCAATTCAATCTGGCAAACCATTAGCTAAAAAGGCAGTGAAAACCCGAGATGGACAACAGACTAAAGCCAAAGTGATATTGTCTGAAGCGAAAGATTTAATCAAAAAAGTGATGGCGGAAACCTTTGAAGGTAAAGCCGTTGAAGTGGGACCATTTGAAGAAGTAGCCGATAAAATGATTGAGTCAGTGATGGATGATGCTGACGCTTTCCGTTGTATTTCGGCGCTGCGAACCAAAGACGCTTATTTGTTAGAGCATTCAATTAATGTTGCCTTCTTGTTGGTGACCTTTGGCCGATACCTTAAGTTAGACATCCAGTTAATCAGAGAGATGGCTGTTGGTGGTATTTTACATGACATCGGCAAAGTCAAAGTCGATAATAAAATCTTGCATAAACCTGCCCGCTTAACACCAGAAGAGTTTGAACTGATGAAAATGCATCAGGTGTATGCTGTTGACATTATGGCCGAAACACAAGGCTTATCGCAGGTGAGTAAAGATGTTTGCCTAATGCATCATGAAAAACTCGATGGTAAAGGTTACCCTAAAGGATTGAAAGGTGATGAAATACCATTACATGGCCGTATGAGCTGTATTGTTGATATTTATGATGCACTAACGGCTACCCGTTGTTATAAAGAAGCCATGAGCCCAGCCGCGGCGTTTAAGATATTAATTAGTCTGACGCCTTTTCACTTAGACCAAGCTTTAGTGTACGAATTTATTCGTTGTGTCGGTGTATATCCAGTGGGTTCATTGGTGCAATTATCTGATGAACGAGTCGGCATTGTGTGGGATTCAAAAGACCGAGATGCTTTGCATCCAATTGTTAAGTGTTTTTATTCGCTAAAGCATAAGCGATACACAGAAGTTGCCATGGTGGATTTGAAAAAGTCAGAGTTAAATATTGAGCGTGGCGTGTCACCCAGTTCGTTAGATGTAGACCCGAGCCCGTTTTATTAACCCAATTTTGGTTTTTATTGTGATCAATCAGCCACCTTCTGAGGTGGCTTTTTTATTGGCAAGAGATAAATAGCGTTGCAGTGAATGGGGAAAGTATTTTCTCGTTTGAGTTATGCCAAGCTGCAATGACTCCAAACCGTAATATAGCTAAAAAGGATACTATCTAAAACCTTATACCTGAGTGGAGAACGCTTGCGGTATATTCGGCGTTGTTTGTTGATGGTAAAAGCTAGATATTTGCTCCTTAAACTGGGCAATTACCTCAGGTGATTGCTGGCGTAAACGCTGCATGTTTATTTGCCTTGGCGCAGGAGCACTGCTTCTTTCTCTTGCTTGACCTGAAGCCTGGTTATGAAGATCACGTCGAGATAGAGCCGCGCTTTTGATTTGCGGTCTGATCAGCGTTTGCATTGCCGCTTTTTGTGCCTGCTGAGGCATCTGTTGATTGGCTTGTTGCTGCGCCGATTGCTGTTGAGCTGATTGTTGCTGTTGTTGTTTTTCTTTTACTGCATAAGCTGGCACTCGTTCATTTTGTGGATTGAACGCGCGCTCTTCATGAGGTTTGGTGAGTTGTTGAGGTGGGATGATCGGTGGTTTTTGCTGATTATCCGCACGCGCAAGATCCGTTGCGACATTACTCGTCGCAATGGGAACTTGAGGATAATTGGTATTAATCAGCATAAATAGTTAAATCACATGAACTTGGTGATCAAATTATAACCAATTTATTAAGTGGTTTCTACAATGCCTGTTGTTTAAGCCAAGGCTGTAGCTCTTCTAAAAACGCTTGTTGGTGAGAGATAAATGGCGCATGCGAGGCTTTTGTCAGCATAATATCTTGCATATTTGCTTGCTGCGGCATGTTATTCATGACGGTTTTAGGGACTAAACTATCTAAGCGACCCCATATACGCAGCCAAGGTTGCTTAATTTGCGGCAGTTGTTGGCGTATGTCTAATTGCTCTAAAAAGTGTAATCCTAATGCTAAGGTTGCCTCAGAGGGAAGTGGTTTAGATAGCACAAGTTGCTTGAGTGTTTTGATATCTGCTTTTGCGTGGGGACTTCCCATGGCTTGAATAGCTAGGAATTGTTCGACCGTTTTGGCTAGATTATTGTTCAACTGCTTAGCAAATTGCTGCAGCACTTTTGCTGACATCCCCGGCCAGGGCGCTTGGCCTACTTGTTCTTTTGCCATAAAACATGGAGATGAAGCTATCGTAACTAAGGCTTTGACCGATTGCGGATGATGTATAGCAACAAGGCTGGCAATTAAGCCCCCTAGTGACCAACCTAGCCAGATAGCTTGCTTTGGTAACTGCTGTGCCAGTGCCGTAATCCAAGATTCTATGTCATCATTTAATTCAGGACTGTCACCAAAACCGGGTAAATCAACCAAATGCACTCTATACTCAGCCAATGAAGGTAGCAAAGGTGCAAACACCTCACTGTTGACTCCCCAACCGTGGAGTAACACCAAATCTTGCCCTTGACCGAAGCTATTAATATGCAATAAAGCCTTGCCCATAGAAAAACCTATTTAATGGATTGAATAGAATGAAACGTCAGGATGACATCAAAACTCTGCTTAGCGCGTTGCTGGCACTGACTAAGCGATTAGTCACGCGTATCTTGCAGTTAATTGCTAGCAGTTTACCTAACCGATGTATGTTGTGTCAGCAATTGATTGACCAGACAGGCTATCAAGGTGTACTCGCTCAATATCATCTGCCTCAAATGACGCTAACAGGCGTGTGTCAGACATGCATGATATCCAGCCTTTATCAGCAGGAAGTGTGCTTAGGTTGCGCTAAACCCATGCAGGTATTTCAGCAGTATTGTGGCCAATGCCAAGTCACTGAGCCGACTTTAGTGATAACACCGTGTAGTTACCACCAAGGCGCAGCCCCTTTGATTACCGCAATAAAATATCACCAGCAATTAGCCCCCTTAGATGCTCTTGTTGTTGCATTGGCGATGAGAATTAAGGGATTAGAGCAGCATGGTCTATTACGTTTACCGCAAGCATTAGTGCCTGTTCCCTTACACCCGAATCGATTACGACAACGTGGTTATAACCAAGCATTATTAGTGGCGATGAGCTTAAGTCAGATGTTATCCATTCCGGTACTCGATAAAGCTTTAATTAAAGTGATTGATACGCCACCACAAGCAGGCCTTGATGGTAAAGCGAGACGTAAACATAATCAAAATGCGTTTACCTTAACAGACAATCCCAGTGTTCAGCGTGTTGCTATTATTGATGATGTATTAACTACCGGCTCGACCACCGACAGCATAGTGCAGTTATATGCTCAGCATGGCGTACATTGCCAAGTTTGGTGCTTAGCCAGAGCTGAAGCACCTAATCTAAGGTGAGGCATTTGAAGGGATATTTAATTTACCGCTGCCGGGAAAAAATACAGGGCATTGGCATAGAGTTTTTCTGAGCCTAACCAGATATTTCTAAACAGCAGGTTATCACTCAGCGCAACCACAGCGCCTTTTCCTTGGGTTTCAACTGCAATGGCAGCTTGATTAGCAAAAGCACGTTGATATTCTCTTGCTAAGTAGCCACTTATCAATGGTTGATCTTGATATTGCGCCACCATTGAAAACGGCTGATGAGTGCGGTTAAACGCGATAGCCTTGTTTTTCATTACTGGCAAGGGGTTGGCTAAACCAAACCCAAGAGGGTGTGATTCATCGAACTTTAAACCGACAATTGCGCCGCCTATGGATTGTTTGGCACGTAGTTCACTTTTTTGACTAAATTGCAACCCGTCTGTGTTAAACAGTTTTTGGTAAAAAGATTTACTCTGCAGACTGGCTTGTAGCAAGCTGTGTTCTTTTAAAGCGTGTAAAGCACCTTTTTGGGCAACAATGACACCACCTTGCTCCACAAATTCCTGTAACTTTTTGGCTGTCTCGCTGCTTAATAATCGATAATTACCATCGGCTAATAAGATATGACTATATGCAGACAAATTGACTCTAGAAAGTCGTTCTAAATTGATCATCGACGTGCTGAGTCCGAGCGTGCGGTCAAGGTAATACCAAAGTTCACCAGCCTCTGAGGCATTGATGCCAGAGCCTGTAATAACCAAGGGGGTAACCGGCTTAATGGTAATAAAATCGTCACTACCTAAATCGATTCCAGTAATGGCGTGAGCTGTCGAAACAGGTGTCACTGGTAAAGCGAGTGGATAGGTTATTTCTCCCACTAAATTCATTACTTGTTGCGGCGTTTTGCCGTCTTGTGACAGGGGAATTTGCAAGCTGCCAGCATTTAAGTTGATGCTGTCATTGCTATTGGCTTTATTAATGCTAAAAGGCTTGCTGGAAAACTTAACTTGCACGCCTTTAGCTTGTAGCTGTGCTAATGCAACAGCAGCATTGGTTTGTGACCAATCAATGAGTAAAGCTACGCTATTATAGGGCCAATGCTTAGGTGCAATACTGCCTTGATGCCAGTTTTGTGGCTTTTCTAGAATCCAGCTTTCTTCCACTGATGCATTGTTAACCACGCTAAGGGCAAATGCTGAGGCGAAATCCCAAGTAGAAATGTCGTAGAATGTGGCATCTTTAAAATCAGTACGCTTATCAAATAATGCCTCTAACAACGCTTGTTGTGACTGTTGATTAGGGATAAACAAACTGTCTTGGGGTGAATAGGTTTGCCCTGCATGATGCATTGACTTATTTAAATAGAAAAAACTAATTTGATGCTGCTGTAAGATGCTGGCTAATTGATCTCTGCGTTGATAATCGCCTTGGGTGTTAATCAATCTACCTCTTGGCTTCACCTTAGGTTTGCTGGCCTTTTTGGGTGTATAAAAGTCTTGTTGATACTGTATCAGTTCATCCTTAAGAGCCAGCGAGCCTTGTAGGCTAGAAATTGATGTCGTGAATTGATTATCTATGGCTGTTGTAAAATACACCACGCCGTTATCAGATTGCTGAGCTTGGCCTCGTGCACTGGCCTGTTCGAATAATACGCCAATGGCACCATTGATATCTGGGTAGGTCGAGCCTTTGCCATAGAAGAAATCGTCAAATGTTTGCTCTGAAAAATATACCTGTTTTACATCATCTAATGCTTTGCGATGAAACTCTGCCAATTTGTTGGTGAGCGCTTGGTTTGATTCAGGTGTTAACGGGTGAACTCTTTCTGGCACCCCTGGCTGGAAGAAATAACTTTGGTTATGCCACATTTCATGAAAATCGCCCACCATATGCGGTTGCCATTTATGGAAAAATGCGACGCGACCTTTAGATGCATCATGACGTAAAAACAACCAGTCGCGATTCATGTCGGCAAAGAAATGATTGCCTCTTCCCCCCGGCCAGTCTTGCACATGCTCTCTATGTTGTGGGTCGACAACGATATTCTGCCCTTTATGGTTATTAGCCCAAGTAGAGAAACGATCAAATCCATCAGGGTTTTGTACTGGGGTGATAAGCACAACAGCGTTGTTGAGTAACTGCTTGACCCATTTATCTTGGCTTGCTGATAAGTAGTGGCTCAATGCCATTGCTGCGTGGGCACCACTGGCTTCATCACCGTGAATAGAGTAGGCCAGCCAGATGATTAATGGCCCTGTTTGCTGCCGACCAGTCTTTGCATCTGCGCGCGATGCAAGAATGCGAGTGAGGTTTTTCTGGTTGTTATTTGAGGTGATCACCGCTGTAAGTTGATCCCGCTGTTGATAGCTCTTTCCTGCAGAATCAAGGCTAACGCGGTCACTTTGCTCAGCAAGTTGCTGCAAGTAATGGTTTATTTGGTCATGACGTAGGTGCCATTCACCAAGCGGGTAACCTAAATATTTGGCTGGAGTGGTAATGGTTTCATCTATTTTGGCCTGGGAGAGATATTGCTCAATACGAGACTCACTATTTTGGGCAAAACTGTGGCAGGTGAAAAACAGTAATCCAATAACGAGTAGGTAAAGGGGTCGAATAAAAGCCATTATTTATGAAGTCATTAATAAAACTAGGTTGCATAACCATAATGCTAACGAGGTTAAATCGCCAATAAAAACCGTGCTATGAGTCATATTTTTTGAGGCATAAATGTGTTTCAGGGCTACAAAGCAAATGAAACAAGGAGTATCATAGCGGTAATTCTTACTAATTTACTCAGGTATCCCCTGACGGAGCAGGTTTATATGATCAGCATTTCCGAAGCAGCTCAGGCGCATTTTGTAAAACTATTGGCAGATCAAGCTGAAGGCACACATATCCGTGTGTTTGTTATCAGTCCTGGTACTGCTCAAGCTGAGTGTGGTGTATCTTACTGTCCACCAGATGCCGTTGAAGCCGATGACACTGAACTAGAGTTCAATGGTTTTAATGCCATGGTTGATGAGAAAAGCGCCCCGTTTTTAGAAGAAGCTACCATTGATTATGTTACTGATCAGTTAGGCTCTCAACTGACGTTAAAAGCGCCAAATGCCAAAATGCGTAAAGTGTCTGATGACGCCCCTTTAGCTGAACGTATCGAATACATCATTCAGTCTGAAATTAACCCTCAGCTTGCTAGTCATGGTGGTAACATTATGTTGGTTAACATTGAAGAAGGTATTGCAACACTACAGTTTGGCGGTGGTTGTAATGGTTGTTCACAAGTAGACATTACCTTAAAAGATGGTATTGAGAAGCAGCTACTTGAGCGTTTCCCTAACGAGTTAAAAGGTGTACGCGATGTGACAGAGCACCAACATGGTTCTCACTCATACGCTTAAGCTTAATGCTTGTTTTTAAACCGCCTGATGGCGGTTTTTTTATGGGCGTGGCTCGAGATTCCTGCCTCTCTAGAGGTTTCAATTGGTTAGCTATCAGTCTAAAGTTATATAAAAAGTCATGAAGGATTAAGACATTGCTAGGTCGTTATCGTCACTTGGGATTTACCATAATTGAACTCGTTGTCGTCATCATAATATTGGCGATTATTGCTGTGGTGGCTGCCAGTAAGCTGCTCGATTTTCGTCGCGATGCTGAAATTAATCGTGTTAAGGCCGTTGCGGCTTCATATCAACAATCACTCACTTTTGCTCACACACGCTGGCTCATTGTCGGTAACAGCGGCCCGATGAACGATCTCCCTGGCTTTGCTAATGATGATCTGGATATGAATGCTGAAGGCTATCCTCTTGGCGTAGATAAAGGTAACCCTATGGGCAACCCAAGAAATATTGGCCAAGGGGGACAAGGGTGTGTTGATTTATGGAACAGTTTGTTAGAAGGCCCGCCAAGTGTGTCACTCAACTCAGTTGATAATGGCAGTGACTTTCAATCATTTCGCCATGTTGGCGAGATTGCAGGTGTTCAATCTCAATGTACTTATGTTTTACGAACCTTAGGCGATGAGTCAGGGCGTCGTAGGGCTGAAATCAGTATCGTTTATGACTCAATAGCCGGGACTGCAAAGCCAGTTTTTCAATAGGTTTCAGTTGCATAAGAATAAAAATAGCGCCAACTGGCGCTATTTTTTATGACGGAAAAATCAGTTTATGACGCTTGGGCAGCTGCTTTAGGCGACACGTTAGATTTTTTCGGCTTGGAAAATATTCTTCGGTAGAAGGTAACGGTGCTAAACACCAATATAGCCGTGCCTACTACTGCAATCAGAGTAATGAAGATAACGTATTTTAGTGGCATGTTTAACGCATCATGTAATGGGCGAACAAAGCTCGCCACTTGTCCTGAAAGCGGACGCTCACTGTGTTTAACTACCGAGGTTATTTGACCTGTATGATAATTAAAACCAATGCTATCGGCGTTACGTAACCAAACATCACTGTGCTCATCAAAACGGACTGAGTATTGTAAATCCTGTTTTTTCTGTGGTGCGGTAGCTTCACCTTGAGCTTGTCTTTGGCGAGCTTTACTTACACCTACAAGCTGTGAATCTGGCCAAATTAGCTGTGCCGTTTTGAGTTGACTGTGCCAATCTTGCGCTTGAGAGACAGGGTACTGAACCTGTTCTAGGTTTGTAGGTTGCTTTAATGCACCTGTCCATAATCCTTTGTAAGTAATTAAAAAGCCGGTAATACACAGAACAAATAATGGAATTGAAATAAACAAGCCAAGCTGAATGTGGCTTTTTAATAGACTGCTAGAGCGAGTATTTGTTGGAATACTTTGTTTTAAGCGGAAGCCTTTTCTTACACGCCACCATAAGTAGATCCCGACTAGCGTAATTAACCCGCCAACCAGTGATGCCCAAGCATTCACATACTTACCCACGTCACCCAGCAGGAAGTTACGGTGTAGCCAGAAAATAGTGCCGTACATAGGGACTTCTGACATTTTATAAGTCGATAACTGATTTAAATCTGTATCGTATGCGATTGATTCACCGCGTTTAGCGACTTCGATAAATGGTGAATGTTCCGTTGGGAAACGCACTGTGCCCATTTCTGGGTGCTTTTCGAAAAGGGTTTGGGTGATATCTGCTTTTTGTTCAATGGTTAAAGGCGCATATTGCTGTCCTTTATCATCAATGCGTTTGAGAATATCCATCGCACCTAGATAAACACCGGTTGATAACACGATCAACATGGTAAGGCTGATGGCAAAACCAACCCAATTATGGAACCATTTTAACGCAGGAACGACTTTCATTTTCAACCTATCTTGTGTCATGAATATCAATTTGCGAATGGTAATTAATATCATTTGCCTGTTCAATTAAAGAAGTGTAAAGATTGCAATGAGAGTGTAATAACTTGACTTAACTCAAGAAAAAACCATCAAGGCTTGACAAATTCGATACAAACGTAAAGGTTTTTTGGGTTGGCTTGAGTAAATTATTCTATGAAGCAGATTTAAGTTAATTGAAAAAAATAATGCTTGGATGGTACAGGTTGAGAGCCGACGATAATGTTGGCTCTCAACTTTATTTGTCGACCTTTACTAGAGAATGTGAAGGTTATCTGCCAAGAAGCGTTCAATGGCTTTAAAGGTTTGTAATCTGTCTTTATTATCACTCAAATAGTGATCGCCACCTTCAAGTTCAATAAACTCAACCTGCTTATCATGGTCTTCCAGTTCGTCAAACATGTCCTCACTGTGTGACAGGCGAACAACGCGATCTTTTTCGCCATGGATTAGTAATACTGGTACATTGATGTCTTTTGCTCGACTGACAGGTGAACGTTCATATAGCGCATCATAATCGTCACCAATTTGCTTTTTGACAATTTCATAGCCAGTGTAAGAACGATGAGATTTGACCAAGTATTCAACATCAGTCACACCAGCAACACTGACTGCACATTGGTATAAATCTCGGTTAGTCGCCACCTCCATTAAGGCTGCATAACCTCCATAGCTTGCGCCGACAACACATATGCGCTTGGGATCCGCAATGCCTTGTTCAATCATCCAGCGTGTACCGTCTTCGACATCATTTTGCATGTCTAAGCCCCAGTTTTGTAAGCCAGCTTTCATAAAGTCATAGCCGTAACCACTGGAACCACGAAAGTTCATTCTAAGCACTGCGTAACCGCGGTGGGCAAAGAATTGGGTCCAATAATCGAACCTATTTGAGTCATGACTAATTGGGCCACCGTGAGGGAAAACGATAGTGGGTAAATTACTTTGCTTTGTTTTTGGTAGCGTTACAAAAGCTTCAATTTCTAACCCATCTCTTGCCTTATAAGTACGTACTTCTGTCGTTGCCATCAGCTCTGGCGTCAGCTGCCCGTATCGATAGGCAAAAGGTAGCATTTCTTTTGCGTCACGATCGCCATAAAAGAAGGTGCCTGACTCAACTGCGCTGGTGGAATACAAAATATAGCGGCGTTCATTGTCACTGAAGTCATAAATATAGTTTTCTGAGTCGGGTAAGGCTTTGTTTAAGCCTCGCAACAGTCTGTTGTAATCCTCATCCCAGAACGTATACTCACTGTCGTCACCACTGGTTAAACCGACCACTTGTTTCTTGGCATATGAGTAAACCAATGAGCCTAGAGCATCATAATGTGGATTGCTGTAAACCAGCTCTTTCTTCAGGTTTTTATCTTTAAGGTTCACCTTAAAAATGGCTTTTTTGTCCTGATGGTACGCGCGAACATATAAGATATTAGGGTCATCAGCAAATCCCATTGGCCAAATGGCATTTTCTTCAAACGCATCAAATTCCCATAAGACGCGCAAATCGCCTTTAGCTTCTTCTTGTTCGTAAATACGGTAAGTGACATCGTCGCGATAAATACCAATACGCACATTATGCTGACGATCAGTAATCCAGTCTGTTATGTAGCGCTTAGTCGGTTGGACGGTATGCGAACGCCCGCCAGATAAACTAATTTTCATGACGGAAGCATATTGTGGATGATTCCCCATCCCCCTAAATTGCATTAAAACGTGCTCTTCATCTTCGGGCAGCATATCGATAATGTTATTTTGAAATTGGGGTAACCATTGAAAGCGTTTTAGCAGTGATTTTGACAAAATACTGCTGGTTTTATTGTCGGCTAGATTGTATTTAAATAGACGCGTTTCCGTGGTCGGCACACCGAATCTCACCGCTGGAAACTTTGCTGAGACTAATAAGATATTGTCATTTGCCCAATCTAAGCCAACGATAGTGAACTTGTCATTATCTGATCTTAAGGGATAAAACTGTTTTCCAGTGGCAACTTCTAAGATACTGACAGCCGTCCCACTGCTTTTTTCTGTTTCTAATCTAATAACAGAGGCAATGAGCTTGCCGTTGGGTGAGAGGTTAACATGGCTGACATCTGGGATACTGGCAAACGCTTCTGTGGGTAACTGTTGAGATGTGTCTGCATTTGCCGAAGACATCACTGCCAAACAGCAAAGTGCTGATAAAATCCATTTCATGCATAAGTCCTTTTAATAAAACCTTTTTTATTTAAATTCTTTCGAGTATCTATTCTACATAAACTGTATAGCGGCTCAACTCATTGTTATGCAATTGTTAACTGTTGCGCATTTGGCTTTAAGTGAATTGTTGATGCCTCAATATCGCTAAGTAATGCCAGCCCAATGTTAGGCTGCGGGTTAGCATAAATACGGACAAGGCTAACCAAAGACTGTGGTTACCCCAATCTTGCAATAGGTACCATAGTGGGAAATAGACAACGAAGGTCGACACTATCATCGAATTACGCATCACATCGCCTTTGGCTGCACCAATATATACGCCATCAAACAGATAACAATTAAATGCCCACAATGGCATTAATATCAACCAAGGTAAAAATTGCAGAGCCGTGATTTGCACTTGCTCTATGCTGGTGAGTAATTGAATAAACGCTTGGCCGCCTAGATAAAAACTGACACAACAAAGTAGGGCAATAATGGCTGACCAGAAAAAAGCTAAGGTGACTGAATCGCGCATTAGGCGGTTATCTTTTGCCCCATAAGCTTTGCCTACTTCTGCTTCAGCATAATAGGCCACGCCATCGAGCCCGTAGGAGATGAGCATTAATAAGTTGAGTAATACGGCGTTTGCGGCAATGGTATTGTCACCTAGTCCCGCACCGTAAAAAGTCATAAAGCTAAACGCGGCTTGCAAGCAAAGGCTACGAATAAAGATATCTCGATTCAGTTTTAGCAGTTTTGAAATACCATTGAAGCGACAATGCTGAGCTAGTTTGCCCCAGCTAAAATGTTTATCAAGGTGCAACTGTTTACTCACCATGAATGCCGCGACAGCGAAGGCGCAGATATCAGCTATCACAGACGCTAATGCCGCGCCTTTCACTTGCCAATCGAAGCCAATAACAAACAGAACATCTAAGCCAATATTGACAGTATTGGCTATGATTAATTGCCACATGGCGGCTTTAGGTTGTTGTCGGCCTAACAGCCAGCCTAATAATACTAAGTTAAGCAGGGCAAATGGGATGGACCAAATTCGGATTTCAACATACTGACGGCAGTAGATTTGCACCGCTTCACTGGCTTGAGTGAGATTTAATGCCAGATCCAGCAAAGGTTGCTGTAAAATAACTGCCATTAACCCAAGAACAAGTGCCAAAAGTGAACCTTGTACGAGGAGTTGTTGCTGATAATGGTCGTCATTTGCGCCATAAGCTTGCGCCACTAAACCAGTGGTCGACATTCTTAAAAAGCCCAGCAACCAGACTATTAATGTAATAAGGGTACTACCCAATGCGACACCACCGAGGTAATAGGCATGATCTAAATGGCCGATAACTGCGGTGTCCACCAAACCCAGCAATGGAATGGTAATATTAGATAAGATCATCGGCGTAGCTAACGCGATAAGCTGTTTATTTTTCTGGCGGTTTAGCAGTAACGCAGTTGTAGACATAGGATAATTAATGATGCTCAAAAATATGCGATTAATAATGTGCGGCTTGTTTAGTGTGCTATTGAGTCTGCCGGTACAGGCTGTTGTGATATTACAATATCACCATGTGTCTGACAGTACACCTAAAAGTACCAGTGTTACACCAGAGCAGTTTACACAACAAATGGCCTACCTTGCTGACAATGATTTTACCGTGATTAGTTTGCAGCAAGCTGTTGATGCCATTAAAGCCAAACGCCACCTAGATGCGAAAACCATTGTGATTACCTTTGATGATGGATACGACAGTATCATCAACAATGCTGCGCCAATATTAGCTAAGCATCAATTTCCATACACGGTATTTGTGGCAGTCGAACCCGTTGATAATCAATATCGTGGCATGATGAACTGGCAGCAAATTAATCAATTGGTGCAGCAAGGCGCGACGATTGCAAATCACTCTTGGGGGCATGAACACCTTATTCGCCGCTTGGAAGGTGAAACTGATACTCAGTGGTATCAACGCGTTGAAAAAAACCTACTTGATACTGAAGCCGCGATTGAAAAGCATACTGGACAAAGTGTCAAAATGCTCGCATACCCTTATGGCGAATATAATACTGAATTAGAAGCAATGTTAACTAAGCACGACTTCATTGGTTTAGGACAACATTCTGGTGCAGCAGGACCATATTCTAGTCTAACGGCATTACCACGCTTCCCGATGGCCGATGCTTATGCCGATATGAATGAACTAAAAGTCAAGTTTGCCAGTTTAAATATGCCTGTGCTTGAGCAAAGCGTGACAGATCCGCAATTACCAATGGGGCAATGGCGCCCTAAATTAACAATAACCCTAGATATTACCGATATTTATCCGCATCAGTTAATGTGCTTTGTCCAAGGGCAAGGTGCTAAAACGCCCATTTGGTCAGGTGAGGATCAATTTACTGTACAGGCTGATTTAGATTTACCCGCAGGACGCTCGCGCTATAACTGTACAGCACCAAGTAAAACAAAATCAGGTTATTACTGGTTTTCACAATCTTGGGTTCGTCCAAGGGATGACGGCGTTTGGGTACACGAATAATTATATCTTGCCTAAGAAGGTTAAGGTCTGTTTAAAGCTACGCCATTAATTGCAGTAATTTTGACGGAATAGTATCTAAAGGTTGCTGCTCTTTGGCCGCTCCCATCGATACAGCAGTACCCGGCATGCCCCACACGATAGATGACGCTTTATTTTGCGCGATGGTGTGGGCGCCTGCCAACTTCATATTAAGTAAACCTTGGCCACCATCATGGCCCATTCCAGTTAGTATCACGCCAATGGCTTTTGTTGCAGCATGCTCTGCTATGCTATCAAACAGTACGTCCACAGAAGGCTTATGTCGATTCACGGCTGGTGCATCATTGAGCTTAGTTTTTAACTGCCCAGCGACACACTCTATCTGTAAATGCTGATCTCCAGGTGCGATATACGCTGTTCCTAGTGATAATAACTCTCCACCTTTAGCTTCAATGACATTAATGTCGCAGTTGTTGTTTAGTCGGTTTGCAAATGACCGACTAAATACAGGGGGAATATGTTGCGCAATGACGATAGGAGGACAATTTAATGGCATGGTTTGCAAAATGTATTGAATGGCTTCAATGCCGCCAGTGGATGCCCCTATCGCAATTAACTGCTCAGGTTTTGAAGGGGGTTGTTGCCTTGATGTTGAGTGAGGAGATTTTGTCGCTGATGGCGTGGAAAGCGTGGTGAGGTATTCAGCAATATTTATTTCGGCAGCACCTGTGACTTTGTCGACTAGCTGTTGTTGAAACATTGATAAACTGGCTTGGGTGTTATCTCTGGGTTTAGCAATAAAATCGACAGCTCCCAAGTCGATGGCTTCCAAGGTAACATCAGCACCTTTTTGAGTGAGTGAAGACACCATCACAACTGGCATAGGTCTTAGACGCATTAAGTTCCGTAAAAAGGCTAAACCATCCATTTTAGGCATTTCGACATCAAGTGTGATCACATCAGGCTTGAGAGTTTTGAGCAATACTCTGGCTTCATAAGGATCTTTTGCCGTGCCGACTACTTGGATGTTATCGCTGGCTTCCAGCAAATGGGATAATACTTGGCGCATGAAAGCAGAATCATCGATGACCAGTACTTTTATCATTATTTGTCCTCACCTCACTGCAGCGTTCGCATACTGTTCGCTGGTAGGTTGTTGTATTTAAACGGTCGGCTATAGGTAATTAGTCTGAAAGCTTTGATCGTTTAAATTGAGTTGTTTCATATACAACTTCTCATTGATTATGGCTTATTTTGCCTCAGTTTTGGTCGGTAAATGGTTTGACCTGAAAAAGTGAACTCATCTGAAACCTGCATTAGATTTTCTGAGTGACCAATGATAAGTACGCCATCATCAGCCAGCAGCCTTCTGAAACGTTTGATGATGTTTACTTTGGTTTCATGGTCAAAATAAATAAACACGTTACGGCAAAAAATAACATCGAAAGGCCCCTTCATTGGCCAGTGCTCAAGTAGATTCAATTGCTTAAAATGGATTAAGCGTTTAATGCGTTCACTGATGAAAATATGCTGCTTACTTGTGTGTGATTTGATATAGCTATCGGCTAAATCTGGGGGAATATTGGCCATTGCATCTCGGCTATATTGTCCTTGCTTAGCAGTATTTAGCACATTAGTGTCTAGATCTGTGGCTAAAATTTTAAAGTCCCATTCCGGTGAAGCAAAAGGCTTGGCGAGTGTCATGGCAATGCTGTACGCCTCTTCGCCAGTAGAACATGCCGCCGACCAAACTCGTAAGCGTCTTTGCTTGCGGGCTAACCACATCGGCGTGATGGTATTTTTTAAAAAGTCAAAATGATGCTTTTCTCTAAAAAATGATGTGAGATTGGTGGTGAGAGCATTGATAAAGCTAGCAAATTCTTCGTCGGATTGGTTCACTAGGGCAAGGTATTCACTAAAGCTGGCAATGCCTAATTGTCTGATGCGTCTCGATAAGCGCGAGTACACCATTTGTCTTTTCCGATCGGGCAGTACAATTCCACTATGTTGGTGAGCCATATTTTGAATCATTTCAAAATCGGCTGACAACATAGGGAATTCTTTTTCTAGTCCATAGATATCTGATAAATCAGAACTCATGCCACTCTTCTTTACTGACATTAATCGATAGTGGTCGAGAGAGGTTATCAAAGGTTTTTGGTTGCGCTTGCACGAACTCTTGGCCAGTGTTGAAGAAACTGAGTTTATGGCGCATGTTTCTGGCTTGTTCTGTCATGGTGTCACCTGCAGCAGCAATTTGTTCTACTAATGCGGCGTTTTGCTGGGTCATCTGATCCATCTGAGTAATGGATTTATTGACTTCAAGGATCCCCACTGACTGCTGTTCAGCGGCGATGCTAATACTGGAAATCATTTGAGCGACTTCAGTGACTGACTCAGTAATATCTTTTAAGGTCTCGCCTGATTGGTTAACTAATGTCGTGCCATCAGTGACTTTATTGACGCTGTCGCGGATCAAATCTTTGATTTCTTTGGCTGCACCAGCACTGCGTTGAGCTAAGTTTCTCACTTCACCAGCCACAACGGCAAAGCCACGGCCTTGCTCACCCGCTCGTGCCGCTTCTACTGCGGCGTTGAGGGCAAGTAAGTTGGTTTGGAAAGCGATTTCATCGATCACGGTGATGATATCGGCAATGCGTTTACTCGACTCAGTAATGGCATCCATGGCTGTCACGGCTTGTTTGACGACATCGCCGCCCAAGCTGGCTTTTTGGCTGGCTTCTTGAGCGAGCTTGTTAGCTAACATGGCGTTGCTTTCGCTTTGCTTAACCGTCATGGTCATTTGTTCCATGCTAGAAGATGTTTCCTCAAGAGATGCTGCTTGCTCTTCTGTGCGCTGACTTAAATCAATATTCCCTTGTGTGATTTCTTCTGAACTTGAGGTTACCGTATTAGCAGATTCGCGAATTTCGCTGAGAATTTCAGTAAGTCGTTTAACCGTGGCATTGGCGTCAGTTTGTAACTTACTAAACTGCCCTGAGTATTCGCCCTGTAAACTGCAATTTAAGTCGCCTTTAGCTAATCCATCAAATAACTCCATCACATCAGACATAATGGCATCTGAGATGGTGAGCAAGTTATTCAACCCTTCTGAGAGTGATAAGAAGAACCCGTCTTTATCTTCGAGCGTAAGTCGCTGACTAAAGTCGCCTTGGTTAGCGCCGGCAATCAATTGATTAACTTCATGCTCAATACGTACCTCTGAAGTGCGATCTTCCCACTCAACCACAGTCCCGATACGTTCACCATTATCATCTTTAATGGGATTAGCGGTAAATTTAAAGAAGCGTTTACCTACTTGGAACTGAGCATTATGTGTGGTTTCAAGGGCTTTTAGAATATTATGCTGGTGCACTGGGTTCTTATGGAATACATCAATGTTTTTACCAATCATATGTTTAGCATCAAAGTGAGGTAAGCCTTCACGTACATCTTCTTGTGCTTCTTCAAACATGGCTTGCAGCGCTTGGTTAGTATAAATAATGTTATTGTTATTGTCGGCAACCATGGTATTTGCACTGACACAATCTAGTGCTTGTTTAATACGGGTATTCTCGTTGGCTAGCTGTTGTTCTTTGGCTTCTTGTGCCACAGCTTTTGTCATATCTAACCATTCAACTACCGTGGCAATGCGCTCATTATCATTGAAGATTGGTGTTGCTGTGAGTCTGAATGTGAGACCTTCTACTGTGAATACGGTGCGATAGACACTGGTCATTTCATCCATCAATTTTCTTTGGTGCTCAGGGTGGCGGTGGAACATATCCATGTTACTGCCAACCATATCGTCGACAGATAATCGTGTAAGGCTCTTTTTCAGCTTGGCTTCGTTGGCTTTAAACATCTCATACAGAGACGGATTGTGGTAAACGATATTATATTCAGTATCTGCCACCATCACATTGCCTTGGCAGGCATCTAGCGCTTGCTTATAAAAACGGCTGCTCTGTGTGTCTTGCCACCATGCATTCACGTGCTGTGCAACGCCTTGCCATTGTGGTGTGTCTAAGCTTGAAAGCTCTGGCGCCTGCTTGGCATCATAAGCGGCAGTGATATCGCTAATGATGCTCGCTTGCAGCTGTAATTGTTGTTTCAGCTGAATGACATGCACCAACAGCAACACAAGTGTTAAGCAAATAAAGGCCGCGATGAATAATGCAGACGTGGAAGAAATCGCCAGTAATAAGGCAATGATTACTGTGATGATAGCGCCAATCGCAACTAAAGGGGCTTTCCCTTGTGGCGTTGTCTGTGTTGATTGCATATAACTCATCCTCTGTGAATGATGTTTTAATTAAATGGATTCGGTTGATTCTGGCTCAATTTCCAGCTGATTGATGATGCTTGATAATTGAGACGCACTAGGCAGCATTTCATTGCCTAGTAATAAATGCACGTCGAGTAGAATCACCATGGCATCGTTGATACTGGATAAACCTTTGATAAAACGTATATCAGTTTCTAAACCAAAGTCGGGTGTGGGTCTGAGATTTTCATCATCGACAATGATCACATCTGATACTGCATCGACAACAATACCAATCACTTTATGGCTTTGTTCTAATTCAATTTTTACTACAATAACTACTGTTTTCGGCCCATAAGTTAACTCAGTAATACCAAAGCGTTGTCGTAAATCGATGATAGGTACTATGGTGCCCCGTAAATTGATGACCCCTTTAATATGAGCTGGGGCATTAGGCAACACAGTCGTGTTTTGCCAGCCGCGAATTTCTTGTACTGAGAGGATCTCGATACCATATTCTTCCTCTCCCATAATGAAAGTAAGGTATTGTTGATCCACATTGCCTTGCGAGGCTTGAGATTGCTGGTGGGTGATCTCCATTATCCTTGGCCTCCTAAGCCGCATTTTCCTTGTTGGTCCCAATACCGGCCATTTGTGCCAAGGTCGGTACATCAATAATCAGTGCGACCTTGCCGTCACCTAAGATGGTGGCCCCAGATACGCCAGGGGTTTTGGTGTAATTTTCTTCTAAGCTTTTTATAACAACTTGCTGCTGTGAGAGAAGCTCATCTACCAATAAGCCCACTTTTTTATTGTTGTTATCAACAATCATGACTAAGCCTTCATGGGTTTTGGTTGATTGAGGCGTATGATTAAATTGCTGATAAGCTTTAATGATAGGAATAAATTCCTCCCGCAGATGCACCACCTCTTGATTGTTACCTAGGTGGTTAACCTGACTCGGTTTCACTTGCAAAGACTCATGTATTGCTACTAATGGCACGACATAAATGTGTTCACCAATACGAATTAATTGGCCATCTAAAATCGCTAACGTGAGCGGCAGGCTAATACTAATAATACTGCCTTTTCCCGGCACCGACTGGATATTAATCGTACCGTTAAGCTCAGTGATATTACGCTTGACCACATCCAAACCGACACCACGCCCAGAAATATCAGATACCTTTTCAGCAGTAGAAAACCCAGGCGCAAAAATAAGCTGGTGAATGTCGTCTTGTGTGAGTTCGCAGTTGTTTTCCACAAGGCCTTTTTGTTGTGCCAGTTTCAGCACTTTATCAGTGTTGATCCCAGCACCATCATCATGAATTTCAATGATAATATTGCCGCCTCGATGAAAGGCATTTAAGTTAATTGTGCCTTGAGGTGATTTGCCTTGCTGCTGTCTTGTTGCTGGACTTTCAATACCGTGGTCCATGGCATTGCGCACGAGGTGGACTAACGGGTCGACAATTTTTTCCATGACAGTTTTATCTATTTCGGTGTCTTCTCCGCTGAGGTTCAAATCCACTTGCTTATTCAATTGCTGGCTAATGTCGTGCACTAGCCTTGGAAAGCGATTGAAGGCGAAAGAAATCGGCATCATACGGATTTGCATGACGCTTTCTTGTAGCTCTCGAGTGTGAGTGGCTAATTGCTCCAACCCAAGGCGCAGATCAATCATCGTATCCTTGTTTAACTCATCTTGTTGCCCCATTTGTCCTAACATAGCTTGGGTGATCACCAGCTCGCCCACCATATTGATCAGCTGATCAATTTTTTCGGTGCTGACGCGTACTGAACTGGCTGCTTCTGCAATAGCACTCGTTTTCGTTTTTTGTGGACTAGTAACTTCCGCAGGTGTGGATGCTGTGATGGGGTTATTTTCGCCAGCTTGCTGAATGTGAGGTGCTGACTCTGTTTCTGTTTTTAGGGACGAGCTTTGTTGTTCAATAGCCGAAGGTGCTGCTGGTTCAGCCGTATCGAGTTGATCTAACTCGCTTAAAATAGAGCTAAAATTATTGTTACTCTCAGCTTTGGCATTACTGAGTTCAGTCGTAGCTAATTGCTCATTGCCAGCGGCAGTTGCCAAAGAGTCAAAAGCACTCGCAACGGCTTGGTTAAAGTCAAAGTCGTTATTGACTGAGTCATCGATTGTCGTGGTTGGCTCATTTGCTGTTACGTCAACTTGGTTGTTGAGAACATCATCAGTCGTTAATGCCTGAGTTTGCTTAAATAGGGAAGCTTCTAAACTTGCATCACGGCTTTGCTGGGTGTAGATAATGTCACATTCATCTTCAACCCACTCAAATACTTCTGCCAGCCTCGCTTGTGGGCTATCCGTAAGTAAATCTAGCTGCCATTGTAAATGACAGACTTCGGGGTCAAACTCGGTAAAATCAGGATAGGGCACAGCATTTAATGTTACTTGCAAAGTGCCGAGTTCACTTAATTCAGTAAACATGTAAACCGGATCATTACCACAACGCAGGATATCTGGACCGGGAATAAAATCGATACGCCACCAGGTTTGTTTATCTGTATCTGCTGTTGCTTCAAAGACTTGCTCTGAATTATCTGTAGTCTGTTGGCTTGCACTTTGTGGGCTGTCGATGAGCGCTTGTTGAAATCGTTGCTTAAGGGGGGCAAATTCTGGGTTAGCAAAGTCCTGCTCTTGCATTAGTGCGTCAATCATTTCTCGTAGCATATCCACTGACTTAAGCAGCATGTCAATGTGTTCAAGTGTTAGCGCTCGTTCACCTTCACGAATTTCATCGAGTAAGGTTTCAAGTAAATGAGTGAAGTCGGCAACTTGGGTAAAGCCAAAGGTCGCACTGCCGCCCTTGATGGAGTGCGCTGCTCTGAATATAGTATTGATCGCTTCATCATCGAAAGACTTGATATCGATGGCCAGAAGCTCTGTCTCCATTGCAGCCAAGCCCTCTAGGCACTCTTCAAAAAAGATTTGGCTAAACTGACTAAGATCAATATTCACAATCTGACATTCCTTCGTTAGCGCAATACTTTCTTTGCAGTGGCAAGCAGTTGCTCAGGGTTGAAGGGTTTTACTATCCAGCCAGTTGCACCAGCGGCTCTGCCTTCTTGCTTTTTCTCTGGGCTGGATTCCGTTGTCAGCATAAGTAGGGGAGTAAACTTATATGTTTGCAAGGCGCGAAGATGCTTAATAAGCGTTATCCCGTCCATGACGGGCATATTGATGTCGGATATAACCAAATCGAACTCAGTTTGCTGCGCGAGTGATAATGCTTGCTCTCCGTCAGCAGCTTCAGTGACATCATATCCGGCCGTTTTTAGCGTAAAGCTGACCATTTGTCGCATAGATGTTGAGTCATCTACGGCAAGGATCTTTTTCATGTAGAACAGTCCTTTTATTAGGTTTCTTCCAGAATGTGTATGCCAAATTGCGATAGCTGACTGACTAACTCATTATCGGCATGCAACCAACTTAGCTTTACCCCTCTTTTTTCGCAGCTTTGCTGGAACAGGTATAGGCACTGAGCTCCGGCTGTATCAAGCCTTTCAAGCTGGTGGGCATTGAGTGTTATGTCATCATTCGCATCAAGCTGATTCAACATTGAATGATAAAGGGGTTGGATATTACGAATGGTTATTTCCTTGCCTAAATCAATCTCGATATCTGCCATGATAATTCCGACTTCTCGGTTAAGGTCTTCTCAATAAATATAGACACATTTTGCGGCGATTTATTGAAAAATAACAAATTTATTCCATTAAATTTACTCAGGCATGCTTGGAATGTAAACCGAAAGTTGTAGTAAGTCGTGACAAGCTGTTTCTGACATGACTTACTACATTAACTATGAAGGTGATGAAGAGACAATCTGTTTGAAATCTTCGATTAAGTCTTTGTTTTTGATTTGTGGTGCTTCGCCTGGTTGTATTTGTGTTTTGAACACAGCTGTTTTAATACCAGCAGGTGATACTAAAACATACGAAGCACTATGATCGACTTGGTAGTTGTCGTCATCGCCAACCATAGCATAGCTAAACCCTAAGTCGCGGCTGAAAGGAAATAGTACACTGTGATCTGCAGTGACAGCCTTAAAATCTTTATTGAAAAAGTTAATATAATCTAGGAGTTTAGCTTGAGAGTCCCTAGCTGGATCGGCAGATACAAACACCACTTGAATAGACTCATCTATTGCCTGCAGTTGAGGATAGGCTGCAGTTAATTTATTCAAAGTGGTCGGGCAAACATCTGGGCAAGAAGTAAATCCAATAAAAAACAGTGTCCATTTACCTTGCAAATCCGCATTAGTGAAAGCATTACCATACTGGTCATGCAAATTAAATTGAGCCAAGGGTCTTGGGTTATCAAAAATATAACTGCTACTTAGTTCTGGGGTAGCATTCCTTGATGCAGATGCAAACCAAGCGCCCAGAGTGAGCATCACAATGGCAAGTACAATCCATTTTTTCATGTAGACACCTTTCTGATTAGTTTACCCATAGGTAATGATCGACTAACAATACAATAAACAAAATCATTAAGTGATAAATGGAAAACTTAAACACATTCATCGCAAACCCAGGCTTGTCACGATATTTTAATTGCCATGCTTTGACAATAAAGCCACAACTGAGCAGTGTTGAACCAATCAGATATAGGGGACCTGACATGCCGACCAATACAGGTAATAAGCAAGCGATGGCGAGTAATAGGGTATATAGCAAAATACAGGTTTTGGTAAACTCAATACCATGAGTCACTGGCAGCATCGGAATGTCGACTTTTGCATATTCTTTTTGACGATGAATCGCAAGCGCCCAAAAGTGGGGCGGTGTCCAAGTAAAAATAATAATAACCAATAACAGTGCATTACCATGAAGCTCATTGGTGACAGCGGTCCAACCTAATAAAGGTGGCATTGCACCTGCTAACCCACCAATAACGATATTTTGCGGTGTCGCTCGTTTGAGATAAGCGGTATAAATCACCGCGTAGCCAATCAGGCTGGCAAACGTTAACCAAGCAGTGAGTGGGTTGACTAATGCATAGAGTAAAACAAATCCCAGTAAGCCAATCGAGACTGCAAAAGTGCTCGCTTTAACCGTTGATATTTTTCCCTTAGGTAAAGGGCGGTTGTAGGTTCGTGCCATTAAGCCATCTATTCTTCGGTCAATTAAATGGTTAAAAGCGGCTGCGGACCCCGACATCAAACCTATGCCAAGCAAGCCAAATACTAAAGGTTGTAATGGCACGGTATGTGGCAAGGCTAAGCACATACCGACTAAAACGGTAAGTAGCATGAGTGCTACAACCTTGGGTTTGGTCATTTCAAAATATGCGCGCCATTGCAAAGATATTGTTGTTGGTTGAGTCAAGCTAATGGGTTTAGACATAATTATTCCCTCAATTTGCCATTATGCTTTGCGCAAAATAACGTAATTTATAAATACCATATTCAGTAATAACAATGCGGCTCCACCATTGTGAGATACAGCAATCCCTAACGGTAAGTGCATCACAATATTACTGATCCCCAGTCCAATTTGAACGGTTAGAAGCAATAGCAAGACATAAGCACTATTGCGCATGATAGAAGAGTGTGACTTGACTAACTTTATCGCCAACATGAGTAATACAATCGCCGTGACTATGCCCCAGATGCGGTGGCTAACGTGGATAGTCATGCGTGCAGGGTAATCGAGTACACCAAACTCAAAGCTTGGGTGATCACCTTGAAAAGGCGAGAATGCCTTAGCAAATTGCAGGTTACCTAGCCAATCGCCCTCACAGATAGGCAAGGTTGTACATGATAAGGCCGCATAGTTTGATGATGTCCAGCCTCCCAGCATAATTTGCACGACGAGCACTAATAATCCCGCCATAGCCAGCGGGGCAAATTGTCTTGCGTAGCTATCGCCGCCAGGAATACGAATCTTTTTGTTGCGTAAATAGAGCAATAGCATTAGAGAGAAAAGCGAAAAACCGCCAATTAAATGAGACATCACCACAATGGGCATGAGCTTCATTGTCACAGTCCACATGCCTAATGCAGCTTGAAAGATGATTAACGCAGAAATAAACATTGGCAGCTTTTTTGGTGCCTCTTTATTGCGTAAGCACATGATTAAAATGGCCAATACCATTAACCCAAGCGCACCGGCAATATAGCGATGGATCATTTCAAGCCAAGCTTTATCTTGCTCTAACTTTCTCTCAGGAAATTGATTTTGAGCTTGTGAAATTTCATCTGAATCACTAGGCACGATAATTTGACCGTAGCACCCCGGCCAATCTGGGCAGCCTAGGCCTGCATCTGATAAACGCGTATAGGCGCCCATCAATATCACCATTAGGGTGAACACTAAGGTGAGTTTAATTAACGTGTTAATATTCATTAGCCCACCCTAGACAATTTCAGCATTTTGCGAAGATCAGCAATCATTGATTTACCTAATGCAATGTTCTGCTGCTGACCTTGCACAGCAGGATAATCCATTACAAGCGAGCCTAACGGGTCAATAATGATCATATTTTGCTGAGTGAGTAATTGGGCAAACTCAGGTGATGCCTTAACCGTGGCGAAGTCAATATTGAGCTCAGATAATGCTCCGGTGTCACTGCTAGCCGTTGTGGCAATCACCGGTGTCACTCTGTCACGCCCTTTGCCAAGTGCGATATAACTTTGGTTGAGAATATACAGTCGCTCTTGGCATTGTTCTGTACACCGCTGAGGCATTAAAAACACGACTTGCCAATGTTGTGGTGAAGGGTTTTCCATATTCAAGCTTTGATAAGACATATTATTATCAAACAGTTGACCTTTATTGGTTGCGCCGCCTTGATACAAGTCAAAGCTCAACACTAATTTAGCGGCCGCGATAGGTAATATAAAAACGGCTAACAATAATAATAGTGACTTACGGCTTCGTTTAACTTGGGAGTTCATACTCTCTCCTCTTTTGCATGTTGTTGAGTGACGATAGGGCGTTGTCTGCGGGTAAACTTGGCAGCAATCCACAGCATTAAGCATAAAAATACGCCAGCCATGGTGAACCATTGCAAGGCATACCCTTGGTGTTTTTGTGCGGAAAGTGGGATAGGTTGCCAAGGGTGTGGCAGCGATATCTCAGGTAAAGCATTAGGTTGTAATACAGTCGGTAAAATCGGGTGTTTTAGTACATGTTCTAACTCACCAATGTTGAGGTTTTGAATACGCATTGGTTGACTTAATTCCGCCATGAGCTGGTGGCTGACGACATTAAGTTGTTTCTGATAAATACGACCTTCAATCGTGATTGGCAGCTGAGAGAGCGGTTGTATTTTCGGTAACTCACGACGGTCTTTACTGGCTGGGGTAAACCCTAGCTCAACCAGTATCCAAGGCTGGCCAACCTCAACACTAAACGCCTGTAATGCTAGGTACCCTACTTGCCCTTGATAGACTTGGTTATCCAGCAGAATGACTGTTTGCGCAACGGGAGTCGCACTGAGTTTCACTTGATAACCAGTGAGACTAGCAAATTCATTATTCAAGTGGGATTGTTCGGTGATGAGTGATTGTAATTGTGCAAAACTCAGCTGACTTCGTTGCTGCCTTTCAGACAGGGTTTGCTGCCATTGATTTTTCTTTTGGGCGCGATCGAGTTGCCATAACCCTAACTTGACCAAAATACTAAATACCGCCACAGTAATGATGATAAAAAACACAATTGACAAGCTATAACGCTTCAAAGGACTGCCAGTGACAACCTCATTCATCGTTAAGTTAGTCTTAGTGCTACTGCTTATATTCATCTTGTTTAACTTAGCTAAAGCCTTGTTTATTCTTGTTAAAGGGGATAGCAGTCAATCGATGAGTCCGTTTTTAGGTAAACGGGTGTTGTTCTCTGCAATTGTGATACTGCTATTATTGCTGGTCATGGGATTAGGCTTAGTTACGCCTAATCCACGACCATATTAGTGACACAAATGATGTGACTAGATTACGTATACGAAAACGAATAGACATAACCACACCACATCAACAAAATGCCAATACCAACTACCTGACTCAAACGCGAATTGCTTTTCAGGGGTAAAGTGACCTTTTAACACTCTGAAAAACAACACGATTAAGAATACAGTTCCTAAGGTAACGTGCATTCCGTGAAACCCAGTCAATAAGAAGAACGTGTTACCGTAGATCCCTGACTCCAGTGTTAGTCCCATCTCATGGTAAGCATGGGTATACTCCATAACTTGCAAATACAAGAAGGCAACACCTAATAAAATCGTAATCGCGAGCCAAATTTTTAGTGGCGTACGCTTAGATTTCTCTAGGCTAGTGTGGGCAAAATGGAGTGTTACTGACGATGTCACCAGTAAGATGGTGTTAATTAACGGTAAGCCAGTCCAAGGCATAGCTTCAGTGGTGGTGCCATCTGGCGTTTTTATTAAAGGCCACATGGCTTCAAAAGTAGGCCATAGTACCTCATGGGTCATCAAGTTATTTGATGAACCTCCTAGCCAAGGCACTGAAAACATGCGGGCATAGAACAGCGCACCAAAAAACGCGCCGAAGAACATGACCTCAGAGAAGATAAACCAACTCATCCCTTGGCGGAATGAGCGATCCATCTGTGCCGAATATAGGCCTGACATCGATTCATCGATCACATTTTTAAACCAGCCAAATATCATGAATATTATGACGGCTATGCCGGCGATGAGAATGTAACCACCTGAGCTATCAGTAGTCGATAATTGTTGAATATAGCTACCTGCACCAAAGGCGATTAAAAATAAGCCTATCGCGCCGGTAATTGGCCAGATGCTCTGAGCTGGCACATAGTAATTTTCATGTTTCGTTGTCATTTTGCTGCTCCTTGCTCAGCCGAGCCACCAACCTTGTCGGTGATGTCGAAGAGGGTATAAGAGAGAGTCAGTGTATTGATGGATTCAGGTAAATCAGGATCCACATAAAAAATGAGAGGAAGTTCAGCAGTGGCTGATGCCGCCAGTGGTTGTTGATTAAAGCAAAAGCATTCCGTTTTATTAAAATATGCCGCGCCTTGCCCAGGTGAAACTGAAGGAATAGCTTGGCCTACGGTATCTTTTGTCGATAAGTTATGCGCTAGAAACTTAGCGTGAGTGAGTTCACCTGGGTGGACTTCGATTCGGTTGACTTGAGGAGTAAACTCCCAAGCCATTCCCGATTGCACATGGGCAATAAACTCAACAGTAATTAGTCGATTCTTATCTACAACCACAGCTTCGTAAGTGCTGGCAGTGCTACTCGTTTTGCCATTAATGCCTAATGCATCGCACAGTACGTCGTAAAGTGGCACCAACGCAAAACCAAAGCCGAACATGCCGACGCAACCTAATACGAGTAAGGTCAGTAATTTACGGTTTGATTTTGGTTGCTGACTCATCTATTTCACCTCTGGTGGTGTAGTAAATGAGTGATAAGGTGCAGGGCTTGGAATTGTCCACTCTAACCCTTCCGCACCTTCCCATGGTTTAGCCGGTGCTTTTTCACCACCGCGAATACATTTGATTACTACAGCTAAGAAAATTAACTGTGATAAACCAAAGGCAAATCCACCAATTGACACGATTTGGTTCACATCAGCGAACTGAATAGCATAGTCTGGGATCCGGCGTGGCATTCCTGCTAAACCAAGGAAGTGCATTGGGAAGAACAACACGTTTACTGAAATCACCGAACACCAGAAGTGCCAGCGCCCTAAGGTTTCGTCATACATATAGCCAGTCCATTTTGGGAGCCAGTAATACGCAGCAGCCATGATGGAGAAAATGGCCCCTGAAACCAGTACATAGTGGAAGTGTGCAACGACAAAATAGGTGTCATGGTATTGGAAATCTGCGGGTGTAATGGCCAACATAAGTCCAGAAAATCCACCAATAGTGAACAGGATAATAAATGCCAGTGAAAACAGCATAGGTGTTTCAAATGTCATTGAACCGCGCCACATAGTGGCTACCCAGTTGAATACTTTTACCCCTGTAGGAACAGCAATCAACATGGTGCAATACATGAAAAACAATTCTGCAAATACTGGCATGCCTGTGGTGAACATGTGGTGTGCCCATACAAGGAAGGACAGCACCGCAATACTCGCCGTTGCATACACCATTGAGGAATAACCAAACAGTCTTTTACGGCTAAAGGCAGGTACAATGGCTGAAATGATACCGAATGACGGTAAAATCATGATGTAAACTTCAGGGTGTCCAAAGAACCAAAAGATGTGTTGAAACATCACTGGATCGCCACCGCCAGCAGCATCAAAAAAGCTAGTACCAAAGTATTTGTCGGTTAAAACCATGGTTACCACGCCTGCTAGTACCGGCATTACCGCAATGAGCAAGAATGCAGTAATTAACCAAGTCCATACAAATAAAGGCAGCTTCATCCAAGTCATGCCAGGTGCGCGCATGTTAACAATAGTCACAATCACGTTAATAGCACCCATGATGGAGCTTATCCCCATAATGTGCACTGAGAATACAAATAGTGCGGTTGTGTCAGGACTGTAAGTGGTTGAAAGTGGTGCGTAGAATGTCCAACCAAAGTTGGGCCCCCCACCTTCCATAAAAAGTGACCCAATTAACATTGAAAAGGCAAAAGGTAGGATCCAAAAGCTCCAGTTATTCATCCTTGGCAATGCCATGTCTGGTGCACCAATCATCATAGGGATCAGCCAGTTTGCTAGCCCCGTAAAGGCCGGCATTACTGCACCAAATACCATGATGAGACCATGTACAGTGGTCATTTGATTAAAGAAATTAGGCTCGACTAATTGCAAGCCCGGTTGAAATAGCTCTGCGCGGATAACCATTGCCATGGCGCCGCCAGTTAAAAACATAATGAAACTAAACCATAAATATAATGAACCAATATCTTTATGGTTTGTGGATAATAGCCAACGCATGATCCCTTTAGGCGCACCATGATGCTCATCATGGTGATCATGCTCGACAGTTTGTTCGTGTGTTGCTGTGCTCATGTTTCCACTCTCCTACTGTCCGTGACTATCAACATCTAAGGCTTGAACTGTATCGCCAGAGTCATTACCCCAAGCATTTCGCTCGTATGTAATAACTGCAGCCATTTGCCTAGGTGACAATACGGCAGCAAAGCCTTGCATCGCTGTGCCAGGTTTACCGTTTTTAACCATATCGATATGGCCAGCAATTTCACCCGTGATAATTGGACTCTTAATAAGAGAAGGGAAAGCGCCTGGCAGGCCAGCACCATTAGCTTGGTGACATGCCATACAACTGGTCATATACACTTGTTCACCTTCTGCCATCAGTTGCTCGTGCGTCGCTTCAGATAAATCAACTTCAGCAGTTGCCACTTCAGGGACTTGTTCAGCTATCTGCTTCACTTCATCAGCGATGTCTGTTGCCACTTGCTCAGCCGTTTCGGCTGCAGCTGAAGCACCCTCACCAGCTGAGAGATTATTGACATCAATTGCTTGAACGGTATCGCCAGAGTCATTACCCCATGCATTTCGCTCGTATGTCACCACTGCTGCGATATCTTTAGCAGATAACTGTTTTGAAAATGACTGCATAGCTGTACCTGGCATACCATTAACTACAATATCAATATGATCATTGATATCGCCTTTAATTAATGGGCTACCAATAAGGGATGGGAAAACACCGGGTAAGCCTGCACCATTTGGTTGGTGACATGCTGCACAGGTTGACATATAGACTTGTTCGCCACGTGTCATTAGCTCTTCCATGCTTAGCGTTTCAGAAAGTGAAGCTTGTGCAGCAGCTTGCGCATCTTTGGCTGCTTGCTTTTGTGCGAGCAACCATGCGTCATACTCTGCTTCAGGTAGCACTTCCACAACCACGGGCATGAAGCCATGGTCTTTACCACAAAGTTCAGCACACTGACCGCGGTAAGTACCAGGTTTGTCAACTTTCGTCCAAGCTTCATTAATAAACCCTGGGTTAGCATCTTTCTTCACAGCAAAGTCTGGTACCCACCATGAGTGGATAACATCATCTGATGTCATCAAGAATCTAACTTTACGATTAGTCGGAATCACTAACGGCTTATCAACTTCCAGTAGATAAGTTTCTGTTTTGGTGCCGTCACCGGTAATTTGATCCATTGGCGTTGAAAGAACGCTAAAGAATTCAACTCCTTCATTGAAATAGCTGTAATGCCACTTCCACTGAGAGCCTGTGACCTTAATTGTCAGGTCAGCATTCGATGGATCTTCCATTGCAATCAATGTTTTGGTTGCAGGGATAGCCATGCCAATAAGGATTATGAATGGCACCACAGTCCATGCTATTTCCACTTTCGTACTTTCGTGAAAACTAGCTGGTTTGACGCCTCTAGATTTGCGGTGGTAAATCATGGAGTAAATCATGATTCCAAAAACCACCAGACCAATAGCACAGCAAATATATAAAATGATCATGTGTAAGTCATACACACGGCCACTAATATCTGTTACACCCTTTGTCATGTTGAGGGGCATTGCGCTTGCCCCGAAAGGAGGTACAACAAGTACCGCCAGTAAACAATACAACCATTGCTTCACAAGACTTCTCCTCTGCCAATTGCGAATAGCAACTACAAAGAAGAGTCACACAGTAAGTCTCTGCTCTATGCAAACTCTTCGGTTCCCAAAAAAAAGCTTGATGACTTCAAAGTATCGAGAGCGGTTGGTAAATGATTAATATTTACTGCACGACAACTTATTTAAAAAACCGCGATGGATACCTACGACTGAACTTATCAATAAAATTCACACTGTATGCCAATATATTTTGGCTAAGTGCTTTTATTTCGAGGGCTAAATGTTTCACCCTTGTTAACAACACTACTTGGTGTTCAAACATTGATCAAGATCACTTTTGTGGTTAATTTCTTGAAAAAAGATAAGAAAAAGCCCTGCAACTGTGGCAGGGCTTGGTATTTATTTAAATTTACACTAATGAAAAGAAGTGAAATTTGTTGCTGGTGAAACCATATTTGAAACAGCAAAACTGGTGGGATTGGTCGAGGTCTCTGCTTGTGCCTGAATCACAAGACCGAGTGCACGAGCACTTTTGGCCACGAGTTGTAAACGACGATTATCTCGTTGATCTAAGTCGTTTATCCAAGTGACAACTGCACTAGAAGTACCATTAGTAAGGGCTTTTTCAGTGGCCCATAAGGTTTCTACTTCATCTTTACTGTGCACTAGCAATACTTTATCCATTTGAACCCCAGCATTGGCCAGCATTTGTTTATAATGAATATGAGGTGGGTTGATTAAAACAATCCAACGTCCTTGCTTACTCAGCGTGGCTAATTGCGGTGCTAGTGCAGATAGTTCATCTTGTCCATGAGAAGTTGAGCGAACAGTATTGATGCTCGTTGGCGCAGCAACCTCTGCAGAATTGAAGTGTTCATCACGCCATAAGCCCGGGTGTTTTGGGGCAGTCCCTAGTAATTTGTTCATTGCCAATCTCCATTTCTGATCACACCTACAGCTAAGCCTTCAATTGATAAACTCTCACATGTGAGGTCGACTTTAATGGGTGAATACTCTTCATTCTCAGCGTGAAGCAAGACTGTATTGCCTGTTTTTTCAAAACGCTTAACAGTGACTTCATCTTCAACACGGGCTACGACAACTTGTCCATTTCGCGCTTGTTGCATCTTATGCACGGCAAGCAAGTCACCCTCTAATATGCCTATATCTTTCATACTGTCGCCACGAACACGCAGTAAAAAATCAGCAGCAGGTTTAAACATGCTTGGGTCGACTTGATAATGTTGTTCAACATGTTCCTGAGCGAGGATTGGTTCACCAGCGGCAACTTGACCAATCAATGGCAAGCCTAAATCTGGTTGAGTTTCTTCTTGCGGTAAGCGAATACCGCGAGAAGTACCAGGCATGATCTCAATACACCCTTTACGCGCCAGTGCTTTTAAGTGCTCTTCAGCGGCATTAGCACTTTTAAAGCCTAAACGTTTGGCAATCTCAGCACGTGTCGGCGGCATGCCTGTTTCAGCAATATTGCTTTTGATTAATTCTAAAATCTCAGCTTGGCGTGGTGTTAATGGTCTCATGTTGAATCCTGTTTTTTTATACAGTGACTGTTATTATATACAGTGTTTTGGGTTGCGCAAGTATTAACCATTGATAATCTGTATATTTTATGTTTTTTCAGCAAAATGTTCTTGATGCGGATATGCATTAAAGCCTTGCTGTATATGAGTTAAAGGCAGGTTTGGGACTTATCAATATTAGTTCGATTATTTGTTAGATTTTCTATTTTTGAGGCTTAATAAATAACTACTGTATAACCCATACAGTGGTTTTCTTCTTTCATTGTCAGTTACTACTGCAATAAGTCAGTAAAAGTGTGAACGTTACATGTATTCTGGATAAGCAAGCCAAACGGTGATTATGTGGTTTCATTTAACTAATAGTGTATGCCGACCATATTCTGGTATCCTATGCGGCACTATAAATGACAACTAATTTTGAATTCGCCTTATGTCAACGTCAGATTCGTCAAAACCAGATTCAATCTTGCTAAGAGCTTTTCGTTGGATACAACAGTGGATGGTACACACAGTAGTCGTGCCACATAATCCTATCGATGACTTGAACTTAGACCCTAACAAGCCTGTCATCTATGTGATGAAGACAGAGTCCATTAGCGATACCGCTGCGCTAAGTGAAATCACTAGTGACTATGGCTTGCCTAGTCCTTATGAGTCCCTAGAGCTCTCAGGCGTTAAAGTACCGAGAGTCGTTTGCCTTGAAGGTAGAAAGCCCTTATTTGGTGAGCGCTTGAGTGGCGATAAATACTTAGATTATTTTACAAATATCCTCACTGTACACCGTCAGCAAGATGGCTTAGATGTGCAACTTGTGCCTGTTAGCCTTTATTGGGGACGTGTCCCAGGTAAAGAAGAAGACACTATGAAGGCGGCAGTCTTAGAGCGTCAAAATCCAACGTGGTTGCGAAAATGGTTGATGATTTTGTTTTTAGGTCGTCACAACTTTGTACAGTTTTCAAATGCCGTTTCGTTGAGATATATGGCGGATCAACACGGCTCAGATAAAAAAATTGCACAGAAATTAGCGCGTGTCGCCCGAGTGCACTTTAATCGCCAACGCAAAGTGATGACAGGGCCTCAGTTACCTAATCGTCAAACCCTTATTGCTTCTCTTCTAAAATCTGAGTCCATTCAAAAGGCCATCGACGAAGAAGCTGCAAACAAGAATATTAGCCGTGACAAAGCCAAAGAAAAAGCAGTTGAATATATCGATGAAGTCGCTGCAGATTATTCTGATAGCTTAGTAAGAATCGCTGAGCGCTTCTTAACTTGGTTGTGGAACAAACTATACAGCGGCATCAAAATTCGTGGTGCAGAGCAAATTAGACAATTACATCATGATGGTCATGAAATCGTATATGTGCCTTGCCATCGCAGCCATATGGATTACTTGTTACTTTCGTACATCCTGTATTATCAAGGTATGGTACCGCCGCATATCGCTGCAGGGATTAACCTTAATTTCTGGCCTGCTGGTCCACTTTTCCGCCGTGGCGGTGCGTTCTTCATTCGCCGTAGCTTTAATGGAAACAAATTGTATACCGCCGTTTTCCGTGAGTACTTAGATCAACTCTTTGCTAAAGGCTACTCAGTAGAATATTTCACTGAAGGAGGTCGCTCACGTACTGGTCGACTACTGCCACCTAAAACAGGCATGTTAGCCATGACAGTGAACAGTGTGCTTAGAGGCATTAATCGCCCCGTCACCTTAGTCCCTGTTTATTTGGGCTATGACCATGTAATGGAAGTCGCCACATACCATAAAGAATTGCGTGGTAAGGAAAAGAAAAAAGAGTCTGTTTGGCAGGTCTTTGGTGCAATTAGAAAGTTAGGTAACTTCGGTCAAGGTTATGTCAATTTTGGTGAGCCAATTAATCTGCAACACTTTCTAACTGAACAATCTGCAGATTGGCGTGAAGAGTTGAGCCAAGATCCTGAGCAAAAGCCAACTTGGTTAACGCCTGCTGTGAATAAACTTGCCACGACAGTGATGACCAATATTAACGGTGCTGCAGCGGTGTCATCTGTGACATTAGGTAGTTTGGTACTCCTTGCATCTGAGCAAAATGCACTTGAACGTACTCAGCTTGAGAAGCAATTAGATTTATATTTGAAACTACTTAACGCAGTACCTTATACCGACTTTACTTCGGTCGTTGAAGGCACGGGTGCTTCTATCGTTGATCAATGTTTGTCATTGAACAAAATGGTGTCAAACAAGGATGCGATTGGCGAAATTATTTCCATTGATGAAAAAGTGGCGATAACCATGAGCTACTATCGCAACAACATTATTCATTTAATGGTATTGCCGTCATTAATCGCAAGCTGTTTAGTCCGTATTAAAGGCTGTGAACGTCAACAAATTCACGATATTGTTCACGACTTATACCCACTTATGAAAGCTGAACTGTTTATGGGTATTGAAGATCTTCCTGCTTACATCGATAACATTTTGTCGTTAATGCAGTCAGAAGGTTTAATAGATGGAACGGATGTTCTAACGGTTAATGAGGCATATGTCACACAGTTAATGTTACTCGCAGAAACTGTTAGCGAAACTATGCAGCGGTACGCCATCATCTTTAACCTGCTTGCGATTAAGCCTGAAATCGAACGTTCTGAGCTTGAACGTGATAGTCATTTACTGGCGCAAAGGTTGGGTAAATTGCATGGTATTACAGCACCAGAGTTTTACGATAAAAAACTGTACAACACCTTAAGTGTGAAGTTAAAAGATCTCAATTACCTGTGTGCCAGTGAACAGAAGCAGCAAGATGTAATCAGAATTAGAGAGCATGTGAATCGTTTACAGCGCTCATCAGTGAGAACAACAATAGTAGACAGCGTGGCTGCGGAGCACGGTTAAACACCATGGCAAACCATATGGATGGAGCGAAGCATCGCTCACAAACTAAATCATTATTAGGTGGCGCAATGATCATTGCTGGCACCACAGTTGGAGCAGGGATGTTTTCTCTGCCAGTTGTGGGGGCTGGAATGTGGTTTGGCTACTCTGTAGCAATGTTAGCCGCGGTTTGGTTTTGTATGTTGGTTTCAGGTTTGTTTCTGTTAGAGGCGAACTTACACTTTAAACCGGGTGCGAGCTTCGACACGATCACCAAAGATACCTTAGGCCAGTTTTGGCGAGTCGTGAATGGTGTCTCGATTGCTTTTGTACTGTATATCTTAACTTATGCGTACATAAGTGGCGGTAGCTCGATTGTAAATCACAGCTTAGCGAATTTAGGTATTAGCTTACCTCAAAGCGTCGCGGGGTTAGTGTTTGCAGTTGTATTATCAACGGTGGTACTGATCAGTACCAAGGCTGTAGATAGAATCACTACCATCATGCTCGGTGGCATGGTGATTACTTTTTTCCTCGCGATTGGCAACCTCTTAATTGAAATTGATGTTTCGACATTAACTGAGCCAGATGGCATGCCGAGCTACTTGCCGTTTATGCTGGCTGCAATTCCATTTGGTTTAACCAGTTTTGGTTATCAGGGCAACGTGCCTAGTTTGGTGAAGTACTATGGTAAAGACGCTAAAACCATCACCAAAGCGATATTTGTCGGTACCTCGGTTGCGCTAGTTATCTACGTCTGTTGGTTAGTGGCGACCATGGGTAATATCCCTCGTAGCATGTTTACCGATATTATCGCTCAAGGCGGAAATATGGGCGTATTAGTGAGTGCATTGTCTGACGTAATTGAGAGTAAATGGCTAAACAATATGTTGACCCTATTTGCTAACTTGGCTGTTGCGTCATCTTTTTTGGGGGTGACACTTGGGTTATTTGATTATCTAGCCGATTTATTCGGTTTTGATGACTCGCGTCAAGGGCGCTTAAAAACCGCATTAGTGACCTTTGTTCCACCGACAGTGCTAGGGCTATTATTTCCTAATGGCTTTTTAATGGCGATTGGCTTTGCGGCTTTAGCGGCAACCATTTGGGCTGTGATTGTACCTGGATTGCTAGCTTATAAAGTGAGAGCAAAATACCCCAACTCAGATGGCTACAAAGTGCCAGGTGGTAATGGTCTGATATTTATTGTGATTGGTTTCGGTGTATTAACCGCGGCATGTCACCTGCTGGCGATGGCAGAGATATTACCTATCTATCGTTAAGCTATAATTTCAACGTCATCAAAAAGCCTTCATCTGAAGGCTTTTTTTGTTTTTACTAGATGGATTTTTTGCTTTTTAATTCATGAGTAGCTTAACTTATATTCACATTAGCTAAGCGTGTATTGTTGTGAATAAGAGTGTGCAATAGTTCGCTAGGAGAACACAATGAAAGTTGAAAAGTACAATCAAGGACAGCCTTGCTGGGTAGAGTTAGCAACCCATGACTGGCAAGCTGGCAAAGTCTTTTACCAACAACTATTTGGTTGGGATGCTGTCGATATGGAAACGCCAGATGGCCATTACACTACGCTTCAAATCAATGGTGATGAAGTTGCTGCCATGTATCAAATGTCGGCTGAAATGGCGAAAGATGCACCTAGTCACTGGGGAATTTATTTTGCCGTGGATGATGTTGATATCACGGTGCAGCGGGTTAAAGCTGCAGGCGGACAATTGGTGATAGGGCCTCATGATGTAGGTGATGCCGGGCGAATGGCCGCGTTTATGGATCCTGAAGGCGCTAATTTTGCGGTGTGGCAAGCGGGTCAACACAGCGGGATTAAACAGAAATTGATTGCCAATACACTTTGTTGGGTGGAACTTGCTTGCCGTGATACGCAGTCGTTAGCTGAATTTTATGGCAAGGCACTCGGATTAACCACTAAAGTGACACCCATGCAAGATTTTGAGTATATAGAGTGGCATGCTGATGGTCAGCCTATCGGTGGTATGTTAGCGATGGATGAGCAGTGGGGGGATATCCCAACCCATTGGATGAGCTACTTTGATGTGGATGATTGTGATCAAATGTCGAAGCAAGTTGAGCACTTAGGAGGAAAAATATGTGTGCCTCCGACGGATATTCCAGAAGTAGGGCGTTTTGCCGTGGTGAATGATCCGCAAGGTGCGGTGTTTTCTTTAATTACGCTTTTAAAAAGAGCTTAGTTTAGCGCTAACCTTTCAGCATTTCATTGGCGAACCGAGCAATGTGATATCAAACATGGTGACTAAAACCAAGCCTATGTGTTTAACGGTAAAGTAGTTTAATTTTGTGGTGTCAATTGCTGGCATATTTGAGCAACCATGATGTCAACTGGTTGCTCAGCATCGATGATAAGTGTATTTGGTTCATCATGTGGCGCTTCTAGCGTAGCTAGCTGGCTTTCAATCATTTTTGCTTTCATAAAGTGCCCTTGACGTTGGGTTAATCTGGCAAGCAAAACCTCTTTAGAGGCATGTAGATATATCACTGTCACATTAGCGTTGTTTACTCTAATCGCATCTCGATATTGCTTTTTTAAGGCTGAGCAGGCGATAACACCGCGCTCTTGTTTGCTATGTAAGCTATAAACCGCATCATTGATTCGAGTTAGCCAAGGAGCACGATCATCATCATTGAGTGGTTGGCCACTGGCCATTTTGTCGATATTGGCCCTTGGATGTAAATCATCGCCATCAATAAACTTTGCCTGTAGTTGCTTGGCCAGTTGCCAAGCGAAAGTTGATTTACCACTAGCACTAACTCCCATGACAATAATGCTGCTTGTGTCATTAGGGCTCGCTGGGGCTATTGATGTTGTTGATTGCATGCTTAGTCCATCGCCAATTCTTTCAGTTTTCTGGTTAGTGTATTTCGTCCCCAGCCTAAACGCTTAGCCGCTTCCTGTTTGTGGCCTTGGGTATGCTTTAATGCAGTTTCAAGCAAGATACGCTCAAATTCCGGTTGGATTTCAGTCAGTAAATCGCTTTCACCTGCAGTTAGTTTCTCATCAACCAACGCACCTAACGCACTTTGCCAATCTTTCAACTCTGGTTGACCCGTTTGTGATGCACTAGGAGCCTGAGTTAATTCTGGTGGTAAATCTTGCGGTAAGATTTCTTGCCCAGAAGCCATCACAGTTAACCAGCGGCAGGTATTTTCTAGTTGCCTTACATTACCAGGCCAAGTTAATTGTGACAGTTTCTTCGCGGTTTCTTTTGTCAGCGTCTTCGGTTCAACCCCTATTTCTTGGGCGGCAGAGTTGAGGAAGTGACTAGCTAATTGAGGGATATCTTCACGGCGTTGTGAAAGGGGGGGTAAATGCACCCGAATTACATTCAAACGGTGAAATAAGTCTTCACGAAAGTCGCCTTGCTTTACTAAGGTTTCGAGGTTTTGATGAGTCGCTGCAATAATTCGCACATCAACTTGCACAGCCTGATGACCACCGACACGATAAAATTGTCCGTCAGCCAATACGCGCAGTAAACGTGTTTGTACATCTAGTGGCATATCACCAATTTCATCAAGAAATAATGTGCCTCCATTAGCTTGTTCAAAACGACCTTGTCGAACGTTCGCAGCGCCCGTAAAAGCGCCTTTTTCGTGACCAAATAACTCTGACTCGATCAAATCCTTTGGAATTGCTGCCATATTTAAGGCGATAAAAGATTTATCTTTGCGTGGGCTGTGCTTATGTAACGCGCCAGCGACTAACTCTTTACCTGTACCGGACTGCCCATTAATCAACACGCTGATAGATGAACGCGATAAGCGACCAATGGCACGGAATACTTCCTGCATTGCCGGTGCTTCACCGATAATTTCAGGCGCTTTTACAACAGTTTCATCCGGTTCAATTGATGGTGTTTGTTCTGTTGCATGGGTAATTGCACGTTCAACTAATGCAATGGCTTCATCAATATCAAAGGGCTTTGGAAGGTATTCAAAAGCGCCGGCTTGATAGGCGCTGACGGCACTGTCTAAATCAGAATGTGCAGTCATGATGATGACTGGAATATGTGGATAATGCAGCTGAAGTCTATCAAGCAGCGTCAGGCCATCAGTTCCTGGCATGCGGATATCAGACACGATCACTTGCGGCTGTGATGATTCTAGGGCTTGCCATAACGACTCTGCTGCGGCGAAGCTGGCCGTGGTTAGCTTGGCACCTTTGAGCGCTTTTTCTAACACCCAACGTATTGAGCTATCGTCATCGAGGATCCAAACTTGTTCACTCGTATTCATTACTTCTCCTCATTAGCGCAATGCTGCTTTATGCCTGTAGGGGCAAGGTGATGCTAAATTCTGTATGTCCTGGGGCTGATGTACAGTCGATGCGACCGCCATGTAATCGAGCAATATTATGTGCAATGGATAAACCGAGGCCCGAGCCGTCCTCTCTGCCGGTGACCATTGGGTAAAACAATGTATCCATTAGTTCTGGTGCGATGCCTGGGCCGTTATCAATAATCGACAGCACCAATACCAGTTTGTACCTTTGTGTCCCTAAAGTGACCTGATGCTGAGTGCGAGTGCGGATTTTGATGGTGCCACCACAACCCTCCAACGCCTGAATCGCATTTTGGACTACGTTCAATACCGCTTGCTGCAATTGGTCTGGATCCATCTGGGTATTCGGAATTGACGGATCGTAATCTCTAATTAATTGAATTTGTTCGGGCAATGCCATTTCCAATAACGACACCACTTTCTGGATCACTTCATGAATATTATGCTCGGAATGCTCTGTTGGACGCTGTGGTCCCAGTAGCCGGTCAACTAAATTCCTTAGCCTGTCAGCTTGCTCAATAATCAGTTGGGTAAATTCTTTTTGGTCTTCAGAAGTCAATTCTCTTGCAAGTAACTGGGCTGCGCCACGTAATCCACCCAGTGGATTTTTGATTTCATGGGCTAGGTTACGTACTAGAAATTGTGCAGCCTGTTGTTGTGCATCCATGTTGAGCTGTTGGTGAATACGCATTTGCTGATCGACTTGCCTCAGCTCTAATAGGCTTAACTGCTGCTCATTCTCTAACGGCACGACGGTAATATCGATGGTGTGGTGTTGCCCATCAAGCGTTAATAAAGGTGCGGTATTAACTGTTAAACCTTGGCAGGCAATAACAGCATCACTGAGCTTTTTGTTGTCAACGCCCATCATTTGGTAAAGCTCTGGGAGCGGCATTTCTAACAGCTTATGGTGGCTAACGCCCAGTAACTGTTCTGCAGCGGCATTGGCATAACAAGGCTTGAGTTGCTTGTCGATAACCAATACCGCAGTGACTAAATGATTGAGTAAAGTATGAGTGTCCATTTGCCGTCCAATATCAGGTCGCAACCAAAATGCACCACAATGGTGCACTATTATGGTGCATCAAGCAACCTTCAACATCGAACGCCAAAGTCAGATTATATAATTTTTGTAATACTTTAAGTTATTGTTTTTAAGTTTATTTATTGTATTTTGGATGTCAAATTATATAACGTTTATAGCGTTGCTCGATGAAGGAAAACCTTTCTTGGAGAACTAGATGCAAGGACTTTGCCGTTTTGGGTCACTGCTTTCACCACAATGGTATGTTCACCTCTATCAATGTTGATTAACTCAAATCTGCTAGATATTTGCGGTTGGATTAGCAGCTCACCATCCAGATATAAGCTTAAAAATACACCTTTGGGCAATTTAGGCGTGATACTTGAGACTACGGTAATATTGCCGCTGTTTTGGCGAATGGTGGATTCTTCGGTAGGAGACAAGATTGAGATTTTCACATCGGGAAGTGCATCAGTTATTTGAGTAGAATCTGAGGAAGATGTTCTCGGTTGCGGAATATCTAAAGACACCTGATTTTGGGTATTTTCATTTGGTGTCACGACTTCAGCATTTTCGACCGGTTCATCTGAGTAATGTACTTTGCCATTTTCATCAACCCAGCGATAAACCGTAGCAGCGCTACTTACGCTAATAAGTAACAGTACTAAAAGTAATAAAATGCGCATGATGATTCCTTTTATCTATCTGGTCGCTATCTAAATATTAGACTTTTACACTATAAAAATCAGCAAAATTAGTCAGGGATAACTATATATAAAAAATTCAATCGGTAAGCGTGTCATGAAAATGGGGATAAAGCGGCTGTTCTAGCAGGTTAAAAGCTAAAATAAATGGTATTAACTTTATCGATTGTAATTAGCAATGTAATACTAAAACTCGTTACCAATAGCCCTATCATTTATGGTCGAGCACTTTGTGGTGAAGAAAGCAGAAGCTATTATTAAACGCATATAAGGCTTTAAATAGCAGGCACAAAAAAGCCCGCTAAAGCGGGCTTAATTTGTGCTGTTAATCGCGAAAATTACTTAGATTCACGACTTGCACGTTTACGATCACTTTCTGTCAGTAACTTCTTACGAACACGAATGTTCTCTGGTGTAACTTCTACTAACTCATCATCATCAATAAACTCTAGTGCTTGTTCTAGTGTCATTTGAATGTGTGGTGTTAGCACTTGTGCTTCATCAGTACCCGATGCACGCATGTTAGTTAACTGCTTACCTTTAAGACAGTTCACTGTTAAATCGTTTGCACGAGCATGAATACCAATTACTTGGCCTTCATATACTTCTGCAGCGTGACCAATCATTAGGCGACCACGATCTTGCAAGCCGAACAGTGCGAATGTTAACGCTTTACCGGTTGCATTAGAGATAAGTACACCGTTTTGGCGTTGACCAATATCGCCACCTTTAACAGGACCATAGTGATCAAACGAGTGGTAAATTAAGCCAGTACCTGAAGTCGCTGTCATAAACTCAGTTTGGAAGCCAATAAGACCACGACTTGGAATAATAAAGTCAATACGAACGCGACCTTTACCATCTAGTTGTAAGTCTTTCATGTCACCTTTACGCATGCCTAATTTCTCAATGACAGCACCTTGGTGGTCTTCCTCAACGTCAACAGTTAAGGTTTCGTATGGCTCGCACATTTCACCGTCAACTTCTTTGGTGATAACTTCTGGGCGAGATACTGCTAGCTCGTAGCCTTCACGACGCATGTTTTCAATTAAGATTGAAAGGTGAAGCTCACCACGGCCCGAAACACGGAAACGGTCAGGAGATTCAGTTTCTTCAACACGTAATGCCACGTTGTGAACTAATTCTTGCTCTAGACGCTCAAGAATATTACGTGAAGTAACGTACTTACCTTCTTTACCAGCAAACGGAGAAGTGTTTACTTGGAAAGTCATGGTTAATGTTGGCTCATCAACAGATAAAGCAGGTAGTGCTTCAACTTGGTTTACGCCACACACTGTGTCAGAAATTTGTAGATTACCTAAACCTGTAATCGCAACGATATCACCAGCGTTAGCATCAGTTACTTCGTGACGGTCAAGACCCATGTAACCTAATACTTGGCCAACTTTGCCGTTACGCGTCTTACCATCAGCACCGATAACAGTCACTTGTTGGTTAACTTTTACGCTACCACGCTTGATGCGGCCAATACCGATAACACCAACATAAGAGTTGTAGTCTAGTTGAGAAATTTGCATCTGGAATTCACCTTCAGCATCAGCATCTGGTGAAGATACTTTCTCAACAATCGCTTGGAAAAGCGGTGTCATGTCTTCACTTGTTTCGTCTGGATCTAATGTCGCAAAACCATTTAGTGCAGAAGCGTAAACGATAGGGAAGTCTAATTGCTCGTCAGTTGCACCTAAGTTGTCGAATAGGTCGAATACTTGGTCAATAACCCAGTCAGGGCGAGCACCAGGACGGTCAATCTTGTTAATTACAACGATTGGTTTTAGACCCTGAGCAAATGCTTTTTTGGTAACAAAGCGAGTTTGTGGCATTGGGCCATCAACCGCATCAACCAATAGCAATACTGAGTCAACCATAGAAAGAACACGTTCTACCTCACCACCAAAGTCGGCGTGACCAGGGGTGTCAACGATGTTAATACGGTAGTCGTTCCATTTGATGGCAGTGTTTTTAGCAAGAATGGTAATACCACGCTCTTTTTCAAGATCGTTAGAGTCCATTACACGTTCTTCGGCTTCGCCTCGACTTTCAAGGGTACCTGACTGAGCCAAAAGCTTGTCTACCAAGGTTGTTTTACCATGGTCAACGTGAGCAATAATGGCGATGTTACGTAAATTTTCTAACACGGATAAAACCTCTATACCATCAAATAAAAATTGGAGTTTAACGCAGCTAATAAGTATAGCCGTCATAAAAAAGCGTGCCATTCTACTCTACCGAGGCTCCAGTAGATAGGATTATTTTTGAACACTTAGCTTTTTTATGGCGAATACAGCGCGATTTAGCTGTGGTGATGCTTAACAATTATAGACTGACGAATAAAAGTGACAGTTTCATGAACTGGATCAAGCTTGCTTCATTTTGGTACGCACCGAATTGGACTAGCGCACCTTTAGGGTGCATAGTGTTGCACTATATCTGTGCATTAATCGGTTTTTATTGATGAGCTAGGAATTAAAATTATTTATAATCATGCATTTAGTTTTTTGGCACGATTTTGGCTTTAAACTGTAAAAATTCGCATTGCAGATATTTTGTCGACGAATAACCAGATTATTTTAAGGGATAACCCTACACCCTACCGGAGGTTTTAGAATGTCATCAGTTGCAGAAATACTAAAGCAAATTGAAGAGCTAGAAGTAAAGTTTGTTGATTTACGTTTTACCGATACAAAAGGTAAAGAGCAGCATGTTTCGATTCCATCTCATCAAGTAGACGAAGATTTCTTCGAAGACGGTAAAATGTTTGATGGTTCTTCAATCAATGGTTGGAAGGGCATTAACGAATCAGACATGGTATTGATGCCAGATCCTTCTTCATTTTTATTAGATCCTTTCACTGAAGAAGTAACAGGCCTTATCCGTTGTGACATTCTAGAGCCAAGCACAATGACTGGTTACGAACGTGACCCACGTTCAATCGCTAAGAAAGCAGAAGAATACCTAAAATCAACTGGTATCGCAGATACAGTATTAATTGGTCCTGAGCCAGAGTTCTTCTTATTTGACGACGTTAAGTTTGGTACTGACATGTCAGGTACTTTCGTGAAAGTTGATGCGAAAGAAGCGGCATGGAACTCAGGTACTAGCTATGAAGATGGCAACACGGGTCACCGTCCATTCGTTAAAGGTGGTTACTTCCCAGTTGCACCTGTTGATTCTTCACAAGACATTCGTAGTGCCATGTGTTTGATCCTTGAAGACATGGGTCAAGTAGTTGAAGCGCATCACCATGAAGTAGCAACTGCCGGCCAAAACGAAATTGCGACACGTTTCAACACGCTTTCAAATAAAGCAGATGAAATCCAAATCATGAAGTATGTTGTGCATAACACAGCTCACGCTTATGGCAAAACGGCGACATTCATGCCTAAGCCAATCGTAGGTGATAACGGTAGCGGTATGCACGTTCACCAATCATTAGCGAAAGACGGTGTTAACTTATTTTCTGGTGATAAGTACGCAGGCCTAAGTGAAACAGCACTTTATTACATTGGTGGTATCATCAAGCACGCTCGTGCATTGAATGCATTCACTAACCCAAGCACGAACTCATACAAGCGTCTAGTACCTCACTTTGAAGCGCCTGTTATGCTTGCATACTCTGCACGTAACCGTAGTGCTTCAATCCGTATCCCAGTGGTACCAAGCCCTAAAGCGCGTCGTATTGAAACACGTTTCCCAGATCCAACTGCTAACCCATACTTAGCTTTCTCTGCACTGCTAATGGCTGGTCTTGACGGTATCCAAAACAAGATCCACCCTGGTGATGCAATGGACAAAGATTTATACGACTTACCAGCAGAAGAAGCAGCTGAGATCCCACAAGTTGCAACCTCATTAGAGAATGCACTTGAGAACCTAGCAGCGGATCACGAGTTCTTAACTAAAGGTGGCGTATTCAGCAAAGACTTCATCGAGTCATACATCGAGCTTAAGTCTGCTGAGTGTGAGCAAGTATCTCGCACTACTCACCCAATGGAGTTCGAGCTTTACTACAGCCTATAACTTCTATATGAGTTAAGCTGTAATATTCTTGATAGCTTTAAAAACCCTGATTGGCCTTAGCGAATCAGGGTTTTATTTTGTTTATAATTTGTGATGTTTGTTAACTTATTTGCTTGAATGGAAAACGGTCACATGTGACAATGTTGTTACATTTTAACTTGGTCGTTATTTAGGCCATAAATCAGTTATTAACCCCATGACCTTATCCTTTCGTCATCTGCTATTTTTGATGATGCTACTTATCTCGTTAATCCCAATTACTACAATTTCAATTTGGTCTGCAAACTCAGCACTAGAGAATGAACATCGCATGGTGCATGACAAGCATTTGTTATTGGCAAAGAACCTGACACGGGCATTGAATCGGTATGCTGTGGATGCGCTAGCTATTTTTACCGCTGCAACCAACATTGAATCACAGCAAGTGATGAATGAGCAAATGGCTCAGTTACTGGCATCCATTGATGTTGAGTCGATTGCTAAGTATTCAGATAACGGGGAGTTAATACACGTAAGCTTTGGTGGAGAGTATTCTGTTCCTCACTCTCTCATTAATAGCCAGATGCCTTTTGAACTCAGTTTACTTAATGAAGCGCGTTTTACCCCAGTGCATAAAACGGGGCTTGAACGCCCGACTGTGTATATGATCCGCCAAGACGGGCAAGGTTACATCTGGCTAGCCACAATGCAAACAACCTACATTGAGCATTTACAATCAGCGGTAGAGTTTGGTGAAAAAGGCCATGCTGCCATTGTTGATAGCCAAGGAAATGTACTGGCGCACCCCAATAAGCAATGGCAACAACAAGCTAAAAACATCAGTAAAATTAGTATTGTTCAACAGATGATGTCAGGCGAATCTGGCGTGAGTGAGTTCTATTCGCCTGCAGTTAAGGCGGATATGATCGCTGGCTTTGATGTGGTGCCAGCCACCGGATGGGGTGTGATGATCCCGCAGCCAATTCAGGAATTGGAATCGAGCGCCTTCAATGTAATAAAAGTTACCTTGTTGGTAGGCTTTTTGTCGCTTTTAGTGTGCTGCATTGTGAGTTGGTGGATAACTAGGTTAATTACTCGGCCAATTGATGTGTTGACAGATAAAACTCGGCATCTGATAACTGAGCAACAAATGCCATTAGTCACGCCACATAAATTTCATACTATTGAGTTTGCAAAGCTGTTTGATAGTTTCAGGCAAATGGCGCTGGATATCAGGGCTGGTCGTGAAGAGCTAGAAGCTCGGGTAGCTGATCGCACTGCTGATTTAGCGCAAGCGCAAGCCAAAGCCGTACATTTAGCTAATCATGATGCCGTAACAGGCCTAGCCAATCGAATGTCTATTCGGCGGCAAATTGATCAGCAACTGGCAAAGCAGCACCCTTTTTGTTTGTTGTTTATTGACCTTGATGGCTTCAAAGCAGTTAATGATAAATATGGACATGCCATTGGTGATTCATTACTCGTGGCGGTTGCTAAGCGTTTGAATCGACATTTATTTATTGATGACGTGTTAGCTCGCTATGGTGGGGATGAGTTTTTAGTACTTATGCCAGGTACGGCTAATATTAGTGATGCTCAGCAAGCTGCTGAGAAGTTGCTATCGATACTTGAACAGCCGTTCGAGATGGATGGTTACATTGTCATCATAGGAGCATGTATCGGTATTACCGTAAGTCATACCGAGATAAAAAGCAGCGATGAGTTAATTCATCATGCTGACCAAGCTATGTATCAAGCTAAGCATAATGGTAAAAATCAAGTATATGTAGCCTTACAGGAAGAGCAATGGAGTATTTAACGTGAGTTAACTATCACCAGCAAAAACGCACTCAAGCTTGGCAAACAGCAAAGGCTCTACACTGATTGAGCTGGTTGTGGTCATTATCATTCTTGGTATATTAGCTGTCGTTGCTTTGCCTAAGTTTATCAACTTATCAAGTGATGCATATCAAAGTACTATGCGTGGAGTGGCTGGTGCAGTCAGTAGTGCAAAAAATATGGTTCATTCAGGCTGCTTAGTGTCGAGTGATTGCGATGAAACTGCCCCCGCAGCTGCAGGTAACGGTTTAGGCAATAGTATTGAAGTACAGGGGGAAGATATTATCCTCGCGTTCGGTTACCCAAGACATACTGCAACTGGCATTGCTCGTGCTATTAATATTGAGGATGTTGCTGATGGCGGTGAGTTTAGGTTAACCAGCTACACCTTAGCTGGCAGAGCAGGCATTCGTATTCGACCAGATGCTGATTTTGCGGCTAATGAATGTGAAATTAGGTATTCTCAGCCTCAGTTTGCAGGTGACACACCGTTAATTGCCATTGAAGTTGATGATTGCTGATTGCTGATGGCTAAGGTTTTTTACCAGTGGTTACAGTGATTAAAAAGGGGATGATGCCATCCCCTTTATATTGTTAGCGAGATATGTGAATGTCAGAACCGTTTGATTCACTTTGTGCTAATTGTTTAACCTTACTTTCCGTCCATTGATTCAATAAATTTATTTGACTCAGCAATCGACTTATTCATTTCGCTAATCAAACTTGAAATATCAGTTTGTAAACTGGCAAATTCACCTTTAATAGCGCCGATGGCTTGTGCATTTAAATTATGCTTTAGATAAAGCATATTATCTTTCATGGCGGTCAAAATTGGCGGCATTTTCGATTCTGCACGACGCATACTTTTAACGAGCGAATTGTATGAGCGCTTAGTTGAGTTAAGTTTATTGGTGCTACTTTGGCGTAAACTCGCTTTGCTGATTTCTTGGATCTCAGTTTCCCACTCATCAAATAAAGCCTCTGCAACAGACTCGACTTTATCAATACGGTTAGATACATCATCAGCAGCAGCTTGAGCTGACTCAAACTCATCTTTAGCCTTGTTATAAGCAGCTTCTAAATCGCCACCATCAAATGCTAGTAGAGCCTGCATTTCTTCAAGTGCTGAGCTAAATTGTTCTTGCGCTTCTTGTTGCGACTCTTTGGCGTCTTCAACACGGTCAACCATAATGTCACGCTTGTGGTAACCGACTTTCTCCATGGCACCGTAATAAGCACTTTGGCAACCCGTCAGCATCAGGCTGGTAGATAAAAAAATCAATGACATCCATTTTTTCATGTTGTTATTCTCTATTCTTTGGCTATTGGCTATTGGCTATTGGCTATTGGCTATTGGGTGCAGTGTATTTAGCTGCATCAATAATGGCCCATAAGTGAAAAATGGCACCGATGATGAGCGGAATAATTAGTACCCAGAAAAAATAACCCACGACAGTGATACAAAAGAACATTAGGGCGGCTAAGATACGTCCTTGTAATAATTGACCTAAGCCAGGCCAGAATAAACTTGCTACAGCAGCAAGAACGTTACCTGCAGAACCTTGTTGTGACATTAATCTACTCCCTTACACTATGCGATTTATGTTATAACATTGTACGAACTTGTAGGGTGAATACCAATAATAAATTCACTAACACCCTATCAATAAAGGATTATTATGCCATTTAAGTTTGATGTAGTTGCATACCAGAGCATCGGCCAAGGTTTTTGGCAGTTTTTTTTGCATTTAAAGCAAAGGTTAAGGGATGACCAAATCAACATTCGTGCTGGTCATTTAGCGTATGTGACTCTTCTGTCATTGGTGCCCATGGTTGCGGTGACCATGTCGATGTTATCGGCGTTCCCAGTATTTCAAGGGATCCGCAGTAAGATTGAAGATTTTATTTATAGCAACTTTTTACCTGCTGCCGGCGAAACAGTCCAAGTACATATTAATGAGTTTGTGGCTAATGCATCTAAGGGGACCTTTGTAGGTATTATTGCCTTAGTGGTGGTCGCAATCATGTTGATCTCAGCCATTGATAAGGCACTTAACTCAATTTGGCGAGTCTCCGATAAGCGTTCTTATGTGGTGTCATTTTCAATGTATTGGATGGTACTCACGCTTGGACCCGTGCTGATTGGTGCTAGCCTAGTGGCGACCTCTTATGTGGTGTCGTTACAGTTTTTTAGTGGCACTGAGCTATCAGGGGTTGTGACTTGGATAGTGGAGCGCTTGCCTATGCTGTTCTCTGTCGCGTCTATACTGTTGCTTTACATGGTGGTACCTAATCGTAAGGTAAGATTTTTACATGCTTTGACCGGAGCCATCGTCGCTGCAATTTTGTTTGAAGCCGGCAAAAAAGGCTTTGCATTCTATGTGACACAGTTTCCAAGCTATGAAGCTATCTATGGTGCTTTAGCCGTTATTCCGATTTTATTTGTGTGGATTTATTTATCATGGATTATCGTGTTACTCGGTGCGGAAATTACCGCTTCATTGCCTGAGTTTTTTAAAAAACATCTACCTGTGAGTCACGCCGATGAGCAGATTGTGTCCTCGCAAGTTAAGCCATTGAGCTCTAGCAAGGATAACGATGCCGCCTAATGACAGATAATGAAATAGCAATGCTGGCACATTTACCGAGCTTCATTGGTCAGCAATATATAGCCGTTGGTGATGGTCATGAACTGTATGTCGCTGAGTATGGTCGGAAGGGGGCAACGCCTGTCGTCTATCTGCATGGCGGACCTGGTGCAGGGTGCCAGCTGAATGAGTTAGCCTTGTTTGAAAGCTGCGATTTACATGTGATTTTTATCGATCAGCGCGGCTCTGGGCGCTCGCGTTCTGTTGATAAGTTAGCCAATAATAATGTTAATACCCTAGTGGAAGACATTGACCTCGTGAGGCGTGCTTTAGGTATTCATCGTTGGTATCTAGTCGGTGGTTCGTCAGGCGCGATGCTTGGCTGGCTTTATAGTGGAATATATCCACAATACGTTATTGCCCAAGTTTATTGGGGAATGTTTATTCCCAGTCATCAAGGTGTTGAGTGGCTCCTATCTGAAAAAGGCGCGGGTGCGAAGCAGCCCGAGCAGTATCTGACTTTTCAAAATCAAGTCAACAGTCACTCTCGCAAGCCACAGCAATTGATTGCTGATTATGACCCTCTTATTAACCAGCATGATATGTCAGCTTGTGCCGCGTGGATTAACTGGGAGCTTGCTTTGGCCATGCCTAATGCGCAGCTTGTGCAGTTAGAGCCTAGGCATGTTTCAATGGCCCAGATTAGTCATCATTTTGCTAAGCATTGTTATTTTAACGGGCAAATGATGATGACAATGGTGAAAGATAAGGTTAAAGCTCGTACAGTAATCATTCAAGGTGAATATGATAACGTTTGCCCAAGTCATATTTTAGAGCAATACCTTGAGACGGTGTGCCAGCTCAACTTACGCTATCACAAGGTGAAGCAAGCCTACCACTCGTTGGCTGATCCTCAATTATTATCAAAGGTAAAAGGGGCGATACAAGCGATGGTGAACTCAAAACGGCAAACCAATGTAAAGTTAACGACTACAGATTATTATGCTGAAAGTATGCACAGTGAAGATTGCCTACTTTCAGGGATTTAGACATCGGATATATCACAGGAATTAGAATGAAGAAGTTACTTTTAGCTGCATGTATTTTAGGATTAACTGCTTGCGCATCAACGGATAAAACTGAAGCGCCAATCGGCCCAGAACCTGTCCCAACAAGCATTGCCTTAGGGGAAATGTCAAATGAGCAAGCCTCTTACGCCCTGTATAACACCTTGGTGAAATCCAATTACTTGGTCGATAAAATTGGCGCTAATCGTATTGCTATTCAGTTTGGTGATCAGGAGTTTGTACTTGAAGTAAGCAGAAATCAAGATGGCATTGATAGAATTCTAGCAAACCGTTTTTATGCGGTGCACCCTCAGTTGCACGGTAGTCAGGAGTTGCTATTAGCGATTGGTTCTTTGAATCAGAAATTAAACTTTGCCAAGTTCCTCGTAAGGGAGAATGGCGCTGTAATACAAGTACAAAGCTCTATGACTTTCGTGAATGGTTTTGAACTTGAAGAGCTTCGCCGTTTTATGTTGTGGACCGATGAAGGTTTACGCCAAGTGGGAGACTCATTCCCAGAACGGTCACAAGAGCTAATTAAGCCTTTACCGATTATGCAGCACCCGACAAGTGAATAAGGTTGATAGGTGATTGGATTAATTCAAAGGGTTAGCTCAGCCAGTGTCAGCGTTGCTGTTGGCACTGAGCTTGATGCTTGTCATGCCGCCGATAGTGCTCAAACTGAAGTGATTGGTGAGATTGAACAAGGGCTACTCGTTTTGCTCGGCGTTGAGCAACATGACACGCCGAAAACCATGGCTAAGCTGGCTGAGAAAGTTGTAAAATATCGCGTGTTTAGTGATGAGCAAGGTAAAATGAATCTTAATGTGCAGCAAGTGGGCGGCCGTTTGTTGGTTGTTTCACAATTTACGCTTGCTGCAGACACTCAGCGAGGTTTGCGCCCGAGTTTTTCGAAAGCTGCGACACCAGATCAAGCAAAAGCCTTGTATCAAGCTTTTGTGCAGTACTGTCGTGATTTAGGTGTTGATACTCAGGCTGGAAGTTTTGGGGCTGATATGCAAGTCTCACTGGTGAATGATGGCCCTGTGACGTTCAGTTTGCAGGTGTAATCTGTTGCAATGACACAAGGATGAAACGTGAACCAACCACCGACAAGTTTGTCTGTTGAAATGGATAGCCTGTTAGCTCAGCTGCAAACCACTTGGTATCAAACGATTCCAATTAGTGAGTTTATGCAAATTCAACTGCTCAGCTTTCAAAATGATACGCTCACGGTCACAGCACCATTAGCTCCCAATATCAATTTACACCACACCATGTTTGCTGGCAGCATATACACCCTCATGACTTTAACGGGTTGGGGCATGGTCTGGCTGCAACAACAATTGTCAGGTGTGGATGGTGATATTGTGTTGGCTGATGCAAACGTGCGCTTCCTTGCTCCCGTCGATACTCAACCAGTTACTAAGGTGACTTGGCTGGGGCAAGATGCCAGTGTGCTTGGTCGAGGTAAGCGTTTGAGGGCGCAGTTGCAGGTTGAGCTAATGTGTGGCGATAAATTATGTGCTGTGTTTAATGGGAAGTATGTGTCACTGCCAGTAAAAGATACACCGGTTTAATGTGAGACTTGTAGAAAAAATAATGCCGCGATAATCGCGGCATTTTTGTGTTTGTTTCTCGATTGTTTTACTGCGGTAATTGTTGGCGCATTTTACGGATAGCTGATTGAATTTTGCGGGTATTGTCTGGCCCCATTCTTATCAGCAATTTTTGTGCATTAGGCAAAGCCTCTAGATTAGGGTCAACAAATTGGTAGTTAACACTAATAGTGGACACTTCAATTGGATCTTCAATGATAGGTGTATTTAACAGCATGCTGAAAGCCTGCTGTAGGCGCTCATTAAAGCTGTAACTGTCGCCATAGCCTAATTCATCAAATGCTTGAGTGAACAATGGCTCAATGTAGGCGTATGTTTCAGTTAACGTTTGTGCATCTAAATTACTGACAAAATCAGCATACATATCATAGCGATGATAACTGTCTGGGTTCAAATATGTTTTATTTGTCACTTCCGATACGGTGAAATCATTTTCTGGCCCTTTTAACGGACTCGCTTTACGGATCAATTCGCCTTGAGCGAGATTATCAACAAACACCACAAACTGGCGGGCTAAGTCTTTTTTCTGTAGAAGTGGGGTAATATCCATTCCATCGGCAACAACAAGTGATTGTTGGGCCATAAAGTCATCAGAGGCGGTTAGCTCAGGTAGCGGTTCAGGCTGCGGCTCAACAATGGCGGGCGTTTCAGGTTCACCTAATGGCACAACTTCGTCTACGGGTTCAACGACGATGACTTCTTCAATCTGTGGCTGTTCAATGGGTTGCTCTGGCACAACATCTGGAACCTGAACTGGCATGACTGGCTCAGCAACGGGAGTCGGGTCTGGGTCATCAGTTGCGATAAAGTAGATAGCGCCAGCAATGGCAACCACAATCGCGACGATGATTAATGCATGACTATTACCTGACTTACCGGAAGTCATTGGTGATACTCGATCATCTTGATTTACTTGCATACGGCTTCCTTAAACATTTGATGCTGCAATAGCGCTAGTTCATTCTGCAACAATAGACGCTGTTGTCTAGCGCTAGTGCTGGATAATTAACAAATTATAATCTTGATCACGCTCACTAAGGATTAGGCTTGGACAAATTGTTGTCGTTCACCTAACCAGCGATGAATAATGGCGTCGACATGTTCAGGCACTTGCTGATTCACATGGACTGCCAGTTTTTGTATCCCGTCTATTAGGTGCTGATCGCGTACTAAATCTGCGATTTTAAGTTCAGCTAAACCGGTTTGTCGAGTGCCTAATACTTCGCCCGGCCCGCGAATTTCGAGGTCTTTTTGCGCAATAACAAAGCCATCATTGCTTTGCCTTAATACACCGAGACGTTTTGTGGCCGTTTGTGACAATGGCGCTTTGTACATCAGCACACAATGGCTGGCTACCGCGCCGCGCCCAACACGACCGCGTAACTGATGTAATTGTGCTAGCCCTAATCGCTCAGGGTTTTCTATGACCATTAAGCTCGCGTTAGGTACGTCTACGCCAACTTCTATGACTGTAGTTGCGACCAATAAGTCCAGCTCTGCAGCCTTAAACTGTGCCATGATTTGCTGTTTCTCAGCACTTTTCATGCGACCATGTACTAAGCCAATTTTTAACTCAGGCAAGGCTTGAATCAATTCTTGTGTCGTATCTTCAGCGGCTTGGCATTCAAGTACTTCAGATTCCTCAATTAAGGTACACACCCAGTAGGTTTGCCGTTTACCTTCTAATGCGGCTTGTCTGACTCTGTCGATAACATCTTGTCGGCGGGAGTCTGGTAACGCCACAGTGGTCACAGGTGTTCTGCCTGGTGGTAATTCGTCAATAATCGACGTGTCTAAGTCAGCGTAGGCCGTCATAGCCAATGTGCGAGGGATTGGTGTTGCTGTCATGATAAGTTGGTGAGGATGAAATCCTTGCTGGACACCTTTTTCACGTAACCCAAGACGTTGATGTACCCCAAATCTATGTTGCTCATCAATAATAATCAGTGCAAGTTGTTTGAATTGCACTTGTTCTTGAAAAATCGCATGAGTACCAATAACCATTTGCGCTTCACCAGAGACGATATCAGCTAAAGATTGCGCCCTAGCTTTGCCTTTCAATTTACCTGCTAACCAGCCTACTTTTAATCCAAGCGGTTCAAACCAAGCACTGAAGTTGATGGCGTGCTGTTCAGCCAGCAGCTCAGTGGGCGCCATCATTGCAACTTGGAATCCGTTTTCAATTGCCCGTAATGCAGCGAGTGCTGCCACTAGGGTTTTTCCTGAACCGACATCCCCCTGCACGAGTCGCATCATTGGATGCGGCTTGAGCAAGTCTTGTTCAATATCGTGGACTACTTTTTGCTGTGCGTTCGTGGGACTGAAAGGCAGATTGGCTAAGAAAGGCTTAATCAGTTGCAAGGTTGCTGGCATTTGAACCGCAGCATCTTGATGGCTGCGCTCGCGCAATTTGAGCATGCTGAGATTATGAGCAAGCAATTCTTCTTGGATTAATCTTTGTTGTGCTGGATGACTGCCTTGTTCAAGTAAGGTGGGGCAAGCATCATTGGGAGGACGATGCACTAGTTGCAGTGCTTGTTGTAGACTCAAGTTATTGGGATGCAGTGATTTTGGCAGTAACTCAGTTAATCCCCCACCTTTCAATAATGCCAATGCCTGTGTGGTGAGCTTTATCCAACTGGCTTGTTTCAGTCCTTCTGTTGTTGGGTAAATTGGCGTTAATGTATCACTTAATTGGATGGTTTCATCTGGTTTGATGATCTTATATTCAGGGTGAATTATTTCTGCATGATGCTTGCCGCGGCGAATTTCACCATAGGCAATTATGGTCGCTCCGGGCTGCATTGCGTTACGTTGCGACATGGAAAAATTAAAAAAAAGCAAGGTAAGTGTGCCGCTGTAATCTCTCACTGTACAAGTGAGCATCCTACGTCGGCCGGGTAAAACTTGAGTAGACTGAATTTCAGCTTGAATCGTGCCATAGCCGCCCATATGCAGTGCCGCTATAGGATAAATTTGTGTACGGTCTTCATAGCGCAGCGGTAAATGGAACAATAAATCCTGAACCGTTTTTATGCCGAGCTTTTCTAAGCGTTCGGCCATTTTCTTGGCAACGCCTTTTAATGAAGTGACTGGCGTAATATCGAGCTGAGGCAATTATTTACACCTGATTACTGTAAATATATACATATGTTTTATATATTAACAGAGATAATCTGCTTGGCAATATTCATTGCTATATCGTGCTATAACCAACCTTTTTGCCGCGCAATTCTTGCGGCATCAATGCGATTGGTGGCATTCAATTTGGCAATGGCTTCTGATAAATAATTACGTACCGTCCCCTCAGCAATAAACAATAACTGAGCAATTTCGTTAGTGGATTTTCCTTCGCCAGCCAAGCGTAAGGCTTTGCGTTCTTTATCATTAAGTGGGTCTTCATCACCAATGGCGCTGATGGCCAACTCTGGGTCAATGACACGCTTACCTGCCATAACTTGATTAATGGCGTGGATCAAATCATCTGAAGGCGCATCTTTGAGTAAAAAGCCGCCTACGCCAAACTCTAATGCGCGCTTGATATAACCTGAACGGCCAAAGGTGGTCAAAATAATAGTTTTGGTCGGGGATGCTTGTTGTTGCAAATACTGGCAGAGCTCAAGCCCGGTTTTTCCTGGCATTTCAATATCGGTTAACAGCAAGTCAAACTCCTGCTGTTTTAGTTGTTGCATAGCCTGATCGCCATTTTCAACTTCTGTCACTGTCATTGCTATGGTGTCATCCATAGCCAGAGAGAGAAGGGCGGCTAAAGCGCCGCGCACCATAGCCTGATCTTCAGCTAGTAATACATTAAGTTTTTTTGTCACGGGATAATCCTCAATTTCTAGATGCAATTATTAACGTTACTGTTCAAGGGCAATACGGAGGCTTATTTGCACCTGAGGCTGAGTGTCAATTGATAATTTAGCGTTAATAATATCGGCGCGCTCTTTAATACCTGTAAGCCCATTGCCTGCATCAAAAGGCAGACTGGCCACATTCTCTGTCACTGTGAGTTGGTAATAGTCCGCGCCGACGTCATTGTTGATCACACAGTGGGTAGTTTGGCTATGTTTGAGGATGTTGTTGCCCAGCTCGGTAATGATCAAGGCTAACTGAGACTCTACAAGTTTAGGCATCTTAGGAGGTTGGCCTTCAAGGGTCACCACGATGGACTTATCCCTAAGTAATTGACTAACACTATGGAGCGCTTTATTTAAACCTATGTGCTTATAGCCACTGACAGCCTGACGCACTTCAGTTAAACATTCACGGGTAATGTCACTGACTTGAGCTATTTGTGCCTGTGCTTGTTCTGTATTGCCTTTTGCCAGCAATTTATCTGCTAACTCAGCTTTTAGTGCGATTGAGGCTAACTGATGACCGACAATATCGTGCAAATCTCTGGCTATACGCTCACGTTCAAGTGAAGTCGCTAGTTGGCTTATTTCATCTTGAGAGCGTTGCTGTTGGCGCTGTAGGTGAGTTCTATTGCGCTCTAGAGAACCAAAAATCCCCATCGCAATACTGATTGCAGAACCATAAAAAGCAAAGTAATGACTCGGAAAGCTTAAAGCAAAGTCCAGTATAAACATGACCCCTGACAAAGCCACGATAGACATAATTGCGGTTTTTTTGGGGTAATGGAAACCAATAAAAAAGCTGGCAAAACTGAAAAATGATAATGACCCACTGGTGAATGGTGTGGTGCAAGCTGCTGTGATGATCATTATCGCAAGCGGATATTTAGCTTTACTGGAATGGCAAGTAAATACCCAAAAATAGCTAATTAGGAAGGGAATGAGCATCGTTAGGGAGACTGAAATATTCAGCCATTGGCCTTGCTGAAAATACAAGGGTACGAAAAAGAACACGAGATAGACTAAGTATATCCAAGCTGTTTTAGTCTTGTAGCTGGGAATTTGAGGGTTATTAGCCGTGTCTTGATTGACCAACTGCTGGCTGATTTGCATATTAAGCTGTTCCATAATGCCTCCGTGCACGGCTAAGTTAACTTAACCGTGCATTCATTTCTACAAACTGGCGCGATTTTATTTTGCGTGGCGCGATAATAAGAACTTGGCCCAGGCATATTCAGCATTGTTATCAATTGCTGATCCAAAGTCCTGTTTCGCGCCTTTAATATCACCAAGTTCTTGTTTAGCCAATCCGTGCCACGTATAGGCTTCTTCTAAGCCCCAGCAGATGTCGTCACACGGTTGATTGAAGTTTTCAATGGCTTTTGAGGCGTATGCTTTGGCTTTTTCCATGCTGCCACCGTATTGTGCAGGCGTGTTATAGGCCGAAATGGCTTTTACTTTCCATAGCCTTGGATTAGTTGGCTCAGCATGTTCAGCCTGTGTCAGTAATGTATTGGACTTTATACCTAGCTCCATTGGGTTTCCCTGTCCTGTTCCCATTTGCATACCGTATACTGATGCAAGTAATACAGCGGTATCAGCATTAGGTTGCTGCTGATTGAGGGACACCAAAGTACGAGCAGCTCTTTCTAGTGAAGATGCGGTCAATTGACGTTGGCCAACAATATTTGCAGTGATAGCGAGGCGGTAATCAGCATAGGCTTGTTGGTAGCCAGATGTTTGTTGTGCTAGTTGTTTTAGACCTTTAATGTCTTTGTTGTTAACGGCATTATCAATCTGATCGATGCTAGCGTGTGCAAATGGCGTTGCAATGATTAAGCTAAATGATAGTAGTAAGTTTTTCATGGTCATGTCCTTTTTTGACGTTGAATAAGTGTGTTGCGATGAAGTTATTATTCAAAAAAGGTTCAAATTTGGACATGGACAAACATCATCAATACCGAGTGACAAATGTCATCAAAACAACAGGACAAAAATAATGCCACTCATTGAGTGGCATTATTGGGTGTGAATCGTGTCTGAAATTGCAGTTTTATCTGACTAGATTAAAGCTCTTCTTCCCAGCGCACTTTGGCACCGCGAACACCTTCAACCATTGCGCTATAGCGTTTTTCAAGTACATGACGCTTAATCTTGAGAGTTGGTGTGAGGATGTCGTTTTCAACAGTCCACTCTTCATTGGTAACAATCACAGCGTCAACATGTTCATGTGATTCTAGGTTAGGGTTGATACTGTCCAGCGTTGCTTTGATAGATGCTCTTACTTCTTCACGTGGCTGCTTACGTGCACCTTCTGAAAGCTGAACAAGGGCTACTGGGTGAGGTAGACCGGAACCGATAACACAAATTAGCTCAAGGTGAGAGTCTTGGGCTAGCTTTCGCTCAATCGGTACTGGTGCAACATACTTACCTTTTGATGTTTTGAAGTTATCTTTAACTCGTCCAGTAATACTGATATAGCCATCTTCATCTATTTCACATAGATCACCAGTGAAGAAAAAGCCATCTTCATCGAAAACCGCTGCACTGGCTTCTTCCTGTAGATAGTAACCTTCCATTAAGCCAGGTGATTTGACCATTAACTCGCCTTCGTCGGTGCGGCGTACTTGGCAACCTTCAATAGGGCGTCCTACAGTACCAATTTTGTTGGCATTGTAAGGATAGTTAATAATGGAATAGGCGCAGTTTTCTGTCATACCCCAAGCTTCACAAATATTGAGCCCAATACTGTGGTACCACTCAAGTAATGTTTGCGGAATGGGTGCAGAACCTGAACCTAGTAGTCTTGCGTGTTCGAGTCCAAGGCCTTGGTGGATTTTACGTTTCACTATGCTGCTAATAATCGGGATCTTAAGCAGAAAGTTAAGTTTACTTTCGCCAATACGATTAATAATGTTCAGGTGGAAAAGCGTCCACAGTCTTGGCACAGAGAAGAACACCGTTGGACGGCAGCGTTGCACATCTTCAACAAAACTATCGAGGCTCTCAACAAAGGCGACGGCTGAGCCAGAATAGAATGATGACCCTTGAATCGCTACACGCTCAGTAATATGTGCTAGTGGAAGATAAGATATAAGGCGATCTTCGGTATTGGTTTGTAAGTCACGAACTACAGCTTCACAAGTCCAAGCATAGTTCTCGAAGGTTTGTATTGCCCCTTTCGGTTTGCCTGTAGAGCCAGAAGTGTAAATCACCGTCATGACTTGATCGGGTGAGGGCATTGGCTCGCCCACTAGCGGTTCACCAAGGCTTAATAGATTGTCCCATTGATACTGACAAGGCATGGTGTCATAAGGCATCGCGATACGTAGGATGTCACCACCAACGCCTGCCTCTTGATCGGCCCAGTAATCTAACTTGCCAGAAAAAATGGCTTTACTGCCACTGTGCTCGATAACATAGCGGATAGTATCAGCATTGGCTGTTGGGTAAATGGGCACGCTGATGTATCCGCCGTACATCAAGGCTAAATCAGTAATAAACCACTCGGCACAGTTTTTTGATAATACAGCAATTTTATCACCCGGGACTAAACCCAAATGGCGCAGTGCACCGGCAACTTGCTCAACTTGCTGCTTTACTTCAGCCCATGTAAATTCAACATATTTGCCATTAATTGGCTGGCGAAGATATACCTTGTCACCTTGTGTTTCAACCCAATGCGATAGCATTTCAACTGGGGTTTTGATTACGTTTTCCATCGACGATTCCATGATAATTATTGTTATGTGGTAGCGGGCTTTTTCACTTAGTATGGCCAGTTTTGTGACCCAGCGCAAATTTTAATCTTAGAGAATCATTTGCCTAACAAGCATTTCATTTTTCGCATTTTTTATGGGAAATGTGTTGGGAAAATCGTGGTGAAATTGTTGAATTCAAGTGACAAAAAAGGCGCAAAATGCGCCTCTAATATATCGAGAGTAAAAATCATCAGATTGATTAAAGCTCCATGATGCCGTCCATTTCGACTAAAGAGCCTTTTGGCAGCTCTTTTACACCAATCGCAGCGCGGGCCGGATAAGGCTGAGAGAAGTATCTGCTCATGATGTCATTGACTGTGGCAAAGTGGGATAGATCGGTCAGGAAGATATTCAGTTTAACAATATCAGACATACTGCCACCTGCAGCATCACAAACGGCAGTCAAATTTTCGAATACCTGTACTACTTGTTCATCAAAATTGTCACTGACCATTTCCATTGTGCTAGGAACCAGTGGGATCTGACCTGATAAATAAACGGTATTATCGACTTTTACAGCTTGTGAATAAGTGCCAATAGCTTGTGGAGCTTTGTCAGTGGCAATGATTGATTTATTAGCCATGTTATTTCTCTCTTTTGAGGGTCCTAAGGTCTTTATGCCTTATTCAGCCCCGTAGGATAGACCAACAGGGCTGAGGGTTATTTATTGCGCGAAGTACGTAATACTTCAGGTAAAACACGAATTCGGCGCATGACATTTGCTAAGTGCACCCTATCTTTTACCGAAATACGTAAATTAATCAAGTATACCCGTCCATCACGTTCCTCTGTGCTGAGATTGTGAATGTTGGAATCTGCTGAAGCAATAATCGAGGTGATTTTTGCCAGTGCACCTTGGTGGTTAACAATTTCAACACGTAAGTTAGCTTGGTATTCAAGCCCTTCAACGTTATCCCAATGTACAGTGATGTATTTGTCTGGCTCGCCTTGGTAGCCGCGGATATTGGCACAATTTTCCATATGCACCACTAGGCCTTTACCTGGGCTAACATGGGCTATCACCGCATCTCCTGGTATAGGTCGGCAACAGTTAGCGTAAGTGACCAACATACCTTCAGCACCACGAATTGGCATGACTTTAGCGTCTTTATCATCGGGTGATTGCTGGAGGTCTTGTCCAAGTAAGCGTTGGGCAATAACGATGCTCATGGCGTTACCTAGACCAATGTCAGCCAGTAATGAATCTAAAGTATCGTGCTTCGTTTCGGCAATGACTTTATTGACTTGTTCTTCAGGTAGGTCGCTAAGATCTCTATCTCCAAGTGCATGGTTAAGTAAACGGCGACCAAGACCAATGGCGTTGTCACCTTTCATGCTTTTTAATACTTGTCGTATTTTACCGCGGGCTTTACCTGTTACTACAAAGTTAAGCCATGCGGCATTAGGTCGAGCACCTTTTGCCGTAATAATTTCAACCGTCTGACCTGAAATAAGCGGCTGACTTAATGGGTAGGCTTGGCGATTAACACGCGCACCTACGCAAGTGTTTCCTACGTCTGTATGAACTTCGTAAGCGAAATCAACCGGTGTGGCATTCACTGGTAGCTCCAGAATACGACCTTCAGGCGTAAAGACATAGATCTCGTCCGGGAAGAGTTCAGTTTTAACGTTCTCAACAAACTCAAACGAGCTGCTGGCACTTTGTTGTAATTCAAGTAGACTTTGCATCCACTTGCGGGCGCGCACTTGTGTAGTGGATTGCTGTGACGCCATGGTGTTGCTCTTATACATCCAGTGGGCAGCAACCCCTTTGTCGGCCATTTGATCCATTTCTTCGGTACGGATCTGTACTTCAACAGGAACAGCATGTGGACCAAATAAGGATGTATGTAATGACTGGTACCCATTGGCTTTGGGGATGGCAATATAATCTTTAAAGCGACCAGGATGCGGTTTGTATAGGCCATGCATTGAGCCTAAAACGCGGTAACAGGTATCAATAGAGTCAACAATCACTCTAAAGGCATAAATATCCATCACCTCTTGAAATTGCAATTCTTTACCGCTCATTTTACGGTAAATTGAGTAGAGGTTTTTTTCACGGCCTTTTACAGAGGCCTTAATGCCTTGTTCTTCAAGACGGGTCTCAATGGCCGTTTCAATACTGTTTATCAGTTCTTTTCGATTGCCACGAGCTGACTTGACTACTTCTTTGATAACGCGATAGCGCATTGGATAATACGCTTGAAACCCAAGGTCTTCTAACTCTGTTTTAATGTTATGAATACCAAGACGGTTTGCAATTGGTGCGTAGATTTCGAGGGTTTCTCGAGCAATGCGACGTCGTTTATCAGGACGTAATGCGCCCAATGTACGCATGTTGTGAGTGCGGTCGGCTAATTTAATGAGAATGACTCGAATATCTTGAGTCATGGCCATCATCATTTTGCGGAAGTTTTCAGCTTGGGCTTCTTTCTTATCGCGAAACTTGATTTTATCAAGCTTAGACACGCCTTCAACTAATTCAGCGACAGTCATGCCGAATAGTTCAGCTAACTCTTCTTTGGTTACTGGGGTGTCTTCAATTGTATCGTGCAGCAATGCTGCCATGAGCGTCTCGAAATCAAGACGCATGTCCGCTAGAATGCGGGCAACGGCAACAGGGTGGGTAATGTAAGGCTCGCCACTTGAGCGCATTTGACCTTCATGGGCATCTCGCGCAACCAAATAGGCCTGCTTGAGTAACTCTACTTGCTCCGGCTCTAAATATCCAGACGCAGACTCCTTTAGACCTTCAAACAGATACAAGTGGCGCTTCTCCTTAGATTGTACGACCTTCAGCTATGGCTGCTACAGCGGCAATTTCAGCTGCTTCACGCTCACGAACGCTTTGGCGCTCATCAGCATCAAGAGTGCTAGAAGTAACTAAACCTAATTCGATTTCGCGTAATGCGAGAACCGTTGGCTTGTCATTCATCTCTTCTACCATTGGGTCTTTGCCTTGAACGGCGATTTGGCGTGCACGACGCGCTGCAACCAAAATCATGTCAAAACGGTTGCCGATTTGTTCTACGGCGTCTTCTACAGTAACGCGAGCCATATCTTAAAACTCCAAATTTATCTTACAGGGAAAAATGACGCAAAATTGTACACTATGGCAACTATTCTGCCAACAGATCGACAATCATATCATTGTGAGTATAGCTCTGACTAGCACAGGTTAATTTTTGACTAGCAATAATGGTATTAAATTCACCTAATGCTGTGTCAAAATCATCGTTAATAATAACAAAGTCATATTGTTTGAAGTGTGACATTTCTGAGACAGCTTGAGCCATACGTTTGTCGATCACTTCTTGGCTGTCTTGTCCCCGACCTGTGAGTCTGCTCGCTAGTTCAGCTTTAGAAGGCGGCAAAATAAAGATGCCTATCGCTTCAGGCATGAGTTTTTTTACTTGTTCGCCACCCTGCCAATCAATATCTAAGAATACATCGATACCTTTATCTAAGGTTTGCTCAATCACTTTTCGAGAGGTTCCGTAGTAATTGCCAAAGACTTCCGCCCATTCAAAAAAAGCATTCTCAGCAATCAGTGACTTGAACTCTTCGACGCTGACAAAATGGTAATGCTTTGCGTTTTCTTCCCCAGGGCGAGGTTGACGAGTTGTATGAGAAACAGAAACCTGTTTATCTTGTGGGTTATCTTTCAGCAACGCTGAGATCAATGAAGATTTACCAGCCCCACTCGGCGCTGACACGATAAATAGATTTCCACGAGTATTCATAAATTAAGCAGCAACTTCTGATAACGAAATAGAACTTACCATTATACTCGCTATCGATAGTCTTAGGCTAGATCTGTGCTGATTGTTGAGTGATAGTTAGTGGCTATTCATGGCTGAACAAACCCATGCAATGTGTGGTGCACATATTACTAAGTTGATAATTTTTTGTGCGGGTTTAATGCTTTTTACGGATAGATACTGGTTTTATACGCTAGATTCTGTAGGCTTTGCAGTTTAAAAATATTTTTGTGCAGTGAGATAGTCCAAGCATTTCATTTTTTCGATAAGTTTTTTGGGATTCACGTATGTTGTTAGCCTCATTATTTTGTCACCAAGGCCATGACCAATCGTTTCGTTTTGCGAGTATTGCCGCTTTAGCATTTATTTTAACTATTTTGAGTGGCGTCATTTTCCCCTCCAGCTTATTTGCTGTGGTAATTAGCTTATTATTTGCCGCCATTGCAGGACTATCAGGTTTACGTCGGATTCGTAATGCAAACCTTCCACAGCCTTTAGTTGCCGTTATCCCAAGTTTATTACTGTTATTTTCAGTATCACAATATGTGCAGGTCGGACTGGGGTGGTTATCGCCCATTGCGACAGTATTGATAGCGATAATCGTGTGGCTCAGCCTTAAAAGTAATGCCTACAATAATATGCATTTTGTGCAAGGTTATTATGGTCCAAAATTGACTACAACAGCGTCATTACGCACAGTTCAACAGCGCCGCGAACCCGTTTTAAGTGGTGATGTGTTAGATGATGTTCCCCATATTGATGGCGAACAACCTGATTTAAATCGTACCCAGCCGACATTAAAGCCCGATGCAGGAGCTGATGATGGACTAAATAAAGTTACCAGTGCTTTACGCTCGTGGGCCAGTAGCAATAGGAATACGGTTAAGGTTACTGGCATATCTTTGGCGGTGATCACTGTTGTCATCTTAGTGACCGTTGTCGTGTTTAAACCAAATCAAGATCAATCATTAGATTTAGCACCGCAGGTTGTAGAGACTGAACCTAAACCCAGTAACGTGCCAAGAATATCGGTTAAATTGCCTGATGGATTTTGGCTTGAACAAGAGCAAGATATTTTGATTATTCGTTGGCTAGGTGAAGAAGGCGTAGTTAGAAATATCTGGTCATTAGCCAGCGCTAAAGGTGATAAAAGTTGCGCAAACTTAGAGTTTAATAATCGCGCCAAGTATCGTCCGATGACAGTCGATTTAACGGCTGACTCGAGTAGTGAAGCAAGATTTTCCCCATTAGATAGTCAGGCCATTATTAAAGATGTGGCCATGCGCGGCAGCTTTTCTTTGTGTGGATATCAATTTAGTTTAGCAGGGAGCCAAGTTGCCCTGAGTCGTCAGCCTGAATTTGCCAAACTATTGTAACGGCTAAAAGCCATGTGATTGTGGCCAAAACTAGGTTGAACGTATTTATATATTAATGGAGTTAGTTGGGAATGGAGTTTATTAGGCAGCAAGTTTTGCCTTGTTATGGTGTGCCTCAGTCGGCAGCGATTTCTGTCTTAGGTGAGGGGCATATTAACCAGACGTACTTGGTCAAAAGTCCGCAAAAAAGCTTCGTGCTGCAAAAAATAAATACGGATGTATTTCCCAAGCCTTGTGAATTGGTGCGTAACGCAACAAAAATTGCGCAGCATCTTCAGCTCAAAGCTGACAAGGGTTTATATCAGCTACAAGTTATTAGTCCTGTGCTAACTGAACAAAAGCAAGCTTTTGTTGACTTAGGTGACGGCGGTTTTTGGCGAGCGATAACATACTTACCAAACAGTCATACAATCAGTGTGGTTAACAACTTAGAAGATGCCGGTAATGCGGCATCGGCTTTTGGTCATTTCAGTGCCAGCCTAAGTGACGTTGACCCTGACTCATTAACCGATGTGATTGATGACTTTTTAAATCTGTCCAAAAGAATTGAACAGTTAAAGCTGGCGGTTGCAAACGATAACGCTCATCGATTAGCGCAATGTCGCCAATGGGTGGACTTTACCTTGTCTCAGCAAGTATTTGTTGAGCATGTTAATCAGCTTTTACCTCAATTACCGCGCCGCGTTTGCCACAATGACACCAAAATTAATAACATGCTGTTTGATAAGCGTGATATGTCGAGTATGGCTGTTATTGACTTGGACACGTGCATGAGTGGTTATCTCATGTTTGATTTTGGTGACATGGTACGAGCATTTTGCTCGCCAGAGCCAGAAGACTCAACAGAGCTTAGTAAAGTGATTGCGAGGCCAGAAGTGATTGCACACGCAAGCCAATGCTATCTTTCACAGTTTGAAGGGATTATTACTCCTACAGAAAAAAATAGCTTGTGGATTGGATTAAAGGCGATGGCTTTGATGTTAGGTAGCCGCTTTTTAACTGATTACCTAAATGGCGATCAATATTTTGCCATTCAAAGACCTAATCATAATTTAGATAGGGCGGCCAACCAGCTCACTATTTATCAATCATTGCTTGATCAAGAAGCAAAATTAGCCCCACTTTTTGAGTAAACCTTCATGAGAGTTAATCAATTTCAATGGGTGTTATTTGACGCCGATGAAACCTTATTTCACTTTGATGCTTATGCTGGCCTAAGGTTAATGTTTTCAAAGTATAATGTGCAATTTAGTCAGGATGATTTTGAGCAATATCAAAAGGTGAATAAACCCCTTTGGCATGAATATCAAAATGGCACTATTGATGCCAATACGTTGCAAACTACCCGCTTCAATGCGTGGGCTAAAAAGCTTAATTGCTCTACCGAAGAGCTAAATTCAGGTTTTTTAACGGCAATGGCAGATATTTGCCAACCACTGCCAGGAGCGCGTGAAATGGTGGATGCCATTAGTGATAAAGTGAATTTGGGGATTATTACCAATGGCTTTACTCAACTGCAGTCCATTAGGCTAGAAAGAACAGGTTTCATGAATGATTTTGAGCATGTGGTTATTTCCGAGCAAGTAGGTGTTGCTAAACCAGATAAAGCCATTTTTGAACATTCTTTGGCGTTAATGGGCAAGCCCGATCCAAAGAAGGTGTTGATGGTAGGTGATAACATCGACTCGGATATACTCGGTGGCAATAACGCTGGTATGCACACTTGTTGGTTGAATCATGATCAACAGCCTGTACCCGATGAAATAAAACCAACGCATCATGTGGCAAGTTTATCTGAACTCACTCAGTGGCTTTTAAGCTCTGAGGCTACATAGATAGAAGCTGGTGCGTTAGTAGATTCAGATGAATGGCAGTACGCTAGATATGAGCCAATAAAAAAGAGTGCAAATAGGCACTCTTTTTTTGTTTGGCATAATTCAACTATTGAAAGAGATCTTCACCTGAATTGTCGATAAAAATCTCATCGGTTTCGGGTGTTTCAGTGACATAGTCAGTTGGTTGAGTACCATCAATAAAGTATTCAAAGGCAGTGGTATGGTCAGTTTTACGAGTGAGTTTTCCTGTCGCTAAATCAATTCTCGCGGTGACAATACCTTTGGGTGGTATTGCTGTTTTTTCTTCTGTGCCTGCTAGGGCTGCTTTAAAGAAATGATTCCAGCCAGGACCTGCTGTTTTTGCGCCTGACTCTCCGCCTGTGATCTGATCTGGTGCTCCTTCAGCCATCCAACTTGTTCGACCCAATTGGCGGTTGTGATCGTCAAAACCGACCCAAAACGTAGAGGTTAAGGTCGGGCTATAGCCACTAAACCAAGTGTCTCTCGCTTCATTGGTAGTACCGGTTTTACCCGCAATATCTCGACGCTTGATTAAGCGTGATGCGCGCCAAGCTGTACCGTTCCAACCTGTGCCCTTACTCCAATCACCACCACCCCAGATCACACTCTTCAGGGCTTCTGTAATGAGAAATGCTGTTTGTTCAGAAATAATTTGCTCTGCGAAACGATTTTCCATGTTCATGCATTCTGCAGGTACATTGGTTGTAGTATGTTCTGGTTCAACTTCTACTGTCTGACCTAATTCAGCAGCCATTGCTGCAAATGGATCGTCATTTACTAATGCTGGCTCAGCTGAAGTAACCGGTTTGCAAGCGTAGGTTGGGGATGCCTGTTCAATCACTTTGCCATATGAATCTGTCACTTGTTCGATAAAGAAAGGCTCTACAAGATAACCACCGTTGGCAAATACATTAAATGCTGTTGCAACTTGCATCGGTGTTACTGAAGGAGAGCCCAGTGCGAGCGATTCATTACGCGGTAAGTCAGCTGGATCAAAGCCAAATTTGACTAAACCATCAATGGACTCTTGAATGCCAATATGGCGTAACGCCCTAACAGACATAACGTTAATTGATTGCGCTAAACCTACTCTTAATCGAGTCGGCCCACCATAAATGTCAGGTGAATTTTTAGGGCGCCATGCTGTGCCTTGGCGAGTATCCGGTTTGTTGATTGGGGCATTGTTGATTAGCGTGGCAAGTGTGTAGTCTTTTTCTAGTGCGCTAGCATAAATAAAAGGCTTAATATTTGAACCTAATTGGCGCTTTGCTTGCGTGACGCGATTAAACTGACTTTGATTAAAACTAAAGCCACCAACGAGGGTGCGAATTGCACCATCAAATGGGTCAATTGAAACTGTTGCACTGGATACTTGAGGTATTTGTGATAATTGCCAAGTTTTACCATTGTGGCGTACCCAAACTTGTTCTCCAACATTGACAATATCTGCTGCAACTTTAGGTGGACGGCTTTGGCGTCGATCAGAGATGAATTTTCTTGCCCATTGCAGCTCTGGCCATTCTAGGCTGATACTCTCGCCATTACGTGTTAACACTTGTATAGTTTTTTCTTCGACTGCCATTACTGCTGCAGGAATAATACCTTGTAATGAAGCCGTCTTTTTTAATGCTTTTATAATGTCTTCATCACTGGGTGCTAGCTCTGTCCATAAAACTTTTTCAGCTCCGCGGTAACCATGACGCTGATCGTAAGCGTAGACATTGTTTCTCAAGGCTGTTTGCGCTTCTAACTGTAGGTCTGATGAGATTGTGGTATAGACATTATAACCATTGGTATAGGCTTCTTCTTGGCCATACTTGTCAATCATATACTCACGCACCATTTCTGAAATATATGGTGCATATAAATCAATAACCGCGCCATGATATCTTGCAGTAACTGGAGAGTGAATTGCTTCATCATATTGAACTTGAGTGATGTTTTCTTTTTCTAGCATGCGGCCAAGTACCCAATTACGACGAGAAACTGCTCGTTGTGGGTTACGTATGGGGTTTGCTGCTGATGGCGCCTGAGGTAAACCAGCAATCATTGCCATTTCGGGTAGGCTTAGCTCATTTAAAGTTTTACCGTAATAAACTTGAGCTGCAGCGCCGACACCATAAGCTCGGTTCCCTAGAAATGAGCGGTTAAGGTAAAGTGTTAGAATTTCTTTTTTGGTTAACGCCTGCTCAATTTTTAAGGCAAGAAAGATTTCTTTGGTTTTTCGGATATAGGTTTTTTCATTACTTAAAAAGAAACCACGGGCAACCTGCTGAGTGATGGTACTTGCACCTTGGCTTTTCTTGCCTGTGGTAATTAATATCGTTGCCGCACGAATAATTCCTATAGGGTCAATACCTCTATGCTCAAAGAAACGCGCATCTTCAGTATCCAGCACAGCATTGATTAATTGCTCCGGCACATCCTCGTATTCCACAGGGATACGGCGCTTTTCACCGAATTGAGAAATTAATTTCCCATCTTGGCTATATATTCTGAGCGGGGTTTGTAACTTCACTGTTTTTAGCGTGGTGACGTCAGGAAGATCTGGCAGTACATAAAAGTAAGCAGCACCAATTGCACCTATTCCTAATAGGGTTAGGCTGAAGAATGCAATAATTAGACGTTTAAACCATTTCACGTGAAAATTCCAAAAAACTTAAATAAAGGCAATAGTATATAAGCGAGATAGTTTTAGTTGAAGTAAAAACATGTATACTTCAAATAGTATTTGTAAAATACCGAAACATTTTATACAAATACTTATAACTTATAGATTTTGTGCTAATCTTTTTTAAAATGATAATAAAATAGAATGTGATGACGGACTATGCTTTCTAAACTATGGAAGCGTCAAGCTCCGCAAATGGTCGGGATAGATATTGGATCCCATGAAATAAAAGCCATATTGCTAAGCAAGACTGCTGATGGATACAAAATTCAGAATTATACTACAGCCCCTGTTCGTAAAGGTGCCGTGGTGGATCATGAAATTCGAGATATGGACGCTGTTCAAGATTCACTGCAGCAGATTAGACGCGGTTTGCCTAAATCTGCAAAGTTTGCAGCGGTTGCAGTGTCTGGCTCTGCTGTCATGACGAAAGTGATTTACATGGATTCTTCATTAAATGAAGAAGAGATGGAAGCACAGATTGAAATTGAAGCAGATAATCTCATTCCTTATTCACTCGATGAAGTCAGTATTGATTTTGAAACTCTCACGACAAATCAAACCGATCCAACCAAGGTTGATGTGCTGTTAAGTGCATGCCGCACAGAAAACATTGATTCGAGAGTTGATGCGCTTGATATCATTGAGCTGGACACTAAGGTTGTAGATGTAGAAGCCTATGCTTTGGGACGTTCTGCTGAACTTATTTACGATCAATTACCTGATGGTGCCAAAGAAAAGTCTATCGCGATGGTAGATGTAGGTGCCAATATGACGACTTTTGCTGTTGTTGAAAATGGTGAAACTAGTTTCATAAGAGAGCAAGCTTTTGGTGGGGAATTATATACTCAATCCATTTTGTCTTTCTATGGTATGACTCACGAGGAAGCCGAGAAAGCCAAGCTCGCTGGTGAATTGCCTCGAAACTATATGTTTGAAGTATTATCGCCATTCCAAACTCAGCTCCTGCAACAAATCAAGCGTACAATTCAAATTTATTGCACTTCTAGTGGTAATGAAAAGGTCGATTATATCGTGCTTTGTGGCGGCACTGCTGCACTGGAAGGGATGGCTGGCTTGATCACTTCTGAATTAGGCGTGCATGCAATTGTTGCAGACCCATTCCAGGGGTGTCTCCATGCTGAAGAAGATGTGAAATCTGCGCTGCAGCCAATCATTAGTAAGTATATGGTTGCTGGTGGACTGGCGTTAAGGAGTTATGCTCAATGGCGAACATAAACTTATTACCTTGGCGTGAAGAGGCTAGGGAGAAACAAAAACGCGATTATATTGGCATTCTCGCTTTAGTCTTTTTAGTGACATCGTTAGCCATCTATTTATTTCTTGGCTTTATTGAGCTTGTAACTGATGACCAAAGGCAGCGAAATACTTACCTGTCTAATGAAATCAGTTTGCTAGATGCACAAATTGCAGAAATTAAAAAAATTACAGAGCGTAAAAAAGATATTGAGAGACGCACGGATATCATTTTAGAGCTTCAGCAATCGAGTAATTTGCCGACACATGTATTAGATGAGCTAGTCCGTATCGTGCCTGCGGGCATCTATTTATCTAGCATTGAGAAAAGCGGTAGCCTGTTATGGATTGAAGGTCGCAGTGAGTCAAATAACAATGTGGCAAACATGATGCGTAAGGTGAAAACATCCGAATATCTTCATGATCCAAGCATGCAGTCAATTGTTACTCAAAATGAAGCACTTCGTCAGTTACAGAGGTTTAGGCTTCGCGTAACGATTAAAGAAATTGCATTGCGCTTGTCTGACGAACAAGGAGCGATCAAATGAACCTCGATTTAGACCAGTTTAATGACATTGATTTTGAGAATATCGGCAGTTGGCCAAAACTCGTCAAAATAGTATTTGCTGTATTTCTTGCTGCGTGTGTGACAGGGGCTAGCTATTACTTGTTTATTTCTGATGCCATTTCCATTATGGATGCAGAAAAGAAAAAAGAAGTGGAATTACGCACAGATTTCGAGAATAAATATCGATTAGCGGCTAACCTTAAACTATACAGAGAACAATTGGTTATCATGGAAGCTCAGTTTGCAGAACTGTTGAAAATGCTGCCTTCTGAAAATGAAATGCCAGGGTTACTTGATGATGTTACTTTTGTGGCAACTGATGCGGGGCTGAGAATTAATAGTTTAGATTGGGAAGATGAAATTAGTCGTGATTTCTATATCGAATTCCCAATTAAAATGAGTGTTCAAGGCGATTATCACCAACTTGGGCATATGGTTAGCGGCATTGCAAAGCTGCCCCGTATCGTGAGTTTGCATGACTTTGTTATCAGACGAAGTGATGAAGGTGGACTTTCTATGGATATCCTAGCAAAGACCTACCGCTTCAAAGAAGGTGCTGAATTACCAAAAGAAACAGCAGGAGGTAAAAAATGAGAATAAAGCCTCTATTTTTGTTGCCTTTTTTAGCGCCAACTTTCCTGCTTTCCGGCTGTATTGGTGACCACAGTGATTTAGAGTTATTTGTTACCACGACGAAAGCACAGCATGTTGCACGTATTCCGCCTCTGAAAGAGACGCCAAAGTTTGAACATTTTGCTTATCAAGCTGAGCTTATGCGTAGCCCTTTTGTGCCACCTTCTCGTGAGCTAACTGAAGAAGTGATTGATACCACTAAAGACTGTTTACAGCCTGACCTTAAACGTCGTAAAAGTCGACTGGAAACCTATGCGATTGATAACTTACGCATGCGTGGGACATTAAGCGATGATGGTGAGGTTTGGGCATTGATTGAGACTGCTGATGCAAATGTTTACCGAGTTGGTGAGGGTGAGTTTTTAGGTTTGTATCACGGTCGAATAGCCTCGGTAACACCAAAATATATCGAAATTATAGAATTAATTCCTGATGGTTCAGGTTGTTGGGCGGAAAGGCCAAGCAACTTAGAACTTTCTGGTCAATAACGTGCGAAGGGATGAGGGAATAATGAAATCTTCTGCCACGATGAAAGCAAGTACAGCAACAACTCTTTTTAACACACTAATGAGTGTCTTTTTGGTTGTTGGCCTAGTACCCAATGCATTAGCTGCGAATCGCCTAATGGATGTTAAGTATCACTCTGTTGTTGACCATCAATTAGAAATTGAACTGGTTTTTGAGTCGGATATCGATGATCCAACTTTGGACTTGTCAGCTAAGCCAAGTGAAATCAATTTAAGCTTTAATGAAACGATTTCAAACTTAGCAAAAAATGATCTTACTGTTGAAAGAGTTGGTGTCGAGTCAATCACCGCACAGCAAGTTGCATCCGACTTACAGGTTGTTGTGTTATTAGAGAATGTAAAACCGTATCAAGGAAAGGTAGTAGGTAATACATACCGTTTGACCATTAATGATGACGTTATCGACAGTTCAACGGGGGCAAATCCCTTTGTAAATAGTATCGATAGCATTGATTTTCGTCGCAACACCAAAGGTGGCGGTGAATTGCTGGTCAATTTAAATAATCCAACGGTTGCAGCGAACGTTGAACAGGTAGGCTCAAAACTTGAGATCAAGCTATACAATACTGGAATCAGCGATGATTTGTTGTATGTCATGGACGTACAGGATTTTGCAACACCAGTGACAAGTTTTGAAACATTCAATGAAGATTTAACCGCTCGAATTCTTATGGATGTTGAAGGCCACTATGATTACAACTATAAGCAAGATGGTAATGTTTTTCAGCTCAGCATCAATAAAGTAGAGCGTGTATCGGTAACGAAAGAGGATAAGAAATACAACGGTAAATCTTTATCTTTAAACTTTCAAAAAATATCCGTACGAACTGTGTTGCAGATTATTGCCGATTACAACAACTTTAACCTTGTGACAAGTGACACGGTCGAGGGCGATATTACACTTAGGTTAGACGATGTGCCTTGGGATCAAGCGTTAGATTTAATCTTGCAAACAAAAGGCTTAGATAAGCGTATTGAAGGCAATATTTTAATGGTTGCCCCAAGTGAAGAGCTTGCGATAAGAGAAAGTAACGACCTGAAAAATCAGCAAGAAGTGAAAGAGTTAGCCCCACTTTATTCTGAATATATTCAAATCAACTATGCTAAAGCAGCTGATATTGCAGAATTACTTAAAGGAGAAGATTCTAGCTTGTTATCTAGTCGTGGTAGTGTTGCCGTTGATGAACGTACTAATACATTACTGGTGAAAGATACCGCTGAAATTTTAGAGAATGTACATCGTTTAACAGACGTACTAGATATTCCGATTAAGCAGGTGTTAATTGAATCACGTATGGTCACCGTAAAAGATAATATTTCTGAAGATTTAGGTATCCGCTGGGGCATCACAGATCAGCAAGGTACTAAAGGTACATCTGGCTCGCTTGAGGGGGCAGGAGATATTGCCAATGGCATTATACCAGGTCTAGATGATCGCTTAAATGTGAATCTGCCTGCTGCTGCATCAGGTGCTACTAGTATTGCTTTCCATGTGGCTAAGTTATCTGATGGCACAGTGCTTGATTTAGAGTTAAGCGCACTTGAGCAAGAGAACAAGGGTGAAATTATTGCTAGCCCACGAATTACTACATCTAATCAGAAAGCTGCTTATATTGAGCAAGGTGTAGAGATTCCATATGTTGAATCAGCATCGAGTGGGGCCACTTCAGTTACCTTTAAGAAAGCCGTACTGTCATTACGTGTGACACCACAAATTACCCCTGATGATAAAGTTATTTTGGATCTAGAAATTACTCAAGATTCACAAGGTACGACAGTGCAGACACCGACAGGTGAAGCGGTTTCCATTGATACCCAACGTATTGGTACTCAGGTACTAGTAGATAATGGCGAAACTATTGTCTTAGGCGGTATCTATCAACAAAACCTCATCAGTCGAGTGAGTAAAGTACCTGTATTAGGTGATATTCCATTAGTCGGTTTCCTATTTAGAAATACCTCAGACAGTAATGAGCGTCAGGAACTACTTATCTTTGTCACACCTAAGATTGTGAGTGATCAACGTTAGTTAGATTTAGACTTAAACTTAAACATGAAAGCCAGCTAAATCATTGCTGGCTTTTTTATTGATGTATTTAGGCTTTTCTAATTACTGCCAGCAGTCAGCCTGAGGAGTAAATCAGTCATCTATGATAATAAATTTACCTTTAATTGTACTGATGACTTGCCAGCCATAGCCCTAACTGAGATAATCCCCCGTCAAGTCTCAATAGAGCAAGGTAATATATAGGTCGACTTGTTAATTAAGTCGAAAGGCACTTTTTTTATATAAGATTCAGACGTATCCGAAATGGCTGAAAAACGTAATATTTTTCTGGTAGGCCCTATGGGCGCAGGCAAAAGCACAATTGGTCGACACTTAGCTCAATTGCTGCATTTAGAATTCCACGACTCAGATCACGAGATTGAAAAACGCACAGGCGCAGATATCGCTTGGGTATTTGATGTAGAAGGTGAAGAAGGTTTCCGTCGTCGTGAAACACAAGTCATTGCAGACCTTTCTGAGAGGCAAGGTATCGTTTTGGCAACCGGTGGCGGTTCAGTACAGAGCAAAGACATTCGAAACTTTCTTTCTGCTCGTGGCATTGTTGTTTATCTAGAAACAACGATTGATAAGCAAGTTGCAAGAACTCAGCGTGACAAGCGCCGTCCTTTATTGCAAGTTGACGATCCACGAGAAGTACTTGAGCAATTAGCAGATACTCGCAATCCTCTTTATGAAGAAATTGCGGATGTAATTGTTAAGACCGATGAGCAAAGCGCTAAAGTTGTTGCGAATCAAATTATTGAGCAATTAGGTTTTTAGGTAAATGTATGCAGCAAATTTTGGTTGATTTGGGAGACAGAACATATCCAATCTCTATTGGTCAATCATTGCTGAAACAGCCTAAACTTTTTGATCAAGATTTAGCTCAAAAAAAAATACTCATTGTTACTAATGACACCATCGCCCCCCTTTATCTGAAAAGGTTAGAAGGGGTGTTGGCTGGCTGTACCCAAGTGGAAAGTGTTGTGTTGCCTGATGGCGAACAATACAAAACACTTGAGTATCTTAATCATATCTTTACTCATTTACTTGAAGCTAACTATGCTCGCGATTGTGTGCTAATTGCACTGGGTGGTGGCGTTATTGGTGATATGACAGGCTATGCTGCAGCTAGCTATCAACGTGGTGTTGATTTTATTCAAATTCCTACCACACTACTGTCCCAAGTTGACTCTTCTGTTGGAGGCAAAACGGCAGTCAATCATGCTCTAGGTAAGAATATGATAGGCGCGTTTTACCAACCTAAACAAGTCATAATTGATACGGATTGTTTAACTACGTTACCTGCAAAAGAATTCGCCGCAGGTATGGCTGAAGTAATCAAATACGGCATTATTTGGGACCAAGACTTCTTTCACTGGCTAGAAGACAATGTTGAGCAATTAAAGCGCTTAGATACTCAAGCTTTGATTTATGCTATTGAACGCTGTTGTCAGATTAAAGCAGATGTCGTAGCGCAAGATGAAACTGAACGTGGGGTCAGGGCTTTATTAAACCTTGGTCATACCTTCGGTCATGCAATAGAAGCTGAAATGGGTTATGGTGAGTGGCTCCATGGTGAAGCTGTTGCAGTAGGTACGATTCTTGCTGCAGAAACCGCGAATAGATTAAATCTCATTGAACCGTCAATAGTTTGCCGAATTCGTGCAATTCATGCCGCATTTGACCTGCCTATTGTTGCACCAAGCTCAATGGATTTTAATAGTTTTATTAAACATATGCGCCGTGATAAGAAAGTGCTCGCTGGTAAAATCAGATTAATTCTACCGACGAGTATTGGAACTGCAGATGTCTATAGTGATGTGAGCGAAGACATTCTTAAGCAGGTGATTGAAGGCGCATAAACTTCCATGGTGGGATAGTGTCAGCGCATCAATTATTGTTACCGTCACAAGAATCATTACTTCAACGTATTGCTCATGTCGTTTCATTTAGCGAGCAAGTCGCGGTTGTATCTGGTGACGCCGGTTCAGGTAAGTCTACTCTGGTCACTGCATTAGCCAGTGAAATGGATGAGTATAATTGTGCGTTAGTCGTATGCCCTCTGCATGCTGACAGTGCAGAAATTCGCAGAAAAATTCTCATCCAGCTGATCAATTCTCCCATTTTTGACGACGAAGTTTCCCTGCTCGATACCGTATCTAGGTTACAACAAAAACTACAAAAGCCACTTCATATCATTATTGATGATGCTCACTTGATGCCTCTCGATATCTGGGCTGAGTGTATTTTACTTAGCCAAGTTCATTGCGCTAATCGTCCGGTAGCAATCACAGTGACTGTCTCTGAAGGCTATTGGTCTCAACTTATCGTTCAATTACCTGAGAACTTTCGTCAGTGGATGATGCAAATGTCGATTGATGCCTTACCTTTAGCTGAGCGTGAAGGTTTGTACCAAAGCTTATTGCTAAGAAGTGGTGCTAATCCGTTCATCTCTCGCGATATCATTAGGGATCGATTAGCAAAACAAACTGGTACGCCTCAGGAAGTGTTAGATCAGCTCCAATTGGCTTTGTCTCCACAAGAAGAACCGAAAAAAACTTGGCTTAATTGGCTTAATAAGTGGTCAGTTGGCCTATCCGTGTCTGTTGCTGTGATGGTTAGCGTTATTGCTGGATGGTTTTATGTTAGCAAGTCAGTAAAGCAGGTTGATGTCGTGGAAACGCGAGCGTTGACTGTGGAAGAGTCACAGAAACGCGATGCGGCTATAAAGTATTTACATCAAGTTGGATTAGGTCATGTTACTGCAAGTAAGCAAATAGTCTCGAGGAATGAGGTGGACTCAAACAAGCTAGAAATAAACAAAGAGAAGCAGAGTATTAATCAGTCTCATATGTTTGTTGAGCAGCGTGTTGTTCCATTGGTCTCTACAGAAAATAATGTGACTTTGCCACACATTGAAGAAAAACAAGTGCAAGATGAGTTACTTGAAGACAGTGAAGTCATTAAAAATAAGCTAGTGCCTCAAACAGATGGAAAGCCCACTACTCAGAGTTCTGAGAGGGGAGCAGTGCCTAAACCTACAGTTGAACTCAATCAAGTCGCAGAGTTATCGAACTTCGCTGAAACAGAGCAAGAACAACTGACCATGCAGGGTTTTACATTGCAATTAGCCAATGTAAGCCAACGAAAATCCCTTTCGTCTTTTTACAGCCAACTTTCTGAAGAGCAGGACTTAATTGTTAGCCAATACAAAAACAGCTACGTGCTATTTTTAGGGCAATTTGCGACCCGCGCTCAAGCGAAAGATAAAGCCATTGAATTACAGAAAATACACGGATTTGCTATACCCTGGGTGCGAAATTGGGATGACTTAACAGAGTACAAAATATTGGCCAATGAGGCTAACTAAGCGGTGATAATTGATTGTAAACAGAGTACAATCGTCATCTTCATCAGTCAGATTTAAATCCCATTTAATGATTAAAAAGCATAGAGCCTTCCTTAAGTGGGCAGGTGGCAAATACAAACTAGTCGATGAGTTAACTAAACATTTACCGTCAGGGAAAAGACTAGTCGAACCATTTGTTGGTGCAGGCTCCGTTTTTTTAAATACTGATTACGATGAGTATTTGCTATGTGATATCAACCAAGACCTGATTAATCTGTATGAAGTGGTAAAAAACCAACCAGATAAATATATCACAGCAGCTAAGGCGATGTTTGTTGAGCAAATGAACTGCAAGCAGGCTTATTACCGTGTTCGCGCTGAGTTTAACGATACTGATGACCCATTTTTACGTTCAGTGTATTTCTTATACATGAACCGACATGGCTTTAATGGTTTATGCAGATACAACCGTAAAGGCGGTTTTAATGTGCCTTTCGGTTCTTACAAGAAACCTTATTTCCCTGAAAAAGAGTTATGGTATTTTTCAGAAAAATCCCAAAATGCCACCTTTAAATGCGTAAGCTATCAGCAGGCTTTTGCTATGGCTACCGCAGGTGATGTTATTTATTGTGACCCGCCATACGCTCCATTATCATCTACTGCAAGTTTCACCACCTATGCTGGGAACGGCTTTAGTTTGGATGATCAAGCATTGCTCGCTAGGCACTCTCGCCATATTGCGCATAAACAGAATATTCCGGTAGTAATTAGCAACCATGATATCCCGCTTACAAGAGAGCTTTACCATGGCGCTAGCCATGCCACAGTTCAAGTGCAGCGCAATATCAGCCAGAAAGGAAGTTCGCGAACCAAGGTGGATGAAATCATCGCGTTATATGATCATCTATACCAAGATGAAGAGTATTAGCGATAAAGTTTAATGTTCAAGCCGAGTTATTCTTCCATAGCTTAATAGTATTACTTCGATTTTCTTTTGTTCGTCATATTGCATTTAGATCACTATCACCTCGGGCTAGCCAGCCCATATCAACAATGATGTCGCTGGTATTAGATAAGCATTGGATAATGATGTTATTTAAGCTCAGGGGGAACTCTTTGTTGTGAGAAAGGTAATGTGAAGTGAGCTTTGTTAACAACTAAGGCTGTTGATTCAAGACGAGATTAACTAACAAAATCAGTGCTAATACCAAGAACAAAGCTAAAATAACTCCCATCACGATGAAGGGTAAGGGCGATGAAGTAGAAAAATCGCGCTGTCTATTTTTATCAGTCTGCACTCCAAAAAAAGCAGCTAGCGTGCTAAACAATAACTCCCAAAAACGCATTAGCCTTTGAGGTGGTCAGCATTATTGGAGCTTGGCAAATCTGATACTGGCTCACTGTTCCGGCTGTGTAGTAGCTCCAATAAGTCAATGAAGTGAAACTGTGTTGAACGGCTGTTGCCAGTTAACCATTTCCCCCAGCTGACATCATCGCCTTGAGTCGCACAGCGATTACTCGGGTGGCTAGATGGAAGGCTTGTGTTATAGCTTGTATCAGAATCACATACACAGGCTTGCGTACTGAGATCTTCAGTTGAGGACTGCGACATCACAGTAAACGTTAACCCAAGTGCGCTTAAAGCAAGCGAAGCTGAGGTAAGTTTTACTGTTGTTGTATTTAATCGTTCGAGAAGATTTTTAGCTGACTTGTTCATAGCTGATTCCTTGCTTACAACGCGCCAATCAATAACACAGAATTAAGACGACCTAGATTATAGCAAAACTGATTAGTTTATGAACATATGTTTTTTGATAAATTGCACTTTATTTTCTTACCAAAGCTGGTAGGCGCTGTGAAAAATTGAGCTATTAGGTTAAACCTTCTAATCAGTGGATGACGCTAGCGTGCACAATATGCGCAGTTTTATAGTTTAATTTGAGTTCTGCACTGGTTGATATGTTCGACAGCGGGTAAAATACGGCTTTACTATTTGGCCACTACTTTGCGTAAAGGGAACACCATGCGCCCATATCTAATCGCTCCTTCAATCTTATCTGCTGACTTTGCTCGTTTAGGCGAAGACGTTGATGCTGTGCTCAATGCGGGTGCAGATGTCGTTCACTTTGATGTAATGGATAACCATTATGTGCCTAATTTAACAATTGGCCCTATGGTATGTCAGGCGCTACGAGACTATGGCGTCACGGCTGAAATTGATGTGCATTTAATGGTTAAACCTGTAGATCGTATTATCCCAGACTTTGCTAAAGCAGGTGCGTCGATCATTACTTTCCACCCAGAAGCATCAGAGCATGTTGACCGCACACTGCAATTGATTAAAGAGTCAGGTTGTAAGGCTGGCTTAGTATTTAATCCCGCGACATCATTACATTATTTAGATCACGTCATGGATAAGTTAGATGTGATTTTGCTGATGTCTGTCAATCCAGGTTTTGGGGGGCAGTCATTTATTCCTTCAACATTAGATAAGTTACGCCAAGTGCGTGAGCGCATTGATGCAAGTGGCTATGATATTCGCCTAGAAGTGGATGGTGGTGTTAAAGTCGACAATATTGCTGAAATTGCACAAGCTGGTGCTGATATGTTTGTAGCGGGTTCAGCTATTTTCAACCAACCAGACTACAAAGCTGTGATAGATGAAATGCGCCTTGAATTAGCGAAAGTTGAGCCTAAATAGCATGACAAAAACACCTTGGCAGGCTGTAAAAGTTATCGCGTTTGACCTTGATGGTACATTAGTTGATAGTGTGCCAGATTTGGCTGCAGCGACCAATGCCACATTATCAGAACTCAATTTAGCTAATGCACAAGAGCAACAGGTTCGAAGCTGGGTAGGTAATGGTGCAAAAGTGTTGATGACACGTGCGTTAAGTTTTGCACAGCCCAATAAACCTGTTGATGAAATAAACCAACAGTTAGACTCAGTGATGCCAAGATTCATGCATCATTATGGTTTGCATCTTGAAAAGCACAGTGAGTTATACCCTGAGGTACTTGAGACGTTAACCAAGTTTAAAACATCAGGTTATAAAATGGCGGTTGTCACTAATAAGCCATATGAATTTACTATTCCTTTGTTAAAGTCATTTGGGCTTTTCGATTTTTTCGAACAGATACTAGGTGGTGACTCTTTGACAAGAATGAAGCCAGATCCTTTGCCTTTAATCCATCTAATTGACTTCTGGGACGTAGCACCACATCAGCTTTTGATGGTTGGTGATTCAAAAAATGATATCCTAGCGGCTAAATCGGCCCAAGTTTTATCAATTGGCTTGACCTATGGCTATAACTACGGTGAACATATTGGACTAAGTTCACCAGATGCAGTTTGTGAGTCATTCTCACAAGTTGGCGATTTACTTTTAAATTAATATTGGAGCAATATTTCAAATGACTAAACCCATAGTTTTTAGCGGTGCGCAGCCATCAGGCGAATTAACCATAGGCAATTATATGGGCGCATTACGTCAATGGGTGTCGATGCAAGATAGTCATGATTGTATTTATTGTGTTGTTGATTTGCATGCGATTACAGTACGCCAAGATCCAAAAGTGCTGCGTGAAGCCTGTTTAGATACACTGGCGTTGTATTTGGCATGTGGGGTTGATCCGCAAAAGAGTACTGTGTTCATTCAGTCTCATGTGCCTGAACATACACAGCTTAGCTGGGCGTTAAATTGCTACACCCAAATGGGCGAGCTAAATCGTATGACACAGTTTAAAGATAAGTCTCAAAAACATGCGACCAATATTAATGTTGGTCTGTTTGACTATCCAGTGTTGATGGCTGCAGATATTCTACTTTATCAAGCAAATGAAATCCCTGTTGGCCAAGATCAAATGCAGCATCTTGAATTAACTCGTGATATTGCTAATCGCTTTAATAATGCATATGGCGACACATTCACCATTCCTGAAGCATTTATTCCTAAGCAAGGTGCTAAAGTGATGTCTCTACAAGAGCCGCTTAAGAAAATGTCTAAGTCAGATGAAAATCGCAATAACGTGATTGGTTTGCTAGAAGAGCCAAAAGCCATCATGAAGAAAGTCAAAAAAGCGATGACGGATAGTGAAGAGCCACCTATTGTGCGTTTTGATCAAGAGCAAAAGCCAGGTGTTTCAAATTTAATGAGCTTGATGTCAGGTTGTAATGGTCAAACCGTTGAGCAAATTGAAAAGGACTTTGAAGGCAAGATGTATGGTCACCTTAAAGTCGCAACAGGTGAAGCTGTTGTCGCGATGCTGGAGCCTATTCAAGCGCGCTATAAAGAGTTAAGAGCAGATACAGCATATCTTGATTCAGTCATGAAGCAAGGTGCTGAGCAAGCACGCGTTAGAGCGGCAGCGACTGTGAAAACTGTCTATGAAAAAATTGGCTTAATTGTTTAATTATTCGCGAATAACTACTTCCGTTTAATCAATAAAAAAAACCAGCACTTATGCTGGTTTTTTATTACTCAGATGAGTGTATATAGCCATATCTTCTAGCTCTCAATATACTCAAATACCTTAATCACTCGCCTTACCCCAGAGGTGTTTCTTGCAACATCTACAGCAAGGTCTGCCTGCTGTTGAGAAACCAATCCGAGTAAAAATACCTCACCATTTTCGGTGACAACTTTAATACGAGTGACATCAAGCTCTTTATTATTGAGCATTCGCGTTTTGACCTTAGTGGTGATCCAAGTGTCATTGCTTCGAGTGGTAAATGAGGTCGGGTTACCAATTCGTATTTGGTTATGAAGCTTGCCTCCAATGTTGAGCTCTTGCACCACATTAACTGCTTTATCACGTAGTACAGAACTTGGAGACTGACCGATCATCAACACATTATTATTCATCACGACACCAGTGATATTAGTCTGCTGCTTAATATCCTCATGTTGTGATAAAGCATTGATGATTTCAAAATCGGCATTGGTGTCACTTAATTGTGTCGACATGCTACGCTCGTCATTGACCATTTTTGCGCCGCCGACAGCCCCAACCATAACTACACCAGCACAGCCTTGCAGCAGTAACGCCAAGGCTATCACTGCAAACGCTTTTATCATGCTTGCTCGTCCTGAGGGAACAGGGTGCGATCAATGTTGTCGCATAAACAGTGGATCACGAGCAAGTGCACTTCTTGAATACGTGCAGTCACATTTGATGGCACACGTACTTCGACATCGCCTGCGCTCATTAAGCCGGCCATGGCGCCGCCATCTTTACCTGTCAGTGCAACAATTGTCATATCGCGGCTAAGCGCAGCTTCCATCGCTTTGATTACGTTACCAGAGTTACCACTGGTTGAAATGGCAAGCAAAATATCACCAGGCTGGCCTAGTGCAAGAATCTGCTTAGAATAAATTTCATCATAGCTGTAATCATTTGCAATCGCTGTGATAGTTGAAGTATCGCAGCTTAATGCGATAGCAGGTAATGGTGGGCGTTCGATTTCATATCGGTTTAGTAATTCCGCTGAGAAGTGTTGTGCGTCACCCGCACTACCACCGTTACCACATGAAAGGATTTTGTTACCGCCAAGTAGACATTGCACCATCATTTCAGCAGCTTTTTCAATTGACTCTGGCAATGCTTCAGCCGCATCAATTTTGGTTTGAATTGACTCTGTGAAACTGTCTTTAATACGATCTAACATCTAATTATCCTTACCTATAAAGAAATGGTGTTGTGCACAAAATGTGACTAAAGCGCTAGCATCACACAATGTGAATAAACTAAAAACATCCCGTAATCCATTGCGTTTGACTCGGCGATATTGCCATTAAATCAAACCGACATGCTGGTGAGATATTGTTTATCTGTAAATAATGGCTCGCAGCCTTTCTAATTCGTTGTATTTGCGCTTTGCTAAGCGCGTTTATTGCGCCACCAAACTGTTCTGATGCTCTGTACTTCACTTCTACAAATATCAGTGTTTGCTGTTCACGCATGATTAAATCTATTTCTCCAAAAGAGTAACGTACATTCGCTTCGACAAATGTCAGCCCCTGTTTTATCAGATACTCTTTTGCCAAAGCTTCAGCACGATCACCTTGCATCATAATGGGCGCAAATTACCGCTTACATATTTTCCCCAAGACAGTTGCCTGTCGATAACCCCTTGCGGATTGACAGTCAGTACGCCACTTCTACCGTTAAATTGGTAGCCTGGGAAAGCGCGCATTTGCGCTAAACGGTTTATCAGTTCAACTGAATCAAAACCCATGACGAACAGGCGTTTTTTACTGTTGCTCCAAGTATGCCACAGCTGGTTTACCATTCTGGTTTCGTTACTTGATTGCATTAACCAAGGTATGTCACTCATCATGGTGCCATTGAGTTCAGGCGTTGCTTGACCATCACGCGTGCTGACACGTCCTCTGCTGCTAGTATACAAAGCTATAGGCTTCGAAAAAACACTAAAGTTCACATCTAAAAAGGGCTTAAGCAAAATTAAGTCCTGTGCACCTGACACCATATAAATAGCATCAATATCTTGGCGAGATCGAAAATCCGCTTCTGTGTTGTTACCAATGAGCTCTTTTATGCGCTGAATACGGGCTTCACTTTCTGACACGCCTAATGCTTGTTTTACCGTAACACGCATTTGATCGCCTGAATCGTAGTAGTGAACTTCAACGTCTGTTTCAGCTAACTCTGTCCAAGCTTCAATAAAGCTTTCAGCCATACGTTTGCCAATACTGTTATTACTGGCAAAGATAAGTGGCTGCTTCACGCCATCATTGAACATTTTAAAAGCCGCATCACTTGCTTCTTGTGCTGGTGAAAGCGAGAAGTAAAATTGGTTTGGGTTAACCTCAAATTTATCCACTTGATTCAAAAACAGTTGCGGAATGTGATTAGTTTGTTCAGCTTGGAGCTGGTGAAGCGTCTCAACATCTTGGGCAAATAACGGCCCAATAATAAAGTCTACTTCCGCTTGTTCAGCTTGTTGGTATGCTGCAGCAATGCCTTTTTCAGTATCAAAGAACTGTAAGTCGAACTGGGTTTGCTGCGACAAATAGCTCGCCATGATGCCTTGTTTAATGGGTTCAGCAACTGTTGCTCTATTACCTGATAAAGGCAGTAATACTGCTACTGTCTGTGGGTTAAAAGGTCTGGCATTCAATGCTTGTTCTAAATCCGTTGGTAACTGGATAGCCGCTGGGTGACTTGGGTTTTGTTGTTGCCACTGCCCAAGGTAGCTGACCAACTGACTTGGCGTTACAGCATAGTGTTTGGCAATATAAGCCAGTTGTAACCAGCCAGAGAATATTGGGTTAGACTTGTCATTCATAAACACGCGCAGTGTTTCTTCATGGAGCGGTTGCAGCATGTTCCAAATATCATCATTAACCAATACAGCCTCATCTTTTGAGACATACTGGCTTAAAAAGCTTAGCTGTCTTGCCTGATCTATCGGTTGATTATTACGCTGATAAAGGTTGGCTTTGTATTGATAGTAATTGGCCATTTGCCAACGAGGTAGCTGCCATTGACTGGGATAATTGAGCTGCTTAATCGCAGCAGAAACCGATGTTGTTTTTTCAGTAACAATTGCACTTAAAAAGCGTTGTTGTGCCAATAAACTGCTATCATTGCCCAGCTTTAATGAGCGAAGTACTTTATTTGCCGCATCATAGTTCCCCTCATTGATGTATGCATGAGCGGCTAAAAGCAAATAGCGCTGCTGTTTACCTGTGTCTTGGGTGTTTTGCGCCTCATTAACGTACACTTTCGCGGAATGCTTTACCGTTTCCATTGATGTGTCAATGGTTGTGGTAGCGTGATCGGTTTGCGTCGCACAACCAGCTAAAAACGCTGATAATAGCAATGCTCCGACAAATTTTGTTGTGGTCAGTCTTTTCAACACAGGTCTTCACTCTGTTAATATACTGGCAATAGTTTAACCTGCTCTTGGACTTGGTTAAAGTCTCAGGTCAATGAATATGAGGTAGTTATGGAGCATACCACCGCTCTTTACATTGTGCCGACACCAATCGGCAATTTAGATGATATCAGCACCAGAGCTATCGAGGTATTGAACCAAGTTAATCTCATTGCCTGTGAAGACACGCGTCACAGTGGCAAATTACTCAGCCACTTTGGGGTTGAAACCCGCAAAACGGCTTTACATGATCACAATGAACGAGATAGAGCTCAATGGATTGTGTCTCAATTGGAACAAGGTCTTTCCGTCGCACTCATTTCAGATGCTGGTACGCCCCTCATTTCAGATCCAGGTTATCACCTCGTTAATCATGTACGTCAAGCTGGCCATAGAGTGATCCCTTTACCGGGGGCTTGTGCTGCGATTACAGCGCTAAGTGCATCTGGTTTACCGTCAGATCGATTTTCGTTTGAAGGTTTTTTACCTGCAAAGGAAAAAGGGCGTATCGATAAACTGACTGAATTGGTTGAAGACCCTCGCACTTTGATTTTTTATGAATCACCTCACCGAATCGTACATAGCCTGACGTCAATCGTTACTGTATTGGGTGAGCAGCGACAAGTCGTGATGGCACGTGAGTTAACGAAAACCTTTGAGACATTTTTATCGGGCACTGCTACTGAAGTATTGAAAACGGTGCAAGATGATCCCAATCAGCAACGCGGCGAAATCGTGTTGATGTGTCATGGTTATCGTGCTGAGCAAGCCAGTGAAATATCGCCTGAAGCGATAAAAACACTCACTATTTTAGTGCAAGAATTACCGCTGAAGAAAGCCGCAGCCTTAGCTGCACAAATCCATGGATTGAAAAAAAACGCCTTGTATAAATATGGCTTAGCAGAAGGTTTATAACCTCACTCTGATTGGGCTGCATAAAGTGGCAGCCCTAAATTCCCCCCGTAAACCTTTGCTTGTCTGCAATTCTTATCTGATTGCTTTTGTGAATTACTATCCTGTGGTTCTCGCTTGAAGTTAAATCTTGCTTATATATGATAAGTTAATCATTTCATAACGATTCTTGGAGTCAGTTTGCAACAGTTTTTATTAATGGGTATTCCAAGTAATGCATCACTTGCTCTGGCGGCCATACTGGTCACTTTGGTGTTGATTTGTGTCATGCTTTGGCTCAAACCTATGCCGAGCAACGCCAAATATGCCGGTTTAGGTATTGTGATTGCTGTGATTGGTGTCTTTAGTTATGTGCTATATCGCGCTAACGATGCAAAAATCATTTTGACCCCGGATCAATTGATAGTCGATATCCCCCTCTATAAACAAACATTGTCGTTATCTGAAATTCAGTTTCAACAGGTTAGCTTTTATAATGCCAATGACCCTGAGTTGTCTCCCAAGTGGCGTCAAAATGGAATGGGATTGCCGGGTTATTTACTTGGGTGGTTCAAATTGAAAAATGGCGATAAGGCGTTAATGTCTAGTGCTAATATGCAGCATGGGGTGATGATACCAACCACACAAGGTTATACCATCATAGTGAGTGTTCAGCAGCCTAAGTTATTACTTGAACAATTACAGGCGTTGTCGGTTGATGGCAGCTAGCAATAGTTGCTGAGGAAATTGTCTAAGGGCAACTGTTTATGAAGCCATTGTTGATTGGCTTTTAAATTATGAAATCGTTGCCTGTGGTTTCTTACTTTGAAGCTTTTTATTTTGGCGCTTCTTATTTTGACGTTGTAACAGCATATCAGCAACAAAGATCACCAGCGCGCACCAAATAAAGCCAAAGGTGAGGCCTTTTTCAATATCAAAGGCTTCATCGTATAAGGTTATTGCTAACACAAACATGATACTAGGACCGATGTATTGGAAAAAACCCAATGTGGATAGTGGAATACGGATAGCAGCACCTGAAAAACACAGTAAAGGAATCGTAGTCACTATGCCGGCAGCTAACAAGAGTAGATTTAAATTAGTGGAATTATTGAGCATGTTGGCTGTGCCATTTACATCAAACGTAAAAGCTAGGTAGCCAAGCGCGACCGGTAATAAAATGGCAGTTTCAACCAGCAAGCCTGTTTTCGCATCGATGTTTACTTTTTTACGCAGCAAACCGTAAAAACCGAAAGTTGCGGCTAATGACAGTGAGATAATCGGCAAAGAGCCAAAAGAAATTAACTGCACCATCACCCCTATTGCAGCAAGACCAACAGCGCACCATTGCAGTTTACGTAGCTTCTCAGACAGAAACATCATACCCAGCAGTACATTAAACAGGGGGTTAATAAAGTAACCTAGACTGGCATCCAGCATTTGGTCGTTATTGACCGACCAGATAAAAATTAGCCAGTTAACGGCAATCAGAATTGACGTTGCGAGCAATACCCATAATTGCTTGGGTTGCTTTAGTAATTGCTTGAAGCGCCCAAACCCTCCCACAAACTTCATCAAGATGATCATGAACAAAAATGACCAAATAACCCTGTGCACTAAAATATCTGTGGCAGGAATATGAGTTAGTAGCTTGAAGTAAAGCGGTGCCACGCCCCAAAAACAGTAGGCACAAATGGCGAGAATAATTCCTTTACGGTACTCGGTATCAGGCATGGCAAACTCATGGGGCGAAACAAGGATGAGGGATTGTAGGGCGCACGATAGCGTTACACAAGAGAAACATGTGCAATAGTGAAAATTGGATTTTATTAGTCTGAATAAGTGAACTGTCGTTAACGTAAACTCGCTAGTCGACTAACCTACCATGTAGGTACCCGTTCCAAAGGCAATGTGTGTGCCTTGTTCGTTATGCAGTTCCATTCTACAAACGGATACACGGTTACCTGCGCGGATCACGCTGCCTGTACCTGTAAAGGTTTCGCCGCGTCCAGGGCGTAAATAATCTACACGTAAATCGATTGTCCCCAGCGTAGTTAATCTATTTTGCAGCTGTTCAATCGTCCAATCTTGTTTACTAGAAACAAGCCCAGCAAATGCAGTTAAGCCACCGACCACATCTAACAATGTTGCTGTAACACCGCCGTGAAGAATATTCTGATGTATGTTGCCAACCAGCTCAGGTTTCATATTTATCACCACTTCCACACCATCAGTGTCATAGCGCTTGATTTCTAGCCCCAATAAATTATGGAATGGAACCCGCTGGTCAAAGATATCAGCGACCTGTTGCAGTGCCGTTGTGTGTATTTGATTCGTCATGAACTATCCAATCGAAATAGGGAGTTGATACTAACTTAGCGATTACTTGGTCATATTTCAAACAAGTGTTTAACTATTATCCCAAGACATCACCGACTAGCTGATTTAGAATAGCTCGCTAATACCATCATCTACTGACATAGGTTTGCCTTCCCACTGTGACTGCTGAAGTTAACACTGCTATTGCTGAACAAGATACGGTTGCCACTACGCTGCAGCATGTATTTGGTTATCGTGACTTTCGCGAAGGCCAAAGGGATGTCATTGACCGTACTTTGGTGGGGCAAGATACCTTGGTCATTATGCCCACGGGTGGTGGTAAGAGTATGTGCTATCAACTCCCAGCATTATTGTTGCCTGGTGTCACGATTGTTGTGTCACCGTTGATTTCATTAATGAAAGACCAAGTAGATAGCTTATTGCAAACAGGGGTACAAGCCGCTTATATCAATTCTTCTCTTCCAAGAGAAGAAGCATTGCAAGTACTAAGGCGTTTGCATAGCGGTGAAATCAAATTACTTTATATTTCACCAGAAAAACTGTTGAGTTTTGATTTCCAAGAGCGGTTAACACATTTACATGTGTCCATGTTTGCCATTGATGAAGCCCATTGTATTAGCCAGTGGGGCCATGACTTTCGCCCTGAATATGCAGCGTTAGGTAAGTTGAAGCAGCAATACCCTCACATTCCACTGATGGCGCTTACCGCGACAGCAGACAATGCCACACGCTTGAGTATTTGTGAGCGTTTGCACATCCAACCGTACACTTTGCTTTCTAGTTTTGATAGGCCCAATATTCGCTACACTGTTGCTGAGAAACTCAATGCAGCTAATCAGCTGAGGCAGTTTTTAATGGCGCAGAATGGCAATAGTGGAATTGTGTATTGCAGTAGCCGCCGCCGTGTGGATGATGTGGCCCAAAGGCTCAGGTTACAAGGCTTTAAAGCGGAAGCTTATCATGCAGGGCGTAGCCAAGAAGAAAGGGCGCAAGTTCAAGATCAATTCTTGAAAGATCAAATCGACATAGTGGTAGCCACCGTTGCATTTGGTATGGGCATTAATAAATCCAATGTACGCTTTGTGGTGCATTATGATATCCCCAAAAGCATTGAGGCCTATTATCAAGAAACAGGCCGTGCAGGTCGTGATGGTCTAGAAGCTGAAGCATATATGTTGTTTGACCCTGCCGATATTGGCCGAGTAAAGCATCTTATTGAGCAATCTGAACCAGGGCCACAGCAGCAAGTAGAGTTTCATAAACTGCACAGTATGGCAGCCTTTGCCGAAGCGCAAACGTGTCGTCGCCAAGTGCTATTACACTATTTTGATGAAAGTGCGTCTGAACCATGTGGCAACTGTGATATTTGCCTTGACCCTCCCAAGCGATATAACGGCACCGAAGATGCACAAAAGGTATTATCTTGTGTGTTTCGCTTGAAGCAGCACTTTGGCATTAACCATGTGATTGATGTCTTAAGAGGCTCAAAAGCGACCAATGTGGTTGAAAGAGGCCATGATAAACTGTCAACTTGGGGCATAGGTAAAGATAAGTCTGCCGAACATTGGTTGAGTGTGACTCGTCAATTAATTCATTTAGGTTTAGCTAGCCAAGATATTACTCGAGGTTCATCATTAACTTTAAACCCAGCGGCAAGGCCAATATTAAAGTCTGAGTTGGCATTAATGTTAGCTGAGCCTCGTATTGCCTTAATTGCGACTGTAAAGCCGCGACACAGTCGCGCACCTCAGCAATATGATCGTAAGTTATTCGCTCGGCTTAAATTACTGCGCCGTGAGATTGCAGAAGAGCATGATATTCCACCTTATCTGGTGTTCAATGATGCGACCTTAGCAGAAATGGCCGCAATGACCCCAACTAGCCCTGGTGAAATGCTGGCCGTCAACGGTGTTGGACAAATTAAACTGGACAGGTTTGGCGGTGAGTTCTTAGATGAAATCAGCGATTACTTAACTAAGGGCTAAGGGCTAAGGGCTAAGGGCTAAGGGCTAAGTTGTGATGGCGTGGTGATTTTTATTTCTGTGACTCTTTCCTAGTCGTCGGTTTTAACCACTTATTTGCGCATATTCAATTACCAGCTTATGTAGCATCCGCTTTGTTTTTCGTTTCTTATCTCTTATCTCTTAATTCTTAATTCTTATTTCTTATTTCAATAAAAATTGGTTATCGCATTCAGACAACTGACCGTTTTGTCTATTGCAATTCAGAGGGAGACTGAAGGCTTTCTTATTCATTAACTTGAGATATTGTGTCTTGATTAAGCCAAATTGAAGCGGCAATTTTAGCCAGAAGCTGATGCTTTATCGTTAAATTGTAATCTTGGCAAGTTATCTGGCTATTTAAATTACTCATGTTCAGTAAAATTAGGTTGACATAAAGGCGCTGGCAAGATAAATATTAACCATCAACAGATTTTAGTAAGAATAGTTATTTAATTAATATGAATGTTTCAAAGCAACTTCTCGGGCTCCTTATTCTCTTACGCACTCGATGCGCGGAGTCCTTTGTGCTGCACACTAAGTAACTATTAGAGCAACCACAAACCCCGCGCACTATGCCGCGGGGTTTTTTATTTGTCCTTTTGAATTTTAAATATTTATGCAAAAGGCTGTGTTTATTTGAGCTTAAGCTTCACGGAGAAAAGTAATGTCTAATCAAGTAATTATTTTCGATACCACCTTACGGGATGGTGAGCAGGCATTGGCGGCGAGCCTAACTGTGAAAGAAAAGCTACAAATCGCATTCGCTCTAGAGCGTTTAGGTGTTGATGTCATGGAAGTGGGTTTTCCCGTGTCTTCACCGGGGGACTTTGAGTCTGTACAAACCATTGCAAAATCTATCAAGAACAGTCGTGTATGTGGTCTTTCTCGTGCCCTTGAAAAGGATATTGATGCTGCTGCACAGGCTTTATCTGTTGCTGAGCAATTTCGCATTCACACGTTCATCTCAACTTCCACTATCCATGTTGAGAGTAAACTAAAGCGTAGTTTTGATGACGTGCTAGACATGGCGGTAGGGGCAGTAAAATACGCACGTAAATTTACTGACGATGTTGAGTTCTCTTGTGAAGATGCAGGCCGTACACCGATAGATAATTTATGTCGTATGGTTGAAGAAGCTATTAAGGCTGGGGCACGCACCATTAATATCCCAGACACAGTAGGTTACACGGTGCCGAGTGAATTTGGCGGTATTATTCAAACTTTATTCAACCGCGTACCCAATATCGATCAAGCGGTAATTTCAGTACATTGCCATGATGATTTAGGTTTATCAGTTGCTAATTCCATTGCCGCTGTTGAGCAAGGTGCGCGACAAATTGAATGTACGATTAATGGTATTGGTGAACGAGCAGGCAACTGTTCTTTAGAAGAAATCGCCATGATTTTGAATACTCGTAAAGGCCTTTTAGATTTTGAGTGTGGCATTAACGCTAAGGAAATTCACCGCACATCTTCTTTAGTTAGCCAGCTATGTAATATGCCTATTCAAGCCAATAAAGCAGTAGTGGGCAGCAATGCTTTCTCACACTCCTCAGGTATTCATCAAGATGGCATGCTAAAAGCGAAGAACACCTATGAAATTATGACGCCAGAAAGCATAGGTTTAAATCGAAACAACCTAAATATGACATCGCGTAGTGGTCGCCATGTGATAAAGCATCGCATGGAAGAAATGGGCTATAAGCCTGAAGATTACGACATGGATAGTTTGTATGAGCAGTTCTTGAAATTGGCTGATAAAAAAGGTCAGGTGTTTGACTATGATCTTGAAGCTTTAGTATTTATGGAGTCACAGTCACAAGATGATGATCATTATCAATTGCAGCACTTGATGGTGCATTCTGATTCTAATGAAGGCGTGGCGACTGCAACAGTAAAAATTACCGTCGGCGATAAACAAATCACAGAGGCCGCAACAGGTAATGGCCCTGTTGATGCAGCCTATAATGCGATTGAACGTGCGACGGGTCGTGACATTAACATTACAAATTACCAATTGGCAGCTAAAGGTGAAGGGCAAAATGCGTTAGGGCAAGTTGACATCACGGCCAGTTATAACCAGCAAAATTTCCATGGTGTGGGCCTAGCAACGGACGTGGTTGAGTCATCAGCGCAAGCTTTAGTACATGTGATGAACCTGACTTACCGTGCGGACAAGGTAGCCGATTATAAACAACAAATTCATAAAGATAGGGAGCTAGTTGGCGTATGAGTTATCAAATAGCAGTATTAGCCGGAGATGGCATTGGCCCAGAAGTGATGGCTGAAGCACGCAAGGTTCTGGTTGAAGTTGAGAAACGCTTTGAGCTAAATATTGAGTACACCGAATACGATGTCGGTGGTATTGCCATTGATAATCATGGTTGCCCGCTTCCTGATGCGACATTGAAAGGCTGTGAAGCAGCCGATGCGATTTTATTTGGCAGTGTAGGCGGTCCTAAGTGGGAACATCTTGCCCCCAATGATCAACCTGAACGTGGTGCGTTATTGCCGCTTCGTGGTCATTTTGATTTGTTTTGTAATCTTCGCCCAGCCAAGCTGCATGCTGGTTTAGAGCATATGTCACCGCTTCGCAGTGATATTTCAAGCCGTGGTTTTGATGTGTTGTGCGTGCGAGAGCTCACTGGTGGCATTTATTTTGGTAAGCCTAAAGGCAGACAAGGTGAAGGCGCTGATGAAGAAGCGTTTGACACCATGCGTTATAGCCGCAGAGAAATTGAACGCATTAGTCGTATTGCATTTGAAGCAGCTCAAGGTCGTCGTAAAAAGGTGACTTCTGTAGATAAAGCCAATGTGTTGGCATGTTCAGTGCTATGGCGTGAAGTGGTTGAGTCTGTGGCTAAAGACTATCCAGATGTTGAGCTTGAACATATCTACATTGATAACGCGACAATGCAGTTATTACGCCGGCCAAATGAGTTTGATGTCATGCTTTGCTCAAACCTATTCGGTGACATTATTTCAGATGAAGTGGCGATGTTAACGGGCTCAATGGGGTTACTCTCTTCTGCCAGCTTAAATAGTGATGGCTTTGGTATGTACGAGCCTGCTGGTGGTAGTGCGCCTGATATTGCGGGTAAAGGCATCGCAAATCCAGTAGCACAAATCTTATCTGCAGCTTTATTACTGCGTCACAGCTTGAAACAAGAAGCGGCTGCCAGTGCCATTGAACGAGCCGTTGGTAAAGCCTTAGCTAATGGTTATTTAACGGGCGAGTTAGTCGATGCTGATAAGCGCGAACATGCTAAAACGACAGCTGAAATGGGCGATTATATTGCTCAAGTAGTCAAGGAGGGCGTGTAATGTCAACAACTGGCAATCCAAAAACCTTGTACGAAAAAGTATGGGATGCGCATGTGGTAGCAACGCCCGAAAACGAAGCGCCTATTATTTATGTGGATCGACATTTAGTCCATGAAGTGACATCACCTCAAGCCTTTAGTGGTCTTAAGGTCGCGGGGCGTCAATTACGTGCGCCCGAAAAAACCTTTGCCACAATGGATCATAATACGTCTACACGTAGCGCTAGCCTAGATGCATTAAGCCCAATGGCACGAACGCAAGTCGAAACCTTGGCGCAAAACTGTAAAGAGTCTGGCATTCGTTTATATGATATCCATCATCCAAATCAAGGTATTGTGCATGTAATGGGGCCTGAGCTAGGTATTACTTTACCGGGCAGTGTGATTGTATGTGGCGACTCCCATACCGCTACGCATGGCGCATTTGGTGCTTTGGCTTTTGGTATTGGCACCTCAGAAGTTGAACATGTACTTGCGACTCAGACACTACGCCAACTGAAAGCGAAAACCATGAAGGTAGAAGTTCGTGGTCAAGTGGCGCCCGGTATAACAGCTAAAGATATCGTACTGGCCATTATTGGACACTTGGGTATGGATGGCGGTACTGGCTATGTTGTTGAATTTTGTGGTGAAGCGATTGAAGCATTAAGCATGGAAGGACGCATGACTTTATGCAACATGGCCATCGAGATGGGTGCTAAGGCGGGTATGGTCGCGCCTGACCAGACGACATTTGATTACTTACAAGGTCGTGAGTTTGCGCCAAAAGGTGGAGATTGGTTGCATGCCGTTGCTGCTTGGCAAAAGCTATCTACCGATGCCGGTGCTAGTTTTGACGCTGAGGTTGTATTGCATGCAAAAGATATCGCGCCACAATTAACCTGGGGAACTAACCCTGGACAAGTGACCGCTATCGACACTGTTGTACCAGACCCGCAACAAGAGACCAATCAAACCGTTAAAACCAGCATGCAAAAGGCGCTTGAGTATATCGGCCTGACTGCAGGCACTAAAATGACTGATATTGCCATTAATAAGGTGTTTATCGGCTCATGTACTAATTCGCGAATCGAAGACTTACGCGCTGCAGCACATCATGCAAAAGGGCGTAAAGTTGCTGAAGGTGTGAGTGCTATCGTGGTGCCTGGTTCTGGACAAGTTAAATTACAAGCTGAAGCTGAAGGGCTAGATAAAATCTTCCTTGAGGCAGGCTTTGAATGGCGTTTACCAGGCTGTTCAATGTGTTTAGCGATGAATGATGACCGCTTGGAAGAAGGCGATCGCTGTGCATCAACCAGTAATCGTAATTTTGAAGGGCGTCAGGGACGTGGCAGTCGTACACACCTCGTCAGCCCTGCTATGGCTGCTGCTGCGGCGATTGCGGGTCACTTTGTCGATATTCGTCAACCCTATTAATTGCAACCTAACAGGAGAAACCTATGCAAGCTTTTACTACGCATACCGGCTTAGCGGTTGCCATTGATAGTGCCAATATCGATACCGACCAAATTATACCGAAACAGTTTTTATCAAAAGTGACTCGAGATGGGTTTGGGGTACATTTGTTTCATGATTGGCGTTATTTAGATGATGCTGGTGAGCAAAACAACCCTGAATTTAGCTTAAACCAAGCGCGATACCAAGGTGCGTCTATTTTATTGGCGCAAGAGAATTTTGGCTGTGGCTCAAGTCGAGAACATGCGCCATGGGCACTGCAGGACTTTGGTTTGAGGGCAATCATTGCCCCAAGCTTTGCTGATATTTTCTACGGCAATGCCATCAATAATGGTTTGTTGCCGGTAAAACTGACAGCTGAGCAGGTTCAGCTGTTAATCGATGAGGTGGCTGCAGAAGAAGGTGCAGAAATTAATGTCGATTTATCAGCATTAACTGTTACATCCCCTTCTGGAAGTACATTTGATTTTACGATTGCAGAATCAGCCAGACACAAACTACTTAATGGTCTGGATGCAATTGGCTTAACATTGTCGTTTGAGCAAAGTATTGCCGACTACGAAACCCAGATACCGAGTTGGTACCGTTAATAATCAAAATGCCCCAGTTTTTATGGCTGGGGCATTTTTGTCTTCTTGATCTTTGTTAACCTGTACTTTGTTAACTTGTGTTGAGTACTTATCATCTGCTAAAAGCATGATCTTTCATCCAAAAATCTTAGCAACGAGGTATTTGCAGTATTTCGTAAAGCCTACTTGCTAGCTTAAAACAGCTTACTCTATGTTATGAGTAGTGCTGTAAAAGTTTGTCTAGAATCGGCTTGTTAGCCTCGGGAAATTCGTATTGTGCTAGCTCATTGATGTTAACCCAAGCGATTTGTTGGGACTCCATCCCTTTAGCCTCTCCCGTAAAGTCAGTCACCAAGTGGATATCTAACAAGACATGTTTATCAGGGTAATCATGGCTTATTTTCATAAAGGGGATTGAGCTACCAACTTGTAAATTCACTTCTTCGGCTAATTCTCTTACAAGTGCTTGAGTGACTGTCTCGTCTGATTCGACTTTGCCGCCAGGAAATTCCCATTTACCGCCTTGATGCAGGTGGCCATGTCTTAATGCCAGTAAGATTTGTTGTTGATTATCGATAATCACACCCACAGCTACATGTACACGCTTTTGCATTGTTATCTCTTCGTATTGGTGAATATTAGTCTTGTTTGAAGAAGTCGCCTTCACCAAAGCCTGCGTCATCGAGATCGATGTCGTTAAAACATTGGCCATCGAACATATCTGGATCAGTAGGTGTCTTCACAGGAATCGCATGCTTTTCATCAGCCCAGTCGCCTAGATCGATGAGTTTACAACGCTCGCTGCAAAAGGGTTTGAATTCTGAACTAGGTTGCCAAGGCACGGATTTTTTACAAATAGGGCAATTTACAATGGTAGGCATAACAGTTTTAGCAATTAGAAATAATGGTGTCAGTGTAAAGTCTTTATTCGCAAGTGGCTAGCATGAAAGTAATCGGTTTATCGGTATGCTTTTGCTTGTGGAAGTCAACAAAATGAATGGCAAAACGGTTACGGTGGCCACTGATGGTTGGGTAGCACTGCTGATCTGGTTCAATCTTTACTCTAATCAATGACAGCATTTTATCGCTATTAGTTTGGTAAAAACCTGCTTCAGCGGTGGCATGAATAAACTTGGCGGTTTCTCTTAACAGTTTCAGTAATAGATTAATTGCACCTAACAGAGGCTGGAATTCACTTACCCAATGGAGAATATCTAATTGTCGCTTTGGCCAAGGTAGCTCTAACCAAAAATGCAGTTGTGGCAAGTCGAAATTACAACACGCGCCAGGCATGCTGAATCTGTGTTTAAGTGCTGACAGGAATTTGTCTTGTTTTAATTTAGCGCCAAGTCTTTCTGATTGATTTAATGCTTGCTTTGCATCGCTCAGTTCACTGATGAGTTCAGAAATTTGTTGTTTGTCTACATGGGGAAGGTTATGCCACTTTGACAGCAACAACACTTGCTTATCGATATCTTTGAGCACATCAGACGTGAAGTCACAACGTTCGGTTAGTTCAGCAAGTGCAAAAATAGGCTCAAAACAAAAATGATGATGATCCTGCTGAGTCACTTGAGCAATTTTTTCCGAGAGATGTTCTAAACGCAAATAATTGCGTGTTTTCTCATTCAACGGCTGTTCATATATCAAGTGAGTCATGGTTGCGTACTCTTATCGGGAGCGTCTTTTTATTCGTGTTAGTTTAATTGGCAGATATACTTCATCGGCAAAAAGTTGTGCTTTGAGTGTACGCTATTGGTTAGCGTTGCTGAACTAAGCTTAAAAAGTGTTGATGCAACTCATTAACTTGCTTGGATAATGACGATACATCACCTTGATTATCAATAATGTGATCAGCTTTGCTCAGACGTTGCTCTCGGCTCATTTGGCTATCGATAATTTTTTGGATTTCAGCTTGTGAAGTTGAATCACGAGCAGCCGAACGTTGCTTCTGCAAATCGGCTGAAATATCGACAACTAAAGTCGTATTGACTAAGCTATCTAACCCGTTCTCAAATAGCAAGGGTACAACCAAAATAACATAGTCACTTTTGGCATTATGTACATGCTCTAACATGGTTTTTCTGATCAATGGGTGCAATAGATTATTGAGCCATAACCTTTCATTTTCATGGCTGAATACCCGCCCCCGTAATGCTTGGCGATTCAAGCTACCATCTGCATTTAATACCGCATTGCCAAAATGTGCCGCAATGGCATTTAATCCCTCGGTATTCGGCTTTACGACATCACGCGCGACCACATCGGCATCAACTAACTCAATGCCTTTACCTGCAAATAAGTTGGCTACAGTGGTTTTGCCACTGCCAATGCCGCCAGTTAAGCCGACAATGAATGGTGCGGAGCTCATAGCGTGCTTAAATACCAGTTAACGATATCAGCGCCCCATATCATGGCCACCCAGCCAGCAATAGCAATATAAGGCCCGAAAGGAATAGGCTTACCTGAATGCAGTTTTTTAGTGGCAATCATGGCTATCCCAATCACAGCACCCACAGCAGAGGAAAGTAAAATGATCAGTGGTAGCATTTGCCAGCCTAACCACGCACCAAACACGGCCATAAGCTTGAAATCGCCATAACCCATTCCTTCCTTGCCAGTAACCAACTTAAATAGCCAAAACACGCTCCATAAGCTTAAGTAACCTGCCGCTGCGCCAATGAGAGAGTCTTGAGGCGTGGTGAATGTACCCTGCAAATTGACTAATAATCCAAGCCATAATATTGGTAGCGTAATTTGATCTGGCAGTAGCATTTCATCGAGATCGATACCTGTTAACGCCACTAATGCGAAGGTTAAAATGGATGCCAATAAAAACTCAGTTGTAGGGCCAAAGTGCCACGCTAACGTCGCGATGAGTGCACCCGTGATAAATTCAACAACAGGGTAGCGTGCTGAAATACTAGCACTGCAATTAGCACACTTTCCTTTAAGCATTAGCCAGCCCAAAATAGGTAAGTTGTGCCATGGTTTAATCTTGCTGCCACATTTTGGGCAAGCAGACGTAGGCACAACAATGTTGTATTTTTTTGGGAAGCTATCTATAGGCTTATTCAGGCGCTCTTCGCCCACTTGTTTGACAATATCGGGGTGATATTCACTTAAGTAAAAATTACATTCACTTTGCCACTCACGCTTCATCATCACGGGTAAGCGGTGGATTACTACATTCAAAAAGCTGCCAATGGTGGCAGCAAAGATGAATGTTATTGCAGTAAACAGCCAAGGGGATTGGCTCATAGTATTTAAGAAAGTATCGATAAATTGGTTCATATTATAATTTTTTAAAGAATGCAGCTTATTGCAAAGCTGCTTAGCCGACAACATTACCCATTTGGAAAATTGGTAAGTACATACCTACGATTAAGCCGCCTACAATAGTACCAATAACGACCATCATGATCGGCTCAATTAAGCTTGAAAGCCCATCGACAGCATCATCTACTTGCATTTCATAAATATTGGCTACCTTGTTAAGCATTTCATCTAACCCACCAGACTCTTCACCAATCATCACCATCTGAATCAGCATGTCAGGGAACAAGCCTGTGGTGCGCATAGCCACATTCATTTGCATACCAGCCATAACCTCAGTACGCACCTTGATGAGAGCTTTGCGATATACAGCATTGCCAGATGCTCCTGCCGCTGATTCTAATCCATCAATAAGCGGTACACCGGCAGCAAAGGTAGTTGCTAGTGTGCGTGCAAAACGCGCCATAGAGGCTTTATGCAATATATCGCCAATAGCAGGGATTTTAAGGAGTGAGGCATCAACTTGATCTCTAAAGGCTTGAGAATTCCTATGGGCTCTTTTAAATAAAAAAATTGAAGCAATGATTGCTAATACAAATACCCACCAGGTACTTTGTAACCATTCTGAAATGTTTATGATTAACTGAGTAAATGCGGGGAGTTCTGCACCAAAGCCATTAAAAATTTCTTCAAATTGTGGCACCACAAATAGGAGAAGTAGAGTGGTTACTGCAATAGCAACTACAACAACTGCTGCTGGGTAAAACATGGCTTTCTTAATCTTTGACTTAAGCGCTTCCGCTTTTTCTCTGTAGGTCGCAATTCTGTCAAATACGGCATCTAGAGCACCTGAATGCTCACCTGCAGCAACTAAGTCCACATACAAATCATCAAAGTATTGGCGGTGAGGGCGTAATGAATCAGAAAGAGGGATACCTGATTGTACGTCTGAAAGAATGGTTCCAAGTAGCTCACGTACCTTAGCTTTCTCGTGACCACGACCTAATAGCTCAATAGTCGTTACTAAAGGTACACCAGCAGATAGCATAGTAGCAATTTGTCTGGTAATCATGGCAATGTCCATTGCCGTAATCTTTTTCTCAGATTTGAATAGCGGTGGGGATTTTTTTCTTACACTCTTTGGCGAAATGCCTTGGCGTTTTAAGGTGCTGCGAATTTCAGCAATACTGGTACCACGCAGCTCACCCGAGGTACGCTGCCCATCACCATTTAAGCCTTTCCATTCAAAAGTAAAAATTTTGGGTTGGTGCTTTACCTTTGACTTATTTTTTTTTGCTGTCGCCGTCGCCATGTAACAATTCCTTGTAGGCTTTCAATCACTCTATTTAGTTTGGAAGTTTAAGTTGGGAGCCTAATCTCGCTAAAATGCGTTAAATCCGTTTTTTCAATTTCCACACATAGAGAATACTATAGTATGTTTCTGATTTTAGTATGAATCATTAAACGTGTTAATTAAAGCTAGTGACACGATTAATTTCGGTAATGCTAGTTACCCCTTTGACTACTTTCAATAAGCCAGACTGACGTAGGTTTTTCATACCATTGGCTGCTGCTTGATTAGCGATTTGAAGCGAGTTACCGCCTTCCATGATGGTGCGAGCTATATCATCGGACATTTTCATCACTTCATAAATACCGACACGGCCTTTGTAACCACCAGAACATAAATCACAACCAACAGGTTTAAATACAGTAAAGCCTTGCTCAATATCTTCTTTACTAAAGCCTAACCTCTCCAGTTCTGGCTGTGGAACATCCTCCGCTTCTTTACAGGCAGGACAGAGTCGTCTCGCTAGACGCTGAGCAATAATCAAATTCACCGAGCTGGCAATGTTATACCCAGGCACGCCCATATTGATTAAACGGGTTAAGGTTTCTGCTGCTGAGTTTGTATGTAATGTGGATAATACTAAGTGACCGGTTTGTGCCGCTTTAATGGCAATTTCGGCAGTTTCTAAATCGCGGATCTCACCGACCATGACCACATCTGGATCTTGACGAAGGAACGAACGAAGCGCAGAGGCGAAGGTTAACCCGGCTTTTAAGTTAATATGAACCTGATTAACCCCTTCAAGGTTAATTTCCACAGGATCTTCTGCAGTGGAAATATTGCGCTCTTCTGTATTCAGGATATTTAGCCCAGTATAGAGGGATACGGTTTTGCCTGAGCCGGTTGGACCGGTGACTAGAATCATCCCCTGAGGTTTAGCAAGCATTTCTTCATAGAGCTGACGCTGCTCATCTTCATAGCCGAGCTTTTCAATACCCAATTGAGCAGAAGATGAATCCAAGATACGCATTACAATCTTCTCGCCCCAAATCGTAGGCAAGGTACTGACACGAAAATCAATGGACTTGGTACGCGACAGCTTCATTTTAATGCGACCATCCTGCGGTACACGGCGCTCGGCAATATCCAGCTTGGACATTACTTTTAAACGGGCTGAAATCCGGCCAGACAAGTTGACAGGTGGTTCTGAAACTTCATGTAAAATGCCGTCAATACGAAAACGAATGCGGTAGCGTTTCTCATAGGGCTCAAAATGTAAATCAGAGGCACCTTTGCGTATGGCATCAGTGAGGATTTTGTTGATATAAATAACAATCGGCGCATCATCGCTGCTATCACCTTCCGGTTCATCTCGGCGTTCAGTTTCCGCCACTTCCATTCCGGCTAGCGCTTCTTCATCGACGCCTGATAAATCTAAACTTGATAAATCATCTTCCAATACTTTTTCTAGTATGTGCTGTAATTTATCATCTTCGACTAGAATAGCTTCAGCGTGAAGTCCAAGACTAAATTGAAAGTCTTCTAAAGCGGTAATGTTAGTCGGATCTGAAGATGCAATATATAAACGGTTGCCGCGCTTGAATAGGGGTAAGCATTTATGTTTATCAATGAGCTTTTTGTTGAGGAGCTCTTCAGGAATGCTGGAAATGTCGAATTCGGTTAAATCTAGGAATGGAATACCATATTCTTCATAACACAGTTCAGCGATCTCCCTAGCAGAAAGATATTTAGAGTTAATTATTGATGTGACTAATGCCTCTTTGGTTTTACGAGAGTGCGCAATAACGTTAGTAAGCTGTTCTTCAGTTAGTAATTGTTTTTTAGCGAATAATGAAGATAAGCCAAGATTAAGCGCAGTAGAAGGCATCCGATTAAATCTCTATCAAAAGTAATAAAGTATATTATTATCAAAAATGCAAAGATAAACAAAGAAAAAGGCAGCTTTAGCTGCCTTTTCGTAAATAGAAGTATGTTTTAAGCACAGTTTCCTGGCTTGAATTTAGCCTCTAAATCGGATGTACAACTCCAAACGCCTTCAGCGGTACGGGATAAGGTAATCTTTTTACCAGTGAACTTGTCTGCGTTTCCGCCAACTGCAGTACATTCAATAGTGGTTGTACCTGTTAATGCGATATCGCAATATGTTCCACCTGTAGCCGTTTGGCCAATATAACCAGCAGCTGTAGAAGTTGTACTAGGTGTTTTTCCTTCGTTAACAGCTATCTCAAATGCAGATTTAAGACCTGATACTTCAGAATATGCTGAGCCAGCTTGGGATTTAACAGTATAGTCCTGATATGCAGGCAATGCGATTGCTGCAAGAATACCGATGATCGCGACTACGATCATTAATTCAATAAGGGTGAAACCCTTAGCTTTGTTGATTTGGTTGATACCTTTCATTTTCTCTCTCCGTAAAAATTACTGCGACACTTACATTAGTGTTGGAACATTTTAGTGTTGAAACATTACGCTCAGCAAAAGCTAGCAAAAGTGCCTCGGTCTACAGTTTTAAAATCGCTATCAAACTTGGAGTTGGCAAACTTCAAAAAGTGATAACTCATTATTATGCTGAAATTGGTGTTAAGTTAGGCCACACCGCATTCTGTATTTTCCTACTTGATTGTGATCTTGGTATCGGCAGGATGCATCCAAACTTAACCAAATCTTATCAACCTCGTATGACTTTCGGCTGAGTGTTAACTTTAGCGCAATTATGCAACATTGAGCAACAATTGTTAAATTGTGACAGTCAAGATTGCAACATTGAATTTGCGTCATAGTTAAACAAAATAGGCCGAAAGGCCATCTCGCCTGTGTTAAACGGTAGTATAAAGTTGAGATAAATGGAATAGTATTGTTGAGATAAATACTATTATTTCCTAAAAATTCTGATTGTTAGCCATTTTTTAACTTCTAGTTATAGCAATTTTTTGACATATGACATTTAGCTGAAGAAAATTTGGCGTAATTAACCTAATGCTAGAAAACTGACGTACAACTTTCGGTTGATTAGAATTAAAAAATTAACATTTTAAACGCTAACGACGTTGTTGAGAGGATGCGCGGTGTAACTAATATGTAACATTTGGTGTGAGAACAAATTCACTTAATGAGTGATAATATGCATGAAGTAGAGCGGAGTTCTATTGAAGTGATTGTTTGTCTAAAGGATTGATTTGGTCACATGGACTACTGATAAAAATGAAGCGTTTTTTATTAGATGACGCGACAGAATGAAAATCCCCGCTCAACAATTTGCGGGGATGGTTTAGCACTATATACGCAACAAAAAACAATGCAGAATATGCAACAAACAACAATGCAAAAAATATATTACAAGTGAGACTTGTGCTTAGCACTTAGCACTTAGCACTTAGCACTTAGCACTTAGCACTTAGCACTTAGCACTTAGCATTTAAGCTCATCAACTCTTCACACGTAACGATAAGTCCATTGCTTTTACATGTTTTGTTAATGCACCAACCGAAATGTAATCCACGCCAGTTTTAGCAAAGTTAGCGATGGTGTCTAGGGTGACATTACCCGACACTTCTAACTTAGTTTGTTGACCTTTTTCTTTGTATTGATTGTTGATGCTCACAGCCTCTACCATCATAGTGACATCAAAGTTGTCTAGCATGATGATATCTGCACCACCATCTAACGCTTGGGTAAGTTCATCGATAGATTCTACTTCTACTTCAACGGGTTTATCGTTGTGCATCTGCCTTGCAGCTGTAATGGCATTGGCTATGCCACCACAAGCAAATATGTGATTTTCTTTGATAAGGAAAGCATCAAATAAACCGATGCGGTGGTTTTTACCGCCGCCACAGGTTACCGCGTACTTTTGAGCAGTGCGAAGTCCTGGAATGGTTTTACGAGTATCGAGCAATTTTGTATGAGTACCAGCAAGTTTATCAACATACAACTTAGTTAAGCTGGCAACCCCAGACAAGGTTTGAATGAAGTTCATTGCCGTACGTTCACCCGTTAGAATAGCGCGTGCAGGACCTGATAGTTCACATAAGACTTGATTCGGTACTACTAAGTCACCGTCGTCAACGTGCCAGTGAAGGGCAACTTCACCACCTAACTGATTAAACACTTGTTCTGCCCAAGCTTTGCCACAAAATACGCCTTCTTCACGCGTGATAAGCGAGCTTTCTACATATTTATCTGCAGGTATAAGCGCTGCTGTAATATCTGCAGCTAACAGTTCTTGTACGTTTTGATTTTCCCAATAACCTAAATCTTCATTAAGCGCGGTTTTTACGGCATGGCGAATATCATTTTCTAACATGATGCGATGTCCTTGCAAAGGTGACACAACCTAAGGTGGTTGGCATTGAAATAATGCGGCTGTATATGGCGTAAGATTAGCATAATTGATATGGTCTCACCTATAGTTTCAATGGAGTTTATTGACTGATATTTATCTGTTTAAGTCTTATAGCTCAATCCCGTGAACAAAACCCTAGTGTGAGAATCGGTGAAGAGGAAATGACACAATATGACAAGTAAACGCTTTAACAATGGATGGTATAACTTGGCATCGACCTGTCTCTCGCCACATTTTAATCAGCGGCCTGACAATGAAGTGAGTCTATTAGTCATTCATAACATTAGCCTGCCGGCTGGGTGTTTTGGTCTGCCTTATATAGATGACCTTTTTAAAGGGTGTATAGATGTGAGTGCAGATCCTTCATTTAAAGAGCTAGAGGGGTTAACCGTGTCTGCGCATTTTTTAATTAACCGTGAAGGGGCTGTGACGCAATATGTCAGCTGCGATGACAGAGCTTGGCACGCTGGCGTGTCTCAATTTGAAAGTAGAGAAAACTGCAATGATTTTGCTATTGGCATTGAGCTAGAAGGGACTGATGATATAGCGTATACCGATGAGCAATATCTGTCACTGACACGATTAACTCAGCAGCTTATGTTGCAGTATCCTATGATTAGCCTTGATCGGATTACTGGCCATTGTGATATCGCCCCAGGGCGCAAAACCGACCCCGGTGACAGTTTTGATTGGCAGCGATATCGTCAAAGTTTGATAAAAGGCCAATCATTTTAATTTAAACTGTTGTATTGTAAGTCAAACCACAAAGTTGTTAGAGAGGGTGTATGGCACTGTTTTCATTGTTGGTGGCGATATTAGTAGAAAGATTAAAACTGCTTCCGCAATCACTGCAATTTGATCAACTGATGAAGCTCTATCAGCAGCGCTGTTGGGGGGCCGATACTCTCACCAAAACGCCTTATGCCCTCTTAGCCATATTCCTTCCGCCCGTTGTCACCTTCGTTGTTTTACTTCTGCTTGATGGCATTTTTTATAATGTCATCAGTTTATGTGTTTGGGTGTTAATAGCCATTATTTGTTTTAATCACATCGAAGTACGCAATGTATTTAAAAAGTATGTATTAGCTGCTTGTCGTGGCGATGTGCAAGCCTGCTATTTTTATGCGGGGCAGTTAGAGTGCCATGAATGCCTAGATGCAGTGAATGAAAAAGAACTAGGAGCAAAAGTCGGTGAAACAGTGGCTTGGATTAACTACCGTTATTACGGTGCAGTGGCGCTATTTTTAATCATGTTTGGCCCTGTGGGAGCCGTGCTATATTGTAGCCTACGTTTCTATGATGACTTGTTAGTAAAGCATGGGGCGCAAATTCGATGGGTGACCCGTTTAATGCATGCGGTTGATTGGTTACCATCGCGTATTTTCAGTTTTGGGTTCGCGTTGAGTGGCCGCTTTTCTGAAGGGATAAGTGCCTGGAGCCGTTATTCATTGAGTATTGCGACACCAACCCGAAAAATCATCACTAAAACAGCGAGCGCTTCGGAGTCTATGCCCGAGGTCAGCAAAGCACCTATTTGTGTGCAGTCTACTCTGGCTTTGTTAGCATTAAGTAAACGTAACTTTTTATTATTGGTGACAGTCTTGTCGGTATTGACCATCTTTGGGGTAGTGAATTAATTTCATATAAGTGCTTTTAAAATAAGATAAACTAGCCAATAATTGGCTTTACCGTTTGCCAGTAAAGGTTAAATGGTCAGACCCCTTAATGTTACATTTGCGCTATGCTCTTCATCCGAGCGTTTGAATGTGATGTTAAATGTTAGCTCCCGCCCGCATATGCTAGACATGTCACGTATGATTTGATAAAGTGCGCTCTATCATAAAAATTGGTAAGACCAATTGACAATCATAAATATGAACGGAGCGGCTTAGCAAATGGCTTATAGTAAGATTAGTCAGCCAAAGATTTCTGATGTGATCATGGAACAGCTAGAGCGTATGATCCTTGAAGGCAGTTTACAGCCTGGTCAGAAATTACCCCCTGAGCGTGAACTGGCTGTGCAGTTTGAAGTATCGCGCCCGTCATTACGTGAAGCTATCCAAAAGCTTGAAGCAAAAGGTCTGCTTATGCGTCGTCAAGGCGGTGGCACCTATGTGAAAGAGCAACTTTGGCAAAGTCTTGCCGACCCTATCGTTGAGTTGATGCATGAAGATTCAGAAAGTCAGTACGACTTACTGGAATTTCGTCATGCCACAGAGGGGATGATGGCCTATTTTGCCGCGTTACGTGGTACCGATGCCGATATGAAAAATATCAAAAATAGCATCAACCAAGTAGAAGAAGCTACCGATGTTGAAGCCAAAGCCGACGCTATTGTCAAGTTCTACCGTGCTGTTGCCGAGGCGTCTCACAACGTTGCTATGTTGCACCTTGTACTCAGTTTAACCCCAGTGCTGCATAAAAATGTGGCACAGAACCTTGAGCTTCTTCGCCGCCGTGAAGAAGCCTCAACCATTGCAAACGAACATCGCCGCGATTTATTGGCAGCCATTGTTCGCCGTGACCCAGAAGCCGCTCGAGAGGCTTCAAACGAACACTTAAGTTATATCGAAGAAGTGATGCTGTCTGTGAGAGAAGAAGACAGTCGCTTACAACGTAGCTTACGCCGTTTGAAGAGTGGTAACTAATTACAAAATCTTTATTGGGAATAACCTGATAAATCTAATCATAACAATCATATAGTAGGAAGGACTGCAAGATGTCTGAAGATATGCTAAAAGATTTGGACCCGTCAGAAACTCAGGAATGGGTTGATGCTCTACAAGCAGTATTAGAGCAAGAAGGGCCAGAAAGAGCGCACTTTTTATTAGAAAAGTTAATTGATAAAGCCCGCCGTAATGGTACACATTTACCTTATGATGCGACCACGGCTTATTTGAATACGATTCCAGCAGGGCAAGAGCCTAATATGCCTGGTAATCAAGAAATGGAACGTCGTATTCGCGCTATCATTCGTTGGAATGCCTTAGCAATGGTATTGCGTGGTTCTAAGAAAGATTTAGAGCTAGGCGGCCATATCTCAAGTTTCTCATCTAGCGCCACTATCTATGATGTGTGTTTTAACCACTTCTTCCGCGCGCCGAATGAAAAAGACGGTGGTGATTTAGTCTATTTCCAAGGTCATATCGCACCTGGTATTTATGCTCGTTCATTCCTTGAAGGGCGATTAACTGAAGACCAGCTAGCTAACTTCCGCCAAGAAGTAGATGGTCAAGGTTTATCTTCATACCCACACCCTAAGTTAATGCCTGATTACTGGCAGTTCCCAACAGTATCTATGGGTTTGGGTCCAATTCAAGCGATTTACCAAGCGCGATACCTGAAATACCTAACAGACCGTGGTCTGAAAGATTGCTCTGAGCAAACGGTATATTGTTTCCTAGGTGACGGTGAGTGTGATGAGCCAGAAGCATTAGGTGCGATTGGCCTTGCTGCACGCGAAGGGTTAGATAACCTTGTGTTTATTATTAACTGTAACCTGCAGCGTCTTGATGGTCCGGTACGTGGTAACGGTAAGATTATTCAAGAGCTTGAAGGCGAATTCCGCGGCGCAGGCTGGGAAGTGGTTAAATTGATATGGGGCCGCTATTGGGACCCATTATTAGCCCGTGACACTAGCGGTAAGCTATTACAGTTAATGGAAGAAACCGTTGATGGTGAATACCAAAACTGTAAAGCCAAAGGTGGCGCTTATACTCGTGAGCACTTCTTTGGTAAGTATCCAGAAACTGCCGAAATGGTTGCTAACATGTCAGATGATGATATCTGGCGTCTAAATCGTGGTGGTCATGATCCAGTTAAGATTTATGCTGCATTAGATCACGCTAAAAAGACTAAAGGTCGTCCAACTGTGATCCTCGCTAAAACCGTTAAAGGTTACGGCATGGGTGCTGCGGGTGAAGGTAAAAACATCGCACACAATGTGAAGAAGATGGATGTCGATTCAATTCGCTACTTCCGCGATCGCTTCAATATCCCAATCCCAGATGATCAATTAGAAGATATTCCTTTCTATCATCCTGGTCCAGACTCTGAAGAGGTTAAATACCTTAAAGCACGCCGTGAAGAGTTAAAAGGCTATGTGCCACAACGTTTAGAAAACTTCTCTGAAGAGCTTGAAGTGCCTTCTCTGAAGATTTTTGATGCAGTATTAAAAGGCTCAAATGGCCGTGAAATCTCATCAACCATGGCGTTTGTGCGTGTGCTAACCGCATTATTGAAAGACAAAAAAATTGGCAAGCGTATTGTGCCAATTATTCCTGATGAAGCGCGTACCTTTGGTATGGAAGGCCTATTCCGTCAAGTGGGTATTTATGCTCATGAAGGCCAAAAATACGAGCCTCAAGATGCTGACCAAGTGGCGTACTATCGTGAAGATAAGTCAGGTCAAGTACTGCAAGAAGGTATTAATGAGTTGGGTGCAATGTCTTCATGGGTGTCTGCTGCAACCAGTTACTCAGTGAATGACTTACCGACCATTCCATTCTACATCTACTACTCTATGTTTGGTTTTCAACGTATTGGTGACATGGCATGGGCAGCGGGCGACATGCGTGCACGTGGTTTCTTAGTAGGTGGTACTTCAGGTCGTACAACGCTAAATGGTGAAGGTCTTCAGCATCAGGATGGTCACAGTCATATTTTGGCTAATACCGTGCCTAACTGTGTGTCTTACGACCCAACTTATGGTTATGAAATCGCAGTAATTGTGCAAGATGGTATCGAGCGCATGTACGGCGAGAAACAAGAAGATGTGTTCTATTACCTCACCACCATGAACGAAAACTACGTTCAGCCTGAAATGCCAAAAGATGCCGAAGAAGGCATTGTTAAAGGTATTTACAAGCTTGAATCTGTGGCGGGCAGTGGCAAAGGTAAAGTCCAACTTATGGGTTGTGGCACTATCCTTGAAGAAGTACGTAAAGCAGCACAAGCTCTGGCTAAAGACTTTGGTGTCTCAGCAGATGTTTTTAGCGTAACCAGCTTTAACGAACTAACACGTGATGGCCAAGCGGCTGAACGTTGGAATCTACTACACCCAACTGCAACGCCTAAGAAAGCGTACATCAGTGAAGTATTGGCAACAGATTCTCCAGCGATTGTGGCAACCGACTACATGAAAGTATACGGTGAGCAACTGCGTGCTTATGTGCCAACTGACTATAAAGTACTGGGTACTGATGGTTTTGGCCGCAGTGATAGCCGTGCAAATCTTCGTCATCACTTTGAAGTGGATGCTAAGTTCATCGTACTGGCTGCGCTTAAGTCGCTGGTTGATCGCGGTGAAATGCCAGTTGATGTGTTGACTAAAACAATCAACGAGTATGGCATTGACGTTGATAAAGTTAACCCACAATTCGCGTAAGAGGAATTCAAAATGGCTGATTTAAAAGAAGTTTTGGTTCCTAATATCGATACTGATGAAGTTCAGGTTATCGAAGTATGCGCCGAGGTTGGAGAGGTGCTAGGAAAAGAAGCCTCTATTATTACCGTCGAAAGCGACAAAGCAACCATGGATATTCCAGCGCCTTTTGCTGGCAAGTTGGCAGAGCTTAAAGTGGCTGTAGGTGACACAGTGTCTGAAGGCACGCTTATCGCCCTTATGGCTGAAGAAAGTGGCAGCGCGATTACTGAAGCTCCTGCTCAAGCTGCAAAAGTGGAAGAGGTTAAAGCCGAAGCGGCCGCACCAGCTGCACAAGCTCCTGCAGCGCCAGTTGCCTCTGCTGCTGAAGTGATTGAAATTAAAGTACCAGACATCGGTGGCGACACTGATGTGCCTGTGATTGAGGTATTGGTCAGCGAAGGTGAAACAATTGAAGCTGAAGCAGGACTGATTACCTTAGAAACTGACAAAGCGACTATGGATGTTCCTGCACCTCAAGCTGGTGTAGTGAAGTCAATTAGTATCAAAGTGGGCGACACGGTATCTGAAGGTACTGTCGTGTTAATGCTTGAAGTGGCAGGTTCTGCTAACGCTGAAGCGCCTGCAGCCCAAGCTGAAGCCCCTGTAGCAGCTGCACCTGCTGCATCACAAATTGTTGAAGTTAAAGTGCCTGATATTGGCGGTGATACTGATGTACCTGTGATTGAAGTGTTAGTTAGCGAAGGCGAAACCATTGAAGCTGAAGCTGGATTAGTGACACTTGAAACTGACAAAGCCACGATGGATGTGCCATCACCTAAATCAGGTGTAGTGAAATCGGTGAGCTTAAAAGTAGGTGATACGGTATCTGAAGGTACCTTGGTTATCATGCTAGAAGTGGCTGGCGAAGCGCCTGTTGCGCCAAAAGCTGCTGTTCCAGCACCGGCGCCAGCAAGTCAGGCTCAGCAAGCTGCTCCTGCGCCAGCAAGTCGTGCAACACCACCTGTGCCACATCACCCAAGTGCGGCAGCACCAAGTGCAACAGGTGTGGTACATGCATCACCTGCAGTGCGTCGTTTAGCACGTGAGTTTGGTGTAGACCTAACTAAGGTGACAGGTACTGGTCGTAAGAAACGTATCTTGAAAGAAGACGTACAAGCCTATGTGAAGTACGAGCTTTCTCGTCCTAAAGCAAGCGCAGCAACGTCTGTTGCTGGCGGTGCGGGCGGCTTAAATGTGATTGATGCGCCTAAAGTCGACTTCAGCAAGTTTGGTGAAGTGGAAGAAAAACCACTTAGCCGTATCCAGAAAATATCTGGCCCTAACTTGCACCGTAACTGGGTAACCATTCCACATGTGACCCAGTTTGACGAAGCGGATATCACTGAGCTAGAAGCATTCCGTAAAGAGCAAAATGCAGTCGCTGCGAAACAAAAAGCGGACTATAAGATCACGCCGCTTGTGTTCATGATGAAAGCCGTTGCCAAAACACTACAACAATTCCCAGTGTTTAACTCTAGCTTGAGCCATGATGGTGAGTCTTTAATTCAGAAGAAGTACTTCCATATTGGTGTCGCGGTTGATACGCCAAATGGACTTGTTGTGCCTGTGGTACGTGATGTTGACAAAAAAGGCATTGTTGAGCTGTCTCGCGAACTCATGGAGATTTCTGTTAAAGCTCGCGACGGTAAGCTTAAAGCGGCAGACATGCAAGGTAGCTGCTTTACCATTTCAAGTTTAGGTGGCATTGGTGGTACAGCGTTTACCCCAATCGTTAACTATCCTGATGTGGCTATTTTAGGTGTATCTAAGTCTGAGATGAAGCCAAAATGGAATGGTAGCGAGTTCGAACCTAAGCTGATGTTGCCACTGTCATTATCGTACGATCACCGCGTGATTGATGGTGCGATGGCGGCGCGATTCAGTGTCACATTGTCAGGCATTTTATCTGACATTCGCACGTTGATTTTATAAACAAAAATGGCCGCTGTAATTCAGTGGCCTTTTTTATGTCTCGGTAGATTGTGATCTAGGTCAAACAAAGGTTAAAATGCGCCATCCCAATTTTTGAAATGTGCGATAAATAAAATTGGATTTGAAACAGCAGTTTCAAGCTGGCGTTATCGACATTTAGGGCCCGAGTCCGTCTCCCTAACGGAATGAAGAGATTAGAGGAAGTCATGAGTAACGAAATTAAAACTCAAGTTGTGGTATTAGGTGCAGGCCCTGCAGGTTATTCTGCGGCGTTTCGTGCTGCTGATTTAGGTTTAGAGACAGTGATTATCGAGCGTTTTGACACGCTTGGTGGTGTTTGTCTAAACGTAGGTTGTATTCCTTCAAAAGCATTATTGCATGTTGCTAAAGTGATTGAAGAAGCAAAAACAGTTGCAGATCACGGTGTCACTTTTGGTGAGCCGCAAATCGATCTAGACAAGCTACGTAGCTACAAAGAAAAAGTGATTGGCCAATTAACTGGCGGTTTAGGCGGCATGTCTAAAATGCGTAAAGTTAACGTGGTTAACGGTTTCGGTAAGTTTACTGGCCCTAACTCTATTGCTGTTGAAGGCAAAGACGGTGTAACTACCGTTAACTTCGAGCATGCCATCATTGCAGCGGGTTCTCGTCCAATTGAGCTGCCATTTATCCCACATGAAGACCCACGTATTTGGGATTCAACTGATGCCTTAGAACTAAAAGAAGTACCTGGCAAGTTGCTTGTGATGGGTGGTGGTATTATCGGTCTTGAGATGGGTACTGTGTATTCGTCGCTAGGTAGTGAAATTGACGTGGTTGAAATGTTCGACCAAGTGATCCCAGCTGCAGATAAAGACGTTGTTCGTATCTTCACTAAGAAGATCAAGAAGAAGTTCAACTTAATGCTGGAAACCAAAGTGACAGCGGTTGAAGCAAAAGACGACGGTATTTACGTCACAATGGAAGGCAAGAAAGCACCTGCTGAACCAGTCCGTTATGATGCCGTATTAGTGGCGATTGGTCGTACACCAAATGGTAAGTCATTGGACGCTGAGAAAGCAGGTATTAAGGTTGATGAGCGTGGCTTTATCAATGTTGATAAGCAAATGCGTACTAACGTAAATAACATCTTTGCTATCGGTGATATCGTAGGTCAACCTATGTTGGCGCACAAAGGTGTGCATGAAGGTCACGTAGCAGCTGAAGTTATCTCAGGTCTTAAGCACTTCTTCGACCCGAAAGTGATCCCATCGATTGCTTATACTGACCCAGAAGTAGCTTGGGTTGGTCTTACTGAGAAAGAAGCGAAAGAGCAAGGTGTTGCTTATGAAACTGCAACTTTCCCATGGGCTGCAAGTGGCCGTGCGATTGCATCAGACGCTTCTGATGGTATGACTAAGTTAATCTTCGATAAAGAATCTCATCGTGTAATTGGTGGTGCTATCGTAGGTGTTAACGGTGGTGAACTACTGGGCGAAATTGGTCTAGCAATTGAGATGGGTTGTGATGCGGAAGATTTAGCACTGACTATTCATGCTCACCCAACACTGCATGAGTCAGTTGGTTTAGCGGCTGAAATTTACGAAGGTTCAATTACTGATTTACCTAACCCAAAAGCGATTAAAAAGAAGAAGTAATTTACAAAAGTTACACTTTGTTAGAAAAGGCACCCTGAGGGGTGCTTTTTTTTTGCGAGCATTGAAATGAATGCTATATTTAAGTTGCTATTGTGTGATGTAAGTAACGGACAACTACATCGAATTTGCATAGTTGTATTTATCGAGGTTTTTCAGTTATTTAATGTTCCGTTTACTTCTGTTTGTTTCAATCTTCCTTTTCGGTTACTTGCCGTCAGCTTATGCTGTGCATTCGGAAATCGTACAGCGAGTATTTAATGTACGTGATGGACTCACGAATGCATCAATCAATGACATCAGCTTTGATCAATATGGTTTTGCTTGGTTAGCGACTGAGGATGGCTTATATCGAGTCAGTAGTACTACTGTCCGCCGTATTGATAAAGTGGGCTTGGACACTGTCATTAATGACCCAATGTTTGAGAACATTATTCCTGTTGATCAGCACCATATGCTGGCCACCTCTTTTAGCAATATCTATCTATATAACATCAATGAAAACCAGTTTATCCCCTTAACCTTACCCAATAAAACCCAAGAGCAGGGCAGGGGTACAGTGGTGGTGGATGTGCAGACATTAGACAATGGCACCTTGATGTTGATGACTAATGTGGGCGACTTGTATTCTCTCGATACTAAGACACTGCAAATACAACAAGTATCTGATTACGAGCTTGACGCTAGCATGCGCTGGCACAGCTTCTTTGAAACACCCAGCCAAGAAAAGATATTTGTCGCGACAAAAAGACTACAAATTGGCAATGAGCACTACATTGACTGGCCCGCTAACCTTGGCAAAATTGGCAAGGTGATTTTACGAGAGGATATGATCTGGCTAACGTCATCGGTTGGTTTATTTAACGTTGAGCTGAGTTCAAAAGCGATTAAGCGAGTTGATGGTTTTGAATATAATCTTTCGCGCATTTTATCCGACAAAGAAGGCTATTTATGGCTCAGTGGCCGTGATGGGTTAATGCGCTGGCACCCAGAGACAAGTCCTGATACTCATATTAATTATCGCAAAGAGCTGAAGCAAGCCGCCAATATTGAATACGTCAATGACATGGTGATTGATGATAATGGTTTGATTTGGGTTGGTGGCTCTGGCGATGGCTTAGCACTTATTTCTCCACCGGCAAATTTTATCAAACAAAGCTTTACTGCTGAGACTCGCCATCAATTACCCAATGAAATGATTTGGGCGATTTACCCTGAGTCAGATTCGCTTTGGTTGGGGTCCGACGGCGGGATCATGGTGACCGAGAATAATGGCAAGGCAAAGTGGATTCAGCCAGATGGATTTTTAGTAACGGACAGTGTGTATACCATTATGCCGTTGGATAACAATCATCTTTTGTTAGCCAGCACAAATGGCTTGTTTGTCATTAACAAGCATACACATCAAAGCATGCGATTCAGTGATTGGTCTGGCGGTAAAAACTCCCTTGAACATGAGATTGTCATCACAGCCTATCACGACCCTTACATTTCCGAGCGAATTTGGTTACCCAGTACAGCGGGGTTATTTTACTGGCAACAAGGTGAAGCGGATCTTGTTAAAGTGGATATTTCCGATGCGCCTTTGTCACACATTTGGTTCAATTCTATTCTACATGACAATCACAATAGACTTTGGATAGGCGGCCTCTATTTTGGCTATTTTGACGAGCAGCATCAATTTCATAGTATGACGCCATTCTTGCCAGAAAATGTTGAAGTATCCAACATGATGCCAGTTAGGCCCAACACTCTCTGGTTGGCGACGATTCAAAAAGGCATCTATGAATTTGATACCACTAATCATCAAGTCGTCAACTTGACTAAAAAATGGGGCGTAGAATGCAATACTGTGTATTTTATGTTACAAACCGATCGCAGCAATATCATTGGTTGTAATGACTCGATTATCAAGCAAAACCTTGTCACCCAAGAGGTGAAAGTGTATTTGAACCGAGATGGATTTATTTCTGACGAGTTTAATGAAATGGCCATCGCTTATCGTGCCGATCAAGGTTTATATATCGGCACACCTGATGGCTTGATGTTGATTGACCCAGAGCGCTTATCTAATCGCATCGTTCAAGATGAAATCATATTGGAGTCCGTCACCCTTTACTTCGATGAGCAAACCTTGGTAGACATTATTCCTAAGCAAGGCATGCAAGTCGCAGCAGGTGCTGGGATGTTGAGCTTTCAAATTGCCTCGTTAGATTACATTGACTCAAAGCCACTCAATATTCAGTACCGCTTGACGCGAGAAGGAGATTCCGTCGGTAACTATTTGCTGCTTGAAGGCAAGTCACAGATTAACTTTGCCAGTTTAACTGATGGAGTTTATACATTAGAGCTTATTTATCAAAGCAATGGTATTTGGTCAGAGCGACCCTATGTTTATACATTTACTGTGAATGCTTTTTGGTGGCAAACCAGCAAATTTAAGAGTGCTGTGTTATTTACCCTCATCTTGCTCACCGTATTGATTGTCGCTTTACGCCAACGCCAGATTAATAATATGAAAGCGATGAATACCGCATTGATGGAAAGCGATGAACGGCTTTATCAAGCTTTACGCGGCAGTGATTCAGATTTATGGCGCTGGGATACCCAACACATTTACCTTGATAATCGAGGTGGTGTACTTGGCGACCAAGAAACGTTAATTAATCATGTGGGCTCAATCCCTGTCCATCCAGATGATATCAGTCATGCAAAGTCCGCTTGGCAAGAATTTAAGCAATCTTCAGATGGTTTGATAGACGTAGAATATCGTTACAAGCATGCTGACAAAGGCTGGCGCTGGATGCGCGTTCGTGGTCGAGCCATTACCACTGACGATGAAACAGGTGAGTTACGAGAAGCCGCAGGTATTTTTACCGACATTACAGAACAAAAAGAGTTACAGAGCGAAGTGTCGCTGTTAGTCGCTGCATTTGAAAATACTTCAGAAGGTATGATGATTCTAGACAGTGATAAGTCGATCAAAATTACCAATGCAGCGGCAACCCTCATCTTATCTGCAACTGAGCAAGAGTTAATCGGTAAGCAATTTTCAGAACTCATTGTGGGCAGCAAAGTGCCCTTGGATATTGATAAGTTGTTTGCTCATCAGTCTTATTGGAGTGGGGAGCGCAATCTAAGTCGATTAGATGGCGATACCTGCCCTGTGTGGCTCAATATTTCACTTATGCAGAATGCGCCTGGTGGGTCGACGCATTATGTTGTGGTGTTTTCCGATATTACTGAGCGAAAACAAAATGAATCTAACTTACGCCGCTTAGCTAATAGTGATTTATTGACAGGCTTGGCTAATCGTTCCATGTTCACTCGCACACTTGATCAAGTCACACAACTCGCTCAGAGCTCAGATGAAAAACTCGCGCTATTATTTTTGGATCTAGATAGATTTAAAAATGTTAACGACTCTTATGGTCACAGTATGGGAGACGCGTTGCTGATTGAAGCGTCAAGACGTCTGCAAACATGCATTGGCCCAGATCATATATTATGCCGCTTTGGTGGTGATGAATTTGTGGTGCTAATCCGTAACGTGACGAGTATCGATCAAATCAACCACATTGCAGAACAATTAATACAGCAGATAGCCACGCCATTTCACATTCAAGGACGTGAATTCTTTATTTCGACCAGTATTGGTATCAGTTTATGGCCAGATGATGCGCAAACCCCAGAGGCATTGATTCAAAATGCTGATTTGGCAATGTATCACGCTAAGGAAGATGGCTTAAGTCAGTTCCGCTATTACTCGGCTGAACGGAATGCCGAGGCTTTATATCACTTGCGACTTGAAGCGGACCTTCGCAAAGCACTTGAGCAAAACGAGTTCGAATTATACTACCAGCCTCAAATAGACATTTTAAATGGCGACAAAGTAATCGGTATGGAAGCATTAATTCGCTGGCAACATCCTAAAGACGGCTTTATTCCACCAGATGTGTTTATTGGCGTTGCAGAGTCATGCGGTCTAATTGTTGATATTGACCGTTGGGTTATCCGTCAAGCTTGTACAGACGGCGCGCGTTGGCAAGCAATCTATAATGAGCCTTTTCATGTTTCGGTTAACATATCTGCAGTTCATTTCCGTCAACCTGACTTCATTAAACATTTAACCGCAGTTATTAGTGAAACAGGTATATCGCCAGATAACCTTGCCGTAGAAATTACGGAAGGGGTGTTGATGAAAGAGCTCAACGTGGCCAAAGAGCATCTTGCTGAATTGAAAAATATGCGTATTCAGGTGGCCATTGATGACTTTGGTACGGGCTACTCGTCTTTGGCTTATTTAAGCAGCTTTGATGTCAACGTACTAAAAATTGATCGCTCTTTCTTGATTAATATTGCGGATAATGCGGTCGACCAAGCTATTACCAGTAGTATTATCGAGCTTGCACGCAACTTAAAGCTAAATGTGGTGGCTGAAGGGGTAGAGACGCAAGAGCAGCTTGAGCAAGTCTTTTCACGCGGTTGTTACGTTATTCAAGGATATTACTTTTCAAAACCATTACCTGTCGCTGAGCTTGAGCAGTATTTATTGAAAAATTAATTGGATAGTGGATCAGCTGAGCGGTTCAGTTTGTTGGTTGTTTTTTGCTAGAATGTAACGGATTTCATAATAATGGACTAAATCTATGCTTTCAGTGCTCAGGGATAATTACAGCTCTCGCCTACTGTTCTTGCTTTTCTTAGTATTCAGCCCTTTCTTGGCCTTTGCTGAACAAGAGCAGCCAGTAACACGGCCAACGGTGGGCTTAGTCTTAAGTGGTGGTGGCGCAAAAGGTGCTGCCCATATTGGTGTATTAAAAGTACTCGAAGCCAACCGTATTCCAGTTGATTACATCGCAGGTACCAGTATTGGTGCTTATGTTGGCGGAATGTACGCTCTAGGCTACAGCGCTGAAGAAATTGAAACCATTATGATGGCCAGCCAATGGTCTGAAGGCTATTCGGATTTTATCCCCCGTGAAGCTTTAAGCTATCGAGATAAGCAGTTTCGTGACCGTTACAATATCCCGCTAAATTTAGGTTTTAATCGCGGAGAAATAACCGCACCGACGGGGTTATTGGTGGGGCAAACGATGTCACTGCTGTTGCGTCAATCTACAGATTTAGTGCAGCAATATGGTGATTTTGATGAACTTTCGATTCCTTATCGTGCGGTATCAACGGATCTAGAAACCAGTCAAGCTGTTGTGTTAGATGGTGGCAGTATTGTACAAGCGATGCAAGCCTCAGCAACAGTTCCTGGCGCTCTGCAACCAGCAGAGTTAGATGGTAAGTTGCTGGTTGATGGTGGTATTGCCAATAATATGCCTGTGGATGTCGTTAAAGCACTCGGTGCGGATATTGTGATTGCTGTAGATATTGGCTCAACATTATCTGATAAGTCTAAACTTACTAGTACCATTTCTGTATTAGAGCAGCTGTCGACCATGCTGACTCGGGCCAACGCGATTAAGCAAAAGAAATTATTAACAGAGCAAGACATCCTCATTCGTCCTGCAGTTGATAACCTCAGCACCACTGATTTTTCTGTGATGCCGCAAGCATTGATATTAGGTATTTCAGCTGCTAATGAACACTTGGCAAAGTTACAAGATTTAGGTGTTGCTCAGTCAGAGTTTGATGCTTATGTGGCACAAAAACTTGAGCGTAGAAAAGCCTGGAGCGATCCACTTGAGCGTCCAATTGTTGAGGTGCGTTTTGCCAATGATTCTAAAGTCAGTGAAAAAGTCTTACGGGAAAAATTAGATATCCAAGTTGGTGATGTCGTCACCAAAGAATCATTGAATGACGCGTTAAAACGGGTTTACTCGTTAAACAAATTTGAACGTGTTGATGCTGAATTTCAAGATACTGAAGATGGTCGAGTATTGACTGTCACCGCACAGCAAAAGTCCTGGGGACCAAACTATTTTCAGGCAGGCTTTAACTGGGAAGATGACTTTACCCTAGAGTCTGCTATGTCGGTGAACCTTGCTTATATCATGGCCGATTTAACCGAATACGGTGGTGAGTGGCGAAATGAGTTGCAGTTAGGTTACCGCACTATGATAGCGACGGAGTTTTATTTACCCATAGATAAAGATCAACGCTTCTACGGGATTTCACGATTCCAATTCGATATAAAGAAATGGACCATATACAGCGAAAACCAGCTGGTTCACAACTTAAGTAACAACGTTGGTCAAATTAAAGTGGGTGTCGGAAGCAATTATTCACATGCCGGTGCGATTGAGTTAGGTTTATCCGCTGAAAAAGGACGTATAGAGCAAGATTTTTATTTGGAAAATGATCTCGATTACCGCTCTGTCGGTAGCTATTTTTCTATAGGCTATGACACCTTGGACAGTATTAGCTTCCCGACCCAAGGTAACCGATTTAGAGTTTTAGTTCATGTGCGAGACGAAAGGTTTAAGTCAGATCTGCTTGAAGCACAAGATGGTGTAACCTGGGAGCTTCAAGCTGATTGGAAGGGGGCTGTACATATCGGTAACCATGCTTTTGTGGGTAAAGCAGAACTATCAACCATCGAAGCCGATAATAACTTTACTGTGCATCCAGCCGAATTAGGTGGATTCTTAAACTTATCTGGTTATCACAGAAACGCATTAGCTGGTGCACATAAAGTTTTTGGTGCAGCTATCTATCAATATGATCTGGCGCGTAGTGTACTCAGTACGGATAAGCCTTGGTATTTAGGCTTCAGTATAGAGGGTGGTAACGTGTGGGATGAAAGAGATGACATTAATATTGATGAGTTAATTTTTGCGGGCAGCTTATTTTTAGGCACAGACACTGAATGGGGCCCCGCTGCCGTTGGCTTAGGTGCCTCGGATACAGGTGAGAAAGCGTTTTACTTATTCTTAGGTAAAAACTTTTAGTACTTGTTAACCGCTTAAGTGATAAACAATCGATATTATAAGCCCCTCGAAATCTACTTTCGAGGGGCTATTTTTATGTGTTTAACGAGGTGTTAGTCAAGTTGATATTGGTTTAATACCTGCCCAAATTCAGTCGCATCAGTCAGCTGATGGTGCGCGATAACCCACTTGGCGTCATTGGCAAACTTGGCTTCTGGTATGGCTATGGTTTGCATGCTTGCTGCTCTGGCAGCGACCAAACCATTAAACGAATCTTCAATCGCTAAGCAATGCTCTGCCGCTACGGCAAGTGCTTTCGCGCAATTGAGATAAACCTCAGGGTGAGGCTTGCCTAATGCAAGATGCTCTGCCGATTCTATGGCATCAAAAGCATTGTTGAGAGCAAGTCTATTGAGCACCGCGTCAATAATGTAGTGAGGAGAGGAGGTCGCTAAGCCTACTTTGAGGCCAAAGCTTTTACATAGCGAAATCGCATCCAAAATACCGGGTAATGCTTGTCCTTCTTTTAAAATAAACGCCACGACCTTTTCTGCAATGGCTTGAGTGGTTTGGGCATTGTCATATTTAGGCCAAGGGCGGCGTTTGTACCAATAGTCCACGACTAAATCGATACGCAAGCCAATGGTTTGTTCAACATCTGTTTGGGTGAGGTTTAGCCCCAATTGATTGAACACTTCAAGCTCAGCCTTTTGCCAGGCAGGTTCAGAATCGATGAGCACGCCGTCCATATCAAATAGTACTGCTTGAATATTCACATATACCTCAATAATTATTCATGATGAGTAGATTGCAAATTATCCGGTTATTTAGCGTGAGTCTCAATCAAATTCGGTTATTTTTTGATGAGTTAACTTCATTGAGTCAATTTCAAGCTAGTTTAGTTTTAAATAATATATCTAGATTAACTATTTGTTTAATAAAGTATTTATTCTCGTTTCAAACTATTGTCTAATTTCTTTGTTTGCAATGCTGTCTTAAATTGACATGCTGATGAAAAAATCATGTAGATTTCATGCTTCTGATAGTGTGATCTGATTCATACTTTTTTAAAGCTGTAGTATACTGTGGTCGGATTTCAAGCCCGAACCTGTGGAATTGTCGGTGCGACATTGATGACGCACTGGGTTTCGCCGTAAGGCGCAAAACAAAGAGGAATGTTGCCGTGCTAGAAGCATATCGTAAACACGTCGAAGAACGTGCTGCAGAGGGGGTTGTCCCTAAGCCATTAGATGCACAACAAGTGGCTGAATTAGTTAAGTTAGTAGAAACGCCGCCGGCGGGTGAAGAAGCCGTCATTATCGACCTACTAGAAAATCGTATTCCCCCTGGTGTTGACGAAGCTGCCTACGTAAAAGCAGCATTCCTTGATGCCGTAGCCAAAGGTGAAGTGACGTCACCAATCCTATCTGCAGACCGTGCAGTAGAGTTACTTGGCACCATGCAAGGTGGTTACAACATTGAACCACTGATCGCACAATTAGAAAATGATGCTCTTGCCCCACTTGCTGTTAAAGCGTTATCAAACACACTATTGATGTTTGACGCATACCACGATGTGGTAGAAAAAATGCAAGCAGGTAATGCATCGGCTAAGCAAGTTGTTGAGTCATGGGCCAACGCTGACTGGTTCTTAAACCGTCCAAAGCTTGCTGAAAAAATTACCTTAACCGTGTTCAAAGTAACCGGTGAAACGAATACTGATGACCTATCTCCAGCACCGGATGCATGGTCTCGCCCTGATATTCCACTTCACGCATTAGCGATGCTAAAAAATGCCCGTGACGGTATTGTGCCTGATGAAGCTGGCGTAGTGGGTCCAATCAAAGAAATCGAAGCACTGAAAGGCAAAGGCCACCCACTTGTTTATGTTGGTGATGTTGTTGGTACCGGTTCTTCACGTAAATCAGCGACTAACTCAGTGCTATGGTTCATGGGTGATGATATCCCGAATGTACCAAACAAACGTGCTGGCGGTTTCTGTTTAGGTGGTAAAATTGCACCTATCTTCTTCAACACAATGGAAGATGCAGGCGCATTACCGATAGAGCTCGATGTAAGCAAAATGAACATGGGTGATGTGATTGATATCTACCCATACGAAGGTGTGGTTAAGTCAAACAGCACTGGCGAAGTGATTTCTGAGTTTTCATTGAAAACTGAAGTATTACTTGATGAAGTTCGTGCTGGTGGTCGTATCCCGCTGATTATTGGTCGTGGTCTAACTGACCGTGCTCGTGAGACCTTAGGTCTTGAAGTTTCAGAGGTATTTGTACGTCCAGGTGACGTTGCTGATACGGGTAAAGGTTATACCCTTGCCCAGAAAATGGTGGGTAAAGCGTGTGGCGTAACCGGTATTCGTCCTGGCCAATACTGTGAACCTAAGATGACTTCTGTTGGCTCGCAAGATACCACAGGCCCTATGACCCGTGATGAGCTAAAAGACTTAGCTTGTTTAGGTTTCAGTGCTGACTTAACTATGCAGTCATTCTGTCACACAGCGGCATATCCTAAGCCAGTTGATGTGAACACACACCAAACACTACCTGATTTCATCATGAACCGTGGCGGTGTATCACTTCGTCCTGGTGATGGTGTAATCCACTCTTGGTTAAACCGTATGCTACTACCTGATACTGTAGGTACAGGTGGTGACTCACATACGCGTTTCCCATTAGGAATTTCATTCCCAGCAGGTTCTGGCCTTGTTGCTTTCGCAGCAGCGACGGGTGTGATGCCACTGGATATGCCTGAGTCAATTTTGGTTCGCTTTAAAGGTGAAATGCAACCAGGTATCACGTTACGTGACCTAGTACACGCTATCCCGCACAAAGCAATTGAAATGGGGCTATTAACGGTTGAGAAGAAAGGTAAAATCAATGCTTTCTCTGGCCGTGTATTAGAAATTGAAGGTCTTGAACACCTGAAAGTTGAGCAAGCGTTTGAGCTTTCTGACGCATCAGCTGAGCGTAGCGCAGCAGGTTGTACCATCAAGCTAGACCAAGCACCAATCATCGAATACCTTAACTCTAACATCGTGATGTTGAAGTGGATGATCAGTGAAGGTTATGGTGACCGTCGTACCATCGAGCGTCGTATTAAAGCGATGGAAGAATTCATTGCGAACCCAGAGCTAATGGAAGCTGACAGCGACGCTGAGTACGCTGAAATAATCGAAATCGATTTAGCTGACATCAAAGAGCCAATCCTTTGTGCACCAAACGATCCAGATGATGCAGTGCTACTTTCATCTGTAGTTGATACTAAAATTGACGAAGTATTCGTTGGTTCTTGTATGACTAACATCGGTCACTTCCGTGCTACCGGTAAGATGCTAGACAAGTTTGCAACGACATTGCCAACGCGTTTATGGATTGCTCCGCCAACTAAGATGGACAAAGATCAGCTAACTGAAGAAGGTTACTACTCAATCTTTGGCCGTGTTGGTGCGCGTATTGAGATCCCAGGTTGTTCATTGTGTATGGGTAACCAAGCACGTGTTGCTGAGAACTCAACGGTTGTTTCAACTTCTACGCGTAACTTCCCGAACCGTCTAGGTACAGGTGCAAACGTATACCTAGCGTCGGCTGAACTTGCTGCAGTCGCAGCGTTACTGGGCCGTTTACCATCGCCTGCAGAGTATCAAGAATACGCGAAAGAGTTAGATGCGACAGCAGCTGACACATACCGTTACTTGAACTTTGACGAGATTAAGTCGTACACCGACAAAGCAGACAGCGTGATTTTTCAATCAGCGGTTTAATGCTTAGCGGTTTAGCGTCTCATCGCGTTAGATAATAAAAATGCCAGCTATTTCAGCTGGCATTTTTGTTTATGAGATTGACTTACTTTTAAGTTACCTTGGCTTTGATGCCAAAACTACTTCCCCATTGACGTAGAGGCTCTTCTGCGGTCGCTGGCGCCAATTACTTTGCCTTTGTTAATCTCAATAGCGTTCAAGCCACTCACCATCGGCAGTACATGCACTTGATAGCCTGCGTGACTTAATTCGGGTACCAGCATTTCGGCAAAGGTTTTCTTTTCAACTAATAAACCCGTTGAGTTCTCAGATTTGGTGCGATCGATTTTGGTGCCATATTGAATGTTGGGTAAATCAATGGCGTCTTGTGCAGATAAATTCCAATCGATAACACCCACTAAGGTTTTCAATACATAACCTGGGATCTGGCCACTACCAGGCGAGCCAATGACTAAACGAAGTTGGTTGTTTTTATCCATGACCATTAATGGCGTGGTTGCCGAGCGTGGTCGTTTCTCTGGGGCAATGGCATTAGGGGTAGGTTTACCGTCAATGAGTGGCGTGTGAGTAAAATTATCCATTTGTGCATTGAGTAATAGACCGTCTACCATCACGCCAGAACCCATGCCTGTTCCTACTGTGCTGGTCATTGCAATGGCATTGCCTTGGCTATCCACAATCGAGATGTGGCCCGTGTCCTTGCCTTCAAGTTTAGTATCGGCCACAGGCTGATGGCCTATTTCACCTGCCTTAGGCTCTGTTAGTAAAACGCCAGTTGGTTTAATCAACTGTCTACGTTTGGCAAGGTACTCGGGTGCGAGCAACTGCTCGGTTGGATCTTCAACAAAATCAGGGTCACCCGCGTAAGCAACACGGTCAGCTTGAGAAATACGCTGAGACTCTGTCATTAACCGCCAAGGTTCAGCGCTAGTCATTGGCATTTTGGCTAGTTGAAAGGGCTCAAGCATGGCAAGGGTTTGCGCTACCATTACACCGCCTGAGGAAGGGTAACCAAAGGAGACAATTTGATGGTCATGATAGCTAGTTTTTATGATATCCCTGTGTTTGAGTTGATATTGATTAAAGTCATCCATAGATAATTTAGGCTTATCATCAGCAATACGGCTATTCACTGTACTGACGATGCGTTTACCTAATTCACCCTGATATAGGTAATCAGCCCCATGAAGTGCGATCATAGATAAGGTATGTGCTAATGCTGGGTTTTGTATGAGACTGCCTGTTGACTTGATTTCATCATTTTGCCAATACAATGCTTTAATCTCAGGGTCTTTATGGAGTCGGTGCTGCTCTCTGACGACAATATCATAGGTATAACTATTCATCGCATATCCTTGAGTTGCTAATTCAATGGCCGGTTGTACCAGCTTTGCCCAAGGTAATTTACCGTGATGTTGATGAACTTCATGTAATAGCTTTAGCGTGCCTGGCACTGCGACGGCACGAGGGCCAAGTACCTCACTATTCGGCACCTCTTTGCCGTTTTCCATGAACATATCAGGGCTGGCACTTTTGGGAGCGGCATCACGGCCATCAAAGGCATGAAACTTTCCAGCTGATTTATCAAAAAATAAGGCAAATGTTCCACCACCTAGCCCTGTCATATCGGGCTCGACGACAGTCATCACCATCTGCATTGCGACCATGGCATCAACCGCATTACCACCATTATCAAGCACTTGATATCCAGTACTTGAAACATAAGGATTGGTCGCGCTGACCATAAAGCGTTCACCCGTCTGAGTGGATTGTGTCGGAAAAGGTGCAGGTGTTGCAGCGTGTGAGATTGATGAAACAAACGTGAGCGTAAGTAAGATAAGAGAGCGCATGGTTTTCTCCGCAAAATGAATCGTATAACTATTGCACATCGTATGTTTAGGTCAAAAATCCCCCCTGTTTAGATGGACGTTTATTAATGTTTGTAAGCTCATCACTATAGATGTGACAAATCGGAGATAACAATCTTTAGCGCAAATGAGGGGAGTTTTCTGAGTTGTAACAGCTTTGTATCAGGCTTCATCGGTTTGCTATCGGGGATACTGACAGCAAACCTATTCAATAGATTTAGCAGTGGGTTTTGGATAAATCTGATAAATGCTGCCAAATAATGTGCGAATTGACTTGTGGTGAAGCAGTAAAATACCAGCGTATTTGCTGTGTTTTTTCACATGTTTGTTGATGGGTCTCAAAAAATAATCTTTGTGGTTGTTGGCTAACAAACGGCTCAATCCAATCAATATATCCGCTATAGAACTGATTGTCTTTACTCCCTGTGAGAGTCACCTTTACCTCGTCTTTTGCAACTTGGTGTTTTCCTGATACGGCTTTGTATAACCCCAAGTAATATTGATGAATATATTGTTGCATGGTTTGCGTATCAATCGTGGTAGAGGACACAGCCCAAACAAAGGCATAGCTGAAAAAGTCTTGTTTGCTTGCATCATACATACCCGGTGCAAATACTAATTCTTCAACGCCAATTAGCGGTATTTGCGAGGCAAAATTTAGCGGGAAAGGAATGATCTCAGTGCGCCACTGCTTAGGTACATCCTGATAGGCTGTCAGTTCATTGGCATGCAATGATGACAGGGTAAACATACACAGCAATAGTGCGATGGTGTATCGAGTGAATTTATTTATAAATGCTGATTTTAGTGGAGTCATAGTGTTGTAGAGCCTTACATGCTTTGCATCAGTTACAAACTGAGCCTTGGTTGAATGAAGTCAATAAATGCTGAGATGCGTTTCGCTACAGCGGATGATTGATAATACACAGCACTCACTTGTTCTCGGCCAGCAGTGGTGGTTTTTTCTGTTGAAAGTAGTGTGACTAAACGCCCTTCAGCCAAATCCTGATTGACCATAAAGCCTGATAAGCAGGCTACGCCGTTACCTGCTAATGCCAATTGGCGTACAGTTTCACCATTACTGCTAGTAAATTTAGGCGAGAGTAATTCAAACCCTTTCAGTGGCCAGCGGTTTAAAATTTTGGGCGCAGAAAAACCAATCGTGTCATGGCGAGATAATTCCTGTACTTTTGTCGGTTGGCCGCGTCGACTCAAGTAATCAGGGGAGGCCACTATGTGCAGTTCACTTTTACCAAGGTGGCGAGCATGGAGAGTGGAATCAGCAAGCTTGCCAATTCGTATGGCAACATCAGTGCGTTGTTCTATCAAATCCACAAAGCCTTCGTTTGAAGTCAACTCTAAGTCAATGTCTGGATAAGTGCGATTGAATTCTCCAATCAATGGGATTAATTGATGGAAGATAAACGGGCTAGCAGCATCGACACGAAGCTTTCCTTTTGGTTGCTCGCCTTGAGAAATCAGTTGTTCTTCTGCTTGCTGAATTTGCTGTAATCCAATACGGATACTGTTGACGAATTGCCGGCCTTCTTCAGTGAGTTCAACCCGCCTTGTGGTGCGATTAAGAATGGACATCCCTAATTGTTTTTCAACTTTATTGACGGCACGAGAGACTTTGGCCACCTGCTGATTAAGTGCTTCTGCTGCAGCAGAAAACCCGCCGCTGTCAACCACAGCAAGCAGCATCAGTAAATCGTCAGAACGTGTATGCATAAATAAACTCACAAGCAAAAAAACATTATTACCACTAAAAAGTACAAAAGTCATTTGACGAAAATGCTGTTTTTTACAAATATAGCTCAGCGCATAATGTCGCCCAAGATGAAATGGCTCAGATGTTGGATTTGAGTTTGCACATATTGAGAGTTGATTATGCCTTTAGCACTGCTTGCATTGACGCTTAGCGCCTTTGCGATTGGAACCACTGAGTTTGTGATTGTTGGATTGATCCCAACCATGGCCAGGGATTTAAATGTTTCCCTGCCATCAGCAGGGTTGTTAGTCAGTTTATATGCATTAGGTGTTGCCATTGGCGCGCCAGTGCTAACCGCCTTAACCGGCAAGTGGAATAGAAAACACGTGTTGTTGGCTGTGATGTCATTATTTGTTCTGGGTAATTTAATGGCATGGCAAGCACCGGGATATGGCACTTTGGTTGCCGCACGCATTTTAACCGGTTTAGCTCACGGGGTATTTTTCTCGATTGGTTCAACCATTGCGACGGGACTCGTGTCAAAAGAGAAAGCGGCCAGTGCGATTGCGATTATGTTCACGGGTTTAACTGTCGCGTTGGTCACAGGGGTGCCATTAGGCACCTACATAGGTCAAGCATTTGGTTGGCAAGCTACGTTTTTAACCGTTGCCGTACTTGGATTGATTGCACTACTAGGAAGTGCATTATTAGTCCCTAATAACTTGAAACAACCGCCGCGTACCAAGTTATCTTCGCAACTGCGTGTGCTGACTCAACCGCGTTTATTGTTAGTTTATGGGATTACCGCACTTGGTTATGGTGGCACATTTACTGCGTTCACTTTTTTGGCGCCTATTTTAGAAAATGTCTCCGGGTTCAATGCCAATGCAGTTGGCCTCATCATGCTGGTTTATGGTGTCTCCGTTGCAATTGGCAATATTTGGGGCGGGAAAATGGCTGATAGATTAGGTCCAGTGCGTGCCCTGACGGTAATATTTTCTGGCTTAGCCGTGGTATTGCTGGTGTTTAATGTCACTGCATTCAATAGTATTACCGCGGTATTGACGATTCTGGTATGGGGCGCCTTTGCATTTGGTAATGTGCCTGGGTTGCAGGTATATGTGGTTAAGTTAGCTGAGAAGTATACCCCAGATGCCGTGGATGTGGCCTCAGGGTTAAATATTGCCGCATTTAACGTGGGTATTGCACTGGGGTCATGGGGCGGCGGGATGATTGTCGCGCAAGCTGGGTTGATGCATACACCATGGGTCGGTGCGTTAATCGTACTACTCGCGCTGCTATTGACTAGATTAAGCGGCCGCTTAGATAAGCGAAATAAAAGTCAGTTTGATATGGATAAAACTGAGGTTGCTCAGTGTTAGATTGAGTTAATGAAAAAGGCCAATACTGATGTATTGGCCTTTTTATTGAGTAAACTTGTAAGGATTATGAGTACTTAATATTCATATCGATTAATGGCTCACGTGAGCCTTTTTCTGCGCGTAATCTGGCTAAGTATCGCTCCCAGATTTCCACTTGTTGGCTCCCTAGTTCATAGAGAATTTTCCAAGTAAATAGCCCTGTGTCGTGGCCATCATCAAAGACAAGTTTCACTGAATAATTACCCACCGGTTTGATATCAGTAATGTTGACGTTCTTTTTATGAGTGACCAAAATCGGGTTGCCGTGGCGCTGCACTTCAGCAGAAGGCGAGTGCACTCTGAGCATTTCACAACTGATGTTGAAGGTTTCATTGGTGTCGAAAGTGACTTCTAACATTCTAGATTTACGTTTCAGCTTTAAGCCTGTCACGGTAGGTGTGGTCATGGCGATGCTCTCTTTAAACTTGATAATAAAAAGGTGGCGCTTACATTGAAGCTCACCACCTTATTTGAAGCTTGGTAAAGTCGTCAGTAATAATATTACTAATGGCTAATTTACCAGGCAACCTCGGCAAAAAATGCGACCGAGGTAGCACATCCACCTATAGAATAAAGCGGCTTAAGTCTTCATCTTGTACCAATAAGTCTAGGTGCTCATTAACGTATTTGTCATCAATCACAAAAGATGAACCTGACTTGTCAGAGGCATCATACGAGATCTCTTCCATCAGCTTTTCCATCACAGTGTGTAAACGGCGTGCACCAATGTTTTCAGTGCGCTCGTTAACTTGCCATGCAGCTTCTGCAATGCGTTTAATACCTGACTCTGCAAACTCAATTTTCACGCCTTCTGTACCCATCAGCGCCACATATTGCTCAGTCAATGAGGCATGAGGCTCAGTTAAAATACGTTCAAAATCGTTGGCACTTAACGCGTCTAATTCAACACGAATAGGTAGGCGACCTTGTAGCTCAGGGATCAAGTCAGATGGCTTAGCCATTTGGAATGCGCCAGAAGCAATAAACAAAATGTGGTCGGTTTTTACCATGCCGTGTTTAGTGGTGACTGTGCAGCCTTCAACCAATGGCAGTAAGTCACGTTGTACACCTTCGCGAGACACATCAGGGCCAGAGGTGTCACCACGCTTACAAATCTTGTCGATTTCATCTAAGAATACAATGCCGTTTTGTTCGACAAGGTCGATGGCTTGTTCTTTAAGATCTTCTTGGTTAACTAACTTGGCCGCTTCGTCTTCAACCAGTTGTTTAAACGCATCTTTGATTTTCATCTTCTTACGTTTAGTGGTGTTTTGACCGCCCATGTTTTGGAATAGACCTTGAAGTTGATTGGTCATTTCTTCCATGCCCGGAGGCGACATGATCTCTACACCAATTTGCGGAGCAGCGATATCAATTTCGATTTCTTTGTCGTCTAGCTGACCTTCACGTAGTTTTTTACGGAAGATTTGACGGGTGTTGGAATCGCTTTTGTTGTCAGTATCCCACTCATCTTTTGGCTTAGGCAGCAAGGCATCTAAAATGCGCTCTTCTGCTTGCTCTTCTGCGCGGAAACGGCACTTTTTCATTTGCGTTTCGCGGGTCATTTTTATTGCTGAGTCAGTTAAATCACGAATGATTTGCTCAACTTCCTTACCCACATAACCCACTTCGGTAAACTTAGTGGCTTCTACTTTAATAAATGGCGCGTTAGCCAGCTTAGCAAGACGACGAGCAATTTCAGTTTTACCCACACCAGTAGGGCCAATCATTAAAATGTTTTTTGGGGTGACTTCTTGGCGCAAAGATGGCTCAAGTTGCATACGACGCCAGCGGTTACGCAGTGCTACAGCAACTGAACGTTTCGCATTTTGTTGGCCGATAATGTGCGAGTCTAATTCGTGGACAATCTCGCGAGGTGTCATTTCAGACATAATTTTTCCTTACGTTCAGAATTTAGTAGTCGATTTGTTCAATCGTTTTGTGCTGGTTAGAGTACACACAAATATCACCCGCAATAGTCAGTGATCTTTCAGCAATTTCACGTGCGGTGAGTTCAGTATTTTGAATTAACGCCAGCGCTGAAGCGTGGGCAAAGTTACCGCCTGAGCCAATGGCAACAATATCGTGCTCTGGCTGCACCACATCACCATTACCTGTGATGATCAATGACGCCTCGGTATCTGCCACAATCAGCATAGCTTCTAGGTTACGTAGCATTTTGTCGGTACGCCAATCTTTAGCTAACTCAACGGCTGATTTGAGTAGGTGGCCTTGATGCATTTCGAGTTTGGTTTCAAAACGCTCAAAAAGCGTGAATGCATCAGCAGTACCGCCAGCAAATCCAGCAAGTACTTTGTTGTGGTATAAGCGACGCACCTTGCGGGCATTGCCTTTCATGACAGTATTGCCGAGGGAAACTTGGCCATCACCTGCGATGACAACTTGATTATTGCGGCGTACGGATACGATAGTAGTCACGGTAAATCCTCTTAACGTCGGCAGCTAAAATTGGGAGTGCTGCTGGTAGATATAGTGGATATGGGGGCGTGATAGGGATTTTCAAGGTATAAAAAAGCGCTAACTGGATTAGCGCAGGTTGTTTGTTGAGAAACGTTTAAACGTGTTCATCTATGTATTGGTTTGGTTAAAAGTGAATGAGGTTGGATTTGGATGCTGTGTGGAACGCCAAAAGCTAGCTATTGACGCCATAGTCTCTTGTTAGGTGATTTTATTGCAGAAACTGTGAATTTCTGTTTCTAATGTATTTTTGGTTAAAATCCTACAATTCAAAGGATTACAATCACCTTTTACTTTGCTAACCAACCTAAACATGGCTTTATCTAAAGTGAAAATATCACAATATGGGATAAGACTCATTTGGTGTATATCACCAATATCCGATCCTCCATGTTTAATTTTATTAGAAGGATCTTCATCAATATATAAATGCCAAAATAAAAGAGAGGTAAATCTAACACCAGAATTAGGATCGGTGCAGTTTCTTTTCGCCAATCTGTATTTAAATACCAAATCGAATTTGCTACTAATTACTTCTCGCATATCTAGTGACAGTAAAAAGGTTTCTTTTTCTACTGGGTCTTTCTTTTTCCTAGGTTTTTTACCTTTTTTAAGTGTTCCATTTTTTATTGCGTTAGCAATAATCTTGTTAACATTACCTAGCCACTCAGATTTTTCTTTTTGATAACTTTTATCCCATTCAGGGATATTTATCCCTTGCTCAATGGCAAGATCTCCACCTCGAAGGGCATCTAAAAGAAGCAATTTTCGTTCGCTTTTTTCTACGTTCCTCAAGTCCATTGCGATCGGCAGTTTCTCTAGTTTATTGAGGTTATTGTCAACTTCTTCTTGTTTAACTTTAGCGGGGTCAACAATGACACACGGTAAGATTGAATAAAATTCAACTGCAATTTCAGCTCTATCTCCATCTTGCCAATTCGGATTATATAATTCGGTCAATGACAATGAATTTAAAACAACCACCAAATCGTTAGACATGATGTAGTTTACAAGTGAGTCGTAAAACTCATCATTTGATAATCGCCCAAGAACCCAATTATCTATGAATATATATTTACTCAATGATGACTCCGATGGCCTAACGCCTCAAGAAGAGGCGCGCGTTAGCGCGTCCTTCTTGCTTGACTTGTTACGAGTTTGAAGCTGCGGAAATAGTTGATTAACGAAGTCAGCGCATGACGATATGTGATGCAAGCAGTCACCAACCAACATTGATGAGCCATGAGCTTTAGAATTCCTAAGGTCAGACATCACATCTACCATTGATTTGCACCACTCATTGTCAGGGCTTGGATTATCTATATGACGAAACCCTGAATCTTTAATCCAGCGTTTCGATACAGCATGATTCATTAGTGCTCTGAACATCATCTTCTTTTTGGGATTAGTCTTAATCCGCAATGCGTGCTCAATGATCGTGTACGTTTTAAGGTGAACTTCAGGATCTAGAGCATAGAAATAGTAAGAATACAGAGCCATGTTTTTAGCTACATTAAATTGCCCTTGGATTTCTTCAGGAACTTCTTCGTTGAGAACTTCCTCCGAAAGATACTTATGCATTCTTTCTAGGCTAGGCACAGAGCCACAGATAGCACCCATCAATCGATGCTTTTCATCCATCTCTGTTAATTCTTCTAAGCTTTTAAATTCTTCCATGCTTGACTCTAGGGAGACACGTAACATTTGTATAGTGCGCATGCGCACTTAATGGGATTAACGCGCATTAGTTCTGAATACTTTGAAATATGCGCACGGTTAACTATCTGTATTTCATTAAGTTAACAGAGATTCAACCAATACACCATCGGGTAAAATGCGCAAGTTCAAGTAACTTATAATATTTGACTTTACTCAATATCAATTAACGTCGTGGCGCTTCGCCCACACCCGACCAAGAAGCGACCATGGCTCATCTGAGGCTATGTCGGCGTCGATAGGTAGGACATCTGAATGTCATGAAGTGCATGGATGCACGAGAATGACCTGCCTCCATCACGTGAATTAACTCAACGCATTCGGGCACTTCCAAGGGAATACATTGAGCCTGCAGGCGCATCTTTAATAGTACAAAGTTAACAATCTAGATGAGGTTTATCCATTTCAACAATGTTGCAGTCTACAGCCATTCCCCGTTCCAAGTTGCTGAAATACGCAGGTAAAAATACCGTATCACCATCATGGATGATGGTTAAAGCTCAGGGGCATATGGATGTGCCATCTGAGCTGTTAGGTATTTTTATTGGAGTATGAAGCTTATTCGCTTTGAAAGAATAACTTGGTTGGGGCGCTGAGGGATTGTTAAGGGGGACAAGCGCTTTCCCCCTTAACTCAGGTGTGGGCGAAGCGCCACGACGTTAATCCAAACGGAGTTTGGAAAGAGTACAATGTTATATCGAAGCGTTAGCATTTTCACTCTTAACAATAAAGAGGTGGCCGAAGCAGACAATAAATGAAGTCAGAAGCTGGATAATTCTCATATGGAAATCTTTCGCCATCTTGTCAATAAAGAGTGAAAATTTCGCGATGGGCGGCTGGGAGATGCAAGAGGGTATAGCTGTTGATACCCTCTTGCTCGGGTGTAGGTTGAAAACCCACGATTTTAGCTCTTTATTGCAATAGGCCAAACAAAATTAGGATTAGAAATAACCCAAGAAATTAATCCAAACAAAATTTGGAAAAACCTATTGCCATAACCAAATCTTACAGCCATTAATCCCAGCACGTTGTAAACGATGGCGGGTACTTTCTGCTGGGCGTTTACCTTCAAACGGTCCTAATACCACTTTATACCAAAGACCATTACTGCCTTCGGTGCGTTTTACTTGTGCTTCTAAGCCCTGAAAAGCGATTGTGGCGCGTAATTGCTCTGCTTGTGACTCTTGTCTAAATGAGCCACATTGCATTTGATACAGTTTCACTTGCACTATCTCAGATTCAGGTAAATCAACTTCAACTTGTTTGTTTTCAAGCTCTTGTTGATAAGTCCATTTTTCTTCTGGCTTAGGTGGCAACTCGTTAGGGTCTTTCTTTACTTTAGTGGGCTGCTTTTTAGGCTCAACCACAGGTGCAGACTCTTCAACCACTACAGGGGCTTCAGAGCTGCCTTTAATTGACCATAAAAAGTAAGCAAACCCTACAACAAGGGCGATGACCACCAATAAGGGCACAATCGGCATTGGCTGACGATTGGCAGGCTTTTTAGCGCGGCCTCGAGTGTTTTTCGACTTTCTTGGTTTACGGTTAGCGTAATCGCGACTCATAACTACATGCGCTCTAGCGTTTCAATACCTAACAATGATAAGCCTGTTTTTAACGTATTTGCCGTCAACTGTGCAAGCAATAAACGTGATTGCTTTTGTGCTTCAGTGTCGGCAGCTAATACTGGGCAGGCTTCATAAAAGCTTGAGAACTCACTCGCTAGCTCATATAAGTAGCCGCACAGTACATGTGGTTGGCCTTTATCTGTCATGCGCGCTAACACTTCGTTAAACTGCGCAAGCTTAGTGCCTAAGTCTTTTTCTTTGGTGTGCTCTAGTACGATTTTCGCATTTGATAAGTCGACATCTTGAGCGCGTTTGAAAATACCAGCCACACGGGTATAAGCATATAAAAGGTAAGGTGCAGTGTTGCCTTCAAAGCTCAGCATTTGCTCAAAGCTAAAGATGTAATCACTGGCACGATTTTTTGATAGATCAGCGTATTTAACAGCGCTAATTCCAACCACGCGGGCAATTTCTGTCAGTGTTGCTTCATCCATATCTGGATTTTTGCTGCGCACTAACTCTAAAGCACGAACATTGGCTTCATCCAGTAAATCGACTAATTTGACCACACCGCCAGAACGGGTTTTGAATGGACGGCCATCTTCACCGTTCATGGTGCCAAAACCTGTGTGTTCTAAGGTCATTTCTGGGCGAACAAAGCCAGCTTGGCGCGCTAAGCTGAACACTTGTTGGAAGTGCAATGCTTGGCGTAAATCAACAAAGTATAAAGCGCGATCGGCTTTGAGTACGTTTGAGCGATAGCGCATCGCTGCCATATCGGTTGTGGCATATAAATAGCCGCCATCTGCTTTTTGAATAATTACTGGCAGTGGCTCACCGTCTTTGGTTTTAAATTCGTCTTGGAACACGACTTTAGCGCCGTTACTTTCTGTTAGTAGCCCTTGGCTAGCTAAATCAGCGACCACTTGGTCTAAGTCATCGTTATATGCACTTTCACCGCGCACATCTTCACGGCTTAAGCTCACACCAAGGCGCTGGTAGATTTCCATACAATGGCTGAGCGAGATGTCATTAAATTCGCGCCATAAGCTGTTGCAGTATTCTTCGCCTGATTGTAGCTCTACAACCAGTTTACGGGCACGAGTGGCAAAGTCTTCCGATTCATCAAAACGGACTTTTGCAGCACGGTAAAACTCTTGGAGATCAGATAACTCAAGAGAGGCTTGCTCTTGGTTATTGGCGCGCAGCTCTTCCATATAAGCCAGCAACATACCAAATTGTGTGCCCCAATCACCAACGTGATTTTGGCGGATAACCTTGTGGCCTAAAAACTCAAGTGCACGTACAACACTGTCGCCAATAATGGTTGAACGCAGGTGACCTACATGCATTTCTTTGGCAAGGTTGGGTGAAGAGTAATCTACGACTATGGTTTGTGCAGCTGGTAGCTCAATACCTAAGTGTTCATCATTCAATGCTGCTTGTAACTGATTAGCTAGGGCATTGTCATCAATGAAGAAGTTAATGAAACCTGGACCTGCAATCTCCACTTTTGCAACGTGGTCAGACTCAGGTAGGTTATCGATGATCAATTGGGCAATATCGCGTGGATTCTTCTTAGCCACTTTGGTTAGCATCATTGCTAAGTTAGTTGCTAAATCCCCATGACTTTTATCTTTAGTTCGGTCTACCTGAATGCGGGCTTGAAAATCGGCTGGGATCAGCTCTTTTTGCTTAAAGGTTTCAATGGTTTGCTCAAGTAAAGATGTAATATGTGATTTCATGGGCGTCAATTTGCACTAAGTAGTAGATAAAAGAATAACTCGACCGAACCCGTTATTTTACCTGCTAATACTGTCTAATTGCTATGCGCATTGAATAAAAACTCTCAATTTTGGCAATATTTGCTGTGGATGCGCTGATAAATCACTTTTTTGCTGGTACTTATTCGTGTTGTTGTTACATCAAGTCTTGTGGATCTCTATCAATGCTCCAACGACAGCGCTTTTGCTCAGGTAGGGCTTCAATTAAGGGTAAGGCCTGCTCAAATGCTTGTTGCAGTCTTAAGCGGCTTTTAGTTTGAAACATCAGTTGGCGTCGATACTTACCGGCTTTTCTATCCAATGGCGCTGGGATAGGGCCTATCACTTCACATTCTTTATCTTGTGGCAGTAGCTGAGCAACAGCGGAAAGAAATGCATCTGCATCTTGCGCAGAATGTGCTTCAGCGCGGATCAACAACATATGCCAAGCGGGAGGTAATAATGCTTGTTGCCGTTCAGTGAGTTGATTGCGGGCAAACTGATGGTAGCCATGCTGTAATATATCGCGAATGATAGGGTTATCTGCCTGATGGGTTTGTAATAATACTTTACCGGGTTTATCTGCGCGGCCAGCTCTGCCTGAAACTTGCGTATATAGCTGGGCAAAGCGCTCAGGTGCGCGAAAATCAGCGCTAAATAATGCGCCATCCACATCAATCAAACCCACAAGGGTAACATCTGGGAAATGGTGACCTTTGGCTAGCATTTGCGTGCCCACTAAAATTTTGTATTCACCTTTATGAATCGCATGTAATTGCTTTTCTAAACTGCCTTTGCGGCGAGTGGTGTCTCGGTCAATCCTCACCACTGGGTGTTTAGGGAATATCTCAGTGAGTTGTTGTTCAAGTTGCTCGGTGCCTAATCCGTGCCCCACCAACATGGTGCTGCCACATTGATGGCATTGTTTAGGGATAGCATATTCGTTGCCACAATGGTGGCAGCAAATTTCATTTAAGCCTTTATGCACAGTAAAAAAGGCGTCGCAGCGGTCGCACTCGTGCAAATGTCCGCATTCATGGCAAAGCAGTGCGGGGGCAAAGCCGCGGCGGTTTAAGAATAACAGTACCTGATTACCTGCATCGAGATGCATGCGCATTTCATTGATCAGTGAGTCTGACATACCTGCTTTTAACGGTAGCGAGCGAATATCAATCAGGCCTTGCTTTACTTTTTGTGCTGCGCCTGCGCGTTCACCAAGCTCTAGATGATGATAGCGGCCATTTAAAGCATTTTGCAGGGTCTCTAGGGACGGTGTGGCAGTGCCGAGAATAATGGGAATCGATTCATAGTGACCGCGCATGACGGCTAAATCGCGTGCATGGTAGCGAACCCCTTCTTGCTGCTTGAAACTGGCATCGTGCTCTTCATCTAAGATGATTAACCCTGGGTAAGCCATAGGCGTGAACAGTGCCGAACGCGTACCAATAATAATGGCTGCTTGACCACTGCGGGCTAGACGCCATGCATCCAGCCGTTGGTTATCGGTTAACCCTGAGTGGATCACGGCAATATGCACATTAAAGCGGCGTTTAAAGCGGTTAATGGTTTGCGGTGTTAGGCCTATTTCAGGTACCAGTACTAGGGCTTGTTTACCCTGTTTCAATACGGTTTCGATAACGTGTAAATAGACTTCGGTTTTACCTGAACCGGTAATGCCTTCTAATAGTGTGCAGTGATAACCTTGTTGTTGATTCAGCACTGACACAGCCACAGCTTGTTGCTTATTAAGCTTGTGCGGCGTTTCTGTGACTTCCAGCTGTTGTCGCCAGCTTAGGTCAATTTCAATGGGGACTTCTTGGCGCTCAAGCCAGCGCTTTTGCTCTAATGCCGTCAGTGCGGCACGGCTGTATTCTAGGGCGTTGAACTCATCAATTGTGATTGGCGCTTGCTGCAAAGCTTCAAATAAACGCTTTTGAGCGGGGGCACGTTTTAACACTGAAGTGTCGACTTGTTTACCGTCTTTTGACAGTGCTAGTAGGGTGACGGCTTTTGGAGATGCATCAGCCCCTTTTCTAAGTGCTACAGGGAGCGCTTGGCTGAGCATTTGCCCCTGACTGCAAAAGTAAAAACGCGATGCCCACAATGTGAGTTTATATAGGTTATCAGGCAGTAGCGGTTCAGTGTCGAGTATTGCGTTAACAAATTTGATTTTGTTGCTGGGTAAGTCAGTGCTGACATTCAGTTTGGTGATTAACCCAATGAGTTGCTGCGGACCAAATGGCACTTTTACCCGCAAACCTATACACACTGAATCAGATTCATTGTGCTTGATTTGGTAAGTAAAACTTTTTCTGAGCGGGACAGCTAGCGCGACTTCAACAAACACGTCATAAACTTAATAGAGAAGAATGACTTCAGTGTAACCTTAAGCAACGAATAAGTGGTAGTTGTGATGTGAGTTCCTAGCAAAAAAAGCTGTGAGGCATTGATTAGATTAATAATTGCCCTGTCGGATTGGACCTTGGACTGGTGGCAGCCCTTGGTTTTATTAAAATCTAAACGGATGACATTATTAAGCTCGAAGTTTGATTCAATATAGGATAAATTATTGAATCAGCGTGAAGTTAAGCTTACAAAAGTTGTGGCAGGTTAAGTGACTATTTACAAATTGGACAATTATTTATCTGATTGTTTTAATAGAAATTTGCCGATGTAGTTAATGGAATCACAATAAAAATAATTCAGAGAGTCGAAATGAAAATCGGTAAACTGGAATACATAAAAAGGATTGATTTGATGAAAGCTCTTACAGCGTTAGCCATTGCGGTTACGCTGGCTATTAGCACTGCTGCACCTGTTTCAGCTGAAATTAGCCATGTCGGGATTGATACCAAGCAATTTGAAGCTGGGGCCCTTCCTATTATCAGTGTTGTCGTCACGACTGAGCATAAGGACCTATCAAGGCTTAACTTCTATTTACGTCAAGTTTACAGTGGCAATATTGTGCTAGAAAAACTTGAGGTTATTTCGTACCAAGGCGACAGATTGAGTCTCAGAGGCAAAGAAGCCATTCAAGACCCTAAAGCCGCATTGATAGTCTCTGAATATCGTCATTCTAAATGGCAGCAATATAAACCCGTTGCCGTATTCTCCGAATCCAGTTTCAGTAATAATAAGTCGCCAGTAGGCATTAAGCGCATGAAGCCATCGACTTCAGCTGAGCCTGACACGATGACAGCTCAAGCTTATACCTCCGGCGATAGCTGCATTGTGCTGCGAGACACTGGCGATACCCTTTGGAGCATTGCCAGTAAAAATAGTAAACAGTGGGGCACCAATGTATTTGGCGCCATGTTAGCCATATATGAAGCGAACCCTCGCGCCTTTACTCGTGGCGATATTACACGGTTAATGGCCGACAGAAGATTAACTTGCCCTGATGAGGCGATCCTCAGTCAGTTTGTTGATTCGACAGCAGACAAGCAAACTTACGATGCGTTAGTGGCTGGTGGCAAACAGATTACAAATACTGAAACCATTGATACTAAAACCATTGATACTAAAACCATTGATACTAAAACCATTGATACTAAAACCATTGATACAGAAACGAGTCAGCCCCATGTCATGCACGCTGAGCCAATCAAAGAGACTAAGGCCGCTGAAGAGTTGGTAACTGATACCTTTGAACAAGATAGCGTGTTGCCTGCTGAGTTTGAATCTGCAGAACCACAACCTATGTCTGCTGTGGCTCAAGTGGACAATGCGCCAGTTGTGTCTGATAGTGCACCAGATATTAATGCCATGGATGATGCTATGGCGCAGGCGCTCGCAAATGATGAGTTAGTGCAAATGGCTGATGAACTCCCAGTGCAATTAACGGCTGAGAATTGCATTATTGAACGTAACCCCGAAGATACGCTGTGGCAACTAGCCAGCATGTATCGCGAGCAATGGAGGGTTGGCGTATTCGATGCGATGCTGGCGATTTATGATGCGAACCCTAGAGGTTTTTCTGAGCGGAAAATACAAAAGATGCGTGCTGATGTTGACTTAAAGTGTCCAAGTGAAGACTTGCTCACTTATCACCGAGAAAATATCGGCAATAAAGCCAAGTTTGAACAACTTGTAGAATCTCAGCGTTAATAAACGACTTACTGAATCTAACAATGGCTGCCTATTATATAGGTAGCCATTTTTGCATCTGCTGGTTTAGTTTAGCGACAGGCTTATCAGCACTTTTTGTGGATAGGTTAAACCAAAGGCCAACCTAAAAAAACAGGCTAATTGTCGGGTTAAAATGATAAATTTTGGCTGAAGATAAAATAGACTTGTTTGTCTGAATTAGACACTGTATGATCTCGCGCCTAAAACATATTGTTAAATAACTTCATGTGGTGCTCAACTTCGGGTTGGGAGAGCGACATGGCCTTAAATTGAGGTAACCCCAATGAAAGCAGGTATCCACCCAGAATACGCTGAAATCACTGCAACTTGTACTTGTGGTAACGTTATTAAAGTAAACTCTACTGCTGGTAAAGATTTACACTTAGACGTATGTGGTGCATGTCACCCATTCTACACTGGTACTCAGAAAGTTGTTGATACTGGTGGTCGTATTGACAAGTTCAACAAGCGTTTCGGTATGCTTAGCAAAAAATAATCGACCCAGTCGATTATTAATAAAGGCGCCTTTGGCGCCTTTTTTGTTTTTAGCCCCTAAACCACTTTCTTCAGAAGGCGTATTGTTTATTGGTTAATTTACAGCAGCATCAATTGCAGGCGCATTGTCACTGTGATGTGTCCTTGATAGTCTCAATGAAGCAGGCAGCTTCAGCTTCGGTTCGCGCTAATTCCAGTGGTCATTTCATTATCCAATTCGTTATTTTTCGCTGTTTGATTTGGCTGGGATGGCGAACATTGATAAGAGATCGTTAATTGAAATCTGATTAAACGGAAAGTTTATTTGATTGCTCGAATTATTGTTAATCAGTCTCAAATGACGTTGTTTAATTTTTAAACTTTTTTGTTATAAATAATATAGTTTTTATTCCATGTTTAATATTGTTATTTGTACAAAAAAAGTAACCTAAACTGACAATAAAACTCAATTAATTGGATAAATCTTGTTATTTTCTTTCATTTTTAACTTATTGATTTATAAGTGCTCAAAAAAGATAAGTTAATATTTCTGGTTTTATGTTGTTCACTGGTTGGATAAGCGCAGTTTCTCGTATTTTTTGATTTAACTCACCGGCTAACTAGCGTATGGTTAGCCTGATTTTGCTCCCAGATTGTATACAAATCATACGGAGCACAGTATTTCACTTTTTCACAGACTCATATTGCGCAGTTCAGGATATTTTAAAGATGTCAGATTTCCGTCAACAAGCTCTCGATTACCATGAATTTCCCGTCCCAGGAAAAACCGCCGTTTCATTAACTAAAGCGGCAGAAACTAGCCACGATTTGTCTTTGGCTTACAGTCCAGGTGTCGCAGAGCCAGTACGTGAGATCGCAGCCGATCCTGAAAACGCTTATCGATATACCAACAAAGGTAATACGGTTGCTGTTATCTCAAATGGTACCGCTATTTTAGGCTTGGGTAACTTAGGCCCATTAGCCTCTAAACCTGTAATGGAAGGTAAGGCACTGCTATTTAAGCGCTTTGCAGGTATTGATTCTATTGATTTAGAAGTCAAACACCGTACCACAGAAGATTTCATTCATACTGTTGAGGCCATTTCTGATACGTTTGGTGGTATTAACCTTGAAGATATTAAAGCGCCTGAGTGTTTTGAAATTGAGCGCGAATTAATTGCGCGTTGTAATGTGCCTGTATTCCACGATGACCAACACGGTACAGCAATTGTTACCGCGGCCGGTATTATTAATGCGTTGGAAATTCAAGGTAAGAAAATTGAAGAGTCAGTGTTTGTGTGCATGGGGGCGGGTGCTGCAGCCATTGCATGTATGACCATGATTGTTAAGTGTGGTGCACTACGTGAGAATGTTTACATGCTAGATCGCCAAGGTGTATTGCATACTCGCCGCGATGACATGAATGAATATAAAGCGTTATTTGCTAACAACACTGATAAGCGAACATTGCAAGATGTTATTCGAGGCGCAGATGCTTTCCTTGGTCTTTCAGGTGCAGACTTATTAAAGCCTGAAGACATCGAGCTAATGGCTGATAATCCTGTGGTATTTGCTTGTTCAAACCCAGATCCAGAAATCAAGCCAGAGCTCGCACATGCCATCCGTAAAGATCTAATTATGGGTACCGGTCGCAGTGATTACCCTAATCAGGTGAATAATGTGCTTTGTTTCCCCTTTATTTTCCGCGGCGCATTGGATGTGAGAGCGTCTTGCATTAACGACGAAATGAAAATTGCTGCAGTACATGCGATTGCAGATTTAGCTAAACAACCTGTGCCAAGTGAAGTGGTTGCCGCTTATCCTGATGTAGAAGGATTAAGTTTCGGGGCTGATTACGTGCTACCTAAGCCAATGGACCCACGTTTGTTACCGAATGTGGCTCGTGCTGTATCACAAGCGGCAATCGATTCAGGTGTCGCAGCCATTGATACCTTACCGGAGCACTATGAGTTGTAAGGTAATGATAAACTAGTCATCATCAAAGGGAGCATGTTGCTCCCTTTTTTATTTTTGGTATCAAAGCGATTATCTTGATGAGTTATTCTTGTTTATGTGCTTCATGTATACTTAAGCCACATCTTGAATAATAGTATTATTAATCGTTGTTTTAGGTGAGATCAGGTGACTGTATCTTGCTATCAAGGCTATTATTTACCACAACGTGCTGGCAATTGCCGTCCACAATAAGAAGTCATTTCTGCAGGGTAGCGGATTAAATGAAATTGACCAAAATACTGACGAGAAAACTGACCGGCTTTTGGCTTATGTCTCTTGCTGCTGTTGCCTTTGTCTTTTTGCTCACAGCTAGCATCAGCTTTGTGCAGTTGACCTTTAAGTTTCAGCACCAAAAGGTCGAAGAGCTCCATCAAATCGTTTCACGTCACTACCAACAGCAGACACTATCGGAATTGGAAACTTGGCTGCCGCCAATGTTAGAAGCATTCCAAGCATCGCACTTTGAGATCCGCCATAAACAAAATTTATTGTATTTATATCAAACGGCGGACATAAATTACTCCCTTAATAAACGCACTTATCAATTCTCTATTGATGAAATTGAAAATGTGCACTGGATTATTACCTTACCTCAGCCTTTTTCATTACATCAGTTTAGCTGGTATGAGTATTTAACTTTATCGATAGGTCTACTGGCGATTGCCTTGTTTGTGAGGTTTGGCTACGGTTGGTATTCAAAAGAGCTCGAAGGCATAGAAACACTAGCGTCGCGCAGTAAGTATGTACTTGATGGCGACTTGAAAGCTGCGACAGAACTGGCCGATGCTGGTGGCAAGCCAAGATTGATTAATCGTGCCCTTAATAAATTGATAGCCGACTTGCAGGATGCCCATAAAGAGCGTGGCCGATTTGATAAGTTCATTCGATCTAACACGTTTTTGGACCCTCAAACTGAGATAGGAAACCATGTCTTTTTTGAGAATCGACTCGATGCGCTAAGTAATCATCAACTGATGATTGCTCATGGTGTAATGTTATTGATTGAGTTTGAAGAGTTAGAAGCAGATAAAGCGTCATTAGTTAAATATGTTAGTGACTTAGCCAGTGCGATTCAGCATTTAATCAGTGATTTCCCTGACAGCTTTATTGCGCGTAGGCAGACACAACAAATTGCAGTGGTAGTGCCCCAAGTCTCCCTTGCTGAAGCTGACGTACTCATTAATCGCTTGTTAAATAACTGCCTCGCGATACCCGTGGATGTGCTTGAGGAAGACAATTACCTGCATATTGGCGCAGCCTTTTATAAAGGCGGTGATGAAACACCGCAATTAATTGAAGAAGCTGAAATGGCCCTTAAAGCGGCGCAGTTACAGCGAAATAACACCTGGTTTATGTATGACAAAGGTATTTTAGACAGTGAAGTCGCTAAAGGCTCTGTTAGGTGGCGCAGCTTCTTAGAAAACTCATTGGTGGCAAAGCGCTTTTATCCGTTGCAACAGCCTATTTTCGATAGTGATGATAACTTGTTGTACCGCGAAATTTTTACCCGTGTACGAGACAATGCCCATAATGAAATTCGAGCCACATTATTTATTCCGATGGCCAATAAGTGTGGTTTAATGCCGCAAATTGAACGGCAGGTATTAACGCAGGTTATGAAGTCTTTGATGCAGAATAACCAAATGACTTACTGCGTGAATTTGAGTTTAGATAGTTTAACGAGCCGTGCATTTGTTCGTTGGCTTAAACCCACCTTACTTGAACATAGGCCTCTGGCTGCTCGGTTAATATTTGAAGTCTCCGAAGATATTATCGTGAAAAATCAGAATAATCCCACCTTGGTGGCTAACTTAAATATGTTAGTCAAAATGGGTGCTCGGTTATGTGTCGACAACGTCGGCCAGCAGGTGGTGGGCACGCATTATATACAAGAGTATCACTTTGATTTAGTGAAGTTGCATCGCTCGATTGTACGAAATATCCATCAACGTCCTGAAAACCAATTGTTTGTACGCAGTCTTATCGGTGGTTTACATCGGGCTAAGGTGCAAGTGATGGCTGAAGGGGTCGGTTCGTTTGAAGAATGGCAAACGTTGAAAATTCTAGGTGTCAGCGCTGCTCAAGGAGAATTGTTTGGTTCTGCGCAGGAAGCGAAATAACAGAGTAACTACATGTATTTACATAAGCTTATCATTGATCAAATGTTGAAACTTAATGAGCGAGTTGATGCTGGGTTACTTATGCAAAGTGTTACAGCTTAAATCAATGTAAAACTTGTGTAACTTAAGTTAGCATTCTATCTTAAGTGCTGTGCACAAAAATAAATATATTGTCTATAAAATTAATCAATTAGCGATTATTATGTCAATGACACTTTTTTGACTCATAGCGTGGGTTAAAAATTGCATAATATCGGTATAAACAATGCTCAAGCATTGGCGATGAAGTCGTTTTGACTGTTTCGGTATTGTGAACGAATTATTCACAGTAAAAAATTTTGAAATGGAATCCATAATGAGCAAAAGCTTTTTCAGTAAGTTAGCTTTTTGGCAGTCGACAACCCAGTCAGGGCAATTGGGTGTGTACCTTGCTGCACAAGCATTATGGGTGTTTCAAATGCCTCAATCCGCTGAGACTGACAAGCCTACCGTTGAAAGTTTTCCATTCGAAGAACAAAACTTAAATGCAGCGCTAAGCGCGATAAAACAGCAGTTTGGCGCTGCTGAAATCCAATTTGTCCTAGGTGCTAGCCATTACCAGTTACTCCAAGCAGATAAACCTAATGTCGATGAGGCTGAAATTAACCAAGCGTTAATTTGGCAAGTGAAAGACATGGTGTCAGAGCCTGTCACTGATATTCAATTAGATTATTTTGAAACAAGTGTGTCAGTGGCGAATAAGGTCAATGTGGTGATTGCCAGCAAGCCATTACTCGTCAAGTTAGCCACTGCGTGTGATGAATTGGGGTTAACTGTTGCTGGGATCAGTGTTGAAGAATTGATGTTTGACCAATTATTTTCTGATGATGCAATGGCGCATTTGATTGTCGTCCATTTGCCTGATGAAGAGTTATTGCTCACGGTTGTGAAAGCCGGTGAATTATTAATGCAGCGTCGAGTGCGCGGCTTTGCTCAATTAGATAAAGCAAAAGCTGAAGAGTTAAGTTATGGCATGGCTGATAATTTGAGCTTGGAAATTCAACGTTCAATGGATTACTTTGAAAGCCAGTTACGTCAGGCGCCAGTGGCGTCTATTTCAGTATTAACCGATGGTGAATCTGACACCCTTGCACAGTTAATTTCTGCAAACTTTAATCAAAAAGTACAGGCGGTTGAGCATCAAGGTGTTGCTGGATTCATGGCAATGTTGGCCCGTAAAGAATTATCACGAGGTGACGCAGCCTAATGAAAACTCGGATTAATTTATATTCAGCCAATTTATTACCGCCCAAGCTACGTTTATCGCTGAAACGTTTGGTGATGTTTACCGTTGCGGTTGTGGCAATATGTGCCATTTGTTTATCACTGATGCTTTGGCAGCAATCGAGTTACGAGCAGCAAAGAACACAAGTGGCTGCTGAAAAAGAAAGTTTAGACATGAAAAAGGCGCAATTAGAAGCGCAAATAGCTGCGCGTAAACCGAATGCTGATTTAGTCGCCAAGGTTGAACTAGAGCAAAAAAGGTTAGAGATAAAACGCCTGTTGAAGGTCGAGTTAAGTGCGCGAAAAGATATGATTAGCCGAGGTTATTCACCCTTGTTAGTTGATTTAGCGCAAGCCGCAGATGATTCTGTTTGGTTGAGTCAAATCTATGTTGCAAAAGGGCAATACAGTTTTGCGGGCTTTGGCTCAAGTGCGCAAAGTATCCCTCTGTGGATTGAACGCTTGAAAACAACACAAACTTTGCAGGGTTACTCATTTGCTTCGATGACAATGAATCGTGGTGATGACCAACCATTGGCGTTTACCTTGACCAGCCAAGTAGAGCTAGTGGAGGCTGGTAAATGAAGTCACAATGGCTAGCACTTGAAAGTAAGTTTAACCCGCTCACACAGCGTGAACGTGGTCTGATTGCTTTGGTCGTAATGATTGCGGTGGGCATGTTGGCTATGACGTTGCTTGAGAGCCAGTGGAATGCATTAAGTCAGACGAAAAAACAACTTAAATCGATTACATACGAAAACAGTATAGCTGAGCAACAAATTGCACTGTATCAACAGCAGCTGGCTAAAGATATCGATGAAGACTATCGACAACGTCTAGCACTGATAGTGGAACAAATTGCCAAGGTTGATGCCGAGTTGGGTGAGCAAATGGTTGATATGGTGCCGGCCAGTCATATGCCGAGTATGTTGGCAAACCTACTATCGAATGTACAAGGTGTCACGTTAGAGTCATTTACCTCAATTGCTCCTACACCGCTTATTCAAGTGGGTGAGCAAGAGAAAATGAACTTATATAGTCATGGCATTGAATTAACCTTAACAGGCAGTTATTTCGACATTTTAAAATTTATACAGGCAGTGGAAAGTATGCCTGATAAGCTTTTTTGGCAAAGTATGGATTATCAGGTAGATGCGTACCCTAAAGGGAAAATAACACTGCAATTGTACACGCTCAGTATTAATAAGGATTTTATCGGTGTCGCCAATCAGCATTAGATTCAGCGTAGTCATAGCGACAGGCTTAGTGCTAATGTCGTCAATGATACAAGCAAAACAGTTACGAGACCCTACCATGCCGGGTAGCGGTGCGCGCGTGAGTTCAACTTCTGTGGTTGTTAATGAGGCATTAGTCCTAAACAGTATCGTCAATGGCGTTGAAAAAGTCGCAGTGATAAATAATAAAATTTTAACGACAGGTGACGTCATTCAGGGACGCAAAATAGCTTATATCGGACAAAACTATGTCAATTTCACCGATGGCAGTAAATTACAGCTATTTAAGTCGATTACAGGGAAATAGGAATATCAATATAATGAAAGCAGCAAAATTGTTAACCCCATTTGTTTCTCTGTTTTTAGTGGCGTGTCAGATCCCAAATGATAGGCCGAACCCATCAACATCTAAGGAAGTACTCAGCCGCTCTTTAGCAGCAAATCAGCAGCAAAAATCAGTCACACCACCGCCAGCGGTTATGCCTGCCGATGTGCAGCGTGAGTTAAATAGTAGTCGCAATATTGCAGTGCCTACCCGCCCAGCTGAACGACGTTTTGATGTGGCAGCCAGTGATGTTGATGCGAAGGTATTTTTCCCGAGCTTAGTCAAAGGCTCACCTTTAAGTGTGGCTGTTCACCCTGACGTGCAAGGTACCATTTCTTTATCACTAAAAGGTGTGACACTATCAGAAGCAATTCAAGTTGTTGAAGATATTTACGGCTATGAAGTTAGCCGTGAAGGTCGCGTGTTGCGAGTCTTCCCAGCAGGCATGCGCACCGAAACATTCCCGTTGAACTATTTGTATATGCAACGTGAGGGGTTGTCGCTAACCTCAGTGAGTTCAGGCCGCATTTCTGATAACAATAACAACAGTAATTCAAGCAATAGCAGCTCAAGCTCAAGCGGTTTTAGTAACAATAGTAGCAACAGCAGCGACAGTAACAACAATAATAGTGGTGATAATAATAACGGCACTTTTATCCGCTCTAAAACCAAAACGGATTTTTGGGGTGAGTTAGAAGGTACCTTATCGTCCATTATTGGTAAAACTGGTGATGGCCGCCAAGTGGTCGTGACTCCACAAGCTGGATTAGTGACTATCAGAGCGTATCCTAACGAGCTACGTCAAGTTCGCAATTTTATTAAAAAAGCCGAAACCCACCTGCAACGACAAGTGATATTAGAGGCCAAGATTTTAGAAGTGACATTGTCTGATGGCTATCAGCAAGGTATTCAGTGGGATAGTGTCGTTGGCCATATTGGCAGCACAAATGTCGAATTTGGCACATCACCGAGTACAGGCTTAAGTGATGCCATTACCAATGTGATTGGTGGGGTAACCTCTATTAGTGTTTCAGGCAGTGACTTTAACACCATGATCAGTTTGCTTGATACGCAAGGGGACGTAGATGTACTCTCTAGTCCGCGTGTGACAGCATCAAATAACCAAAAAGCCGTGATTAAAGTGGGTAATGATGAGTACTTTGTTACTGATGTATCTTCAACTACCGTAGCAGGTACCACCCCCGTGACCACTCCACAAGTTGAGCTTACGCCATTTTTCTCTGGTATTGCGTTAGATGTAACGCCGCAAATTGATGATGAGGGCAATGTGCTACTTCACGTGCACCCATCAGTGATTAATGTACAGGAACAAATTAAGGAAATTAAAGTCAGTGACTCAACCTTGCAACTGCCATTAGCGCAAAGCGAAATTCGTGAGTCCGATACCGTGATTAAAGCTTCATCGGGTGATGTAGTCGTTATTGGTGGCTTGATGAAGAGCGATAATATTGAAGTGGTGTCAAAAGTGCCTCTGCTAGGTGATATCCCATTTGTTGGTGAAGCATTTACTAACCGCAGCCGTTCAACCACTAAAACAGAGTTGATCATTATGCTCAAGCCGACAGTAGTGGGAGATGGCACCTGGGCAACAGAGCTACAACGTTCTCAAAAGTTAATCGACCGCTGGTACCCTGAAAAGCAATAAGGTAATTGAAAACATAACATGTATTTGCAGCATTTTGGCTTAACTCAATTACCATTCACATTGACGCCAAATACAGAGTTTTTCTTTGGTTTGGCGCCACATGTTGAAGCATTGCAGGTGTTACAAACAGCGTTAGAAACTGGTGAGGGTTTTATAAAGGTTACCGGTGAAGTCGGCACAGGTAAAACCTTAGTCTGCCGTAAGTTACTAAATGACTTACCAAAACAATATCATTGTGCTTATATTCCTAATCCTTATTTGTCGCCTGTAGAGCTGCGTTGGGCCGTTGCAAGCGAGTTAGGCATAGAAGCTGAAGGTGAGATTAATCAGCAGCAATTAACAGGGTTAATTCACGATCAATTACTGAAGTTAAATAAGCAAGGCTTCCATGTACTGTTAGTACTAGACGAGGCTCAAGCCTTACCTGATGACAGTATCGAAGCACTGCGATTATTTACCAATTTAGAAACTGAAAGCCACAAGTTGCTGCAGGTGGTTTTATTTGGTCAGCAAGAGTTGGATGAACGCCTTGCGAAGCCCAAATTTAGACAATTGAGGCAACGTATTACGTTTAGTTATCACTTGCGACCTCTTAGCTGGGATGAGGTCGAAGCTTACATTCAGTATCGCCTTTCAATTGCGGGTTATAAGGGAACGCCCTTGTTTACTCAAGCTCATGCCAAATATATCGCTAGCGCATCTCGTGGTATTCCTCGTTTAGTTAATATCCTCGCTCATAAGAGCTTACTGTTATGCTTTGGAGATGGCAGTCGGCAAGTAAACAAGAAACACTGTAAAGAGGCTGCACTGGATACCGAAGATGTTCAAATGCCCCCGGTTGCCCAGCCGCGTCGCTACCATGCATGGATAATAGTAACCCTGATGATCATGCTGATTAGCTTTATTTTATATAACACCAATTGTTGCGCAGACATTTGGGCACAAATGAGAGCTTGGATATGAGCGTGATTAATAAAATGCTGCAAGATTTAGATAAAAAGCGGCAACCAACCGATGCTAAGGCAGACTCCGAGTTGCAGCAAACCGCACCACAAAGTGAGTTTGTAAAGCCAGAATTACAATATCAACAACGTCCTAAAACAAGTACGCGCTCGCCATTATTGCTTGGCCTTATTTTGCTAGTATTAATTGCGCCTACAGTCTGGTTTGGTATCAACTTATTACAACAAGCACCTCAACAAAATGTGGTTCACAATCAGCCTTCTACAGCGCTACCTGAAGTAGCGGTTTCACCCGTTAACGTAGAGTCTGCCGCAGATAAAACGCCTTTAGTTGAGCAAGAGCCATCAGCGAATATAGTGTCATTAGCGAATAAAGAGCCATCAGCCAATCAGGAGACATCAAGCGGGCAAATATTATCAGTTGAGCAACAACAATCTGACATTCAAAAGCAGCCTGCCAATACTCAAGTGGTGGCGTCAGCCTCTATAAATACTGAAGAAATGGGGTCAGTGTCTGTTGCGTCAACAAGCTTAGATACTGGTTCTGTAGAAACAACTGCTCAACTGACAGATCCAATTGATACAGATAAGTCAGCGCAAGATGTCGACAGTATTGCTTCACTTGAGCCAACATCTTCCGCAGCGGAAGCTGTGAGCTCACCAGCAAGTAACCAAACCGCCGATACTCAGTCTGTTACAACAAATTCAATATCTGAAACACCAAAAGTTACCGTAAGAGAAGTGATACTGACGAAACAGCAACTGGCGCAAAGAGAGTTTGACCAAGCTAATGCTGCTGAGGCCAGAGGCGATTTACAACAAGCTGCAAACCAATATTTGCAGGCCACTCTCCATCGTCCTGATTTTCATAAAGCACGTATGCAACTTGCCGAGGTTTACCATAGGGTAAATCGCACTGATACTGCGGTAAGAGTGTTAGAAGCTGGCGCAAGTATGTACCCACAGGAATGGGAATTTTATATTTTGATGGCGAATTATTTGAGTGCACTGGGACAAAACCACCATGCATTGAATAAGCTAGATAATATTGCTGACACTAGCGATTGGGCGCGCGATAAATGGATGCAACAGGCGGTATTGGCTCAGCAAACCGGACAACACTCAATAGCTGAAGCGGCTTATCGTTCATTGGTTAAGGTTGAGCCTGGTCAAGGTCGCTGGTGGTTGGGGTTAGCTTATGCTCTTGACTCTCAGCAATTATTTTCACAAGCAGCCCAAGCTTATCGTACCGCCTCGCAAAGTGCCGGTTTATCCAATAATGCGCTGCAATTCATTGATGATCGTTTAGCCGAATTAGGAGATACCCTATGAAACCCAAGTTAAAGATGCGCTTAGGGGATTTACTTGTTCAAGAGTTGATTATCACGGAAGAGCAACTTACACAGGCACTGTCTGAACAACGAAATTCAGGCAAAAAGCTTGGACGTACCTTGATTGATCTGCACTATATCTCAGAAGATCAGTTACTCAAGTTTTTATCGCAACAGCTTAATTTACCGTTTGTGGACATTAGCCGTAAGCCAGTTGCCCCTGAGGTGGTGTCAATTTTACCTGAAGTGCAAGCCAGACGTTACCGTGCACTGGTGATAGAAAGCCACAATGAACATGTATTGGTCGCGATGAGTGATCCTGCCGATTTGCAGGCGATTGATAATATTGAGGTGATGGTTGCGCCAAAGCTGCTAAAAATTGCCGTTTGCCCAGAACAACAGTTACTCGATGCTTTCGACAATCTCTATCGCCGTACTGATCAAATTGCGGAAATTGCCGGTAAATTAGATGAAGAATATGCCGCTGATGACATGTTCGACTTGGGCAGCCTTACCCAAAGCGACAGCGACAACGAGACCACGGTTGTTAAGCTACTGCAGTCGATTTTTGAAGATGCAGTGCAAATGCGGGCATCGGATATTCATATCGAACCGGGTGAAGAAGTACTGCGTATTCGTCAGCGTATCGACGGCTTGTTACATGAGAACACGCTTAGCGAAGTTAACATTGCTTCAGCATTAGTTTTGCGACTAAAGCTGATGGCGGGATTGGATATTTCCGAGAAGCGTTTGCCACAAGATGGCCGATTTCATATTGAGATTAAGGGCCATAAAATTGATGTGCGTATGTCGACCATGCCGATTTATCATGGCGAATCAGTCGTGATGCGTTTACTCGACCAAACTGCGGGTTTACGTACATTAGATGAAACCGGTATGCCGCCGAAAATTGTTGAGCGAATTCGTAAACAAATTAAGCGTCCACACGGCATGTTACTGGTAACAGGCCCAACGGGTAGCGGTAAAACGACGACCTTATACGGTATTTTAAGCGAGTTAAACAAAGCGGATACCAAAATCATTACAGTAGAAGACCCTGTCGAATACCAGCTTCCTAGAATTAACCAAGTACAAGTTAGCCATAAAATTGGTTTGGATTTTTCGAATGTACTGAGAACCACTTTACGTCAAGACCCTGATATTATCATGGTGGGTGAGATGCGTGACCAAGAAACCGTGGAGATTGGTCTGCGTGGTGCATTAACCGGCCACTTTGTATTATCAACATTGCATACCAATGATGCGGTGACCAGCGCATTACGTCTGTTAGATATGGGGGCGGCAAGTTACTTAGTCGCCAGTGCATTAAGGGTCATTATTGCTCAGCGCCTTGTGCGTCGTGTTTGTCAAAACTGTGCCGTTGATCATCAACCCTCTGCGGCTGATATGAGTTGGCTAAAAAGTGTCTCTTCACTTGATTTTACTCAGGCTCGTTTTCGAATGGGCACGGGTTGCCAAAGTTGTAATGGTTCGGGTTACCGTGGCCGAGTGGGTATTTTTGAGATCCTTGAGCTCGATGAGCCGATGATTGACGCAATGAGGACAGGCAATCCACAAGCGTTTGCTCATGCGGCAAAATTAAGCCCGAATTTTATTCCATTAGCTGACTCAGCCATGACTTATTTGATGCAAGGAACCACAACCATTGAAGAAGTCGCTAAACTAGTAGAAGACGTGAGCGAATCTGCTGTGCCGCTTTCAGAAGACATGATGAGTCAGCACTAAAGAGTCAATTATGCCAATATTTCAATATAAAGGACGAGACCAGCAAGGCCAGGCAGTGAGTGCACGCCTTGAAGCTGCGACAGAGAATGCTGCAGCCGATACCTTGATGTCCCGTGGCATTATTCCGCTGGAATTAACAGAAGTAAAACAGCAGGCGTCGTTTTCATTAGCAAATATTTTTGGTTCTAAGGTTTCACTGGAAGAACTACAAATCTTCACTCGACAAATGTATTCATTGACTCGTTCAGGCATTCCCATTTTACGTGCGATTGCAGGACTGTCAGAAACCACTCACTCTAAAAGAATGAAAGATGCACTTGATGATATTTCCGAGCAGCTTACTTCGGGGCGACCATTGTCCTCAGCTATGAATCAGCATCCTGATGTATTCAGTTCACTGTTCGTTTCCATGGTTCACGTGGGGGAGAATACGGGTAAGTTAGACGAGGCATTTTTACAGTTATCATCATACATCGAGCGAGAGCAAGAGACGCGTCGCCGTATCAAATCTGCAATGCGTTACCCTATGTTTGTGTTGCTCGCTATTGCGCTGGCAATGGTTGTCTTAAATATCATGGTTATCCCAAAATTTGCAGAGATGTTTTCTCGCTTTGGTGCTGAATTACCTTGGGCAACAAAACTACTCATCAGCACTTCTAGCTTATTTGTGAACTATTGGCCTCATATGATTGTCGGACTTATTGCCATTATTATTGGCGTTAAATACTGGCATCACACTGAAAAGGGTGAGAAGCAGTGGGATAAATGGAAAATGCATATTCCTGCAGTAGGATCAATTATAGAACGTTCTACGTTATCCAGATATTGCCGCAGCTTTTCTATGATGCTGAGTGCCGGAGTACCAATGACGCAGGCCCTTAGTTTAGTGGCTGATGCAGTAGATAATGCCTATATGCATGACAAAATAGTCAATATGCGTCGCGGTATTGAATCTGGTGAGTCTATGCTGCGGGTTTCTAATAGCAGTGGTTTGTTTACCCCATTGGTTCTACAAATGGTTGCAGTGGGCGAAGAAACTGGACAAATCGATCAGCTTTTGACTGATGCAGCTGATTTTTATGAAGGCGAAGTCGATTACGATCTTAAAAATCTAACAGCAAAATTAGAACCTATTTTGATCGGGTTTGTCGCGGGCATTGTATTGATCCTTGCGTTAGGCATTTACTTACCTATGTGGGATATGCTGAATGTGGTTAAGGGTGGGCAGTAATGTATGGGTTAAGTGGAGGCATGGATGCTGAAACAACAGCAAGCTGAGCATGACATTATCAAAGCCTATGGACGGATTATTGCTGTTTGCGTGTTGTTGCTGTTACTCGCGGTGTTAGGTTTTCGCCACTTTAATGGTGTGCCTACGTTAGTCGGTCACAGCATGGCCATCGAGCACAATCGTTTTTTGCATGTGCTAGCCATGGTACGCAGTCAGTGGATGACATCAGGTCGTCCTAGCAATTTGCATTTAGATTGGGAAAGCTTGGCCTCAAATATGCAGCCTAATTTAAGCCAAGCCTCAGAAGAAACGAAAGCATCAAAAAGCAGTGAAGCACATAGTGAAAGTGAAACATACGATTCAGCACAGGCTCAAGCTGGCAATGTTATTTTAATGTCGTCTCAAGGTTTCCCTGAGCTTCACCGTGTCGATGTGCAAGGGTGTTATCAGTTATGGCACCAGTTATTGGCCAGTAGCACCAAGGACTTGATCATCAGCTATGATGCCGACAACCAGATTTGTCGTTACGTGGCACAAAACGAGGCTAGTATTAGTTATCAACACTCATCTGGAAGGGTGATTTTTTTAGAGGGAAGTGACTAGTAGTTGAGTGCTTAAGTTGGTTATTTTGAATAAGCTGCTAATATTAATTTAACAATTAAAAAGTGAGTTAAAATAATTAGCTAGCTAGCAATGATGCAATATTTGACAGGATGGATATTCTTGTTGCAAAAAGATTGGTTTTGATTATTTATTGCTTCAAAAAATATAACGACTGTGTAAAATGACAGACAAATCCATTGTGATTGTAATAGATTGATCTAGTCACTATTTTTTAGCTATTTGCGATAGATTTTGACGCAATTAGCACGATAGCAATATTCATTAGGTTTAAGGTGGTTTTATGATGAAAAAACAAAGTGGCTTCTCACTTATTGAATTAGTGATTGTAATAGTCATCTTAGGGTTACTGGCTGCGACGGCTATTCCTCGTTTTCTAAATGTGACTGAGGAAGCTGAAAACGCCAGTTTAGATGGCGTTGCTGGTGGTTTATCTACCGCAGTGGGTTTTGTTCGTGCGCAATGGGAAGTAGATGGGCGTCGTAATACCTCGGTCATTCTAGATGGCACCAGTGTGGCTCTTGACACCCGTTTTGGTTTCCCTATCGGTATCGATAACTCAACAGATGTCACCACAATGACAGATGAATCTTGTCAGGCCGTATTTAATAGCATTCTACAAAGCGCACCGCGTAATGTGTTATCTACTGAAGATGCACGAAAACAACGTTATACAGTACGTGTGATTAACGGAGTGGGTGGTAGTGCTACGGCAATTGATGGCACTGTGGTTAACGGTATTGATTTATGTGTTTATCACCAAGTGGCTTCTTTAGCGCTAAATGCCAATACCGGCATTCCTAATCCTAATCCAGATTTGAACACAGCGGGTGCCAATGGCATCACCTACAACCCAGGAACTGGGCAGGTATTATCGTTTAGCAATAATTAAGGTTGCTGCACGGCCTAATGATATTAGGCTGCGGCTACCATCTGTGTAGGGGTAATTTGAGCTTACACAGTTACAATTAAATGGCTTTGCCATAAAAAAATAACATAAATAATTTACAAAATTTCGCTTATCTTTGAGGTTTATATTATGCAAAAGCAACAAGGTTTTACTCTGATTGAATTAGTGGTGGTGATCATCATTCTCGGTATTTTGGCAGTGACTGCTGCACCTAAGTTTATTAATTTGCAAGGTGATGCTTATCGCTCAACACTTGATGGCCTCAAGGCTTCACTTCAAGGTGCGAATACTCTTGTATACTCTAAATCAGCTATTGCCGGTAAAGAAAAAGCGGCAGATGATACTGTTCAAGTTGGTGCTACAGCTGCTGATACAGTTGCGATTGCTTTTGGTTACCTTCAAAATGATGCTGCTTCATTAGAAGAAGCGTTGGAGTTGGACACTACGAATGATTGGACAATTGCTGAGGGTGCAGATTTAACTGCGCCAACTATATTATACCAAACAACCTCTCCATATGATGATGGAACAGGTGCTAATCCTGCTGCAGATTGTCATTTAGAGTATACTCCATCTCAAGCATTAGGCGCTTTACCTACTTATGAAGTCAAAGGTGACGATTGTTAAATATTTTAACCTTTGTTTTGAAGCCTGCATATGCAGGCTTTTTTATTGCCTTACCACCTTCAAATCTACTCGCTTGCCGCTCAACCTACCTCCTTCACGCTTCAATTGGTCACAATTGTTAATCATTCAGTGTTTGCTGTTGCAGTTATACAAAGTGTCACACCGTTGACGCAGACAAAATACTGACGTAGTGGGATAATTTGTCAGTATTCTCTATGCCTTTAGGAAAAATTAACAATTGTTTCCAGTTTCAGGCAATATTTTTCAGTATGAAATAAGGTTATATTCATGCAAAAGCAAAATGGTTTTACGTTAATCGAATTAGTGGTGGTGATCATCATCTTAGGTATCCTTGCTGTGACCGCTGCGCCAAAGTTTATTAATCTCCAAGGTGATGCGCGTGTATCAACCTTGCAAGGCGCGAAAGCGGCTATTCAGGGGGCGAATACGCTGGTATTTTCTAAGGCAGCATTAGCTGGTGAGGAAAGAAATGAAAATGGTTCTGTAGATATTGGTATAAGTGATGGAGCTGCTACTCCAAGTACGGTAGTCGCTACTACATACGGTTATCTCGCTGAGAATGAAGCAGCTATCGTTTATGCAACGGATATATCAACATCTGATTGGTCTGTTACTGATGAAACTGATGGAGTGAAATTACAGCAAGTTGGTGCCCCTGATACTTGCTACTTTATTTATAATGAAGCTGGGGGTGTAGGTGAGCAGGCCACATTCTCATATGAGGGCAATGTTGGTGACTTCCCAACAGCCTCTGATTGCTAAATCATAAACCAACGCTTCCTAGGCCTGCAGTCGCAGGCCTTTTTTATCCATAATATTCATCAACAAAGGCTCTTAAATGTCCGTCAGCGACATGCCAATGTATTTGATTGCACTGTTATAAGAAACTTGTCTGCCAAGTCATGACTAAATCACAAACTTTCCCCAACAAAAACAATAAATAGGCAGACAAAATAGCGCTAAATTTGCCATACTAAGCACATAACAATAGACTTAATTGTCTGACACTAATGATAGTGTTGTCGCTTATCGGTGAGGTATTTAACCAGAGCCATAGCTCTTAACCTGAGTTGCTGCTCTTTGCTTCTTCCTGATAGTGATAACCATAAGGCACTCCTGAGTGAATCGGTTAATAATATCGCACTGCATTAAATCCAATGGATTTAGTTTGGTGGAACTGGTGACAACCATATTATTGATCGGCATCCTTGCCGTGACGGTACTGCCGCGCCTGCTATCTGACTCAAGTTACAGTGCCTTTACCCTTCGTAATGAGTTCATATCTGAATTGCGCCAAGCACAGTTGCGTGCAATGCATAACGCTGACCGTTGTTATGCTGTCAGTGTTTCGACTACACACTATCAATTAAAACATTTCAGCGGCCGAGTGGGTAATGCCTGCACTGGGCAAATACGTACTGAGGAAAATCAAGCGTTACAAGGCGGTGCTACCATTGCACTTACTGCAGGTGGGAGCCAGTCATTTGAGTTGGTGTTTGATCAAGCTGGCAGAGTCATTAATCAAAACTGCAATGGCGTCTGTTTTACCGTTTCCGCTGATGATGTGGTGCAAATCGGTGTGAGCACTGAGGGCTATATTTATGCGCTTTAGTATTCAGCGAAAAAAGACCTCACCCTATATCGCTTTCAAGCGCGTTAAATCAACTGGCTTTACCTTGATAGAGTTAGTTGTTGGCATGTTAGTGATCAGCATAGCGTTAGTATTGATGTTAACTATGTTGTTTCCACAAGCCGATCGCAGTGTTGAAACCTTGCATCGTGTGCGCTCTGCAGAATTAGCTCATTCTGTGATGAATGAAATCTGGGGTAAGCGCTATGATCAAAATACCAATCCTAATGGTGGAGTGCCAGCGTGTGACAGTGCTGTAGCGGGAGCGCTGAATTGCTCGACGACACTTGGGCCAAATGGAGAGGCGCGTGATAACTTTAATGATGTTGACGATTATCATGGCTTAACTATCAATAGTTTAATGCTGGATTCAACAGATACCTATGCCAGCTTGTATCCAAATTTTAATATGAATGTCACTGTGGCATACATTAATTCGGCTACGCGGGCACAAAAGTTAATTACCGTTGAAGTGACCACCCCAACTAATGAAAGCATTGTGTACCAAAGCGTTAGGAGTAATTACTAATGACGTTTTCAATGCCGCTTCGCACCAAAAAACAGCCGAGCCATATAGGTATTACGCGCCAGCTAGGATTTACACTGGTTGAAATGGTCACAGTGATCATTGTGCTTGGTATTCTGGTTGTCGGTGTCAGTAGTTTTGTGATTTTTGGTACTCGGATTTTTATTGAGTCGGCTTCAGTGGACCAAGTCTTGAGTCAAAGCCGGTTTGGGGTTGAGCGAATGACCCGCGATATTCGTAATGCCGTGCCAAATAGTATTCGAGTGCAAACCGCCACTAATGGGACTTATCAGTGCATTGAAATTTTGCCTATCAGTGCGAGCACCAGTTATTTGGATGCTCCCATATATCCTGATCCTGTGGATGACACTATGGCGGTAATTCAATCAAATGAAACAATTACAGCCGGTTGGCAAGCGATTATGTATCCTCTGACGGAATCAGAGCTCTATTCTGCAGCAGGAACAGAAGGCAAACGCTTTGAAATAGACAGTGTCTCTGTAGCGGCTAATCAGGCCGATATTAAATTTGCCAGCGATGTACGCTTCTTGGATGCTTCCCCATTGAAAAGGGTGTTTTTTGCTCAAGAGCCAATGAGCTACTGTTTCGTGAAGCCGAACTCAACTGCAGATGCTGACTTATTTTTATATCAAGGTTATGGCTTTCAAGCATCACAACCTGTGCCATCAGATATGGGGATGGGTGTATTAATGGCGCAAAATGTCAGTAATGCTTTTTTGGTTGAGCCTGCAATTGTATTAACGCCATCTAGCTTAGTGACCAATGCCATTGTGCACCTGCAGCCGCGGTTCAGCGTCAATGGCGAGTCATTCAAATATCAACATCAAGTGCAGGTGATGAATGTTCCATAATCACACACTCCGTCGCCAACGAGGCAGTGCGTTGGTGATAGGTATATTTATTATTATTGTCATGTTTTTATTGGCAGCAAGCTTGATACGCATTGTTGAAGATGGCGATGAAGCATTTTCAATGGAAGTGTGGGGCACACGTGCATTATTTGCTGCCAATAGTGGTGCTGATGCGGCATTAGCCCAGTTATTTCCACTCTCGGGAGCGGTAAATGATTGCTCAAGTGTCAGTGGCTCATGGACACCTCCTGTAAATGAGGTCGGTTTTCATAGTTGTTTGGTGAATATTAGTTGTACACCAACACAGGTGGGCAGTGTGACGCAATTTCGTATTACGAGTACTGCAACCTGTGAAACGGGAAGCTGTGGCAGTGATGACACGACAAATTGTCTAAGAGTAAATCGTCAGGTGGAGGTAGAAGCCCGTGGTGAATAAAGCGTTACTGACGAATTCTATAAACAGCATGTTGTGGGTAATGTTGTTTATGCTATTTACCTCTTATGATGCCAAGGCCGATTGGAGTAGTACCTTTATAGAAGGGGTCAATAATATCGATCCAAGCGGCACTATCACACTGAATACCGCAACTATTATAAATGCGCCAACCAATGGGCAGTTGCCTACCTATAACTATATCCAAAACGGGGATTCAAAGTTTAAAGCGTGTATTCCCAGTAATGGCAATGCCAAGTTTTGTCAGGCAGGGGATTTTGTCGCTGCTTTACCTCAAGAACGGCTGGATTTTTCACAATGTATTTCTTCTAGTTCGGATGATATCAGCGCTCCGCCGTCGAATGCGCCACTTACACAAGTGCCAGAAGGGGAGTATCGTAATATCACTATCGGTGGTGGCAGTGGGAGAACGATTGAATTTACAACCAATAATTCTGAGGGTATTTATAAAATAAAGAGCTTATCAGGAAGCTCGGGGAATCTGATTTTTGCGCCTGGCCAATATTGGATTGAAAATTTATCTCTAGGTTCAAGTGTTAGTCTTACTTTTCCCCAGTCAGGCAGCGTCACCTTTTTTGTTAAAGATGACTATACCCATCTGAACCTAAGCTTTTCTGTGCAACCTGAGCAGTTTGTTATATATAACTATGGTGATTTTACCCTGAATGGTAGTGCGACGCTTGATGCGCATGTTGTGTCTGAAGGCAATGTTGTGTTGAGTGGTTCATCTACATTAAATGGTGCCGTTACAGGGCAGCATGTAGAAATGGGGCGAGATGCGAAAGTTGTTTTTTCTGATGTTGCCCAACAAATTGATATTGTGCCTGATTGTAATACTCAAGCTGAAGACTCATTCCACCTACAATATGGCAAAGCGACATCTGCCAATGTTGTGTTTGATACACCGTTTGATGCAGGAGTCACCCCGCTTATATTTTTGATGCCTACCATAGCAGAGGTCAATAGCGATAACGATGGTCCAGCATCAGCCTTCTTAGTGGGCACACCATCCAATACTGGGTTTACTTGGTCACAAGAAGAATCTCCAACTACCTCAAACCGTTATGTCCCATCAGATACAATGACCGAAGTGCATTGGATAGCAGTGACCCCTGGTACCCATGATTTATCTAATGGCACTCAGTTAATCGCAGGTACGATTGATATCGATGAGGCATTGTTTGGTGGTAACTCCCCTTATACCGATGTGACATTGCCCAATACTCAAGATGTGCTGTTGCATCAAATTCAAACCAATGTGAATGATTGTTGGTTTACTACCACCTCACAATTTACCAATACCGGCATGGAGGTTGCGCTCGATACCTCTGAAGTACGCACTAATGGTAATCAGTGTATGCCTGCTAGATTAAATAATAATCGAATTCAAGCAGAGTCAGTGGCGTATATGTCGGTGCAATCTGGTGAAGGCAGCTTGGTATTAAACGGTGAAAACGTTAATTATCATTTTGGTTCACAAGCACAAACGTTCACTGCTGGCGGCATCCAATCTTTGAGCTATCAATGTAACTACACAACTGCAATCAATGGTTTTACTGAAGTGCCCGTTTTTGTGGCGGGTAAAAATAGTCGCCGTGGTGGTGATGGTGGTTGGTTAAGGCGTTGTCAGTTGACGAATAACTTAGTCAGTATGGTCGTGGATGAAGATACCTATCGAGATACCGACCGTCGCCATATATGGGAAAACTATAGTTTCGTTGCATTAGAGAAAGATGAGCAGGTATTCGAGTGTTTTAGTGATGATTTTTCTCGCTCGGATGTCGGTTCAGATTGGGTGGTATCGAGCAGTCGAGGAAACTTTACTCCCTCAATTGTAAATAACCGCTTGCGAGTGACGGAAGCGCAAGGCAACCAAGCCACATCTTCAACTTATCAGCGGTTGTTCCCCGCAGCGAATAACTTAGTGACGATTGAATTTGATCATTTTGCCTACGGTGGTAGTGGAGCCGATGGTATTGCCTTTGTGTTATCTGATGCTGCTATCACTCCACAAGCGGGGGCGTATGGTGGTCCACTTGGCTATGGTGCGCGCTCAACTGTCGATGGTTTTGCAGGTGGTTGGTTAGGTTTTGGTATCGATGAGTACGGTAACTTTTCAACCGAAGGCGGACCCAGCGGTCCAGGCAGGCGTCAACAGTCTGTGGCAATACGGGGCTCAGGCTCAGGGACTACGGGTTATGATTACTTGCGAGGTACCTGTAATAACGGCCAAACTAATCCTAATGGTGCCTGCTTAACGCCACCTGTTGATGATAACAATGTCTCACCAGCACATCGGTATCGCATCACGATAGATTCCCGCATTGCCGGTCAGTCAGTTGTCACGGTTGAACGAAACACAGGTTCAGGTTATGTCGAGTTGATTGCTCCGTTTGATGCGGCCGCAGAACCTACACAGTCTGCTGTACCGGCTGACTTTTTGTTGTCCCTCACTGGATCAACTGGCGGGGCTACAAATAATCATGAGATTGATAATGTTGAAATTTGTGCGCTAGATTCCAACCCTATTGGTGTTGTTATTGACCATTTTGAATTTGATCATTCGGGTAGCGGACTGACCTGTAATGCCGAGTCCATGACATTAAAAGCCTGTGCAGATGCGAACTGCGATAACTTAGTGTTAGATCAAGTCACAGCGACCTTAAGCCCTGCCACTATTCCTGCAGGTGGCGGATGGGTCGGCGGTAATGTTGTGACATTTACCGGCGGTCAAACCACGCTGGATTTACGTCATAACACACCCGGTGCGGTGACGATTGGCGTGACAGGCTCAACCCCGGGCACTAAGCCATTCAGTCAAACCCTGTGTTCTATTTCAGGTGGTGTTGCCAATGCAACTAACTGTACGCTGACCTTTGAAGATACAGGCTTTATTTTTGGCTCATCTACGGATAATACCGACTCTGGTGGCCAGTTTGTGAAATTTGCCAATAAACCCATTGATATGACGATTTCTGCTGTAAAAAAAGATGATTCGACCCAGCAATGTGTGCCCACCTTTGCCAATACCAGTAAAACGGTGAGCCTCTGGAGTAGCTTTATCAGTCCAGATATAAACAGTGTTGCGGCAACCTCCGCTGTGACGATAAATGGCGCAGGTATCGGCCAATCTCAGGCCGCAGCAACACCAATAAATTTAACGTTTGATGCACAAGGTGAAGCCAGTTTTACAGTCAATTACCCTGATGCTGGGCAGATGCAACTAGATGCACAATATATCGGCATCGGTGAAGAAGACGGCTTAACCATGTTAGGTAATGATAGGTTTATCAGTTTCCCTATCGGATTATGTGTGACTCCTGTTGATAATAATGCGGCTTGTGCAGCAGGTGATGCCAGTTGTGATGTGTATAAAAAAGCGGGGGAAACCTTTGAATTTGAAGTGCGTGGAAAGGCTTGGCAGCTTGATGGTGATGTAAATTACTGTGATAACTTGGATACCCCTAATTATGCGCACCAAGGTATGTTCCTTGCTCATGAATTAGTCGCGCCAAATCCTGGCGAGTTAGGTAGTGTGAGTAATACAAGTTACAACCACAGCGCACTCCCAAATAATCTCAATACGGTGACACAAGCGGTCAATGAAGTGGGCGTATTCAACTTCACTGTGACATCACCAGTGAATTATATCGGCTCTAATTTTTATAATATTCCAACGGCGAAAACAGGCTTTATCGGCCGCTTTATCCCCGACAGGTTTGTGATCAGTGGGGCTAATGTGATGCCAGCGTGTGGCAGCTTTAGCTATATGGACCAACCTTTCTCAATGTCGATGAATGTCAGTGCTTACAATACGACACCAAGTTACGTTACTAAAAACTATCAAGGCAGTTTTGCTAAGGCCACTGCAGCGTTAGCTGGTGAGAATAATGATGATGGTGTTGATTTAAGTCCGCGCTTCTCAGCACTACCCATCGGTAGCAGTGATTGGGTTGCAGGTGTGGCGACATTAGATGTTAGCCACGAAGCCACATTTAGCCGCACGAATGCGCCACTCTTGGACGGGCCATTTACCCAGCTTGCTATCGGTGTGCAGATGTTTGATAACGATGGCGACTATGCTTTTGTCGCTAATCCTGACATGAGGCCTGATACATCGGGTAACTGTGCCACGCCAAGTAATACTTGTACTGCTAAGCAGATTAGCACTCAAAATTTGCGCCACGGTAGAGTCATTCTTGGAAATACCTATGGGCCGGAGTCTGAAACACTCGTTATGCCTGTTACTGCGCAGTATTGGAATGGCGTTGACTGGGTAACGAATGTCGATGACAGTTGCAGTATTGTACGGGGTGTATTGCCGCCATCAGCAACCTATGAGCCAGCAATTCGAGTTAATGAGATTGTTACGCGCAGTGAAACAGGCAACATGGCTAATGGTGAACAGCAATTATTGTGGCAAAACATAGGTACCACAAATTATCGTGGTCAAGTGACAGCGCCAATGGATGTGGATGCTTGGTTAGAGTGGTATTGGAATTGGAACTCGCTTTCACCTAATGATTTAGCCGATCCAAGAGCCAGTGCCTTCTTTGGCCGCTATCGTGGCCATGACCGTGTCATTTATTGGCAAGAAGTGCGTTAAAAGCGCGTAAGCAAATTGCTTCATCAAACACTGAATTTAGTGATTAACTCAGCTCAAATGAGAGTTTGCTAATGCATTTGTAAAAAAAATGCCAAGATTAGCAATTGTTAACCCCTTGGCTCTTGTGGAATCGGGGTGTCATTGATAAAGTGAGCTGATTTTTCATTCTTCTGACTTCACAGAAACAGGCCTGATTCATGTTCAAAAAGTTGCGCGGTATATTCTCAAATGACCTATCTATCGATTTAGGTACGGCAAACACCCTTATTTATGTTCGAGACGAAGGGATTGTTTTGAATGAGCCATCAGTGGTGGCTATCCGTGGCGAACGCACTGGTAATGGCCAAAAGTCGGTAGCAGCTGTTGGTACCGATGCTAAACAGATGTTAGGCCGTACACCGGGTAACATTAAAGCCATCCGCCCAATGAAAGACGGTGTGATTGCTGACTTTTATGTTACTGAGAAAATGTTACAGCATTTTATCAAGCAAGTGCATAACAACAGCTTTTTCCGCCCAAGCCCACGCGTATTAGTGTGTGTGCCAGTGGGAGCAACTCAGGTTGAGCGTCGTGCTATTCGTGAATCTGCTATGGGTGCTGGTGCGCGAGAAGTGTACCTAATTGAAGAACCAATGGCGGCGGCAATTGGTGCGGGTTTACCAGTATCAGAAGCAACAGGTTCTATGGTGGTAGACATCGGTGGTGGTACCACAGAAGTTGCCATTATCTCACTCAATGGCGTGGTGTATTCATCATCAGTTCGCATTGGTGGTGACAAGTTTGATGACGCCATTATCAACTATGTTCGCCGCAACTATGGTAGTTTGATTGGTGAAGCAACAGCAGAACGTATTAAGCACACTATCGGCACCGCGTACCCAGGTGACGAAGTGTTAGAGATTGAAGTTCGTGGTCGTAACCTTGCTGAAGGTGTACCAAGAAGCTTCACTCTGAACAGCAATGAAATTCTAGAAGCACTGCAAGAGCCACTGTCAGGCATTGTTAGTGCGGTAATGGTTGCCCTTGAGCAGTCTCCACCTGAATTAGCTTCTGATATTTCAGAGCGCGGCATGGTATTAACCGGTGGTGGTGCATTACTGCGTGATTTAGACCGTTTGTTAATGCAAGAGACAGGTATTCCTGTCATGGTGGCTGATGACCCACTGACTTGTGTTGCTCGTGGTGGCGGTAAAGCGCTAGAAATGATTGATATGCATGGTGGTGATTTATTCTCTGAAGAGAATTAATCCATAAACGCATATTAAATAAAAGGGGCATTATGATGCCCCCTTTTTGTTCTTAGAAAGTACATAATGAAACCAATTTTCGTTCGCGGGATATCGAGTCAATTTCGTCTCACACTGGCAGTGATTTTGTCGGTGGTATTAATGATGGCCAACGAACGCCTCGAGCCCTTAAGAAACTCGCTTTCTACCCTCCTAAGCCCGTTACATTTCGTGGCCAATGTACCTGGTGATTTACTCGATTGGTCTGCTGAAGCATTTGCGACACGTAACATGCTCGCCATGCAAAACAAGCAATTACTTAGGCAGCAATTGATGATGTCTGAGCGCTTGCAACGCTTTGAACATTTACGCCAAGAAAATGAACGTCTGAGAGTGCTGCTTGGTTCGCCTGTGCACATGGATTCTCGTAAAGTCGTGGCAGAAGTGATGGAAGTGGCCAGCGACCCATTTCGTCATTACGTGGTGTTAAACCATGGGCGAAATACTGGTGTATACGTTGGTCAGCCAGTAGTCGATGCTCACGGTGTTGTCGGTCAAGTGGTTGAAGTGAGTGAGTTCACCAGTCGCGTATTGTTAGTCTCTGATGCCACCCATGGTATTCCTGTGCGAATTACTCGCAATGATGTACGTGCAATTGCAAACGGCACGGCTGATATCGATGAAATTGAACTGCGTCACGTTGCCAAAAGTACCGATATTGTCGCGGGTGATTTACTCGTCACCTCTGGACTAGGCAACCGTTTTCCCGAAGGATATCCCGTGGCTCGAGTGATGTCAGTCTCGCGCGATGATGGCCAAAGTTATGCTGCAGTCAGCGCTCAGCCTTTAGCTGCGCTCGATCGTATTCGCTATGTGTTATTGATTTGGCCTGATGAAGAGGCAGATGTAGATATCGCGGAACAACTCATTGAAGTGTCTGCAGAAGATATTGAAGGTGCTACTGAGCAGCCAAACGGTACTGGAGCTCAAACCACAGAAAATGCACAGGAGTCACAATGAGTGCTCATATAGCAAATGGTCGTTTAGTGGTTTGGATTACCTTATTTGTGGCCATGATGTTCCAAATTATGCCGCTGCCACAGATTGTCGAAGTGTGGCGTCCAGATTGGCTGGTATTGGTGATGATCTACTGGGCAATGGCGTTACCTCATAGATACAGTGTGCTCACCGCATGGATATTAGGTGTCATGCTGGATATTTTACTGGGTGCCACATTAGGCATTCGAGCCTTAGCGTTGTCGCTAGTGATTTATTTTGTTGTGATGCACTCGCAACGTTTTCGAAACTTTCCCCGTTGGCAGCAATCTATATTAGTAGCCAGCTTGATTTGTGGTTATCACATGATTATCTACTGGCTGCAATATGTCGTAGTCGGTGGTGCAGAGTTCGATATAGCGCTGTTTTTACCTGCAATTTCTAGCGTGTTTATTTGGTGGTGGTTATTTTGGTCGCTACGTAATATACGCCGTTCTTACAAAGTCAGGTAAAGCTGCAAGCAGCTTATTCAATCAAATAATTAGAATGAAAACAAATAGGTAATTGACCATGACATGGGTGCTTGCTTCCACTTCTCCAAGACGTAAAAGTTTATTGCAACAAGCGGGCTTTACCCAGTCGCAGTTTCAATTTGAATTAGTTGCGCCAGATATTGATGAGTCGATGCAAGGCCAAGAACAACCTTTGCAATTTGTTGAGCGACTGGCGATTGAGAAAGCCCAAGCGGGTTTAAAGCTCAGCCAGCAGTTTACCGCACCTAAAGTGCTTGGTTCAGATACCATTGTTGTGCTTGACGGTGAAGTGCTAGGCAAGCCCAAAAATGTTGCGGACGCAACGGCCATGTTAAAACGCTTATCTGGGCAAACACATCAGGTGATGACCGCCGTTGCGATAACGGATGGTGATCAAACTCACGTTCGCAACTGCATCACTGAGGTGAGTTTTTGCGAGATTAGCGACGAAGATATTGCCGCCTATATTGCTACCCAAGAGCCGATGGATAAAGCCGGAAGTTATGGTATCCAAGCGTTGGGTGGCTGTTTTGTTCGCAGTATCAATGGTAGCTACTCTGCCGTAGTGGGTTTACCTTTGGTTGAAACCCGTGAATTATTAGCATTACTGGCACATTAATCTGTCAGTCATATTTAAACCGAGTTTGTATTTTTTCAGGTTTCCTGTTTGCAAACTAACGATGTTTGGTGACTTATGAACAACAAAATACAAAGCAAAAAAGGCTCTGAGTTACTGATAAATGTTACACCTACCGAAGCGAGAGTCGCGTTAGTCGAGCATGGTGTGTTACAAGAGGTGCACATTGAACGTCGTATGAAACGAGGTTTAGTGGGCAACATTTATAAAGGTAAAGTTAGCCGCGTTCTGCCGGGCATGCAGGCAGCATTTGTTGATATTGGATTAGATAAAGCCGCTTTTTTACATGCCTCCGATATCGTGCCGCACACAGAGTGTGTTGACGACCAAGAGCGCGGCAATTTTGTGGTGCGCGACATTGCCACCCTAGTTCGTCAAGGACAAGATATTATGGTGCAAGTGGTCAAAGACCCACTGGGCACCAAGGGCGCTCGTCTCACGACAGACATTACTTTACCGTCGCGTTATTTGGTATTTATGCCAGGTTCTAGTCATGTGGGTGTCTCGCAACGCATTGAGCAAGAAGAAGAACGTGCGCGACTCAAAGCGATTACCTTACCTTTCGTTGATGATGACGGCGGCTTTATTATCCGCACGGCTGCTGAGAATGTTGGTGATGTTGAGCTGGCACAAGATGCTGCATTCTTAAGAAGGGTATGGAGTAAAGTCAGTGAGCGTCGTAAGCGTCAAGGTGCGAGCTTGCTTTACCAAGACTTAGCACTGCAAGTACGCATTATTCGTGATTTTGTGGGTGAAGAGCTAGATCATATCCAAGTGGACTCTAAGCGAACCTTTGACGAGTTACATCAATTTTCTCAAGAGTTTATGCCTGAAATTGCCAATAAAATTGAGCATTATACTGGGCCTGCACCTATCTTCGAGCTATATGATGTCGAAAATGAAATTCAACGGGCTTTAGGCCGCAAGGTTGAGCTAAAGTCGGGTGGGTATTTGATTATTGATCAAACGGAAGCCATGACCACTGTCGACATCAATACTGGGGCGTTTGTGGGGCATCGAAACCTCGAAGAAACCATCTTTAATACTAACCTTGAAGCGACTCAGGCTATTGCCAGACAGCTGCGATTGCGTAACCTTGGTGGCATTGTCATTATCGACTTTATCGATATGCAAAATGAAGCGCATCAAGAAAGGGTGCTAACTAGCCTCAAATCAGCTTTAGCCCAAGATCGAGTTAAAACCAATGTCAGCGGTTTTTCAGGTTTAGGTCTGGTCGAAATGACCCGCAAGCGTACCCGTGAAAGTTTAGAGCATGTTGTGTGCGATGAATGTCCATCTTGTAAAGGTACCGGCAGTATGAAAACGGTGGAAACCGTGTCATATGAAGTTTTTCGGGAAATCATTCGCCTCAACCGTGCTTATCAAGCTGATGAGTTTTTGTTGTATTGCTCGCCTGCGGTGTATATGAGCTTAAGTGGTGATGAGAGCCATTTACTTGCAGAGTTAGAGGTTTATATCGGTAAGCAAATTCGCTTACAAAATGAAGTGATGTACGCACAAAATAAATATGATGTGGTAATGGTCTAGTGGCAAAAAGTCAGGCTAAAAAAGTTGGCCGCATATGCTGGCAATTTTTCGCGATAGCATTAGTGCTTTTTGCACTGGTGGTGAGCCTGATCCGCGGGTTATTACCCCATGTGCCTGAGATCCGTCAGGAGATTGTTAACTACATCGAATCTCAATACCAAATCAAAGTACAAGTCACTGAGCTTTCAGCACAGTGGCAGGCCTATGGCCCAGAGTTATCTGCGCATCACTTAGTTATTCCACAGCAGGACAAACTCCCACTAACCATTGTGGCACAAGATGTCCATGTGAAACTTGATTTCTGGGAGTCATTACTGAGTTTAACCCCGCAAATTGAGACTGTGGTTTTCGATGGTTTAAGTGTCGCCCTTGACCTTGACGCCCTCAAAGCCATGCCAACTACAGGTAATGCCAGCCGTGATTTAGATTGGCTTTATGCGTTATTGCTTGAACAGTTAGAGCATTATTCCATTAATGATGCTTCATTCCTGATTTACAGTAAAAATCATCAGTTTCGACCTATTTATATCGATAGTTTGCATTGGCTTAATACCAATAACCGTCATCGTGGTAAGGGACTTATTCATTTAGATCTGGATGCATCGGCAAAAGAGCGATTGGCTGTCAATGTCGACCTAACTGGCAACGGTTATCGACCAGATTCTATTGCAGGTGATATTTATATCGTGGCGAAGTCACTTGATATAGGTGAGTGGGCATCCCGTCGTGAAGATCCAATTATCGATTTAAATATTATCGAATTTGAGGGTGTGATTAACCTTGAGGCCTGGATGTCAGTGGCGAATCGTGGCATTCAGGATGCTATTTTTGACTTTCAACCGAGCTGGCTAAAATGGGAAGAAAAAGTCAGAGAGCATAGGCTCGACATGTTATCAGGGCAGTTGCTATGGCAACCAACTGATCATGGCTGGCAGTTCTCTAGTCAGGCGTTAGATTTCATTACCAATGGTAACCCTTGGGATTTATTGCAGTTGCAAATGAGCAAAAATAATGATGAATTCCATGCCAGAATAAGCGAGTTATCTTTTGCTAATTTCACGCCGCTCCTGCCTTTAATCCCTGGTGTATGGCGTGATGAAGTGGAAACATGGCACGCAATTGACCCTCAAGGCTTTGTGGGGCCAATAGAGGTAAATAAACGTGAAGATAAGTCTTGGGTTGCCAGTGTCACTGTGAATGATATGCAGTGGCAGCCTTATGCTGGCGTGCCTGGAATAGAGCCGATAGATTTTAACTTACACTGGCAAGATAATCGCTTGATTTTTGAGTTACCTAAGCAGCAATATGCTCTGGATTTTGCTGATGGCTTCCGTGAATCATTACAGTTCGATTCAAACGCCATTGAAGGCAGTTTTGATACTAACAACATGGAACTGGTGATTCCACAGGTGCAATTTGGTAATACAGATATTGCATTTGATGCTGGAGTTAAGCTTACATTTAATAACAATACTCATATGGCACTTGCTGCAAATATGCAGATCCATGATGTGGCTAAGGCAGAAAAATACTTCCCTTTAAAAAGCATGAGTGAAGGTTTGGTTAGTTACTTGAAAATGGGCTTAGTGGCTGGGCAGATCCCAGAAGCACAAGTTGTTTGGCACGGTAACCTAAATCAATACCCCTATGATGATGCCTCAGGCATATTTCAGGCCGACTTTTCTATCAAGCAAGGGCAATTCCAATTTCAAGATGATTGGCCCATGGTCACTGAGCTGGACTTGTATGCTTTGTTTGAAAATGCAGGTATGGATCTGTTAATTCGCTCAGGAAATCTAGGTGAAGTACCAGTCGATGGCGCCAAAGTCGCCATTGCCCGTTTTGAACCTGAGTTGGTGCTGACTGTAGTAGGTGATATCAACCCTGATGCACATGCTGCTTATGATGTTATTAAGCAATCTCCTTTAGCTGAATCTGTTGGAAGTGTGCTTGATGTGGTGCAAATCGAGCAGCAGTTAAACTTATTACTCGATTTAAGTTTCGCGCTTTATGATGATGGCCCAGCACCACAAATCAATGGCTTTGTGAAATTTGATGGAAACCCAGTGTTCATAGCTGAGCCCGGAATGCAGCTACGTGACGTGAGAGGTGATGTGAGCTTTGCTAGTGAAATTGTGCAAGGGCATGATATTGAAGCTCTGCTGTTTGGCCAGCCATTGCAATTTACCTTTAACACTGAGAAAAAAAACCAAAACATGGCATTGAATGTCGACATAGATGGGCAATGGCAACTTGATGCCTTGCCAGCTAGCTTTGCTAATCCGCTGAGTGATTACTATCAAGGACAAATGGATTGGCAAGGTGATCTGTTGATGATTTTTGATCCGTCTGGTTATACGTTGCAAGTGCATACTCAGTCCGATTTACAAGGCACAGAACTTAATTTGCCTGCACCTTTTGCCAAAACAGCAGAGCAACCTATGCAGCTGCGAGCAGAGTTAGTAGGTGATAACTTGCAGTCATCATTGAGTATCAAGTTAGATAATAAGGCCGAATTTTGGGGAGAGTTTAACCAAGAGAGCGGTAATAACCTCGCTTATTATGATTTATTGATTGGACGTCGTTTTCAATTAGGTGATGAACTACGTAAAAGTGATGGTCACTTGAATATCGATTTACCTTACGCTGAATTTACTCAGTGGTTACCCATCATTAACCAGTTTACTAGTCAAACAGAAGTTATTAGCGCAGCGATTAAAACCGTGGATGAAGCTGAAGAGCTGCAACCTAACCAAACAGCTAACGCTAATGAAGCTGTTGAAGTTACAGATGGGGCAGCGCTGCAAACTCCGTTAGTAAACGAGCCGTTAGTGTCAGCAGGTGATACCCAAGAAGCACAGATATTATCTAGTGAGGTTGTTGAAACTGTACTTTCTGAGGCTAGCGGTTCTGATTCATCATTAGCTCAAAGCGACCAGTCTGAAACTAGCTTGGCCGATTCAGCTGATGACATCAGTCAAACAGCGTTTTTCCCAGCACTTACTCAGATAAGCGGTAAGCTTGAGCAATTAGAGTTAATGGGGCAAACCTTTAATCAAGTTGAGTTTGTTGCACAACCACTCGAATATGTGTGGCGTTTTGATATTGATTCACAAGAGCTTGTTGGACACATCGATATTTACGGCAGTTGGCGTGACCAAGGATTAAAAATCGTCGCTCAAAAGCTACACTTATCACCAGAGTTTAAGTCATCAGACAGTGCAGATTACACTCAATCAGAACTACTGGGAAATATGCCACCGCTCGCCATTGATGTTGATGATTTTGCCGTCTATGACATTAACTTTGGCCACCTTGTGATGCAAGCTGATCCAGTTACTGATGGCTATCATTTCAGTACGGTGAGCCTTGAGCGTCCACTAGTGACTATCTCTGCAGTGGGTGATTGGCAAATGATTGAAGGGCAGTCAATGTCCAAATTTGATGTTGAAATGAATTCCACTAAATTTGATGAACTGTCAGATATGCTAGGCATCAATCTCGGGATTAAAGATGCGCCACTGGGGTTAGTAGGTGAATTTAGCTGGCAAGGGGCACCTTATGACTTTTCACTAGAAACCCTCAATGGCGAATTGAAATTTGATGTGGGTAAAGGGCATCTTTCAGAAATAAGTGATAAAGGCGCACGGATTTTCTCACTGTTTAGCTTAGATTCACTTGTACGTAAGTTGTCATTAGATTTCAGTGATGTGTTTGGCCAAGGTCTTTATTTTAACTCATTCAACGGTAGTCTAGATATTGACAATGGCGTGGTTAAAACCACGGATTCAGAGATGGATGCCATTGCAGGTAATATGCGGATGCGTGGTTTTACCGATCTAACCACAGGCAGTTTGAACTATGACATTCGATTTGTCCCTCAACTAGCCTCCAGTGTTCCTACTGTTGTGTTGCTTAGTACCAGTGCTTGGACGCTCGGCGTTGGCGCTTTTGCACTCACCAAGGTATTAGAGCCGGTTATTGAGGTCATTTCAGAAATTCGATTTAGGGTGACAGGTGATATTGATACGCCAATCTTAGAAGAGCTAGAACGTAAGAGTAAAGAAATTGAAATTCCGGAATCTGTATTGCGCGAAGCTAAGCCTGAGCAAACGCAAGAAGCTGAGCAAATTCAACAGCCCGAGCAGTCACAAGACCCCGAGCAGTCAAAAGAGCTAGAACAGTCAAAAGAGTCAGAGCAAGGTTTAGGTGCAAGCCCAGCCACTAACGATCAAGCTTCGGATAGCTTACCAACTGTTGAACAAACAAGCCCTACTAATGCAACTGAAGATGAAGAGCCAACGGTTGAGCCTCAGCCTAACGTGAAACAATCTGATCCTGTCACTTTAGCGAATGTGACTATGCTTAATCAGGCAACTGATCGCCATATTAAAGGCCGCTTGTTTATTGATAAAGGCCAAGTATCTTTTGATACAGGCCATATTCTAATAGATAAAGGAGAGTGCAATGCAATGGAGCTTACTGCAATGTCAAAGCAGCAAAGATGTACAAGCCAATCTAGCGTTTATAGAATCGCAGCTTAACACTCTTCCTCGTCTTGAAAATGAGCCTCAATTAGTCGTATTACCAGAATGCTGCTTACTATTTGGCGGGCATGAATCTCAACAATTGGCCATTGCCGGTAACGAACAGCTTAATGAGCTGGCAGATAAACTGGCTGCGATGGCCAAGCAATATCAAGTGCATATGGTGGCGGGTACCATGCCATTTCAAGCTCCTAACAATAAGGTAGTTAGCCGTTGTTATGTGTTTGATGATCAAGGGATGACACTTGATTATTATGACAAAATTCATCTGTTTGATGTCGATGTTGCTGATGGCACTCGCCAGTACCGTGAAAGTGATACTTTCGCGCCGGGAGATAGAATTACGGTGGTTGACACGCCTTTTGGCAAGATTGGTCTCGCCATTTGTTATGATTTACGTTTCGCTGACTTATTCAGAGCACTGCGTATTCAAGGAGCAGAACTTATCACTTTGCCCTCAGCATTTACCAAAGTGACCGGTGAAGCCCATTGGCAGGTATTACTGCAAGCCCGAGCCATTGAAAGCCAATGTTTTGTACTTGGAGCAAATCAATGGGGCTCACATAATCAAGGTAGTCGAGAAACCTATGGCCATAGTATGGTGGTTGACCCTTGGGGAAAAGTGTCGGCTTGTAAGCCAGAAGGTACAGGCTGGTTGCAGGTTCGTCCAGATTTACAGCAATTGCAGAAAATTCGCCAGAACATGCCTGTTTTAGGGCATAATCGATTTATTAAGCCTGAACTCACATCAAGCTAGCGCTTCATCTACAGCTTATCGCGCTAACGCAAATTGAAGAATTAAAGAGAAATTGAATGCCTTTTTTATCGCAAGTAGAACAAAGCTTACTTAAGGATGGATTAGATCTAGATGGCCTACAAGGTTATTTACAGCGAATTCATCAACATAATGTCGACTTTTCTGATTTGTATTTTCAAGGCAGTCGCCATGAGTCTTGGGTGTTAGAAGATGGCATCGTAAAAGAAGGTAGCTTTCATATTGAGCGCGGTGTGGGCGTTCGTGCTATTACCGGTGAAAAAACCGGTTTTGCCTATGCAGATGAAATCAATCCAATCGCATTAGATGCGGCGGTTGATGCTGCAAGAGGCATTGCCAGTGCCGGTGACTCTGGACAGGTTAATGCATTTTCTCGTACCCAAGCACAGAGCTTATACAACAGTGCAGATCCAATAGCAGCAATGGAAGAGGCCAAAAAAATTGATTTGCTCAAGCAGGCCGATGCATATATTCGCAGCTTAGATGAGCGCATTATTCAAGTTGTAGTGAGCCTGTCTGGAGTACATGAAGAGGTTTTAGTCGCAGCCAGCGACGGTACTTTAGCTGCTGATATTCGCCCGTTAGTGCGCTTTAATTGCAGTGTTATTTTAGAAGACCAAGGTAAGCGTGAACGTGGTAGCGCAGGTGGCGGTGGACGTCACGACTATAGTATCTTTTTACAGACAGATGAAAATGGCCTACCTCAATGCTTTGAGTTCGCTCGTGAGGCCGTAAGACAAGCGCAAGTTAATGTACATGCTATTGATGCGCCAGCAGGCGAAATGACCGTGGTACTCGGTGGCGGCTGGCCAGGGGTGTTATTACACGAAGCGGTAGGTCATGGTTTAGAAGGTGACTTTAACCGAAAAGGCAGCAGTGCCTTTAGCGGTAAAGTGGGCCAGCAAGTGGCTTCGCCTCTAGTGACGGTGATTGATGACGGCACTATAGAGCATCGTCGTGGTTCGCTGTCGATTGATGATGAAGGTGTTGCAACGCAAAAGACCACATTGATTGAAAATGGTATTTTGAAAGGTTACATGCAAGATAAATTAAACGCACGCCTTATGGGTGAGCAAAGTACCGGTAATGGCCGACGTGAATCCTATGCGCATTTACCTATGCCGAGAATGACTAACACCTATATGACAGCAGGTGACAGCGAACCGAAGCAAATTATTCAATCTGTTGAACAAGGCATTTACGCGCCTAACTTCGGTGGTGGCCAAGTCGATATTACTTCGGGTAAGTTTGTGTTTTCAGCTTCTGAAGCCTACCTTATTGAGAAAGGTGAGATAACTCAGGCAATCAAGGGTGCAACACTGATTGGTAATGGCCCAGAAGCCATGGGACAGATTTCCATGGTAGGTAATGACTTAAGCCTAGATAAAGGTGTTGGTGTGTGTGGTAAGGATGGTCAGAGTGTGCCTGTAGGTGTAGGGCAGCCGACGCTTAAAATTGACAGACTCACAGTGGGTGGTACCGCTTAACCATTAGCTATTAGGTGCGCTATTGAGTTGCGTGCTGTTACTTCAAGGTAGTTAATGTTCAAATGCTACCTTGAAGATTGATTATCTTAAACTTTTTTATCCAATTATCTGATATGTGACCGTGCTGGCTAGGAATGTCAGCATTAATCTATACAATGAGCTGTAGCGTTTGAGTAAAAACTCTAGAGGGTAGGGTGAGCCTTAAGTTGCACACGTTATATCAATTATCTACACGTTTGGCTGCTCACGTGACTGCTGTTTTGGCGACAGTTTCACTGCTTCCCGCGATTTTTTGTTCTCAAGCATTGGCGCAAACCCCACTAGAAACAGCACTCCAACGTGCGCCTGCGCAGCAAGCACTCGCATTTGATCAAGCATGGCAGCATTTACAACAAGTGAGCGACAAGCTGAAGGCTGATACACAGCAAGTGAATCGAGCGCAGGCGGAGCAAGAAGCGAGTCAGTCACTCAATTATCCATCGCTTGATATTGCGGGGAGTTATACTCGACTCGAAAAGCCCATTGAGCTGGATTTGCGCGATCTAAACCCGTTAGCAGCACTCGATCCGAGTACGTTACCACCAGCATTAGGCGATGCGATAGGTTTAATACCTGGCTCGTTATTTGTCACCCCATTTACTGAGCAAGATATTTTTCGAGCTAGCTTGCAAGCCATGTGGCCGATATATACTGGCGGAAAAATTACTGCAGCTCAGGGCATTAAAGCCGCACAAGTATCTGAGCAACAACAGCAGTTTGCTCTGTCTCAACGGGAATTGTTCAATCAGCTGGTACAGCGCTATTTTGCGGTCAATGTGACTAACACGGTTGCACATACACAGTCACAGTTGGTTGCTTCATTAAGTGAACATGCCGACCACGCCAGCAAGTTAGAACAACAAGGGCAAATTGCTAAAGTTGAGCTACTGAATGCACAGGTAGCATTAGATAATGCCAAGGTGCAAATGCGTCATGCTCAAAGGCAACATGAAATGGCACAAATTGCGCTGTCACGTATGCTGCAGCTCCCCCAAGTGCAGCCCGCATCGCATCTATTCGTGTTAACCAATCAACCGTCTTTATCTCAGCTCTCGTCGATGACGATGAATGAGCACCCTGCACTTAAATTATTGCAAGCCAAAGAAGCACAAGCTAATGGCCTCATTGCATTAGAGAAAGGTAGTTATTATCCCACAGTCTTTTTATACGGTAATTACACCTTGTATGAGGATGATAGTTTGTTCTCCAAAGTCGAGCCTGACTGGATGGTGGGCGTTGGCGTTAAGGTGCCTTTGCTTAGCCGAGATGGTCACAGTGGCAAAGTACAAGCTGCCCAAAGTGCGCTATTACAAGCTAGACACACTAAAGCGCAAACTCAGCAAGATTTAAGTTTGCTGGTGGATCAAACCTATCGGCAATTATTACAGGCCTATGAAGAAATCATCGCGCTGGATTCTACTTTAGCCCTCGCACAGGAAAACCTTAGATTACGTGAGCTTGCCTTTAATCAAGGTTTGTCTACCTCTATCGAACGAGTGGATGCCGAACTGAAACTCAATGGTGCTAAAACACAGCAGTTAGGCGCGCAATATCGTTATATTCAAAGTTATGCCATGTTGATGAGCCTTAGCGGTCAACTCGATGAATTTATTGCACGGGTGCAATATCAAGATGAACAAACAGCTCAAGGAGCAAAGCATGCAAGCCAATAGAATTATCGCAGTACTGACATTGGTTGTGTTGCTGTTGGTGTTAGCTTATGGCGTTAACCAAGCATTTACTGACAAACCTGTGATGCTGCAAGGGCAAATAGAAGCGCGAGAATACAATATTTCCTCCAAGGTGCCAGGCCGCATCGAACAAGTGATGGTGCGTAAAGGCGATCGCGTTACACAGGGTGATATCTTATTTGCCATCAGCAGCCCTGAACTTGATGCCAAGCTCATGCAAGCTGAAGGTGGTAGAGATGCGGCAAAAGCCATGTTGCAAGAAGCTGATAATGGTGCGCGTCGTCAGGAAGTGATGGCGGCAAAAGACCAGTGGCTTAAAGCCCAAGCAGCCACAGAGTTGATGGAGAAAACCTACCAACGCGTGGAGAACTTATTTACTGAAGGCGTTGTGGCAAGGCAAAAGCGCGATGAAGCCTACACTCAATGGCAAGCGGCTAAATATACTGAGCAAGCAGCACTTGCCATGTACAAAATGGCGGAAGAAGGCGCCCGAGAAGAAACCAAAGCCGCTGCCGCGGGTAATGCTCGTATGGCAGAAGGTGCGGTCAATGAGGTAAATGCCATTTTGGCCGATAGCCAAATGCGTTCACCAAAAAATGCCGAAGTCAGTGAAGTGCTGATGCAAGCGGGCGAGCTAGTGCCCAGCGGATTTCCTGTCGTGAGCCTGATTGATATGACCGATGCTTGGGCAACGTTCCAAATTCGAGAAGATCAGCTGCATCAATTTAAGCGAGGAGATACATTTACCTTGTATATTCCTGGTTTGCAACAAGCGCACTCATTCGAAGTGGTTCATGTGAGTGTCATGGGTGACTTTGCTACTTGGCGCGCCACAGAGTCAGGCCATGACTTTGATATGCGAACCTTTGATGTTGAACTAATGCCGACTCAGCCGATTGCGGATCTGCGCGTTGGCATGTCTGCGATCATTCGCCAATAAGGCGTTAAGATGAACAGCCTGATAAAGCGAGAGTGGTCAGCGTTATGGCAAGATCAGTGGCAATTAGCGCTGCTCACCTATTTGCCAGTGCTTGCGATCCTCAGCCTGTTGTGGATTTTTAGTGCTGCAATGCCAAGGCATATGCCTGTTGCCGTCGTTGATCTCGACAATAGCCAGCTCAGCCGAGAATTGACGCGTAAACTCAATGCCAGCTCCACTATTGCCAGTGTCAGTTATGCCAATCTTGCAGAAGCAAAAGCGGCAATGATGCAAGTAGATGCTTTTGCACTTGTGGTGTTTCCTGATGATATGCGCAAAGACTTACTTACTGGTCACAGCCCGATTATTGATGTTAGGTATAACAGTCAGTTCTTGCTGGTAGGTAAGTTGTTGTCCAGCCAAATACAACAAGGTTTAGGTGCAGGGCTTAAAGATGTATCGTTAATGGGGCAATACAGCCGCGGCGTGCCTAAGGTGCAAGCTGAGCTCAATCTCACACCGATTGCGATGCAAATTACGCCGCTTTATAACAAAAATAGTCATTATCAAGTATTTTTGATGCCAGCCATCTTGGTTGCCATTGTGCAAATTGTAATGATGTTGACCTTTGTAAATAGCTTTACCCGCGAGCTGCGACAAGATAGCGTTCAGCAGTGGCTGCAACATGGTCTAATACCTGCGATTGCAACAAAAGCTGCAGTCTATGTACCGTTAAGTATTTTGCAGTTTTGCGTGCTCAATGTCGTGTTATACCAATATTTAGGCTTACATATTGGCAGTGCGTTTGGTTTATTGTTAGTTGCGCAAACGCTAATGACGCTGACTATTTGGTGGATGGTGCTGGCTATCTTTTTATTATTGCAAGATAGCGCTCGGGTGGTGAGCTTTTGTGCTGCCTTGTTTGCGCCTGCTTTTCCTTTCATGGGCGTTACCTTCCCAACCCATGACATGCCTTTACTGGCTTTGTTATGGCGTCAGATCATGCCTTCAAGTCATTACATTGAACAGCACTTGGCAATAGTGAATTATGGCAGTGAGTTGTCATCCCTGTTGCCTTCATTTACCTCTTATGTAGGCTTTTTACTGCTCATGCCTATCGTGGTGTTAGGTGGTAGAAAGCTACTGGCTGCTAATGCCTCATCAGGCCAATGCTCAATAAATTCACAAGCAAGCCAAGGTGCTGAGCAACCAGGGAGACCATCATGAATTTTTGGTCGCTTGTCCTAGCTGACCTCAAGGCCATTGTGTCTGATAAAGCCATTGTGATTACCTTATTTGGCGGGGTGGCCTTTTATGCCTTTTTGTATCCGTTACCCTACTTACATAATGTGGCGACTGTGCAAGAGATTGTGATTGTCGATCACGATAAGTCTTCTTTGAGCCGAATGGTTATCCGTCATGCTAATGCCTCGCCAAAACTGCAAGTAGTGGGGCTAGTGGACTCTGAAGCAGAGGCAAAAAATTGGCTAGAGCAAGGTAAGACTAAAGGGATTGTTATTATCCCTGCCCAATTTCGTCAGCAGTTATTAATTGGCAAGGGTAGCACCTTGGTGATTGGTGGTGACGCTAACTATTTTCTGGTGTACTCGGCTATTGCTGAAGGCATGGTGGAAGTGGGGCTGGATGCGGCTAAACATATCCAATTTACTGCGATGCTCGCAAAAGGTGAGGATGCAAGACAAGCTGCACTGAGTTTACATGCATTAAAGCTAAACAGTGTGCCCGCATTTAATCCAAGCCTCGGCTATTTGAGCTACATTGTACCTGCAGTGCTGCTACTGGTATTGCATCAAACCATGCTGATTGGCACAGGTATTTTAGGGGCAGGGCAATGGCGAAGTCAGGGCTACTGGCAGCAAGTTAGCCCTATGCAATTACTGTTAGGGCGTCTGGCGAGTTTCAGTTTTATCTATGCCATGTTCAGCGCGTTTTACTTTGGTTGGTGTCATTATTATTACCAACTCACTGTAGTGGGTGAATTAGTGCAAGTGGCTATGATGCTGTTGCCATTCATTCTTGCAAGCGCTGCAGCGGGTATTGCAATGAGTTGTTTATACCAGCGTCGTGATTTTCCTACACAGGTTGTGCTGCTCATCTCAATGCCAATTATTTTTGCATCGGGTTTAGTTTGGCCTGTGACTCTGATCCCTGAGCCTTTAGTATGGCTATCGCAAATTGTTCCTGCAGTACCAGCCATTATGGCGATGACCCAACTGAATCAAATGGGGACAGATTGGCAGACTGTATTTCCACTTTGGCTGCAGTTGTGGGGCTTATTTATCCTATTCTTTGGCATAGCCTATGTGGGGATTGCGAATAAACAACAGCAGTATTCAACCCAACACCAGACTCATAGATAAACGCATGCTTGTTCTGACCGCTTGAGCAATGTAAATCTGAGTGATTATCTATCATGAATAGGTTTGATTTGTTGCAGTAAAGCCAGCGAGTTACTAAAGTACGTGTTGCTATATCATCCATAAAAAAGCCTCTGACCTAACGGTCAAAGGCTTTTCTGCATTTATTAGCTTAGGCAATCAACTGAAAAATTAATTACCCCAAGTCGCTAGAGCAGAGTCACGCTGAATGAATAACTGCTCTCAATGCCTTTCGGCGTGGTGACTTCTACTGTAACAGTACTTACCCCTGGGTCTGCGTCATTGGCTAACGTAAAGCCAGTCGACGAGCCACCATGTCGAGTGCGGTTGGGCACGGTATAACCATTAAAGGTTAGTGTACCTTCTGTCGCGGTGACATTAACCGTTGAACCATTAGGTAGCATTTGATTTGCACTGTCGGTTAACTGCACTGTGAAAACTGATGCAGATGCAGCAGGAATATCGACAATGTCAGTGGCAGGATCTGCAATTAGATTACCATCTTGTGATAAACCAAATACGGCATCAGAGCCAGACATGGTTAACACTAATGCAGTGCGAATATAGGTTTTGTTGGCTTGCCCAGTGCCACACAAGGCACCTTCACATTGTGGACCATTGAATAGCCCGTCTGGGCTTGAATATCCGCTCCCCGTGGTATTGAAGAAAGGCTCACCATCTTTACGCACACCCGTTTCGTCATCATCGCGGAAAGCATCGCCCAAATCGCTAAAGCCGTTAGCATGATAGGTTTCAATATCCATACCATTACCGGTACAAGCAATGGCTTGGTTAGTGTTATCTAAACAAGCTTCAGCAATAGCGTCACCATCGGCATCATCGAAGATGTTATTACCATTGGTGTCAAAGAAGGTTTCATGACCTAAAGCATACGCTAATATGGTGATACGGTGATCAGGCACTCTTGGGCTTGCAGAAGTCCATTCAACCGAGCATCGACCATTTTCAGTGCTGCATGATGGCTGAATTTGACCACCTTCAGTGGTGAAATTCACCGTTGTATCGTCTGGCGCGGGGTTACCAAAGCTGTCTGAAGCAAACACCGAAATCGTGACTTGTTCACCGTTATGGTCACCTGCTTCAGGGTTAAACTCAGTAGTGGAAATACTAAAGCCAAGTTGCTGTGGTAGGCCAGTATTCACGGTTAACTGCTCTGACTGGGTTGAAATGCTGGTGGTACCATCAGTCACAGTCGCAACCACTCGCACTGGTGTCGGCACAGTACCCGATTGTACTCGGGCGGTCACCACACCTTGCGCATTGGTTGTGCCTTGTGCAGTACTTGTTCCATTATCAAAGCCTAAGCCGCCCACAGTGGTGTCTAAACTAAAATCGACAGTTTGCTGGGCAATGGGTTGGCCATTGTTACCACTGACTAAGAAAGTCACCAATGATGACTCGCTTGAGCCCGTACCGCCTGCACCTTTAATACGAATTTGCGTAGGTTCAGCCGAGACAAAGCTAATATTTGATAACGTTTGCGGGTGTAAGCTGAAAGCCAGCTCAGCATTCAAAGTGGTACTTCCTACTACTGCTGTCGCGGTAATGGTTTCATCTCGTTGGCTATTACCGCTACATTGAATGTCGGTAAAGGTTGAACCTGCGGTACCAGAAAGCGTTGTAACCGGTGAGTCTAAGCTGGCTAATCCATCTGTTGAACATGCAGAGCTGAAGCTTACACTGGTTGGCGTCGTCAATATTTGATTAGTACCATCGGTATCTTGCAACACTATGGTAGCCGACACACCAAAAGTACCACCGGCACTAATAATGTAGTCACCATTAGCATCTGGGATTAAGCCTGTGGCCAGTTGTCCTTCAACGAATGCACCTTGTGCATCAAAATGCCCTATCTTTAACGTGCCTTCTGGTTCAATAGCATCGGCCGACAACACTTCATAGAAACTGGTGCCGCTGATGGTTTCACCTTGGTAAGTTGCTGAGGCAACAAGTGTTGTTGCACCTAACTCGCTCTCTTGTGGTGTATAAGAAACTGACGCAATACCTTCGTTATTTGTTAACGAAGTTGCGGGTGTGAGTGTGGCGCTGCCCGCTTGGAAAGTAATAAGTTGGTCGGCAACCCCTTGATTACTACTATCAACAAACTTCGCCAACAATTGCACCGTTTCATCGACTTTAAAGCGAGTGACAGTGCCTGTGGCATCTTCAATGGATGTGGTGATAGTAAAGCTTTCAACTGGGGGAAGAGTTATGCTTTCAGTAAATTCATAAGTGCGTTCATCGCTCACAGAGTCAGCGTTAGCGGGGGCATAAATGGCGGTTAACGTCCCTGCAATGGCGGTTTGATCGCCCGAAGAGACAATGGCTTTGGCTAAACCGTCATCGTTGGTGAGTGTCGTGCTAGGGGCAATGGTTGCGTTATCAGAGGAAAAATCCACTAACACACCAGAAAGTGCACTGCCGTCTTGTTGGACATTTGCTACGGCGCAGAAACGTTCATTGGCATCAAATACACGTTCTGAGGTGGCAGAATCACACTCGCCATCGACTACTGAGTAGTAGCTCAATGACAGAGTGTAATTTGACGGGTTGTCAGGATCTGGGGATGTGCCATCGGCAGCGCCGTTACATCCAGCCATTAATAAAACAGAAGCAATTGAAAACGACAGGGTTTTAAAAATTGTTTTTAGCCCCATTGGCAACATCCTTATTAACTGATTTTATTAGGTGTTATCTATTTCTGTATGCAGATATTTAAACAGCTCTTTTGAGGCTTTAGATTCAGGATCCTTTTGTAACTCTTTATTGGCCTGACGAACGAGTTGACGTAGTTTTTGGCGTTCTAGCTGAGGGTGTTCATCAAGCAAAGCTTGAATGTGGCTATCACCTTCGCTAAGTAAACGGTCACGTAACTTTTCAATAATCTGTACCTGAGCGGCTACATTATTATTCTTATTCAGTACTTTAGCCAGTGTTGCTTCAATTGGTTGGTGATCAAAGCCACGCATAAGTTTACCAATATATTGTAAATGTCGGCGATACGCTTCAGTTTTGGGCTTAATTGACTTGGTTTTAAGTACAGCATCGTAAAGGAATTCGTCTAATTCCATTTTATCGAGTTGCGATTTACTTAACGCAATCAACTTCATGCCAAGCGCTTGAGCTTGCTCACTTTCTTTTTTAAATTCGGTACGACTGACGTAGTCTTCGTCGTGGTCAAAGGGCTGCTGAAAGTGTTCAGAATCGCCAACAATCTTCATAATCATAAACCTCGGAAAAATATCCCTTAATGATAGCACTTAATTCAGCGCCATCAGAGCAAAATATACCGTACAAACCTTGAATTTAGCGATGGTTATCAAATCCTGAGTGAATTTGATATGCTTAAGTTAATTCGGTTAATAAAAGAGTATTTTTGTGGCTTCTCATCCTCATTCGTCATCGACATCTTCAGCACCTTCAACTCAAATTAGTTCTCAATTACCTGCATTAAAAGAAGCTGTCGCCGTCGCTCTCGACTATGCAAAGCAGCTAGGTACTTGTGCAGCTGAAGTTGCGATCAGTAAACAGCAAGGTTTATCAGTTTCAACCCGTGAAAAAGAAGTCGAAACTGTTGAGTTTACCAAAGATGGTGCCCTAGGCATTACGGTATTCCGCAATGGTTGCAAAGGTAATTCATCAACCTCAGATTTATCTCCACAAGCCATTAAACAAGCGGTTAAAGCGGCAGATGACATTGCTAAATTCACCTCTAGTGACCCATTTAATGGCCTCGCAGATGCTGAGTTAATGGCAAAAGATATTCAGGATTTGGAGCTATATCATCCACACGATATTGATGCCCAAGGCCTAGCGCAAATGGCCATCAACAGTGAAATCGCTGCGCTTGATAGTAGCGATCGTATTAAAGCGTCAGATGGTGCATCGGCTAATGCACATACTGCGGCTAAGGTATACGGTAACTCCCATGGTTTTCTAAGTGGTTATTGCAGCTCGCGTTACAGTTTAAGCTGTGTGGTGATTGGCGAAGAAGCAGACGGCAATATGCAGCGTGATTATGATTACACCGTTTCCCGCCAATTTGACCAGCTCTTGTCATCAGAAGCTGTTGGCTTGAAGGCGGCGCAAAAAACTATTGATAGACTGGATGCGCGTAAGATTGCTACCTGTAATCTACCCGTGTTATTTGCACCAGAAATTGCTACTGGGTTAGTGGGACATTTAGTGGGCGCGATTAGCGGCAGCAGCTTGTACCGTAAATCGAGCTTTTTAATGGACTCATTGGGCAAGCAAATTTTTCCTGATTGGTTCAATATTGAAGAGCAGCCTCATTTGCGTGCCGGCCTTGCCAGTGCTAATTACGACAGTGAAGGTGTGGCAACGCAGCTGCGAAACATCGTTGATGACGGGCATTTGGCGTCATATCTATTAACCAGTTATTCAGCTAGAAAATTAGCCATGAAAAATACAGGCCATGCTGGTGGTATTTATAACTGGACGCTGGCTCACACGGGGCAAACCTTTGCACAGCTGATTAAAGCAATGGATAAAGGCTTGATTGTGACTGAAGTGATGGGACAAGGCGTCAATCCTGTTACCGGTGATTACTCTCGTGGTGCAGCTGGATTCTACGTCGAGAATGGTCAAATTCAGTTCCCTGTTGAAGAAATTACCATAGCGGGCAACCTCAAAGATATGTTTATGGGCATACAAGCCGTGGCAAGTGATCGTGATTTACGCTCATCCATTCGCACCGGTGGCATCCTACTTAGCGAGATGAAAATTGCGGGTAACTAGTGTGTTAGTGGTGACAATCACTCAATAAGATTTAGACTGATTAACAAAGCCCTAAGCTCTGCTTAGGGCTTTGTTGTTTACGGCATTAAGTGAATGTTCGTTGTAAAATGTGAATGTACGTTTGCTTACGATTTTTAACAGTTAATAAACCATTGATAATCAGATTGTTACCAGGATTTTCGTTAAGCAAGTTATGAAATGCTTGCGTGTATTTACCTTAGGCTTTTTAATTAGGGAAATCATAACAACAATAACGATTAAGAGAACATCATGAAGCCATTTGCTTATCTTGTGTTATTCACCGCTTTTTGTAGTGTCCTCGTTGCACCACAACAGGCATTTGCGAAAGACAGTGCAACCTCTGCAAGCCAAACCAAACGACAAATCCCGATCGATCATAAAGTCGTGACTGAACATAAAACTAAAGTGAATGGTAAGCGCTTCAGTTACACTGCAACCGCAGGTACACAACCTGTTTGGAATGACGAAGGCACCCCGATTGCGACACTGCATTACACTTATTATCAACGTACTGATGTCAAAAACCGTGAAAGTCGACCATTGCTAATGTCGTTCAATGGTGGCCCAGGTTCAGCGTCAGTTTGGATGCATGTGGCTTATACTGGCCCACGCGTATTGAATGTGGACGATGAAGGTTATCCATTGCAACCTTATGGTGTCAAAACCAATCCGCACTCAGTGCTAGATGTTGCTGATATTGTGTACATCAATCCTGTGAACACTGGCTACTCACGGGTTTTGCCTGATAAAAATGGCAAGACGCCAAGTAAATCATGGCAAAAAGAGAAGTTCTTTGGTGTTAATGCCGACGTGGAATATCTAGCAGAATGGTTAAACACATTTGTGACCCGCAACGAACGTTGGCGTTCACCTAAATACCTGATTGGTGAAAGCTATGGTACAACCCGCGTATCAGGGTTAGCGCTAGAGTTGCAAAATAGACAATGGATGTACTTAAACGGCGTGGTGTTAGTGTCGCCAACAGATATTGGTATTGAACGAAAAGGCGCAGTAAAAGCGGCGAATCGATTACCTTACTTTGCGGCTACTGCATGGCATCATAAGGTGTTAGCGGATGATTTACAGAGCAAAGATTTATATCAGGTTTTACCTGAAGTAGAAGCATTTACCATCAATGAGTACCTGCCAGCACTGGCTATGGGCGGCTTTATTGATGCTGATAAAAAACAGTACATTGCTGAGAAAGTGGCACATTATTCAGGTTTGAGTGTGCAAACTGTGCTTGATGCCAACTTAGATATCCCGACTAGCTACTTTTGGAAAGAGTTACTTCGTGACCAAGGTAAAACATTAGGTCGTTTAGATTCGCGTTATTTAGGCATTGATAAACAAGTGATTGGCAGTAAGCCTGATTACAATGCTGAACTGACATCTTGGTTGCACTCGTTTACTCCAGCCATTAATGATTACATGCGTACCGAGCTGAACTATCAAACGGATATGAAGTACAACATGTTTGGCCCAGTACGTCCGTGGGATCGTACCAATAACAAAACGGGTGAGAATCTACGCCAAGCCATGGCACAAAATCCGTATTTAAACGTGATGATCCAAGCGGGCTATTACGACGGAGCGACAAATTACTTTGATGCTAAATATACCATGTGGCAGCTCGACCCAAGCAGTAAAATGCAACAGCGTCTTAGCTTTAAAGGTTACCGCAGTGGTCACATGATGTATTTGCGTGCTGAAGACCTACAGTTGTCGAATCAAGACTTACGTGAATTTATATTAGCAACCATGCCTGATGCAGACGCTGCGGCTAAATACTAATCGTCACTCTTCATAAATGAAAACAGGCGCACCTTGCGCCTGTTTTTATTACCACTTCAATTGAGCACTAAGCACTAAGCACTAAGCACTAAGCACTAAGCAGGGAGCTGGCGCTCAAATTAACTCGTTGCTAATTGTTGTCGATTACGTTTTGCAGACAGTTGCTGGCGCTGACGTTGCCAAAATAAATACAAACCAGTCACGCCTAAAATGACAGGCATTAACCCCATGATGCACCATAATATGCGGGTAAATAAGCCACCGAAATAGCCAAAGTGAAGCTTACGAAAACTATCAACTATCACATGCAGCATGCCAGCATCGCGAATATCGGTTTTCTCCAGTAGTTCACCTGTGGTTTTATCAAATTTCACAATGCTGGAATATTCACTGCTAAATAGGTTTTTATTATCCACTTCACCGTAGAAGGTAATATCGCGATCAGGCTCGTGGGGCATCGCAAGGTAGTTCGCTCGGTAAGAGGCTATTTGCTCTGCTGAACTCACTCGTAGTGCTTCAAATGAAATATCTGGGCTGTGCAGCGGTGCGACAATGTGGAAATGTTCGCCGTCAGCATGCTCAGTCACCTCATGAATAATACCGCTGATGTTCCAGTATGCCCCTGTGAAGGCGACGACGAGTAAAATAGGGGAAGCAGTGATGCCGACAAACTTATGAATGTCACTGAACAAGATCCGTTTAACGGCATTAAAACGCATCGTGAATAACTTTACCCAAAAACGTCGATAAAGCAGCATGCCACTTATGCCGAGAAACAACATCATTAGCGCACTCACAAAGGCAATGGATGCGCCTTTTACGTGCCATAAAAAGCTGTAATGTAGCTCTAATAACCAGTCAGTAATGTAATGCTGCATATTCTGCGGCGTAGACAGCAATTGTCCAGAATACTGATTAACGTATATTTTTGACCATTCATCCGTGCCATGTTTAATTAAATAACCCGCATCAGAGCGTTGTTTATCGTCAAATAATTCCCAACCACCTAACTCATATCCTGTGTGTTTAGTTAATACGTTTTGCATCAAGGTATCTAAACTTTGCCTTTGAGTATGTGGAGGCACATCAACACGCATATGTTCAGGACGGAGTAAGGAATCAATTTCAACTTTGAATACTAAAATACTACCAGTGATGGAAATGATCAGCAGTGGTAGCATAGCGATTAAGGCACTGTAAGCATGCCATTTAAATAAGGATTTTCTCATTGTCAGCTCTGGGTATTGGAGAGTTGAGCCCTTGCTGAATGGGACAGCAAGGGCGTTGCTGTTATAACTTCCAGCTTAAAGAAGCACTGTAGTTAGCGGGTGCCCCGTAATAACCTTGTGCCCAATAAAGGCTGGTGAGGTATTTCTCATCAGTTACGTTATTGGCATTCAAGGTAAGCTCAATATTGGGGGTAAATTGATAGCGTGCCATCAAGTCCACAATCGCATAAGCATTTTGTTCGGTAATGATGGTATCGCCTGCATTGTCAAAACCTTCACCAACCACACCTTGCTTGCGGAAAATATCATCCTGCCAGCGCATGTTGGCACCAATGGTGAGATCTTCTAGGAAAGGTAATTGATAGGTTGTGCCAAGTTTGAACAGCTTGCTCGGTGTGTAATTGGCTACCTGATTATTGTCGTCATTTGCTTCAATATCAAAGTCGGTATAGCCCAAGCTAACATTAAGACCATCATAGACTTCTCCGGCAATATCCAGTTCAAAACCTTTGCTTTCAATGCCATCTGCACCGTAATAACGCTGCTCAGTGGGTGGTAGCTCGGCTGTATCAGGATCCAGTGTGGCTAAATTGGTTTGCTTCACGTTGAAGTAAGCTAGTGTGGCGATTAATGCCCCATTAAATAAGCTGCTTTTTAGGCCGACTTCGGCACTTTCGCCAGTAACAGGTGCTAGGGTTTGGTCGTTAATGTCTAGCTCTGTTTGCGAGGTAAAAGTTTCTGTGTAACTGGCATAGGCGGATAACTCAGGCATAAATTGATATACCGCGCCTAAATATGGAATGAACTCACTGTCTTCAACATCTTGAATGTTTCCATAAGACTCACCTTGCGCTTTCCAGTCGTTAAAACGACCACCAATAATCACGTGCAGTGGGTCAAAAATATTGAAGCGACCCGTGATATATGCCGCTTTTTGCGTTGCTGTCACATCACTGCCGCGTAAACCATCTGCAAATGTTGGCATAGGCGTATTGCCATCCCAGGTATTGAGATCTGGCATTGGCGGGAAGCCATTACCCGTGGTGTAGTCGTATAGTGATGAGTCCGTGTATTTGACTTTGGCGTAATTTACCCCAGCGACCAACTGGTGGCTACGGCCGAATAAGTCAAACTCACCGTCAATGTATAAGTCAGCTAGATCATGTTTATCATCTAAATCATATTCACTGCCGTAACCGGTTAAACCAAGCTCAGTTTCTTTGTCTGGTGTGCCGTAGACATAGAAAAGCTCGGTGTCTTCATCTGTGGTTTTATGGGAGTAGGTTGCGCGTAAACGCCAGTCATCGTTAAAGTAATGGCTTAGCTCTGCCACAGTGTTGTGCTTGGTGACTTGCCAATTTGACCAGTTGGCCGATGTATTGGTTGAGCGGTCGTAATTGGTGGCACTGCCGTCGGTATAAAATAAGGGAAGTGCGCCCCAGTTATTGCCAGTCGCATCATTATCAATATAGCTGTGGCTCACTGATAAACTAGTGTTGTCGGTGATGTTGGCTTCAAGGAAAACATAGCCAATGGTTTTGTCTGTTTGGTAGCGATCCAGATATGAGTCTTTTTTCTGTTTAACCGCGACGGCACGCGCTGAGAAGTTGTCATTGATCACCCATGTACCATCGGCCTCAATGCGTTTGTTGTCCCAACTGCCATAGCTTGCTTGCAGTGCTAAGTTATTACTGTTTTGTGGGCGTTTGCGGATAAAGTTAATTGTTGCTGATGGATTACCTACACCTGTCATTAAACCGTTTGCACCGCGTATTACTTCAATACGGTCGTATATAGCGGTGTCTTCATCGGCATGGTTGTTACCATTGGTTAATGGCAGGCCTACGCCATCAATTTGGAAGTTAGTGACATCAAAACCTCGGGCTGTGTAATAAGTACGGTCGGTTTCAATACGCTCTACATTAATGCCTGTTGCTGTGTCTAATGCTGAGTTTATGTCATTGAGTTGGAAGTCTTCCAGTTGCGCACTGGTGATCACAGAAACCGATTGTGGAATATCGACAATATCAAGGTCTAAACGTGAAGCACCGCTGGCTTGGTGAGCATTATAGCCTTCAATATAACGTCCTTTGACTTCAATTTTCTCGATGAGTTGATCTTCGCTGGCATTGGTTTGTGCTGCAGAAGTCTCGGTTACTTCTGCCGCGATTGCTAGTGACGTGCTAAAAAATGCACTGCTGCTGATAGATAGAGCGATAGCTAGGCTAATGGGTGACAGTTTCATGGTGATATTCATCTTTGCTATATGGATGTGGCTGAGCAGCGCTCAACATTGGGTTAACACAAATGGTAATTAAAATTTGCAAAGATCTAAATAAAAATAATTATCATTTACATTTGTAGCCTTTTGTAAATAATGACCTTGTTATGAGTGTGGCTTCAGAGGAGGTATGTGCTAGCTAAATCAAATTAATTAGCAGGCACAAAAAAGCCATCAATATGATGGCTTTGTTTTATACCAATCAGCACAAGTATGTTCACTTATTTATGCCGATTGGTTTTACTGAGTTTGCGGCAGAGTATTAAGCCGTTTGATAATTACTCAAAATCTTGCCCAAATTAGCAGATGCCTGTGCTAGATCTTCAACACCCACTGACGATTGCTGTGCCAATTCTCGAATTGTGGTTGATTTTACGCGGATTTCGGTCAGCTCCTGTGCAATATCGTTGGCCACTGAGCTTTGTTCTTCCGATGAAGTCGAGATTTGGAAGCTCATGTCCATAATTGAACCCGATGATTCAGTGATGGCATTAACGTCAGTACCAATATTGCTGATCAGCTCGCTACTGCTCTGAGCTTGTTTCACTGTATCTTGCGTAATGCTGTCGATGTTACGGGTTTCTGATTGTAGCTGTTCAATCATCGACTGAATTTCAACTGTGGCGGATTGTGTGCGGCTAGCTAATGTACGAACTTCATCAGCAACGACCGCAAAGCCACGCCCCATTTCACCTGCACGTGCCGCTTCAATTGCAGCGTTTAATGCCAATAGGTTTGTTTGTTCAGAAATAGCATTAATAGTGGTGATCACTTCATTAATCTTGGTGGCATTCTCTTTTAAGGTATGCACCGAGTTAGAGGTGTCTTCGATGTAATTTGAAAGCTGCTCAATCTCATTAATCGCCATTTTTACGCGGCCATAGCTTTGTTTAGTATATTCAGAGTCTTGCTCAGCTTGGGCCGTGGTATTACTGGCAATATTAGATACTTCAGCCGCCGATGCTGTCATTTGTTCCATTGCCGTGGCAACAGAGTCCAGCGATGCATATTGTTGATCGATTTGCTCAGCACTTTGTCTGGTTTCATCTGCAATTGAGTTCGATGCTGAGTGCAAGGTTTCTGTGTTTTGTTTCACGGTAACAACCAGCTCAGTTAAGGTGTCCATGGCTTTGTCCAATGCACAACCTATGGTGCCGAATTCATCACGGCCAGGATGGAAGCCGAGTCGAGAAGTTAAGTCACCGTTACCAATTTTAACTGTCGTATCCCATAGCACCCATAACGCACCACCGATGAAAGTCGCATTCCAATAAAGCACTAATGCGAACGGCAGCGCCCATAAATAGCTAAGTAGCAAGGAGTAGAATGCACTTTGCTTAGCTTGTTTTTCTTCTTGGCTAATAGAGGCTGATAAGCTGAAATATTGGCCTTGGTTCATTACCACGCCAGTCACTTGGTTGCCGTTATGGTTGCTCTCGGTATTGCGGCTCTGTAACTGCAACCCGTAATGACTGGCTTGGTCTAGCTGATCGAGTCGGGTCAATGTTTCTAAAATACCCGTGGCTTTTTGCTCCAAAGCGAACTGAGATTGTTGTTCAATCAGGTCGACCTTGTTGAAATAACTACTGATACTGACCGCAGAGAGAATAAGCAGGAAAAGAGCAAAAATACTCCAAAATTTGTCATTGATAGACATCTTGATAAACAACTTATCAATATTACGAAATTCCACCTGTTTCATAGCTTGGCTGGCTCCAAATTGTAATTGCTACTGAGATAGTAGTTGAGCAAGTGAGTGATTGAAATAGACAAGTTGAGGTTTATGTTGTTTTTTTGAGGTGATTGTTGCTTGTTAAGGTGTGCTTGGGTTGGTTTAACCCTGATGTTTAACAAATGTCTGTATTGCTGTTCTTATCTTAGTATTTGTTTTGGTAACACTAAATGTCATAGGTTTTTGATGCTGTTTCATAAATGATTATTACATATCTATTTATGTGTAAAATCGTGACTTTTTGGTTGTTTACTTTTGATGTCTGTTTGTAAATTGAGGCTGCAGGATAACTTTAAGATTGAGACGTTAGAGTAGGGCCGTTAGGGGGAACTGAGTACGATAGGGGCATATGGCCTTTTATTTTAGCGCTCACTAACTTACTCTAGATGTTTAAAGATAACCAAGCTATTAAATAAAAAGGACTTTTATGGCTCGTGTATTCAAAATTACAGTGGCAGTGGCCTTAATTGGATTGTTTATCGTTTTACTTATTCCTGCCAAAGAAGTTGACCCTTCATTGATTTCACCCATGCAGCAATCTATTGAGCAATCTCAGCGGGTTGATTCTGGCAACTTGGATGAGCTAACACATGCTCAATCTGTCGCGAAGTCTACTACTGAACCACCTACAGCTGAAGAAGCAATGTTTGCTTGTCTGCCAGATCTTGAGTCTATTACAGATAGTTTTGTTGATATAGAAAACATTAAGTTGAGGCAACAACATCGTATGCAAAGATTAGCTGAGTCAACGTTGGAAAGTGATCGACTCGCTTACGCTATGTTTAATCAAGATCAACCTGGCTTAAAACCTGATCCAGATACTTTGTTTGAGCTGTTTGAAAATGGCAGTGATAACCCATTACTTGCTAAAGAATTGATTCAGCAATGTACCCAAATTCAAGATGCCAGATGTACCAATGAGTTAATAGAACTTGCCATAAGTAAAGATAAATACAATGGTGCAATTTGGATTGAAGCAATTAATTATTATGCCAAAAATGACAATGATGAGGCTGTATTGGCTGCAATCGACTCTCTATTGAGTGCGCCGGGGTATAATGAACGCTGGGGAGAAAAGCTTATCTATTATGTCAATGCGATGGCTGCCCAAGGGGTTGATGTAAGGATGAGTACGATTGATGCTATTGGTAAGTCTGCTGCAACAATGTTTGGCGGAAGTGCCTTAGAATGGTGTAAGGCTCAACATCAAGTCAGGAGCTTACAAGCATGTGAGAGACTTGGGCAGACAATGTTTGATAGAGGTCGTACTAAAATAACAAAGGCGATAGGTGTCGGCATTTTACAAAACTTTTATGAGGCTCAAGGTGACACACAAGCGGTTGATGAATTACGTCAAAAATTTAAAGAATCGTACAAGCCAAAGCTCCAATCAAATCAGTCAGTTACTTCGCTAATGCAATTATTAGATGAGCGTTTATTACTCAGTTGGTTAAATGGTCTTGATACATTAGGCGAGTTGAAGGCACATCAATTGATGAGTGAAGAGGCGGAATTCTTATATGAACTGAATGAGCATCAGATGTGTAGCTGGATTTATAACGTGCTGATGTCGATTACTGATTCGGACTAATTTGAAAAGTGTTCAATATGTTCGTGCTTAAAAAGCGTATTTGAGTATTAAAAGGGAGCGACTGCTCCCTTTTAAGTGGCTTATCAACTAACTGCTAGTTTAATCGATTAATCCATATTGCTGTTTTAAGATGGCGACGATATCAGCCTTAGGGTTGGAAGACAGTTCAATCTTGTTACCCGTCACTTTCTCTGCAACACCTGTGTAAGTGCGCGATACGTTCATCATTGCTTCAAGCGGTAATGCGTTATCGCGGGCTAATGCTTCACGTTCATCCATACGGTCTTTGTTAAGTAAGATGTCAGCATCATCAAAGTGGTTTAGTAGGAATTGACGGAAGCCTTCTTTTGAGTTTTCAATCACTTTGCCATCACGGAAAGCAGCACCATCCCAAATACGGGATGAATCTGGTGTGCCCACTTCATCCATATAAATCAGCTTGGATTGGCCGTTACTGTCAGTGACATAACCAAACTCAAATTTGGTATCAACGAAAACTTGGTCCAGTTTGGCCAGAGCATCTGAAATAACACCAAAACCTTGTTTAAGCAGCGTTTCGTATAAATCGATATCTTGCGGCTTTTCGAAACCGAATGCTTGGTAGTTTTCTTCAATATTCTGACGAGAGATATTGACATCATCTTGTGCAGGTACGCCTGGAATACCGGTTAAAATACCTTTGGTTGATGGCGTAATCAGCAGTTCAGGCAGTTTTTGATCTTTGCTTAAGCCTTCAGGCAGGGTGATACCACAAAACTCGCGTTCGCCTTTCTCATAAGCACGCCACATAGAACCTGTGATGTATTGACGGCAAATGGCTTCAACTTTCACAGGTCGCGCTTTTTGCACAATCCACACAAATGGGTGTGGGATATCGAGAATGTGGCTATCTGCTAGACCATTTTCTTTAAACAGCTTGAACCAATGATTTGAAATCGCGTTCAGTGCCGCCCCTTTCCCAGGAATACCTTTTAAGCCTTCTTCACCATGGAAAATACAGTCAAATGCTGAGATACGGTCACTGATCACCATGATGGCAAGTGGTGTATCCGCTGGCACATCGTAGCCTTTTTGGTCAATCAAACGGCGGCTATCGGCCTCAGTTAACCAATATACACTGCGCACTTTACCGCTATGTACAGGCTTGTCGGTGCGAATTGGTAGATCGTTATTCACTGCTAAAACTGAATCAGCAAGACTCATGACGAGTGTTCCTCTAGAAAGATGCTAGTCGGGGGATCATTAATGGCGGCTATTTTACCTGTAATCAGTGGCTTTACCACTTAAACACAGGCCATAAATAGGCTTTTTGGATATATGAACAATCCTGTGATTTAGGGCATACCACAGGGTGAGTAAGCTGCAGTCAAATTACTGGTTTTTTGCCATAAAAAAATGGAGCCAAAAGGCTCCATTTTTAAGTATTTAACTTGTTAGCCGTTATCACGTGGCTTACGTGGACGACGGTCGCCAGAAGGGCGGTCGTTACGATCGCCGCGAGGACGACGGTCATTGCGGTCACCACGAGGGCGACGGTCATTACGATCACCACGAGGACGACGCTGGCGTTGCTCTGGGAACGCTTCACCATCCGCTTCACGGATGTTCAATGGACGACCACATACACGTACTTTTCTCAGGTGACCTAATACGTCTTTTGGCATGCCATCTGGTAAGTCAACGGTAGTGACTTGATCAAATAATTGAATTTGACCAATGAAACGGCTTTCAATGTTAGCTTCGTTAGCAATTGCACCTACGATATTACCGACACCTACACCATTTTCACGACCTACATCAATCACATAACGATTCATTTTCACGTCTGGATTGTCTTTAAGGCCGTCAGCTTTACCGAAGCTTGTTGGCATTGGGCGACCACCACGTTCACGGCGTTCACCACGTTCGCCACCACGCTCACCACGACGGTCGTCGCGAGAATCACGGTTGCGTTCTTGAATTGGAGGAAGCTGTAGAGGACGCTCTGCTTGAACCTGTTGCAGTAATGCAGCAGCTAATAAATCAGTATCGATTTCTAGCTGAGTACATAAATCGGCAACTGCCGTCTTCATGAAGTCAATATCACCATTAATGGTTTCTTGGATTTGCTCACCTAAGCGTGATAAACGACGTTCTGCAACGGTTTCAGGGCTTGGGATCTTCATTGGTGAAATACGGCTGTTTGTTGCACGCTCAATGGTACGTAACATACGCATTTCACGGTGAGTAACAAACAAGATTGCCATACCAGTACGACCTGCACGGCCAGTACGACCAATACGGTGAACATAGGCTTCAGAATCATAAGGAATATCGTAGTTTACAACGTGACCGATACGCTCAACGTCTAAACCACGAGCTGCAACGTCAGTTGCAATAAGAATGTCTAACTTGCCACGTTTTAGCTGCTCAACGGCACGCTCACGGGCTTGCTGGTTCATGTCACCGTGTAGTGGTGATGATGCATAACCACGCGCTTCTAGCTTTTCAGCTAGCTCAACACAGCTGTTACGAGTACGCACGAAGATGATAATACCTTCAGTATTTTCAACTTCTAACACACGTACTAATGCTTCAAGTTTGTTGTGCTGAGACACTTGAACAAAACGTTGTTCAATTGATTCAACTGTTGTGTGGCTTGCTGCAATGCTGATGTGAACAGGCTTATTTAGGTGCTTGTTAGCAACACGCTTAATTTGCTCTGGCATTGTTGCCGAGAAAAGCGCTAACTGGCTTTCAGCAGGCTTGTGCTCTAGTACCCATTCGATATCGTCGATGAAGCCCATTTTTAGCATTTCATCTGCTTCATCAAGTACTAATGCTTTTAATGCATCAAGCTTTAATGTACCACGACGCATGTGGTCCATAACACGACCGGGTGTACCCACAACCACTTGAGGGCCACGACGTAGCGCACTCAGTTGTTGATGCATGCTTTGACCACCGTAAATAGGCAGTACGTGGAAGCCTTTCATGTGTTTTGCATAGCTACCAAATGCTTCAGCAACCTGTACAGCAAGCTCACGTGTAGGAGCAAGTACAAGGATTTGAGGCGCATTTAGTTTTTGGTCAACGCTATTTAGTAGTGGCAGTGCGAATGCACCTGTTTTACCAGTACCTGTTTGCGCTTGACCTAAAATATCTTTTCCTTCCATTAAAGGATCGATACTTGCAGCCTGAATTGGCGTTGGTTTTTCGTAACCTAGATCGTCAAGGGCACGAAGCAAATTCTCGGATAAACCAAGTTCGCGGAAAGTTCTTTCATCGGATGACATTGAGTTGTTGCCTTGTGGATGCGCACGAAAATATCAAATTCGCGCTGGAGTTTCACAGACAGAAAATCAACCCCGTGTCGATTTCCCGTTTCAAAAAGGGCGATATTATAGCAACCTATATCTCATTTGGCTATTAAAATCGTTGGTCTTATTAAAAAGTGGCCTGATTTTTGATTGTATTGCTAAACCCATATGGCAAGTTATTGTCGATATCTTAAAATGCGCTTTAAGAAGACGGTGCGACAATGTCGGCTGCCTTGATCTGTAATGTTGCCATTGCAGTTTCAATTGTAGCTGATAAAAATGACCAGCTAATAATATCTGCAGTATCTGTTGTTTGATGATAGTGCTTGTGTGGTGGTACACCGTAATACACCCAAGGTATATCGGCTTTGTGGAATGGATAATGATCCGATGCCCGTAACCAATCTGTTCGATTTAGTTGACCTTTCTTGAACATACTGCGGCTATTTCGAATACATAATTGACTCTGCTGATAACGTGCATCCTTGAATTGCTCAAACTCAGTTAAGTTGTTATCGCCTTCGATATAAATACGTTGAGCTCTCGGTGATGTGCCTATCATATCTAAATTTACCGCGAGCTCAATTTGCGCCTGTTGTTGCGCGGCAAATTCTTGTAATGCTTCAACAATGGCATAACCGCCATGGAGTCCATTTTCTTCAGCATCTGTGGCTACTAATAATAAATTAACCTGCTCACTCATTCGGGTGAGTGGCCAATGTTGCGCTATCGCCAGTAACCCCGCCACACCGGAAGCATTGTCGTCTGCACCGTTATAGATTCGAGAGCCACGTTTGCCTAGATGGTCATAATGCGCCGTGACAATTCGCCAGCGTTTACTGGGGTGTTTAGCCAAGCTGACGCCTACCACGTTAATACCTTGGCGGGTTGAGAATTGATGCGGATAATCAAAGGGGTGGTTGTAACGCGAGTTGCTAGTGGTATTGCTAGTATGTTCTAGCTCGGGGGTTGAGGAAGGTATCGACCAAACAGTTAAGCCTATTTCTTGATAACGACGGTTTAAATAATCTCTTGCAAGTTGAGCGCCCACTTGGTTGGTTTTGCGACCTTGCATGCTATCGCTACTGAGTATTGTTACATCGTTTTTCACTTGAGCCTGATCCACCCAAACATGTTCAAGGGGCAGGTTACAGGGTTGCTGGTTGGCACAGGCGCTCAACGCCATACTGATGAGGAGCACAGCTAAGGTTTGGCGCATATTCCTTTGCAGTCGCATTGGTGTCCTAAGTGAATGATTTTATATATCTAGTATGGATTATATTGCTAATGTTTGAAGGTTTATATTGAGCCGTTTTCCACAAAGGAGCAGATTAACGGATCTCTTTTTCAATGGCGTATATGTCGTCGTCAATAGATTCAACGCGAGACTCAAAAATAGCCCGTGCATCATGTAAGCCACGATTGTAGTAATATGCGCCCATTTGTTTACTAAAGAAGTCTAATAAAAACTCCGCATCAAATTGGCCCAACTCCTGATTCAGTTCACTTTCAAAATAAGTTTGCAGTTTATCGACCATCTGCTCTGTTTCAGCTGCGGTAAATTCAATTTTTGACATGATGATTTTGCCTAATATGTTATGCGGTTATTGAAAGCGCAGGATATGTTCCATAGAGAAACGGCTCACAATGGATATTTAAAAGCTAAATAGGAACTGATCGACTAGCTGATAATATTCACCTAAATGCGTTTTAAGTTGATCGGTTCTGCTTGTTTCAGACGTTAAATGTATCCGCTCAACCACTTCAGCCATTTGTGTTGCTAAAGCCTGTTTTTCACCGGTTAGGTTTTCAGTGAAATAGGCAACACTTTGCTCCAGTGTATAAGTGATAATGTGAATGTCAGCTGCGGCTTTTTGGTCAATTTGTTGCTTTGACATCATTTCAGCCGTTTTCATTAAGAAGACTTTTTTAGCCTGTTCCATGCTGGTGACTTCAGCGACTTTTAAGTGCTGTGTGGGCTTTTCTTCTGCCATATTCGATGCATGAATCTGTGTAGACATGAGTGCAACAGGTAAACCTATTACCAACAGTGCTGTGATTAATCGTTTCATGTTATCCATCCTTTGGTGAGGGCAAAATGCCTGTTACTCGGTAGTGTAAACTGTCTGCCTTATTTGGCTGAGCTAAAAGTTAGGTAAGCTCAGCTTAATGAGTACAGCCTTGGTTAATCCGAGCTGGGTGTATTTGAGTTGATACTGACTTGATTAAAATGCGGGTTTTCAACGCAAACTGCAAGCGTGGCGATGTCATCAAGTACGATTAATACTTTTTGTGCAGCCATTGCTAACTCAATACATTCCACACCAGCAGAATTGCGCTTGGTATCCATTGCGATACCGTGCAAGGTGTCACCCGAATTCATCGTCAACTTAATCGGGTAACGATAAAGGCAGGCTATTTCTATGTAGTCATAAGCTAGGCAGCTGCTCATTGGGTTGTTTGGTTTTTGTTGGTAGTGAGTTGATTATAGGTGATGGGCGCATGTCTCTATTTTGTCATGTGAAATTACTTTCGATGCCAATTTGAACGCTCGCATAAGGCGCCCATTACACACTTGCTATTATTTTGAGGCCATGTGCCGACTCAGCAAGCGTGTAATGGTTCGACTTTAGTGCGTTTGTTAGGCCTTTACTGTGAGAGGTACTTTTCCGCAAAGAAGTCATACATAAATGATACTGCACTATCTTCACTCCAAGAGTTTTCACCAGTGGTCAACTCTAATAGTCCAGCCTTAAATGTTTCGGTCTTCTTGAATTTTTCAAATTTTGAAATTTTATATCTTTCGAACTCTTCAATAGTAAAGTTGGTGCTCTTAACAATAATGCCTTTCTTTACTTCTAAAACACTATACTTGGAGTAAGTAGATCCGTAGCCCATATGTACATATTCAACTGATTCTCCTGTTGGGACGATTAATGCTCCTGTATACCATTTAGCTAAGATTTTTACCTGATTTGGAAATAAACTATCTAGAATACTTTTCTCAACCTCATTAAATGAGTTATCGCTATCAGGCCCATCTATACGGATCGTTACATCATCCAATATCAAATGATTTCCATCTATTCTCCAAGTGGCAATGTATCCTCGCCAATTTGAAGACCAAATATTCGCTTCTTCAGGCGGTTTCCAACCATTAATCTCTAGATAATCATCAAGGGGATTAGTTTGAAGAGGGTGGCTTTTATCGGAGATGATTATTTCATCAGGCTGTTGTGCCGTAGCGCTAGCAATGATAGGAGCTAGCGAAATGATAAAAATAAGCCTAATAATGTGATGCACGATGACTCCAATTTAACGCCCCGCATAAATGGCACAAAATAGTTGGCTACAATTTGCGACGAAGGAACACAAGCCAACTGTTTGTGTCCGCTGCTTTGATTCGTTTGTTATAAGCAAAATTTTACAGTTTTTTTATTGCCACAAGATTCCCGCCGGCACCGTCAGCAGTTATTACTAGCGCCAGCTTGATATCCGTACCACATTGAACAATGTTCCAATTCTCTGCAACCGAGCCAGAAACAATATGGCCTGATTTTTTAAAGTAAAGCTCTCCCATAACGGAAACATGTTCGACGCTGTTAGCTTTCCAAGATTTGCAGTGGAAGTTATTTAGGACATAAGTATCTATCGAATTAATTATATCTTGCCCTAATGCCTTCCCAGCAGAGCCAATCGAGCGCTTAGGGATTTCATGTTCTTCTTCGATTGTTGAGGCACATCCTGAAATAATAATTGCGGCAATGATTGATAACACAGCTTTCATTGAGCACTCCTTTGCTTATAACGCCCGATAAGAGACTAAAAATTGTTTGCTAAAATTTTAAGGCACGATAAACAGCAAACTGTTTTAGCTTTCTTGCTGATAAAATTCATAATCAAATTTCAGATAAAACACTTTGGATTCTGGAGAGTTTGTTGGAGCAGCTTTAAGAACTGCCTTGCCATCTTCAATACCGACAATATACATACTAATTCCATTAACCTTAGCTTCAAACCATGTATAGTCTGGTTTCGAAGATGAATGGATTTCTCTGCAATTTGGCGCTTTAAGTGATATTTCATCATCTCCAATTTGGAATGTTAGATGTGGAGGTGGCTTCATACCTTCGACTTGACGATAAGCCCAACCATTACCTCGGACACTACATTGGGTTCCATAATACTCTTCACAACTGTATTTGTAAGTAACAGGAGAGTGCCCCTCTACTTTAAGTGTCAACTCGTATGGGGAACTTACAGGTTTGCTATCACGCTTAATTTTTCCATCTAAACAGTTAACGCCCATTATGGCTACTTGACAACCTGATAGAAGAATTGCACTCAATATTAGTAGTAATCTCAACTGCTTCCCCCCTGAAAGCTAACATTTTAATAGTGCGCATGCGCACATAATGGGATTAACGCGCATGTGCATTAATTCTGAAGACTTTGAAATATGCTCTCGGTTAACTATTTGTATTTCATTAAGTTAACAAAGATTGAACTAATACACCATGTGGTAAATTGCGCAAAGCGTGAAAACTTGTTGTATTCACTATTTTATCGATATTGGTTAATGTCGTGATGTTTCGGCAGTTTTAAAATTATTTGCAAAAAGTCGTGGGTTTTCAACCCACACCCGACCAAGAAGGGATCAACAGCAATCCCCTCTTGGATCTCCCTTGCCGTTCCCGCGAAGTGCTGATCCTCATGCTACAGAGTTAATTCACTAGCGCCTCATAATCGCCATCCATGGCTCATCTGAGGCTATGTCGGCGTCCTGCCTCCATCACGTGAATTAACTCAACGCATTCGGGCACTTCCAAGGGAATAAGTTGAACCTGCAGGCGCATTTGATCTGTACTAATTGATTTGTGATTGTAGAGAAAATGAGGTGAAGCAGCAGGCATGTTTTTTCAGAATGCTCGCTCAAAGGTTTCTCAAAGCCAACTTAGCTTGCTAATACATATGCACCTGCAGGCTATTTTTCTCCGTTTGAAGTGTCCTGAAACAATAAGAAATTTTGCGTGAGCTCGACATGGATGTCGAGATAGCCTCAGATGAGCCATGGATGGCGATTATGAGGCGTTAGCAAAATTACTTAAATAGTTGAGGGAATAACACTTCAATGGAGCGCCGAGGGATTGTTAAGGGAGGCAAGCGCTTCCTCCCTTGACTCGGGTGTGGGCGAAGCGCCACGACGTTAATCCAAACGCAGTTTGGAAAAGTAATAATCTATTGTTCAAAAAGCTGCTCTACCGTTTTCATTGGTAAAAACATCCGAGTTCGACCATTTTGTTCACACAGCACTTCAAAGCCGAACTTGGTATAAAATGATTGTGCAGAATCAGTGAGGCAATCAACCACGATTGCGTAAGCTTTCATGTGATGATTCACTTCCCAAAGGTATTTTAATGCACGGATTAAACTGATTTTACCTAGCCCTGAACCATGAAATTCTTTATGAACGGCTAATTGAGCTAAGAGAAAAACTGGAATGGGATATTTAGGTAATTTTTTTGCTAACTTATCAGGTAACGTCTCTCGGCTGATTGAGCTAGGTGCAACACTATAAAAAGCGCAAATAGCCTGTTTTTGATTAAGCAGTGGCTGAGCGCTGGGTAGAACCATAGTACGACTAATACCCGCTTGCATATGCTTTGCAGCTTGAGTTTTGATGAAGGTGTTTAATTCTGGTTCACCACAATCAAATGAATTGCGATCATGCTCGGATTTACTAAGTTCAACGAACTCTTTTGCCCAACTCATTTAACGCCACTCTCATTAGTGAATTTTGCTGCTTCAAGTAAAGCTTGGTTAGGCGCTGTTGCTTTGTCACATGCCGTTATAAACTCATCAAAGACATTGTCTTTGACGACAATACTCTCGTGTTTAGCAATGACATGTGTAGCGTCTTCGTCCATGAGTCTCACCACATATTCAGTGAGGCTTTTAAGTCCAAGTAAAGCCGATGCTTTTTCTGCTTTTGCCTTAATCTCTTCATCAAGGCGTATATCTAAACGTGCTGATGCCATTATTCCTCCTATGTACGGAATATTTCCGTAATGGTGAGGATTATAGTGCAAATAGAAGGTTTGTCCAGTTTGTACGGAGGTTTTACGGAAGTTTCAAGAGGTGGTGATGTGGTGTGTATACGCACTTATTCTGAAGGTATTTGAAATGTGAGCAACGTTAGCTATATGTTTTTATTCAGTTAATAAGGGTTGAAGCAATGCACCATGTGGTTAATTGCGCAAAGCGTGAAAACTTGGTGTATTTAATTTTTTATCAATATTGATAAAGGTTATGGGCGCTTCGGCAATATTAAAGCTATTTATAAAAAGTCGTGGCGCTTCGCTCACACCCGACCAAGAGGGGATCAACAGCAATCCCCTCTTGGATCTCCCTTGCCGTTCCCGCGAAGTGCTAATCCTCATGCTACAGAGTTAATTCACTAGCGCCTCATAATCGCCATCTGATGTATATGGATATACGAATGTCGCGCTGGCATGGATGCCAAGGAGCGACCATGGCTCATCTGAGGCTATGTCGGCGTCGATAGGTAGGATATCTGAATGTCATGAAGTGCATGGATGCACGAGAATGACCAGCCTCCATCACGTGAATTAACTCAACGCATTCGGGCACTTCCAAGGGAATAAGTTGAACCTGCTGGCGCATCTTTAATAGCTAAGTAAACTACCTTTCGTTGTTCTCAATTGATGAGAAATTAAATTGAAGTTGCAGCCTACAATTATTCCCCGTTCCAAGTTGCTGAAATACGCAGATGAAAATACCGTATAACCATCATGGATGATGGTTAAAGCTCAGGGGCACATGGATGTGCCATCTGAGCTGTTAGGTATTTTTATTGGAGTATGAAGCTTATTCGCTTTGAAAGAATAACTTGGTTGGGGCGCTGAGGGTTTGTTAAGGGAGGCAAGCGCTTCCTCCCTTGACTCGGGTGTGGGCGAAGCGCCACGACTTTGATGTTTTACCAAAAGGCCAAACGGAGTTTGGAATAGGTACTTATCTGGCTAAACCACCAAACCAAACAAGGTTTGGGAAAAGTCATAACCAGTGACTTGGTTAAACTAATTCAACCAAATCAAACCAAACCAATCCAAACAAAGTTTGATTGCTTACTTCTTCCCTTTCGCCCTTTGCTGATGCAATTCCAACACAGGTTTCAAGAACCTCGCAGTATGCGATGTTTTATGCTTCGCAACATCTTCTGGCGTACCTGTTACCAGAATCTCACCACCACCTTGACCACCTTCTGGGCCTAAATCGACAATCCAGTCGGCGGTTTGAATCACATCAAGGTTGTGTTCAATCACCACAATGGTGTTGCCGTGAGACTTCAGCCTGTGCAATACATCTAACAACATTTGAATGTCGGCAAAGTGCAAGCCGGTGGTGGGCTCATCCAGAATATACAAGGTTTTGCCTGTATCGCGTTTAGACAACTCTTTAGCCAGTTTGACCCGCTGCGCCTCACCACCAGATAATGTGGTGGCGCTTTGGCCTAATCGGATATATGACAAACCCACATCCATTAAGGTTTGCAGTTTACGGGCAATAGATGGAATGGCATCAAAAAAACTGCGCGCTTCTTCAACGGTCATTTGCAGCACTTCATGAATGCTCTTGCCTTTGTATTTCACTTCTAAGGTTTCGCGGTTATAACGCTTTCCTTTACAAGAGTCACAAGGCACATACACATCAGGCAAGAAGTGCATTTCTACTTTGATTAAGCCATCACCCTGACACGCTTCACAGCGACCACCTTTGACGTTAAATGAGAAGCGGCCGACTAAATAGCCGCGGGTACGCGCTTCTTGTGTACCGGCAAACAATTCACGGATAGCGGTAAAAATACCTGTGTAAGTAGCAGGGTTTGAGCGCGGAGTACGGCCAATCGGACTTTGGTCAATGTCGACTACTTTGTCGCAATGATCCATGCCCTTAATGCTTTTATAGGGTGCAGGTTCATCCACTGTTGCGCCATTGAGCTCGCGGTGGGCAATTTTGTAGAAGGTGTCGTTGATCAAAGTTGATTTACCTGAACCCGATACCCCTGTGACACAGGTTAGTAAGCCAACAGGAACCGATAAATTGACGTTTTTCAGGTTATTGCCTGTGGCGCCTTTTAGCTCAATCAGTTTATTTTTATTGATTTTGGTGCGCTCATCACTAATGTGAATTTGCTTGGTGCCAGAAATATACTGGCCAGTCACCGATTGCTCGCAGGCGATGATGTCTTCTAACTGGCCTGCTGCAATGACTTCCCCACCATGTACACCCGCGCCTGGGCCAATGTCGATAATATGGTCAGCTGTGCGAATCGCATCTTCATCATGCTCAACCACAATCACGGTATTACCCAAATCACGCAGATGCACAAGTGTATTTAACAGGCGCTCATTATCACGTTGATGCAAACCGATTGACGGTTCATCCAGCACGTACATCACACCCACAAGGCCTGCACCAATTTGGCTCGCAAGACGAATACGCTGAGCTTCACCACCTGATAAGGTATCTGCCGAGCGAGACAAGCTGAGATAATTTAAACCGACGTTGACTAAGAAGCCTAACCGCTCACTGATCTCTTTTAAGATTTTTTCTGCAATTTGCGCACGCTGACCTTCAAAACTGACTTGGTCGAAATAGTCTTTCGCTTCGCCGATAGACCAAGTGGTGAGTTCGGGCAAGTTGATGTCGGCAATAAACACATTGCGTGCTTCTTCGCGTAAACGTGAGCCGCCACAGCTGTTACAAGGCTGCATATTAACGAACTTAGATAGTTCTTCACGCACCGAGTTACTTTCGGTTTCTCGGTAGCGGCGATCCATGTTATTTAAAATGCCTTCAAATGGGTGGTTACGTACTACCACGTCGCCACGGTCGTTGACATATTTAAAGGCAATCTTGGTTTTACCAGAACCGTAAAGCACAATCTTTTTCACTTTATCTGGCAGTGAATCGTATGACTGCTCGACATCAAAATCATAATGCTCGGCCAATGAACTGAGCATTTGGAAGTAATAAAAGTTACGTCTATCCCAACCTCGAATAGCCCCGCCAGCTAATGATAAATCACCATTTGTGACCACTCTGTCTGGGTCAAAAAACTGCTGGTGGCCAAGGCCATCACATGTTTGGCAAGCACCTGCAGGGTTATTGAATGAGAAAATACGCGGTTCGAGCTCAGTCATTGAGTAGCCACATAATGGGCAAGCAAAGTTAGCTGAAAACACGAGTTCTTCGTCGCTACTGCCATCCATGCTGGCTATTTTTGCGATGCCACCTGACAGCTCTAACGCGGTTTCAAATGATTCGGCGAGGCGTTGTTTTAAATCGCTGCGCACTTTGAAACGGTCAACCACCACTTCAATGGTGTGTTTAACGTGTAAGTCGAGCGTTGGTGGGTCTGATAAGTCGCACACTTCGCCATCAATACGGGCGCGTATATAGCCTTGAGCAGACAAGCTTTCTAATAGCTTAACGTGCTCACCTTTGCGGTCGTTGACTACGGGAGCGAGTAACATCTGGCGGCTGTCTGCAGGCAAATCGAGCACTTTATCGACCATCTGGCTGACGGTTTGTGCTGACAAAGGTTGCCCGTGAGTGGGGCAGCGTGGTTCACCAACACGCGCAAACAACAATCTTAAATAATCGTAGATTTCAGTAATGGTTCCCACAGTAGATCGTGGGTTATGCGAGGTGGACTTTTGCTCAATCGAAATAGCAGGGCTTAAGCCTTCAATATGATCAACATCGGGCTTTTCCATCAAGCTTAGAAACTGGCGAGCGTATGCAGACAATGACTCGACATAACGGCGCTGACCTTCAGCGTATAAGGTGTCAAAAGCCAGTGACGATTTACCTGAACCTGATAACCCTGTAATGACAATCAGTTTGTCTCGTGGGATCGTCAAATTAATGTTTTTCAGGTTATGGGTTCTGGCGCCGCGTATTTCAATTTTATCCATCAACTCACTCTTACTATTTTTACGACAAAACGGTGATCAGTATCGCATAGATTGTTTTGCTGTTTCACATCTAATTTACGGAATTAATCGTCACTACGATTACAACTAGGCCATAGTTCAGCTGTATGGTTAATAACTAGGTTTCTTGCTGGTATTTTCACCAGTGACAGAAGGGAAAGTCTGAAAAGGTGATTATATTAGTATTCTGTGATTTCCTTTTGAGCTAAATTCTTTTGCTGTGATAATATGCGCGTTTTACTGAATCTATCAAAGGGCGATTGCATGGCCAGTAATGGACTATCTGGAGTTGAGAAAAAAGTAGCGTTCTCGCTTGCTAGCGTATTTGGATTGCGCATGATGGGCTTGTTTATGATTATGCCTGTTTTTGCACTATACGGGCAGCACTTAGAAGGCTTTTCTCCGCTGTGGGTGGGTATCGCTATCGGTGCTTACGGTTTAACACAAGCCGTGTTACAAATCCCAATGGGTATGCTGTCTGACAAGTATGGCCGTAAGCCTATTATTCTTGCCGGCCTAGTGCTGTTTGCGATTGGTAGTGTGATTGCTGCTACCTCTGATCATATTTATGGTGTGGTGCTTGGCCGTGCTATTCAAGGCATGGGCGCTATCGCCGCTGCGGTACTGGCATTAGCTGCCGATTTAACTCGAGATGAACAACGCACTAAAGTGATGGCCGTTATTGGTGTCTGCATTGGCTTTTCGTTTGCGTTATCCTTGTTAGTAGGGCCGGTTGTTACTCAGATGGTGGGCTTAACAGGGCTGTTTTACCTGACCGCTTTGTTTGCTGTATTGGGCATGTTAATTGTGCAGTTCTTTGTGCCGAACCCTGTGACTCAAGCACCGAAAGGTGACACGGTGGCGACCCCAAGCAAACTGAAAAAATTATTATTTAACCCACAGTTATTCCGTTTAGATGCAGGCATTTTTATTCTGCATCTGGTGTTAACTGCGGTATTTGTTGCCTTACCTTTGGATTTGGTTGACGCGGGTCTTGCCAAAGAAAAGCACTGGATGTTGTACTTCCCAGCCTTTGTTGGTGCGTTCTTCCTCATGGTGCCGTTAATCATTATTGGGGTGAAGCGTAATAACAGTAAAACTATGTTCCAGCTGTCTTTGCTGATCATGATGTTAGCGTTAGCCACAATGGGTGTGTTTGCCGACAGCATTTGGGTGCTCAGTATTGCCGTTTTGCTGTTTTTTACCGGATTCAATTATTTAGAAGCGTCTTTGCCAAGCTTAATTGCCAAATTCTGCCCAGTGGGTGAGAAAGGCTCGGCTATGGGGGTGTATTCAACTAGCCAATTTTTAGGGGCGTTTTGTGGCGGTATGCTCGGCGGTGGTGCTTATCAATATTTAGGGGCGTCAGGTGTATTTTTTGCTGCATTGGCGCTCATGGTTATTTGGTTGATATTAAGTATTGGCATGGAGCAGCCAGTATTGCTTAAAAGCTATACGCTTGAAGCAAACATTCAAGATAAAGCCCATGCACAAGGCATGGCAACCGAGTTATCACAGCTTTCAGGTGTGGCAGAAGCAATCGTCGTACTTGAAGAAAATGTCGCCTATTTGAAGGTGGATGATAAATTCAATTTGAGTGAGGCGCGAGCTGTGTTAGGCTCTGTCAATTAGATCAATTTTTCGATCGCATATACGTTTTAAGCATCAAATTAGATAAAAATCTCAGGAGATTTCGATGGCCAGTCGTGGTGTAAATAAAGTAATTTTGGTTGGTAATTTAGGTAGAGATCCTGAAGTGCGTTATATGCCAAATGGTAACGCTGTAGCTAACTTTACTATTGCGACAAGTGAAACTTGGAAAGACCAACAAGGTCAACAGCAGGAACGTACAGAGTGGCACAACATCGTCATGTACCGTCGCTTAGCTGAAATTGCTGGTGAGTACCTGAAAAAAGGCTCTAAGGTATACATTGAAGGTAAACTGCAAACCAGCAAATGGCAGGACCAAAACACAGGTCAAGACCGTTACAAAACTGAAATCAACGCGCTAGAAATGCAAATGCTAGATAGCCGTAATTCAGGTGGTGATAACGCGGGCTATCAGAACCAAAACCAGAGCCAAGGTGGCTATCAGCAGCCGCAACAACAGCGTCCTCAGCAGGCACCAGCTCAGCGTCCAGCGCCTCAAGCGCAAGCACCGGGTTTCCAGCCTAAGCCTGCAGCACCTGCTCAAGGGCAAAACTTTGGTCAACAGCAAGCACCTGCTCAGCAAGCACCGCAGCAACAAGGTAGTCAAAGTGCTTACCAGCCTAAGCCGAATGCACCGCAAGGTAATTTCCAGCAGCAACAAGCACCTGCACAGCGTCCTGCACCTCAGCCGCAGCAGAATCAAAACCAAAACTTCACGCCTGATTTGGATGAAGGTTGGGATGACGATATCCCGTTCTAGATCTGGCTTTTCAATCTAGCAACTAAGTTATCAATTATATTAAGCCTGCTTTTTAGCAGGCTTTTTTGTGGTTGATATTTCGGGAGGATAGCCATCACAAACAAAATACTAGCTCGCGTGAGGCAGTTGCCGTTTGATAACGGTTTACTCAACATTTCTTAGCATTGGGCAATACTTATTAAAAAAGTGACTACATCTACTCTGCGATTGATTGTAGCGGTTTTAGGTCGACTAATTGCCATGATGAACCAAAAAAATCATTCATTATGTCATCTAAAATACCTTGTTGACGTAATGATTCTATGGCCTGTTTCATTTGCGGTATTTTGTCTAAGTGTGGCGACTTTTTAGACAGCTGCATCCATTGCTCTTTTTGACCAAGTACATAACTTTGAGTCAGATCGACTTTGCCCATCATTCCTTGAACTTCTAGCTGATAGGTGAGCATATGTGCACCACCTGCAACAGCATTAATCCTGCCAGCTTTTAGCATTTTGATCATTTGGTCGTACGACTTAATTTCGACAACTTTCATCCTTGGATCGTCATTAAACTTTGGGCTTAAGTGGCTACCTCTGAGCTTACCTATGGTCAGTTTAGTTAAATCATCATAATGGGATATTGTGTTACCTGATAATGGGATAACTGCAATATTGATACTGCGAATTTTAGCGACGTATTCGACAAGATGTGAACGTGATTGTGAGCGAAAAATGATGCCGCCATCATGCTGTCCTAACTCAATGCTTTTCCATATTCTTGGGTATGGCAGCATGATGAGGTCAAAGCATAGACCTGATTCTTTGGCTATTGCTTCAAGGTAGCTTGGTTGTGTGCCTGTCATCTCTCCTGATTCATTAATATAGCCAATTGGCGTGCTATTAATCACGTGAATGTTGAGGCAGTCCCCTTTGGCCAAAACTGCTTGGCTAAAAAGGCTGAGTAATAGTGTTAAACATATTAAGCCAAGTTGATTCAAATGACGTCCTTAAATTGTTGATGCATTAATATAAAGTAGCTGATAAGCCATCAAAGCTCTAGGTAAATAACAATATGAGTAACTACAAAGTTAATGTGCATAAAAAGTAAGGTGTGGCTATTTGCATGTATTGATATTTGCGTCAAATCGAGGCAAGTTATTCTTGAATTGAAAAATCGATTAAGGAAAATGATGAGCAATGTTCAATCAAGGATAGATCAAATCAATAAGCAAATGGTACTTGTGGCCGTAATGGAAGCGCCAGGCAGTTTACTGTTTGGTTTGGCGTTGTACGGTACGTTTGTTGGCTTTGGTGACGGCTTTTTACCCTTCTTACAAAATCCGATGTTGATTAATGCCATGTTTGGTTTTGGTGGTGTGATTATGGGCTGGGGTATGTATAAAACTATCCGCCTTGCGGCTGAGAAGAAGCGTATTTTGAGTGAAGCTGAATGAGTCGGCACTGATAATAAAACGGCGACACTGGTAGCAGTGTCGCCGTTTTTTGTTGTGTTAATCTTTAGTCTTTGGCTAACTTTCGACCATATAGCAACAGATAAATAGCCGGTAGAACAAATAAAGATAATAGTGGTGCGGTGATCATGCCGCCCACCATAGGCGCAGCAATCTTCTGCATTACCTCATTACCTGTACCACTGCCCCACATAATGGGTAACAAACCAAAGAAGATGGTTGCCACTGTCATGGCTTTAGGGCGAATACGCATTACCGCGCCATGCATCAATGCCGCAACCAAATCGCTGCGGTATTGATATTGTCCTCGGCGTTGGCGATCTTTGATGCTGTTGTTTAAATATACCTGCATCACCACGCCGAACTCTGCTGCGACGCCTGCCAAGGCGATCATACCGACAGACACAGCCACAGACATGTTAAAGTCCAAGAAATACAGCAGCCATGCACTACCCACCAATGAAAATGGTAGGCTCAACATGATCACCGACGCTTGTGCAAACGAACCAAAGGTCATCATAAGTAACATGAAGATCACTGCAATCATCAATGGAATGACTACCTGCATCTTGTCTTCTACGCGCTGCATGTACTCATATTGCCCTGCAAAAGTGTAACTGTAACGCGCAGGTAGTGTGATTTGCTCATCCAATGCGGCTCTGGCTTGCTCAATATATTCACCAATAGACACATCTTGGAGATCGACAAATACCCATGAGATTAATCGACCATTTTCACTGGCGAGCATGGGTGCACCATCTCGAATCGTCAGCGTGGCTAAGTTACCGAGCGGTAAGTATTTGCCTGTTTTGGTCAGTACGGGCAGTGCATTGAGTTTTTCAATGTTATCCCGTAAATCACGGGGGTAACGGATTGAAATTGGGTACCTTTCTTGGCCTTGAATCGATTGACCCACTTGCATACCACCAATCGCCATTTGCACCACATCTTGGATATCACGCAAGGTCATGTTGTAGCGCGCAGCGGTTTTTAAGTCTGGCTCAATATCAATGTACCGACCACCACTGGTGCGCTGGGCAAAGGCTGACATTGTGCCAGGGATTTGGCTGACGACAGCTTCAATTTCAGCACCTATACGTTGCAGCTCATCCACATCTGAGCCTGATATTTTAATGCCTACAGGAGTTCGTACACCGGTTGATAGCATATCAATGCGCGTTTTAATGGGCTGAACCCACGCATTGGTCATACCGGGAACGCGCACCGTTTGCTGCAATTCGGCAATGATCCCTTCCAGCGTCATGCCCTCACGCCATTCATGCTGGGGTTTAAGCATAATCGTGGTTTCCAGCATGGTTAATGGTGCAGGGTCGGTCGCTGTCATGGCGCGTCCCACCTTACCAAATACCCGTTTAACTTCTGGCACGGTTTTTATCAGGCGATCAGTTTGTTGCAAAATCTCGGCAGCTTTACCTGCACTGACACTGGGTAGTGTGGTTGGCATGTATAACAAATCGCCTTCTTCAAGCTCAGGCATAAACTCTGAACCCATTTTCGACAGTGGATAAAGCGCGCTGCCTAGAGCAATCAAAGCCAGCAAAATGGTGACTTTTGGAAAACGTAACACCACAGCTAAGCAAGGACGGTAAATCGCAATTAAAAAGCGACTGAGTGGATTCTTGTTTTCAGCAGGGATTTTTCCTCTGACAAAATAACCCAACAACACAGGAATTAACGTAATGGCGAGTATCGCTGAAGCAGCCATGGCAAAGGTTTTGGTATAGGCCAGTGGGTGGAATAACCGTCCTTCTTGCGCTTCTAAAGCAAACACTGGAATAAAGCTTAATGTAATAATCAGTAAGCTGAAAAACAGTGCAGGCCCCACTTCCACAGCTGCCTCTTTTACTAGCTGCCAATGTGCTTCACCTTGAGGTGTTTTACCTTGATGTTGCTCTCGGTAATGCTCTAAATGTTTATGCACATTTTCAACCATCACAATCGCGGCATCGACTACTGCACCAATGGCAATCGCAATGCCACCTAAGCTCATAATATTGGCATTGACGCCAATCGCATTCATGACAATAAAGCTGATCAGAATAGAGATAGGCAGCGAAATCACTGCGACCAGAGTGGAACGAGCATGCAGTAAGAAAATCAGGCAGATAATCGCCACGACCAACATTTCTTCCATGACTTTTTTGGTCAGGTTATCTACTGAGTTAAGAATTAACTCAGAACGGTCGTAAGTAATCACTAACTCCACGCCATCTGGCAAGCCGTTTTCGATTTCTTTAAGTTTGTCTTTGACATTGTTAATGGTCGTAAGAGCATTTTCGCCATAACGCATGACAACAATGCCGCCAACCACTTCACCTTGACCATCTAACTCAGCAATACCACGCCGAGCTGCTGGACCTTTTCGCAAAGTCGCCACGTCTTTCATGGTGACAGGGATGCCAGCTTCAGACACGATACCCAGTGGGATTTCCGCAAAGTCATCTAAGGTTTGTCGATACCCTGATGCGGTTATCATGTATTCGGCTTCGGCCATTTCGATCACTGAACCGCCGGCTGTGCTATTGGCGTTACCTAAGGCGTTTTTAATGGCCAGTAAATCGAGCTGATACAAGGCTAACTTGTGCGGGTCGACAATGATTTGGTATGACTGTTCCATGCCGCCGACAGTGGCAACTTCTGACACACCTGCAACACTTTGCAGCTCAAGTTTTAAAAACCAATCTTGCAGAGAGCGTAGCTGAGCTAGATCATGGTTACCTTTGCGGTCAACTAATGCGTATTGAAAGATCCAACCTACCCCTGATGCATCTGGTCCAAGCGTTGGAGTGACGCCATCGGGCAGCAAAGATTGGGTTTGAGACAGGTATTCCAATACACGCGAACGTGCCCAGTAAATATCAGTATTATCTTCAAAAATGATATACACATAGGAATCGCCAAACATGGAAAAACCACGCACTGTTTTGGCGCCCGGTACTGCGAGCATTGCTGTTGATAATGGGTAGGTGACTTGGTCTTCTACCAATTGCGGTGCTTGCCCAGGATAAGCGGTTTTGACAATCACTTGCACATCAGACAAATCGGGTAGCGCATCCAACGGCGTGCTGCGCATGGCTTGGTAGCCAATGACAGTGATCAGCACTGTCATGGCCAGCACCATAATGCGTTGCTTAATAGAGAACGCGATGATCTTTTCTAACATCATGAGCTCCTATTAATGGTGTTGGTGTGCGTCAGTTTTGTCACTAGCTGGCTGACTCAAACGTTGCAGACTGCCTTGAATACTGGCTTCAGAGTCTAATAAGAACTGACCAGAGATGATCACCTTATCACCTTCTTCAATCCCTTCGATGATTTCAGCTCTTCCTTGGCTGATCATGCCAATTTTGACATTCACTGAAGCAAAGCTGTCATCGGATTGCTGTACAACAACACGGTTTTCTCGGCCAGTTTGGATCAGTGCTTCGGTCGGGATCCAAACTACATTACGTTTAGGTCCGCCAAATAATTTTACGTCAACTAAAGTACCGGGTTTGAGTGCTTTGTCGCTGTTATCAAGCTCAATGCGCACTTGCATTGCGCGGGTGACAGGGTCGAGTTGTGGGTAAATAAAGTCGATAGTGGATTCAATATCAAATAGGCCTTGAGCCTTGGCGCTCACTTCAACTGGGCGGCCTTCTTCTAACCAACTTTGCTCATTTTCAAACACTTCTGCAATGACCCACACACTGCGCTGGTCAACGATTTCAAATAAGGTGTCGCCGGGTTGCACATACATACCATGGCGCACATTCAACTCACTGATGAATCCATCTTGCTCGGCATAAAAAGGTATGCGATATACAGTTTCACCTGTCTTTTCGAGTTGGGCGATGGTGGCATCAGACACCCCTAACAGTGATAAACGTTGCCGCGCTTTGCGCAGTAACACCTGACCACGGCTTGTATCTTGTTTTAAGTAATCAATCGCTTGGGTGTAGTCATCTTGTGCGTTGATTAGCTCTGGTGAATAAAGTTCATAGACCAGTTGGCCTTTTTTCACGCGCTGGCCAACATTATGAACATGTAAGGTTTCAATCCAGCCCGTGACTCTTGTGTGGGCATGGCCGATGGTATTTTGATTATATTCGACGGTACCAATGGTACTGACAAATTTCCATAAAGTGCCATTTTCAGCTGCCTGACTGCGGATACCTAATGCCTGTTGCATGCCGCCAGAAACATTAACTTCAATGGTACTTCCACCGCCCATTTCAACAACTTCTAAGTTCATACCACAAATAGGGCAAGTACTTGGCTCATCGGAGACGATATGCGGGTGCATGGGGCAGACATATTTGATGGTTGCTTCACCTGAGCTGTTGGCTGAAGCTACGGTTGATGATTCCGTTGCCTTATCACTAATACTTGTGAGCGACGGCTTCGGGGCATCTAACACATCAGCAGCCTGTTTATTAGCTTGGTGGTCGTGACCTTCCTCATCTTTCACTAAGAACATATTGCACTTGGGGCAGCGACCTTCTTCATGGCTGGTCACTTCAGGGTGCATTGGGCAGTAATACTGTGCTTGCTCAGTATGTGCATGTTCTGCGTGTTTATCTGCAGTTGTGTCAGATTCATCTTTTACCAAGAACATATTGCACTTGGGGCAGCGACCTTCTTCATGGCTGGTCACTTCAGGGTGCATTGGGCAGTAATAGTTTGCCTGCACTGTATGTGCTTTTGATGAGTGATCGTGTGTTGAGTGATCATGGTCTTGGCTATTTGCCAGTAAGGGGCATACTAGGAATAGCAGTGCCACAACATACCACAGAGCGTGGTGTGACTTATTCAATTGATATAGAGTCATAATGCCTTATCTCCACCTACTCAATTAATGATGACCATGACCGCTGTGGTCTGCTGGTTGATTAATTGGTTCTAGATCCATACCACAATTAGGGCAAGTATCGCCCGCTTTTCCCGTGATTTTAGGATTCATAGGGCAAGCATGGGTATGTTTTGCGTCATGCACGGCTGATTTGTTAGGACAAGAGTCGCACTTGTGTTGTTTCGCATCACCATGATGTTTGCCGGCCTTATTTGGGCATGAGCCAGACTGACATTTTTTGCAGTCTTTGCCTTCAGCACATTTAGGACAGTTGTCGCACTTATTGTGTTGGCCTGCTTTGTTAGGGCAGTTATCACACTTGTGGTGCTTGCTATTAGCATGGTGTTTAGCGTGAGGGCAGTTCTTAGAAGCTTCTAAGTCCATTCCACACTGGGGACAAGTATCGCCTGCTTGGCCTGTTACTTCAGGATGCATGGGGCATGCGTGGCTGTGTTGCTGTTGCTGCATATTGGGGTGAGCCATAGCAGTAGGTGCAGTCGCAACCACTAAGAAGAGGCTTAAAAATAAACAGGTAAGGGTTTTCATTTACATAACTCCATCAAGAGATTTGCCGCAAGCGAGCAGAGACAAGATCACTACTAACAAACGGAATAATTACAATAACATAAGATTTTTTGCTACATCGACAGTGGTATTACTGTTTGATTAAACAATCGGGGGGCGAATATCTTGTTGTTGCGAGATAGAGTGGAAATGAGGCATTACGTTGGCTTGCGCTTTTTCTGGTACTTGAAACGCTGACCAATGGGAAAACTCAAAAAGCGTACCGGCAATTGAGATGAATAAGCAATGGTTACAATCAGACTGACACATATTACTGCCACCACAGCAATGCTGTTGTGTTGAAACAGTGGTTTCAGGAGATTGGACTTGTTTGCTACAGCAATCGTCAGATTGCACGACTGGTTTTGCTTGATGGCAATCCATATTTTGACTCATCTGAGCCATAGGCATTTCTTGTGCGTGAGCTTTGGGTACCATTAATACACCGTTAGCAAACACTAACTGACCCACAAGTGCGAGCAGCGTGAAAGCATAGGTGATTTTATGGCGCAGTAAGCTAAGCATAGTGATTCCTATATGGATTACGCATGAATATTAGCACTATGTAAATGAATTGAACTAGACAAGATTCACATTTATTTACTTTATTAATGGAGATTAAGCTATTGAGAGGATTAATTATCTTTAATCAATCACCTCAATCAATCACCTCAATCAATCACCTCAATCAATCACCTCAATCAATCACCTCATCGAATCGAAAGTTATTTTTGATCAAATCAGGTAGCTATAAATTTGATGCATTGAAAAAGTCGTAGGTATGAAAAAACTTTGTTGATAAGTAACTTGCTTGTTAACTGCTTAACAAAGAACACCTTTAAACCAAGCTTAAATTAATGACCAAAATCCTTGTTGCGAGTGATCTTGATCACATTTTGGTTATTTTGCAGCAACTTTCGTATAAAAACATAGACTAAACAAAGTTTTTTACGCGAAAAACTCCCTAAACTAAGCTCAGAAAAATTAGAAAACTAATTTAGTTATTAATGGAGATTGAGCAATGAATTGGCGTGCACTGTTTAAACCTAGCGCAAAATATTCAATTATCGTTTTACTTTTAATCGGTGTAGTGATGGGTGTCGTGGGTTACTTTGCAACTCAACAAACATTGCATGCTACAAGTACTGATGATTTTTGTATGACTTGTCACAGCAATCACTCATTGAAAGATGAAGTGTTAGCATCTGCTCATGGTGGCGGTCGTGCTGGTGTTACTGTTCAGTGTCAAGACTGTCACTTACCTCATGGCCCAGTTGATTACTTGGTCAAGAAAATCATCGTATCTAAAGATCTATATGGTTTCCTAACGATTGATGGTTTTAACACTCAAGAGTGGTTAGACGAAAACCGTAAAGAACAAGCTGACTTAGCACTTAAATACTTCCATGCAACTGACTCTGCAAACTGTACTCACTGTCACACTCGTATCTACGAGAACCAGCCAGAAGAGATGAGCAGAATGGCGAAAAGAATGCATGAAAGAAATGCTAACCAAGAAGGCGACAAGCGTAAGACTTGTGTAGATTGTCACAAAGGTGTTGCTCACCCTTACCCTAAAAAGTAAGTGACAATTGACCATGCCGGAACGCAGCTAAAGTAGCTGAGGCATAGTACGAAATAGAAACCTCGTCTTCGGACGGGGTTTTTTATTGCCTATTTATATCAATTTATGCGCGTTTAATAGTGTGTGTTCGGAATTACTGATTGAGCATCATAGAAAACAGCCATAAAAAACTGAGCTAAGTTGCTCAGTTTTCATTTTTATTGTGAGCACTAACAGATGGTATTAGTGCTCACAGATCTTCTGCTAGCAAAGTGACAATAGCGCCTACATGTGTTTTTCCTAGTCACTTTTGGGGCTGCCTGTTTTACGCTTTAGGCTCACTATTTTGACTGAGTAATTGCTGTCGATACTCTAATAATGTAAACACGCCAAAAGCAAAAGGTTTAATGTAGTCTTTTGCTTTAAGTTGGTGAGTTTGGCTAAACATAGTGTGGAAAATGAGTACTTGAAATCCATGCATCATCACGGTGAACGCTAAGAAGAAATTCAACGCAATGCTGACATTACCTTCAAAAGGCATCAGTAAATTGACAATAAGCACTAACCAAGTCAGCGAAGTAAAAACTTTGCCAGCGATAATAAATATTTTCATTGGGTTCTCTGTGTATTAACCAAGTAAGATTCACTTATTTAAGCTTGGTATTGGTATAAACGGTAAGTTACTTGTCCCGCCACTTTTTGTTTTAGCTGTACCCAATTGTTTGGCACAGATAATTCACTGAGCTCTGATTCCGTTTCCACATAGATTAGGGCATCTTGGTTTAACCAAGCATTTTCCACTAACAAGTTTACGGTTTTGTCAGCCAGTGATTGACGAAACGGTGGATCGACAAAAATAATGTCAAAACCTTGTGCTGCAGGCTGAGCTAAATATTGCAAACTGTCTACATTCGCGACGTTGGCATTGTCACATTGCAATGTGGCAAGGTTCTGCTGTAGCTGTTTTGCTGCGCTCTTTTGTAGCTCTAGCATCTGCGCAAACTCAGCATAACGGGATAGGGCCTCTAAACCTAAAGCGCCACTTCCTGCAAAGCAATCGAGTACCCTTGCACCTTTAATATCCATAGCTAGCCAATTGAATAATGTTTCTCTTACTCTATCGGTTGTAGGGCGCAAGCCTGCCAAATCGTGAATGGGAAGTTTGCGCGATCGCCATTTACCAGAAATGATCCGAACTTGGCCACTCGATTTAGCAGAATTTGATGATTTAGAAGTAGGCTTTCTGGCCATGTGATCCTCATGTTTTTGCATGAACAAAGAAAGTGGTAGACTATGCCGCAATCTGCATTGCCGTTATTTTATAACAAACAAATGAATAAAGCTGACTATCACGCAAATTTCATCGGAGATTTAGCAATAGTTACCCTATTAGTTTGTTTAACGGTCACACATTTTTTATGAATTTAGCATTTAACCATTGGTAGCAAACATGGCAAAGAAAGGTTTTTTCTCCTGGTTTCGTAAAGATAAGAATCCCGCTCCAGAAGTCACAGAGACTCCACAAGACAATCAGGCCGAAGTGGAACAAATCGCTGCTGAACAAGCAGAGACAGAGCATGTAGCTGCTGAGCAAGCTGAAGCCGAGCGTGTTGCTGCAGAGCAAGCTGAAGCTGAACGTGTTGCAGCAGAGCAAGCCGAAGCGGCACGTGTTGCCGCAGAGCAAGCTGAAGCTGCACGTGTTGCAGCAGAGCAAGCTGAAGCTGCACGTATTGCCGCTGAGCAAGCCGAAGCTGCACGTATTGCCGCAGAGCAAGCCGAAGCTGCACGTATTGCCGCAGAGCAAGCCGAAGCCGAGCGTGTTGCCGCAGAACAAGCTGAAGCCGAGCGTATTGCTGCAGAACAAGCTGAAGCCGAGCGTATTGCTGCAGAGCAAGCTGAAGCCGAGCGTATTGCAGCAGAGCAAGCTGAAGCTGAGCGTGTTGCTGCAGAGCAAGCCGAAGCTGAACGTGTTGCTGCAGAACAAGCTGAAGCCGAGCGTGTTGCCGCAGAGCAAGCCGAAGCTGAGCGTATTGCAGCAGAGCAAGCCGAAGCTGAACGTGTTGCCGCAGAGCAAGCCGAAGCTGCACGTATTGCCGCAGAGCAAGCTGAAGCTGAGCGTATTGCAGCAGAGCAAGCTGAAGCCGGCAGTGTTGCCGCAGAGCATGAGCAAGTCGATGAGCCTCAAGCTAAGCCGAAAAAAGAAGGCATGTTTGCCCGTTTGAAGCGTGGCTTAATGCGCACCAGTGAAAATATTGGCTCAGGTTTCATGAGCATCTTCTCTGGTAAGAAAATCGATGATGAATTATTTGAAGAGTTAGAAGAGCAACTGTTGATTGCCGATGTCGGTGTTGAAACGACAACGAAACTGATTGATAGCTTAACGGATCATGCATCACGTAAGCAGCTTAAAGATGCTGAAGCGTTATATGATTTGATGCGTGAAGAAATGCAAAAAACACTTGAGCCAGTAGCCGTGCCTTTAGTGCCAGAAAATGCAGATGGCCCATTTGTGATTTTAATGGTTGGTGTTAATGGTGTGGGTAAAACCACCACCATCGGTAAATTAGCCAAACAGTATCAAAGCCAAGGTAAATCTGTCATGTTAGCTGCAGGTGATACTTTCCGTGCAGCTGCTGTTGAGCAATTACAGGTTTGGGGGCAGCGAAATGATATCCCTGTAGTCGCCCAACATACTGGTGCAGATAGCGCGTCGGTGTTATTTGATGCACTGCAGGCTGCACAAGCAAGAAACGTTGATGTACTGATTGCCGATACAGCAGGTCGATTGCAAAACAAAGGCCACTTGATGGAAGAGCTAAAGAAAGTGGTACGTGTGATGCAAAAGCTTGATGCTACTGCGCCACATGAAGTGATGCTGACCTTAGATGCGAGCACAGGTCAGAATGCCATCAGTCAGGCGCAACTATTCCAAGAAGCTGTTGGTGTGACAGGTATTACTATTAGCAAGCTAGATGGTACCGCTAAAGGTGGTGTTATTTTTGCGATTGCTGATAAATTCAATATTCCAATTCGTCATATTGGTGTCGGTGAGCAAATTGATGATCTACGTCCATTTGATGCCGAAGACTTTATTGAGGCCTTGTTTAATCAGGACAAGTAAAATAATAATAACAAAACAATAAACGGACCAATCACTTATGATCCAATTTGAGCAAGTCAGTAAAGTGTACTCTGGCGGCCAGAAAGCCTTATTAAATGTTAATTTTCACCTGCAACAAGGGGAAATGGCATTTTTAACGGGTCACTCTGGTGCGGGTAAAAGTACCTTGCTTAAATTGATCACCGTGATTGAACGTGCAACGGCTGGCAAAGTCAGTATTAATGGTCATGATATTGCCAAAGTGCCTCTCAAACATGTGCCATACCTGCGCCGCAATATCGGTATGATATTTCAAAATCACCACCTATTGATGGACAAAACTGTATTCGACAATGTGGCTTTGCCGCTGGTGATTGAAGGCTTTTCGCACGGCGAAATTAAAAAACGTGTGGCTGCAGCACTCGACATGGTGGGCTTATTTGGTAAAGAGCGCCATCAACCCATCATGCTATCCGGCGGTGAGCAACAACGTGTCGGGATTGCCCGCGCCATTGTAAACAAGCCGCCTATCTTACTCGCCGATGAGCCAACAGGTAACCTTGACCCTAAATTGTCGATGGATATCTTGCGCTTGTTTGAAACCTTTAACGATGCGGGGTCAACGGTATTGATTGCGACCCATGATTTGGGACTCATTGCGCGGATGAAATATCGCACGTTAACATTGCGCCAAGGCACTATGTTAGATACTCACTCAGCCACGGATGGAGTTGTTGTATGAGCAACAAGAAAGTGAGTATTACCCAAAGTAAACTACCGCTGAGTGGTCGTATTGTGATGTTTTTTATTCGTCACATTCAGCAAGGTGTGGCCAGTTTAGGTGAAGTATGGCGAAACCCTGTGTCATCAATCATGACAATGGCGGTTTTAGGGGTGAGTTTAAGTCTGCCAGCGGCATTACAAGTCTTGGTGAAAAATGCTGAGAACATTACTCAGTCATGGAACAGTGCTGCAGAGATTTCGTTATTCATTAATGAAGGGCGCAGTGAGCAATCTATTCAGAGTTTGATATCTCGTATTAAAGTGTTCAGTGAAGTTGATAGCGTGTCATATATCAGCCGTGAGCAGGCATTAGATGAGTTTCAGCGCTTATCTGGATTTGGTGAAGCTTTATCTTACTTAGATGAGAACCCGCTCCCTGCTGTGGTGACTGTAACACCATTAAATCGCTACTCAAGCCCTGCTGGTGCGCGCGAACTATTAGCCAAGTTAGAGCGAGAGCCTGAAGTCAGTTTTGGTCGTTTAGACATAGAGTGGCTTGAACGCTTACAAGCCATGGTTAATTTATTGGAACGTACCGTATTGGCTATTGCGGCATTACTAGTGTTAGCAGTGGTACTAATTATTGGTAATACAATCCGTTTGGCGATTATGAATCGCCGCACTGAAATTGAAATTATGAAACTCGTCGGTGCGACGGAAGCATTTATTCAACGACCTTTTCTATACACAGGTATTTGGTATGGCGTGATTGGTGGCGCACTTGCCTGGGTTATCATTAATGTCTTAGTGCTGTATTTAGATGGTGCCTTGGCAGCCTTGTTAGGTCTTTATGGTAGCGAACTGCGTATTCAATCATTGTCCTTTGCTGAGTTAATCAAGTTAGTCGCGTTAGCTTCTTTCCTTGGTTGGCTGGGTTCTTATCTCTCTGTAAGGCAGCATCTTCGTAAAATTGAACCGTCATAATCATAAACTAATTTGTTTAAATGAACATTTGTTCACTTGAGATCAGCTTATATTGTGGTAAAAGTAACCAACAGATGTAACATCGGTTGACATGTCCTGTCATTTATCAGATAGTTCATCAGCTAAATTGACGGTGATTGTCTCAAGCTAAATTAGCTGTCACTTTTGTCATTTAGTACTTTTGTTTATGTATTTAGGAGAGCGAATGACTTTTCAAACGCAATCAATGGCACTAACCGTTCCACAAGGGAGCAGTAGCCTAGAAGCTTATATGCAATCGGTGACCAGCATCGACATGATGGATGCCGACACTGAGCATGAGCTTGCCAAGCGTTTACAAGAAACAGGCGATCTACAAGCAGCAAAACAGTTGATTATGTCTCATCTGCGTTTTGTTGTGCACGTAGCAAAAGGCTATTCAGGTTATGGTTTACCACAAGCTGATCTTATCCAAGAGGGTAACATTGGTTTGATGAAAGCAGTGAAACGCTTTGATCCTAATGTGGGTGTGCGTCTTGTGTCGTTTGCTGTGCACTGGATTAAAGCTGAAATTCATGAATACGTGTTGAAAAACTGGCGTATTGTGAAAGTAGCTACCACTAAAGCGCAACGTAAATTGTTCTTTAATCTGCGTAAAGCCAAAAAGCGTCTTGGTTGGTTTAGTGACGAAGAAGTCACTATGGTTGCTGAAAACTTAGGTGTGTCTAAAGCCGATGTGACTGAAATGGAGTCACGTATGTCTGCGCAAGACCCTGCATTTGATTTAGCATCTGATAATGATGACGATGCCTCTCATGATTATGCGCCTGCATTGTACCTAGAAGATCATTCATCGGACGTTGCCGAGCAGGTTGAAAATGCTAACTGGGAAGCCGATTCTCAAGCGCGACTATTCTCTGCAATTAAAACCTTAGATGAACGTAGTCAGCATATCTTACGTGCTCGCTGGTTAGATGATGATAAAACGACGCTACAAGAGCTAGCTGCGACTTATCAGGTATCTGCTGAGCGTATTAGGCAGCTTGAAAAGAATGCCATGAATAAGCTCAAACATCAGATGGCGATTTAAGCCCATCCCAATTGGTATAAAACCTGCTCAGGCAGGTTTTTTTGTGCCCGTAAGATTTCAAACTGGCTTTTGATACTAATGCTTCGAGACTGATATTTTCGAGACTGATATTTTCGAGACTGATATTTTCGAGACTAATATTTTCGAGACTAATAGTTTCTGAGGCTGATGCTTGCAATACTATTGTTTTTTGACATTAGCGCTTGCGATGACCTGCTTTCGAGAGACTTTTAGCCCTTGAGCCTCTAATCCTTGCGGCCATGCAAAAAATTGACGTGGGCGTTTGAAGCGAGCCAATTTATCAATCACGGATTGTGACAGCTGCTCATTTGTTTGTGCGGTAAGACTCGTATCTACATAGTCGACAATCGCTGCAGGCAACTTATCAAACTTGGCATCAGGCATGGCAAATACAATGGCTTGTTTTACATTTGAATGTTGTAACAGCACGGCTTCTATCTCTTCAGGCTGAATATTTTCACCGCCGCAAATGAACATGTTATCGACTCTACCTACAATTGCGAGTTCGCCATTTTGATTTAACTCACCTTTATCCTTGGTACAAAACCAGCCTTGGTTATCAACTGGCAAATTAATCACGCCATTATCTAAGTAACCTAAAAATAAACAAGGCCCTTTTACCCAAATGACACCTTGTCTTAGGCTGAGTTCTCGATGAGGTAGCGCTTTACCATGAAAGCCGAGATGGTTGGCTGTGCTGGTGGTAATTTGAGAGCTCATTTCTGTCATGCCATAACTGGTGTATGTCGCAACATTGAGCCGAGACAATGCGTTGACAAGCTGTTGTTCAATCATCCCCCCTCCAAGTAGCAGTGCTTTTAGCTGACAAAGGGCGCGAGGTGACTCAGACAATAAACTATTGGCTTGGGTGGGGACTAACGACACATGGGTGATTTTTTGCCGTAAAAGCTGCTGGGCAAGTGATTGTTTATCGTCGCGTAGCACCACTGTGGCACCAATCAGTGCGCAACGGTTGAGTATCGCAAGGCCACCAATGTGAAATAGCGGCAGAGATAACAGCCAACTATCTCGTGACAGTAAGCTAACCATATACTGTGAACCTTGAGCGCTATAAATATGGTTATTGAGGCAATGTACCGCAGCTTTGGGTTGCCCAGTGGAGCCTGAAGTCAAAATGATGTTTTGTGGAGTGCTAGGGTCGACTTCAAGTGCAGGATTGTCATTTTCAAAACCTTTGGATTGGTGTCGCTGCTGATCAATCCACGTTATTGACTGGGATGCTAATGAGCTTATTAATTGCTTGTCATTACTGTAGGCAAATTTGACCTCAAACCGTTGTAGTAGTTGGTCAATTTTCTGATCTGAAAACCTCGGTGATATTGGAAAGAACAGGCAACCTAAGTCGACACATGCCCAATAGAGTTTGACCATCTCAATGCTGTTGGGTGCGATACAAGCAATGATATCGCCTTTGCTTATCCCAGCTAAGCGTAACTGGGATTGACATAGACTGACCTGCTGACTGAGTGTTTGATAGCTCAATTCAACTAACTGACCTGAGTTGGAATAGTAACTGACAGCTATGCCGGCCGGTGACTGCTGAGCTTGTTGATGGATTGGCGATATCATCTGGCTAGCTCCAGTTACTCGCGGGTAGTTTTTGCACTGGCAATGATGTTAAGTGCAGCCATATTTAGTTCACCACTTTCAACTAGTTTGGTATCGAAACTCGCCAACGTGTCAAGCCCAGGTATTGACTCTGGGGTAATGGCGTGGCTGAGGATTTTGATGTCGTTAATCGCAATATCAGACTCTAATGCTGAACTAAAAATACATTGCACGCCGTGTTGCTGAGCTTGTTCAACGAGTGTTTGGATTGCAGAAATTGACCCAAATATACTGGGTTTGATCACCAAGGCTCCTAGCCCTGCCTCGGGACTAAATTGATAATCTGGACTATTGAGCGACTCATCAAGGGCATATTTTACAGCGACAGATTGATAAAGCGTGGGATTATCTTGTGGACGAATACAAGGCTCTTCAATGTATTCGATGCTGGACTTTGGTAGGCAAGATAAAAAGTCGCATGCCTGAGCTAAGTCAAAGCCGCGGTTTGCATCTAAGCGTAATTTTAGCCTAGGATTCAGTTGTAGCAATTTATGAATAAATGCGATTTCTGAATCAATACTGGTTTGAGCAACTTTTACTTTTATAAAGTGGTCAGTGGCTGCATGCACCTTTTGTTCTACTAAGGCTGGGCTCATGCCATCAAAAACCAAAGGTACATTACGGGTATCTGAACGCCACTGATTAAAGTCTTGGGTCATTTTGGCTGCAAGGATGCTTAATCCAAAGCGCACGCTGGCATAGGGTGCTGCTTCGGCTAGCTCTGCTATACGAGTAATCGGCGCATCTATGAGTGAGTTTAGTTGCTGAGCCAACCATTGCTCGGTTTCAGCGAGGGATTCTGCTGAGAAACCATGAATAGGCTGATTATCTCGGTCCAAGCCTGAAAGAGGCGATACTTCCACAAAAAACGTGCATTGTTGCTCATCCGTCAATGACACCACTAATCCCTGACGCTGTTCAATGCGCTGTTTGCCCACGGCTAATGCAGGGTGTAAATCTATACTGAATTTAGCCAATTGAAAGGCGTTAATGCGATTAGGTTGAGGCGTGGATTGAGTCATAGGTTAATCATCCTTAGATTGGCCTGCAATAGGCAAATGCTGGAATAAAAGTGTCGTGAAAGTATTAGGCTCAATTGAATGAATATTATGGCCTGCATCGGCAACTTCAATCAGGTTTATGGGCGTATCCTGTGCCCACTTTTTCGCTAAGGCTGAAAATTTTTTATCCTGCTGGCCAACCATCACATTTGTGATACAGCCTAATGAGTCAGGAATTTTACGTAAATCCTGCTGGAGTGCCAGTGATGTGGTTTGATAACAATTTAACAGTGCATCGGCTTGGTTATTGCTGCGGAGTTTAATTAATGCAGCTTGCTGCTGCTTTGTTAAATCAGCAAACACGGGTTGTTGATACCAAAGAGTAAGAAATTCAACCAGTGGTATTGTTTCCAGCCGCTGTAGCCATATATTGTCAGCTTGTAATCTTGCCTGTTTTAAAGGTTCAGATTGTAAACCTGGGTGGGCAGACTCTAAGGTTAAACTGAGTAGTTTCTGTGGGTGTTGCTGTGCGATATGCAGTGCGATTCGTCCACCTAATGAATAACCCAGTAAGTGGAACTGCTTGTGACCTAAGTTAGATAATAGGCTGACAATAGCGTGAGCGGCTTCATTTAACCCAGGAGAGGGCAGTAGCCACTCAGATTGTCCATGACCGGGCAAATCAACACATATACAGTGGAATACTTGGCTTAGCTTTGGCATGAGCGGTTGCCAGTCTTCTTTAGCGCCCATAAAACCATGCAGCAATACCAAAGGCGGTAAGCTGGGATCGCCAAAGCGGCTAACTTTGATCATAAACTGTCTTTCACCCATTGTGCCATTGCAGCAATTTGATCACTGGCTTGGTTTGGGCCGACTGTGACTTCAATAATACTTGTACAGTTAAACTCATAAGCTTCTTGGTAAACTTGGATAAAATCAGCTAAGTCATCGACTTGGCGATAAGCTAAGCCAAACATAGCCGCGCCATAACCAAACTCTAAACCATGGCTTAAACGATAGTATTCACTGCGTAATGATTCATCTGGCACAGGCAGCAGATTAAAGATATTGCCGCCATCATTATTAAAAATGACCAACAAAAACGGTTGCGTTAACTGCTTAAGTAAAGCAAATGAGTTGAGGTCATGCAGGCATGAAATATCGCCGACTATCATAGTTGTCGGTAATTGGTTGCCCTTTGCCACACCGCAGGCCGTGGCGATTAACCCATCAATGCCTGAAGCGCCGCGGTTGGTAAAAATATGTGGTGGGTTTGCCACTGTTGGCGCGAACATATCAAACAACCTCACAGGCAAGCTATTACCAATAAATAGCTGCTTTGCTTGGTCCTGTTTGGCTATTTGTCTTAATACTTGCGCCTCGCCGAATTCATTGTCGTCAATCTGGCGTTGTAGCAACTTTTCCAATTTACCATTGAACACATGTAATTCATCAGCCCATAAAGACTGAGAAGAGCGCGACCATTCATTTTCCACAAATTGACTGATACCACTTAACCAAACTTGTTTAGGTTGATGGCTAGGATCTAAGCGAGATGATTGAGGCAATACTTGCCAGTAGCTATGCCATTGCTGGGATGCCAGATAATTGATTAAACGTTTTGAAATAAATCGACCACCAAACACAATCACTCTATCAGCTTGCTTAATTAGCTTGTGACAAACGTTATGATGCAGTAACTGATCAATATGACCTATTGCGTCAGGGTGCTGCCGAAGCTGAGATTGTGCATCGGTTAATACTGGCCAGCCAATTTGCTTAGCCAGTTGCATAATGGCTTGTGGGTTTTCATCTGGCGCCAATGTACCTGCAATAATTACGCCTTTGCCATGCACAAACCGTCTCAAGGTCGCTTGGCAAGGCAGTGCTGCATTTGGTTGGTAATGGTAGTGGCAATAGCTGTGTTGATGATTTAACCATGCGTTGAGCGGTGTTAAGTATGCTTGGAGCTCTGGGCTAAATTTCTCATAGGATGATAATGGCAACACTTGAGTTGGATAAAGCGGTTCGCGGTACATGCAGTTAATATGAACTGGCTGTGAAAGGTTGCTAATGGCTTCATCGATAGTTGTCAGCAGTGCAGGGGCTGGAAAATCAAAATCGGGTGTTGGCAGGTTAACCTGCTTGGCATATTGTGCAAAAATGCCCGGCTGCATAATCGCTTGGTTCGCTCCGCAATCAATTAACTCTGTCGGGCGGTCACCAGACAATACAATCAGTGGTACTTGAGTTAACCATGCTTCAACAATGGCAGGGTATAAATTAGCCACCGCAGTGCCAGAGGTTGTGATGATTGCCACGGGAGATTGACTCGACTTGGCTAAACCTAGCGCCATAAAGCCTAGTCCACGCTCATCAAAATGCACATGAGTGTCAATATTTGGCTGCGCTGATGCCGCAAGTGTGAGTGGTGACGAACGAGAGCCTGGGGCTAAACACACATGTTTGACACCTAATCGGTGTATTTCTTCAATGAGTAATTGTCCCCAAAGAAGGTTAATGTCTGCTATGAATTGCTGTGCCATTGGGTCACCTAAAACGTTTTCCGCCATTGAATTTGAGCTGCACGAAATAACAAGTCTATCGTGATTTGCATACTAATCCTAAGTTTATCTTGATGATGATGACTAGGCTAACTGTTACCAGCGAAACTGTCTGTTACCTAACAAAAATATTTAAGCTATTCGCTTGCTTAACGTCTTGTGTATGTACTACTTTTTAAGCAAAGAGCATAAAAACAAAATGGAAATACAAGACTAATCTATTAGGAGAATTGAATGGAATCTTCAGCTTTATTAGGTCGCGTGGATGAGCTTCCTCGTCTACCTAAAGCGGTGAGCGAATTGCTAGATGCGGTGAATGATGAAAGTACCTCAATTAAGGCAATATCACAGAAAGTTTCTCTTGATCCCCTGATTAGTGCCCGAGTTTTAAGATTGGCTAATTCAGCGCATTTTGGGCGCAGCCGAGAGGTTGGTTCAATTGAAGAAGCCGTAGTGCGTTTAGGTATGCAAACCCTCCGTACTTTAGTGGTTGCATCTGCGGTAGTGGGTGCAATTCCTAATGTGCAAGGTGTTGATTTAGCAAAATTCTGGGGCGAAACTTTTGAAATTTCCTTATATGCCCAAGAAATGGCCAAACGAGCGGATGTGGCACCCGATGAAGTGTTTACCTGTGGCATTTTACATAGAATTGGTGACTTATTGATTGCAACAGTCGAGCCAGCTATCAACTCGCAAATCGTCGCGGCAGTTGAAGCTGGTGGCAATAAGCAAGAGCTTGAAATGGCATTGCTAGGCTTTGATTCTCCTGCCGTCGGCGCGTTATTGGCTGAAAGCTGGAAGTTTACCCATGCACTCGTCGCAGGTATTAAATACCAATTGGAACCAATGAAAGCTCAGGGTGAATCTAAAATAGCTTCAATGATTTTCCTTGCTCATCAGGTTTATAGCTTTTGGGATGATAATAGAGGTGAAGACTCATTTACCTGTTGGCTTTCAACTCAAGCTGACAAGGTCGGCATTATTAAAATGGATATGGATGGTATTACCGATAAACTGATTGAAATCAGAGGGAAAGGGTTAGAGATAGGCAAACAACTCGCCTAGTGACTTAATCCATCTCATTGTAAAAAATCACGCCCATTACAAGTGGGCGTTGTTGTGTCGGTCGCTGATGGATTTGTTGCTATTGCAGATTGCTAATAACACCCAGGTAGACCTTGGTGGAATTATGCTTGATTATTGATCCACTCGCTCATTACTACATGCGTTTTAATCTTGGTAATATCGGGTTGCGCATCAAAATACTCACGAATTTCATGTAGCCGTTTCATTGACGGTGCCATCACAAACACCAGTAAGTCCATATCGCCAGTGATCCCCTGACAAGTCACCACCTCTGGAATGGTATTAAATACATGCACTACTTCACTGCATTTGGCGCAGCGGTGTTGGATTTCAAGGTATGCAGAGACCCCTTCTTTTTGAGATTCACTCAGTAGCACCTGATAGCCACGGATCACGCCTGATTGCTCGAGCTTTTTGATTCTTTCAGTAACAGCACTACGTGATAAGCTGACCTTTTGAGCGATATAAGACACACTTTGACGGGCATTGAGTCTGAGTTCATTAATGATTGCGTGATCGAATTTATCCAAGAACTGCTCCGTCATTTTGTCGTATTTATTAAATAAAGCTGTCACATTGTCGGTAATAATCATCATTCTGACGATGATATTTGACAGTATGTTAGCTCACTCAAGCATATAATAGGCTTACTTTAATCAACTAACCAAAAGAAGTGAAGTCAATGACAGGGACAATTGGACGTTGGCAAGGTGCAGGCTTAATGGCCACCACTTTGCTGGGTACTGGGGTATTTATTTTACCGCAAATGACCATTGCTGTGGCGGGAACTGGCGCATTAGCGGCATGGTTAATCTTAACCATTGCCATTATTCCAGTGGCCTTGGTATTTGGTTTGTTAAGCGGCCGTTTTGCCCATGCTGCCGGTCCAGCATACTTTGTCGAAAAAGCCATGGGGGCAACGGCTGGGAGAACTATCGGCTTAATCTTTTTACTGGTGATTCCAATTGGTGCACCTGCAGCAATTTTAATGACATTCCAATTTATGGATGCCATGTGGCCAATGTCTGGTGCTGAGCAATTAGTGGCGCAGCTGTTTATTGTGTTGTTGCTTTTATTACTCAATGTCAGAGGTATTCAGGTATCAGCTCAGTTGCAGTTTGGTTTGACGTTGGCGATTATTGCTGTGGTCGTTGCGCTGATAAGTGTCAGTGCGCCTGAAATGGTAAAAGTGGATGTTTTTCAAGCGCAAACATTTGAGTATTCAGGCTTAATGCTGGCAGTGGGTATTGGCTTTTGGAGCTTCCTTGGTATTGAAGCGATGAGCCACTTAGCCACTGAATTTAAGCAACCTAAACGCGATATGCTGCCGGCGATGGTCATGGGAACAGTGCTAGTCGGTGTCATTTACTTATTGTGTACCTTGTTGTTATTGGCTACCCCTGAAGCCATCACTGGCGTGGCAATGATGGCTGCATTTGATTATTGGTTAGCAGGTACTGCTTTCAATGGCGCAGGTGTATATGTGATTGGCATTCTCGGTATTGTCAGCGGTTTGGCGACCGTTAATGTTTATGCCGCCAGTGCAGCGCGCTTACTGTGGAGTTTTAGTCAAGAAGGCATCATGCCGCGTTATTTCTCAACATTGAATGAACATGCGGTGCCACAACGAGCCTTGATGATGATCCTCGCGACCATGGCTGTGGTGATAACCCTGACCTATTTTAGTGGCCAAGACTTAGAAAGTTTAATTTCTTGGAGCAATGGGGTTTTCGTGGTGATTTACTTAGTGACCTTGCTCGCTGCCATCAAATTGCTTGGCAAAAAAGCACTGCCCATAGTGATTTGTGGCAGCGTGTTTTGTGTTGGTGTTGCCATTGCGCTTGGCATTAACATGCTCTATGCGCTGGTGTTAGTGATCATTTTTGTGCCATTTGTTGGCTATCAAAAAAAGCATTTAGAACGAAAACAAGCCGTCTAATCATTGACGATGACAAAAAATAAGCCACTGAATCAGTGGCTTATTTCGTTGTTATTTAGCTGTACGTACTCTTGCTAGTGACGAACTTACTCTGGGTCGCTTTATTCTTAGTATTTTTAGTGGCTTAACTCTTAGTTGCAGGTCTATGAGCTTCTTTGTTGCATGGCGATGTTGCGAGTTTGGATCAGCTCGCTATGTTTAAGATAGAGCAAATCTGCCGTGCGGCGAATAATTTGGTCTTCATAGCGGCACAGTTCACCATCAGCATAGGCCAGTTGCCACATGGCGAGTAATAGTTGCTGCTTGTCTTCAAGTGAGAAATGCTGGTTAATTTCAGCTGTAAACTCAAAAAGTGAGGTTGCATTACCGCGAGTATGTTTAGCCTCAATGATCAGCTCATCGGCATCTTCAGCATCAATTTTCAGTGTTTGTTGCAGTACTGATGGCAGTATGGCCATTTCAGTTTCGCCCATTTGATCATCTGCATAGACCACTTCTAACAGCAGAGTTGCTGCAGCCAAATTCATTTGCTTGGCTTTTTCTTCAGCAGTAAGTGTTTGCGTAGGCGTTGAAAATAACTGTTTTAATTTGGCTATCATGGCACATCAGGGGCTATTGAGTAATGGGTGAATATTAGCAAAACCACCATTTCTGCGCGATAGGGCGTGGATTAAATTGTGTTCATTATAGGCGCGGCGACATTGTGCAAACGAGCCGCGCCTTGGCCATTTTAGTAATTTACTGCTCAGTTATAACAAGCTACTTAGTCCCTGAGTGAGCAAGCCTACGCTCCCCTCAGAGCCATTTTGCTCTAGATAAGATTTGGCAACATCAATCATTGGGGCAACTAAGCTTTTTGGTATCCCTAGTTTTTCAAAGGCATCATATACCATGGCGCCACCTTGCAATGAAGTACCAATATCCCCAGCTTGAGACAGTAAGCCAGACATGCCTGAATCACCGGCTAAAGCAGGTACGGCAGCTAAAAGCATATCGGCACCCGGAATACTGTCTGATAAAGAACCAAAATCATCACTGCTTAAGCTAGATTGTGCGACGCTGAGTAAAGTGCCTAAGCCACCTTCAGCTTGCTGTTGAGATAGACCGAGTTGTGACATCACATTACCGACAAGTGCATTAGATTGCGTGTCAGCTTCACTTGGTTTTTGAACCTCAGTTTGTTCGTTATCTTTGTCTGAGCCAAGGAGGTTGTCTAACCAACTTGCTTGAACTGATGTACTTAAGGCTAAGCTGAGTAGTGCGCATATAAGAAGAGAAGGTGCTTTCATTATTAACATCCTGTGATGTGATTTTGATCCCATAAGTGTGCGTATTTTAACTTTAATCGCACAGATGTAACAGTGAATATCGCTATCAAGTCATTAGGATTAGGTAAAGTCAGTGGTTTTTCGGTATCCTTAGCAACAATTCATTTTTAGATTTTTAATTGGAACGACCATGTCTGCGATTTTGACAGAAGCATTTAACTTTTTCCGTAATCACTTACGCCAATTGGCAGCGTTGACTTTTCCGTTGTTGATTATTCAGGTGGCCATTCAGTTATGGATTGGCAGTGAAATGTTGGCACAGTCACAAGCAGAAACACCTGAATTTGGTGTTGTTCATGCTATGGCAATGATGGCATTACTATTAATATTTTCTTTGCTGATTGCTGCATTGACCTTATTTATGGAAGTACGCTCTCAAGGACATGAAGTGACACCCGGCCGGGTATTGATGGAAAGCTTCACCTTTGTACCGCCGCTATTATTGGCTGGGGTATTTTCTGGTTTAGCTATTGTTATGCCGATTGTGTTGTTTGCCGCTTTTGGTTCATTTTGGATTATTGGTTTAACGATCAGTTTCTACTTATTTGCCCGCTTAGCCTATGTCAATTTCATGGTCATAGTGGAACGCATTACGCCACTACAAGCAATCAAAGCCAGTTTTGAATTTTCAGGGCCAATTGTGCTGAAAACGCTATTGGTATTGATGCTGTATCTGCCTATTTCAATTTTAGGTGGTGCAATGGCATCAATGGCGCAGCAAGTTGGCTTCCCAGCACAGCTGGTCATTGATACGGTATTTGCCTTTATTGGCTTGTTTGTCAACGTGGCGCTATTCCGTTTGTATATGGTCAATCGCCAACAGAAAAATCCGCAAAATGACTCAGATGACACCACTGAAGTGTAATAGTCATCCTGATAACTTGTAGAAATGATAGTCACAGGTAGATAGCAGCAAAATAAAGGAGCATTCATTGTTAACTGACATTGAGTTTATTGACGGTTTTGCTGCTGATTTATCTGAAGATTACGCCAGCGCCAAAAGCTATGTAAGGGACATTCCCACCCAAGCACTAGTGTATGTGCGCAGTTTTACCCACAAACTTACTTTTGCATTAGCTAGTCATCATGGCGAAAGCTTTTCCAGCCCCAATTTGTATGACCGAATTGAGCAGTTAAATAAAGCCCGTGTGATTGATGTGCCCACAGTTCGTGCATTGCACCGCTTGCGAGGAGATGGCAACAGAGGTGCCCACCCAGAGAAGTATCACTTAACTCATGAGCAACTCGTTAAGATTGCAGAGAAGTCCATTCGCAATATTCTAAAGTTTGTCACTCAGTTGTATCCCAAATATCACAGTGACACGCCTGCTTATCGCTTTGAAGAGTTTGATGCTTTAGTCGGGCGAGATTTATGTTATCGCGCCAGTATGCAAAATGATGCAGATGCGCAATATCTAGTAGGGATGTCGCTGAAAGCGAAAGCATTGATGCAAAATGAGCAAGAACAAGCGATAAGCCATCAATCTCTACCAGATGAAGTGCAATCTGACTCGGTTAATCGTAAAGCATCAGCCTTATCAACCGATGTCGCCTTCCAGCAAGCGGCTCATTGGTTTGCTTCTGCATCTAACAGACATCATCATGCCTTGTATGAGCATGGCGTGAGCTTATTGCATGGTTATCAGGGTACGCCGCAAGCAGCCCAAGGTGAGCAAATTATATTGCAGGCCGCTGAGAAAGGTGTGGTGGATGCAAAAGCATTGCTTGGGTATTTTTATCTTGTGGGTGGTGAATCAATAGAAGTTGACATTGACCAATCACAACAGTGGTTGACTAAAGCGGCTATGGCAGAAAACGCTGAAGCTATGTCTAACCTTGGGGTGATTTATTACCAGCAGCAAGAATATCAAAAAGCTTTTGAGTGGGTCAGTAAAGCGGCTCAAACGGGTTATCCACATGCACAATTTCATTTAGCCATTATGTTTGAGCAGGGGCAAGGGTGTGAAGTTGATACTGAACAAGCTTGGTACTGGGTGAAGGAGGCGGCGCAGCAAGGCCAATTAGATGCCATGCTACGTTGTGGTACTGAAATCCTAAACAATGATAATGCCACTGATGATGAGCTCGACACCGCCGAACGTTATCTACAGGATGTGGTGAAATATGGCCGCAATGCGACTGCTATGATGGAACTCAGTGTTGCGTTAGCTGATGGAATGCTAGGCCGAATTGATGTGGTGCAGTCAGCATATTTGTTACGTTTGGCCAAGGAATATGCCGATGAGGCACACCTCGAAGTTATTGAGCCAATTTGGCAGTCATTGTCGATACAAATCGACAGTGTGATTGACTTGAACCCAAGTGAGCAAGAGCTAGAGGCGCTGCAACATGCTAAGACTATTCTGGCTTAGCTTCTTTACTCATATTATTAATTAGAGAGTGCCAGCTCATTGGTTGATTAACCGTTGAGCTCAGTCTTCAGTTTTTAATGCATGTTGAATTTGCTGGCTAATAATTTGCCTAAACCACTGATGCCCCGGTTCTTGATTATTCCTTTCGTGCCAAAGTAACACGTATGCCATTGGCATAAACTCAAACGGCAGCGGCACAACTTCTAATGGGTAAAGTTTTGATGCATGTTTAGCAAAGCTAGATGGCAAGGTATAAATTAAATCCGTGTGGGCGCAGATACTCGCCGCGCCATAAAAGTCTGGCACAGTGACCGAAATATTGCGTCTGTGATTAGATTCAGCCAAGTGATAATCAATCGCCCACCAGTTATTACCTTCGCAGCGCACTTGCACATGAAATAGCGACAAATAACCCGTAAGATCCCAATCTCCTTGAGCTATTTTGTCTAAAATAGGGTGATGCTTTCTGACTAAACACACTTGGTTATCTTTAAATAATGTCTGATGCTCAATGCCTTCTGGCATATTATCGAATCGTGCATCTGCCAATGGTGATAAGTCTCGTCCTGTAATACCAAAATCAACCTGTCCTAAACTGATATCCTGCAGCGATTTCTCATTCCATAAATAGGTATCTAAACTCAGGTTTGGTGCTTGTTTTAATACTGAACCAATAAACAGCGGCAGTAGGGTTTCATAGGCACTTTCTACCATCGAAAATGAAAAGTTGCGGTGGCTGTTGTAGGGATCAAATATCGGTGGTTGGGTAATTTGATATAGATTTTGCAGCAAATTCGGTAACTGCTGTCCTAGTGCAATTGCGTGGGCTGTGGGTTTTAATCCGTGTGCCGTGCGTTGAAACAAAGGGTCATCGAGGGTAGTGCGTAAGCGGTTTAAGCTTTTACTTAAAGATGACTGGCTAACATGCAAGCGACTTGCTGCACGGGTAACGCTTTGTTCTTCAAATAATACTTGCAGTATCACCAATAGATTTAGGTCGATACGTGACAGATTATCAATATGCATGAGATATTCCTCAGAGGAAATTTACTTAGGAGTTTATACCATTTCTGTTCATACCATTAATCATTTAAAATGTGCACGTTTTAAATTAACAATGAGCAATTGAATCATGAGACGTAACTTACTGCCAATATTAATGCTAATGGTGCTACTGAGCCCGCTAGCGATTGATATCTACTTACCATCAATGCCGACAATGGCGTTGGAATATGGTGTGAGTGATAGCAGTATTCAATCGACTCTGGTGTTATTTTTATTTGCGTTAGGTGTGGGCCAAGTATTGATTGGGCCGTTGGCTGATCGTTTTGGTCGTAGGCCTGTGGCTATTTTCGGTATTATTCTGTATTCCGTGACCAGTGTGATTGGTGCTTACGCGCAAGATTTTGAATTATTACAGTTAGTTCGCGTGTTTCAAGGCATTGGTGCGTGTTCTACTTCAATCGTTGTGTTCTGTGCGGTGCGTGATTGTTATAACCGCGAGCAAAGCATGTCCATGTATAGCTACCTCAATGGTGCCATTTGTGTGGTACCTGCATTGGCGCCAACATTGGGTGGCCTGTTAGCAATGCAGTTCGGCTGGCGCTCAACCTTTATCTTTATGGCGCTGTACGGTTTATTGGTGCTCGCAATTGTTCTGCTTCGATTCCCTGAAACAAAACCTGCTAACACCGAAAGTAGTGGTCGTTTATATCGCTGGGGGCGTTACACACCAGTGCTGTCCGACTCGCATTTCATGTTCTATGCTGGCTCTTGTATGATCGCTATGGCCTCGATTCTTTGTTACGTCTCCTACTCACCAGTCTGGTTAATCGGGCATTTGGGTATTTCAGAGTTGACCTTTAGTGGCTTGTTTGGCCTTAATGCCGCAGTCAATATTGTGGCGTGCTTTGTTGCCCCTGTATTTGTGAAAAGAGTGGGCAATCGTAATGGTGTGATAGCCGCTTTGGTATTGATGTTGTTATCGGCCGTGTTAGAAGCGCTGATGCAAATCATTGGCCCGCAAGAAGGTTTAGCTGCGGGTTTTAGCTTTATGCTACCCATGATGTTGCTTTGTGTTGGCTTCGCTGTGTTGCTTGGCCCTGCAACCACTATGGCACTTGCAGGTTTTGGCGAGCGTGCTGGCACAGCATCGGCGATGCTAGGCTTTATTCAAATGAGTGGTGCGTCTTTATTAGTGGCATTGATCCAGTTAACGTCCATCCCCGCGCCTTACGCTATCGCATCATTGATGGGGATCACCAGCTTGTTGTACTTAGCCATGATGGCTATGCCAGCTTTAAATCATTGGCATCAAGAGCAGCATCCTTAAGATCACAAGCGGAGTATTGGTTGTAGAGAGCTACAGCTAATACTCTTATTGGCGCTTTTATTTTCGACTTTATGCTCGCTGTTTGTTGATGCTGACTCAATCTTCATCTCAATTTCAATCTTAAGTAAGAATTTTGCTATGATGGGGTATTCCCATTGAGCCAGAATAACCAATTCCGCTATGTCCCGTAAGCTTTGCGATGAATGCCAGTATCCCATCTCTGCATGTGTTTGTAGTGCAATTTCACCGGTCACCTCAAATACACAAGTCATCGTACTGCAGCACCCTTCTGAAGTAGGTCATGCCAAAAATTCAGTCAGGTTAATGCAATTGGTTCTGCCTGATATGCAGGTGGTTGTTGGCGAGAAAGCAGAGGATTTTACGGCTTTAAAACAGCAGCTTGAACAGTCAAATAATTCGGTTTACCTCGTTTATCCAAGCGAAAAAAGCCAAAGTGTTACTCAGGTATCACCGGCTAAAGACAGTACTATCGTGTTGATTGATGGCACGTGGAAAAAAGCGTATAAAATGCTGCAACTCAATCCGTGGCTGTTGGATTACCCTGCGATTCATTTAGATATGAATCATCAGTCTAATTACATTATTCGTAAAGCCAAGCGAGCTGATAGTTTATCGACACTTGAGGCGACTGCTCATGTGCTCGGTGGCATAGATGCTAGTCTGGATACCACGCCATTATTTGCAGCTTTAGATGCGATGGTGCAACATAGGTTGCAAGCGATGCCTGAACAGGTGCGCCAGCGATATCAACTATCAACCAAGGATGACTCATGACTCGCCAAATTTTAGTATTAGCCGCATGCAGCTTGCTATGTATTTGCATGCTACCCAGCCAAGTTTGGGCTGCTGATAGTGATAAGCCACATAAAAAAATGACGCTGCGAGAAAAGGCTGATGCAGGTCGCGAAGCATCTAAAAAAACTGAACAAGAACAACTAGAAAAAGCCCGTGAGGCCGCTCAAGGCATGTCTGAACGTGAGCAAGAAATACTAGAGCGTCAGCAATATGGTGAATGGGAACAGGCACAAAAAGAAAAGTCCCAGCAGCAATTTAACGACCGCCTCTCACGAGAAGAAAAGTACCTTAAACAGGCGCAAGAAACAGCAAAACAAGAGCGTAAAATTGAGAAGAAAGACTAATATCCATAACCAGCCTTGTCGAAGTAGGAGTGAGCGTGTCAGTCTGTCCCTTGTGCCACAGCCCTGATTTAGTGTTATTTCATCAAGATAAAAAACGCGAGTATTTGCGCTGCAATGTTTGCCAATTAGTGACAGTGCCTGCGCAGTATTATTTGTCACAGGAGGATGAAAAAGCCTTTTACGATTTGCACGACAATACTGTTGCTGATGAAGGCTATCAACGCTTTTTAGGGCGCACATTATTCCCCTTGCTGCCCTTATTATCGAAAGATGCTGCGGGGTTAGATTATGGTTGTGGTGAAGGGGCGGTATTAAGCCAGATGGCTGAAAAGCACGGCATTAAAGTAGATAACTATGACCTGTTTTATCACCCTCATTCACAACTTCTCGACAAGCAATACGACTTTATCACCATGACTGAAGTAATAGAGCATATCGCCGATGCGCAAGGTTTGATGCAGCAATTTGAAGCGATGCTTAAACCTGGCGGCACGTTAGCAATTATGACTAAACGTGTATTAAGTCATGAGGCATTTATTGATTGGCATTATAAGCATGATCCCACCCATATAAACTTCTACAGCGAAGCGACCTTTCAATGGTTAGCGGAGCGTTATCAATGGCAATTGCAAATCATCGACAAAGATGTGGTGTTTTTGCATAGGCTCTAGGGTCTGTTGTTCTTTCAAGATTATTTTTGCAGCAGCTTGTTAGAAATGACAACAAGTGCTGCCTGTAAGGTTCGTTTAAAAGCACCTGCGCTCTTAGCAAAGAGTTAAGTTTGTTGCGAGCACTGTGGTTAAAAAAACACAGGTCTAGATGACTAGACATCATCGCTCACGTCGCGATTAAAGTGTTTTTAATTCGAATAAATTCTAATCAACAAAGATTAACAGACCCTAATCAACAAGGATTCATATTCAGATACAATTGAATTTACTTTGAAAATGACACAAACATTAACAAAGTGATGAATAAACGGTATTTTGAATAGCCTAAACATAATAACAAGGAAGATTTATGCGCTTAGCTCGCGTTTCACTGGCAATGATCTTTGCTGTGACAACTTCCACCTGTTGTTTAATACCAATTAGTATAAATGAGTGATCAGAGATTTTAACCAGTAAGAATGATCACATACTTGTGCTAGTTGGTATAGATTGACCTTATCAAATGAACCTCGCAAACGCGTTTACGTAAGGAGACATAAATGAACCGTTCATTTCTGGTCTGGATGTTGTCACTTTGCCTGTTGTTTTCAACATCAGCCAGTGCCACTTCAGCCGACGATGTTAAGAGTTTTACTCTCGACAATGGTATGAAAATTATGGTGTTAGAGGATGACTCTATTCCTAATGCCAACATGTATTTATTCTGGAAAGTCGGCTCAAGAAACGAAGTGCCTGGCATTACAGGTATTTCTCACTTTTTTGAGCACATGATGTTTAATGGCTCGAAGAAATTTGGTCCTAAAATGTTTGACCGCACGATGGAAGCTGCTGGTGGTGCGAACAACGCTTACACGACTGAAAACCTCACTGTGTACACCAACTGGTTCCCGGCCAATGCACTGGAAACGATTTTTGATTTAGAAGCTGACCGTATCGCCCATTTGGATATTAACCCAGAGATGGTGGAAAGTGAGCGCGGTGTGGTGCAGTCTGAACGTACAACGGGCCTAGAAAACTCCAATTGGCGCGCAATTAATGAAGCGGTAAAAGGCGTTGCGTTTCAAGCGCATCCTTATCGCTGGTCTGTGATTGGTTATGAGTCCGATATTGCCGCATGGACACTGGAAGACTTGCAGCAATACCACAAAACCTATTATGCACCCAACAATGCCGTGGTTGTGATTGCAGGTGACGTGAAACTTGCGGAGGTTAAGAAATTAGCCAATGAGTATTTTGCTCCAATCCCTGCCCAAGCGCCACCTCAAGCTGTACGCACTGTGGAGCCATTACAAAAAGGTGAGCGTCGCATATTCTTGAAAAAAGAATCGGTCAGCACGCCTAATGTTATGTTGGCCTACCATGTGCCAGCAACTAGTCATGCAGATTATTACGCTTTAGATTTATTAACCGCGATTTTAAGCCAAGGTAATAGCTCTCGCTTGTATCAAGCCTTAGTCGATAAGCAAATTGCAGTGTCGGCTGACACTTACATGCCGATGTCGTTTGACCCTAACCTGTTTTACATCATGAGTGTGGCCAACCAAGGCATCACAGCGAAAGCGTTAGAGCTTGCTGTGATTGATGAAGTGAACCGTGTGGCCACAGAAGGCGTCACGCCACAAGAGCTTGAGAAAGTCAAAAATGCCAAGCTAATGAATTTCTATCGCACTATGGAAACCATTAATGGTAAAGCCAACACCTTAGGTACTTACGAGCTATTTTTTGGCAGCTTTGAGCAACTATTTAATGCGCCAGAATCCTATAACAAGGTGACAGTTGAAGATATACAGCGAGTAGCCCAAACCTATCTCATTAAAGCGAACCGTTCGGTCGGTGTATTAGCCGCGCAAGAGGAGGCCGACCAATGAAAACACAAATGAAATTTGCCCTGTCAGCTTTGGTACTGGCTTGCACGCTGGGTGTCAGTGGCTGCCAAACCACAAACCAAACAGCATCTGTGGCCGAAACGACTAATACGTTTGCCATGCCTGAGTATCAAACCGTGACATTGGATAACGGTTTAACCTTGAAGTTGATGGTTAAAAAAGAGGTGCCTATCGTCACCTTTAATGCCGTCATTAAAGCGGGTGCCGTACATGATACGACATCGGGTTTGGCTGATATGACAGCAAAATCATTGATGCTAGGTGCAGGCGGTCAGTCTAAAGCCGAAATTGAACAAACCTTAGATTTTATTGGCGCGAAATTGATGACTGCTGGAGGCACAGATGGCAGCTATGTAAGTAGTAATTTCATGGCTAAAGACTTGGACAAGGTATTGCCCATTTTCACAGACGTACTGCGTAACCCGGATTTTGATGCTGATGAGTTTACCAAGCTAAAGCAGCGCACTATGGTTGGACTTGCACAGCAAAAAGAAAGCCCAAGACGAGTGATAGGACGTTACTTCAACCAGTTAGTGTTTAATGACCATCCATACGGCAATGCTGCATCAGGCTTTAAAGAGTCTATTGAGCAAATGACCGTGTCGCAAATGCGTGCATTCCATAAAAGCTATTATCAGCCAAATAATATCCAAGTCAGTATTGTTGGTGACTTTGATATCGAGGCGATGAAACAGCAAATGCAACGCGCCTTTGGTGACTGGCAATCAACAGAAGCTATAGTGGCCAATGACTTGTCTAAAAACTTACCAAGCCTGCAGAAAAGCAACGTTTTATTAGTTGATAAGCCTGATGCAATAGAAACTACCTTCCTCATTGGTGGAATGGGTGTAAGTCAAAGTAATCCTGATATTGTTGGCTTAACGGTGGTGAACACGATTTTAGGTGGTCGTTTTACTTCTTGGTTGAATGATGAGCTTAGGGTGAATGCTGGCTTAACTTATGGTGCTCGCTCAGCGTTTGTTACTTACGCTGATGCTGGTGTATTTAGATTAAGTACATTCACGAAAACATCAACAACCAAAGAAGCCATTGATTTAGCGTTAAAAACTTATGCACGTCTTTGGGAGAAAGGCATTGACCAAGCTACATTGGACTCTGCTAAGGCATATGTTAAAGGCCAGTTCCCTCCTAAGTTTGAAACCAGCGGCCAGTTAGCAGGCTTGCTATCAGATCAATATTTGTATGGTTTTGGTGATGAATACATTAATGACTTCCAAGCCCGTGTTGACGGTGTCACGTTAGAAGAAGCACAGCGCTTGGTGAAGCAGTATTTTCCGCAAGATAATCTGCAGTACGTGTTAATTGGTAATGCGGCAGAGATTGCAGATATTGCCAAGCAGTACGGCGATGTCACTCAGGTTGATATTACTTCATCAGGATTTGGTCATTAATCATTGCCTCTGACTGTCAAGTAACATTAGTAAGGCTTGCCAAAAGGTAAGCCTTTTTTATGCGCTAAACACTGAAAAATCAACAATGAAAGTGTATATTCAAAGCAAGGGAATAAAAGATAACATAGTCTGGAAGGCTTTAAATTGGGATAACAACGATGACAACAACCCCACAGGTTCAGCCAACCTTAACTGAAGAACCCAGCCAACCTTGGGATCATGTGAGTGAAACCATTAAGCTGTTGATTTTATCTATGGCGCAAATTGAACTGAGCTTAAGTGATGGTGATAAAAACGTCGCTGGCTTAGGGCAATTGTTTACCGATATGGCGACTCATCAAACCCGAGTTAATCAATACCTACAATCTCAAGACAATACCCCAGAAGATATTGTCGCTCACGGTCAGCAGTTGGCTGACAAGGTGAATGAAGGGGTAGTCGCTTTTCAGTTTTATGACCGTATTTCGCAGCGATTACAGCATGTGACCACAGGCCTTGCTTTGACTGAAGAAGTACTCAAAGATGAACAGAAGCGCATTGATGAACAAGCCTGGCAGCAAGTGAAGCAAGAGATTATGCGTAGTTATTCGCTAGAATGTGAAAAATACATGTTTGAATGTGTCCTTAAAGGTATCCCCTTGCATGAGGCCTTAGCCGAATACATGCACAAGCAACAGCCTAAGTCGGCAGAAGATGATGATATTGAGTTGTTTTAACCTCGGATAAGCATGATGAAAGTACCGTTATTACTGCCCTCACAAATGTCTTTGTCTTCAGCCAAGCTTACCCGCACTTTAGCCATATTTGTTAGTGTGCTTGCAGTATTGATTAGTGCATCAAACAGCTACGCCAATACTAAAGTGCCATTGAAAGACTTTTGTCGGCAAATAGCGGGGCAATGGCAGGGAAGCGCCGCCAGCCCTAATGCAGAGCCGAAACAGGTTGACACCCAAGTCATATGCTCATCAGATGCTAAGCAACTTATTTTTAGTGTTAGCAGTAGTAGCCGCTTTAATACCAGTGAAACTTGGTGGTTTAAACAGAAATTTCAAGCGATAGAGCTAGATTACAGTAACGGAATTGATACTGAAGTTAGGCAAATATTTACGCTCTATCAGCGCCCTGAACGCTATACTTTTGTGGGAAAAGGGGAAGTTAATCAACGGCCTGCATTGATCCAGTTGATGTTTATCAAACAAGGTACCGCACAGGATAGCTGGTTATGGCAACAAAGTGCACATTATCTGGATGATGATAGTGACAGTTATAAAGTGATCCGCACCATAGAGTTATTACCTAAACTTAAGCCTAAACCTTAAGCTAACAGTAAATAAGCTATCACACCCCAACTAACCAATAACAACGCTAATAATACTTTGGCTACAGCAGTGAATTGCCCCTCTGTGTAACTATTATCAAACTCGTGTTCAGCATCAGTCTCATTTGCCTGTTTCAGTTTCTGCTTTTGCAGTTGTTTGCGCTGCTTATCTCGCACTCTGGCTTTGGATTTTTGGAGCTTTTTGTACTCCGCAATCCCCTTTTCTATCCCCGCCGCAATTAGCTTGGTTTGCTCTTTTGTTTGCCCAGGCTTTTGGGTCGCTTTAGCAACTGCCATCGCTTGCTGTTGGGTTTCAGCTGAGATGTTGGTCTTATTTGCCGACTTTTTCATTATAAAGCGCCCTTATAATCCATTTGTCGCCATGCTTCATAGCTAATAATCGCGACAGAGTTAGACAGGTTTAAGCTGCGGCTGTTGCCAGTCATTGGAATGCGTAACCTTTGATCCAGTGGTGTCGCATTAATGATATCCATTGGCAATCCTCGGGTCTCTGGGCCAAATAACAAGACATCATCTGCTTGGAATTCAATTTCACTGTGTGGACGGCTGCCCTTAGTGGTGCAAGCTAAAATCCGTTTGCCTGCCATTGCCTGAGCAAAAGCATCAAAGTTTTTATGGCGAGTCACGTTCGTGAGGTCTTTATAATCAAGCCCTGCTCGGCGCAGTTTCTTTTCTTCTAAATCAAAACCAAGTGGTTCAATCAAATGCAGCTGAGAACCATTGTTAGCGCAAAGGCGAATAATATTGCCAGTATTTGGGGCAATTTCAGGTTCGTAGAGGGCAATATGAAACATGGTTTTCTCGCAACAGCAGCATTAAAAGACGCGCAATTATAGCAAGGTTGAATCAGGCTTTCATAGGCAAAACTGGTTTAGTTGCATAGGGATAAACTGACAGTAAAATGAAGTGTGGATTATTTACTGTACTTTATGCCGTAATCCAAGTGAGTAGTTTAGATTATGGTGCCGATATTGGCGTCGCGCTGCTAAGCCCTGAATAATACTTGGGACTGAGTTCGCTCGCCTGCGAACCTGGGATTAAATTGACCTTGTCGGTAGATTCAGTAAAGGTTTTGACTGGGTAACCCTGCTTTTTGAGTACATTAACTGCCAAGCTAGATTGATTGCATTGGTTATTAAACCAAATACCCACCGGAAACTCTCTGAAAGCAATGGAAGATGCCTGTAAAAAAGTGGGTAATAGATTTTGTTGTTTGGCAGCAAATTCTAGTGCCGCACTATCAGCATAAATATAATCAACGCGATTTTTTAACAGTAACGACACCGCTTGAGGTAAAGATTCGACCAAAAATAACTCCGCGCCTTGATCCACAAAGCCTTTTGTCACGCCTTTCGGCTCAATCATGCGCAACTGTGCGATCACCTTGCCATTAATCTCGGTACCAACAAACTCATTAGGCTCTAGCATGCGATGCAGCCTTAATTGCACTAACTCTTTTTTGGTGATCACTAATGTGTGTTGAGCAGTGACTGGGATTGGTGGGTGGAAACTAGCACACCACTGGTTTTTTGAGACTTCATTAAATGCTCGTGCGGCAGGTAAAAAATTAGCTTGTAAGTCTATCCCGCTTTTAGCTAGCTCGGTTTGTACAGTATTAAAGGCTTCGCCATTGTTAGGTAAGCTAGTAGAAATATAGGGAGGATATTCTAGCGCTATCACTTCCATTGTTTGTGCAAAGACTAACGAGGCACTACACGCCCATAGACTAATGGCAATTATACTCGCACGAAACATGTAACCTTAGGGGTTGTTTGATGATTATATAATCATAGCAGCACAGATTCATTTATCAGTAAAAAACTGAAAATAAACAGTATTATTTGCTTAGCTAAACCTTGTTAGCACTATTTGGGAATAGGCTGAAAGGGCAGGCTTATCACCACTTGTAGGCCGTTAGGCGATACATTGGTGGCATAAAGTTGACCTTTATGGGCTGTAATCGCTGCTTGGGTGATAGCTAAGCCTAAACCCCAGCCGCCAGTTTCTCGATCTCGGGCGTTGTCAGGGCGATAGAATGGCTCAAAAATCGCCTGCAGCTCGTGTTCATCAACCCCCGGTCCATCATCAGTGACCACGATTTCCAGTTGCTGTTGTTTGACTTGGGTATGAATACTGACTTGGCTATTGGCATAGCGGATAGCATTACGTAATAAATTCTCTACCGCTCTGGCTAGGGATTTAGGGTAGTGCTTAAGGTGTAGCGACTCATCGATGTTAATGTTGAGTTGTTTACCCTGCTGAGCAGCTTCAAATTCTGCATCATCAAGCACCTGACTTAGGCTTTCTGCAAGTTCAGTATCAATAAGCGGTGTACTCGCATTGAGACTAATACGCGATAAACTTAACAGTTCACCAATCAAATCATCTAGCTGTTCGGCTTCATAACCGATGCGGCTGAGCTCTTCACTTTCGATGCCTTTTTTACGGGCTAAAGCCAATGAGAGCTGTAAGCGTGTGAGCGGTGTGCGTAATTCATGGGAAATATCGCCCATCAGGCGTTGCTGATTGTTCACCATAGACTCAATCGAATCAGCCATAGTATTGAACGCCTGAGCTAAGTCCCCCATCTCGTCACTGCGTTTAGTGGTTGCGGTATCGACACGGTTAGATAAATCACCTGCAGCAAGCGCATTTGCACTGTGTTTTAGGTTACGTAAAGGTTTACCGAGATACCAAGCCAACAAGCCACAGATTAATCCTGATATTAAAATTAATAGGCCAGTGCTGAGGAGTTTGTGTTCTTTAAAAAATAAAAACCACGGGCGTGGACGGTGGTCTAGAATGCGGCCATAGAGGAAATATTGCTGGTCGTTCAACTCAAATGTATAAGGGCCAAAAAATAAGTCTTTACGAAATTGATGGCTAATGGGATAGCCCGTTTCTTCAGCCATTAATTGAAAATGGCGAAACCCTCGTGATAAGCGATTGCTATTGAGTACCTGACCCTGGTCATCAGTTAAGTAGATTTTTACGGGGCTATTTTCATTATCTCGCCAATGGGCAAGACGCTTTAGCATTCTAGGGTTGAGCTCTTCGTTGTTATGGCTGATTCTTTCAGCTACGCGGCTCAGCATGTTTTCAAGTTGAGGTGACAACGGCGTGCGGTCATGCTCTTGTTGCATGAGTGGTACTAAGGCAAACAGGCCAATAACGAGAGAAATACATAGCCAAAAGCTCAGCATGAGCTTAACAAACAATTTGCTCACAGCAGGCGTTTTGTTTAAAAAGGCGAGTTTGGGCTTAGCACTAGTATTGACCATTTACGGGATCCAGATATAGCCTTTGCCACGCAAGGTTTTCACTCGTGGGCGACCATCGCCACGCTCTGGAATTTTCTTGCGAAGATTGGATAAATGCATGTCTAAACTGCGATCAAATGGCATTAGTTTCTTACCCAGTACAGCTTCACTGAGCACTTCTTTGGTCATTAATTCACCAGCATTTTCCACTAATTGAAATAGCAGTGATAGCTCTGTACCAGTTAATTCGATTAGCTGGTCATTACAGAATACTTCTTGGCGGTTTTTGTCTAATACAAGATCGCCTAACACAATGTTGTCATTCAACTGATTATCAGACTGGGTGATATGTGAGCGGCGCAAAATCGCTTTGATACGTGCAATGAGTTCACGATCATTAAAAGGTTTTGGCAGGTAATCATCGGCGCCAATTTCTAGGCCAACCACGCGATCAATTTCATCACCACGCGCAGTAAGCATTAATACCGGCGTTGTGTGGCTTTTACGCAGTTCACGAAGTACCTCAAAGCCGCTAAGTTTAGGCAGCATGACGTCCAATAGAATTAGGTCAAATTGTGCTTGAGTGGCGTGTTCTAAACCAGATTGACCATCAAAGGCTTGGGTGACATCAAAGCCTTCTAACTCAAGTAATTGAGTTAATAGCTCTGAAAGTCCAGTGTCATCATCAACAAGTAAAATGCGGCTCATAGGTTTCCTCATAAGGGTCAAACTGCGACCAATGTAAAAACTGTAACGCAATGCTGATTTAAAATAAATCAACATTGCACAGCTTTACAATCCGCAAACCGCTTGTATTACTTACTCTTCAGTATATGACGCTTAGCTTTGGTCACAATGAATGTCAGTACAATTGAGCCGAGGATGAGGCCAATAGACAGTACTGGGTTTTGTAATGAATTAGGGTCTAAAATCAACATGCTACCTAAGCCAAACATCATGATTCCTGACATCAGCTTGAGTACTTCGCCTTCTTTCTCTGTCAGTTTTCGTTTGCCTAGAGTGGCTGAGAAGGCAATCACAATCGCAGCAAGTGGAATGACATAAATAACATTGTAGGCAATCAGGTACATGTAGCGTTCCGCTGTTTCTAGTCCTGACATTGATAACACCGAGGTGTAAATCATCGGGAAACCAGCAGTACAAAGTAGCTCATAGGCATTAGCCAAAATGGCCAGCACAGTTGAGCCTACAATTAACGTTGGCAGCGAGCTGGCTTTAGACAACTTACCCATGCGTTTAATTAAGCTGCCACGGTTCTCCACTGACATAGATAAACTCACGTCACCGCGCCCTATGAAGAAGTCTTTTATATTCACTACTGCTGCAATCAACGCCAATATACCCGCACAGGTAATGATTATGCCGCCATCACTGCCACCGAGTAATACAAATAAGTTGAGCCAAGCGCTCATAAAGATGAAGTAGATAAATCCTGAGAAGAACACAAAAATACCGCCGACTAACAGCATTCGTTTACGGCTACCCGCGTTAACCATGATGCTAAGTAAAAACAGCAATACAAAGAAGGCACAAGGGTTAAAGGCATCAACCCCAGCTAACACTACCGTCAGTAGAGGCAGCGACATTTTATCAGGCTGTACAGCACCAATTAATGGAATATTGACAGGTTGTACGCCTGGAGCCGCTGACTCAAATGACATGCCACAGGTACCTGCCGTTGGATCAGCGCTAGTATCTTCACAGGTTTCAAATAACGGTGTGCCTTGCGTAGAAGGGGCTTCATAAAAGTCATCCATTATCGCGCCGATATTGGGGTTTCCACCTTGTTGACGGTAGCAAGCTTCTAAACGCTCAATGATATAACGGCCGGTGACATCATGGTTGTTGTAACCGACTACCGCTTCACCACAAATGGCAAAGTAAGGCACTGAGCGTGGTTCAACCCCCGTTTGCTTACCCATTGCCATGAGTTTATCTACATTGCCATCTTCACTGATCAAATAGTCATGCTGCTCAATCCAGTCGACACGCTCGGCTAACGCATCAATAAATGGGTGGGCTTCTTTACAATGTGGACAAGTGGCAGACCAAAAAAAGTGCAGCTTAACGTTGGGCTCGCCATTAGTTTGTTGGCCTATCCAAAGATCATCTGCTGGGGGAGTATTTGCATGAGCGACATTTATTGTGCTCATTGCGATGCTGCTAAAAAGAATCAAAATAGTGATGAAAAATCTGTTCATCATAAACCTCAAGATCAATGAAAATAACGACTGCTTATTACTCCATCTTATGCTTATGCCTAGGTAAGTGAACGAAAATCCAAACAATTTGTTAACTAGTTCGCATAAAATCTTTCAAAGAGTCCTGTGCTAGTGATAACTACTACTGAGCAGTTGTAACGATAGACAGAATAGCTAGCAAACAGGTTCCCAAATCTAGAGACTATTTTTCAAAAGTGTGTCTTTACACACCTTTACACCGTTAGACGCTGTTTGACATTGCACTGGTTATACTGAGCATCAAGTTAGTTAGCTTGATACCAAATACAGAGGAAATCATTATGAAACTTTCTACTTTACGTCTACCTACAGCAGCAGCCGTTGTCATTCTTGCAAGTTCTTCTTTTATGATGGCGCCTTCTTTTGCTGAGCAAACTGAAACCCAAACAGTACAAACTAGTGCAGAGTCTAATTCACAAAGTGGCTACCACAATGGTAAAAAATCACGTGGTCATGGCAAAGGTATGCATCGCATGCTGCGTAAGTTAGATTTATCTGACTCACAAACAGAACAAGTTAAGCTAATTGTTGAAAAATACAAAGCTGATAACAGCGGTGATAGAGAAGCGATGAAACAGGCTCGTAGTGAGCATAAGCAGCAAATGCAAGCACTGATCACTGCTTCAAGCTTTGATGAAGCACAAGCTACGACGTTGATTGAAGCTCAACAAGCTGAAAAGCAACAAAAGACGCTTAATTTCATGAAAATGCAGAATGAAATATATCAAGTGTTGACTCCTGAGCAACAAGAAAAGTTTGAAAAAATGTTAGAGCGCGGTAAAGGCAAAGGTAAACATTCACGTTAATGCATTAGTTAATAATGTAATAGCCTCTCAATGCTAAACGCCACGATTTTATCGTGGCTTTTTTTTGCTCTTAAAAAGTGACATTGGTGCAGAGGAGCTTGTTAGTCGTAACATTATACAATTCGCTATGACCTAATCCCCTCTGTTCCCTCTAGCTGAGTAAGCCCTGCTAAAATGTAAACTTGGTCGCGTTATTTAGCGTGATTGAGGTATTATCGACAATCACCAATTTATATAAGGCATCAGATGACATGAGCACACCATCACCACAATCAGATTATGATTTTTGGGTAAAGCTAGCGAGTCGTGCCGCTGTGTTTACCGCGTTGACATTGATTGTGATTAAGCTGATTGCTTGGTTATACTCAGGCTCAGCCAGTATGTTGGCATCGCTTACTGATTCATTTGCTGATGCCTTGGCCTCTATCGTGAATTTTATTGCCATTCGATATGCCATTGTGCCAGCCGATCAGGATCATAGGTATGGCCACGGCAAAGCAGAACCATTAGCTGCGTTAGCGCAATCTGCCTTCATTCTTGGCTCTGCATTTCTCTTGCTGCTCTATGGTGGTGAAAAGCTGATTAACCCACAGCCCATTACGCAAGCCACTGTGGGCATTGTGGTGTCGATCATTGCGATTGTGATGACTTTGGCGCTAGTCATGCTGCAAAAACGGGCGTTAGAAAAAACCAACAGTACAGTGGTTGAAGCGGACTCGCTTCACTATAAATCTGATTTATTACTCAATGGCGCAGTGTTACTAGCACTCGTGTTAGCGTCGTATGGCTGGTGGTGGGCAGATGGCCTATTTGCTGTATTGATTGCCATATTTATTGGTCAGCAAGCTGTTGATTTAGCATACCGTTCGATTCAAACATTATTAGACAGAGAGCTAGAGCCTGAAGTGCGTGAGCAAATCATCACTACGGCTAAACAAGATCCACTAGTACTTGGCGTGCATGACTTGCGTACTCGTGAAGCCGGTAAGACAACCTTTGTGCAGATGCATTTGGAGTTAGACGGCGCCATGACATTATCAGAGTCGCACTTGATCGCAGATAATGTGGAACAAAGGGTTGCGGCATTATTTGATGACGCAGAGGTTATTGTTCATCAAGACCCTGTGTAAACTCAGTCACCTCAACATACGGCAATCTGATATAGAAACTTTTTTAGCTGTTAGCCCTTTTCAGGGCTAGGGGCTAAATAAGCCAATGCCTCAATGCTTTGTGTATAGATACTTATCTAGAAAGCATTGAGTACAAAAATACTGCTAGCAACGCCATTTCATCAATAGGGATATATTTAATGAAATACGTCACATATTCCGACACTGGTACAGCCGACGTTTTATACATTGCCAATGGTGCTAAACCCACTGTGCTACCCGGGCAAGTGTTAATTAAGGTCGCAGCAGCGGGTGTGAATGGCCCTGATATTAAACAGCGTCAAGGCGCTTACCCAGCACCCGCAGGTGCTAGCCCTATACTTGGTCTAGAAGTATCAGGAGCGATTGTCTCATTAGGTGATGGTGTCACACATTGGCAGCTTGATCAGCAGGTCTGTGCGTTAGTTCCCGGCGGTGGGTATGCTGAATACGTGGTGACTGACGCCCGTCATTGTTTACCCATTCCAAAGGGAATGAGCTTAGTGCATGGAGCAAGCTTGCCAGAAACCTTATTTACTGTATGGGGCAATCTATTCATGCGCGCAGGGCTTTGCAAAGGCGAGTCCGTACTCATCCATGGTGGTTCAGGCGGAATAGGCACTACTGCTATTCAGTTAGCTAAAGCAATGGGCGCGAAAGTGTATGCGACCAGTAGCACTGATGAAAAGTTAGAGTACTGCCTCGCACAGGGGGCAGATTTTGCATGCAATTACCAACAGGATTTTGTTGAGCCGATTCTTGAAGCAAACCAAGGTCAAGGTATTGATGTGGTTTTTGATATGGCGGGTGGTGAATTTATTAATCAAAACCTGAAATTATTAGCCATGGATGGACGTATGGTATCTGTGGCCATGCAGGCCGGTGCTAAGGCCACTGTCGATGTGTTCCGAATAATGGCAAAGCGTATTACGTGGACCGGTTCGACCCTTAGGCCGCAAAGTAATGATGCCAAAGCTGAGATTGCCAAGCAATTGCAGCAACATGTATGGCCATTGTTAGATAACGGCAAGATGGCTATTCATGTTGATCAGGTATTTGGCTTTGAGCAAGTGGTATCGGCGCATCAGAGAATGGAGTCTGGACGACACAGGGGAAAACTGGTGCTCGACTGGTCAAGTAAAAATTAAAAAACGGCCGCTTTGTCGTAGAAATTGTTGTCGTGGCACTTGAACCCTGCGTTTTTTCGACTAAATTATGACCTAGCTTAATCTGATGTGATTGTGGTAGATATCACAATATGGATTTGTTAACTGCAACCAAGTGTATGAATTGCTTGGTTTTCAAGCAATTCATAAAAAAATCATCAAATTGAGCATTGATTCTGGAAAATTTTCTGTTTAAATACAGAAAAGTCATAAACGCAACATGACCTGACTTTTAGCTTAATGTTTAGCTTAATGTCAGTCATGTGCAATATATGTGTTGATTTAAGGGTGTTAGCATATATGTATAACAAAGCAAAAAAACAAGTTTGGTACGGTGAGTTACGTACAGCCAAAGGCAACACTGTCGTGATCTTTGATGGTAGCCTTCCTGAAGCTTCTCCAGGACGCGTATATTTTTACCATTCTGGGCGCGATGCCATTATTGAGTTTGTCGAAGATATTGTTAATGCGAATTTGCATGATCTAGATTCAGCGCAAACTGCAGCAGCAAAGGACGAATTTGAGTCGGTATTCCAAGCCGCCCGTAGTGCGTTTTTAGCCGCACATCCTTCGCGATTGGATTTATCAACTGTCCCAGACTCTGCGCCAGCAACCAAGGCGAAAGCGAAACCGATCGAAGAAGAAGCAGCACCTGAGCCAGTCGATGATTATGAAGATTCGGATGACGCCGATGAAGATATTCATGATATGGGCGACAACCTAGACGATATGGATTAACAAAAAAGGAATAACCTAGGTTATTCCTTTTTGTATTCAGCTGAATCTGATATTTCTTTGGTACAGGCTAAGCGTGAGCCTACTCACCCCTTGACTGTGAATTCATAGCAACTGACATGCTTATAGGGCTGTTCGGGGGTGGTCATTTGTGCACCTGGGAGCTGTGGCTGGTTAGGTGAGTCAGGGATTAACTGAGGTTCAATACACACAGCCTGATAGTTTTGGTATACCTGCTTTGCATACCCTATGGTGCCTTCTAAAAAGTTTGCGCCATACAATTGCACCCCAACTTGGTTGGTATATACCGTCATAATACGTCCAGAACTTGGGTGAGACACACTACCAAAGCGGGTGAGTTTACCCGGTTGCTGCGCTAAAACGTAACAGTGATCAAAGCCATTGGTTGCTGCGAGTGCAGGGCGCTGGCTTTGCACCGACATAGGTGTCGGTGTTGATAAATCCAAATCGCTACCTTGAGTGGCCACCATTGCCGTAGGCACACCGACTTCATTCATGGTCATATATTGTTTCGCGTCAACTTCAATGAGATGTTCAGTGTTGGTCTGACATTGGCTACCGCCAAGATTGAAATAACTGTGCTGGGTTAAGCTAACTGGGCATGGTTTGTCTGTGGTCGCGGTAAACTCAACCATGAGTTTATTTTCATTTAGGCGGTAATCTAATTGCACTTGGCAGTTGCCGGGAAAGCCCATATCACCATCAGGACTTAATAGCGTCAGACGAACACCATCTTCAATGGCTTGCATCTGCCAATGTTTCAGATTGAAGCCTTGTTCCCCACCATGTAGGCAGTTACTCGCTTGATTAACACTTAATTGATAAGTTTGCCCTTGATAACTGAACTGGCCATTGGCAACCCTATTGGCATAACGACCAGCCACAGCACCTAAGTGCGCTTGTTGGGCTAAGTAATCTTCAATATTGTCACAGCCCAATACAATGTTATCTGCAGTGCCGTGTTTATCAGCAACCTCGAGGGTGCGAATAATGCCGCCCAAACTCAATACTTCTAATTTTATGATGCCATTATCGAGCAATATGCGCTGCACGTTTCCACCGCGTGGATCTTGCCAAGGCGTAAGGTGAGAAATTGAAATCATGATGGTCTCTATTAGGAAGTTAAGTAATGCGGCCTGCACCGCCTGATGCTGAGCATAAATGAATAGTCGCGTCACGCCCAGTGAGGCTATGGAAGCTGTCTTCTACAAGCTCAATCACTTGATCTGTCAGTTCATGATCCACAAGCGCAATAATGCAGCCATCACTCATTTTGACGCCGCCTTTATCCCCAACAAACTGATGTACGGCATTGATAACATGATCCATTTCAGGGGTGACTACTTCAAAATTGTCCCGAAGTGAACAATGCGAGTGGTGCATTATTTCGCTAAAGCGATTGAGATTGTTTTCTTGTAAAGCTCTTGCTGCACTGGCGGTTCGCTGGCTTTCTGTCATGACATGTAATGCTCGGCGATATTGGCTGTCAGTGAGTAATTGTTTGGCTCTATGTAGCTGGATTTGGGTTAAATCTCTCAATGAGTCTAGCCCTAGAATCTCAGTGATTTCATAGCAACTTTGTTTGCGTTCCTGATACTGTGCCATGAAGCTTTTACGATCGATATTTAAATCGATCACAATTAAGCTTAAGTTCTCTGGCAGCAGTACGGGTTCACTGTCGAGCTCTAGGCAGTCAATTAATAGTGCGTGGTCTGGCTCTGCTAAGGCACTGATCATTTGATCCATAATACCGCACTCTTGTCGGGTCATATGGCTTTCAGCTCGTTGGGAAATCTGAGCGATGGCTAATGGTGATAAATGCAGTTGGTCGGCATAAGATATTGCCGTACCAAAGGCGATTTCTAATGCCGCAGAAGAAGACAAGCCTGTTCCTAGTGGTACGTTGCCCACGATGGCGAGATCTAACCCTTTCGCATGAAGACCAGACAGTGCCATGGCTGCTGTAATGCCTTTAAGGTAGTTATACCACTGGCTATCATCAGCAATGTCGCCTTCATGGCCAAATTCCCACTGTTGAATTTCGCCAGGAAACGCATCACTCACTGCCCTAAACTGGTAATCATCACGGTGTTTTACCGCTATCACGGTATTGAAATTTATGGCAACAGGTAACACAAGCCCTTCGTTATAGTCGGTGTGTTCGCCAATAATATTAATACGCCCAGGCGCTTGGTAAAGGTCGTCAGCTTTTGTGCCAAAATTTTGCACAAACAGTTTCATTGCTTGCTGAGCAGGGTTTTCCATAGTCATCGATTCCCACACAAATAAGGTGAATGCTTCTGTGAACGATTCTAAATGTGATTTATATCACTTTGTCTATGGTGACTTATAGCATGGATAAAGCCAGATTTTAAGCTACTTAGCCGTAAATGAAGCGAATTGATTGTTCTTATGAATATTTTGCTATTAACGCTTTGGCGAAATTTTCTTTATAAAAGCAATGTAATTGCAAAAAATGATGTTAATCAGTTGATTCTTAATGGCTAAAAATTATTTTTCTTTCGTTAAACGTCGACTCAAGGCGCTTTGGCTTATCCCTAACATTTTTGCCGCTGCTGTTTGATTTTGTGCAGTCCGGCTCATTGCTTCATCGATTAAAGCTTGGCTCATTGCCGCCAATGTCGGTAACTCGGCACCAAAATGAATCGGTGTTGAATCAAGTTGTGGTGGCATTACCGCGTTAATAGCTTGCATAAAGGGGGCAATATTCAATGCATTGGCACTACTGCGACTCACGGCATCAATGGTCATACTTTTCAGTTCATTAATATTGCCTGGGAAAGGGTAATGCTGTAGTTGCTTTGCTAACTCACTTGGCACAGGTGGTGGCGTGAGGTTAAGTTCCTGTGCTGCCAGTTCAACAAAGTGATTCAACAAAATCGTGATATCTAAACGGCGCTCTCTTAAGGGGGGCAGGTTGAGCTTATGGCTTTGAAGCAGATAAAATAAGTCGCTGCGAATTTTGCCTTGTTGCATCAGCGACATTAACGGGTGTTGACTGGATACCACAAAACGGCAGTGGGCAGGGTAATGCTGATCGCTGTTAACAGGGAAGTAATGTTTTTGTTCTATCACTTCAACCAAAATGGCTTGGCTTTCTAATGGTAATTCGGCAATGTCTTTAAGGTAGATAATGCCTTTAGCTGCTTTGTGTATTGCGCCAGTAACAGATTGTCCGGGCGTTTGAGACAGTTGGCCAAACAGCTGTGCGGCAAATTGCTGAGCATCAATACCTGCGAGATTAACGGTTATCAATGGTGCATCAGGTGAGCTAAGTAGATGACAACACTTAGCGAATGCTTGTTTGCCAGTACCCGTTTCACCTTCAATTAATATGGGTTCAGGGCTAAATGCAATCGCTTCTAAATAGCGAAATTGATCAATAAGTGCTGGTTCACAGGTTAGAATGTGGCTAAATGCCTTGGGCTGTGACAGGGTTTTACTTAAAAAGCTGTCTTTAATTCTTTGGTAGTTACGCTCAAGGCCGACCACTTCTAAAGCTCTTCTAACGGAATGGCCGAGATCGGCTACATCATCGGTTTTAATAAAGTAATCATATGCGCCATGCTTAATGCAATTCACAGCCGTGTCTACTTCATTCACGCCCGTGACAATGATGACCCTTGTGTGTGGTTGTTCTAGGCGAATTTGTTGCAATAATTGCTCACCACTTTGATATGGCATGGTCAAATCGAGCAATACCAGTGCGTAATCGGTCACGGCCATGCGATTCATCACTTGTCGACTATCTACACAGGTATCAATCACGGCCTCAGGAACTAGGCGTTGTAGCGTAACTGACAATGTTCTTAACCAAGAGGCTTCATCATCTACCAGTAATATATTACGAGCTAACAGCATGACTTATGGCTCCTTTCAAGACTTTCAAAGGTTAATTGAAATTGGCTCCCCAGCCCTATGGTTGAGGTGACTTTCATCGTGGCATTGTGCTCTTTGATAATACGGCTGCATACAGATAAACCTAGACCACTGCCGCCATAGGAGCGACGGGTAGTAAAGAAAGGCTCAGTGATCCTTGCTAACGTTGCACTATCCATACCAGTGCCCGTGTCACTGACGGTGACGATCACTTTCGAGCCGACTTTAGAACTGGCATTCGAGCCGACTTTTTGGGTCGTAATTTTGATAGCATCGTTTGCTTGCTCGCAGGCGTGACATGCATTTTGCAGCAGGTTGATTAGTACCTGATGCAACTGCTGAGCATCACCGCATACCATCGGGTCATTCGGATCAAGGTCAACCTCTAACTGAACACACTTAAGTTGGTTCGCAGTTAGCCTTAACGCTACTTGCACTACTTCATTAATGGCAATAGCTTGGTGATGGCTATCGATATGCGGTAAAGCATATTGTTTAAGATCCTTCACGATACGGCTAATGCGTTTAGCACTGTCTTCGACAACTTGTGCACTATGTTGTAGCTCAATAAAGGCATGCTGCGGCGCAAGCCCTGCGACTAACCAAAACGGATTTTGTTGTTGGTAACTATCTGCAGCGGCTTGCATGTCAGCTATCGCATCACTAAATAGGGCAACAGAATGAATAATGATCCCAGTTGGATTGTTGATTTCATGAGCAATCCCCGCAGACAACTCCCCTAAAGATGCGAGGCGGCTCGCTTCATCATTGGCTTGGCGAAGCACATGTTGTTCGGTGTTTTCTTGTAATAACACCACGACTTGCTCATTGGTGATTGGGTGGATTTGTATTTGCCAAAATAGGTCGCCACTGCGCATGTCCGCGATAAAAGAGCCTTGAGTGTCAATTACTTGATTGACGCTGGTGAATAGTGAAAATGGTTTGCCATCTAAAAAGTAAAATGTGCCTTTATCAAGTTGATGTTCAGTGTCATTGCTCCATAAACACCTCCTATCATGGTCAAATATGGTGACACAGTGGGGAATACCATTAAGCACATCTTGAAATTGCTGCGATAGTTGAGAAATCTGTTTCTCTGCAATTTGGCGTTGTTGCAATTCAAGGCTGAGCGCCTCTGAACGAATACGTAAATTACGGCTCACATAAGCGGTATATAAACTGCCTAAGATAGACACGATGGCCACCAAAATTGCCAGCATTAACATTTTTCGTTCGGTGGTGGTGATGTCAACTTTTTCTCGCCCAGTACCGAACCATTTTTGTACCAATTGATCATACTCACCAGACAATTTAAGTTGCCTTAATGCGGTATTGATATCGCGCATGATGAGCGCTTTTTCTGGATGGCTGACAAATGAAAATGCACCAAAAATCAGTGGGTCACTGGCACTTCTAACCAAGGGGTATTTAGGTTGCAAACGCCTTGCGACAAAATTCTCAGCCAGTACAACATCAACAGCATCTTCGCCCAATAACTGGAAACCGGTCTCGTATAAGTCGACTACAACAGGAGTAAAATTTTGTGGCTGATTCTCTAAAAACACATCCACTAGTGCGCCATTTTTAATGGCCACCCGTTTGCCGTTGAGATCAGACCAAGTATCAATAAATGCTTTACCTTGGCGAGTATAGGCTTTGGCATGGGTCGCATAAATGGGGTCTGATTGACTCAATGAGCGCCTAATGCCGATGGGTGACACGACCGCGATGATATCAATATCACTGTGTGGATCTTCAACATCTTTAATTAACTGCTGGAAGGTTTTTCGGCGCACAGAAATTGGCGTATTCAGTATCTGACCAATGCGCTGCATGAGTTCTACATTAAAGCCTTGATCTATACCGTTGGCGCGCCACTCAAGTGGTGCAGTTTTTGAGTGAACACCAAAAACAATCCGGTTATAGCCTCTATCACCTTGAAACACATCGCCATTTGGCTCATTACGATTAATCGCGTCAGTTGTTTTTTGCTGCGTTAGATTAGTTAACTCTGACTTTTGCTGTTCACTGCTCGCACTCGCTGGTGGTGTGATTGTTAATGCAACAAACACCAGTAGGGTAAATGAGACAGGCATAGGCAAATATTTCATAGCGTCAGATTAACAAATGCCACAAAAAGTAAAGGTGACCAATGACGCGATTTTTATTTCTTAGGCTATGGGAAAACGGAAAAGTTAGTTATTGAGCTTCCATCTTTTGTTCCATTTACGGCTCATTACATCAGTACCTATGCTGTGATGAGCATCACTTAGCACTATGCATTTTTGCATAGTGCCATTGCAGCATATGCGTTTTTGCATAGTTGCAAAATCAAGATGTGATCCGCGGTTGAAAACCATGTGCACTTTGGCTGAGCGTGTTGAGCGACTATGGCTTGTATTTCAAACTAGTGCTTATCAACAAGGATTAATCAATATCAACTAATCAAAATGTGTGACTAGGTGGACAAGATGAAAATGACAAAATGTGCAGCTCTGTTAGCTGCGGTATTAGGCAGTGCAGGATTAGCGGGAAGTGCAATTGCCGCTGATAACTTGGCAGATTTTCATGGCGAAAACATGGAGTGTGAAAGCTGCCATTTAGCCAGTGGAGAACTGTCCAATGACAGTTTAACTCATGAAAATGCGCAATGTGAATCGTGCCATGGCGACTTAGCTGAAATGGCCGAAACCAATACGCGTAAGAACTACAATGCCCATGAATCTCACTTCCCAGGCGATGTTGCATGTACTGCTTGTCATAGCGCTCATGAGAAGTCAGTGGTGTATTGCGATGCCTGTCATAGCTTTGAATTTGATATGCCATACAGCAAAAAATGGCAGCGTTATGAACCATCTATTGCAGAGTTAGCCAAAGACAGCGCTGACCGCAAAGCCGCGTTGACAGCAGCGCCAGCTGATACTGTAGATATTGTTGTCGTGGGCTCAGGTGGTGCAGGTTTTGCTGCAGCCGTAGCAGCACACGATAAAGGTGCCAATGTGATGCTGATTGAAAAAGAGCCTGTGATTGGTGGTAATGCCAAGCTGGCTGCTGGTGGTATGAATGCCGCTTGGACAGAACAGCAAAAAGCCAAAGACATTAAAGACAGCGCCGACTCTATGTATAAAGACACCATGAAAGGTGGACGAGACTTAAATCAACCTGAGCTGGTGGAAGTGCTGACTTCACATTCAAAAGGATCAGTGGATTGGCTAACCACGCTAGGTGCAGATTTAAATGACGTAGGCCGTATGGGCGGCGCTTCTGCCAACCGTTCTCACCGTCCAACGGGTGGCGCGGGTGTCGGTGCCCATGTGATTCAAGTGCTGTATGACAATGCCGTGAAACGTGACATCGACTTACGCATGAATACCCGTGGTGTTGAAGTGCTCAAAAATGACAAAGGTGTAGTCAAAGGTTTACTGGTTAAAGGTAAATACCAAGGTTATTACTGGATTAAAGCCGATGCTGTAATTATGGCAACAGGTGGTTTTGCTAAAAATAATGAGCGGGTTTCACAATACGATCCTAAGTTAAAAGGCTTTATTTCTACCAACCAACCCGGTGCAACGGGTGATGGCCTTGATGTCGCAGGTAATGCTGGTGCAGGCATGACGGATGTGCAATATATTCAAGCTCACCCAACATTATCAGTGAAAGGTGGCGTGATGGTGACCGAGGCGGTACGGGGTAATGGCGCCATTTTGGTCAACCGTGAAGGTAAGCGCTTTGTCAATGAAATCACCACTCGTGATAAAGCTGCTGCGGCAATTTTGAATCAAACAGGTAAAACTGCTTTCTTAATCTTTGATGACTCAGTGCGTAAATCGCTGAAGAAAATTGATAAGTATATTCAGCTAGGCGTGGTGCCATCAGCAGCGACACCTGAGGCATTAGGTAAGCTTGAAGGCATAGATGGTAAAGCGTTAACCGCATCCATTGCGCAATACAATGCCTTGGTGGCAGCGGGTAAAGATACAGACTTTGAGCGTGCAAACTTACCTCGTGCACTGAATGAAGGAAACTTCTATGCAATTGAAGTTACCCCAGGTGTTCATCACACCATGGGCGGCGTATCAATTGACCCACAAGCAGAAGTATTGACTGAAGATAAGAAAGTGATTCCAGGTCTTTACGGTGCAGGTGAAGTGACCGGTGGTGTACATGGCGCGAACCGCTTAGGTGGTAACGCAATTTCAGACATCATTACCTTTGGTAAACTGGCTGGTGAAAACGCTGCTGCTTATTCGAAAAAGTAACGACGGCTGTTAATAAAAAAGTGAGCCAATTGGCTCACTTTTTTTGTTTGAGATATGACTTTGCGAACATTTAAAGCGCTAGGGTTTACTCACCGTGGGCGAGCTTCCACCTTGCTTGGTCTGCATCGCATCGAATACCGCATTCTCATCTTGATGCAGCACTTCTTTAATGACATGCTCTGCAAAACCCGCACCCGCGGCTTCATACAAGTTATAAACCGCATCAACCCCCGCTTCTCTTAAGGCTTCAGCATCTTCGCTGTATTGTACAATGGCACTGATTTTGCCGTTGTAATCTAGGCGCTTTAGCTGTTCAACTGCGAACATGTTACCGATATGGTGTGGCATCGCGAGCAAGACCATTTCAAGGTTGGGCGCATGCTCTAGCTTTTCCCAAAAATCGGTATCGCTGGCATCACCTTGCACCACGTTACGGCCTTCGCTGAGATGGAAGTCGACCAACTCTTGTTTGTGTTCAATACCCAATATTTCATCGTTATATTGGTTTTTTATTTCATCATAAGCACCGCAACCAATGCGGCCCATACCTAAGATTAAGAAGCGTGGGTTACCAATGCGAATGGGTCTATCTTCAGGGTGCAATGGGTACTTTTCCATCGCGATAAGCTTGGCGTGGTAACGCTCATATAAACGATTAACCATGCCATTAAGTGGTGCCGCGACGAGGAAACTTAAACTCAGTGCAACCGCAATAATGATCAACCACTCCGGAGGTAACATGCCTTTTTGCGCGGCCACAGCAGCGACAATCAAACCAAATTCACTGTAGTTACCTAAATTGAATGAGGCAAACAGCGAGGTACGAGAACGCAGCTTAAAGCGGGTTAACAGGAAGAAAAACAGCCAAATCTTAAGCGGTAACAGAAGCACTAGAATGCCCGCGAGTCCAACATCTGAAACTGTGGGTAAGCCATTTAAACCAATGGTGAGGAAGAAGGCGACTAAGAATAACTCTTTAAAATAATAAATCGACTTAGCCAACTCAGAGGATTTAGCATGCCCAGCCAACAAAATCCCCATAATGAGTGCACCGAGATCAGGCTTGAGCCCTACAGCTTCAAACATCCATGCGCCCATAACCAGTGCCATGGTTAAGCCGAACAGAATTAGCATTTCGCCATGGCCGACACGGTCAAATACCTTGTAGATAATAGGTCTGATTAATGGCAGTAATAACAAGCCTAATGCGTATATCGAAGGCCATTCGCCTTTCGATACAGTGAGAAAAGCCACAGCAAAGATATCTTGCATAATCAAGATACCAATGGTTACACGGCCGTATAAAGCCTGCGCATCACCGGCTTCATCTAATACTTTTACCGCAAAAACCGTACTGGAAAAACTGAGCGCAAAGGCGAGCAGCATCAATTGATTAAAATCTAAGAACTCCAGCCTATCTAGGCCAATTAACCCCAGTATTTTTAATACGGTGATAAAGAACAGCATGGAACCGATTAAGTGTAAGCTTGAGCTCGCCCAAACTTCAGCTTTCAGCAGGCTTCTTAAATCCAGTTTTAAACCAATGGCAAACAGCAATAAGGTGACACCAAGATCGGCAAGGCTGTTTAGTAGCGGGATGCTGTCTTCTTCAAGGCCAAACATGAACAAGAAAAAACCGGCTGCAAGGTAACCGATTAGCGGCGGTAGCCCAATTCGGCTCACTATCATGCCACACAGTAGGGTAATGATTAATATTGCGGGTTCCATGGTACTCCTTGCTGCATAGCTTCAAATGTAGAAGCGTCGCAAAACATCTCACTGATTAGTCGAAACTAACAAGAGTATGACAGGTGGTGAGTGTTACTGCGTCTGTTATGAACGACATTTTTGATTTTTGTTGTGATTGTTAATTTTCACAGCAAACAGTGCAGCTTGGCAAGTGAATTTTTTTACGTATTCTAGTGAATTATGCTGAGAATGTTGTAAATGCAGATTCAACATAAAAAAATAGCGACTTTTTCAATAAAAGTCGCTATTTTTCATTGGTATACTTAATTTTATATTAATTTTTAAGTAATAAATCTAAATGTTCAGCAAAGGCTTGAGGTCGCATAAAGCCCGTTACGCGTAAATCATCACGTAATTCGCCTGTTTCATCAAACATTAGTAAGGTAGGCAGACCTAACACGTTGTAATGTTCGAGCAGCTCAACATCTATAGCATCACTGCGGGTCACATCTGCTTGTAATAACACCATTTGGTTTAAGCGCTCTGCCACTTCTGGTGCTACAAAGGTAATGTTTTCAAACTCTTTACAGGCTACACACCAATCAGCGTATAAATCTAACATGACCGTCTTGCCACTTATACTGGCTTTATCCAGTTCAACCTCTAAGTCTTCAAGAGACTTAATTTTGATGAACTCAGGATGGTGTGCTTGCGCAGTTGCTTGACCCGCTGGAGCAGATAAGCCTGGCGCTTGCAGTCCAAATGCGCCCATGACAGCTTGGAAACCATAAGAGAAACTCGCTAATAACGATAGCAATAATAAAATGCTACGCGCCGTTTGCTTCCAGTTAAACTCAGTCATCTTATTCTGATGCATTAAGTAGCCGACTAAGCTGATGCCCCAAATAGACCAGAGTACGTCAGATATCACGCCTGGCCAGATGCGGCCCAGCATCATAATCGACACTGAAATCAGTAAGAAGCCGAAGATAGTCTTAATCACATCCATCCATGCGCCAGCACGCGGTAGTAACTTACCACCTGAAGTACCCATAATAAGTAGTGGTACGCCCATACCCATACTCAGAACATACAGTGCCATGAAGCCTTGCACTAAATCGCCAGATTGCGCGACATAGATTAGTGCGCCTGACAATGGGGCTGTGGTACAAGGTGAAGCAACCAGACCAGAGATGACACCCATGATAAACACACCAACTAGATTGCCACCTTTTTGGTTGTTTGACAGGTTGTTCATTTTCTCTTGCCATTTACCTGGCAGACGCAGCTCATACAAACCGAACATTGATAAACTGAGTAGCACAAACATGACGGCCAAGAAAATCAAAATGGCAGGGTGTTGCAATGCAGCTTGGAATTTCATTCCCGCAGACGCAACCACTAAACCGAGCAGAGAGTAGGTAATCGCCATGCCCTGTACGTAGGCCATTGATAGGGTAAATGCTTTACCCATTGATAATTTCTTACCTTGGCCAACAATAATGCCCGACAAAATCGGGTACATTGGGAATACACACGGGGTGAGTGCCAGTCCCACACCTAGACCAAAGAATACCAACAGTGTCCAAAATAGGCTGTCATCTTGCAGCATTTGGCTCAAGCTATCTTGTTGGGTAATTGGCGCGGCAGGTGCACTGCTTGAAGTCTCAGGAGCTCCAATCACCTTTTTGGCGGTGATTTTACCTTCATTTTCAGCAACTTCTTCTAAGATTACTTCGCGAGTGGTGGGTGGATAGCAAAGTTTACCTTCAGCGCAACCCATGAAGGTCAGCTTTAACGTCCCTTCTTTGGTGGCTTGTTTCAAGGCAATGGGAAACTCAACAAAGGTATAGAAAACTTCTTGCTCGCCGAAGTATTCATCATTGTGCATTTTACCGCGAGGAAGCTCGATATCACCAATTACGGCATCATCGGCAGAAAACTGTAGCTTATCACGGTACATGTAGTAGCCATCAGCAATGATCCAGCTGATCTTAACTTGGTTACCAACCTGTTTGTAATCAAAAACAAATGCCTCATTAACTGGCATAAGTTCAGGCTCATTGCTTGAGCTCAAAAAACTAAATCGCTTGGCTAAGCTTCCTTCACTATGAGCCATTGGTGCGGTTGCCAATGACGTCATAAGCAAAGTAGACATCAATACAAGTGATGTGAATACAACTGAGACGAGTTTTTTCATGATGCGGAAGTTTCTTCTATCCATTGTAAATACGGAGCGAAACCACGGTCGATGCTACTGGCAATAATTTCTGGCACATCATAAGGGTGATGTTTCAGGATCATTTGCTCAATGGCATCATAGTGGCTTGCAAGACACTTTATTTGTAAGGGCACTTCTTGAGACTGGCAAAGTTCTCCTTGCCAAGCGTACACTGACTCAATGCTTTGACCGATTTGTACACACGCTGCTAATTGTTTGCTGATTAAACCTCGGGCAATGGTTTGTGCCACGGTTTTATCTGGGCAGGTGCTATACACTATCAAATACTTTGCAGTCATTGTATCTCAATAAAAGTTAAAGTTAGCTTAAGCTAATAAAGTTATTATGGGACTACTGTACGATTTTTAGTAACAGTTTTCATTATTCTGTTTGATAATCGTGACGTGTCTTGAATTAAGACCGTGTAACCCCCATAAAGTATTCAAAGCAGTTAAAAAATTTATTCAAAACGTGACGTCGCTCAATTGGGCATACGCACTTTAAGCGAGGCCAACATGTTTTTTTTCTTATTATTGTTTTTTGTGGTGATCCCCGTCATTGAGTTGAACGTGTTAATACGCGTTGGTGAAGCGTTTGGTTCATGGAATACAGTGGCATTAGTGTTCTTCACTGCCATCGTTGGGGTATCTTTAGTACGTAGTCAGGGCTTAAGTACCTTGATGATCGCACAGCAAAAGCTGGCCAGTGGTGAAGCACCGGGCAAAGAAATTGTCGAAGGAATGATGCTTGCCGCAGCTGGTGTCATGTTGTTAATCCCAGGCTTTGTGACCGATTTTGTCGGGCTGATATTACTTACGCCTTTTACCCGTAAACCTATCGCCAGCTTTTTATACAAACGTTTGCAGTTAAAAGTAGTCTCTGATGCACGTTTTACTGGTGGTTTTGGCCCACATGGCCAAGGACCGTTCCAACAAGGCAACCCATTTGATAAACAGCCACCTTTTGGCGATCAGGGCAATACCTTTGATGGCGACTTTGAGCGTAAGCAAGACCCAAGTCCACGCTCGCATCATATAGCGTCTCCTCAAAAAGAACCTGCTCAAAACGATCCCGCTCAAAAAGAAAGTGACATTATCGACGTTGAAGTCGAGCCAAAAACAGACTCGCAAGATAGTAAGAAGCAAGATTAAACACGGTAGTAGAGTGCAATATTGAAAACAGCGAGCCCATGCTCGCTGTTTTACCTTGAAATGAAAGCGCTGTTTTATTTTGAGATGAAAGGGTGCTGTTACAGCGATGACTCGTGATACAAGCTGTTATTCACTCGCTTGCTCAGCCAGCTTATCTTGGCGATAACCTAGATAAGCAGCACTGATAATCGCAATCAGCCAATTAGCCACAAACAGTTGTGACCAGCCAGATAGCTCTTCGCTTACGCCTTGTGCCATTAACGCTTTGACCTGCTGATAAATACTGAAAAAGTTATTGTTTACCTGACCTGCCAATACTTGATCAACCACAGTATGTGCCTGCGCCAGTAAAAACTGTCCAATGGCACCTAAACTAATGAGGCTCAGCAGAACAAACACACAGGCAAGTAATTTGTAGCCTAACCACCATTGCCCCACACCCGGGCAGACAATACCTGAATATAATCCCGCTTTTAATGCACGTGTCATGGCTGAATACCTTTTGAGACTAAAACATGTTTGACCAATGAGCGTTATATCAATGTTGCTTATTAACATGACTTCTATGCATAACATACTGTGTCATGGCTTGAGTGCAAGGTTAAAGCCAGATAAGCACAAGTGAGGGTTAACTCACAGGTTTGGTTTTACCCATCGGGGTGTCAGCTTCTGATATTTTGGTGGCCAGAATATAACAGGCAATGCCCATAATGATATTGGTAATAGGTAATGCCACCATCACCCCTTTCACGCCGCCGACAATTAACCCGAGAGCGGCACCTGGCAATAACAGTAAAAATAGGCGCGCAACATTAATCGCCAGTGAACTCATTGGACGGTTATAGGCATTTAGGCTATTAGCAAAGATAATCACCATGCCTAAGAAGCCATAGGCCAGAGACACGATTTGAATGTAAAAACTCAGCCAATCGACCACCAAAGGATCTGATGAGAATAGCTCAGCAATCCACTGTGAACTGAACCACAAAGGCACAATTAATAGCGTTTGAAAAATCAGCACAAACTTAAGCGATAACAATAGGCCTTCTTTTGCCCTGTGGGTATTTCCCGCCCCTAGATTTTGCGCGATAAATGGGTTCAAGCTTGATGATAATGCCATTACCACAATAATGATTAGCGACTCTAACTTCATCCCTGCACCAAAGGCGGCAACACTCGCCTGATCAACCCGCGCAAGCATCGCTAGAATCACACCATTAGCTATCGGATTAATCATATTCATTAATGACGCAGGTCTGGCAATATGCGAAAGCGTGGCAAAGCTATTTTTCAAGCGTGTAAACTGAATTTTTGCAGGGCTAATCAGATCGCGCTTGATGATAATTAAGTAACCCGATACTAAGACCGCTACTAACCAAGACATCAAAGTCGCAATGGCTGCGCCTTGTAATTCCATACGTGGAAACGGGCCAATACCAAAAATCAGTAATGGGTCTAATACGATATTTACGATGGCGGCAGACATCATGATTTTAGCCGGTGTACGGGTGTCTCCTGTGGCTCTCAGTGCTTGGTTAAGTACCATCAGCAATGACAAAATGGGCGCACCCAAGTACATGAAAAACATGTAATCGTGAATGAGGTACAAGGTTGATTCACTGGCACCAAGCAAAGTAAACAGCGGGTCAATAAACATCAATCCAATAAGGGCAATAATGCTAAAAAGGGCAAAGGTAATCAGCAGTACATCGAATAAAAAGATCTTGGCTTGTGCTATATCGCCGCTACCCATATAGCGGGCGAAATTACGTGAAAGCCCTGCGCCAATACCGATAGCAATGCTGGAGACAACAAGGGTAACAGGGAAGGTGAAACTGATTGCTGCTAAGGCTTCTGTGCCCAGCTTACCGATAAAGAACATGTCTACCAGTGAGCCACCCATAATGGTTAAAATACCAATCAGGTTAGGCAGAGTCATATTGTAAAGCACTCGGCCAATAGGTTGAGTGAGCAGTCCGTGTTTATCGTTCATGTAACATCGTGGTAAACCTTAATGGAGTCGAATTCTAACAGGATTCACAGAGCATTAATAAATCCCACTCAACAAATTTAAATTTTTTTTGTAAATCCCCTTGGATCTGCTATCACTTACCCCCATATCACATGCATCTAGGGTAAAACCCTATTAATTAATCGCCTTGATTATTGGGCATCACATCATTAGGAGAGTTCATAGATGAATATTCGTCCATTACATGACCGCGTAATCGTTAAGCGTCTAGAAGTTGAATCAACTTCAGCGGGTGGCATTGTATTGACTGGCAGCGCTGCAGAAGTTTCTACACGTGGTGAAGTATTAGCCGTAGGCAATGGCCGTATTCTTGAAAATGGCACAGTTAAGCCACTTGATGTACAAGTGGGTGACGTGGTGATCTTCAACGAAGGTTACGGCGTGAAAAAAGAAAAAATTGACGGTGAAGAAGTACTGATTCTGTCTGAAAGCGACCTAATGGCGGTAGTAGGCTAAGCCTCCCCCATTTATATACTTCCATCAATATATTATTCAAAGGATTTAAATCATGGCAGCTAAAGAAGTTCAATTTGGCAATGACGCACGCGTAAAAATGCTAGCTGGCGTTAACGTACTAGCAAACGCAGTGAAAGTTACCTTAGGCCCTAAAGGTCGTAACGTAGTACTAGACAAAAGCTTTGGCGCACCACTTATCACTAAAGATGGTGTATCTGTAGCGAAAGAAATCGAACTCGAAGACAAGTTCGAAAACATGGGCGCACAAATGGTGAAAGAAGTTGCTTCTAAAGCCAATGATGCAGCCGGTGACGGTACTACTACTGCAACTGTTCTTGCACAAGCAATCGTAAATGAAGGCTTAAAAGCGGTTGCTGCTGGCATGAACCCAATGGATCTTAAGCGCGGTATCGACAAAGCAGTTGTTGCAGCCGTAGCTGAACTGAAAACTCTTTCTCAAGAGTGCAGTGACACCAAAGCGATTGCACAGGTAGGTACTATCTCTGCAAACTCTGACGAATCAATCGGTGAAATCATTGCAACTGCAATGGAGCGCGTAGGTAAAGAAGGCGTTATCACTGTTGAAGAAGGTCAAGCACTAGAGAACGAACTTGATGTTGTTGAAGGTATGCAGTTCGACCGTGGTTACCTATCTCCATACTTCATCAACAAGCCAGAAACGGGCAGCGTTGAGCTAGAAAACCCATTCATCTTGTTAGTTGACAAGAAAGTATCAAACATCCGTGAATTACTGCCTTTGCTAGAAGCACTTGCTAAGACTGGTAAGCCATTGATGATCATCGCTGAAGATGTTGAAGGTGAAGCGCTAGCAACATTAGTTGTTAACAACATGCGTGGCATCGTAAAAGTGGCAGCGGTTAAAGCGCCTGGTTTCGGTGACCGTCGTAAAGCTATGCTACAAGACATCGCTATCCTAACTGGCGGTACAGTCATTGCTGAAGAAATCGGTCTAGAGCTTGAAAAAGCGACACTAGAAGATTTAGGTACAGCGAAGCGCGTTGTGATCACTAAAGATGACACCACTATCATCGACGGTACTGGTGAGCAAACTCAAATCGAATCACGCGTTGCACAAATCAAGCTACAAGCTGAAGAATCAACGTCTGACTACGACAAAGAGAAGCTACAAGAGCGTATGGCTAAACTAGCTGGCGGTGTTGCAGTGATCAAAGTAGGTGCAGCGACTGAAGTTGAAATGAAAGAGAAAAAAGCGCGCGTAGAAGATGCACTACACGCGACTCGCGCAGCCGTTGAAGAAGGTGTTGTTGCTGGTGGTGGTGTTGCATTAGTTCGCGTAGCAAGCAAAATTGGCGACGTTGAAGTGATCAACGAAGATCAAAAGCACGGTGTGACAATCGCACTACGTGCAATGGAAGCGCCATTACGTCAAATCTCTACCAACGCTGGTGAAGAAGCATCTGTTGTCGCTAACAACGTGAAAAACGGTGAAGGTAACTTTGGTTACAACGCCGGTAACGACACTTACGGTGACATGCTAGAGATGGGTATCCTAGACCCAACTAAAGTAACTCGTAGTGCATTACAGTTTGCATCGTCTGTTGCAGGGTTAATGATCACCACTGAAGCAATGGTTGGTGAGATTGCTCAAGAAGCTCCAGCTGCGCCAGATATGGGCGGTATGGGTGGTATGGGCGGAATGGGCGGCATGATGTAAGCTAACTGGTTAAAATGGGTTATAGCTGCGTTACTTTGCAGCTCGTGTAGAAAAACGCTACACGTCGCTACAAAAAGCCTTGCTCTAAGCCCATTTTTCCTGCGCTATACACAGATGCTGGTCTTAGCTTAAAAACTGAAAGCCATACTTCTTGTAAAAGAACTTGAAAGCCCCGATACCTAGCGGTATCGGGGCTTTTTGTTTGGGGAAGCGTAATTGGGTTTAAGTTGACTCTGCTCCCATTTATACACGACCTAAACAACACCCTTAACTGGTCGACCAGTTGACTGGTATGACCAGTTTGGTATAATAATCTCACTTAGAAAAATTGAGGTTATGGAATGAAGAAACCGACTTGGGGAAACCAAATTTCTGTTCATGCTAAACAAGCCCAGATAGCTTTAGATAGTATGACCTCTGCAGCAACCTCAGCAGTAAAACTGATCTTTGCTTTTAAGCAAATTTGGTATGTTCTAGGAGGTTTATCTTTATACTCAAATATTGAATGGAGTTTGTTAACTAATCTCATTAGATAACCTATTTGGGTACTGAATTTGCATATATCTCTATAAAGGCACGCTAAACTTTTTTGACCCTGCTATCAGTTACATCACTGCCTTTTACAGGGAACGTCATCGTTGTTTCCATCCATTTTTGAATAAGTGGGAATAAGTTGGGTCAGAGTAAACTTTTTCTCGGGAATAAGTAATAAGTGGGATCAGAGTAAACTTTTTCTTGTAAAAGAGAATTTGAAAGCCCTGATACCTAATGGTATCGGGGCTTTTTGTTTTCTGACAATTAACGGGTCTAGTTTAATTGTCATTCCGGCGATGCTTTTAGCCGGAATCAAGCTTTAATAACTTTACTCTGACCCTACTTAATTCATTAGCTAGCTTTACGTAGCATAGGATATTGCACAAGCTGAGCGAGTTGTTGATTGATTTTGGGGCTCATCTGCTCGCTCAAAAATTCTATTCCTAACGATAGCATTCCATTACGACCAGCATTGCTATTGCTCACTTTGGCCTTGATTTTAAGCGGCACAGTACTCGCGTCTAGACTAATAGCTAGTTCAATCAATCGGTCTAAATGATGCAAGGCATTAGGTTGGCTATCGGTTTTAAAACGACAACCCGATACTGAAATATCATGAATTGTCCCGGTCAGTACTTGGCTATGTTGCTCAGAGTTAGCTTGCTGAACGCTCAAACTAGCAGGGAACTGCGTGCTCAACCTTGCCTGTTTGCGCAGGTTAATCATCTCTAATTTTTTTGGGAAGTCGATAAACAACAGATAATAGGGAGCTCTACTTACCGACTGGATACGCACTTTAAAGGCAACGCAGGCACCTGTGTCACCTTCAATAATTGATCTTACTACCACAGTCTGCCCTTCAACTAGCATGTTTTCTTGAGTACGAAATACCGTTTTAGGTAACGTCAATAGAAAGTACTTGCCAGCTTGAGCGCCTACAACACGGCCTTTGATGCGTTCGTTACTAAAAAAGGCGAACTCGATGTCAATTTGGCTATCAGCCCTAAGTAAACCTAAAGTGTGATTGATTTTCTCTGGTTCAGTAACAAGCTGTACGCGTTTATTAGTCACTCTAATGCCTCCTCGTGATAAATAGGCCACAGCCTACAATGAGTCAAGATTTAGAGTAATGCTAACGGATAAATGGGGGTATTAATTTGCCATTTAGCGCCAAACTTGATGAAAAATGAGAATAAGTGGGGTCAGAGTAAACTTTTATTTTTAGGGATTAATTACACTTATTTTTTGCAGGCAACTATACCCATCCACGGTTAGTGGCTTTACGTAAATGCAGTGAGAGTAATACAAACGGTTATGGCATACTAGTTTTCATGCTATGGATCATCCTATTTATTGTCATTGCCAGCTGTGTATTCTTGCCAGGTTGGTGGGTCAAGCACATCATGAATAAGTACCAGCAACCTGCTGATCGCTACAGTCAGCAAGGCAGCGGTGGAGAACTTGCGCGTCATCTTCTGGACAGTTTGGGACTGAATGACGTCAAGGTTGAAGAGACGCTAGACGGTGATCATTATGATCCTGCTGCTAAGACTGTTCGCCTTGCGCCGGACAACTATTGCGGTTACTCGCTGACTGCTGTGACGGTCGCTGCACACGAGGTTGGGCATGCTTTGCAAGATTCTCGTGGAGAATCTCTATTTCTGATGCGGCAGAAGCTCGCTAGAGCCGCGATGGTAGGTGAGCGTATTGCTGGCATCATGATGTTTGCCGCGCCAGTGGTGTTAATGCTCACCCGTATACCGCAGGCTGGTGCATTGACTATTTTGATAGGGGTGTTGTCGATGGGGTTAAGCACCATTGTGCATCTCGTGACTCTACCTGTGGAGTTCGACGCCAGTTATGGCAAGGCGCTGCCTATACTAAAAGAGGGGCAGTACCTACACGACGGTGATCTAAAACATGCGGAGAAGATCCTCAAGGCAGCGGCGCTAACCTACGTGGCAGGCTCGCTGGCCAGCTTGCTCAGTCTTGGCCGCTGGATAGCGGTGTTACGTCGCTAAAAAAAGTCGGGTCAGAGGTCAGAGTAAACTTAAACAGCCCGTTAAAACATTCTTTGTTCATAGCTACACGCTCAGCAAGTCAGCGTGTACGTTTCTTTGCGTTTTTTGCACTTTAGTATTCGTAATTTAAATGAAAAATGTATAAATCCAGATTGTTAACAGTCTACTGTTTAAATTTTTTTTGTTTGTCTGTAATTATTTCTTTTACTTTAAGGCAAAGAAGAAAAAGACTCTGTAAAAGTAATGTTATGTAAGCAATGTCGATACCTATGTTTAAAGCTGATATGCAAAATATAAAAATGCCCAAAAAAATTAGATAATAGTTTTTTATGTTTTTCTTTTTAAAGATGTAAAGACAAAGAGATGTGGCAATTGTAAAGGTTATGAGGTTGAATGTATTTAATTTCATTACGTTAACTTCCCTAAAATGCAGTAGTAATAATAAAGCTGCTATTGTTATTAATTCTAGATGTATTTTTTTATTATATTCATAAGTATCTCTATATTTATTAGACGGAGGAATTCGCTTTACTATTTTAGTGAATCCCCCCTTTATATATTAGTAATATACAGTAAAGCATCTCATATTATCGGCGGTGCCAGTACAAACTTTTCTTGAACCAGTTCCTGAATTTGAGCCATTAGTTGCACCGCCTACTAACCCTCCAGAGCCTCCAGAGTCTCCAGAACCAAACGTACCACCTTTAAATACACTGACGTTAATAAGTGGGGTCAGAGTAAACTTTTATTTTTAAGCTATTAGTAACAATGCCTTTTCAAAGCTTTTGTTTGTGAATACTGGTGATGTGGTCATTTCTGTTTTTATGATGGCAATATATTGATTTTAAACAATTTTTATTTTTTCGTTGGAGCGTATGCAGGTGATCGTGTGATGCTGGTAAATGAAAGCCCTGACACCTGATGGTTTCGGGCTTTTTTATTTACTTCGAAGGGGAAGTTATAGAGAAAATTGTGATGTAAATAGCTGAAGCATGGTGCTAATTTTCTAATTTAAGTTTACTCTGACCCGACTTATTTTGACCCGACTTATTTTGACCCGGCTTATTGAAGCGTGGCGCTAATTTCTAATTTAAGTTTACTCTGACCCGACTTATTATGGTGCTAATTTCTAATTTAAGTTTACTCTGACCCGACTTATTTTACTGACCCGACTTATTATGGTGCTAATTTCTAATTTAAGTTTACTCTGACCCGACTTATTTTAAGCACATTCACTTTTCTACCAGTAATGCCATATGGATCATTTTTTCAATCTTGTCGTCTTGCTGTTCAGTAAATTGGCAACCAAACTCGATATTTGTGCCTTTAGATTTTTTGTTACATACAACAGCTGTTATCGAGATATTGTTCTCATCATTATCTTTTACGGTTATGGTAATTTTTGCGCCTTCTTCAATATCTTCATCAGAACATTTGTTGACGATTAAGTGACACCCCATTAATGATATATCACTCATTAAGGCAGACCATTGTTGAGGCTCAAGACTCACGGTTGTAGGAAGTTCTGTTAATACACGTTTGGTTGCCCTTAGGTTGTGCACTGTGAGCTCTTTGGGAAAATTCAGTGCAACCATTCGAGTTGGTACGGTTAAGGTTTGCTTGATGGTTGAGACAAATGCAATCACTGAGGCTTCATGACCCTCAATTAAGCCTCTTACTGTCAGTTCTGTTCCATTAACGAAGTATTGGGCGTAGCTGCCTAATTTATTTAAATCGGGGAATTGAATGAGTACGAATTCGCCAGGAAGGTAGCCGATAAAGGTTGTACGAAAACGACCTTTTTGTCCTGCAGGAGTCACAATATCAATATTAATTGGTGTTCCAGCAAGAAAGTTAAACTCTTTCGACAGTCCATTTTGGGTATTTACTCGTTTTGTAGCCATCCCTTCCTACTCACTTTAGTCATGATGTGCATTACAGACTTTAGCATACCGTAATAGAGAAATAATCAATGGGGTGACTAACGTGCTGTAAAGAATCTATAAAATATAGCTGTGAACAAAGTGCATTCAAGCCAACCTATCTATCCACTCTAGTTCAAGCCTGCAATGGTTACTTTGTTAGAAGCTGATGCGAGATAGTTCTAGAGTAGTTAACTTCCTTAGCAGTCGTTATTAAACGCTCAAGCCTCACTCATTAAAAATACTCTAATCTCAGCTCTATGACCTCGGCGTCATCATCGTAAGAAGAAAACTTTGCGGTTATCTGCACTTGTTGTTTGTCATAAGTGGCTTGGTCAAAATCATCTAATGCAGTTGGATATTGAGCAAAAAACTCTGCTTTAGTGGTGGGTAATTGGTGCAGCTTGAGATAGCTTGCAAGGTTGCTAAATTGGCCAGTGTTTTCTTGGCTAAACATACTCTCGGTGACAATCAGGGCATTAACCTGTTCTGCATCAGCATTAATCAGTAAAAAAGGTGATGCTATTAACCATGGCTTGTCATCATGTAGGTACAGGTGGTTGTTGATATGAGGTTGGCTGTAAGCTTTTTCTGGAGTGTGAAATATGCCTGTTAAATCGAATGAAGCCTCGGGGAAACTGGCAATTGATGTGGGTTGACTCAGCGTTGAGCCAGTTAAGTTAAACCCTTCCAAATAGTAGGCTGACTTGCCAGTGTTAGTGTCCATCCTTGACTTAGTGAGCAGGGTAGAGTGATGCCCTTTGACTGTAATGCGGCCATTATGAGATTCATAACCCTCATTGCTTGTTATGTCATGGATCGGGTCACCTTTGCTATATTTTTGGTTAAACAACCAATCTTTATCATCATAGTTGCTATTAAAATCGATGAAGTTAAGGCCATGAACATTGAGTGTATTTTGCTGGCTAGATAACTGAATAATCTCATCGTTCTTAAGCATTACCCACAGACTACGCCCATAGCCGAGCAGCTGATTACCGTTGCTTAAACTAAGGCGAATACTTTCTGGGCCAAGTACAGATAATGCAGACTGGTTTTGACCTAACTCGACATCATAGGCCGAGAGTAAACTAATATTTTTACTTGCTAGCTTGTGTTGTCTGGCTTTTTTTGCTCGATTTTGATTGGTTTCACCGAAGGTAGTGCTTACGCTGAAAGTATGAGATGAAAGCACTCTATGGCCATCACTGCCTACTGGGGTCCTGTTTGTGGTAAGTGTTTTATCATGCTCACATAGGGTGATGTAGTCAGCATGAATATTTGTGGTGATTGAGCTGGCTTTATGATTATTACTTTTCCTAAATACACTAAATTTATTATTGATAATTATGGCGGTAGCACCGAGTTGACTGGCGTTCTTTTGGATAGCAATGAGTGCTTTACTTAGCTCAATATTAACGAGTTCATCCTCAGTTTGATGTTTAATTTGCTCTGTCGTTAATTTGGTGAGGTATTGTTCATGTGCACTGTCTAAGGTCTTGTCTATGCAATTGGGGTAAAAGTCGAGGAACGGTACGGTTTGTGAGTAGCTATAAGCTGAAAAAAGCGTTGAAAGCAGTAAGCAAGTTGATAACGCAAGTTTAAAATCCATCTATTATTTCCACAAATATTCCTTTTATGATGATCAGTAAAGCGTTAATTGAAGCTCATGGCAATATATATTACTGATTTTGTTGGCGATGTTATTCAATCACTGAATACACAACGCCCCAATACCTTTCGATATTGGGGCGTTGATGCGATTGATACGGGCTAGCTTAAGCTAAGTGATATGTGTCACTGATAAGCTTATTCGTAATCTGTTGCGTAAGTCTCTTCATATGTGTGAGAGTACAACTCGAATAAGTTGCCAAATGGGTCTTCTAAGTAAACCATTTTCGCTTGCTTGCTGTCATCTTCTGGGTGGTAGCGCATAATGTCCATGCGGACCTTGCCGCCGAACTCTTCAGTACGTGCCATTACGCCTTCAAAATCGTCAGTTTGTAGACAGAAGTGGAAGATCCCTAGACGAGTAAAGTCGACTTCATGGCGCTCTTGGCGTTGCTTCATTTCAAACAACTCAACCCCTATGCCGTCAGTTGTAACCAGGTGGGCGATGTTGAAGCCTTGGAAACCTTCACCGAACACAGCAATACACATGCGGCCAATCGCTGTTTCGCGTTCTTCTGTTACTTTGGTGTTGTTCATTACGATTTTTAGGCCAAGAACTTTAGTATAAAACTCAACCGCTTGGTCCATATCGCCAACCATAATACCTACGTGATTCATTTTCATAATGTGCTCCAAAATTTTATCTGAGAAATTGCTGCGTTGTTTCAATGAGCAAAGTATATGACGGGCTTAAAATTAAATAAAATTATCATTTTTTATTATTTTGATAATATTTTTTAATACTTGTTGTGATGAAAGGGTTGTTGGCGAAGCTACTAACTTACAGATGTTTTAGCGGTGAATACGCCCTTTCTAGTGTATAGCTTTTAGGTAGAAGTGAATGCTTTTTAGGTATTTTTACTAGATGGAAACTCATAATTTTTACTAATGAAATTATTGTGTTACAGCTCAAGTTTCATGAGATCTTCTATTAATTTTTTGAGGGTGTTGTACTATGGATGTAGGAAATCAAAGGTGGCGAGAGGGTAACAACCTAAGAAACTAAGGTGGCTACTATGAAAAAGCTAATGTGCTAATGTGCTTATGTGGGATTTGGATTTCATGTTCCGTTATGGCGATGGATGATTGCAATGAGTGCCACGGTGATAAGTGGGCAGTGACACCAGCACATGTTTGGATTGATACTGAAGAACACATTAATGCAGTTGCCTGTGTTGATTGTCATTCATGGAAAGGTGAAGTAGGCGAGCCACCTATGTTACTTAGCCAAAAAACATTAGAAAAGTACTGCCATGATTGCCATAGTACCCCTGAAAATCTCGCAAAAAAAATGGCGATGGATCACTATGAGCAAAGAGCTGATTAAACATTAACGCTTCCCTGCAAGGTCCGTGTTCCCTCATCAGGCACGGGCCTTTTTACGTCTTATTGCAGGAAGAATCATTTTAGTATTCGCCGACATGTTATTGGTTATAGCGTTTACGCTTGATGATTGCATACTTAGACAAAATAATGAAAAGCCCAGACACGTTGAGTATCTGGGCTTTATTGAGCCTAGCGTGAATTGCCTACCTTACTCTTCGAGTTAGAAAGTAAACCGTGTTTGCAGTGACACACCCATGTTGCGGTCATCTGCGTAGCGACCCGATAAATCAAAGTGGAACACATCAAAAGGTGAGAACCCTAAGCCAGCGGTGAAACTGTCATCGGTATTATCTGATAAATCAGTTTGATAACCCGCGCGGAATCTGAACCAACTTTCTGGAAATAGCTCTACACCCACACCTGCAATTTGACGGTTAGTATTGTCGGTGTCATAGGCATTAATGGTACCTGTTAAGTCTTTATAGCCAACTGACTCATTCAGAGCGATATCAATGGCTGCGATGACAAATCGATTTTGGTAGTTAGCACTGATAGTATATGTAGGACTCAGCTCATAGACCCCTTTTACACCTTCAATAACTTCTGTTTGGTAGCTGTTTTTAATCAGGTTTTTACCGACAATACCGAAACCAAAGCCCGCGTTGTGTTGGTATGCAAAGCCAATATCAATATTGAAGTTACTTTCGTCAGACTGGTAACGGTCGTCATCCCAGTCATCAAACTCATAGTTATCAATGTCGGCAATGTAGTTAATGGTATTCACCTTTTGGTATTTGGGTGAAACGCCATAATAAAATTGCCCAGTGGGCGTTTTGTAAGACTTTGCTAGACTGACGCCAAATTCAGTCACCACAACTCCCATGGTTAATGCCTTAGAGTCTAAATCTAGGTTAATGATTTTAAGTGGGTCTAAATCATTCTCATCAATATCAGCAAAGACCAGCGCGTCGGCATAGGCCTGGGCAAAGATATTAACTGCGATGGTGTTGCTTGGGATTGCAACGGCAAGTTGGGTGCCTGCTTGAACTTGGGCATAGTTACCTTGTACCAACAAGAGTTGGTTAATGACTTTTTGCGCATCGTCTTCTGTTGGGTTGCTGATGTTTTTAAACTCATCGTAGATATCTGAGAAATCTTCCACATTGTCGATAATGTCGGTTGGATCATTGGCATCTACACCAAATGAGGGGAACAGTAGCGCAACGGCGTCATCTTCATTAAAACGCGCAACTAACGCTGGGTTATGAAAAGGCGCGGTTAAATAATCAGCTGTACTTACACCTATATTTCCCATGGCAAATGATCGACTATCAAAGTTTTGCTGACTGGCTTGAGCTGAAAAAGCACATGCAGCTGCGACACATATTGGTAAATATCTCAGTTTTTTAAGTGTAATATTACTAGGCATTACGACTCCATCATGTTGTTAACTATTACAGTATTCCTGTTAAAAAGATGTTTGCACAAAGTTTCATCTTCTATTGTAAGTGACCTTGAAAGTTTAAGCACTGAAGCTGGGCACGGATTATGTGATTGTTTGTATCAACGTCGAAGGCGGGGCATCCATAAGTATGACTTATGATTAATAGGAATTTATGATGTTAAATGCGTTGTCTGTGGCTACAAACAATATCAAAAAGTTAAATTGATACAATCTTTCACTTTTTAAGCTCTGACTCAGGTTCGCTTTATACAATGTGTGATGATTGATTATTAAACAATGACATAGGTTGTCAGTATGGACAAACTCAATTCAAATTCCTCACGTCGTAAACCTTTAATCGCCCTCACTGTGGTTGGAGCCATTGTTGTGTTGTTTGCAGGATTACTTTCCATTATGCCTAAAGGTTTCAGTACCTCTCATGAACAGATTGGAACTGGTAAACCTGCTATCGTGTTTGTGTATGACCCTGGATTAGCGGTCAGTAATAGCCAGACTGAACAAATGAATGAAGCCCGTGATCAAATGGGTGATCAAGCGTATTTCTTGATTGCACGTGTGGGGACGCCGGAAGGTGAACAATTTATTGCTCAATATCGAGCTAATTCTGCTGAGCTATTTGTTTTTGACTCAGAAGGTAATCTAGTGAGTAGACAATATGCCGTGGCTGGCGCTGGGCAAATCAATCAATGGCTGCAAATGTAACTCTGTTATAAAACCTCGTTCTACTGCTTTAAAAGACCCTGTTGAGTCATCATCAGGGTTTTATTTTGTCTGGATATCGAGCCCCTGCTGCTAGTAACTCTAATTGATAGTGAGAATAAATATTAGTTACGCTGGTATTTAGTGCTAGTATCACTTAGGTAACTAATTATTCAGAATGTAACAAGAAGCGCTAAGGCTCATGTCTGGGTACACCACAATAACTCAAAGCAATCAACGCTATTACAAGGAGCATACTGTCAGCTATCGACTGCTCCACTCGTGTTTTTATACTCAGCTGAAGCCTGCACTTTGGTTGCAGCGTGTTCTCGTCACTCTATTTTTGTTGGTTGCAAGTGTTGCAGTGCAAGCTGACACAGTGACGATTCCTCAGTTTGGCCAAGGCTCTCTCGGTAAGCATACTGAATATCTGCGCGAGCGGGAGGGTAAGCTGACATTAGCCCAAGCTCGTGAGCTACTGAGAACCCAAGCATTGAAAACCGGTAGCAGCAACTCTATTTCGTTAGGTATTAATGTTGACCCTGTGTGGATGACTTTTACGGTAAATAATACGTCTAGCGAGCCACAGAATTACCGCTTATCAGTAGAAACGCCATGGATTGATTACATAGACACTTGGTTGATCCGTCATGGTGTGGAACAACAGCATATCGCCGGCGGTGATGGCTATGCGTTTGAAGATAGGCCAATGCCGTATCGCTATTATGCCTTCGAAAATGAATATCCACCTGGGTTAACACAAGTGATCATGCGAGTTGAAACCAAAGGCCCGATGGCACTTCCTGTGCACTTTAGTTCTGTAGAGAATGCGATTAAGCGCGATATTGCCAGCGGTTATCAGTACGGTGCTTTATATGGCATTATGTTGGCGTTAGCGATATATAATTTGGTGCTGTATTTCTTTATACGCCGCCGAGAGTACGGTCTTTATGGCTTATATTTGGTGGGGTTCCTCCTTAATAGTTGGTCCTATACGGGACAGCTGCACACTATCATTACCTATGATTTTGGCCCTTACTTCCAAGATTGGTTAGATATCTTTTTAATGATCACCTACAGCGTGGCTGGATTGCATTTTGCTCGGGCACTGTTACAAACCAAGGAGTATGCCCCTAAGCTGGATGATTTGGTGTTGCGAACCACTATCTATATTCCTTTGGGAATGCTGATTGGCTTTGTATTTGATTATTTATTCTTTGCCATGGTGTTGTCTTTCTTTCTCAATACCTGCTTTGTATTTTTGTTTATTCTCATGGGCGTCAAAGCGCTGCAGGCACAAAAGCCTTTTGCGCTGATATTTATTCTGTCGTCTGTCACTGCTGCAGTGTGTATTTCTATCTCAACTCTAGCCGTGGCTGGCATTTTAGTGCCATACAATGACTTTACCTTTAAAGCGATTGAGGTCGGCATGGCGCTTGAAGCGATTTTGTTGGCTTCTATCTTAGCGCAGCAGTTTAGAATGGCGCAGCTCGATAAAGTGATTGCACAGAAGTATGCACGCACTGATACCCTAACCGAGCTAAATAACCGCCGTGGATTTCAGGAGCTGACATTACCCATATTACAGCGCATAGTACGTGAACATCAGGATGTATCTGTGGTCATTATTGATATTGATTTGTTTAAGGGGATCAATGACAAATATGGCCACCAAGTGGGGGATGATGTGCTTAAGCATGTGGCTAAGGCAATTATCAATAGCTGCCGTAAAGGTGATATTGCAGCCCGTTGGGGTGGGGAAGAGTTCATCGTCTGTTTACCGGAAACACCCAGACAGCAAGCCGCTATTCAAGCTGAACGTATTCGAGCTGCAATAGAATCCATTGAATATATCCATAATGATGACATTCTGTCGTTAACTGCGAGTATCGGTGTGGCGGGGAGTTATCAAAATTTATTTAAGCAGTTACCACTCAGTACTGATTGCCTTGAGCCTATGATTAATCGTGCAGATGATGCGTTGTATATGGCTAAAAAGCAGGGTAAAAACCAGGTTCAACTGGTGAGCTAGTGAGTCAGCAGTATAGGTTTTGTGGCTAATATCAGCTAGCTCAGCCCACATTGAATATTGCATTTTGTTGACGTACCAAACCTGTTACGCCCATTAATGACTTTCCATTTGTTTGTTGCTTACTTGTAACAAAATCATATCTAGCTTGTTTTAGCGATTGCTAAATAAGTTAGTTCGATCACAAATTCACCAACACCCTCTGGGGTTTTCTTATTTTTATTATTGTAATACAAGTAAGTTTCCTTTTTGGTGAAATGCAATGAAATTCATACGCCAGCTAGTGTTATTGCCTTTGCTTGTTTTGATGAGTACAAATGCCTCTGCTCTGTCGGTAGATTTTCGTCAAGAATATAAACAAGACTCTCAAGTGCACGCTAGTCGAGTCAAAATGGGCGGCACATTAGCAAATAATGTCGCCATGTCATTAGAGCTGAAATTTAAAGGTGAAGATGGCGAGTTTCTGCAGAATATGCAATCCAATGGTGCAGAGCTTGATGTTGGTTATCACTATAAAATCAATGAACAGTGGACGTTATCTCCAGGTATGCCCGTAGAATTCAGTAATGAAAATGCCACGTATAAACCACAGATCCGCCTCACATATAGACCCGAGGCCATTAGTAATTTCTCTATCAGTGCTCGATATCGCCTAGATGTTAAGCCTCACGAGACAACCAACCGTTACCGACATCGTTACACAACAAATTTGGCTTATAAGCATAACCGTTGGGATTTTGGGTTAGAGCTTAACTATTACTACTCTGACAATGCCGATTATCATCTATATGATAATAAAAGAACCAACTATGAAAATAATCTGACAATTAGGTATGCCTTTAACCGTTGGAGTCCTTGGTTTGAGATAGGTGATGTCTCGGTGAGTGATGACTCTGACAAACGGGAGCTTCGATCGCGTATCGGAATAAGATATAGGTTCTAGCAAAATACATCTCTAATACTTGCCAGCCATCTAAGGCATTGAATGTAGTGGCTAAGTGCTAGAATTAAAAATGTTTGTAAATCAATATTATTCATTCCAATATAGTCGGTAGACAATAGGAAAGCTGTTGAATGCTAAGCAGCTTGTGAATGGATGCGTTATGGCTACGAGTCGCCAACAATTATTTGAAATATTACAGCAGAAACTAATTGCCCCAGATAAGCTTGAGCAGGCATTAGTATTGGCAAAAGTGAAACCCTCTGCTAATGATTGGTTTCGTTTTTTTGACCGTTTATTAGCTTGGCTTGGTGGATTAGCTTTTGCTTTCGCTGCGATGTTTTTTATTGCTTATAACTGGGCTGAAATCGGTCGATTTACCAAATTTGTGTTAATTGAAGCTGCACTGGTGCTCTGTGTGCTGCTTTATTACTTCCTCAATACACGTAGCAAGCGTGTAATACCATCTCTAGCTAATCATCAACTCGATACCGCTTCGACAACGACATTGTCGCAAACGCCTTTATTTGTGGCTGCTTTTCTGGTGGGGGTGTTGATGGCGTTTTTTGGGCAGACTTATCAAACCGGTGCCGATCCGTGGCAACTTTTCGCTAATTGGGCACTGCTGATCACCCCTTGGGTGTTACTGTCTCGCATGCCTGCATTATGGTTGCTATGGCTTGGTGTCATTAACCTTGCCATTTGGCTCTATCACATGAACTTCAGAGGTGCTTTTGGTTGGTTCGAACTCTCGGAATTGAACGGATTTTGGCACCTGTTTTTGTTCAATACTTGCGCGTTATTGTGCTGGGAGGTTGCTGATAGCAAATGGCATTGGTTGAGCAATACTTGGTCTAACAAACTGATTGCTATGGCCTGTGGTGGGAGTGTAACTGTACTGATGGTCGGCAGTATTGTGAGTCATGCCGATTTTGGCTGGTTGCCGGTGATCATGTGGCCATTATGGTTATTATTCATGTATTGGGGTTATCGGCTGTATCGACAGGAATTATTTATGTTGGCGCTTGCGATGGTGTCGGCCAACATTGTGATCATTACACTACTCGTTGATAAGTTGCTTAGTCGGATGAATGGTGAGTCATTTTTATTAATCGCCATGATGATTATTGCCATGGCTGCGGGTTCTGCTCACTGGTTGCGTAACATACACAAGGAGTGGCAATCATGAAGTCGAATACTGAGCGCGGGTCACAAAAGTTAAGGTCACAACAGCCAAGGACAGCACAGTTAAGCCCACAACCAAAACTAACTCAACAGCCAAAGCTATGGCAGCAATTGCAGCAACAAGGTTTGCTGTCAGGAACGTTTGAAGAGCATAAACAAACTGATTCACCTTGGTATATTAAATTGATGCTGGCGTTTTCTGGCTGGTTGGCTGCAGTGTTTCTGCTTGGTTTTATGTTCCTTAGTTTGAATTTCCTCGTTGAGGAGGGCATTGCGGCACTGTTCAGCGGTATCAGTTTAATTGTTGTGGCTGCAGTATTATTTCAACGTGGTCACAATGAATTCGTTGAGCACCTGGCTTTGGCATTAAGTTTTACTGGACAAGTATTAGTCTTAATTGGGCTTGATGATTACGCCGATACAAAGCAAGGCTTCCTTTTTGCCAGCGTAATGCAGCTGTTTTTGGTGTGGTTGATCAAAAATCATCTGCACCGATTTTGTTGTACCTTAATGGCCTGTTTTTGCTTGATTGGCACGTTAGCGTTATTTCAGTTACCCCATTTGGCGGAAGGGATGATTTTCTTTATCGGTTGTTGGTTGGTATTGGTTGAATTTAGTGAGTTTGCACCAAAACCGCCTGGTAAAGAGGGTAAATGGCAGCTGCCTGTTACAACTAAACTCACCATAGGTTATGCCTGCTTGTTAGCGGTAGCTGCGCAGACCAGCCTATTAGCGTTTGAATATGCGTGGGTTGAAGCGTTATTGATAAACAGTCATTCCGCTATGTTGACTGAAGTTTGGGTCAGCAACGTATTGTTTATTTTGGTATCGCTATATGTAGTTTGGCAATTACTACAAAGATACCCACAGTTAAGCCGTACGCAGCAAATCAGCGCCTTGGTGATGATGCTGGTTATTGGCGGATTGGCATTCGGTGCACAAGGCATGGGAGTCGGTGTTGTTATACTGGTTTTAGGGTTTGCCTCAAGTAATGCACTGCTCATGGCTGGCGCTATTTTCTCCTTGATAGTGTTCATTATTGCTTATTATTACCACCTTGATGTGAGCCTATTATATAAGTCATACAGTTTATTGGCATTGGCAAGTGTGTTGTTGATAGCACGCTGGTGGTTACGAAAGACGTATGTACAACAGGAGTCAGACCATGAGTAACACTGATAAAGCATTATCGAGCGTTTCGCGATGGCATCTTGCGCTGGTGGGGTTAGGTTTGCTGGTGATACTGACGGCTGTGAATTGGCAAATATATTCAAAAGAGCAGCACCTAGCCCATGGACAGCGACTGTTATTCAAGTTGGCACCTGTTGATCCTCGCTCATTGATGCAAGGCGATTATATGGCGTTAAGATTTGCGCTAGCGGATGCTGTAAGGGCCGAAATTAAATCCTTGCAACGTCAGCAAGTGGAAGGCGAGGCATCTTTTGATGATGCTTTGCCTTCAGATGGTTATATTGTGGTGCAATTAGATGAGCACCAAGTGGCACATTTCATTAGTTTAGATCTTGGTCAGACATTATTAGATAACCAATTGAGAGTGCAATATCGCTGGCGTAATCACCAAGTCAAACTGGCGAGTAATGCTTTTTTCTTCCAAGAAGGTCATGCCAAGTTTTATGAGGAGGCTGAGTATGGGGAGTTCAGACTAAACGCCAAAGGAGAGCCATTATTAACGGCTATGTATGATGAGCATTTACAGCTGATTCAGCCTGTGACAAATAGCCAATAAAAAAGCGCTCGCAGGGGGCATTGCAAGCGCTTTATGGTTTGGAAGTAACTTTAAATTACTGGTTTAGCTCAAGCTGGAAGAAGGTTGCTTGGGTGTAATCACCTGCTTCCATACCACGCCACTGGCAGTTTGAACTGCTGGCTTTAGTGTTACATTGATTGTAAGCACCGGCTTTAAAGTACATCCAGTCACTGCCGTAACCTTGATCCACTTCATGGCCTTTGTAGTTACCTTTTGATAAATCCACATCAAAGGTCTTTACCTTTTCGTCAGCAGTTCCAGGGCTTTTAGTGAAGATCAGCTGCATATTGTCACCTTTGATATTCACTTCATAAGCAAAAATTTCACCTAAGCGAATGCCATCGGTTGGCTCAGCTGAACCTTGACGTAAATTGTGTTTACCAAACACATCATGGCGAATGTCTTTACGTAACTTTTTACCGTTACTGTCACGCGCATCTTGCTGCTCTGGAATTGGGTTTAACTCATAGTTCCAAGACAGTGAACCGAACTCATGCTCAGGTAATTTACGGTACACGATTTTTAGAGGCTCATTTTTAGATCCATGAATTTGACCAATGACGACCGCAAATGCGTTATTACGATTGTATTGGCCGCTCACACTCACTTGATCAACCGATAAGGTCGCCTTTAATTGACCGCCAATCGCACCATATTCAGCGGCATCAGGGTGTGATGCAACAACAAAGTTGTTGGCTGGCTCATTGTATTTTTCGGCTAACATCGCGCGTAGTTCACTGCGAGTATTCTTACTGTTAGGTGTAGTTGGTGCTTCATTTGGCGCAACAAATACTAGACCGCCATTAGTTGGGTCAGTGTAAAACCAATCTTTATGCTGGTAAGGCGTTTGCTGGTTAGAGAGGTCATGCTTGTTGATCTCTAAGGCCTTGCCATTTCTTGAGCCTTCAGTAGCCAGCTCAGGCAAAGTGATTTTCCAGTTAGACATATCAAAATTTTGCCCAGGCGCCTTGCTGGTATCTAGCTGGTAAACACTATAGTCGTAATTAAATTCTTTTTTAGGAGCAGGCTCTGGAGATGTAGATGAGCAGCCTGCGACACCGACTAAAACTGCGACTGCAAGCATGCTTAATTGGCATTTTTTCATTATTGTTCCTTGGTCTTCATTCAGTAATTACCACAGAATACTACGTAGTATTGTAATACAATTATGTGATCTATTTAGCGAATTTAACATAGAAAATGGGCGTTTATAACAGTTTTATTGCCGAGTTAGGTCACTAATGTAATACAAGTGGTTGCTAATGTGGGCTGTTATACCGACTTGTTGGCTGATAATAAGATTGAAATTAAAGCGGGGGGCAAGAGGGGGCATAAAAATAGGTCAACACTGCAGTTGACCTATTTGAGGGGGGCAAATGCTATGAGCTTACTGCTCGCCGCTATTTGATTGCTGCATTTTAGCTTTTGCAGCTTCGACTTGGCTGAAGTCTAACCCGAGTTCATCCACAGCTTCTTTAATTAAAGCGGGGTTTTGCATGACTAATCCCATGAGCTGCTGAAGTTTTTCCGGTGGAATACCTAACTGACCAATGATGTTCATAGCCATCATGGGATTTTGGGTTAAGGTTTGAAACACCTCATTGATTTTTTCATCACTCACATTGTGCTCTTTTAAAAGGGCAATAATTGGGTTCATAGTACTACCTAGTATTTTTCAAGTTATTGGCATTATTTTATCATTGATTGAGCCCGATTAGGGAGTGCCATTAAACTGTTTAAAATCCAGGGTGTTAGTCTCAATTAAATTAGCTGGTCATTATGCGCTTGGCTTTGTAAAGTGGGACAAAGAGATTAAGGAAGTAATCATTAGGGATGACGTTAACGTATGTCGGTACAATCTGAACAAACTCAAAGTGCAGGTCAGCAAGATGAGCTTGAGCCAACCCCACCCGTTTTAATGCCTGAGCATAATGAGCGAGCACAATCGCAGGCACAAGCAACTTCATCTTCGCAGCATCAATCTAAAACGGACGACAGTGCCGATTACTATCAGCTTGTGTTGTTACGTCGCAGTGTGATTCAACATTATATTAAACGTCATCCCGCATTGATTTTGTCGTTCTTCTACTTGTTATCGACGATTGTTGGGCTTGCTTACACTTATCATCTATTAGGCCATTTTGGCGTTGATGTGCTTATTCACTTAGAGTTAACCGATTTCATCTTGTCTGCCATTCATCATCCGGTGGCTTTTGTGACAGTGCTAGTTGTGGTGATAGGCTTTTTAGGTTTTAGTTTCTACATAGATCCTTGGCTTATGCGGCGTTTTCCTAAGTATCGCGACAATAATAATCAAACCTATTTTAAGCTAAGAATTGACCCTATCTATATCGTGTTATTCGTCAGTAGCCTGTTGGTCATGAATATGACTGACCTCGTGGCCAAGTATGATTATAAGCGCTTTATGCGCGATGATTTCACTCAGTATCGTGTCGCTTTGATTTACCCTATGGCGAGACCACAGCCTGAAGAGGTTAAGGTATCTGTTGTCGATTCAACGCAAAGCGCATTTAATAACAGCTTATTTGATTCAAAGCAGTACCAATTATTACTGCCTGAAGTTGGCATCATCAGTAGTAGCAGTCGTTATTTATGGCTTTTTCAAGGTGAGAATAAGCCTGTATTGATGGTGCCGCACGACAATATTGCCAGCTTGTTGCCGCAGACCCAACCGCAAACTGTGAGTGATGAACAAGTAAAACAGGTCATATCAACTGTCGATTCACAAAATGCGTTACCGCCAAAGGCGAGCAAGATATTGAATGCAGCTGAAGCGTCATCTAACGACCAAACGCCATCAGAAGCTGATACTCAAAGTGATAATGCTATCCCTAAAAAATAGCTAGCATCGGCGCTTAAATTTGTTTGAAGTATTAATCGCATAAGTTGATAACTTTTTAAACCGTTTGGCTATTCACTGCGTATAACCTATTGAATATGCAAGCAGAGATAGCTTGCTTTGGCTTATTAATAGGAATGCGCAGTATGCTGACTCAATTTATTAAAATAATAACCGCTATTATGTTGCTGCTTTTGAGTGCGTGTAGCACGACTTATCCAAATCAAGATATTACAGGGCAAGTATTTCCGAGTGTAGAAGGTGAGTCGCTAGAACAACAAGCGATGCGCTTTCCTGAGGACCTTGCCGGTGAAAAAACCTTATTATTGATTGGTTATAAACAAGATAGTCAGTTTGATATTGATCGCTGGTTAATTGCGCTGGATATGACTGAAACACAAGTACCTGTGTTTGAACTGCCTACGATACAAGGCTTATTTCCGCGTATGTTCAGCACCATGATAGACAATGGAATGCGTCGAGGTATCCCTAAACCTATGTGGAAAGGGGTGGTGACCATTTATAAAGATGGCGATCAAGTGCAACAACTGACAGGCAATCAAAATCCAAACAATGCCCGAGTCGTGTTACTCGATGAGCAAGGTAATATACTCTTCTTTTATGACCAAGGTTTTGCCGTAGCGGCACTGAAACAAGTGCAGGATTTATTATAGGCTATGGGGTGAACCACAGTATCGAGAAACTCCACGATACTGCGGTTTAACAAGATAATGAAGCCGCTTCTACTTGCACTCACTGAGTTTTATAAGTCGCAGCTTTACTTTGATACTCAGCCGTAATTTGTTGCATCAAGTTGACGCCTTCCATTAGTTTCTTCGCTTGTTCTGATAAGAGCGTCGCGGTTTCAGCATTACTGATTATTTCATTACCAATATGGGTTAATTGACTACTTTGTTGCTCAGTTTCATCGGCCACTTCACGGCTAAGCTGGGCAACCTGCTCAATTTGAGAGGTACGTTCTTCCAACCCTGAAGCTATGACATTGGTATTGGCCACGTTCTCAGAGGTGATTTTTTGTCCCTCATCCATAGAATCAACCGTTCTGAGCATACTTTGGTTTAAGCGACTTAATACCGCTTCAATTTCATCAGTTGATTGGCTGGTACGTTGGGCTAGGGTTCTTACCTCATCTGCTACCACGGCAAAACCGCGACCACTTTCACCGGCTCTTGCCGCTTCAATGGCGGCGTTAAGTGCCAGTAGGTTAGTTTGCTCAGAAATACTGCGAATGGCTTGCAGCAATGATGTGATAGCCGTGACATCGTTGGTGAGTTCGGTCAGTGACTCTGTTACTGCAGAGGTATTACTCTCTAATGCGCTCATGTCTTTTACTATGTTAAGGGCGCTTTGTCTGTCATCCACACTGGAAACAGCTGCAGATTGTGCTTGTTCAGCTGAAGTTTGGCTGTTATGGGTAACTTGCTGGAAATTACCAATCACTTGTTGTGCGGTATGTGAAATTGATTGAGCCTGATTGTATTGACTATGCACCGCTTCTTGGGTCATTTCACTCAAAGATATTAATTCATCCGCCGTGATACCCATTTGCTTCGCAATCACATTGTAGTCGGTAAATAACTGGTTCAATTCTTCCAACATCAAATTAAAAGCTTGTTCTGCTTCAGTGTCAGCTGGAGTTAAACGTATAGATAAATCTTTATTGGCTGAGATGTTACTGATGGCATTCGCAATGCGTAAATTGGCTGATGAGTTTTGACGCATGAACATCGAAATACGGACTAATATCCCCGTTTCTGCCGCGGCAAAAACAGCGTGGACTAGCATGATGCTCCAAGAACATTCGCCAGCAAAAATCATGATAGGCGTACCAAACATCTGCCCATCAGATAGCTGGATATAAGTAAAAATCACATGGTGGACTGCAACCGTAATGAGGGATGCGACGAGAGGCTGCCAGCGTTGGTAAATCAGAAATAACGCCATTGAGGCAAAGATATGAAAGTGCATCTCTATCATACCCATTTGCGATTGTACCAACAGCCCAGATACTGTCATCATCAATACCGCTGCGACGATACCAAACAGTGGTGTGCCTTTTAGCAAGGTGTAACTCACTTGCACTAACACAGCCATAATGATGGCTGCTGTCATGGTAAAGGTGAACATGCCTGCACCCAATAACCCGCTGACGATCAATATTGGGGATTGCAGTAATAATATTTTATAAATATAGGCATCATTCTGTTGTTGTATTTTTTCAGAAGCAGAGCGGCTCATGGTGATTCCTTACTTGAGTAAATAAGTTGCTTTAACTCGGCTAACATCTTGTCGGTCGACAGTTTTTTTGCAGAATAGATACGGCCAATTTCTCCATTTGGTTTAATTAAAAATAGCTTACCAACATGATTGTTGGTAGTGCTAAATGATGAAATGTTCTCAGATAAATGGGATGACAGTTTAAATAGTGCTGATTCCGCGAGTGCTGCACTGAAAAAACGAGGTGATTGGGCATCTATCACCTGTTGCCTTACCTGAGGTGTATCATTGTCTGGATCAATAGTGATAAACAAGAAGGCAATGGACTGCTGGCTTAGTTGCTCATCATCGGCAATAACCGCTTCAAGTTGGTGTAATTGTTTGATGCGAATAGGGCATATTTCTGAACATGATAAGAAGCCTGCAAACACATAAGTATAAGTTGGCTCGTTAAAAGGAAATCGTTGGCTGTTGAGTTGGGTATCTTGCCATTCAAAATGCAGTGGTGATAAAAAAGAGCCATCAATGCCATATTGCTGTGGGTTTTGCTTTGACGTAAACCATTGGTTGCTCCACATTAATAATGGCACCAAACTGAAGGCGATTAAGCTGATAATGATGGCCGAAAAAACCTGTTTACGTGTCATAAAGTTTGATACGTCCAAAGTGTTTATGCGCTTATCATTGAGTATACACATTTAGATGGATTTCTAAGCTGATTATTATTAAAAACATAATTTAGCCATTGAATCTAAACAATTTATCTTATCAAAAAGATATCAACGGTCTCTGAATCATGGTTTTGCTGGTGAAACTGTTGCTTGATGACGGTCTCTAGGGTAGTTTTGTTTTAAAATCTACTGCCTTAGCATCATTATGACCGGTCATTTCAGCGAAAAAATCAAAGTCGACAGACCCTATCAAAAGAAAGCGTCTTCAGGCCCCATTGCGCGGCAATTTGAAAGTGATCGCGGACGCATCATTAATTCCGCAGCCATTCGACGCTTACAACAAAAGACCCAAGTGTTTCCTCTTGAACGCAATGCAGCAGTGCGAAGTCGATTGACCCATTCAATGGAAGTGCAGCAGGTTGGGCGCTATATCAGTCAGCTAATTTGCGAAGAGTTAGCTAAGCCGCAGTGGCAGCAAAAACACATGGGCTTAGCTGATTTTGATCGAGAGCTTGAAACGCTGGTTGAGATGTCTTGCTTAATGCATGATGTGGGCAATCCACCCTTTGGCCATTTTGGTGAAGCGGCGCTAATTGATTGGCTTGAAACTCACCTCAATGGCATCTACCACAAGCGTCATCAGCAAGACCTGCCGGCAGATATTGCCCGTGATTTAATCAGCTTTGAAGGTAATGCGCAGGGCATTCGTCTTATCCATACTTTGTTGAAGCTCAACCTGACTTATGCTCAGGCATCAGGAATAATGAAGTACACACGTTGTGGTACTGAAGTGAAGCCTGCGAAAGGTAGCAATGACCCACACAGTTATTTAAAGAAAAAAGTGGGTTACTACTTAAGTGAAACTGACTACATCTGTGAGTTGCGCTCAGTGTTATCTATTGATCAGCATTGTCGCTCACCATTTTCCTATATCATGGAAGCGGCCGACGATATTTCCTATGGCATTGCAGATTTAGAAGATGCTGTTGAGAAAGACGTGCTCACCATTGAGCAGATGAAACAGGCATTACTGCAAAAATTTTCTGAGTTGTCAGAGCATTTACCGACACCAGAACAAGCTGTAATGTCAGATATTCTGACTCGGGCGACACGCAGTGCGCAGGGTAGCGACAGCGCTTTCTTTGTCTTCTTACGGGTTGGCGTAAACTTTAGGTTGCCACAACATGCGCAAAAACGTTTTGTTGATAACTTAGAAGCGGTATTTAATGGCAGCTTTAATCAGGCGTTGATTGAAGATAACAGCGTTAATCACATGATTGTGGAAACCTTTAAGCTGGTGGCACTTGAACAAGCTTTTTGTCACCCTGAAGTAGAGGCTCGCGAGCTGCAAGGTTACCGGGTGATCAGCGGTTTAATGCAGTGTTATCAACCTTTGCTTGAACTGTCTTCAGCGCAGTTTAATGTGCTGATTAACGGCATTAAAAAGTCCGATCCTCGCTGGTGTAGTATTCCTATTTACCCTCAACGTTTATTTAAGAAGCTATCTTCAAAACATATCTCAGCGTATCAATTGGCGATGGAGCAAAAACAACTCGCCGCGCAAATACCTGATGAAGCATGTCGAGAGTTCTACTTCCGCACTCGGTTAATCATTGATTATATCAGTGGCATGACCGACCAATTTGCCTATGATGAATACCGCGCGTTTCATGTTATTGATGAATTCTAACGAGCCTTAAAGGCAGCACTTGTTTCATTTCTACTGCATTAACGACTTATTATGTGGAATAACCACACATCAAAGTCACTGCCTTGTATAAATCTCCAACAAGTTGCTGCAAAAACAATCTTGAAAGAGCAACAGGCGCTAATAACTGACAGATTAAGTTTCACTTAAGTGATTATCGCCATTATGTGGGTGTGATATAGGTAACATTTATCTCACCAACTCAATACAAGCTTTGACACTCAGCTTACTTTAGGCGTAGCGTGCAACATAGTTGCATCTGCGCGGTGCCGGAATGACATCGGCTGGCTGCCCACGTTTGTTTTGCAATGTAAACGTCGAAATAAAAAAGATAATAGGGAGAACCACTGTGAAAAAAATCGGGGTATTTTTCCTCTGCTTGCTTATGCCCATTGCATCAGTAATCGCGGAAGAAAAAAAGACACTATCTGTTGATGTGCTATGGCAACTTAGCCGAATCGGCAACCCAACTATTTCGCCTAATGGTGACTACATTGTGGCACCAGTGACTGAGTTTGATGTGCCGAGTGATAAAGGCTCAACTCAGTTGTGGTTATTTGACACTGAAGGTAAGCAACAGCGCGCCATTACCGCCAAAGGCCTGAGAGTCAGTGAAGCGACTTTCTCACCTGACAGCAATACCTTAGCTTTTATTAGTAAGCGTGACGATGATGACGCGGGTCAAGTCTACTTATTACCAATGAATCAACCAGGTGAAGCACAGCGCTTAACTGAAGTACCCGGTGGTGTAAAAGGCATTAAGTGGGTTGGACAACACATCTATTTCATTAGCCGTATTTTCCCTGATAAAAACTGGGAAGAAATGGCAACACAGCTGAAAGCTAATAAAGACACTAAAGTCTCAGCTCGCCAGTGGAATGCACTGCCATATTCGCACTTTGATCACTGGATTGAAGAAGATAGACACGCGCATGTGTTCCGTATTTCAACGAAAGGTGGCGATGTTGAGCCAATTACTCAGCCGCTAAATATTCAATTACCGCGTTCATCTCAGAGCGCAGGCAGCTATGACATTGACCCATCTGAGCGTTGGATTGCATTTAACAGTAACGGTTGGGACAACAAGGTTGATCCTAAAGTAGATATTTTCCTAGCTGAAATTGGTAGCAAGAAAGCGGTCAATTTAACTGCTGATAATCAAGCACCAGATGCGAATCCAACTTTTAGCCCAGATGGTAAAACGTTGGCATTTACTCGCCAGCATATTCATGGGTTTTACGCAGATACCGCAAAATTAATGCTGTATGACCTGAAAAAAGGCAAGTTCAGTACTGTTGCTAAAGATTGGGATCGCTCAGTTGCCCGTTTTGTGTGGACAGCAAACAGCAAAGGCTTTTATGCAGCCATTGATGATGCTGCGACCCGTCGTATCTACCACATCAACATCAATAACAGCAAAGTTAAAGCCATTACTGGCGCCACTAACTTTGGCCAACCTGATATCGCGAAAGACGGCACGTTAGTTGCTGTCAATGATAGCTTCTTATACCCAGGTCGCTTAGTGAGTATCAATAAGCGTAATGGCAAGGTCACGCGTTTAGACAAGTTTAATGATGACATTTTAGCCAATGTCGACATGGGTACTTATGAGTCTGTGACCTATAAAGGCTATAACGATCAAGATATCCAAATGTGGGTGCATTACCCTCCAGGGTTTGATAAAAGCAAGCAATATCCTTTGATGATGCTGATCCACGGTGGTCCGCATGGTGCGATCTCTGATGGTTTCCACTATCGTTGGAATGCGCAAACCTTTGCCTCTTGGGGATATGTGACAGCATGGCCAAACTTCCATGGCTCAAGCAGCTTTGGTCAAGAGTTTACTGATAGCATTAACCCTGATTGGAAAAATAAATCTCTTGATGACGTATTTAAGGCAACCAAATGGCTGACTGATAAAGACTGGATTGATGAAGAGCGCGTAGTGGCTGCAGGTGCCAGCTATGGTGGTTATTTAGCGTCGATTATTCTAGGCGAAGAAAACCCATTTAATGCCTTATTGATCCATGCTGCTGTGTACAACATGTACTCGCAAATGGCGGCAGACTTCTCTGTGCACAGTACTCGTTTTGGTAGCTACTGGGAAAATCCAGATATCTATAAATCGATCTCGCCACATTATGGTGCCGAAAATTTCAACACACCAACTTTAGTTATCCATGGTCAGCTTGACTACCGTGTGCCCGTTGGTCAAGGGTTTGAGTTGTTCCGGACTCTACAGACTCGTGGTGTAGAATCGCGGATGATTTACTTCCCAGATGAAAATCATTGGATTCTAAAACCGAATAATTCGATTTATTGGTACAACGAAGCAGAAGACTGGATGACACGTTTTGCTGAGCCAGGGGCGAAGTAATCTGCGTTAAGTTTCATCACTAAAAAAGGCTGCCCTAGGCAGCCTTTTTATTTGCAATCAAATTAGCGGTTTGATGTTGCTGAGCTTACATATCCATCGTTAACTTACAGTTGCTGAGTCTACAGGAGCTGAGTCTACAGGAGCTGAGTCTACAGGAACTTAGTCAGCACTCTTTGTACCGCATCGGGTAATATTGGTTTTGTCAGATAATCATCTGCGCCAAGTTTGATGGCAAACTCTTGATCTGAGGCTTCAGCCAATGAGCTGATTACCACCACTGGAATGTTACTGGTGTTAGTTTTGGCTTTGACCTGCTTTAAAACCTGATAGCCATTAATATCTGGCATGGTGATATCAAGAAAGATTAAATCGGGAGTGAGATTCGATAAGAGCTCAATTGCCCCTTCACCTGAGTTGGCTGTCATTACTAAGTATTCGTCCCCCAGAATTGCCAACACAAGACCTGTACAGACTGGGTCATCATCAATGACGAGAATTTTTGCTTGAGCCATGGTTTCTCCACTGCGCTATTATTTTTGCTGCCTTTTTAACCTTATGGTATTTAAGAATGACTCACAAGTTTTAGGGAACAATAAAACCAAATGTAGATGATTTTTAACTTACTTTTTGCAAACGCATTTGAGAATAAACGCATTGTTTACATGTCAGCCGTAAAGCAAAAAATCATACCAGCGGGCGTGTTTATAGCGTTAAACCTTCTTTGCCTAACACTTAAATACCGCAAGTATGATCTTGAGTCATTATCTATCTGGATGCTTCACTTTTACAGGTAGCATGTTGCAGTACCACCTGCTCATTAGTATTTAAGTGCCTGACAATGCATTGATGTCCCTGCTTGAGCAATTGAAACTGCTCAGGCATTTCCATAGTTCGCCCCATTACCTTATGACCGTTAGCGTCAGAAAATGATTGGCGTTCCAAAGTGATTTGGCTTGATTGGGTAAATGCATTCTTTGCCAAGGTGACTTGTTTACTTGATAGTAACTGGTTGACGGCTAGCTGCAACTCCTGCTGAACTAAGGTGTTAGGCTTAACTAACACCGCGGGTTCAACTTGTGTGATGGGCCTAATGTCTGTTGCGCTATTACTGGTTTGCGTGCTGTTACAGCCACCGACAACCAGTAATAACGCAATAGATATAAGCGATAAGCGAGAGTCTCTCATTATTGACCTGCACTCATATGGCTCAAAATACGATTGCTACGTACAATGCTTTGCTTGCGTGTATCTTGCAGTAGCAAGCTTTCATCGACTAAGCCATTAATTGCTGGCGCTTTAGCTACGCTAGCGGCTGCCACCATTGGGCATTGGCTATTATCACGATAGTAAAGTGCTGCGCTTAACATAGCTTCTTCAGCGTCTCCCAGTGCGTGAGTAAAGTCATCACCTACAAGGCAACCAGGTACTTCACTAGCAAGCATTGGGTTAGTACTAGGCATAAAACCATCTGCGTAATCGCCAAACCCTTTATCATTCACACCCTGGAATTGAATCGTGAAGTAGGTTGTATCGCAGTTATCGGTTGGATAAAAGCCGTAGGGTTTGCCACAGGTGGTGTCACCAATTTGAATCACTTCTACATCAATACCGCGTAAGCCATTCATTAACGCTTCACTGGCGGAGCAGGTGCTGCCTGTTGTAAGGATAAATACTCTGTCTAGATCTAAACTCGGTAGCGCAATATTTTGACCGATTAATGCGCTGTTGAATCCAAGTGTCACAGGAATAAACGGTACAGGTGATAATGCACCGCCAGTAACAGGGTCAGTATTTGGGTATTTGTCATTGAAGTTCATCAATTCAAATGTCTTGTTAGCGGTTAAATTGTCACCCGCAACCATATAACCTAGCTGACTTGCCATGGCTAACAGACCGCCATCGTTGTAGCGTAAATCAATCACTAAATCATCTACACCGGCATTACTTAATTGTGTTATTGCATCGAACAGGCCTTTTTCAGCCGTGGCGATGTGAGAGTTAAATTGCAAGTAGCCGACATTACCGGTAGCCGTGGATAAGGTTTTCACATTTTGTACTGGTGTCGACACTATGCTTGCTGCTGTTAATGAAACGCTTCGATCGGTTTGTGAATTTAAATCACGAATAACAAACTCGGTTTGTTTGCTAGAAGAGGTTGGAAATAAACCAGCATTTAAGACGTCGATTTCAGCCTGTGTATTGGCATTGGCAACATTAACGCCATCAATGCTGACGATGATAGCACCACGCGCAATATTGTTAGTTGTGGCTGGTGAGTTAGGTTCAGTGTACGAAATGGTCACTTGGCGTGAAACGCTTGATGATGCATTACGTAGAAAGTAGTTCATACCATAGCCAAATGATGCGCCTGAGTTGACCAGTTGATTCCATTCTTGCGATGACATGGAAAAATGGAAGTTATCTTTTGGGTTGCCCGTTTCTGATAACTCATCAGTGACCAATAGATTGAAGTATTGTTCAACTGAGTAACCATCAGGGTTAATGTCATCAACTTCGTCATACCAAAGGTAGGTGTCGTTAGTCCATGAACGCAGCCATAGTTTTTCGATTAAATCTGACCCCGTTCCGTCTGCAGAGCACTGTTGAGCAAGATCAGGGTAGGCTGTAAATTCACCCGCAACCCACTCAGGTTCTGAACCGCCACCAGTACTAATGCCGCTATTGTCATCACTTGAACCCGATGAGCCACCGCAGGCAGAAAGCATCAATGTTGAGGCCACCAATAAGGAAGGGAAAGCTTTTGCAGGATTTAGCATCATATATTCCTTTATTTGCTGTTATTGTTGATATTTTCACCATATTAATTTCCTACTTTATTACAAATGTGTACCACTTGTAACCAAAATATCGCGTTCATTTACTGATATTTTTATTGTCCATTGTGTAGCGATTATCAAGGCGGTGTGATAGCTGGGTCTGTTGATCTTTCAAGATTATTTTTGCAGCTACTTGTTGGAAATTTATACAAGGAAATGACTTTGATGTGTGGTTATTCCACATGATAAGTCATTAACGCAGTAGAAATGACAACAAGTGCTGCCTGCAAGGTTCGTTTAAAAGCACTTTCTTCTGCGTTGCGAGCTATTTGTTTAGATGACTACACGTCATTATTCACGTCGTGATTAAAGTGCTTTTAATTCGAACAAATTCAATCGACAAAGATCAACAGGCCCTATCATTCAATGCTAAAGTAAGCCCAGTTAAACGCGATATATTGGTAATGTTGTAACGTGAAAATGAGAGGGATGCATGATTCTAATTACAGGTGCAAGTAGTGGTTTAGGTGGTGCAGTGGCCAAACAATACGTGCAGTCAGCGCAGGCTATTACCATTACAGGCAGAAATAGCCAAAGATTAACCGAAACCGCTGAGTCATTGGCTGCTATTGCGAATGATACGGATATTGTTCAGGCCGTTGGTGCGGATTTAACCCAAGCCAGTGATGTAGCGGAGCTATTTGATTACATCGATGCCGCTCAGCAACCCTTATCGACTGTAGTCCATTGTGCTGGTAGTGGTTATTTTGGTGACATAGTCGTACAGGATAATCAGCAAATTCAAAATCTTATCGATAACAACTTGCTTACTACCATTAACTTAGTACGTGAGTTAGTGCGTCGTTATCAAGATAAACCTGTGACGGTAGTGGTCGTGATGTCAACAGCAGCATTGGTCGCAAAAGCTGGTGAGTCAACCTATTGTGCAGTTAAGTGGGCAGTTAAAGGCTTTATAGAGTCTGTGCGCTTAGAGTTGAAATCAAGCCCGATGAAACTGGTGTGTGTTTACCCAGGGGGCATGGATACAGGTTTTTGGCCCACGAGTGGTAAGGATGTTGATACCTCAGGTTTTATGTCAGCTGATGAAGCCGCTGGCATGCTTGTTGATGCGCTAAAAAGTACACAGCATGGTTATGTGGCAGATATCACTATTCAGCGTGGTTAACTTGATAAGTCGCTCGTAGATACAATAACTTCGGTTGTTCACAGAACTCACATACGATCGTTTCGAATGGATTGGTTGTAGATTATTGGTTGTAGATGAAAACACAGGCTGAGCATTATGTTCAGCCTGTGTTGATTTCACTTATCGATGTCCTTCAGTAAAACGCCATTAAACATGGCCTATCGAGAAAATATCTTATAGTTTTCAAATTAAAACTTTGCAGGCACAACTGTGCTGACGCGGCCACATTTTTTGTCAAAATAACTTTGGGTTTCTTTTAGCACTACATGACGTAAACCTATGATGGCAATCAGATTCGGAATTGCCATCAGGCCATTGACTGTGTCTGCGAGTAACCAAATTAAATCTAATTGAATAAATGCGCCCATGGCGATGAGCAATAAGAAGGTGAACTGGTAAATTTTAATGCCATGCTCACCCAAGCGTTGCTGGGTTAAGTAATTCCAGCAGCGCTCACCATAGTAATGCCAGCCAAGAATGGTGGTAAATGCAAAACATACCAGCGCAATAGTCACCACATATTGCCCCACCATGGCAGAGCTTCCTGCAGCAAAAGCTGCGCTGGTCATTGCAGCACCAGCAGTATCACCATTCCACACGCCGGTAATGATCAGCACCAAACCTGTCATGGTGCAAATCAAGATGGTGTCAAAAAAGGTGCCCGTCATGCTAACTAAACCTTGCTCTACTGGCTGCTTTACCTTAGCAGTGGCTGCTGCTATCGGCGCGCTACCTAAACCTGACTCATTAGAAAATACACCTCTGGCAATACCGATTTGAATTGCTTGTGCTACGGTTGCCCCTAAGAAACCACCTGCTGCAGAAATTGGTGTGAAGGCACTGTGAATAACCAGCTGTAAGGCAGGAATAATCTGATCGGCAAAGCTAGTCAATATCCATAAGCACGCAATGACGTAACATAATGCCATCGTAGGCACCACTTTTTTCGCGACATTAGCAATACGTGTTACGCCGCCAATGGTGACGGTGGCAACTAATGTCGTTAACACGATAGCAGTCACCCAGCTTGGGATTTCAAAGGCAATCGTCAGCGCATCACTAATTGCATTGACCTGTGCAAAGGTACCAATACCGAAGAAGGCTACACCAACACCAAAAATGGCAAATATTTTGGCTAACCATTTCAGCCCCATACCGCGTTCAATGTAATACATAGGGCCACCAGCGACATTGCCTTTGGCATCCGTGGTGCGATATTTTACCGCGAGCATACATTCAGCATATTTGGTGGCCATGCCAAAAAAGGCGGCTAACCACATCCAAAACAAAGCACCTGGCCCACCAATTTTAATCGCGGTTGCGACCCCGACAATATTACCTGTACCTATCGTGGCTGACAGCGCGGTACATAAGGCTGCAAAGGAGGTTAAATCGCCTTTACCACTGGCGGGTTTAAATAGCAGGCTTAATGCCAATGGTAGTTTGAAAACTTGGATTAGTTTTAAGCGAGCAGTGAGATATACACCGGTGCCCACTAATAAGCACAGGGTGATTGGTCCCCAAACGATAGCGTTGACATCGCTGAGTAAAGCGTGAAAATTCATGATATTCCTCGAATATTAAACAACTTAATTAATATAGGGCCTGTTAATCTTTCATGATTATTTTTGCAGCTACTTGTTGGAAATTTATACAAGACAACGACTTTGATGTGTGGTTATTCCACATGATAAGTCGTTAACGCAGTAGAAATGACAACAAGTGCTGCCTGTAAGGTTCGTTTAAAAGCGCTTTACTCTTTGTTGTGAGCGAGTTTGTTTAGAAGACTAGACGTCGTCGCTCACGCCGCGATTAAAGTGCTTTTAACTCGAACAAATTCTAATCAGCAAAGATCAACAGGCCCTAAGGGAGGAAAAGAAATGTCTGTCGACAAGGGCTGACGAGCTCAGTCACATTGAATGGGCAACAAAGGTGTCAGAAACCATAAGCAATACAGTCATCCTCTCCTCTGTCCTTTTGCCTGAGCGTTTCGCGTGTTACTGAGGAAATATCAATAACTCACTTTCGCCTTCGGCGTTGTTATATCGCACGAAAAGTGTGACTAACAATCTCTCCAGAGGCTCGTCCAGTAACAGTCCTCACCACTAAGTGGCACCTGAAAGAGTGGTTAGTTGTATTGAGATAACTAACTTGCCTCGTCGGTGTGGGGTTAAGCCCCACTCTCCTGCTACCTTCATCCGAACGGAAAGCAAACACCTTATGGATGCTTGCAAGTCGTAGCTTGCAAGAATTGCTGCGATAGCTCAAGTGATGGCGATCACGTAATGGTGAGTTATGATTTGTTTGGGTAATTGTCGAGCAAAAGCTGCTATTTTTATATGTTTGTTATAAGTTTTTACCGTAAAAATAGGAGATTTAGTGTGGTTATAAGTCCATATTTTTAGACTTACTTTAGTTGTTTAAGGGCTTTATTAGTGAGTTTTTGTGTATATGAATTGTTTTTGGCGTGGTTAGGGCTCCAACCCAGCAAAAATCGTTGAAAGTCTGCCCATGCAATGTGAAACAAATCACGCCATTCAGTGATAACCTCTTCAGGGGGAAGAGCCTGTTTATACTGTTGAATACTTGTTTTTAAGCTATCAAAGTAGTACTCAAGGTGGCGGCTTATTTGTGTATCTAGCTGCTGGTGAGATTGACTAAAATCTAAAGTGCTGCTTAATAACATCACCACATCTTTTATGCCGCAACCTTTACCTACGTATTGAAAGTCTACTGCTGCGGCTTGCTGATTGTCTGGGTTGATACAGAAATTGGCTAATTTCGCATCGCCATGAATGATTGTCTGATACTGGCACTGGTTCAGTGCGTTATCTATGGCAGATGCAGCTCGCTTTAGCTCACTATCAGGCATGCTCGCGTATTCATCTGGCCGAGTGGCTAAGTGCCAGTAACTGCCGATAGGCCATAAACCTTGAGCGCAGTGATTGATAAATTGCCCATGAAATTGTGCTAACCATTGTAGGCAGGCTTTGATTATATCGTGATTGATAGCTGAGGCCTGTTGATACACATCGGTAAAACCTTGGCAGGCCAAATCCTCTAAAATCAGTAGGATGTCATTACCATGCTGTTGCGATTGAATACATTGGGGTAGATAGCTCGAGCTGTGGCATTGATTGGCATAAGATTGATACCAGTGTTGCTCGACGGCGTAGGAATCGAGCTTTCGTTGGTGGGATAATTGCGTGTTCCAGCCTCTTGGGTGGGCCAACTGATCTGATTGCTGTGAAAGCGTAGAACAAGGTAATTGAATATGTTTTACTATCACGCTTTTCATGGGGGCAGTGTTGGCAACACGCTGGTCTGTTAACTTAATTCCAGGCTCAATTGATACTCTGAGTAATTGGCCGTACCCGCTCCATAAGGATTGGATTACAGACACTTGGTTAATGTGAGATATCCCTGCCGTATTGATTAGTGCTGTTTCGATGTGACTCGGTATGGTCATGAGATTGCAGTACGTTTAAATGAGTTTACTGACACTAGTGTGCCAGTTAATTGCGGCAAACGCATTATTCAAAGGGCCGTTCTAGGCTTTCTAGCTTTTCTAATTGTCTTTGGAATACTTCGACTTGGCGATCAATCGAAGCAACTTCGGCTTCAGTGCGAAGATTCAATGCAGACATTTCTTGTGTCAAACTTTGTTGCCAATCTTCATCTGCTACATACCTTGTTGCAATCCCGTTGGTTATGCGACCGTTTTGAGCAAGATTACGTTCTTCATTTAAGCGTTTAAGCTCTTGTTCAACCAGAGCGCGTTTTCGACTTCGCTGCAGTTGGCTAATTTTGCGATTGATTTGTTGCTTACGAATGTAGGTAGAAATTTCTTCGCGTTTCGCTTGCTGCGCATTGCTATTGGTCTGTTCTAGTTCGTCATCGGTGACTAATTGAGGGGTAATGACACTGCCTACCTCGCTTAAATCAATGGGGTGGCTATCGTTATCACAAGGATGATCTTGGTACTTGCCATCAGCGCACTTATACACTTCTGCAAAAGGTGAAAAGCTTATAAAACAAGCGATTAGTAAAAGTAATCTTCTATCCATAGAAACCTCAAAATGAAATTTTGGCTAGTGTAACTTGTTCGCTTGTTAAAAAAAAGTAACCGATTTCTTGTTCTCTAGATACAACCTAGGCCAGAATATCTGGCCTAGGTTTTATCATAATTTAATTATAAATATTATGAATTAGAAGGTGACAGTGGTGTCACTGCTGCAAGTAGTAGAGGATACTTCACAGACTTTGTAGGTGTATGTGCCACCACCTTTGGTTGAGATTGTATCTGTGTAAGCACCATCATTTACAGTGGTTGTGATCAAACTATTATTTCGGTAAATATCAACCTGTGAAGTGGTTGCACCAGAGAACGTAAGATCAACATATTTTACACCTCTACTTTTGTAACCATTCAAGCTGAGAGAAATATCATCTCCTGAAGGTGGCGGAGTGACTCCTCCACTACATCCGTTGTTGGTTAAATAATCATTAGCAGCAGCAGCTTGGGCAATACCATGTCCGAAATACACATCATGTCCACTCGCACCAGCATCCAAAGCAGTGGTGTTGAGTGCTTCACGAATCTCTTCACCAGTACATTGACTATGGTTTGACCAAACAAGTGCAGCAATCCCTGATACAGCAGGTGTTGCCATGGAAGTACCACTCATTAATCCGTAATCAGATGCACCAACGTCAATACTCGCAGACATGGCCGCTAAAAGCGCACTACGATCTTCAAAAGCGACACCTACAGCAGGGATTGAAGTAGAGTTAGCTTCACCTAGTGTTGCGTATAACATGCCTGGTTCATTGTTTATAATGATAGCTCCTACGCCGCCTGAGGCTTCACAATTTGCTACCTTGTCATGGAATGAAATGTTACCGCGGTCAATCACACATACATTACCATTTGCACCTCCATCTGAGGTTTCTGCTGTGCCCATGAAGTAGGTGTTGCCACTTGCCGAGCCACTATTCTCCATAGCAGAAGATGCAAATCCTGTTGTGTCAGCGGTGAGTGATGACGATGTTGCTAAGCCTGCTGGAAAAGTTGAAAGGGTATCAACACCACCAGCTGTAATTTCGACACAGATAGTTTCGTCTGTTGTGCGTTTCTTGCCTCTTCCGGTTTCACAAGAAGGGAACTGGGAAAAATCCGCGATGACATTGTTAGCGTCATTTGCCCCCACCATCATGACAGAGGAATAACCCGCTGGGTATGAGCGTACGTTATTACCATCATTACCTGCCGCTGCAACAACTAAACCACCATCATTAGCAAAGTTTTCGAATGCATTTGATTCGGTGGAGTTTGCTCCACCGCCACCTAAACTCATGCTAATAATATCTGCACCAGCCTGACTACAAAGGTTTGCCGCATGGGCTAAATCTGATGAATAACCCCAACCTTCTGCATTGAAGACCTTAATGATGTGCATGTCGACACCAGGTGCCATACCAATAACACCGTAGCCGTTATCGGCCGCACCAATAGTTCCTGCCACATGCGTACCGTGCGGACCACCATGATCAAACCAGTTACCTGTTCCTGAGTCATTGTCTCCGGTAATGGTGTTCCAATTAAAGTCAGTATTACTGCTGTCTAAACCAGAATCTATGACGCACACTTTGATGCCTGCATTAGCATTAAAGTTCACCTGATCAGCTTGGGATTGAACCACTGCATAAGGTGTGACTTGGGTGTCCGTTGGATTGCCAGCGCTATCACTAAAGTTCATTAATTGTCTTGGTTGGTCTAATTCAACTAATTGAACATGAGGGTTATTTAATAGCCCTTTGACTTCTTCTAGATTCTTGCCTGAAAAGGTCGCTGCGATAAAGCCATTTCCGTCTATGTGGATCTCTGCACCTAGCTGCTTGGCTAGAGCTTTAACAATGCCTTTTTTTTGTGGGTCAACTTGGATGACATATCTGTCGCTATTGGCATATGTAGGAAGTGCAGTGCTGATCGATAACGCTAGAATAGCGCTTGATACTTTTGATAATTTCATTTGGTGGCTCTCATTTATTTTATATTATATTTATTCGCCAAAAACTCAGCTTTTAGTGCTGAACAGCCGTTTGACCCTTAATAAATAGCATAATCAACTACTGGTAACAAATGTTTAACATAGTTATCAGTTTGTATCTTTGTTGTTTTATCCCAAAAATTATTGAAACTGCTTATAAAAACAGAGAGTTGAGAAAGAGGACTGAACAGTTGCTATACCAATAATGAAAAAGGCCTATAACAACAGTTATAGGCCCATTCCACATTGGCTAAAAGCAAGCAGGGAAGAGTGCTCTAGCCTCGGTTAGGAACTTGTATCTAGTGTGCACCTCCACCGTGAACCACATCTATGCCGTAAGTTTTGCCTTCTGCATGACACGTTGCACAAGACTCAACTGGTAAGTCTGAAGTCGCTTGACCTTCACCTTCAACTACAGCGCCATTAGCTCTGAAGTGAGCGAGTGCTGATGCATTTGAGTGAGCGTGGCAAGTACGGCAAGCTTCAGCAACTGGGCTGATGAACTCTGTAGCACCGGCATCCACAGCAATTGCACGCTTGCCTGAAGTCAAACCGCCATCACTGGCGAACAGGCTGACGTCATCTTTGTGACATGCAGTACATTGCGTGGCCACAGCTGGGTAACCCACAGTTTCCATATCAGAGTTAAGGTGGATAGCGGGGAAGCCGCGGTTGTCATCCCAAAGACCTGTATGGAATCTATGAGCAACAGCAAATAGGTCACGGGTATGGTAAGTCAATCCATCAATTTCTTTGAAAATTGGGTTACCGTCTGTGTCTACTTCATCTGACTTGTACTCAACAGTCACGTGGTATGAACCACCCCATGTATCGTTGTGACAGCCTACACATTGGTCGAATCGTTGGTCGCCATAATGTTTAGCAATACCCAGCGAAGTATGACAAGTATTACATTTTGCTTCATCAGCGGTGACACGCGCTGGGTCACTAAAGCGACTAATATTGGCATCACTACCATCAGGGTTAGCTAAGTTCCAGTATGCTTGTGCCATTGTGATTGCAACATAACCGATATCGTATTGGGCATTGCCTGTGGCATCTAAACACTCAATCAGCATACCGTCAGCATCAGCACAAACTGAGAAGCGTGGGGTAATTGAAATACTTGCACCGTCTAGGTTGTACTCAGCAGGCTTAGTGACTGTGATTTGACCACCTACAGCTGCGATTCCGTTTAAGTTGACTGAAGTGCTACCAAAGTAACGGCCATCATCTTCAATACGACCAATCTTCATTTCGTCATACTTAGTGAAGTTAGTGAATTCAAAACCATCTTCAACAGGCTGACCATCAACTGACACATCAAAAGTGACGGTGATTTCGTCCATGTCTGCTGTCGCGCTTTCCATATAACTGACATGACTGACGTCCACCACAATGGCATTAACGGCTTTTTCTCTTACGCCTACTTTATGAGCTTGAACAGGGCTTAAGCTACCGCCACCGTGACAACCCACACAAGCAGCATCGCTACTTGGAGTAATACCTGCATGGTTTTCACCAGTTTCAAAATTCACATCAGTGTGACAAGAAACACAGGCTTCAGCATAAATGTTGTCGTTCCACTGAGTGCCATTATCGTGACAAGCAGTACATTCATTGATTTCAGATGGGAAACCAATTTCAGCAAACATTTCTTTTGCTTCACCTTGTAAGTTATCAATATGGTGACCAGCATGAAGTGTATGGATCATGGCATTCCAGTTGGCGTTGTAGCCTTTTTCTGGATCGTCCTGTCCACCAGCATAAGCTGGGTTATGACAAGCCACACAATTTTCTACTTTTTGATAGTTGTGGTGAGCATGAATATTGCTGATACGCATATCGGTTTCAGCATAACCATCTAATTGTGTATGACACTTAATACAGGTTTCATTTGAGACAGCATCTTTCGCTGATACGGCTGCTTCACCCGTTGCCGCGATAAAATCAATGGGTGTAGACAGCAGTTTGTCAGCAACACCATTACCTTCGGCGTCAGTAATATCATAACTGCGGATCATCACTCGGTATAAATCGTTAACGTCACCATCGGCTAAGACTACGGGTGCATTGCCATCATGCTCCCAAGTACCGGTATATGTGCCAGGGTTTTCAAGATCTTCAACTAAAGTACAGGCATCAACTTCTGCACCACCTCTCGCAGTAGCTTTGCCTGTTGGCGTACAGTACATGCTTGAACCAAACTCATTAGTTAAGGTGTGACTTTGCCATAAAATAGGTGCGCCAGTATCTGTGGTATTTTCATATTGGTTCATCACATACAGGGCAATTTTATCTAACCCCATAAATGGCACATCTTCACCTTGTGGGTTTTTACCTGTGACTGTGAACTTTAAGGCGAAGTCATTGCTACCAACAACAACGATATCGGTGGGGGAAACAGTTAACTGATAATCTGCGGCTGATTCAACGGTGGTGGCAAAAGAGCCAGCAGGCAAACCCGGATCACCCGGTTGCCCTGGTGCACCAGGTTCTCCATCTTTACCATCTTTACCATCATCTCCGCTGCAAGCGGACAAACTTATAGCCGATACTATGGCCAATGCCATTATCGATTTTCTATATTTACTCATCGCTCTATCCCTTTATAGGTATTTTTTTATTGCTTTTTGACTATAGAGAAATCTGATGCGTTTGTTAGTTTGGTGTGATGAACTTGTGATTGCTAATTAAAGATGCAGTTAGGTGAATTTTAAAATATGAAAGTATTAATTGTGGCTTTTAAAATTCACTTTTAATGAATGAGAATAATTCTCTATACATTGGATATTTCTTTTACAATATCAATTACTAATGTTCGGTATTCATTGCTGTAACGGCGGTAATTTTCTTGAGGTTCAATCAAATGCAGCTGAGGTAATTTGTTATTGCCAATCAATCTTTCAGTTTGTGTTTGGCTTAACCTTTCACAGCGGATATTGGGCAACTCCTGATAGACTTGTGCTTCTGTTGGCGGAATAAACGCAATGCTATCCATGGTAAGTAAGTGACAATACCACTCTTCTAACGTCGCCACCTTATGCAACTCGGTATAAGGCGTGCCCGTTTCGATACAAAAGCGCTCAAATGGGTCAAGCTTGTCGTTAAATCCAATCTCTTCAATGTATAAGAATCGATACTGGCAAATATCTTCCAGCGTTGTGGTAGGCGAGGCTTGCCAAATAGGGTGATCATCACGGGCAATGAAATTAACGGAGCTTAATTGACTGATGGCTGATTTATCTAATTCGGCTGCAAAGGCAATCTCAAAACCTATGCCTAGGTCTATTTCACCATTATATATTTGCTCGGCTGAGTGGCTTGACCAAGGATGTATTCTGATTGAACCATATTTCTCCCGAATATGACTCTGACTGAGATGATGAGAAATACTGGCCATAAAAATCGGCGGTACAGCGATATGCAGCAGTTTTGAACTCTGTGGTTTTTGTTCTGTCGACGCCACATCTTCAAGCTGTTGGACATTTTGGCATAATGCGTTAATCGATGGATAAAGTGAGTCAGCTAGGGGAGTGGGCTTTAATTCAGCCTGACGACGATAAAACAATTCATCATCAAAAGTCGCGCGTAATGCGTTAAGGCATCGACTTACTTTTGGGGCCGAAACCCCCAATGTTTTCGCGACGCAATTGGCGTGTTTCTGCTCATAGGTTTGCTTGAAAACAAACAAGCTAAAGATATCTAATTCTTTTATTTTTTTTATGTTGTTCATTGCTATTCAATTCATTAATACATGTATCAAGACAGGTATAGCACGCTGAAATAGCAAGAAATGTGAACTAGGTAGGAAGCACTAGATTTAGTTAATCAATATGCTGATGTATTAATGTAAGTTTGAGCCAGATCTAAAATATACTGCTTAGCTTATTTTAATTGTCAGACACAACAACAAGCAATGTAACTAATGCTACATTGCCCGTGCTATGGCGCTAAGCTAAATACTTGCTTAGCGAGTACGCTTCCAGATGATAAATGCTGCCACAGCAACGAGTGCGATCGCAGGCACTAGATCTGACAAATGATGGAATAAACCAATACCACCATGACCTTCATGAGCCATTGCTAAAGAGGGGGCTGCGGCAAGTGCGATAACTGATAGTGCTTTTTTCATTGCGATTTCCTTGTAACATTTGCTAGTTGTTTTACTTATAGATATAGATTGTTTAATCCATGGATTATTTTTTACAGATTGTTCTGTATATGGCTCACTACGGCGTCGCCATTTCTAACTGCATCAGCATCATGTCTTCTCCATCAACAATCTGAGTGCGGTTGCTATTGCAGTGAGAGCAGATAATGGTGCGTTCATTTTGTTCGGTTTGTTGGCCACAATCATGACATTGCAATAGCAGTGGCTGGATATGCATATTAAATTCTGCGTTGGCGCATACCCCTTCTTGTTTAAAGGCTTCAAAGGCTTGCGATAACAAAGCTGGTTCAACACCGCTTAATATGCCAATTTTGACCTCCACCCGACTAATGGCCTCGGCTTGATGCTGCGCTGCTAATGTTTCGCATTGTTCAATGAGTGCGGTGACAATAGAGTACTCGTGCATCAGCAAATCCTTGGTAATAGCTCGCCCTGTGGCAAGTCTAAATATCGCTGGCTTCCCCAAGGTGTTGTGAGTACCACTTTGCCCTCATGTGCTTGTGTTACCTGTCCGATAATGGCGGCGTTTTCGCAATGGCCGTATCGCTGCATAATTTCAATTGCACCTGCTGCTGCGGCTTGTGGTATAGCGATAATGAAAGTGCCTTCATTGGCTAAGTCATAAGGTTCAAAACCAAATAGCTCGCACAGGCCTTTTACTTCATCAGCAACAGGAATGTCGCTCTCGTTGACATCTATGCCAACATTAGAGGCTTTGGCCCATTCGTTTAATACTGCAGATAACCCGCCTCGTGTGGCATCGCGCATTGCATGGATAGGCATATTGGCTGCAATGAGCTGCTCAACAATAGGCCAGAGTGTTGCGCAATCACTGGTTAATTCTGATTCTAATGCCAAGCCTTCACGCGCCATTAATATCGTGGAGCCATGACAGCCAACATCACGAGACACGATAATGGCATCGCCCGGTTTGATGTTGTTTACCGAAACATTGGGACTAAGGATATGACCCACTCCCGTGGTGTTGATAAACACGCCATCGGCGCAGCCTTTTGGCACTACTTTTGTGTCGCCGCAGACGATCCGCGCGCCACTCACATGACATTCTGTTGCCATGCTTTGCACGATAGTGTTGAGATCGTCGATGGCAAAGCCTTCTTCAATAATGAAGCTACAACTGAGGTATTCTGGCTGGGCGGCCATCATGGCGAGATCATTGACTGTGCCAGCAATCGCAAGCTTACCGATATCGCCACCAGCAAAAAATAACGGAGATACCGTAAATGAGTCAGTGGTAAATGCCACCGAGCCTTTAAGTTGGAGTTTTGCGGCATCTTCTTCGGCAGTGAGAATCGGATTATCAAATGCTTCAAAGAAGACTTTTTTGATTAGCTGATCCATTTCTTTACCGCCACCACCATGGCTCAGTTGTACGGTTTTTGCTGTCGTAACCATGTTATTTTCCTTGCTCTGGGTTGAGACCACCGTAACGGTAGTAGGCATTACAAGCGCCTTCTGAGCTGACCATGCAGCTGCCAAGTGGTGTTTCTGGGCTACAACCTCTGCCAAACACTTTGCAGTCTTTAGGGTTGGCTAGTCCACGTAAAATATCGCCACATTGACAAGCTTTGTGATCGTCAATTTCAACCACTGGAATGTGCTGTAGCATGACGACTTCAGCATCTCTATCTTGGTATTCGTCTTTCAGTTTTAGGGCTGAATTAGGTATGGGGCCTAAGCCTCGCCAGCGAAACACGGGTCTCACTTCAAAATATTTATCGATCATTTGTTGGGCGGCAAGATTACCTTCATAGGTGACTGAGCGGCTGTATTGCACGCTTAATTCAGCTTTACCTGCGGCTTTTTGAACAACAATTTTCAGTATCGATTCCATCACATCAACTGGCTCGAAGCCTGATACCACAACGGGTGTTTGATAATCATCAACCGCTTTTTGATATATTTTCGCGCCGCTTATTACGCTCACATGCGCAGGGCCAATAAAGGCGTTCACCTGTGTCTTGGGCTCTGCCATCACCGCATCAATGGCTGGTGGTACTAATACGTGATTGATATGAAACAGCAGATTATCTACCCCTTGCTTGATGGCTTGTTCAAGCAGTACTGCGGTCATTGGAGTAGATGTTTCAAAACCTATGGCAAAAAAGATCACCTTTTTATCAGGGTTGTCTTTAGCTATGGTTAAGGTGTCAAGAGGGTCGTAAATCGGCCTAATGTCGCAGCCTTGCGAGCGGAACTTAGCTAAGCTGCCTTTTGAACCAGGTACGCGGATCATATCGCCAAGACTCACCAAAATGACGTCATCTTGACTGGCCAATTCAGCGGCATGATCAATGCGCTCTTTCGGCATGATACATACTGGGCAACCTGGACCATGGATAAAACGAATATTGTCAGGGAGTAACTGCAATAAACCATACTTCATGATGGTATGGGTATGACCACCACACACTTCCATGATGTTGATGTCGCCTTTCACCTTTGCCGCGGTTTCCTTGATAGCCTTTGCTAGGGCATGAATGGCTTCTGGGTGACGAAATCCTTGATATAGATCTTTTAGCTGCATGGACTGTTACTCCTGCTCGGCCATCTTTTCGACAATCTCTTGATACAGCGCGAGACTTTCTTGGGCGTCCTGTTCATCGATTTTGTTCATCACAAAACCAATATGAATGAGCACATAATCACCGATGGCTAATGGGTCTGACATCAGGTGGCTGCTCACGCGGCGCTTCACCCCCATGGTGTTAACGGTGACGGTGGCATCATCATGGATTTCAACGACTTGAGAAGGCACTGATAAACACATAATTTAGTCCTTTTGCGCGATAGACTGACTCAATTGCTGACGCTGCTGTGAAAGCCACTGCACAACAGGTTTGAGTGTGTCTGGTTGCTTGACCGATACACTCATAATTTCGACATCAGGGTTGAGTTTGGCCAGTTGCGCTTTTGCTTCTTCAATACTGAAATCAAAATGCGGTAGTAGGTCTGATTTAGTGATTAACACCAAGTCGGCACGGCGGAACATGACAGGGTACTTCTCAATTTTGTCATCGCCTTCAGGAATAGACAGTAACACCACATTTTTGTGTGTGCCGACATCGTAGCTTGCTGGGCAAACCAAGTTGCCGACGTTTTCCACAAAGCAGATATCCAGCTTATCAAGTTCAATATGGTGCAAAGCGCCATGCACCATAAATGCATCTAAGTGACAGGCTGAACCGGTTTGGATTTGATAAGCATTAATGCCTCTTGCAATGAGTCTGTCAGCATCTCTGGAGGTTTCTAAATCGCCTTCAATTACAGCGTAATTTAGATCAGTTTGTTCACACAAGTGTTCTAGGAATGTCGTTTTGCCACTGCCTGGGCTACTCATTAAATTGAAGGCACAAATACCATGTTTTTCAAAATGGTCGCGATTGTGTTGTGCTTCAATATCGTTTTTATCCAATATCTTATGGATAACAGATAAGGTTTTTTTATCATTCAGCTGCGGGTTAGTATGCAGCGTGTCATGTTGATGGTCGTGGGTTATTGAGCATCCGCAATCTTGGCACATAGTGTTAAACCTTTTTTAAATTATTTATCCAGTGTGCGTGACATAGAGCAGTGAATCATTGACCAATGTCAGGTTTGAAAAGCTTTTATCAGGAATGACATATTTGTGTGTCAATCTGCGATCTATCTCACGCTTTATCACTGGTTGCAGTGGTTAAAAATATCTATTTTGAAACTCAATAGAGCCTGAATTTCAGTTTTGTTTATCAGTCTATCGTTGCAGCCAAACCTGCTTGACTTAATTCATTGCGATGCATGGTGGCCCATAATTGCCCTAGTGCAATACCGCCATCACTAACAGGCACCTGTTGGCTAGCCAGAACATAAATACCGTGACTGTTTGCCTGATTTAAACATTGCTGCAGCAATACTTTGTTTTGAAATACGCCGCCACAAAATACATGTGGGTAATGTGCATATTGCTGACTGACACCGTGCACCGCACCAGCTAAAGCCGAGATGAACCCATGGCAAATTTGCTGATAATGAGCTGGGGAATTGGGCGCGGTCTGTATATGATGAATGATCTGCTTGAATAGGTCTTGGCTGTCCCATTGTGTGACAGTTTTCACGGCAAATTCAGCAGGTTCTTCTGGTTGGGTCATCGCTGGGTATTGCTGAGCTGTGACCGTTAGGCTGATATTGACAGCATTCGCGTCAATATGAGTATCAGTACTTGGGTTAATTGAAGTCGCTTGGCTTGCTTGTGCCTCAATCAGCATGCCGGCTTGTCCTTCAAACTGGTTTGATTCGATTAAGCCTAAAGCCACGGCGAGGGCATCAAATAAACGCCCCACAGAGCGACAAGTAATCCCATGGTTTGGGTTTAGCCACAAGGTATGCAGATTACCTAATTGTGTATCCGATAAATTGTTTATGGCTGGTATGGGCAGTGAGCGGATCGTGTCGAGGTCGAAATGCTCAAATAATAATGCCAGTAAAATCCGAACAGGATATTTAATGGCTTGTTCACCGCCAATCAGCTTAAAAGCACTAAAATGCGCCACAGTTTGATATTGCTGGCAATCGGCTAGCATGACTTCACTGCCCCATAAGCTTTTATTATTGCCAAGGCCAGTGCCATCAAAGCTAAAACCCAGCACAGGCTTAGTGTGTTGATTGGCCGCCATGATGGCTAAAATATGGGCGTAATGGTGCTGAATCGTACTTTGGTGCACTTGAATATTTTGCTCGCAATAGTCATTTGCCCAACGACTTGGTGCATAGTCAGGGTGTTGATCCGTCACGATATGGCTTGGTGTGAAGTCGTATAACCGTTTGAACGTCGCAAGGCTTCTTTCAAAGTAGTGCTGCGCGGGTAAATTAAATAAGTCGCCAATGTGCGGTGATAAAATCATATTGCCTTTAAATCCGAAGGCCACGGCATTTTTCTGCTGGCCACCTACCCCAAGGTATGCATTTTCATCTAATGCTAAATTGCCAGAGGCTAATGTCAGCGGTGCGTAGCCTCTCGCTAGACGTATAACCTGCAACTGATCATTGATCATTTGCACCACACTGTCGTCGCAGGCATTAATAATAGGGCGGTTATGATCAACAATGGCATCTACCACATGACCAAGCTCCGACATAATGTCATCACAGTCGCAAATAATCGGTTCGCCACTGCGATTGGCACTGGTGGCTACCAAAGGTTTGCCAAATTGTTGGAGTAGCAAATGATGCAGTGGCGTGTAAGGCAGGAATAAACCTATTCGATCGATGTCTGGGGCGATAGCATCACTCAACTTCCAGTGTGTTTCAGTTGCTAATGATGGACTATCTAATACGGAGTGTTTATTGAGCACCACAATCGGTTTTTCAGCACTTTGCAGCAGTTGCCACTCAGCTTGAGAGCCTTGCGCCAGTAGTTTGGCTTGAGATAAATCTTTGACCATTACAGCTAATGGCTTCGCCGCACGTTGTTTGCGTTGTCTTAATGTCGTGACAGCATGGTGATTAGTGGCGTCACAGACCAGATGAAAGCCACCTAGCCCCTTAATAGCCAGCACTTTCCCTTGCTCAAGCAGACTCACGATTTGCTGCAATAATGAATGAAATGAAGTCTCAGCAAAAGGGGCAAAAGTGTCACTTTGGGCTTGGCGCTCAAGTATACGTAACTTTGGCCCACAATCTGGGCAGCTAACAGGTTGAGCGTGATAACGTCTATCAAGTGGATTGGTATAAGCCTGCTCGCATTGTTTGCACATCACAAAGTTGGCCATTGAAGTATTGTGCCTGTCGTAAGGTAGCGCATTGATAATGCTGTACCTTGGGCCACAATTGGTGCAATTGGTAAAGGGGTAGTGATAATGACGATTTTGGCTATCAGCCATTTCGTCGAGGCAATCTTGACAGGTGCTCTTATCAGCAGACAGTGCCACTATGGCTTGTGCATCGCCTTTATCACTTTCGATAATACTGAAATCATCATAAATGTTATTTATGGTTTGATATTCAGTGTTTATCGCATCAATACGGGCTAAAACTGGGGGATGTTGCTCCAGCTCAGTTAAAAAATGATTGATGCTGGTGGCTTCTCCCTGAAGCACTATGCTGACGCCAAGATGATCATTTAACACAGTGCCTGTCAGCGAATAGGTATCGGCAAGGCGATAGACAAAAGGTCGAAAACCGACCCCTTGCACAATCCCTTTAACAAAAATGCTGACTTGTTCTTGAGCCATTTAAACCCCTGATTTTACCGAGTTACTTAGCGGCGACGCTTAGCTAAAAAGAGACCACCAACCGCCAAATTCACCCCTTCTAAATCGAGTTGCTGATTGACTAATAATGGCGTGTTCTTACCAACACGGATCTGGATGCGCTTGGCTAGCACTGGGTTATCAAATTCACTGCCGGCGAGCACGAGATTATGAATGCCAATGTTTTTATCCACATGCTCAATCCAGTTACTGAGATAATCGGCTAATGAGTCATGGAAGGCAAAAGCTAACTTGGCAGAATCGGTTTCTCCCGCTAAACGGAAACTCATTAAGGTGCCCAAGGTTTTGCACCAATTGATACTGCGATGAGCCTCACCTTTAGTGAGAGGAAAATCAATTCTTGGGGCATTTGCGCCACGAAATGCCATCGCATCAGCCACAAAGCGGTCAGCTAATTGCTGGGTGATTGACTCAGGTGCATCATGGTGCACTGTGCAGCCAATAATCGTCGCCGCCACCGCCATTAAGCTGGTTAATGACTTTGGATGACTGGTTAATTTGATATCAAGCAAGGTGTTGTAACTGTCAGGGTGATTTTGCTTAAATTTGTCCAATAAGCCTTTTTCACGGCTTTGGCTGAGTAGGTGGCAAATCTCATAACCTGATGTCGGCATGGCATCCAATTCAAAGAACAACTCAGCTTGGCTATCTTTGTCTATCGTGACAATTTGACTAGCTTGGTAGCGGCTAAAAAACAGCACCCCAGCATGCTTTGGCTTTTTAGATTTACTCGGTGGCACTTGAGCTTGTAGCCCTGCAAGCAATGCACATTGCGCTGCATGTGTCGGTGGCAGTAACTGTAGATTTTGTGAGTGAGTGGCGCTCCAACTAATTTGGTCATTGTTGCAATTGGCTGTGTAAGCCATATTGGTCACCAAGGATACGGCATCATCATGTAATGGCTGGAAATAGCTTTTACATTTGCCTGGAGATACTTGCTGTTTAGCAACCCATTGGTGATTAATTAAGGCCAGTTTGAGTGGTGGATTGGCATGGTGCTCACCGGGTGGGTTTGAATGGGCGTATATCCAATTAATGCCTCGTTGACGAAGACGCTCACACAAGATGATCATTAAACGATTACTGGCAAATTGCACATCGACCAGCGGCGCTTTAATTTCTTGCATACCAGAGTCATTGGTATAGAGCTTAAGGCAAGGTTTTTCAATGCTTGATAATGCTAACACCTGTTGCTCGTTCAGGCTAAAGTAGGCATTCATCGCATTGGGGTTGCATACAATAATAGATGGACGCTCCCGTACATTGTTAGGCTGAGCAATAGACAATGTCATATTGTCTTCAGGTAAATGTAGGGTTTCTTTGTTTAACAGCACCTCAGCAAAAGCAAAGATATCCTGTTCAGTAAACGCTCTTTGGGTGGCAGATAACTTGTTATGTCCGCCGCAATGTTCACAAGCGAGGTTGATATTGGCGAAGTCGGCACTTTGGTTATCACCAAATTGGGGTTGGCAATTCTGGCAGTAACTTAACGGTGCTGTTTGATTGTTGATACTAGCTTTAGGTGCATCCGGGTATTGTTTAGCCTCAATGCGTTTGATGTTGGTGTCGATAAGCCATACAGACAATAAAAAGTGCTCAGCAATATCTTCGGCTAATTGTTCTAATTGCGGCTGTTCGCCGTAGGATTCAAGGACATAACAACTATGGTGTTGCTCATTGATAAATTGGACGCTAGTTATATCAGCAGATTGATATTGCTGGAATTTATCGCACAGATAACTGTACAGTGCGACGGGTTGTGAGCAAATAAACTCAAACTGAATATGGTGCATCATGATCTACGCCTCGTTTGTAAGCATCGGGGATCACTGCATCGATGGTTACTTCTTGTTGTTGTTCTACGGTAAAGCCGAGTGAAGTTAGGTGGCCAAGTAAGGCTTTTTCCATTGTAGGAACGGCATTACTGATTGCGGCCGTTAACCCAAGTGTCATAGGTTCGATTACGGTTGGGATCACACCTAAAACATGGGTTTTTGGTCTGTCGCCTACCATGTCCATCATGGTTAAGGTTTGCAGCATTTCTACTTCGTGGGCACTGCCTTGCCAGTCAATTTCAGCTGGTGCCTGATCAAAATCAAAAAAATACACGTCACCATAATTGGCATCGGCGCTGTTCACTGTATCGACAACAATGAGTTGATCATATTGGCAAATGGTGGGGATAAGTCCTTGTGCTAAGGTGCCCCCATCAACAATCTCGAGTTGGTGTTGAGGGTGATTGAAGGTATATTTTTCTTTGATGTAATTAGTAAAATGTACGCCGATACCTTCATCGGCGTACAATACATTACCAATACCCAATAGTAATATTTTGCTCACGTTGGGTTAATGATCCTTATGATAGTCATAGCCTGACACAATGGAGTCTACTGAGTTGTGTTTAAAACGAATACCTGACCAAACAGCCATGTATACGTGAATGACCACAAACACAATAAATGCCCATGTCATATAATGGTGCCAGATACGTACATTAGCGAGTCCGCCCATTTGTGCGGTTACCCATGCTGCGCTATCCCATAACATGCCACCAAGTCCTAGATGATATACATTGGCATATAGCACCAAGCCTGTAATGCAAATGAACAAAGCAACGAACGATATTGCTACATAGGTCACAAATTGCAGTGGGCCATAAATACCTGCCTTGTTGAGATGTCCAACCCAAATGTAAGATTTGAGTTGTGTCAGCCAGCTGTTCACACTTAATACATCTTTAAATGATCGTCTTTCAATGTCATTGCGACTAAAGAAGAACAAGTAAAAACGCACTAGAGTGACGGCGGTTAATACAAATCCAAACACAATATGGGCAAAACGGATCCAACCTTGAACTAACACATCGCTGGATTCAGGCGCCACTAAAAACGGCCATGAAATATAAAAGCCAGTGACCACTAAAACCAGAATAGACAAGGCTCTTAACCAGTGAAATATCCTAATCGCTGGTGTAAAGATGAGATGCCTTGTATGGGTTGCTGAATGTGCCATAAACCCTCCCTTATATTAACCAACCAAGTTAAAAACCATTTGGGTCAATCTTGAACTGACCTAAGGTTTGTTTGTTGTAATCCATCACGTGTACGGCACACGCCATACATGGGTCAAACGAGTGAATGATACGAATAACTTCTAATGGCTTAGTTGGATCTTCCAGTTTCAAACCAATAAGCGAAGCTTCGTATGGCCCCATTTTGCCGTTGGCATCGATAGGGCCTGCATTCCACGTGGTTGGTACGATGGCTTGGTAATTTTCAACCTTGCCGTCTTTAATACGGATCCAATGACTGAGCATACCGCGAGGCGCTTCAATCATGGCGTGGCCAACATACTCTTTGCTTGAGTCGATTTCAGGTTTCACATAGGTTGACTCATCACTTTGCATATTGACTAGCATGGCATCAAAAGTTTTCAGGCCTTCTTCAGCCACAATCACGGTTTGCAGCATGCGGGCAGCTGTACGGCCTAATGTGGTAAAGAGTGCTTCAATGGGTAATCCTGTTGCGGCTAATAGGCCGTTTACTGCGTTAACCACGACTTCATTGCCGCGAGCATAACTCACCAGTAATGATGATAATGGGCCAACTTCTACAGGCTCACCTTTATAACGCGGTGATTTCACCCAAGAATATTTGCCGTCGCCATCAACGGTAGGTAGTTTGCCGTAAACTGTGTCGCGCTCTACAAAGCCTGTGTAATCAGGTACTGTGGTACCTTCATAGGGATGTTGCGCACCATCGGCTTTATACCAAGCGTGGGTCACATCTTCTTTGATTGAGTCAGGGTCGATGTCGCTCACACCGGCTAAGTCGCCGTTCATGATGACGCCTTGGTCAAACATGTATTGACCGTCAGCAAGTACAAAATCATTAGTTGCTAGGAAGTTAGGTACGTTCACGCCACCCAGTACACTTGGCTCACCGCCAAATGCAGCCGCTGCCATCACAATATCGGCTTTGTAAGCACGAATAATGAAATCATTCACAATGGCGTGTTTTTGTTTCCACTGCTGTAAACGTGCTGGACTGAGCATGTCTCGCACTGAGGTGACACCACCCACAACAAGAGACTGTGGATGTGGAGATTTACCACCAAAAATTGCCAGCATTTCAGCTGCAACACGTTGAACTTCTAGTGCTTTTAAGTAGTGGGATAATGCAATCAGATTTTGCTCAGGGGTAAACTTGTAAGTACCATTACCCCAATATGCATTGGCAAATGGGCCAAGCTTACCGGTTTCAACCAAGCCTTTAACGCGCTCTTGTGCTGCACGCAAATCACCTTCACCCGCAGCAATTGGGTTGTCGGTGTATTTCAACGCTTCTTGGGCTGCCAGTGCTGGATCTGCACTTAATGCAGAGACAACATCTACCCAATCTAAGCCATGTAAATGATAGAAATGCACAATGTGGTCATGCATATAGAGTGAGGTTTGCATCAATGAGCGCAAGTATTTTGCATTCAATGGGATTTTAACCCCAAGGGCATTTTCTACAGCCTCAGTGCCACAGCGGTAATGAGAGTAGGTACATACACCACAAATACGTTGGGTAATAAGGCCAACATCCATAGGAGTACGACCTTTGAGGATCACCTCAATACCACGCCATAAGGTTGAAGACGACCAAGCTTTAGTAATAGTGTTGTTTTCATCCACTTCTACCTCTACACGTAAGTGACCTTCAATACGGGTGATAGGGTCGATAACGACGCGATTGCTCATGATTACTCCTCCAATGGCTTAGCAAATAAACTGGCAACGGCATGGGCGCCGATACCGACAACAGTAGCACCTAAAATAACCGCACCTATGGTGTCTGCAGTTGCATCTATGCCATGTAATAATTGTCTTCCTAATGGTCGTTCGAAATCGGCCATGTCATCCCAGAAATTAGGCTCTGAGCAGCCCATACAGCCATGCCCTGCAAGTACGGGCCAGCTGGTGTGATGGTTGAATCGTTCTGTTGGACAGTTGTTGTAGGTGTACGGGCCTTTACAACCCACTTTGTATAAACAGTAACCTTCTTTAGCTCCGTGGTCGCCGAACTCTTCAACGAACTCACCGGCATCAAAGCGGCCGCGACGTTCACAGTTGTCATGAACACGTGCGCCATAAGCCCACTTCGGACGATTGAACATATCTAAAGCAGGTAATTTACCAAACATGATGAAGTACATTAATGTACCGACAATGTTCTTTTCGCTCGGTGGGCAGCCACCAAGGTTGATGACAGGCTTATTAATGACTTCTTGTACGCCTTTCGCACCAGTTGGATTGGGCGCTGCGGCTTGCACACCTCCAAAGGCGGCGCAAGTACCGACTGAGATTATTGCGGCAGCACCGGCAGCGGCTTCTTTCACAATGTGTAAGCCTGTATGACCTTTACAACCAACAGTGAGGTAAGCACCGTTGTTGGCCGTTGGTACTGCACCTTCAACTGCGAGCAGGTAATTACCCTTGTATGCCTCAAGTGCATGTTCAAGGTTTTCTTCGGCTTGCCAGCCAGAGGCAGCCATTAAGGTTTCATGGTATTCCAGTGAAACATGGTCAAAAATCAGTGTATCTAAGTTGGGCGTATCTGTTCTTATCAACGATTCTGAACACCCTGTACATTCCGCCATGTGTAACCAAATTAAGGGTACACGGTCAGCAAGCTCTGCAGCTTCAGCAACTAACGTGCTAAAAGGCAGTGGCAACGCTAACATAGCAGTGACAGCACCACTCCATTTAATGAAGTCACGGCGAGTGATGCCGTTTTCGGCCATTTTTTGTTCTAGGGTGACATCTTGCCTGGGGGCTATTTGGCGTAGATATTCAAGGCGTTTTTTACCTTGCTCGTAGAGTGCGGCGTGATTATCCATAGTCTAACCTTCTTATCATTTTCACGATGGGCTAATTTCCATTAATTATCAATATAGAGTCTGGTTAACGGTAAAGACTTGATATAAATCAATCCGCACCAAAATTGTGCTTTAGATCACAAGGTGTTGTAGAAGAAGTTTGAGACTGATCGCCCACAAGATAATTCAGCGGACATTTTGTCCAAAATGGCATATGGGGTGTGATTTGGCTCACGCTTTTGTGGTGGTATTTGTAGGTTCTGATACATCAATAAATTTTTTTCTTTAAATATAAGACGTTATATTGAAAAAGATATGGCAAACAGCTTATGAAGATAGGCCGATTTTAGTTGATGTAGTATTAATTTGGGGAGTGTCTAGCTGAGTAAATAAAGCTAATGCGGCAGTGAATGGCTTTGTTAAATCGTTGGCAGTCATGATAAGCAATCCATCACCGCCAACCTCAATAGACAATTTAGTCTACTGCAACCATTACGTTGCTTGCTTTGATGATGGCATATGCGTCACCGCCAACCACTAGGCCTAAATTTTCACATGATGCTTTAGTAACAACAGAAGTAATTTCAACACCAGGTGATAATTCAATAACAACTTCATTGTTGACTGAACCTTCGTTAATTGATTTTACTTTGCCATTTAGCATGTTACGTGCACTAATTTTCATTTTGTTACTCCTTGTTGTTGGAAAGGCTATGCTAGCCCCATTTGTCACAAATGGAATATTTTCCCCTTATTTATTAGTGTTTTGTCACACTTGATCTGCTTTTATAGTCAAACTTTCACCAACCTAAAAAAATGGCACCTAAAATCGTATTTAGTAACAATTCCATTTGTGTACAAAGTAGACGTTTACTGTAGAGTGGTTATTAAGAGAAAGTGAATGTTCGCATAAATTGAAAGGTTTAAGGATGAAGTTAATTGCAACATGTCGGCGTGCTTTAGCGCAAATGGACGCTAGCTCGCGTGTACAACAAATGGTGAGTCGCATATGGGGAACAACCTGTTTGCTTGGCTGTGCAATGGTGACTCTGTCTCCTAATATTGCATCGGCCATTGCTTTTAAAGAGTACAAGCTCACTGCTGATATCGAGCTGACACAACCTATTGTCTCCGCCAATGTACTTGCTGCAGAAGGCAACGAGTTGATTGTGGTAGGCGTTGATGATCAGTATCAGCGCTGGTTGATTATCTATGGCTATCAAAACCAACAGTTGACCCAATTAGACAAGCTGTTATTAACCAATGATTTATTTCGATACGACGTTTACCAAGCAGACAATGACCCTCAAGCTCATCCCAATAGCGAAGGCGCGATACAAGGATTGTTTTTCATTAATGCTGACACGCTTTACCAATTTGTGCCCAGCAACGCACAGCAACCAAGTCAACTGGTTGAAGTGACGCAAGTGAGCTCAATTACTCAAACCAGTAGTGCTGATTATATTTCTCGCGGCCGGTTTGCGTTAGACATTAACCGAGATGGTTTGGGCGATATTGTGTTAAGCGACTTTCATCAAACCCATGTGTTGTTAGGTAAAGCTGATGGCCAATTGCATAGTCAATCTGTACCGCTAAAGCCGATTGTGGAAGTCACCCGCAGTGGCGCGGAATATAGCCGTGCAGAAGTATTTAGTAGCGACATGAATTTTGATAATTTGTCCGATCTTGTCAAGGTGGGAGAGGGAATGCTGGAAGTGTATTTTCAGCAAGAAAATGGTCAGTTTGACCCCGTGCCTAACTATATTTCTGTGAGCCAGCCGATTAGCGGTATTAATTGGTGGAATAAGCGTGATGCATACGGTAGACAATTAGATCAAAGCGACTTGCTGTACCGCAAAGTTGAGCAGATAAAAGACATGAATGGCGATGGCATTACTGACTTAGTGGTGCGATATACCAAAAGCTCGGGCGTGTTTGATCGCAGTAACGATTACGAGGTGTATTTAGGCCAAGTGCAACAGTTAAGCCCTGATGGGGCAAAAACAGTGAACTTTGGTCGTGAAGCTGCAACCGTTATTAAAGCTGATGGTACCTTAACCGGCTTACGTTTTAGTGACTTAGACAATGACAATATTGATGAAGTAGTGGTGTCTGGTTTTGATGTGGGCGTATCGCAAATTATCGGCGCGCTATTGTCAGGTAGTATCGATCAAGATGTGTATGTGTTTAAGATGGATAATAATAATCGCTTCCCATCTAAAGCTAACGAGAGTAAGCAAGTCGAGCTTAATTTCAGTCTTACTTCAGGGCAAAGTGGTGAACCCGTGGTCGCGTTAGGGGATTTAAATGGAGACTCTTATAAGGAGTTAATCCTGTCAGACAGTGATGACAAGTTAAAAATCTATAATGGCCAGTCTGGCAAGCAACCATTTTCAAGTAAAAGCAGTGAGTTAAGCTTTACCTTACCTACAGAGGGGTCAATGTTATCTGTGTCTGATATTAACAGTGATGGCCTTGATGATTTATTGGTGCAGTATGGCCGTCAAGATGAGAAAAGTTTGCAGCGTCAACTACGAGTGTTTATTGCAGAACCAAAATGATAATCGGAAACTGAGCATGTAAGCTTATGAATTAAAATAGTCTATTCGCTATTCTCTGTTTGGTACTCAAACATCAAAATCGCAATCCATCATTTAAACGGGCAAGTTTCTTTGCCCGTTTTTCATTCCTATTGTTGAAGTGCTTTGTCAATAATTCTCATTTAGATCTCTGCTATGTCTAGATAAAAATAAAAGTGATACAGATCAAAAAACCATAAATATTCACCAAAAATAGGTTTTGCTTTTCTGAGTTAAGAGTAGACTTGCTTTAAACATGTAAATTTTATGCATGATTAAAAACAGAGGAGAACGTGTCATGTTTTGTGTTCAATGTGAGCAAACAATCCGAACCCCAGAAGGCAATGGGTGTAACTATTCTCAAGGTATGTGTGGCAAGTTAGCCTCGACCTCAGATTTACAAGACTTACTGATTTATATGCTGCAAGGCGTATCAGCTTACGCAGTGAAAGCACGTGAGTTTGGCATCATCAATCAAGACATTGACACTTTTGTGCCGAAAGCATTTTTCTCTACGTTAACCAACGTAAACTTCGATGATGACCGTTTAACCGACTATGCGCGTCAAGCGCAAACTTACCGTGAGCAGCTTAAAGCACAATATGTTGCGGCATGTGAAGCGAATGGCCAAACGCCAGTGGTTATTGCTAATCAAGGCGAGCTAAATCTCGCGGCAAGCCAACTTGAAATGCTTGAACAAGCACCTATCGCATTGCCTAATCGTGGTGATGTTCATGAAGATATTTTGGGTCTGCGTTTATTATGTTTATATGGCCTAAAAGGTGCCGCAGCTTATATGGAGCATGCGCGCGTATTGGATAAAACGGACGATGAAGTCGCTGGTCGATTTCATGAGATCATGGCATTCATTGGTGAAGATTCTGTTGATGCTGACAAGCTATTTAACACGGCAATGGAAATTGGCCAGTTAAACTACCGCGTGATGGAAATGCTTGATAGTGGCGAAACTGAAGCATTTGGCCACCCTGAGCCAACTCAAGTCAACACCAAGAGTGTAAAAGGTAAAGCGATTCTGGTCTCTGGTCATGATATGAAAGATCTAGAACTGATCCTTGAGCAAACCGCGGGTAAAGGCATTAACGTCTATACCCATGGTGAAATGCTTCCTGCTTTAGCTTACCCAACATTCAAAAAGTACCCGCACTTAGTGGGCAACTACGGTAGCGCTTGGCAAAACCAGCAAAGCGAATTTGGTACTTTCCCAGGTGCAGTCGTGATGACCTCTAACTGTATCATCGACCCTAATGTGGGCGATTACGCTGACCGTATCTATACTCGCAGCATTGTAGGTTGGCCGGGCGTAACACACATTGATGGTGAAGACTTCTCAGTCGTGATAGACAAAGCACTTGAGCTAGAAGGCTTTAAGTACGATGAAATTCCTCACACCATTACGATTGGTTTTGCACGTAATGCGCTAATGGCAGCAGCACCAACAGTGGTTGAAAATGTGAAAAACGGTTCAATCAAAAACTTCTTCCTGATTGGTGGTTGTGATGGTGATAAAACTGAGCGTAGCTACTTTACGGATTTAGCCACGTCAGTACCGGATGACTCAATCATCTTAACTTTGGGTTGCGGTAAGTATAAGTTCAACAAACTTGAGTTTGGTGATATCAACGGCATTCCACGTTTGCTTGATGTTGGTCAGTGTAATGATGCTTACTCAGCTATTCAGTTAGCTTTAGCGTTAAAAGATATCTTTGAATGTGATATCAACGATTTACCGCTTCACCTAGTACTATCTTGGTTTGAGCAAAAAGCCATTGTGGTATTGCTTACACTACTTTCATTAGGCGTGAAAAACATCCGCACTGGCCCAAGTGCACCAGGCTTCCTCACTGAGAATCTGGCCAATATCTTGGAGCAGCAATTTGGTTTACGTACCACCACGGATGTGGCTTCAGACCTTAATGCGATGATCAAAGCCGCATAATCATGCAGATAGGCGGTATTGACTGAGTTAATACCGCCTTGATATTCGCTTTGTGTCATTCTCATTGTAAATGTCATTGTTTACTACAGATTTTTGTCAACGCTTTCGTGTAACCCAATCGTAAAAGGTGTCTTATGTCTGCTTCAGGATTTTCATTCTCAAGTGCCTTGTCACAGCAACAGAGTAAACAAAAACAAGATAACTCTTCTGCCAAGCCAGCTCAGTCTGCGGCATCTGACAGTGGCGGTTTTTCTTTCTCAAGTGCGCTATCAAAGCAACAGTCTGATAATGATGCCAATGTGAAATCGGCGACCAAGTCTGCTGGAGGTTTCTCTTTTGCTAATGCGCTTTCTCAGCAACAAGCTGAGCCTGCTGTATCCCAAGTAGCAGTATCTAAAGCAACATCATCGGAGCAGGCCAAAAACTTATTGGCTGCAGACGAATGGCTGCGGGGCGAAATGACCTTAAAATGTGTTGCCAAATGGCAAGAAACCCATGATGTAGTCAGCTTTAAATTTCAGGGGTTGGAGCCGGTAAAATTCAACTTTAAACCGGGACAGTTTCTGACTTTTAAATTGATGATTGATGGTAAACCTGTTTTCCGCAGTTATACCATTGCGTCATCACCATCACGACCTTATTCACTCACCGTCACCATTAAACGTATTGAAGGCGGTGTGGTGTCAAACTACCTAGCTGACACTTTGAACGTCGATGATAAGGTGACAGTCACTGGCCCTGATGGGGCGTTTAACTTAGTGGATATTAACGCTGATAAATACCTATTCTTATCGGCTGGCAGTGGTGTGACTCCGATGCATTCTATGTCTCGCTGGTTATGTGATACCACCACTGATAGCAACATCGCCTTTGTGCATAGTGCACGCAGTGCAAAAGATATTATTTTTGCCGATGCGATGGCTTCAATGGCGCAGCGCAGTGATTCGTTTTCACTCAGCTATGTGCTTGAAGATGATAGCCAGCATCAAGACTTGCTAATACGTTATCCACAAACTCAATGCGATGCTGGCAGGCTGACTATTGAGAAACTGCAGGCGCTAGTGCCCGATTACAAATCTCGTACCGTGTTTATTTGTGGCCCAACACCTTACATGGACGCAGTTAAAGCCTTATTGGTGGATGCGGGTTTTGATATGGCGAACTTTTACCAAGAAAGCTTTGGTGATACGCCAAAAGTCAGTCAAGCAATGACCAAATTGTCTCCTAGCGAGCATGCTGCCGCTGGCGGGTTTATGCTAAAAATAGGTGATAAAGCAATTCCACTTGGCAGTGAGCAAACCTTATTGGAAGGCATAGAGTCTGAAAGCTTATCGATTATTGCCGCATGTCGAAATGGCGTATGTGGTGCATGTAAATGCCAAGTTACTGAAGGCGAGGTAAGCAGCGACAGTACAGCGACATTAACAGCTGCAGAAATTGAAGCCGGCTTCGTATTGGCTTGTTCAACTAAAATTCGCTCTGATGTCAGTTTGAAAATGTAGTCATTAGCTGACTGAAACCCAAGCCAATGCAGTTGCGTTGGCTTTTTTGTGTCTGCTTATTTAGGTCTGTAATTTCACAAAATAAAAATTAATTAATGGGGTATTTAAGCAAATTTTGAGCAAGCGCACGCCTGAATACCATGATGCAATTGTATAATCATGTTTTAAAAATGAGGTATTTCTAATGTCTAAATCCATTCATGGTCGTAATGTTATTAACTTAATGAAGACGCATACTCCACAGCCCCGTGAACAATGGTTGGCATTAATGGCACAAGAATTTGGCCAAGATGCACAGTTCCATACTTGTCAGGCGAGTGACATGACAGCTGAGCAGTTATTTGAATTATTTGTGGGTAATGGTCGCTTATCAGATTCCGCTGAGGGCTACACCATTAATCAATGTGGTCACTGTGCTGGTAAAGAAGGTCACAACCACGCTTAAACCTTGCGATTACTTAACCGTATTGAAAAAAATGCCAGACATATGTCTGGCATTTTTGCTTCTAGCGTATAAGAGAGGGGCTTATTAATCGGGGAGTCATCACCCAGATTAGCCAATGAAGCTCAGATAGCCTTGCAAGATAATCGCGTTAACGATATCGATAAAGAAGGCACCCACGATCGGCACAATCATAAAGGCTTGCGGTGACGGCCCTGTTCGTGACACTAGCGCACCCATATTCATCACCGCTGTTGGCGTTGCACCCATACCAAAACCACAGTGACCGCCGGCAATAACGGCGGCATCATAGTTGCTGCCCATGGCTTTAAATGTCACGAAGTAAGCAAACAAGCCTAAGATGACCGTTTGCGCAAATAAGATGATTAACAGTGGAACCGCAAGGTCAAAAATCTCCCACAGTTTGAGGTTCATTAGCGCCATTGAAAGGAATAGAGCCAAGGACACGGTACCGAGTATATCAATACATTCACTGTTAATTTTGTAGCCGCGAGACATTTCAGTGATGTTGGTGATCACCACGCCTAAAAACAGGGCATATACAAAATTAGGCATTTTCAGCCAAGTGATACTGTAGGTATCCACTAAGTGACCAATCCAGTTTGCACCTGAGACACAAAGCAGAATAATAAACAGCACTTCTAAGATTCGTTTGGCTGTTACGCGGTCTTCTTCAAGTTGGTCGTAAGTCACCAGATCAGGGTGATCCTGATGATGATTGCCGCCCACACCGTAAGATGACTCTAATTTATGCTTACTAATAAGGCGTTGGGCAACAGGGCCACCAATAATACCGCCCATAACCAAACCAAAGGTGGCTGCTGCCATGGCAAATTCTAAGGTGTTGATGCCATACATATCAGAGAAGGTTTGTGCCCAAGCCGCACCAGTACCATGCCCGCCCGACAAGGTAATTGAACCAGCAATTAACCCCATAATCGGCTCGAGCCCTAAGGCAGAGGCTAAACTCACACCTACAGCGTTTTGAATAATGATATAAACAGAGGCGATCCCTAGAAACCAAAAGACTTTGGCACCGCCTTTCATCAGTAATTTATAACTAGCAGCCAACCCCACAGTACTGAAAAACATCAGCATCAGGGTATTTTGCATCGATAAGCTAAATACCAATGATATGTTATTAAAGTGCAATATTGTGATGATAGCGGCGACAATCAGACCACCAACAATTGGCTCTGGAATATTGTATTTCTTTAATACTTTGACTTTTCGGTTGATTAAATGGCCGATAAACAGAACAAGAATAGCGATCAGGAATGACTCCAGCTCGCCTATGGTATAGACAGTTTCCATTTTACTCCTCAAGAAATAGCGGGTGATGAACCATCACCAAAGCATGCTTGTAGGTATTATTGGGCGATGTTTAAAATAAATTGTAGATGACGCCAATGATGATGTAACTGATCCCGTTACGGCTTACAGGCTTCATGCCCGTGAATACATGCTGATATAGAGAGATTAACCATAATTTTAGATTGGTAATGCGTGAAAATACAGTCAAAATCACTAAAATCAGAATATTTAGTAGAAATTGTTGTCGCTTCAAAAGTGAAGCGTTAACGTGCAGTTAAGTGATGTCTGTTAGTGTGTTGACACTGTTAACACAGTATCATTTGCATTTGTCATCGATCATCATTGCCAGTGTTTATGGTCGATTAACCTAATAAAGAGCAAAAAATGAAGTTAGAACAAATTGATAAACAACAATACCGCAGTCTTAATAATAAAGTTCAATTTAGCTTAGTAGCATTATTAGCCTTACTTTCAGTTGTCATCGGGCAAACCCTAATTGTATTTTTTGGTTCAGAAGCATTGCCTGATGGCTCAACAGGTAACTTTAATTTGAATTTTCTTGGGGTTATTTTTGCACTGATGATTTGTACTTTCGTGGTACGAAAACAGCGTGGTAAGCCTCAGTATTTTGAGGTGTATTACATTTGGCAGTTAAAGCAGTTACAGAATAAGATTTTCAAAAACCTAAAAAGCATCCAATCTAAAGCAGATGATAATGAACCAGAAGCTTTAATGATCCTAGCCTTCTATTACCGTAGCTTAGCCTTAGTGTATGAGCTTGATAACAACACCCTGACAATGTCTAAAGTGAATGCACAATACCAGCAGGTGAGCGACAAAATGATCTCACTCCAGTTAGACCCAGATGTGCAGCACCTAGATGAGTCAGTGTTAGCCAACTATTAAAATGATGTCCATATCTCAAAGTGCCATTAATTGAGTTTGCCGCATAAAAAAAGCCCTCACATGAGGGCTTTTAAGTTGATGTTTTTAATGCGTATTAACCCAATGGGTAAATGGTTTCTACTTTTAATGACAGTGAACATGCGCCAACAGCTGTCCAATCAACAATAGCTGGGTCAAAGGCCTGACCGTTGCCACCATAAACCGGTGTTGCCCAGTCATAGCTTCTTAGTTCAGTTGCATTGTAGTCAGTAGTGACTTGGATACGAGCTCCAGCATTACGAGGTCCCATATCTGGAGAGCCCAGTTTCACACTCGAACGAGTATCAAACTCGTAATAGTGAATTTCACCTGCATTATTGTCCACCAAGTTCTTACAAGTGTTGTTTTTGGTAATAAGTAGGGTGACGTAATATTCACCGTCATCACCTAAATGCATACTTGGGCCAAATGTTGCTGCACTTGCAATTGACTGGCCATTTTCCTCACGCTGAGTCACAAACGTAGCTGCACCTTTGAAGTTTTTATATTCACTTAATACATAGGCGTTGCCGTCATCGGGGAACTTAGTGGTGATATGTTCTCGGTTAGGTAAACCACACGCAGATTTAACGGTTTTAACACCGCTATCTGAAGCTTTCCACTCATAGAATGAATTCATCTTGCCAAAGCGGGTATTAAGGAATGCTGCATTAACAAAAGATGCACCGTCTTTGTTGTAGTAGAAGGTGCCCGCGCTGGCGCCAGTTAATGCATCCCAATTACCATCTGCTGGGTGAGTTGGTGTATCAGGTGCACCAGGGTCTGGATCCGGACCTGGCTCCGGGGCTTCAAAGGTATGACAGCTGGTGCAATTTTCGCCATAGTGAACATCCGGAGCTTGTGCTGAATGGCAACTAGTGCAGGTGCTATTGTCTCGACCTTCATGATCTTCTGGCAATGGTGTAGCAGCATAAGTGCCAATAGACGTGCTTGTCATCTGTGGCATAGGAACTTGGGCATTATTGACAAATGGGTTATCCGGGTTCGGATTTTCATATTCAAAATTGACACCTTCTTCAGCACACTGCTCTTGGAACGTGCTGATATAGCTGGTGGCTTTGGCTTGTAATGCTGCGTTATCAGAAACTAAAGACTCATTATCAGCAAGTGCTTGGTCAGTGGTTTCTTGCAAGGCTGCTTTATCAGATTCAAGCTGTGCATTTTGTGTTTCTAAGGTTTTAATTTGTTGCTCTAAACCTGAAGTATCAGTGTCATCATCATTACAACCTGTAAGTGCAATCACGGCTGCACATATAAGGCTAATTTTAAATTTATTGTTCATCATAATTAATTCCCTGCATTACTCTTTGATTAGGGGGTTATTGTTGTAGTTGCTTAAATGCAGATGATTGGTAAGTCATCAACTCCCCGAATTGTTCTTCAATAATCATTAATGGTATGTGTTCTATTTCTGCTAGTTGTAAAGACTCCTTTATTGGTAAGATCATGAATGCGGTAGCAAGCGCGTCTGCGGTCATGCATAAGTCAGCAATGACAGTGGTAGATACAATGTTATTGTTCGCTGGGTAGCCAGTTTTAGGATCGATAATGTGAGAGAATCTCTGGCCATTTTGGGTGAAGTAATTGCGATAATCTCCAGATGTCGCGATTGCTAAGTTATTGAGTTCGAGCTTGATGACACTCGTTGCGCCCACTGCATATGGTTTTTCAACAGCCACAACCCAAGGTTCACCTAATTTATTGCCGCTCGTTGTAACTTCTCCTCCTATGTCGACGATGAAATTATGAATGTTATTATTTTTTAGAGTGTTAGCGATGACATCGACGCCATAGCCTTTAGCTATAGCTGATAAGTTGATTGATAATTCTGAGTTTTTCTTTATTAACAGCTGATTATTTAGGCTGAACTTTTCCATACCTATACGAGATATTGCTTGTTCAATCTGCGCTTGAGTGGGTTGTTGTCTTTTACTGGAATGAGGCCCAAATCCCCATAGATCAATTAAAGGTGTAACAGTTATATCAAAACGGCCATGGGTTAACTGGTTGATACGAATAGACTCAGATAATACTAATCGCATTTGCTCAGAAATTGGATAAGTTCCTTTTTGGGCTTTATTAATCAGGCTTATTTCTGAATCTTCACGCCACACTGACATTGATTGATTTAATTCTTCTAATGCCGTATCTATTTTTTGTTTTAGCTGTTTGTTTAGTTCAGTACTATTACGCTTATCAACCCAAGTTACTATGTAATCATTCCCCATAGTTTTTCCTTGGATTCTATTAATTTTTTCTACTGCAGTAACAGTTAAAGTAAATGATGTTAATAAGTAGAATAGTATAATCTTAATAAGTGTCTGCATTATTAACTTTATTAATATATATGTGATTGATTTGTATTGTATTGAGTTGTAACTATATGTATGTGATTGGGTTCAACTTTGTCGCGTAATTGAAGGTTGTTTATTCTATTTGTGATTTACGTTTTGTTTTTATGGTGTTTGAGACATGCATTTGTCTTGGTTGGTATTTGCTCAGATTAAATCTGATTCCAACCTGCCTTTAATCTGTTTTTTAATTTTTTCTAAATTAATTTTTAATACATTATCTTTTTTTGATTTAGGGTTTTATTTAATTTGTTTGTTGGTTTTATTAGTTTTGGAGTAATTAAAAGGTAGTTTGTTGGTGGCTGTGAATAGCGTTGAAGTAATTAGTTTTTAACATTTCTTAAGTGATAAATATAAGTGAAAATCCAGTTTTTATTTTATTAATTATTATCAGTATTGGTTGCTTTAAATTTGTACAGGATGGTGATGGTGACATAACAGAAAAAGGACCATAGGGGCTAGCATGGATCTGCTTGTCACTGTCAGGGAGTGAACTCTGCGATGGGTTAATAGATGTTATGCATGATTAGTATGCAACATATGCATCAAATAGTTTCATTTAACTGATTAGCATTGAACCTGCTTATCGGTTTTTATATTGTAGCGTTAACGTTTATCTAAAAAATAATTAACGGTAAGTCAACTTACTCTGTCGAGGCTAAATTGCTCATTTCATCTGGCATATTGCGACAATTTCGATTGCTTGTGATAACAGCACTACTGGTTTTTTTCTCTTCATATAGCCATGCGAGTGTGTTCACCGATATTTCCCTCGATGATCCCATTGCCATTTTGAATCACACTGATGAAGGGAAGTTTCTACTATCGTTACTGATGGTAGCTGAGCAGAAAAGTGATTGGGTATCGGCCCAGCTGGCATCTTTACAAAAAGAGGGGCTGTTTAATAAAGACAAAACATTTAAAGCTGTTGAGTTGCGCATTTTACATGATATCGATGTTAGTCAGGGTAACCTAACATCAGCGCAAACCCATGCTAATCAAATGCTCCACCTTGGAAAGGCAAGTGCCACGCTATGGATTCAAGCGGAGGCAATGACATTAAAAGGGATGATTGCCGCGCGTAGAGGTGTGGCTGATGAAGCATTTGAGATGATTAATGAGAGTATTGAGCTAGCCACCGAATCAAATCATGAACGAATATTGTCTAGAGCCCTGAATACCCGAGGAGCATTACATTCGCGAAAATTGAACTATGAAGCATCAATTGCAGATTATCAACGTGCTATCAGTTTGATTAAAGATGCGACCAACCGAGCTTTTGTGAGTAAAGTGTATTCTAATATTTCAGTTGTTTACTCTCTAATTAAAGATTGGGATGAAGCGATTAAATATAATCAAAAAGCCATTAATATATATTTGAAAGGTCATTTTATTTCCGATGAACATGTATTGATTTTGTACAGTAATGCCAGTGATTTGTTTGCCGAAGCTGGCGATATAAAAGCGGCTTTTGAATATAGTGAAAAAAGTACTGAAATAGCCTCCCAGTCACCTAATAAGCAACTGTTACAATACGCGTTGTGGACCCAATCTGAGTTATTACTTAATACTGGCAAGTTCCAGCAGGCAAAAGCCGTAGTTACTGAATGTTTAGCGATTACTGAAGGTGTTTACGATCCCATTGCACGCAATCAGTGCTTGCTTGGTTTGGGGATCATTCGATTTAATTTGGGGGAGATGACCCAAGCTAGAGATGATGGTCTTGCGGCGCTGGAAGCTTTTGAGCAACTACAAGTGACAAACTTGCAATTAGAAAGTCATCAATTGCTCGCTGATGTGTATCAAGCATTAAATGATCTCCCTGCCGCAATTTGGCATTTGAAACGCTTTTATGAAGGCACTCAAGCAGTATTATTTGATAATAGAGAAGCTCAAACAGTTGAAATGCAAGCTAAGTTTGAGCATAAGCTGCAACAGGAGCAAATAGCGCTATTAGAATCAAAGAATGCCTTATCAGCCGTGACTTTAGAAAAAAATGCATTGAGTCAACGCCTGTTAATCATGTTTATACTCTTGGTCAGCTTAACTTTTCTGTTTTTGTTGAAACGTTATAACGGCTATAAGCAACGTGTTGTTAATTTAAGTCAGTCTAATAAGCACTTATATGAACAGTCTAATCGTGACCAGTTGACCGAAATATTCAATCGACGCTATATGGAGCATTTTGTTAGCATGAGAGCTAGCCATGCTCAAACTGCGCATTTCAGTGTCATTATTATTGATTGTGATCACTTTAAACAGGTGAATGATACTTATGGACATGAAGTGGGTGATGAAGTGCTTAGAGAGTGCGCGCGTCGTTTTTCTATGAGTATTCGTGAAGGTGACATCCTTTCTCGTTGGGGTGGAGAAGAGTTTTTGTTGTTATTAGGCTGCAAAACGGAAGAATTACCACAGCAGGCCTTAACGCGATTAAACCAGGTTATTGCCCAAAAACCGATAACCACCTCCAAGGGAAATATTTCAATTACTGTGTCGATTGGTGCTTCGCCCACTGTGCCTAATAGCGCCATTGCGAAAGATTGGCATTGTTTGAAAGTTGCAGCGGATAGTGCGTTATATCTTGCAAAAGAAGAAGGGCGTAACTGTGCCAGAGTCGCGCTTGAATTGTGCTAGCAAGCGTGACCTATGTGAGTGCTTTTAGCTATGTCTGTTCAGAGCTATGCCTGTCTACAGCTATGCCAGTCTAAAGCTATGCCTGTCTACAGCTATGCCAGTCTAAAGCTATGCCAATTAAGTCAATTCAGAGGATACGTTATGTTAGCCGTAATTAGTGAGCGGTTAATCCAGCGTTAGCGCAACAATTTTTAATGGGTGATTGTTATCAAATGATGGGAAGTCTTTATGACAATCTAACCACTGACTTTGCACTACCTTTCTGCCTTGCTTTTCAACACAGCGCACTAATTGTTGATACCACTCTTGCTTATCTACCTTCGCCACATTATTGCAGCAAACAACTGTACCGCACTCAGCCGTCGCCAGTACCGCCGGTTTAAATAATGATTGATAATCATTGATTAAATCAACAATGCCGAATGGACTTTTGGCATAACGAGGAGGGTCTAAGAAGACTAAATCAAATTGAGTAGCAGGTAACTTAGGGTACTTAGGCAAACGTTGATTACGTCTGCCACCCACTTTTAAGCCTGCTAATTGTCGCAATGCGGGGAATGCATCACTTTGGATAAATTCACAGGTATTTTCTACATTATTGAGTTGCGCATTTTTGCGACCAGCTTCAAGGGCAAATGAAGAGAAGTCAACATTGACCACGCGTTTAGCACCGCCAACTGCAGCAGCAGTGCCAATACCACAGGTGTAAGAAAATAAATTCAGCACTGTTTTATCGCTAGCATGCGCGCGCATATATTCTCGGCCAATACGCATATCAAGAAATAATAATGGGTCTTGCCCTTCGTGGCGTAATTTACTGGTAAATAATATGCCATTTTCGGCCATGGTTTGTTCAGATTGAGCAAACTGTTGAGATGAGTCAGCCAGAGAGTTATTGATGCGAGAGTGGCCCTGTGAACGGTCGTTATATACCACAGGGAAATCGTTAATTTGCTGTAGGCGCTTCCTAAGTAAACTTATCTCTTCATCAGTGAGGCTTTGATGAAAACTTTGAATTAACCAAGCATCACCGTATCTATCAATATTGAGCCCCTTTTCACCTTCAACAGTGCCATGAAATAAGCGATAACAATCAGTGCTGGTTTGTTCCGCGCGTGACATAAATTGTTGACGCGTGGTGATAGCCTGTTCTAGGTGTGACAAAAGTGACATGGTAACTGCTCAAGGTATTTAAGAGCGTAAAGTATACCAAGTTAATGCGGGTCGCTTAAACAGAGTTTGCTAACTATATTTTTTCTAGGGAAGCCAAACTGTGACCATGGAGAGGTATTTAAGCTAAGGTACGGTTATTTCAAGTAAGTGAAAGTGTAATAAACAAAAGAATAAAAAGTGATGCAGAGGTATTTTTGCTAAAAGAGTTAATCATTACAGCTTATATGTTGACGGCATTTTTGGGTGCATTTATGTTCTACTTACAGTTTGCAATAGCGACTCCTCATCCCTTTAAATACACCGATATCGAACAGAGAGTCTCAGGTGGTGATCCTCTATAGGTACTGCTTAACAACGAATATGGTGAGCAGTTACCTTATTTTCATCAAGCCTACTTTGACCCTCTCGTGTGCTTTATCAATTAGGTGAGACAGAAGAAGCGATGCAATGGTTAGCCCAAGTTGTTGAGCTAACCAATATGAGCGAAAATCGGCAAAGGTATCTTGCAAAATTAGATTGGATCAACAATCAAACTAATCTGCCTAACCAGTAGTTTTAGGGTTACTCGGCTAAATGGACTTTAAAGGTACGCTCTGCGATCACTTTGCCTTTTAGTTCGAGTGTCATGCGCCAGTTTCCAAGTTTGTTTTCAATGGGTGCCCAAATGGTATCGCCCAGATAAAAGCGCCAATCGTTCTCTTTAATGTAGACCTCTCCATCAAAAGGGGGACGGATATTGCCATTATCATCAGGAATATCGGGGTGGTAAATGCAGTAACGCAGTTTTTGGTTCTTTGCTTTTTTAATACGTGTTACAAAACCAAATTCAATGTCTATTTCAGCTGGCACATGTATCGTGGCCTGTAAAAACTTTGGCAGTGCAGCACTTTGTGAGTCCCACTTTGAAAATATGCCAGCTTGAATGACTTGTACATCTACCTTTAACTTACTCATTTAGTGCGCCAAATAAGCTATTTAAGCCGACTTGCTTAGCTGGTTTATTGCAGCTTGTATTGCGAACTCATACCCCTGAATGCCCAGTCCACATATTACCCCTACAGCTTTATCTGAAAAATAAGAATGATGCCTAAATGGCTCACGGGCGTGTACATTGGAAATATGTACTTCAATGAACGGAATATTTACCCCTAAAATGGCATCTCTTAATGCCACACTTGTGTGCGTGAATGCCGCTGGGTTGATGACAATAAATTGCGCATCAGTTGCATGGATAGCGTTAATGATTTCATGTTCAGCATTTGATTGAACATGTTCAAATGCCATTCCCGCATCTTGTGCTTGCGCCTTTGCGCTGCCGACGATGGTATCGAGGTTGTCACTGCCATATACACCAGGCTCACGTCGGCCTAGTAGATTTAAATTAGGCCCATTCACTAATAAAATTTTGGCAGCCATGAAAGCATCCTTTTGTTTTAGTTGGCGTTAGTCAGTGTAATTTAACACGAAATTTGCGGTAAATGAGTATTTGTTTGCATACAATTTAGGCTTTACAAGCCTAAATTGTGGATAAATTAATAGTCGTTATTTTTGCGTCGCAGGGCCTTAGTCGCTCCACGTTGCTTTTTAGCATCAACCCGTCGTCGCTGACTCGATTTCGTTGCTTTAGTCGCAATACGGGCTTTCTGTATATAAGTCACACTCTTAATTAATTCAATAAACTGCATCAAGGCTTGTTGTCGGTTAGCATCTTGGCTTCGACTTTGCTGACATTTAATAATGACTTTGCCGCTTTTAGTAATGCGATGATCGGCCTTGGCTAGCAATCTTTGTTTATAAAAGTCGGGCAAGCTCGACTGATTAATATCAAAGATTAATTGGGCAGCGGTGGAAACTTTATTAATGTGTTGCCCACCAGCGCCACTTGAACGGACAAATTGCCATTCCACTTCATGGTCTGCAAGGGTGACCCGTTGGCTGATCTCAATCATGTTCTTGCGTCCTAAAGTCAGTTGTGCAGCTGTTGAGTCGTTGATTCAAGATAGCTTGCTTGAACCGTTAGCAGTGTTTTGCTGATGCGAAACATCAGAATACGTTCTAGTCGATTAAAATGCATCATTCAGTTAACAAAGATCGCAATTGGTTCAATTAAATCACCCGTTTAGTGGGGGAGTTTGTTATTATCTGCAACTATTGCTGCAATCATTGCCAGCTCAGGTTTTATGGAGGCTATATGTTAAGTCAAATTCCGGATATTGCCACAGGCGTAGTGAGTTTATTTGTTAGCGGTCGCTTATCTGCTAATGATTATCGCGACACATTATTGCCTCAGATTGAGCAATATAGAGAAACCTACGGCAGAGTCTGTTTATACATTGAGGCTGATGTGTTACTCGAAGGTTGGGACATCGCTTCATTGACGGGCACTGAACAAGTTACCTTCCCTGAGTTTGATGCTTTAGCATTTGTTGGTGGACCAGACTGGGTAGGCAATGCAGTTAATTTATTGAGTCCCTTCATGCAAGGGGAGATTGCTTGGTTTGCCCTTGAAAACAAGCAAGATGCCATTGCATGGATTGCGAAAAAAGACTAACTCATTGTGCTTTGAGCTTACGTTTGAAGGCATATGATGTCACTCGTGCTGAGATGAGGCATGAAAATCTAAAAGGAAAGAGAAATGAAAAAACTGACTGCAGTTGTCACAAGTTTATTGTTAGTTGTTGGCCTGTCAGCATGCGCCCCTGAAGTGGGTAGCGAAGCCTGGTGTAAGCAAATGGACAAGAAAGACAAAGGTAATTGGACTGCTAATGAAGCGGCAGATTATGCCAAGCACTGCGTGTTTTAAGTAGGACTAAAGCTAATGTTCAAGCAGTGTGTGCTGCTTGAACTTAGTATTGTTTTTGCATTTTTTTTCCTAAACCTTCTCTACCTTCTAACTTATTTCTGTCTCTGCCCCCTTTTAGCGTTCTAGATATTAATCCATCATCATTAATTCCATTGAACAAATAAAAATCAAATTAGTGCTTGCTTATTTAGGATTACGATTGTAATTTAAAACTATAGATTACATTTGTAATCATATTTTTGTAAGAATCATTTAGTCAACAACAGTAAGAAAAAAACTGGTTAGGGTTATGAGTAAAGACATCAGTAATAGTGAGTTATTAGTGTTAAAACAGTTGTGGTTGCAGTCGCCACAAACCTCAAGTGACTTGGTTTCAGCACTGGCTGATACGCAAGATATGCACGAGAAAACGGTTAAAACACTGCTCAATCGATTAGTGAAAAAAGAGGCCGTGAGCTATGAAAAGCAAGGGCGAATTTATCATTACTCGCCATCAATTGCTGAACAAGACTACACATCGAAAGCCTCACAGTCTTTTGTCGAACGTATGTTCTCGGGCAAGTTATCCCCCTTGGTTGCCGGCTTTGCAAAAAATAACACCTTATCGGCTGAGGATGTGGATGAACTGCAATCCTTGATAGATGATTGGCATAAGGAGCAAAAGTAATGTTAATGCAAGGAGGCAGTCACATCATCGAATTAGGCGCACAACTCGCACTAGAGCTCATTGTACTGATGAGTATTGCCTGCGCCGTCTTATTGTTAACTCACCGATTTTGTTTAGTTAAGTTGGGCGCACATTATACCTATGCACTCTGGTTATTATTGCCAATATTGCTGGTGGTTGAACTCGCGCAAATCTCATTGCCTCAGTGGTTTAGTTTGGTTTCTGACAATGCGGTTACCAGCTCAATGGCAACATATACAGTTCGGGCTGGAACTCAGTTAGCAGCTGATCAGGGTACGCTTTGGTTTATATTATTGGGTGTGTATATAGTTGGCTTAATATGGCACCTTTGCCGTTTAGGTTATCAGCTAGCGCAGTTGCGATTAATTAAGCATCACGCCCATATCGTTTCGCAGCCTTCACAGTTTGGCTTGGCTGATACTCGACTTGATATAGCACAAAGCGAATATGTGAATAGTCCTGTGCTCGTGGGAGTCATTCGCCCAGTTGTCTTAGTGCCAAAAAGCTTTTTTGAATTATCTCAGCCTCAGCAGCAGGCCATTGTTGCCCATGAGCAATTCCACTTTCAACGTAAAGACCACATTGCTAATTCGCTTGCTTATTTGTTGGCAGTAATGATGTGGTTTAACCCAATTACATGGCTAGCGTATAAACGCTTTAGACATGATCAAGAGTTATCCTGTGATGCCGCAGTGACAGCAGCCATGGTATCGGATTCAAAAATTGCGTATAGCCGTGCGCTACTCGCATATTCACAACATGCGCCATTAAGCATGTTCCACACTCACTATGGAGATAAAACCATCTTAAAAGAGAGGATCTTACAGATGAAAAAACAACACGGAAAAAGCACCGGACTGATGTTAGGTCTAACCGCGTCATTAGTACTCTGCGCATTGTTCATTAACCCCAGCGTAAATGCGGGTAGTCAGCATCAAGCTGAGACAAAAAAAGCTAAGCAAGATGTGGTGTACCCCACTATACGCATTGAACCTAAGTACCCAGCCCAAGCAGCAAAAGAGGGGCTGAATGGCTATGTGCAGTTGTCATTTGATATCAGCCCTGCAGGTAATGTGTCTAACGTTGAGATTGTGAAATCGTCACCTAAAGGCGTATTTGATAGCTCAGCAAAAGAAGCACTAGAGCAATGGCAATATCAGACATCTAAAGCGGGTAAAAAAGGCAGTTTAGTGCAATTGGATTTTGTTATTCACCAGCCTGAAGAGTCAATTGAGCGTATTCAAGTTCATTAAAAGTGACAAGGTTTTAGGTTGCTTTGATAGGTAACCCTAGGTTTAGCTTGATCAACTAAACCTGTTAAATAGCGCTTTTTAATTCAGAAAACTATTTGTGTTTAGCCGAAAAGTTGGTGTGTATGACATCAAGCATTTTTTATATTTGAATTTTTGGGTTGGATATGGCGATGCATTAATCAACGTATTACTTGAGCCTTAGCTGGTTTTTTGGGTCTTCTGTTCACTTAATTATTCTCTCAATAGATTGCTTTTTAAACTAATTCATAGCGAGGTTTAAAGTTAACAGCGTTATCAATGCCGATATGATTTTGTTTTACTGATAGTGGAATAAGATTGAAAACAATCGTTTTTTTAGTGTAATCTAATTATCACTCTTGGGCATGGAACGCCGACAAGCTGTTTTTCAGTACTCCTTCCCAAACTCCCTATGCTGTAACACCGTTTTCGTCAATAGTTTGCATGATGAAATGAACTATCAAGAATACTCGTTTTATGTTGTAGAGATTCATGAGGTAACATTAGGTTTGCTTCAAATGTGCAATTATTAAATTTTGCAGTAAACAGGAAATCTATTTAAGGAATTAGAATAAAAAGGAATTTATATGAATGTAAATGCAACTTTGATGGGGCAATTGCTAATGGTCTTTATTCTACTCAATACGACAGTTTGTTACTTCTTAGCGAAAAAGAAATCTGAAACGCCTAAAGTCGCAACCTTGATTGGCTTTTTCTTTTCGCTTTTTCCACTTTTTGGGCTGATTTATGTAGCTGTATTAGCATTCAAAAAAAATATTCAGCAATAAAGGTTACCGCTTATCCAGAGTATGAGCATTGGGTACCTACAGACGCTAAATTCTAAGATGTCAGCGTCTACTTTTGTCATTTATCTTCAATTTTTTAATGATTTTTACAAGGATTGTTTATGAAAATAATAATGGTGTTATGTCTTGGTTTGGCTATGTTGAGTGGTTGTTCGTCAACGCCAGAGCAATATTTAACTGAAGAGCCAGTAATAGTTGATCAAATTAACTTATCAAACTATTGGGTAAGAAAAGCGGAAGAGTTTAGTTTTGATACAGGCGCTCTAAAACCTCCGAAAACCAGTGGAATAGTGAAAGTGAAGTACCTCATTGACTCTAACGGAGAGATTTTTAACCCTACCGTAGTAGAATCTATGCCCCAAGGCGCTTGGGATAAGTTTGCGTTAAAAGCCTTAGAAAATATTCACTATATTCCTTCTGAATCTAATGCCTCAAAGACGCCTGTGTATGTGATAACAGAGTTCAGTTTTGGTGAAAGTTAATATCAATCGAGCATTAAAAACCGTGTTGTAACTTTATTGGTTCCATCAGCGGCGTATATTGACAACGTTGCTCATGGTTAACGGCGTATTAGCTGTTAACCATGTAACAACAAGCTCAACTATCTGAACAATCAAATGACCCTTTAGGCTTTAATCAACTAACACCCAGTAAAATCTTCGGTGATCGTATAGGTTTCAGCTTGTCCACCTGTGCCAGTGGGTTCGATATAACGGACATAGCAGCTCTCTGGTTCATCAAATAGCACGTTATAGCCAATAGAATAAGTTGATGAACCCTGAATAACATTTACATCACTTGCATCACAACTACTCGCAAAGCAAAACTCTAAAGCAGGGTCGATGTCCATTACTTGATTTATGCCCACGCCGCCATTCTCACCGAAGGCCTCAGGGTATCCATATTTCATTTCAACTAACAGGTCATTCATCATCACTTGGCTACGGTCATCTTTTTCTACCCCTTCAATTGATGAGCGTGCATAAGCAAATGTGGCTGTGCTATTGAATGCGGCTTTAACCCCTTCTAAAGCAGAAATCTTGGCATCACGGCTTAGGTTGATGAACTTTGGTGCAGCAATTACAGCCAAAATACCTAGGATAATAATCACAACAACCAACTCGATTAAGGTAAAGCCGAGTGCTGTTGATTTTTTTGGGGGAAAGCGCGTCATAGAAGGCCCTAATTTATTTTTGAAGACATATTATTAATTCATGCTTGATGATTATTGTGTCAGTTACTTAACGTAAATGCACGAGTTTACAAGATGTCGTTTTTTTGATGATTAGATGACATTTTGCATCCACCGCTGATACAGATGAGTATTTTTTGTAATAAATGTGGCTACTATTCACCTTCCTACAACCCCTATTTAGGCTGGATTTAAACATTATCGTAACGCTTGTGTCGTTTAAGCGTCATTTTTACGCAGTCTTTTTGTCATTTTTGCTCTCTATGTTTGTCGACCAGCAAACAAATTCTTGTACTTAATGTGAGTTAATTCCATCTTCGGAGATGACAATGGAACTGAAAAATCTGTTTAAACTTGGCGCCGTAGCAATGGCACTATCTGCAACAATTGGTCTATCAGGCTGTGGTGGTGATATCAACATTAATACCGGCAATGATGACACGGTAACACCTGATCCAGGTCCAACTGAGCCAACTGAAACTGCACAAGAAAAAGCCTATGGTGGTTTTGCTGAAAAAAGCACTGCTTTTGCATCAGTTGACGGAAAAGAAGTTTGGCAGTTAAAAGGTACGCTGAGTCCTTCAACTGCAGCATCAACTATAGGTGATGCGGGTGGACAAGATGGCAGCAGCATCATTTTAGGTAATGATGTGGTATGGCTATTAGATGGCGCAGTGGTTGCGGGTGGTGATAACGCAGACTCAGTAGAGCTGACTATTCAACCAGGCACTAAAGTGCTTGGTGGCAGCGATTCATATCTCGTGATTAGCCGTGGTTCTAAGATCATGGCTGAAGGCACTAAAGATGCGCCAATCGTATTTACTTCTTCAGTGACGGCACTTGGCCAAGCAGGCGAAGCAGGTCAGTGGGGCGGCTTAGTACTACTGGGTAATGCACCAGTTAACACTTGCCCTGACTTAAGTGCGTGTGATGCGGCGTTCGAAGTTGGCAGCCATAACTACGGTGGTAACGACGAAACAGATAACTCTGGTTCACTAAAATATGTGCGCGTTGAGTTTGGTGGCTTCAAAATCAACGATACCCAAGAAATGAACGGTATCAGCTTTGCAGGTGTGGGTAGTGGTACTGAAGTGGACTACATCCAGATACATGAAAACAAAGACGATGGCGTTGAGTTCTGGGGTGGTAACGTTTCTATCTCTCACGTTGTATTGACTAACAACTTTGACGATTCATTAGATTGGACTAACGGTTGGCAAGGTAGTGCGCAACACGTTTATATCCGCCAAGCTGACAATGGCTCAAACCGTGGTATTGAAGCAGATAGTAACAGTGACGCCAATGCAACGCCTATGTCTAATCCTACGCTTGCTAACTTCACGATTAACGTTGCCAACGGTGAAAACAGTGGTGGCGATGCAGCTGAAGGTATTCTTTTCCGTAAAGGCACAGCAGTAAACGCCTACAACCTTCTTGTTAAAGGCGACGTTGACTCTGGCGAATGTTTAGAAGTGAACGACGACAACACGGTCAACAACGCTAACAGCGACATGCTAGTGGTTGAAAATAGCTTAATTGATTGTGTTGAACCATTTAAAGATGCCCAGCCAGATGCTGAAGAAGGCCGCACATTAGCGCTCGACGTTGAAGCATGGTTCAAAGGTCAAGACGGTAACCTTGAGGGCGCATCTGACCTAAACGGTTATATGCCAAACAGTTCATCAGTAGCATTAACGGGTGGTAAAGCTGACCTGTCTAATATGGACGATCGTTTAGATGATGCGCAGTACATAGGTGCATTTGACGGTACTAACGATTGGACAATGGATTGGACTACTGACATTCATGGTGAGTCTACTGAGCCAGCAACTTTACCCGTGCTGACATCTTGCCCTGTAGGGACGACTTCAGAGACAGTAGTAGACGGTTTATACAAAGGTGCATCAGTGACATTAGTGTGTACTCTTCAAGGTAATGTACTGAGCAACACCACACTGCTTGCTGGTCAAAATGTTATGTACAAACTTGATGGCGGTGCGATTGTTGTGGGTGGCGATAATGAAAACTCTGCCACACTCGGCATTCAAGCGGGTGTCAATATCTTCTCTACTTCTGACAGTTACATTGCCGTCAGCCGCGGTTCTAAAATCATGGCACAAGGTACTGCTGAACATCCAATCGTGATGACCTCTGAAGAAGATGTGCTAACTGGTGCAACGGGTGAGCGCGGCCAATGGGGCGGTTTAGTGATTCTGGGTAACGGCCTAACGAACAAGTGTCCTGATAAAAACGCATGTGACGTTGCATTCGAGGTGGGTAGTCACAGTTATGGTGGTAACGACAACACCGAAAGCAGCGGTCAAATTAGCCATGTAGTGGTTAAGTACGCAGGCTTTAAAGTGAACGACACGCAAGAAATGAACGGTATCTCATTCGCAGCAGTGGGTAGCGGCACGCAAGTTGACCACATTCAGGTGCATGCAAACGGTGACGATGGTGTTGAGTTCTGGGGTGGTGCAGTCAATATCAAGTACGTTTACTTAACTGAAAACTTTGATGACTCATTAGACTGGACTAACGGCTGGACGGGTAAAGCGCAGTTTGTGCATATTACTCACGAAGATGGTGCGGCTAACCGTGGTATTGAAGGTGATAGCCACAAGAGCGACGGTGATACGCCAACATCTATGCCAATGCTTGCTAACTTCACAATTGAGCCAGGTGTCGATATTGAAAACGCCAGCGGTGACAAAGGTGAAGGCATCTTATTACGTGTCGCGACAGCAGCGAAGTTATACAACGTGTTAGTGCATGGCCGCAAAGGTAGCACTGCTGAAACTGAGTCTGGTGAGTGTCTAGAGCTAGATGGTACTTACTCAGGTCTAGTTGATAACGTTAATGATGGTTCGCTATCTATCATGCACTCGATTATCGACTGTAATGAACCATTCAAGTTCAGCAACAGCTCAGACCCAGCTAACAACCTCACAGTAGACGTCGAAACTTGGTTCCTAGGTCAAGACGGTAACTCAACTGCACAAGCTACTCTGACAAATGGTGTACCTGCTGCAAATGACACTGTGCTACTTGGTAATGGCCATGACCTAAGCACTGAAGATAGCTTCTTTGAAGCGACTGATTACATCGGTGCATTTGACGGTACAACTGACTGGCGTGAAGGCTGGACCTATGCTCCACAAGCACAGTAATTCCTTAGCTTCTCGTTAAGTTAGCCAAGTTTATAGCCGCTTTCTAGCTCCCCAGCTTCTCTTTAAAGTTGGAAAGCGGCTATCTCACACCTTACACAGGATAGTAATAGCAATGAAAATCAAGCCGAGCTTTACTGCTAACAAGCTACACCTTGCCGTGATTTCGGCAATTTCGGCAGCGACTATTTTTACCGCGCAGCCTGTTTTTGCAAATGATGATGTTGACCCAGGTGAAGATTTTCCCATTGAAGACATCGAGGTAATCAAAATCACTGGGCGTTTGCGTACATCAGCATCGGCCGCAACAGAAGAGCGTCGTGAGCAAATTAACGTTGCTGACATTATGGGCGCAGAACAAATTTCAAGAACGGGTGACAGTGACGCAGCCGCCGCGCTTCGTCGTGTAACCGGTCTTACCCTAAAAGATGGCAAGTTTATTTATGTACGTGGTTTAGGCGAGCGTTATTCTTCGACTTCTTTAAATGGTGCCAAGGTGCCATCGCCAGACCCAACCCGTAACGTTGTACCGCTAGATATGTTCCCATCATCGATTATAGAATCTTTATCGGTACAAAAGTCAGCATCTGCCTCAAAGCCTGCCGCATTTGGTGGTGGTCATGTGGATATTCGCACCAAAGCCATTCCAGCAGATTTCTTTTTTAAGGCTTCTATTAGTGGCCGCTATAACACCAATGATTCTGATGACACCTATACCTACAATGGTGGCTCAGATGATTGGATGGGCAAAGATGATGGTACGCGTGCAATGCCATCAAGCATTAATGGCACCATTAACCAGTTTGGCGGTATTAGTCCAATTGATATTGTCACAGGTTCTAATGGGGCGATTGATTATCAAACAGCCCAAGCGATGAACCGTGATTTAGCCCTTGATATTAACCGTGATATGGCAATTAAAACCGAAAGTACTTCACCTGGTTATAGCGGTGACATTGCGATAGGTGATCGTTGGGATATTACTGATGATGTTGTGTTTGGCGTACTGTCAGCCGTGTCTTATAAGAATCAGGCCGAGAACTATACCAAGCTAGATGTTGAGTTAGATGGTGATGCAAATGAAGTGCAGATTGAAAATGCGAAAGATGTAGTTGGTACAGATTCAATTGTGCAAATGTCAGGCATGATCAACCTAGGTTTAGAAATTGGTTACGACCATAAAATTGAAACCTACACCACATACTTACGTGATACCTCAGATGATGTGTCCATCGCGCTTGAAGAAACCATTGATACCATTGGTGAGCCTAATGCTCTGCAAGTGTATAACATCGATTATGAAGAACGTACTTTGATCAGCAATCAAATTAAAGGTCAGCACTTTATTGATTTTCTTTGGGATTCTGAATTCAATTGGATGTATTCCGATGCACGTTCGCAGCGTAAAGCACCTAATGAATTAAGCTACACCTACAATGTGGTATTAGACGATAACAACCAGTTATTGTCGCGTAACCTCAATACACAAGATGCGCCTAAGTATGTCTATAGCCGCCTTGAAGATGACAGCACCAACTACAGCTGGGATTACACCTTGCCAGTTGAGTTTGATAACGCGATTGTTAAGTTCACTGGCGGTTACGAATACTATGACCGTACCCGTGAAAGCTACGCAACTCGCCTAGGTTTTGATGTGGGGCTGAGTCCTACCGATCCAAACGGTGATATTTTATCAGACGATTTCGATGACATTTTCTCTGATAGCAACATCAGTGATGACATCTTAGATATCGAACTCAAAGATGCCTCAACTGACACGGAAGATTATGTTGCTGCCGAGAAAAACGATGCGGCATTCTTTATGATTGATGCCGACTTTGATGATGTATGGCGCGTGTATGCGGGTGTACGTTATGAAGACTTCCGCCGTACTACACTGCCCATTACCCCTGAAGGTGAAATTTCAGATGAAGGTGGTCGTTACGAGTTAACTGACTATGTGATTGCTGAAGATGATTGGTTCCCGTCAGCCACAGTCACTTGGAAACAAACAGACACCACCCAATGGCGCTTTGGTGCGAGTAAAACGATTGTTCGCCCTGATTTACGTGAAGTGTCACCTGTTCGATTCCAAGATCCTGTTACTGGTTTTGATTTCTTTGGTAACCCAGAGCTAGAAAGTTCAAGCATCAACAACTTTGATGCCCGTTGGGAGTACTACTCTGATGAAGGCAATAACTTCTCTGTTGGTGCTTTCTATAAAGATGTTGCCGCGCCGATTGAGCCGATTCAGCGAATTTCAGAAGCAGGGCGTCAGCTGAAATTCTATAACGCGAATTCAGGCTACGTATACGGTCTTGAAACTGAGTTTTTACAAAACCTCGACTTTATTGCTGGTGAAGACAGCGTTTGGAGCGAGTTCTTTATTGTCGGTAACTTAACCTTGGGTGATTCAGAAATTGAAATCGAGCCTAATGGTGAGATTGACCCAACTAACGAGACTCGCCGCATGACGGGTCACTCTCAATGGGTGGCTAACATGCAGCTAAGCTACGATGCTGATAACGAACTACACGCAGCAACACTTGTGTATAACGTCTTTGGCGAGCGTATTGCTTATGGTGGTCGTGGTGGCTTGGATGACGTATATGAACAGCCATTCCATAGTTTAGATTTTACTTATAGCTTTTTCCCAACTGATGGTATGTCGCTGAAGTTTAAAGCGAAAAACTTATTAGGTGAGAAAACTGAGTATGATCAGCAAGATAACATCGTTTATGCCAAAGAGCCTGGACGTGAGTTTACCTTGCAGTTTAGCTACCAGTACTAACTGGAGTAAAGCCAAGCTCAGATATGGCTAGACGTTGAAACGGTGTTGTTGATTATCAGTTGACCCGCCGGTCAAAAGCAGATGCTCCAAACTGATGCGTAAGGTAGTCAGCAACACCACCTAATTCACCGATTGGTATTAGATACCCATCGGTAACCTCAATATGGGTTTTGGGCAATCGTTCCTCATCATTTCAGTTGCGCAAGATCTATATGGCCACTTACCTTGAACAAGTAAGTGGCCTTTTCTTTTCTTGAGCTCAGGTTATCTTACCTTATCATTTCACTGCTAATTGCACCGCTAATGACTATCAATAAACTGCTTAATTGCCGTAGAGATGAGGTCAGGCTTCATGGTTGTTTTTGCCACCTCTTGATCAAACCAAAAACTCATGGGTTGTTCAAAACCAATGCCATGCATATAGTTATAAATCGCTTTTCGTAGCCCTTCACCTAACATTTGATGATCGGTGCCTGTCGGGTCGATAAAATCGACATCGTTCTCAGCAAATAATATTTCCGGTTGTTCTACCAAAGTAATCCCAAACTGCTCTGGATTCATGCCTATTGGGCTGTGAACGGTGGCCACAAAACGATGCCAGTACGCAGATTGGAAACAACCTTGCTGCATCATTTGACGTACCATTTCTAACGAGTCGATGGTCTCTTGCTCTGTTTGTGTCGGGAAACCATACATCAAGTAGGCATGCACCATAATGCCGGCATCGCTAAAGGCTTTAGTCACATGGGCGACACGTTCAACACTCACACCTTTTTTCATTAGCTTTAATAAGCGATCTGATGCCACTTCTAACCCGCCGCTCACTGCTACGCAGCCTGAGTCGGCCAGTAATTGGCAGCGAGCCTGACTAAAGGTTCGCTCAAATCGAATATTGCCCCACCAACTGATGACCACATTGCGCTCAATTAAACGCTTTGCAAAGGCAAATAAGGTTTTTGGCGGTAAGGCTTCATCGACAAAATGGAATCCCGTTTGGCCGGTTTCTTCAATTAATTGCTCAATGCGATCGACTAACGCGTCTGCACCTGCAGTGTCGTAGCGGTCAATATAATCTAGGCTGACATCGCAAAAACTACATTTACGCCAGTAACAGCCATGGGCGATGGTGAGCTTATTCCAGCGACCATCACTCCAAATACGGTGCATGGGATTGAGCATTTCACATAATGACAGGTATTCATCAAGTGGCAGACCATCGTAGATTGGCGCACCCACATCGGCTTGGGGAATATCATGCAGCTCGGTGTTTTCATTTAAGTGAACATACACTTCACCTTGTTCGTTTTCGGCTAAGAAGTAGGTGCGGACTAACTCATCAACCTCACGTTGGCCTTGAAAGTATTCAAGCAGGGTGATCAACGGGCGTTCGCCATCGTCTAAACAAATGAAATCGACAAACTCGAATACTCGTGAGTCTTTTAGGGCGCGTAACTCGGTGTTAATAAAGCCACCACCTAACACGATTGGTAGTTCAGGGTTAATCGCTTTACAGGTTTGAGCGATACGCAATGCGCCGAGCATGTTACCCGGAAATGGCACGGTTAATGCCACTACGCTTGGTTGTGTTTCTTCTAAGTAATGCTCGACCAATTGTTCTAGAATTTCAGAGCTAAAGGTGGGCTCATCCATTAAGGTATCGTAGAGGTTATCAAAGCTTGGATTAGCGGCGGCGAGTTGTTCACCGTAACGGCTGACCTCAAAATAGGGGTCAACGCCCTGAGTGATGACACTAGATAAGTCATTAATAAATAAAGTGGCGAGATATTTGGCTTTATCTTGCACCCCAAGGTTACCGAACGCCGCTTGCAGTACATCACCCGATATGGCTTCCATTTGAGCAATGGCATCAAATGCAGGGCCTTCAGGCAAAAAACGGCGTGAGTTAATACGCAATGCTAAGCTTGGGTCTTTACCCTGTAAAAAGCGGATTGCTGCTTCCACACATTGGTGATAACGCTCAAAGTCAGCTAAAAAAGCATGCACCGCGGGTGGCAGTTCATCATCTTCAAAATGCTCAAAGTTCGCTTCTACATGTTGACGAATAATCTCTAATGCTGGCGCCGTCATCATTTCTAAAAACAGCTCAATGGCAGGATCGCGTTGCTCTGCTGCATAGCCTCGTGAGCGCAAAAAACCAGTTAAATACGCTGTTGCTGGGTACGGTGTATTTAGCTGGGTCATCGGCGGTGTCATCAAAAGAACGGTCATAGCAGCCTTACAATTCAATATAATAATGAGATTAATAGGTACACAGGAAATTGTTGAGTACCAATTAAAATAAGGCGATATTCTAGCAGTATTAGTGGCTCAAATCCTGTTAATTGCGTTAGCTACAGAAGTAGCCGTGCATGTTAATGGTTAATGAGGAAATTTGTAGCAAGTGAGGAGAGAGAATCATTTAACTCTCACAGTGCTTAATTGGGGTTAATAAATTAACCCCATGAAAGGTGCGGTCTGGGTTGATTAGCATTTCCTGTGGTTAGTATTGCTGCTTTACTTGTTCAATCAGCGCTTGCCATTGTGGGTATTTAGCAAAGCTTTGTTGTAAGTCGCCCCAAGGTGACAGCGACTGCTGCATTTGCTTGTCACTCGCATCAAGTCCTTGGCTCAGTTGATACAGATAATAAAATGCACTGGCGCGATAGTTAGCTGCGCAGTGTACCAATACTGACTTCCCTTTATGCTGATCCATTAGCTTGATGAACTGCTGCACATCGGCAAGTTGTGGTTGTTGCCAATCCACCTCAATATTTTCATAAGTCATGCCTGCTTGCTGAACTAGATCTGGCTCGCTGTCTAGGTAATGAGTATTGTCAGTAGGAATAAGATTGATTACCACTTCCACGCCTGCGTTCGCCAGTGCTGAAAATTGTGCCTCAGTAGGTAAGCCTGCTGTGACAACTTGTGGGTTATTGATTTTTAATGCTTTTACAGCAGGAAGTTCACTGGATGTGATATCTGCAACGGCTGGCATAGCACTAAATGTTAGTGCGAAAATCATGGCTGTTCTGACGAGTTGAATAAGTGACATGTTGATTCCCTGTATATGTTTGATATATATGCGCTATAGCTAATTTTTGATGATTTCTTATTTTAGACAAATAATCTTTTAAACATTCAGTGGAAAAGTAACAATATATTTATCCAGATTGGAGGAAGCTTTAAAAATGAAGACTTCAGCTATGTTCATGGGGGAAATAGTAAGAGGAATTTATTACTATTAGTCTTACATCACTTTATTTTATGCTAAATGTAAAAAGCAGAGCCAAGGCTCTGCTTTTTATATTAGGTATCAAGTGTTACTTAAGCAAAAGCATCTTGTAGTGGCGGTACTACTTGCTTCTTACGGCTTAATACACCATCTAACCAAACTTTACCGTCGGCTAGTTGCTTGCCATAGGCTTTTTCAACGATTGAAGTATCGTCAGAAACAACTAACAGCTCGCTACCTTCTTGCATGATGTCGGTTAGCAGTAAAATAACACTGTGGCGGTTACCTTCAGCTTTTAGTTTAGCGATGTCAGATTCTAAATCAGCTTTGATGTTGTCAAATACTGCAAGATCAGTCACTTCAAGTTGGCCGATACCCACTAGGTTACCATTCATGTTGAAGTCTTTAAAATCACGCATGACTAAGTCGCGTGCTGGCGTACCATCTACTGCAGATTTTACTTTGAACATTTCCATACCCAAAGCTTTGAAGTCCTCAACGCCAGCGATTTCAGCTAATGCTTCAACACAGCGGATATCAGCTGTAGTGCAAGTCGGTGATTTGAAGATAACCGTGTCACTTAGGATGGCACATAACATGATGCCAGCAATGTTAGCTGGAATGTCTACTTGGTAGAAATCGTACATCATTTTAATCACTGTATTAGAGCAACCTACAGGGCGGATCCAACATTCAAGCGGTGTAGAAGTGGTTAAATCACCTAGTTTGTGGTGATCAACAATACCCACGATGGTTGCATCGCTAATATCGTCTGGTGCTTGAGTGAGTTCTGAATGGTCAACAATGTAAACTTCTTCTCCAGCATAGCTTTCTTTCAGCGCTGGGGCTTCAAAGCCAAAACGGTCAAGAATGAACGCAGTTTCAGGTGATACATCACCTAAACGAGTCGCCACAGCTGGCTCATCAATTTGGTTTTTTAAGTAAGCCAGTGCAATCGCACCGCAAATTGAATCAGAATCAGGGATCTTATGACCCACAACATACATTGGCATTTTTTAAGGCTCCTATATATTTGCAGCGATTTTAACAAGAAATAGGCAAGTGACCAATAACTAAAACGTCGATAGTGTTTGAGTACGGCTATTTGGGAGAATTCAGTGCATAGCGTAGCAGTGTCTGTTGCTCACCATCATTAGGAATACACTTTGAATGAGTAGATATACGTAGGCGATAGATGTAGGGAAATGAGAAACGAAAAGTCAGGTTGTTGTCTAACAAAGGACTGCAACCTGACTTGTAATAGGAAATGGACTAACTCGTCAATGCATAGCCGCCTTTTAGGTGAGCTACGTTATCGAAACCTAAGCGCTGCATTGCTTGTGCTGCTAGGTATGAACGTGTGCCACTGCGGCAAGCTAATACCCACTTATGATGTTTTTTATGTTGTTGCTGTTGTATGAACTGAACAAGGCGAGTGAGTGGTACATTTTCACTTGAATCTTGAGGGGGCTGCAATGCGTACTCATGAGGTTCGCGGATATCAATCAAGGATATCTCTTCACTCGCCATAGCAGCATGCAAACTGAGCTGATTATACTCAACTACAGGTAACCCTGATAATTGACTATCAGTTAATGCGCCGCACATGATTTCACTGCCTGCTTGATCACATAAGTGGCTATCAAGTTCAGCCTTTAACACTTCAAACTCTTCGATATCTAGCTGGCCATTTAAGGTGTCGCGTAATAAAGGGTTACGCATACATTCGGCAGATAAATGCGTGGTGAACTCATTATTGTAATCATGACTGGCGCAAATAAGCGTGTTACTGCCAATTAAACGATGCAGAAGCTTTAAGCTGGTGTGCATATCGCTGGCACTACTCGATTCAAAGTTTGTGCGCCCTAAACTGCCCATTAAAATAGTATCGCCACAGAAAGCGAACTGACATTGTTGCGCTATCTCGCTTATCTCAGTAAAGGGCTGACACAATAACAACGACATACTGTCATCGGTATGCCCTGGTGTAGGCACTTTGACTAACCATTGTTGGCCAATATTAATGTATTGCAGCAGTTGCCCTTCAATCATCACAGTGTGATAACCACTCACATGACTATTAATGGATGCTTGGCTTTGCGTTGGCCAGCCGAGCGCATCCGCTTGCTGTGAAGCTAAATATTTATCAGCGATAAAACCGCGACCTGATTGATGATCGGCATGACCGTGAGTATCAATGATGGCGACTAACTCAAGTTGCTGACATTGCAATAAGGTATCTAATCGATCGTTAAGATCGGGCAGAGGATCAATAATAAAGGCTTGTTTGCTTTGTTGATCGGCGTATACCCAAGTGCAGTTTGAGCCTGAACGCAGTTGCACTAGGCCATTCAATGGTTGTGAGGTATTTATCTCGCTGCTGTCTAAAATCATACAGCTATGGGTGAGCGCTTTAGCGGCCGATTGAATGCGTTGGCAGGCCTCATCCACTTGAGCTTGAGTCATTGCAGGACCAAAAGACATACGAATAGCAGACTCACTTTGCCACGCAGGTAACCCCATTGCATCTAGCACAAAGCTGCGGGTGACTTTAGATGAACATGCAGAACCTGAGCTAACACGGATATTTGCCGCATCAAATAGGTCCATGATCTCTTTACTGCTGAAGCCTTCAATCGCAAAGTTGATGGTGGTCGGCACACTGTTTTCAACACTGTGGTTAAATACAACGTCAGGGAACACGCTTGTTAAAGTGGCCATTAACTGACTTTGGTAACCTCTAAGGGTAGTGATGTCAGCAAAAGCACTCGTTTTTGTATCTAATAGCATTTCAAAAATCACATTGATTGCCGCCATGCCGGGCAGGTTTTCTGTCCCTGAGCGCAAGCCGCTTTCTTGGCCGCCGCCAGCAATAATTGAAGTAAAAGGTGCACTTTGGCGAATATAGATAAAACCAATGCCCTTTGGCGCATACAGCTTGTGACCACTAAACGGCGCATAATCTATGCTGGTGTCTGAGAGGTTGAGTGCGGTTTTACCTAGCGCTTGTACGCAATCTACCATCCAAAATATCTGACTGTTTGCATTGCGTATCACTTGCTCTAACGCTGCTAAGTCTTGGTATACACCAGTTTCATTGTTCACTGCCATGGTGCAAATCATTAGCGCGTTAGGTGCTTCATCAGCAATAAATTGCGTATCTAAGTTGCCGAATGTATCGACTGGAATGGCTTTTAACTCTGCATGGATACCTAAAATATCGTTCCAATGCTTTAACGATTCTGGTACCGCTTTATGTTCAGTTGCACCATAAAGTAGGCTGTACTGCTTGTTGGGTTCAATATGTTTTTTTGCTTCAACTAAAGCTGAAATGATCGCTGTTTGAATGCCTTCAGTGGCACCACTGGTGAAAATAAGCTGCCCAGTTTCCGCACCAATGACCTTGCGGGCATTTTGACGCGTAGTTTCCATTAAGTCTTTGGCTTTGAGGCCGGTGACATGACTACTACTCGGGTTACCAAACAATACTTTCATACTGTTTAGTGCGGCTTCAGCTGCTTGCGGAAGTACAGGCGTGGTGGCGTTTGCATCGAGATAAATCTGACTTAAAGGTGATGACTTGTTCATTGCTAGAGGCTCATAGGTTGACTAGTTGTTATATTACTTTTTGTTATAACTAATTTCTTGTGGTTATATTAGCAGCTTGTGAATATTGATCAAGATCACATTTTGCTGGGTGTGAACAGAGAGGAAAGCTAACTTTACAGAGTCTATGGAATCACGAAGAAGATAAAGCAGAGCGTGGAAAAATGCCTATGTATTGGTGTTTGCAGAGCTGGTTATCGACAATGGCAAGGCATCGTATGATAATCAGAACAAATCTAATGCAATGAATAATTTACGCTTGATGCTGTTTGGTATTAAATGAGTAAGCATGCGCAAATAACAAGGAACGAACTTTGGCAGCGTTACAAATACTAGCTGGCCCAACAGCCTATACTCAACTTGAGCAACACGGATTTCAACAGTCGCTTTTTACTCAGCTTTTTGCTGCATCAGGTGGGCCTAAATGGTTATCGATAGCAGGTTTAGATCAATACTTATTTAGTGAGTTTTTTGCCGATCGCGATCAGCCTCTTTACACCATGGGTGCATCTTCTGGGGCGTGGCGCATCGCTTGTTTTGCTCAGCAAAATCCAAAAGCGGCTTATGAACGTTTGATTGAGCATTATGTTCACCAGCGCTATGAAACAAAGCCCAGCCGTCAGCAGGTTAACGAGCAAGTCAGTCGAATTATTACTGGTGTATTAGGCGAACAACAAGGGGCTGATATTGTCAGTAATGAGATAATTCGATCTCACTTTGTTGTGTGCCGTGCCCGAGGGTTAAATAAAATCAGAGCCAAAGCGGGTCTTGGTTTAGGGTTGGCGTTAACTGCTGCGACTAATATTATGAGCCGCCGCAGTGTTAAATTGCATTTTGAGCGAGTAATAGTGAGCCACCAAGATACACTCTCACCATTTGCGTCTCTATCCGATTTACCCACGCGCCAAGCGCAATTGACCGAACAAAACCTCCAATCTACATTGATGGCAACAGGCGCTATTCCATTACTTCTTAACCCTGTGAGGGATATTTTTGGCTTACCTAAGGGCAAATATTATGATGGTGGCATCACCGATTATCATTTTGATATGCCGCTGCCGCCTAAAGCCGGTCTGAGTTTATATCCACATTTTTATCCACAAGTCAGCCCAGGTTGGTTTGATAAGTCACTGCCATGGCGTAAGGCTGCATCCAATCTACATAATGCCGTGATTTTAGCGCCAACTGATGCATTTATTCAGCAATTGTCTAAAGCAAAAATCCCTGACCGTAATGACTTTAGTCAGCTCGAAACTCAAGAGCGAATCGACTTTTGGTTAGCCTCGGCTAAAAGTAGTTGGCAGCTTGCTGAAGAGTTACACGAGATAATTGCCAGCAATCAGTTGATGGCACATGTACAACGAATACATGATTAGTGTGACATTTATAAACTTGATATTGGTGCAGAAAGTATCGCTTTTAGGCCATCATACACATTGGTGACTATCTAGTTTTATATCGATAATTCAACACGTTAACCGTATGTTGAAATCTTATCTTATATTAAACGGTCTCTATAGATAAGGTCGATTCCAGCTTTGCAGTGGCGCTTGGAAGAGTTGTTGAATATTTGACCAGTGCTACACTTATACCAATCGGTATTATTATATTGAACTTTAGGTTTTTGTATTTTGTGACGTTGACCGTCACCGCACAAGAGGGAAAGCAAGACACAAGGAAGCTGAGCACCCGTAAGGGGAGGAGGTTATCATGCTATCTCAAGAAATGGCTTTACTGGTTGAAGATGCCGTGCTGCTACCCAGTGGTAGAATTGAAGTGCGTGTGGCTAACCCCGCTGAACTAAAGTTAATCGCTCGTGTGTTAAAAGGGCACTTCCCTCTGGCTTTTGGTGCGCTGAGAAGCAACGCCGACCTCCCATGCTATATCACTGCAACGCAGTGCGACATTATCGATTTTCATCAATTAGAAGATGGCTCGCTTAGCGTGGTGCTAGAAGGGCATCAACGCGTCAAGATATTATCAGCAGCGCAGCAACGAGATGGTTCATGGATAGCTCGGACATTAGCATGCCCAAACTGGCGCCATGAGCCCATTGAAGGTGAGTTTGCTATTATCAGTGCCGCGTTAGAGCAGTTCTATCAAGTTAACCCCGACTTACTAGATTTATATTCCCACATACACCTTGAAGACGCATCTTGGGTCAGCCAACGTTGGTTAGAAGTGTTGCCCATGTATAACCGCGATAAAATCATGCTAGCTGATCAACCGAACTGCCATAAAACCATGGACTTTGTGCTGCAATTGCTTAAATCTCATGTAGATGCGTAAGTTGCTATTGAAAAGTTACAAATGATAACCCCTAGATCGGTTTGCACTCCACAGAGTTATAATGAACCAAAAGTATTAAGTGTTTCATGAGTAGAAAGTGTTATTCCATCTAGTTAAATTGAAGTAGTTTAACTTGTATGGAATAACTATATATTTTTGGTAATACCTGACTTATTCAGTGGTGATATAGGCTCTTAAGCTGCTGACGTAAACGAACTATGTCACAATATGGTGTTATCGACTTATCGCTAAAATGTTAACGCTGTGTTGACGGGCTGGGGTGAGGTGTTGTATAAAAAATAACTAAATAACATTAAGGATGATGTAATATATGAAAATATCAGGGATTTTTCTGTTTGTTTTATTCATTTCTAATACTGTTTTAGCAGCCCCCATTATAACTTCCTCTGCTCCGAGTTTGACTGGCAGTAAGCAAGGAAGCCTAGTTCACCTAGAATGGCAGCCAGCCTGTGGAGCTAATCAAAATCAGTTTAATATCCAAGAATCAGTAAATGGAATTAATTGGTATACAGTATATTCAGGTGCTGGGGATTCAGGAGGTGGCTATTCACCTTACTCATCACAACTCCAGCTACAATCATCTTCTACATCAGTGACTCCAGACTTTAACGGACCGAGTGACTGTATACACGTTTATGACCCTAAAACAACCGTATTATCAGGTAAAGTTAACCCTCAATATTATTATAGAATTCGAGGTTGCTATTTGTCGAACTGTAGTCAATATGGTCAAAGCATCCTAGTTTCTGAACAACTCTCTCCCCCAGGGAATCTAACATTAGAGAAAAATGAGGAAACTGTAATTCTTAGTTGGTCATCAGTTTCTGGGGCAGAAAAATATAAGTTACAAGCAAAAAAGGGAAATGAAAACTTTAAGAACATTTATAATGGAACCAGCACCTCAACAGAGTATTCTGTAGACTTAAGTACTTATCAATTTAGAGTCGCTGCATGCCGAGTCATTAACTTCAGTACCGAGTGCAGTAGCTACACTTCACCTATCATCCTCCCCGGATACGTTCAAATGACCTATGAATATGATGCGCTTGGGCGCCTTCATATCATTAAAAAAGACTCAGTGACAGAAAAAACATTTAATTACGACCCAGCTGGAAACAGGACTTCTGTAGAAAAAAATTAAAGGAATATGCTAATGAAATTAAGGATGATGCTATATGCAGTTTCACTATGTGCATATACAAATACATCTGTGTTTGCTTCAAATACAGTTGACACTGCTCTTAACACTGAGAAGTACTCATTGGTAGATCGTCATCACGTAAGTATGACTTATCAAGGAGTTATGTATACACCTGAATCAATCAGTTTGGGTAATGCAAACAGTATTAGCACTGGCTTTTTAGTTACCCATCGAAGTGTCGGTTTTACAGGATTTCGCTCGAGCTCGTTTAAAGAAGTAGATCCATATCCGAATATTACAGACCCTGATGAACATCATATAACTTTTTCAGGCGATGTAACTGCAAGGTTTAAAATCAATGATGATGGTACATATACATCTTTGAGTGATTTATCTTACACACTTGAAAAGCAGGTTAATGGACAGCTATTGCTGACTACTGCTGATGGTACAGAACTCTTGTATACAAAACCTGAAAAATTAGCTGGGCATAACCTACCTTCTGGAAAAATTATTCATGCGTTAGCACCAAACGGATTTAAAAAAACATTTAGGCTTAGAGAGGAAGCAGGACAGCGTGTAACTATTGAAGAAACCAATACTGGGTATGGTATTTATACTGACACGGCATCAGTTGTAATTGATGGAACTACAAGCTACATAGATAATATTATTGGTCTAAACCTTTCAAAATTGAAATGTTATAGTCAAGGTTGCGCAGATGACAAATGGCCGAAATTAACACTTTCTTCAAGACCTCACCCCTCTAATCCTGGTCCTAGCAATAGAATTCAAACCATTACAGATCCAGATGGAGTTGAGACAGAGTTTCATCGAATTATCCCTGATTTATCTTATACAGATATCTATGGAAATGTTACAACAAATGGCTTTCAATTTTTAACAAAAATTGTTAGTCCTGGTGGAAAAACCATTGAGTATGAATATAAGTATGATATTTATGACGATCAGAAGTTTTTAGGTGGAGCTGATGTAACACAATATAAAGTTGAGCTAAATAGAGCCTATAGCGGTAATGACAATATTGGTTATGATTTTAACAATATAGTTTCGGCTTATGGATTATCAAAAGCTTCTTCTGGTGGCTATCAATCGTTCAACTATGCTGATTTTGATTTAGATAGAGGTACCCCTGAAAAGATAGATACATGGAATACTACGATTGTATTTAGTGAAGATTGGCAATCGCAAATTAAAACATATACCTCAAAAGACAAAAGTACAGCATCATCTTTTTCCTATGAATATGATGATAGAGGGAACATTACTAAAATAACTAAAGACGGGGTATATTCGAGAGAAGCTGAGTATCCATCAGCATGTAGCTCCACAAATAGAAAATACTGTAATAAGCCAATATGGACATCTAACTGGTCCTCTAATGGTGTTTACCATAAAACTAACTATCAATATTATCCTGCACATGGTGGCATAAAAAAAGTTACACACCCAGACAATAGTGTCGAACATTTCTATTATAAAAAGTACTTTGCTCAATATTTGAAATCTAATGGTCAACTGGCTAACTATTTAGATGGTATCTATCTGCTTGATTATCAAACGCAGTGCCATTTTTCAAAATCAGAGACTTGTAGCTCAGATCAAATCACCACTTCCTATAGTTACGAGCCCTATAATTTAAATTTATCTTCTGTAACAACCGTTGACTCATCATCGTCCCATAAGTTGTGTTACCAGTATGATGATTTGGGTCGACAAATTTCAGAATATCCCCTTCCTTCTAGTGGGCAATGCCTTTAATAACAAATTAATACAGGGAAAAGTTTATGATTACTTTTAAAGGTTGTTTATCAGCTTTGACGCTGCTAGTTGTGACATTAACTGCACATTCAAGTCCTAGTGATGGAATATCAAAACGTTATAGTACTGGTGGGCGTATATTAGGTGAAATTTCACAAGACCCAATTGATTCGCGTATTTCAGCTACACGCTATCATTACAATGACAATGGCCATCTAGAAACTTCTGAATCTGGGACACTTTTATCATGGCAAGGGAATGAGGTTTCACCTGTAGATTGGCCAAACTTCCATATAATTTCAAAAACACATTATCAGTATAATGATTTCGGGATGAAATCATCTACTTTACTTGCCGACTCCGAAGACGAAATACAGTCTCGAACAGACTTTTCTTACGATGAAAAGTTTAGGTTACTCTGCCAAACTGTCAGGATGAATAAAGCTACCATGGCATCAATGAATCTAGACGCATGTACACTTGGCAATCAGGGAAATTTTGGACCTGATAGAATTACTAAGTATGAATACAACGATACTGGTAAAATTCTCAATATAGTTAAGGCTTATCATACTCCTATTGAACAGACCTATAAATCGACTTTGTATTACGATAATGGATTAGTAAAGTCTGTTACAGATGCTTCTGGCAATAAAACTGAATACACATACTATGATGACGCTCAGTTACATTATATATATTTCCCAAGTAAAACATCAGTTGGTCAGCACAATGTTAATGACTTTGAAGAATACACCTATAACAATAATGGCTTACAGGAATCGAACAGGTTAAGAAATGGCGCCATAATAAATAACACCTACGACTCTATGGGGCGAATAAGTGTAAAATCTGTAACAGGTTTACGAAACAAAAAATACAAGTACTATAATTCTGGCTTGCTTAAGTCAATTTATTTTAACAATAACCTTAACACACAAATACACTATGAATACGATGTGTTGGGTAACGTAACAGAAGAATACAATGCAAACCTAAATAAACGTATTACGCTAGACTACGACTATCGTGGCTTTCAACAGTCAATTACTTACCCTGATAACGTTACCTTTCAAACAATACATAAAGCAGATGGCAACTTAGACTCAGTCACTAGGAGTAATCAGCAAGTTAATATAATTAAAAATACGTATGATGAACATGGCATTCTGCAAAATATATCTTCCTTGTTAGGAATGGGGGTAGAGTTTGATTTTGATGACTTTGGCCGCACCACATTGCTTTCTATGAGCAATCTAAACAACAGTGTAGAAAATGAGACAATAATAGATTATACCCCCAGCAGTCAGATAGAAACGTTGTCAAAGTCTAATTCAGGTTATCAATATGACAGTAGTACAGATACCGGTCATGATTACCAAGTTAACGGATTAAATCAATATACTTCTGTTAGTGGTACCGATTTTGAATATAGCGATAATGGCAACTTAACCTATGATGGCCATTACACGTATACATATGATAATGAGAACAAGTTAATAACGATTGCAGGTAACGGAGATAATGTCAGTATTTCATATGATCCGCTGGGACGATTAGACAACTGGAGAAGTAATGATATAACAACTAAATTTTTGTATTTGGGCGATACATTACTGGTTGCTTATAATGGCCAAGACTCTATAAATCATCGTTATTTGTTATCACCACAGTCCAAACAGCCATTAGTAAGGTACGATGGCTCTGGATTTGATAGCGGTTATCGATTGCACTTTGATCATTTAGGGTCACTTGTAGCTTTAAGCAATATTTTTGGTTACACAGGGAAAACTAACTACAGCGCATATGGTGTTGCAGATAATGAAAATAATAATCTATATGGCTTTACGGGACAGTTGGCTATCCCCAATACGGGACTTTATCACTACAAAGCACGGATTTATCATCCAAAGCTAGGGCGATTCCTTCAGACTGACCCTGTAGGTTATGAAGATCAGATGAATCTTTATGCTTATGTGCATAATGATCCAATTAACCTGACCGATCCGACAGGGGAAAGTTCATACAATCCTCAAGGAATGGTTCAAAGTTTAGGTGGACAGAAAGGAATTAGGCAAGCAAGTCAAACAGCAGGAAAGATTGCTTCTGCTAGTACATTAAAAGTTGGTTTTGGGGCCGGATTGCAAGTAAAAGCGCAAAATATGCCGGGGGTTGGTTCATTTGATGCTGGCGGTTCATTAGCAGTATCTAGTGTTATGACTAGTGACCCGAGTGCCCAAGGAATTGAATTTTCAGCAGATGCAGGTTTAAATGCGAGTAACGCTTCAGGTACCATGAGCGGTCAATTACAGTTGGCTAAGGCTGAAGCATTAGTTCAACCTCAAAATGGTACTGTTTCAGGTAAAATAGAGGGAGCTAAGGTTACAGGAACATTAAGTTTAAATCCTACTTCTGTAAACAACGAAGGCAAGGTAAAAGTTGGTGCTCATGTGGGCCTAATAAAAGTCGAATTAGAAGTAGACACTAAAACACTAAATTAGAGGTAGTTAAATTGAAAATTTGGAAGAACCTTATTTTAACGTGGGCGATTCTTCTTACCAGCATTATCGCTTATTCTGTATCTGTTGATGGTGGAATAAGCGTTGATGATTACTCAAAATACCTTGGTATTTTGTTTTGGGGAGTAACAATAATTGTGAGTATTTATCCACTAGGGTTTATTATTTTTAATCGAAGACTTTTAGACTCAATGAATGCCGCGAAACTATTTTTCATAGCTTTACTATGCCCGTTTGTTGGAAGCTTATATGTGTACATTAAATTAAGAAAGACACAAAATGAATTTTTATGAATCTGATATAGCAGTAATTTTGTTTTTACTGTTTGGGGTCAATTCAATTATAAAAGGAAGGATTGAGCTTCAATTAGGGGCAGGAAAACAAGGAATTAACACTATTGTTGAAAAAGCTCCATCACATCAAAAAGAAATATCGCTGAATGGATGGAAGGCTCGTGCTATGGGAGCAGCTTTTGTTTGTTTGGGCTTAGTCATTCATGTCTACTTTAAGAGTGGAAGTGTAATGTTTAGTATATGAATTGGGTAATTGCTTTTACGCAACTGTTAAGAGGAAAGAATGAAAGGAAATTTTAATTGGTTTATCAATATAAGTTTACTGATATCCCCTTTCTACCTTGCCGCTGAACAATATATTACAGTTGAAAAGGTAAATGAAATCAATGATCAAATAATGAAAGCCACAAGCGATTGTGATTTTAAAAATGCTACGAAGTATTACATTAAAGACACCAAGTTTTTTAATTATATATTGAATGGTAGCGATCAAATGATAACTGAACAGAAATATAGTGAAGCTTTAACAGCAATTCGTGAAGTGATGTTGGAGTGCCCGTTCTCGCTAGAAAAAGAGAATGCGATATCAGAGAATGTGATGATTGAAAATCAAGGAAAACGAGCTACTTTTCTTTATGACTCTGAGCACTATTTGAGATCTTCTGACGGTAGTCTTTACAAGAGTCGTTCTTCTGGAAAAACAATATTTGGGGTCGTTGAATCAGAGATTAAAATTCTAGAGACTCATTATAAAGGAATTTCATTCGAGCAAATTGAATAAACATGTTTCGTTTTGAATCCAAAACCTCGCTAGTCGAGGCTTTTTAATTAGTCGCTAAGGGAAGACATATGATCAAGGAAATCCACATAGTGCCAACAGTAGCGACGTATATAAATCAAGTATCGCTCACTGATCTACGGACAATCAATTTTATATTCGGTGCTAATGGGACAGGTAAGACTACAATTAGCCGAGTTATAGCAGGCAGCGATGGCTATTCACATTGTCCCCTATCTTGGCAGGGGGATATTGCGTTAGAAAGGATGGTGTATAACCGTGACTTCGTAGAACGTAATTTCAACCAAGAAAGGGCTTTACAGGGCGTTTTCACTTTAGGCTAGAATCAGGTAGAAGCTGAACAGAAAATTGCAGCTCTTAAGCCTGAAATTGACAAAGTAAACGGCCAAATTGCTCGTTTAAATATTCAATTGGATGGGGATGAAGGGCGGGTCGGCAAACGTAAAGAGCTTCAAGACCTCGGGCCTGACATTCGAGAAGGTGCTTTAAGCAAAAACAGATTCATGACAAATACTTTCAAGATGCCTTCACGGGCGTAAGGAGTAGCGCTGATAAATTTAAAAATAAAGTACTGGCGGAAGCGGCGTCAAATATTGCTGATTTGTTCACTTTAGATGAGTTGAAAGGTAAAGCTCAAACTGTTTTTGCAGAAGGCGTCGAACAAGTTAACCTTTTACGTGGTTTATCTGCAAACGACTTAATAGAAATAGAAGAGAATGAGCTGCTACAAAAAGTGATTGTTGGTAATCAAGATGTCGACATCGCGAGTCTTATTGAGCAACTTGGTAACAGTGACTGGGTGCAACAAGGTCGCCAGTACCATCAAAAAGATCCAACAACCTGTCCATTTTGTCAGCAAACTACAGTCGCTGATTTTGCTAAAAGTTTGGATGAATTCTTTAGTGATGCTTATGACAATGATATTGAAGCCCTTCAACAATTAGCGACACGTTATCAAATCTCAAGCGAACAGTTGCAAGCAGCCATTCAGTCCAATTTGGAGCAAGGAAATCAATTCCTGAATGACGAACTATATTCTGCTGAAGCGCAAACATTGGTTGAGAGGCTAAATGGGAATAAGGCTAAGCCGACGGTTAAGTTAGAAGAGCCAAGCAGAAAAATTGAATTAGAGCCTATAAAGCCACTGCTAGACAAGCTTTGTTATTTAGTGAGAGTAGCAAATGAAGCGACTTCAGCTCATAATCTAACAGTCAGCAACCTTACCATCGAAAAGCAAAAATTAACTTCTCAGGTGTGGCGCTACGTTCTCTGCGAATTGGATGAAGACTTATGCCAATATCAGGCGACTAAAAACCGATTAACGCAGACTATATTAGGAATGGAACAAAGCCTAAGGACTAAAAAGGAGCAAGTCAGGGAATGAAAGGCTCAAATTAAAGAGCTAGAAAGGTAGACGACGTCAATTCAGCCAACTATTTCAGCTATAAATGACTAATTACTTAGATTTGGATTCCTTCGTTTTTACTTGGCGAAGCTGATGAAGGCCGTCACTATAAAATTTTACGAGCTAATGGAGAGGATGCCGCTCACTCATTAAGTGAGGGCGAGAAAACATTCATTACTTTTCTTTACTTTTTCTACCTGATTATAGGAGCGCAAGACCCTTCAGGCATTACATCGAATCGAGTTATTGTTTTTGATGACCCCATTTCTTCTTTAGATAGCGATATCCTCTATATTGTTAGTAGTCTTATTAAAGGTGTGATGGAAGAGGCTAGAGACGAGAACTCGCAGATAAAGCAAGTATTCGTATTGACACGTAACGTTTATTTCCACAATGAATTAGCTTCAGCATGACTCGCCCTTTGGATGGAGCTTTGAATGAAGAAAGTTTTTGGCAAGTAAAAAAGCTTGAGCAAGGCTCTACTGTAGTGCGATGTCAAAGCAACCCAATACGTTCAGCCTATGAGCTGCTTTGGGAGGACATTAAATGTGGCAACATTTCGAGTGTAAACCTCCAAAACTCGCTTCGCCGAATACTTGAAAACTATTTTAAGATTTGGGCTGGGATGAGCAAGGATGAGTTTTGTGCGCTATTTGATGGTCGTGATAAGTTGATATGTCAGTCATTGTTTTCATGGGTTAATGATGCTCCTCATTCAATACATGATGATTTATATATTAATCATGGTGAGCAGACTAATGAAGCCTATTTGCGTGTATTTAGAGATATTTTTGACAAAGCTGGGCAACTTGGCCATTACGATATGATGGTTGGTAATTCCGATTATTAAAACAGCTAATTGGATTGAATCTGTTAAAGAATGTCGGAGAAAAAACAGAGAAATAACTAAACGTTTCCTCTCAATCCAAAGCCAGCGGAAGCTGGCTTTTTAATCAAGGTGATTCGCTTTACAGTGTTTTAGCACTCTTCATCAGGGCGGTGTGCCGCACGCAATAAGCCTATTATATCCTCGGTATCAACGCTTTTATCCGTTAATACTTGTTGAAGAAGTTCAGTTACTTTCGGGGATGGGGACAAGTTTTCAAGTTTCACGTTGGCTAACGCTTGTTTGAGTGTCTGTGGGTTTTCGATTTTCATCGTTGCTTGCCTTACACCTGTAAACTCTAAGTAAATTCGTAACTGTAATAGGGCTTAATTATGGCATTGATTTGCCAAAAAATTGTAACCTTACAATGGTTACAATTTTTATGTTTTGTGTAGTAGTCAACTAATATTGACTACGCTCTCAGAGTTTCGCATTAACAGTCATTAGTATTCACTGGGTGATTTTCAATCTGAGTGACAGCCTTCTTCGATTTCTACTATTTTCCAGCTTATGTTATCTGCAAGATCAGTTTCTGAGTTAAATTTGCTATCATTGCGGCTATTGCTATCCGTTGCGCTGCCTCATTGCGGTTAATTTGCAGTGACTGCGACGTTGTATTTCATTTGTCAGTGTTATTGAGTCAACCTTATGAGCGCATCACCAGCCATTGCGGCGCAACCTTCTTATATTGTGTTACCTCGAGAAAGTGAATTAAATGGCCAGCATTTTGCAACTGTGTTGGCTTTTTTGCAGTGGCGTTTTGCACAAATTCCAGCTGAAGTTTGGCTGCAACGTATTGAGCGTGGCAAGGTGCATTGGCAAGGTGGCGAGTTAATTACTGTGGCTTCAGCTTATGCTCCGACTCAGCGAGTGTATTACTATCGCGAGGTGGAGGCAGAAACTAAGGTGCCGTTTGAGGCGGAAATATTACACCAAGATGAACATAGCTTGATTGTGTATAAACCGCACTTTTTGCCGGTGACCCCAGGTGGTAACTATGTCAATGAATGTTTGGTGCATCGATTACGTATCGCCACAGGTATTGATACCATTGCGCCAGCTCATCGATTAGATAAAGACACTGCAGGCTTGGTGTTATTTAGTACCAACCCCGACACGCGGCATTTATATCATCAGCTGTTTTTAGATGGTGCGATTAATAAGCAGTACCAAGCAGTGGCAAAACTCTCCACTCAATTAATGCAACAGCAACAAGCCAGTCAGTTAGTGCTTCCTAATCATTGGACCGTTAAAAATAGGATGAAGCCAGCTAATCCGAGCTTTACAATGGCAGTGGTTGAAGGTGAAGCAAATACTCACTCCGAAATCAGTTTAGTGCAAGCTAACGCGCAATATGGTTTGTTTAAGTTAAGCCCGATTACCGGTAAAACTCATCAGCTTAGGGTGCATATGCAAAGCCTTGGCATGCCAATATTACATGATAGGTTTTATCCTACATTGCAGCCTAAAGGCCCTGATAACTTTGCTAAACCTTTGCAGCTGTTAGCGCAATCACTGAATTTCATCGACCCCATTACACAGCAAAAACGACATGTAGAAGTGGAAGGCTTAAGCTTGCCCGATTCAAATTGTGACTAACTGGTGTGTCTGTCAATAAGTGCTTTTGTAGTGTTTCCTCAATGATGCTTATCCCACCCGAGTATAGGTCTTCATCTGCTAGAAACAGCCTTTCGTAAGCATCATTTGCACGGTTCTGCTGAAAGAGTGCAGTTGCTATAATGCGCCATCATTAACCATATCCTTAGAGTAACTTATCATGATAGAAAGGTTGGAAACGGGCGCACGCATGAGCTGCATCGTTAAGCATAATGGCACGATTTACCTTTGTGGGCAGGTGTGCGCTGATGCCACTAAAGACATTAAAGAACAAACCCAAACCATGCTTGATAAAGTGGATGCTTTGCTAGAACAAGCGGGCAGCTCGCGCAAACATATGCTTTCAGCCACTATTTATGTCAAAGACATGAGTTACTTTGCCGAAATGAACGCCGTTTGGGATGCGTGGGTACCTGAAGGTCATGCGCCTGCCCGTGCTTGTGTGGCTGCGAAAATGGCACGTGATGCATTGCTGGTGGAAATTTCTGTTGTTGCGGCTGAAATCAACCCACAGCCTTGTTGTTAAGCTTGCTTAGCCATTTGGTTGCGGCGAATTAATTAGCAAACATAAGATCAGTTCCTAGCTGACCATTGCTTGGAGCTGATATACTGCCAGCCATTATTCTTGGAGGGCAAATGGACGTATCAACTTTACTTGATGGTTTAAACGACAAACAACGCGAAGCTGTGGGCGCACCACTTTCTAATATGTTGGTATTGGCGGGTGCAGGCAGTGGTAAAACTCGTGTGTTAACTCATCGTATTGCGTGGTTGATGCAAGTAGAGCAACAAAGTCCTTATTCTATTTTAGCGGTAACGTTTACCAATAAAGCCGCAGCGGAAATGCGTGAGCGTGTTGAAAATGTCGTTGGCAGCAACATGGGCAGAATGTGGATTGGTACTTTCCATGGTCTAGCTCACCGTTTATTGCGCACCCATTACCAAGATGCCAACCTGCCACAAACGTTTCAAATTATTGATTCTGATGATCAAGTAAGATTAATCAAGCGCATTCTTAAAAGCCTGAATTTAGATGAAAAGCAATACCCTCCACGTCATGCTGCACATTATATCAATGGCAAAAAAGACCAAGGTTTGCGCCCTAAACATATCGATGCAGGCGGCTTTCCGATTGAGCAAAACCTGTTAAATATTTACAAGGTTTATCAGGAGTCTTGCGATCGAGCAGGGCTGGTGGATTTTGCTGAGATTCTACTGCGTGCTCACGAGCTTTGGCTTAATAAGCCGCATTTGTTGGCCCATTACCAAGAGCGCTTTAAACATATTTTGGTGGACGAATTTCAAGATACCAATGCGATTCAATATGCCTGGATCCGTGTGCTTGCGGGCAATACTGCCAATGTGATGATTGTCGGTGATGATGATCAATCGATTTATGGCTGGCGTGGTGCACAAATTGAGAATCTACACCGTTTCTTAAAAGACTTCCCTAATTCTGAAACCATTCGTCTTGAGCAAAATTACCGCTCAACTGCCAATATCTTGAATGCGTCGAATGAATTGATTGCAAATAACCCAGACAGATTGGGTAAAAAATTGTGGACCGAAGATAAAGACGGCGAACCAATCTCAGTTTATTGCGCGTTTAATGAAATGGATGAAGCACGTTTTATTGTCGGCCGTATTAGTGATTGGCAAGATAAAGGCGGCAGCTTAAGTGATTGTGCCATTTTATATCGCTCCAATGCCCAATCACGTGTGTTGGAGGAGGCGTTATTACATAAAGGCACGCCATATCGTATATACGGTGGCTTACGCTTCTTCGAACGCCAAGAAATTAAAGATGCCATGGGCTATTTACGCCTCATCAATAACCGTGATGATGATGCCGCGTTTGAGCGTGTTGTAAATACACCTACGCGAGGTATTGGCGATCGTACATTGGAGATTGTGCGAAATACGGCAAGGCAAGAGCAGCTTACATTATGGCAAGCGAGCTTGCGCTTACTGGAAGAAAAGGTACTGTCCGGCCGTGCCGCTAACGCTGTGCGTAACTTTATGGATCTCATTGTCACCCTGCGAACAGATACCGACGACATGCTGTTGTATCGTATGACAGATACCGTGATAGATAAGTCAGGTTTACGTGCAATGTACGAAGCCGAAAAGGGTGAAAAAGCCCAAGCGCGCGTGGAAAACTTAAATGAATTAGTGACTGCAGCGCGTAGCTTTGAAATGCCGGAAGAGTTAGAAGACATGGGTGAGCTTAATGCGTTTTTATCCCATGCGGCGTTAGAAGCGGGCGAAGGGCAAGCCGATGAATTTACCGATGCCGTGCAATTAATGACCTTGCATTCTGCCAAAGGTCTTGAGTTTCCAATGGTATTTATGGCGGGTGTTGAAGAGGGCATTTTCCCCAGTAAGATGGCTTTAGATGAAGGTGACAGACTCGATGAGGAGCGTCGTCTGTGTTACGTGGGCATGACACGGGCAATGCAAAAGCTGTATGTCAGTTACGCCGAATCACGCCGCATTTATGGCCGTGAAGATTATGCGTCACCGTCGCGATTTATCAGTGAGATCCCAGAAAAGTTTGTTGAACAAATCCGGATGCGCACACAAGTGACGCCTTCAATCAGCCAGCGTTTTCCTGCATCGGGGTCGCATTTATCTGGTATGGGGAAACGGACAACTTCTACTAATGACACTGGTTTTAGCATTGGTCAAAGAGTGAAGCACTTTAAGTTTAATCAAGGTATTGTGACCAGCTATGAAGGCGTGGGTGAAAAAGCCCGAGTGCAAGTGAATTTTGATGATTTTGGCAGTAAGTGGTTGTTAGTCTCGTTGGCTAAATTGGAAGCATGTTAACACGCTTTTACTGGATGCTTTTAAATTATGAGTAAGATGAGTTAATCGTCGCGTTAATGATTGCTTGAGTCTTTTAATGGAATAAATATGAGAGCTGATTTACGATCTAAAATCATTGCGGTTTGTGATAAAAAAATAGCCGCCAAAGGAGACCATGTTGGGTTATCTTTTTACGCTTTTTTTGCTAATAAAAATGATGACCCTGAGCTGTTAATGGAAGCGGCAACATGGTGGATACAGACGCATAAACTTGATCATTTTGAAAAAGCGATAACGATAAAACGGATGATCCAAGATGGCATATAAATGCTTAATGATTTTTCTTCTGAAGTAAGAAATAGAACAAAAAATTTCTATGGAGAAAGCCTAAATGCTAAATAAAAAATTAAACGCTTATGCGCGTTTAATGCGAGTAGATAGACCCATTGGCACTTTGCTGTTGATGTGGCCGTGCTTGATGGCGTTAGTGCTTGCGGCTGGCGGTATGCCAGACACAAAAGTGTTGCTGATTTTCATTGTGGGCGTGGTATTAATGCGTGCTAATGGCTGTATTATTAATGATTATGCTGATCGTAATTTGGACGCTCATGTTGAACGCACTCAGAATCGTCCTTTAGTATCAGGTGAAGTCAGTACTAAAGAAGCCTTGTTATTGTTTGTGGTACTGGGTTTGAGTGCTTTTGGCCTGGTGCTGATGCTCAATTCTCTTGTGGTTAAAATGTCTGTGGTTGGCATCATCTTAACCGTCATGTATCCCTACATGAAACGCGTGACCAACATGCCACAAATGTTTTTAGGCATAGTGTGGAGTTGGTCTATTCCGATGGCTTATGCTGCCCAGCTAGGATATGTACCAGCAGAAGCTTGGTGGTTGTTTGCTGCTAACTGGTGTTGGACTGTGGCTTACGACACTATGTACGCCATGGTAGATAGAGACGATGATTTAAAAGTGGGAATTAAATCTACAGCAATTTTGTTTGGTCAATACGATAGGCAATGGATTGGTTTTTTCCAATTAGCAGCCCTAGGGTGCTTCATTATGGCTGGCCTCTCGGCTGAACGTGGCTTGATGTATGGTGTTGGTATACTTACATTTGTTGCCTTTAGCGGCTATCAGCAATACCTGATCCATGGGCGTGAGCGTGCGCCGTGTTTTAAAGCCTTTTTAAATAATAATTGGGCAGGGTTTGCGTTATTTGTGGCACTGGGTGTTGATTATTTAGTGTGATTATCTAGTTTTAATACCTAGTGTGAATTACATCGTTTGAATACCATTGTTTGATGACAAAAGGGGCTAAGTTGTTACCAAGTTAGCCCTTAGTTCTTCCAGTTAGTCCTGTTAGCGCTTTTTATTATTTAACCCTGATGTATTTAGTACGCTAGCTAATCCCTTAGTGCCATTCATCTTGAACACCCTGTAGTACTATTGATAAATAATCAGAGTTCATCTCTAGAAAAACTAAATTAAATTAGCTGGTTAACATAGCCTGTTACAATTCCTCATGGGTGAATAATCGAACCTGAGCATGTTTTCGGTTAGTGTTTGAATGATATAGATATCATAGTTACAAGGATTGTTAGATGCGTTCAGCCATCAAGCTCAGAGTCAGCTTTTTAGTGTGCGCCATAGCCTGCTTTTGGCTAGGTGTACATTTTACGCCAGAAACACTAGTCACAACCTCTGCTGAAATTCTGCTAGCCAGTATTGCCGCAGTGTACTTTGTGTTATTGCCGATATTGTATTGGTTTTGGATTATTAAGGCAGGAAAACAACCCAAGTGGAAGTTATTGCTGATCTTTAGCTTGAGCAGTTTGGTGGCAAGATTGAGTTTCCCAGCTGAGTTTGCCAGTTACTTTGAGTTTGTTATGTGGGTTAGGTATCCACTTATTGCCGTGTTATTAGTGATAGAGTTGTATCTTGTGGTCACTGTCATCCGTGGTTTATGGCAAGCCCGCTCTTTAAAGGGCGATCCACGTATTGGTGTCGTTGAACAATATGATGCATCTGATGAAAAGCAACGTTCACTGGCAATGGTGCTAGCCACTGAGCCCGCTAACTGGTTATATGCCATTCCTTGGTTCTCGCGAAATCATGTTACTGCACTTGCGCATATCCCTTTGCTAAGCAGCCGTGTGTGGCACTTATTGTTGATGCTTGTTGGGTGTATCGCCCTAAGTGGTATTAGCTATTACCTGATTGCGTCTTGGAATGACATTGTCGCACTTATTGTCTCAAGCATTATCGCCTACAGCGTGATTTTATTGGTGGCTAATTATCGTGTGAGTAAACATTACTCCTTGTATATTCAAGATGAGAAACTGGTGATTAATAATGGTTTGTGGGGATTTTTACTGGTGCCGTTAAATCTGGTTGAATCGGCCGAACAAGGCGAGTTTGATAAGTCAGCGTTAGCCGAACAGCTTTGTATTGGTCGAGCACAACACTTTAATCTTAAACTCAACTTTGCCACTGATGTGACTTATTTTGGTAGTTTTGGACATTTGCCAGAAGACTTTACTCAAGTCTATTTGGCAGTCGATTCGCCAGAAACAGTGATTAAGCGTGTGAGCCTAGACCCAGAAGATGTGACTAAGCAAGTTGCATAATCTGTCGTTTGGCTAATGACCGTGCCAATGACCTAGCTAATGACTTATAAGTTGGGGGGTAAAGAGGCGATAACAGGTGATTTGTGAATGCTGATAGTAGAACTAGGCAAGTAAATGCCTAGTTCTATTGAGGTGACATTGCTCGCCAGTAAATTGGCAGGAGCAGATTAATCTTTTACTAATTTGGATAAATCAGCTGGGCGATAATAAACCGATTTTAGTACCTTGCCTTTACGCACCACTTTACCGGCCATTTCAACGTCTTGAGCACATTTGGCAATCAGGAAGTCACCTTTAACACTGCCAACAATTTCTACACCTTGTTTTGCATAAGCAGCAATGGTTTCATCTAATTCTTGTTGATTGCGACATACCTTGCTCATGTTGCTTGAGTGCACTTCATCCCAACAGCGAATAAAATCAATCTCGCGGTTTTTAGCCACGTTTAACATTAAATCTATCAAGTAACTGATAACGAGGTTATCTTCCACTTTGCTGGCACCTAAATGCACTAAGCGGCCCATTAATACGTAAACCGAATCAACAATTGCATCCGCTTGCTCTACACGGCAATCAGCCTCTGCAAGTTCAGTCATTTCTTCAATGATCAATGATGTATGTAGCGTGTCAGCTTGGCTATCCAGCGTATTAGGGGAGTTTACAGGTAAGTCGAAGGTGGTGCGAAACTCATGAATGTCACGAAAAAGGTGATCGAAAATAGGTTGGTTTAATTGACTTAGCTGCATGTGAGGGTCTTCTATTAAAAATGATGCACAGAGTGTAATTAAATCATTGATGAATTTAAAGCCATGATGGCAATGTCGTTCAATATCGAATGTCGTTCAATATCAAACGTGAAGCAATAAAAAAGCCAGTAACCTAAGTTACTGGCTTTGTGTTACTGAATGACTCAGTTAATTGTTAGCTCACGGATTAGTGCTTACGGCGACGTAATGCAGCTAGTGGTAACAATAGTGCTGTTAACCAGCCAAGAGAACCACCGCTAGAAGATTTTTCCTCTTTTGCGTTTACGGTAACCGTTGCTGTACCTGGAGCACTCTCTAATCGACCATCAGAAGCCGTCACTTCGAAAGTTAATTCGTGATTACCTGATGGAGCTGTAAAGCTAATTGAACTGCCTCCATTCGAGAAAGTAACTGCTGCACCACCAGTTTGAACCCAGTTATATGTCATTTCATCACCTTCAGCATCTTTTGCATTGGCTTTAGCTGTAACGACAAAACCTTCGGTACTTACCATGCCAGATGGAGACACAGTTGGTGCGGTATTGTTAACCATAATAGTAACAGTCGCTTCTTCAGAGCGGTTACCCATAGTATCTAAAGCGATTACAGTAGCCATCATTGTTTCCGTAGATTGATCAATGACAGCATTATCGCTTAGAGAAACCATACCTTTACTGTCGATAACAAACATACTGGAGTTAGCGCTGATGACGATAAATTCAGAAACTGGGCTGGTGAATTGATCAGGGTCAGTTGCCATAATTTGACCTAGTTCTACGCCTGCCCCAGCACCTTTATCTACGTAAAGCATTAAGTCTTCAACCATAGGGGCTGAGTTACCTTCATCTGTTGTATTTGCAATAACAGACATTGAGCCGTTATCTGAAAGTAACATGTAACCCATAGAGTTTGCGCCAACCTGAGACATCAGTGTCGCACTCTCACCTGGCTCTAGAGATGAAACTGGATCGCCATTTTCATCGACTAGTTCAGCATAAGCATCTGGTGTGACTAATGAAACCATGGCTTCAACTTCATCACCAGTACCTGTAGAAACAGGCGCCCAATCAGCTTCTTCAACACGGTAACGAACATTGATTGAATTACCGACATCAGCAATGGTTAGTCCGACATCTTCAAAACACGCGACAGTGGTGACAAAGTCATTGCCTGTTACATGGAATGCAGGGCGTAATGAACCACTTGAAGTACCGTAAGCGCCAGCTAGTCCATAGAGTGCACGAGGGTAATTGCGGTTAAACCAGTTAAGATTAACGGTTCTTACCGTTGTGTCCCATACACCATCATTATTGATATCGAAATCCGTGTTATAGCTTGCCACAAATGCATGTGCCATAGGGTCACGTAACTTGAAGGTGTTATAAATAACTGCGCCTTCAGCACAAGAACCACTACCATAGATTTCTGTGGATGCTGCAAGTAAGTCATGACGAACAGACATATCTTCAGTGCCAACAGCAGTGACTGGTGCACTAAATGGTGCATCAATAGCTGTTGCGCCAACGTTAGTTAGGGTTCTGACTATGCCATCTTCAGTGACTTCGGTTGCAACCGATGCAGCTGCTGATGCTTTAGGTAAAATATGATAAACCACATGTAAGGCAACATCTTCGCCATCCATGAACTTAATCGCGCCGTCATATTCAGAAAGTGTTAGCGCATCTGAAGCATCTTCAGCAGTACCGTCAAGTTCATAAGAAGAGGTTAATGTCCACTCAGGAAGCATAGTCGGGTCAATGGTGACCATCACATCAAAACTGGCTGTTTGGCCACCAGGAATCGTAATGCTCTCAGGCAGATCAAAGCTTACTGCACCTGAGTCCATGTCGTTCATGTAACGTTGTTTAGCGACCAATGAATATGTTTTTTCTTCATTAGAAAAGTTCTTCACTGTTACTGTCTTGGTCATTGATGTGGTTTCTGAAGATGAAACCAAACCAAATGCAAGCGCCGCTTGCATGGTATCTTCGTTATATGCAATGACAGGAAGGTTAACGGCTTTTTCAACATCAACTAGACCTGCACCGATGTAACTGATTGGCGCAAGTTCTGCGTCAGCATTGATATCACGAGGCTCTACAGTGACATCTAGGTCTGCAGAGTTCATCATTGTTGCTTTGATTTCAAGAGCAGAACGATGTGGTAGCGCTTCTCTAACAATACTCATCGCACCCGCAGTAATTGGGCTAGAGAATGATGTACCGCTGATTGGTGATAAGCCATCACCTAGACCTGGATGAGCTGTCATGATAGCGGTACCTGGTGCTGTAATTTCAGGCTTTAATGTACCGGCAATTGATGGACCACGTGAAGTGAATGTAGCAATGGCGCCAACAGTTGAGACTTCTGATGAGTTAATGCTAAACGCCACATCACCAGCTGCCAATGCTGCTTTCAATGCATCGCCATCTTCTTTAGAAATCATGACTGAAGGGATAGTAATATCAGGATTAGTGCCACCCATAGTAAAGGCACCATCACCTTCAACATTATTGGCTACAATAACAAATGATGCACCCTTATCTTGAGCATGGAAAACTTTATCCACGAATGCACAACCACCACGGTCGATAATGACAGTTTTACCAGTAAAGTCTGTACCATCAGCAAATTCAGCACAGCCATCATTATTTTCTGTCGGTAAAACAAGTGGCGCTGTTGTATCGTCAAAACTGAATACTTGAGTTGTGTTAAACGCAGCTGCAACAGCAGTGACATCTGCACCATCGATCATTGACTCAACTTTACCTGCTTTTACTGTAGGGTGAGTCATAGCACCAACAGACAGTGCATGATTACTTGTACTTGGGCCACCAACGACAAAAGGTGTTGCACCATCATTACCAGCAGAAATAGCGAAGTTAACGCCAATTTCTGACATTTCATCGATCATCTCTTGTACTGCACCACCTGCAGTATCGCCAAAGTCGCCACCGAGTGACATATTAACAATATCTACGCGATCAGAAATATCACCATCACCATTTGGATCTATCGCAGCTTCTAGAGCATTTAATTGAGCGATACCAGGACAGAATTCACCACAAACAGAATAGACGTATAATTCAACGTCTGGCGCTACACCAACTACAGAGTGGCTTACGTGTGTACCGTGGTTTTCATCTGCATCAATTGGGTTAGGATCATCATTATAGAAATCATATCCACCGATGACTTTACCTTGCGGCCAGTTAACGTCATCTGCCTGCGCAGCCACTGCGGCTTCATAATCGGCAACATCACCTGAACCACCCAATGCAGCATGGGTATAATCAACACCTGTATCTAATACAGCAACACGTTGACCTTTACCTGAAGCCACACCCGCATCAATAACGGCGGTAGCCTTAATATAGTCAGCACTGTCAGCCACATCGAGTTCATAGTCATAGATAGGTAAGATATCAGCGACATCAGGATGTCCTAAAAAGCTCTCAAGCACCGCTTTGTCGGCTTTAACTAATAAAGAGCTCACTAAGTTAGTGGTTTTGCCAACAACTTGAATGTTGGCATCAGATGCTGAGATCGCATTTAGAAGACGATCTTGAGATTGTGCAATTTGAGATTTTGCGACCTTAAAGTTAGTCCCAGCAATACGGCTTTGTTCAGAAAGCGACTTGGTATTGAGTTTTATCATCCAAGCTGATGGGGTTTTAGCTTGTTTTTCTTCTAATGAAACTTGTAGTCCGTTGAATTGTTGGTTTACTTGATTTGTAGTGTTGTATTTATCAACATTGGCATAAGCGGCACTTGAAATGAGCGCAGCTGAAATCGCTAACGATAATTTAGTTTTCACAACTTCTTCCTTGTATCAGTTTACTTGTTTATAGCTGTAAAGCATTGCTAATAAACAAAAGTTTTCATGTTATAGATGGCTTTTTTTGGATGTTAAATGCGCATTCTGTGATGCGCTGCCAACATTATTAGCACAAAAGATTAACAAAAGTAATAAAGCTGATACATTATTTGTGATTAGTTATTTTTAGTATTATGTACTGTAAGAATAACTTAAAACAAAACTATCTAAGGTTTGACGCCACGTATAATGGGGTTTTGCAAACTAATTAACGTTTCGGTTGATTGAATTTCGTCAATGGATTGAATGCGGTTAATTAGCACATGTTGTAATCCATCTATGGATTGGCACATTACCTTTACAAAAACCGAGTAATTGCCAGTGGTATAATATGCCTCTACTACTTCCTCTAGCGCATTCAGTTTTGCTAGGGCTGAAGGATAGTCACCTGCACTTTTTAAGTTAATGCCAATAAAACAGCATACATCGTAACCGAGTGCTTTCGGGTTAACGGTTATTTGCGCACCGGTGATGATCCCTGCTTGCTTCATTTTTTCTACGCGAACGTGAATTGTGCCAGCGCTAACCGAAAACCGTTTGGCTAACTCAGCAAAGGGGGTGCGAGCGTCTTGCATTAACGCTGATAAGATTTGATTATCTAATTGATCTCGTTGAAATGAATCATCCATAACTGGTTGCCGTATTATTATGTGTTTCTCAACAAGTTACGGCTTTTGCCATCAATGATCTAGCAAAAATATAAAAAAAGTATGGGATTGTGAATTTAATCCCTGATTGGTTTACTGTTGCCCTTCAGGCTCAATAAAAGGCACCGGTGCGGTAAATTGCAATGCTTCACCTGAATAAGGGTGAGCAATAGATAAACTCGCAGCATGTAATAATAACCGTGGCGCGAGACGCTTTGCTAATGAGTCTGCATAAAAGCCATCGCCAAGAATGGGGTGCCCCATTGCCATCATGTGTACTCGCAGCTGGTGAGAACGCCCTGTAATAGGAGTGAGCTTAACTAATGTAGATTGTTTGCCATAACTGATGATATCGACCAAGGTTTCAGATGGTTTGCCAGTTTGATGACACACTTTTTGTTTTGGACGATTAGGCCAATCACAGATTAACGGTAACTCTACGCGGCTTAAGTTTTTTACATGGCCAGCAACACGGGCATAGTATACTTTGGCGGTTTCACGTTCACGAAATTGCCGTTTTAACTCTCGCTCTGCTTTCTTTCTTAAAGCTAAAACAATGACACCAGAGGTAGCCATATCAAGGCGATGTACGATTTGCGAATTAGGGTGCTCGGCTAACACACGTTGAAAAATACTGTCATGGTAAGCTGCATCTCGCCCCGGCACAGACAAAATTCCCGAAGGTTTATTTAGTACAATAATGTCTTTGTCTAGATGAATTACATCAAGCCAAGGGTCGGTAGGGGGAGTATAAATAAAGTCAGCCATGTCAGTCTCGTATTCATTCGCGGCGCAACCTTACCCAGAGTTGACATAGAGTGCAAGGTTGGACGCTAATCTTAGGTAAAACTGTGGCGTAGATTATGAAAATGCGTTGCCATTGACATGCATGATGGTGAAGGTCCAGACCACGAATGCTAAAGGGACATGGACTAGCGCATAAAAGCATTGATCGAGACGTGTCATCCCTTGAGCGTGCCAAATTAAATACACATGAGTTGCAATCACTAATGGGAACAGCATCATTAATGGATACAGGGCAAACGGACTCGCATCGGCAAAAATGGCGTGGCTAGTTAACGCCCAAAACACCATAAATGCGGTGGTGACCGGTGGCGTGGCGATTCGATATTGCTCTGGGTAAGGAAACATCCTTTATCCTTGTGTTAATCAATTGCGACAAAATTAACTATACACCAACTCTATCAAGAGTGGCTATTTCGCGACGCAATAACTTACAAAAGGTGTATTTAGTTTCCTTAGCCTGCAGTAATCATTAGCCTTTTATTTCTTTTCGCCCTTGCAATACTTTACGATGCACAATGGAATAATGACGAAGACCAGCAGGACCATGGGAGACAATTACCGACAGTAATATAATGAATATGAATAGCTCAGATTTATAGGCAGCTAACGGAATAAATAAGCCTAACATTGCCACTTTGACTATGGTTAGCACGCCTTTTAATTGGATTAACCAGCGCCAATCTCTTACGACTTCCCAAGCTAATAACAAACAGCCAGTTGCCATCGCCAGCACCCAATAGCTCATCCATAATGATTGTTCAGCCCCGACAATGATGCCGCCGCCCGCACCAACAATGCCAATTATGTGCAATGCGCGGAGGCTGGTTTTTGTCAGTCTTTCGAACCAAAAACGGGTTTCTGATAAAGGCTGAGACTGTTTTTTCGCCATAGTGGATACCTAGAGGGAGTGATGTTAACTGCAAGCAAGCTTAGCAAGATAACGGCTAAAAGGACGTGATCAAGTTATAAATGTGCCGAGGTGTAAGAAAATAATCAAATAATGTTTTAATTAGGTTGATTCTAGTAACCCTGATCACAATTCCCTGTCTGTTTTGAAAGTCTACAACGACAAAATTGCCACTATCACTTAAAATTGCAAACAGTTGAGAATTTATATACGCATGAAGCGTAGAGGTTAATATGAGAATCGGTTTTTTTAGTGCTAAGCCATATGACATTCGTCATTTCAATCAAGCCAATGAAGCATTTAATGCCCAAATTGAGTACTTTGATTACCGCATTTGCATGCAAAACGTCAAACTGGCTGAAGGTTTCGAGGTTGTGTGTGCATTTGTGAATGATTCGCTTTGCGATGAAGTTTTAGTTGAGTTAGCTAAAGGCGGCACAAAAATTATTGCCATGCGCTGTGCAGGTTTTAACAATGTTGACTTAGATGCAGCCAAGCGATTGGGGATTCAAGTCGTCAACGTACCGGCATATTCTCCTGAATCGGTAGCTGAACATACAGTGGCGCTGATGTTAACCCTTAACCGCAAAATCCATAAAGCCTATCAACGTACTCGTGACGCTAACTTTGCGCTAGCAGGTCTAGTTGGGTTTAATATGTTTGGTAAAACTGTTGGGGTGATTGGCACGGGTAAAATCGGTTTAGCGACTGTCAAAATCTTACAAGGTTTTGGCTGTAAAGTCGTCGCTTATGACCCATACCCAAATCCTGAAGTTATTGAGCTTGGCATTGAGTATGTTGAGTTGGATGAGATGTACCCGCAATGCGACATCATCAGCTTACATTGCCCATTAACTCCTGAAAATCACCATCTACTCAGCAATGAAAGTTTCAATAAAATGAAACCGGGTGTCATGGTTATTAACACTAGCCGTGGTGGACTATTGAATGCATTTGATGCAATGGAAGCCTTAAAAGACGGTCAAATTGGTTCACTGGGCTTAGACGTATACGAAAATGAAAAAGGCTTGTTCTTTGAGGATAAATCTAGCGAAATCATCCAAGACGATGTTTTCCGTCGCTTGTCTGCCTGCCACAACGTGATTTTTACCGGTCACCAAGCCTTCTTAACCCAAGAAGCACTGAATGCCATTGCATCAACCACGCTTAACAATGTGCAAGCAGTATTGAGTGGTGAAAAATCCGGAAATGAACTGTGTTAACTTTGGCGGTTTGTTGATAAGTTGTAGCAAACATGTGCTCCAATTTTTTTGAGGGATTATGAATATCTTAAGGGAAGTTCACGATATCGACACTGCGACAGGGACGATGCGCACTAGCTTATATCGACCCAGTCAACCAGGGCAGTTTGCCAGCATCATTTTTTACTCAGAAATTTTCCAAGAAACTGCGCCGATTAGTCGCAGTGCCGCTATGATGGCAGGACATGGCTTTGTGGTGTTAGTGCCTGAAGTGTTTCATGAGCTTAATCCAATAGGTACCATTCTAGCCTATGATGATGCTGGTAAAGATAAAGGTAATCAGGACAAGTTTAGCAAACCGCTAGAAGCACATGATACTGATACCCAAGCGTTAATTGACTTTGCCAGAAGCCAAACCTTTTGCAGCGATAAAGTCGGGGCCATGGGCGTATGTATTGGCGGCCATTTGGCTTATCGTGCAGCAATTAACCCTGATATCAGTAGTGCATTTTGCCTATATCCGACTGACATCCATTCAAATACGCTACCATGCCAAGAAGGTAATGATTCTTTATCTCGCACTGGCGATATTAAAGGTGAATTGCAATTAGTGTTTGGTAAGCAAGACCCACATGTGTCGGCTCAAGGTCGTAAAGATATTTATCGAAAGCTAGAAGAGGTTGAAGCCAATTTTAGCTGGCAAGAAGTCAATGCACAGCATGCTTTTATGCGTGATGAAGGTGATAGATATGATCCCGCATTAGCGCTGCAAATGTATTTACAAGCGGTCAGCTTATTTCAGCGTAGCTTAAAATGATGTCACGCCTAAGCTAATCAATCCAAGGATAAAGGCTCAGGGAGAGCCTTTTTTATTGCAGGTTCACCAAAATGGAAGTGCCACTTTGTCGTGTCACTCTTTGCAGTGCTACTGAGTACTGAAATAACTGAGTACTGAAATAACTGAGTACTGAAATAACTGAGTACTGAAATAACTGAGCCCTGAATGAGCTCTGAAATTATTGAGCACTGAAATGATTGGCACAAGATATGAACCTTGATAACAAAAGAGAGCATGATGTCCGATTTTAAAGTCATCCATACCACAGCCGATGAATATGGCGATTTTTGCGTATTAGATGACGGTGATTACCGCATTTTAGCCTTTGGCGAAAATGACGAGCAATCTAAACTAGATAAACAGTACCCGCACATACCGCAGCACACTTATGTGCAAGCTATGTTAGCTGCATTGTTATTTGTAAAACCTAAAAGCGTGATTATTTTGGGTTTAGGTGGCGGTGCATTGGTGCATGCGTTTAAGCACTATGATGCAGCGATTAAAATGACCGCCGTTGAAGTTCGCCAGCAAGTGATAGATGTGGCTAGACGATATTTTCAGTTACCTGTAGGTAAAAAGCTTCAACTCATCCATCAAGATGCTTATCCATTTGTCGTTGAAGCCGAACATAAAAAAGTCGATTTATTGTGTGCAGATATCTACAGTGAAAAAGGTGTAGACCAGCGCCAGTTGTCAGACAGCTTTATGCAAGGGTGTAAATCTAAGCTCAAGCAGCAAGGTATGTTAGTACTGAATTGCTGGAAGGAACACAGTCGAGATTTAGCATTTCAACAACGGTTGTCGCAACATTTTAACTATGTCTATGCATGTTTAACGGCTGGTGGAAACTGGGTGATATTTGCTTGTGATCATGATGCAGGCTTTAGCCAAGCCAATAATAAAGCCGCGACTCAAGCTTTGTCTCAACAGTTGGACTTTAACATTCAACGGGTACTTACTCGTTTCGAGTCATGGAAGTATGAAGCGTAATTTTGTTTAGTGTTTAGTGTTTAGTGTTTAGTGCATAGAAATAGCTATAACAGCCCGTACCACCAATCATTGATGGCACGGTTTCTTCTCATTTTTCAGCTTTGCGCTATATACCCATTGAGGCTGACCAAATACCGTATGCTGCTGACCCTCAATCACCAGTGCATCCTCGTCAGCGCATAATACAAACGGGCAGTGGTTATCTTGAGCCACTTTTTCAGCTAATGAGCGTTCATTGGCATCCCTCTTGGCATGAGCGGTAAACATAAAATCGACCACAGCCAATGCTGTAAAATCCGTTTGCTGGAATGTATCAATATCACCACATAGTGAAGCGCTTTCAATGGATGGCGTCAGTAGCATTGCCCCTGCGCTGACTCCCACAAAGGCTTTCCCCGCTAAAGCTAGATTAGCTAAAGTGTCGACCAGACCACGCTGTTTTAACCAATATAAAAAGCGATAGGTATCACCACCAGATAAATGGATGACTGAGCAGGCACATATTTTCTCAAATTGTTGCTGACTAAATTCTTGTTCAAGCTCAAGGTATGCTACTTGGTTTACCCCAAGCTGCTGGTAAAAGTCGCGAGTTTGGTTAAAGAAGGTCCTATCTGGATCAGGCGCAGAGGCAATGTAGCCTACTGTTAATTCGTTGGGAGCCACATTAAGACTTGCGAGTAACTGCGTTATGGCCTGTCGCCCTTGAGTTGTCGCATTATTGCTGACTAAAGCTAATTTCATGTCTTTCCTGCATTCGAGCGTGGGTATTGATATGTTTCAAGATAAGCTAGGGAGCGAATAAGTGCATAAATGTCAAACTATTATTATTCATAACCACTATTACCACTATTACCACTATTAGTAATTACCACTATTAGTAATTACCACTATTAGTAATTACCACTATTAGTAGAATCACTATTCGCAATACCATCATTCATTGTGGCTTTGTGTACTCGAATTCGTAAATATGTTGGCCACCGTCAACCTTGATGGTCATGTTGCCTGATAACCCAAGCAGCTCGCCTGTACCAGAATCGGGTACCACTTCTAAAATCAGCGTGTCTTTTCCGCCAGACATCATGCCGTAATGTTGCAACACGAAAGAACCTGTCATACCAGAAAGCGTACCTACCACTTGCTCGATTGCAACATAACCCGCAGAGCCTTTAACGGCTGTCATTACGCTAAGCATTTCGCCCTGACTTTGTGCTGATAACTCACCATGAAAATTCTTGTTGATTGACATTCTGCCGAGATTTGCGCCCTCTGCCCCCGTGGCATAGGTATCCATTGGTTCGAGTGTGACATCAAATTTCCCTGATATTTTCATGCTGGCTCCATGTTTGGTATTGATAAAAACACTGATTATCAGATGCAAGCACTGAATGTAGTAGAGTGACATCGTGATAAGTTTATGGCTATTACACTAGAGTATTGGCTGAAAATTGCCCAGAGTTTTATCTTAAAACAAATCATTAGGGGGCATTTTCATATTGTGTAGATATCAAAGTTTGGAAAAGTAATACCCCTCTAAACTCCCAAAAACCTACTTTGAAAAAGTCATAATCGAAAAAAGTGAACAGCACCTGCCTCTTTTGCTATTCGAAATAAAAAAACACCCTTTATAACCCCAAAAATCACCCTCAAAGCAAACTGTGATCTATGTCCGTTTTGTAGAATATACCAACCAAAACAAAGACTTTTTGTACACTCATTATGCGTTTTTTGAGCCGTTCAGCCTTAAACTGAAAATCCGATTATAATGATAGTTTTTATCAGTTATACATAATCAATCCGATTACGTATTCTAGCTTCATCGAACAACGGCACGCAGTTATCGCCGACAGTTATAGACAGTTTTTAATATCGTCTTTAATCGCTCAAATGAGCCAATTAAACTTAATGGAGTTACACATGACACAGTCAATCATCAACAGCACTATCAAGCCTTTTAAAGCTACTGCATTTCATAATGGCGCGTTTGTCGACGTCACTGAGCAAGACTTACTGGGCAAATGGTCTGTTGTATTCTTTTACCCAGCTGATTTCACGTTTGTTTGCCCAACTGAACTAGGTGACATGGCAGACCATTACGCACAGCTGCAAGAAATGGGCGTTGAAGTTTACTCAGTATCAACTGATACACACTTCACTCACAAAGCATGGCACGCAAGCTCTGACACTATTGGCAAAATCAACTACCCAATGATTGGTGACCCAACGGGTGCAATCACACGCAACTTCGGTGTGATGATTGAAGAAGACGGCCTAGCACTTCGCGGTACTTTCGTAATGAACCCAGAAGGTGAAGTGAAAGTTGCTGAAATCCATGACCTAGGTATTGGTCGTAGTGCTCAAGAACTAGTTCGTAAAATCCAAGCTGCTCAATATGTTGCTGACCACGACGGTGAAGTTTGCCCAGCAAAATGGCAGCCAGGTGAAGAAACGCTAGCGCCATCAATTGACCTAGTAGGCAAAATCTAAGTCAAAAAATGGGGTAGCGCTTAGCCCCATTTCATCACTCTCTCTCCGGCCGGCTACCGACTTCATCACCCGGTAGCTGGCAACCTATTTCAAAAACTTATTGTGTATTACAAACTTCGCTTTGTAAGGAGTCGTTATGTTAGATGCCAACGTAAAAAATCAACTGAAGTCATACATGCAACACTTAAAACGTCCAGTTGAGCTGGTATTGTCAACTGACGACGGTAACAAATCTGCTGAGTTAACTTCGTTAGCCAATGACATTAATGATGTGTCAGATCTTATCTTAGTGCGTAACGAGCAAGGTGCTCGCAGCCCAAATATGAGCGTGCGTAACCCAGAAAATGGTAGCCAAATTAGTTTTGCAGGCTTGCCAATGGGACATGAATTTACTTCTTTAGTATTAGCTTTGCTGCATAGCGGCGGTCACGACATCAAGCTAGAAGCGGATGTCATTGAACAAATTAAACAATTACCTGGTAAGTTTGAGTTTGAAACCTACGTGTCTCTAAGCTGCCAAACTTGCCCTGAAGTGGTCCAAGCCTTGAACATGATGGCGGCCATTAACCCGAATATCACCAATGTGATGATTGACGGTGCCTTATTCCAAGCTGAGGTAGAGCAGCGTAATATTTTATCTGTGCCATCAGTATTCTTAAACGGCGAGCCTTTCTCTGTTGGCGCGATTAGCGTGGTAGAGATCTTAAACAAAATTGATACCAATGCCGCCGGTCGTCAAGCAGATGCCATTAACGCAAAAGATGACTTTGAAGTGCTCGTTGTTGGCGGCGGTCCTGCTGGTGCATCAGCCGCAATTTACTCAGCTCGTAAAGGTTTAACGACAGGTATCCTTGCTGAAAAGTTTGGCGGACAGGTAGCTGAAACAGTAGGTATTGAAAACTTTATTTCGGTATCTAAAACAGAAGGGCCAAAATTAGTGGCCAATCTGGAAAACCATGTACGTGACTATGATGTCGACGTGATGGACAACCAACGTGGTGTGTCCCTTGCTAAAAATAGTGCAGGTAAGTTTGATGTGGAACTGGCTAATGGCGCGACATTAACTAGCCAATCAATCGTATTGGCAACAGGTGCAAGATGGCGTGAAATGAATGTACCAGGCGAGCAAGAATATCGTGGTAAAGGTGTGGCATATTGCCCGCACTGTGACGGCCCATTATTCAAAGGCAAGCGTGTCGCTGTGATTGGTGGTGGTAATTCAGGCATTGAAGCTGCAATTGATTTAGCCAATATTGTTGAGCATGTGACTGTACTTGAATTTGATTCTAAATTACGTGCAGATGAAGTATTGCAACGTAAAGCCGCATCAATGGGTAACATTACTATCATCAAACAAGCGATGACGACTGAAGTGATCGGTGATGGTGCTCGTGTTACAGGGTTACAATACACAGACCGTGCGACTGACGAAAGTCACCACATTGAACTGGCCGGTATTTTTGTTCAAATCGGTTTAGTGCCAAACACTGAATGGTTAAAAGGCGTCGTTGATTTAACTGAACGCGGTGAAGTGATTGTTGATGCTCGCGGTCAAACGTCAATTCCAGGTGTATTTGCTGCTGGTGATATGACCCATACGCCTTATAAGCAAATCATTATTGCGATGGGCAGTGGTGCAACAGCTTCTTTGGGCGCATTTGATTACTTAATTCGTCATACTGAAGCAACAGGTGAGCAAGCTGCATAACTAGGCAAAATTAGCTTTTAGTGATACTTACTTTCATCTAAGTTAATACATCTAAGCATTAATCAATGGAGCCCAAGTGGCTCCATTTTGCGTTTTAGTCTTACTTTTCCACTTATATTGATGTCATTTCAAGCCGCTCATTTTTAGTTGACCAATAGTTAAGCACAAACTAGAGCCTGACTGGAGTATCATCTGCAGCATCTACAAATTGCTTACCCTCGCACTTTGATTTAACTTAATGCCATCTCTGTTCGCAAATTGCGCGCGATTGGATCTGTTTGGAAAGGACACACATGCCAAGCTTGAAAAGAATTGTACTGATTAATACCCACCTTCCTGGCGTGGTAGAGCTCGCCCTTGATGGCCACACCAATATTTGTGGTACTAATGCATCAGGTAAAACCACATTACAACGACTCGTCCCGGTATTTTATGGCGAATACCCAAGTCGCGTTGTACCCTCTACTCGAGACAGTTTTGAGCGTTGGTATTTGCCTCACGACTCCAGTTACATCATTTATGAGTATCAAAAACAAGATGGGCTGTTATATCAGGCGGTGCTCGCCTCAGCAGGTGATGGAAAAGGGGTGAATTACCGCTTTATAGCGCAAGGCTTTGAGCTCGATGATTACGTTAAAACGCGCAATGGTGACACGATTATTTGTCATTCGATGGCGGATCTTGGTCGAGAAATGAAGCGCCGAAAAGTCGCGCACTCTAATTTACTCAATACGCGAGAGTTTAGAGCGATCATCCAAAACGATCGCAGTTTACTTGCCACTGGCAGCAATCGCTCAGAATTACGTACCAATGCGAGGCAGTTCTCCTTATGTGAGGGTGAGCATACCTTAAGACACATTGAAAAATTGGCCAAAGCAGTACATTCCAAAGAAGGCAAAATGGAAACTGTGAAGTCCATGATTGCAGCGATTTTGGAAGAAGACGGTGTGAACCCGCCTGCATCAAGATTGAATCCGCAACGGGTTGAATCATGGATCCGTGAAAGCCAATTGGTACAAGGTTTTGAAGAAATTCGACCACAGTTTGAAAAGTTAGAACAAGAGTTTGATCAACTCCTCAGTGCAGAACTTCGTTTAGCCAGTTTGGCCAAAGGGTATCAGCAAGATGAAACTCAGGAAGCCGCCCGTCAAGAGGATAACCTTCAGCAAGCGAAGACACTCAATAGCCAATTAGCAAGCTTAGATACTGAATGGAAAGAAGTGCGGGACGAGCTTAATCAAGAGATCTCAGCTGCAACTACCTCAGTTCAAAGTTATGAACAAGAATTGGATGCCATTGAAGATAAGCATGCCGCGTTTTTAGATGCTGATATTGAGCAAGCAAAAGCGGATTTAGATAGTTTACCTACGTGGCGTAATGATGTTGAAAGTCTGCAAGAGCGTCATAAATTGCAAACGGAAAAACATCAGGATATTGAAGCCGCTTACAATGCAAGGCGCAGCAAAATTGGTGAGCAACTTAGCCGCGAGCTAGACAAACTACATAAAGAGCAAGATAGCCAACGTGAAGCCCGAGATGCACAGAGAGAATTGGCAAACGATGATATGGCTAAGCTTGAACAGCAATGGCGCGAGCAAACAGAAGCGGGTAAATCCACATTCCGTGAGCAAGAGTATCAGTTGAAACTCACTAAAGCTGAGTTAACTCACCAAGTGGATGGGGTGACATATACCGAAGAAGAAAAAATGCGTTTAGCTGTGCTCGATGAACGTATTACGCTTGCTGATGAAGAGCAAGAGGTATGCAACGATAAGGTTGAGCGCTTGTTCTCTGAAGAGAAAAAGCAACGTGCCAAACGCGATCAAGCCAATGAAGCGCTACGCTTAGCGGGCATCAAAGTGAATGAAGCGGAGCAGCAAAAAGATGAGCTGGAACACATGTTGTTTCCGCAATCGCACACCTTATTGGAGTTCTTACGCAAAGAGTCACAGGGGTGGGAGCAGACCATTGGTAAAGTCATCGCGCCAGAGTTGTTGCACCGCAGTGATTTGCACCCACGTGTGAATGCAGAAAATGCCGCGGGTTTATTTGGTGTCGAGCTCGATTTAAACATGCTAGAGGTGCCTGAGTATGCACACTCTGAACAAGAGCTACGTATTGCACTTGATAAAGCACAAGATCAACTCACCACAGCTAAAGAAAGACAGGCTGAAGCAGAAGCACAGCTAGTGGCCATGAATGAGTCACTGGATAAGCTGAGCCGTGAGTTAACCTTTGCCCGCACTGCATACAAAAATAGTCGTGAAGATGTGCGTCGTTTGTTTGACGAAAAACGCACCGAACAACAAGCTATCAATGACGCATTAGCTGAACGTAAAGCCCAATCGGGTAAACGACTAACCCAGTTAGATAATGAACTAAAACAACTACATAATCAGCATCAGCAATGGCTTGAAGAACAGCAAGAACAAGCCCTTGAAGCGCGGATGGAAAAGAACGCCTATTGGCAAGAAGTGGTTGGCGCCATTGACAATGTACTTGGGCAGATAAAAGCGAATATAGACCAGCGTAAACAACACGCTAAAACTGAACAAAAAGCCTGTGAGTCTTGGTATAAAGACGAGCTGAAATCTCGCGGTGTCGATGAAGACAAAATCATCGCCCTTAAGCGTGAAATTCGCGAGCTAGAAGCCAAAATTAGTCATGCAGAACAACGTCGCAGTGAAGTATTGCGCTTTGATGATTGGTATCAGCACACTTGGTTGCAACGTAAGCCCACCTTGCAAAGTCAGCTTGCCGATGTCAAACGAGCTGCACTGGATTTACAGCAACAGCTAAAACATAAAACAGCAGAGATTAAAACGCGCCGCAATGAGTTGGAAACGGCCCGTAAAGCGTGTGATGCGGCACAAATTGAAGCGTCTGAAAACCTCACTAAGTTACGCGCTGTGATGCGTAAACTCGCTGAGTTGAAGCTACCCAAGAATAAAGATGTTGCCAGTGGCAGTATTGGTGAGCGATTGCGTCAGGGTGAAGATCTGCTACTTAATCGTGACCATCTGCTGGGCTCTGTGAAGCAATATGTCGAGCATTTCGACAGTGTGATCGCCAGTAAGTCGGGTTCGAGTTTGGCTGAGTTTTGGGAGCGTGCCCGTGAAGAGTCGAGCTTTACCAACGACAAAGGCATCCGCATTCTTGATTACCGTAAGCTGGTGCCACAACTTGAACAGTTACTTAATGTGATGGTGCCGCAATCATTGATGGCGATTAAAGAGCAAGGGCGTATCTTTGGTGTCGACTTAACCGCATTTTATGATGTATTAGCGGATATTGACCGCCGCATTGCCACTCAAAGTGCGCGCATTACCCGTGAAGTGGGTGAAGAATTGTTCCTTGACGGTGTATCTGAATCAGCCGTGAAAATTCGTTCTCGCATCAGTGAGCTTGAATTCTGGCCTGAGCTAGAAGCATTTGTAAAAGCCTTTAAAGCATGGAAAGCCGATAATTTCAGTCAATTGCCGGATGAAAACTACACCAACACCATGCGCCGCGCACTGGAGATTATTGGTCGCGCAGCGCTAACAGGCGGTATTGCTAAACTACTCGAAATTGAACTGCGCCTTAAAGAAGGTAATAGCGACTTGGTGATCCGCACCGATAGACAGTTAAATGAATCATCAAGCCACGGTATGGCGTATTTGATTTTGTGTAAGTTCCTATTGGCCTTTACCAGATTATTAAGAGGCAAAGCTGACGTAACCATTCATTGGCCGATTGATGAGCTTGGTACCTTGCACCACGGTAATGTGAAGAAGATTTTTGATGCCTGTGAAAACAACAATATCAGTGTATTAGGAGCATTCCCTAACCCTGAATCTGAAGTGCTCAATCTCTTTGCTAACCGCTACATCATTAATAAGCAAACCCGCAAACTTCAGGTGGTGAAACCAAAATCTAACCCATTAGCAGAGCGCTTAGCTAAGCGTAATGAGAACCAAACCGAGGAGATGGCATAATGTCGCAAATCCAAACTTCGTCATCTTCAGAGTCTGTACTCGTGGGCACAGGCGTATTGATTGAACAACTGCTCAAAGGTGAGTTTATTTGTCGCGTCACCAACGAAGATGGTTGGCGTGCGTTGAAGAACCCACAAACTCGCGACCGTGTTGAACAATACCTCAATCAAATTAATCGCACCATTAGTAGTGCCGGCGAAGGTGATGTGTTCTTTTGTGGTTATCTGCAATTAGGCGATGCCGAGCGCAAAGTCGTATCGAGTCAATTTAAAGAAATCTGCTCAGCCTTGATCCCGCTAGTGGAATGGTTGGTGTTAGTCCAAGAAGCCAATGGCCAAGATGCACCATTAAGCGAAGGTGCACCGATCCGACTGACTGAGTTACAAGCTTGCATCGAGGATACCCCAGCTTTCAGTGAGCAATTGGCAAAATTAAGCCATTACCGTTTGTTTGGCTCAACCTCAAGTGCGACGGATGGCCAGTTAAAATTAGTGTTTAAGCGATTAGTGGAGCTAGGTTATTTAACTAAGCCTAATGCTGAAAAACAAATCTTTATCGCCACAGGCAAGATTGATTATTTGTATGAAGTGATCCGCTTTATCGATGAAACTGAAGGTTTGAATCTTGAAGCGCAAGCTGAAACCGCAACACAAAGGGATTTACTATGAGCAACAACTTGCATCAAGCAGGGGTAAAGCTGCTCAAACAGTTGGGGCGGCATGCTGATGTGGTGATGGATGTGTACCTCTCTGGTGCCACCAACGAAAATCAACATGACGAAAAAGTCATTGAAAAGCTCAAGAAAAGCGGCATTTTATGGCGGCCTGATCCCGAGCAAGATTTGCGTCTAAAGCGTTCTGTACGAGCATTACTTGAAGAAGCACTGAGTGATGAACGTAACCGACAAATTGATGCCAATGTTGGCTCGGCTTTAGCCAGTATCAAAACCTTAGCCGACCATTATAAAGAAGCCCGTTTCAACAGCGACTATAGTGCCTCAGAAGCTTATTTGGCTGACTTAAATGAGCATGTGTACGCCTTTACCGATAGCTTGCGCTATTCCATTCGTGTGTTGTGGGGGCGGATCAACAATGAGTTTGGTTATGTAGGCAGCATCAGCGCTAAAATTCGTGAAAATGAACTCGCCCAAAGTCAGGTAACTGAACTACTCAATGGGCTAGATATGTTCCAGTTTAGCGAGCTGGGCGAAATTGCTGGCGATATTCGTGAGCTGCGTAAGTTACTGGTGACTAATCTGCAAGAAGCGTTAAGCCAATGTACCCAGGAGTTGAGTGTCGTGCAGGCGAGGCTACTTGAATTGCTGGGTCGATTTAGACAAATTCAGGGGCGTACGCGTTTATTAAAAGGTTGGTTGCTGCATACCGATTTACACCCCGATTATGAAGTGGGTGATCACGTTAGCCATAAGCAAGTGCCTGCATTGTTTAATTGTGCCGAAACCTTACTCGCGCCTGCGCATGTTGATGTACATAACAGCCAGCATGAAGTGGCATTAATGGATATCGTGTCGCACATTAAAACCATTAATCGTGATGATGGCATTAGAGCGGTTCGTGAAACCGATATGCCAATTTCAGTGGGACAAGTAGAAGACTTTGATATCCCTGATAACCCATTAAAGCTGGCCGTAGATGCTTATTTTTGCGCCATTATTGATTCGGGCGAGCGACAATCTGCGCTGCAATACCTTGAAGAGCATCAATTACCTTGGGACAGTGAAAGTTGGATTTATCAGGTTATCGGTGGCTATGAAGGTTTACCTGCTGAGCACAAAGACTATTTTGAGTTAGAGGCAATAGGTAAGCCTCATCCAGTCTATAACGGCAACTATATTATCCATGATGTTGAGTTGTGGTTGGCGTAAATGGCCAGTTTAAGTCGCGCCCAAATTAAGGCCATCAACACTGTGGTGACTAAGCGTCAGTTACAGGTGAAACTGACAGCCAACTGGCGCGCGATATATCAGCATTTTGATGTTGGCGAGATTGATGGGGTTGATAAAAAGCTGATACTCACGCGGCAGGACCATCAGTTACTGCACCAGTTAGTCAAGGAAGAGTCAGGCCTAGATGTATTTAATCTAGATTTTGACGCAGATCGTCATCAAATGGCTAATGTCTCCCATAAAGAAAAGCTGGCAAACGTTCGTCCTGAGGCGAATTATGTCTTAGTTAAGCAAATTGGTGCTCAACCCTCGAACCCGCAGTTATCAAATGCTTTAAGTGGTATTGTGGATGATGAAGCGTCAATGCGCTTACCTGTCGATAGTGTATTTCGCTTCTGCCAAAATGCTTCGATACAGAGGTTAATCGTAGTCGAGAATCTCGACAGCTTTGATGCTATAGCCAAGATGAACTTTGATGAGGCCATTAGCTCACAGCTTGATAGTACTCTGTTTGTCTATCGAGGTGGCGGGGCAAACTCACCTGCTGGCTGTAAGCGGTTACTGCAATTACTCAGCAATAGTCACACTAAGGTAAAGGTATTGGCATTTACCGATTTAGATGCTGCGGGATTGCAAATTGCCCAGTTACTGATTGGATGCGAAGGGATCATTATCCCCAAAATGATGCTAAATGAACCCGAGCAATTGGTTACGTTAAAGCAGGTCAATGATCTTGATGATTACCACAAACAGCATAAACAAGTGAGCTTTCTAAAAAGCCAAGCTTTACAAGCTTGGACACAAGTATTTAAATCTATGCAACAATTCCATATCAATGTGAAACAGCAGCATATGTTAGCTCATTCTCTAGAGTTAACATTATTAATGCGTTAGTCATTTTTTACTGGTGTTTAAACCTGAAATCCTCTCAATTGTCGTCGATCGTGCTGTTACAGGCTGTGTTTTTGAAGTTAAATTCCGCTTTAATCTAGAGTTTGTTATTAAATCTTTTAAAAACAGTGGTATACGTTCGGTGCGTAAAAATGTTGCCAAAATTTTACTGAGTATTCGAGATAAACCATTGAAATCTAGCTTGCGATGGCACAGTATCCTTCAATCAAAAAATGTAGGCCTATGGCTTAGCTTATAAAAATAATTAACTAATACAGGCTTAATTGCTACGGGGATTGAACACTCAATGAAGAACTCATTATCCACAAGAATTTTTATCGGTTTGTTTATCGGTGTCATATTGGGCAGCATTGTTCAGTTCGCACTGAATGATATTGCTTTCTTTTCTGGCACGTTAGTCAACATTGCCAGTGGCATTGGTAGCATGTTTGTCAACATGATCATGATGTTGGTTGTGCCTTTAGTTTTTGTCAGTATCGTGTGTGGTGTGTGTGAGCTGCAAGACTTGAAAAGCTTCGGCCGACTCGGTGGCAAAACATTCAGCTTCTATATCATTAATACGCTAGTGGCAATTACCGCAGCGTTTACCGTGGCTATGCTGATTGAGCCGGGTAAAGGCGTGGATATGTCCAGCAGCGGCGGGGTTGAGATCACCGCGACCGAATTGCCAAACTTAATGGCGTTAATCGTCAATATTGTGCCAAACAACCCATTCTCAGCATTCACTTCAGGCAATATGCTGCAAGTGATCTTTATGGCATTGCTATTAGGCGGTGTGATGAAGTCGTTAGGTGAAACGGTTTCAGGTGCAGTGAAAGGTTTTCAAACGGCTAACGTTATCATGATGCGTTTGATTTCAGTGGTAATGAATTTAGCGCCAATTGGTGTCTTTGCGCTGATGTTTAAGCTAGGTGCAACCCTTGAGCCAGAAGTCTTCTTCAGTGTTGTGCAGTATTTATTGCTGATTATCGGTTTATTAGCCCTGTGGATCTTTGTCGTTTACCCATATGCCGTAAGCTTCTTTACTCAAGTGTCAGCCAGCACATTCCGTGAGAAAACTCGCGAGCAAATCTTGTTCTCGCTTTCAACGGCTAGTTCAAATGCGACGATTCCTGTCACCATGCGTACCCTAACAGATAAGCTAGGTGTGAATCGCGCAGTAGCAGGCTTTGGTGTACCGCTTGGTGCAACCATGAATATGGGCGGTGTGTCGATTTACATTACCATTGCGATTTTCTTCGTTGCTAACGCATTCGGCATGCCTATTACTAGCGAGCAAATTCCGGCATTGTTATTTAGCGTATTCTTATTATCTGTAGGTGCTGGTGGTGTGCCAGGTGGCGGAATGGTGATGATTGGTGTGTTAATTCACCAAATGGGTTTACCGATTGAAGCATTTGCTATTGTTGCCGCGCTTGACCGTTTAATTGATATGATTTTGACCTCTTGTAATGTAGTGGGTGATACCGCGGTATTGACCATTGTTGATCAAACGGAAAAACCGCATCAAGTTGACTAAGTGATTGTGGGTTTACTTGCCCAATTGATCAAAAAGGCCTGCTGACTTGCAGGCCTTTTGCTTTTCTAGCATGCTACAGCAAACAATAAGGAACAGGTCTAGCTTAAGCAGAACCGTTTAGGCGGCCTGATAATGAAGGATTTACGATGCGTACGCTACTTTTAGGCTGCATGTGCAGTCTGTTTGCCTTTGTCTTAATGGGCTGCCAAACCACTCACCATGACATGACACCCGCTTTACCTGAATATCAATTCGAGCAAAACAGTGATTACATGCAGCACATTGCTCAGGCGCAACAACAGGCTGAGGCAAACAATAAACTATTACTGTTAGTGTTAGGTGCGCAATGGTGCCATGACAGTCGAGGCTTAGCGTCAAACTTTTCAACGCCTGAGATGCAAAGCATATTGCAGCAGCGTTTTGTGGTGCAATTTGTGGATGTGGCATATTTTGATGATTTACATCATGTGCCGCAATTATTTGGCTATCATGCCATTTTTGGTACGCCGACAGTATTGGTTATCGACCCTAAAAGTGCACAGGTATTGAACCATCAAACCGTGTCTAAATGGCAAAGTGCTCACAGTGTGCCGCAGTCTGAATACGTCGAATTCTTCAGCCAAATTGGTACTCAACAAGTATCCAATGCGCCAACATCTGATGAGTTAAAGCAATTTATTGAGCAGCAGGTGGCACGTTTGAAGCAAGCGTATGATCACCAAAGGCCTATTTGGGCTGATGTTCGCAATGGCACTGGTGATGAAGCTGAGCTGAGTAAAGTTGCCACAGAGGTATGGAAATTTAGAGTGCAGCTGCAAAAGGATATTCATCGATTAGAGTCAGAGTTGATGAAAGACCCAAATAGTCAACTTAACTTACCTAATTACCCAAACTTCAGTTGGCAGTGATTAGTCTTTTATGTCTAATTTACGTTTAATTTTGTCTAAATCATCGAGGACGTAATTGATGGAAGCATGGATCATAACCATAAAGAACGCGAACATAGCTTGTTCAGTATAGAATTGATGTTTAATGATGTATTCAACTGATTGAGTATATTCAAATGGCAGTGTGTAGCTGCTATATACAGAGAAGATAAACCGCGAGAGAGCAAAAAAGTAAAAGGTATAAAAAAGCAGGTTTAGTGATCTTTTGCGTGTGGATAATGGCATATTTCAACATCCTTGTAATTATATTATGTACCTCGATTACTCATTAACCGATATAGCAGCCTAGCAATTACACTAGCAGTTACTTTATTAATTTTTAATCTGAAAGATAAGAAAAGCGCTATACAGTTGCAAATTGATACAGCTTTGAACCGTTACAAAAAACGCCAGTAATTTGATTTACTGGCGTTTTTTTGTAAATAAGCACTGAGTACAAGATTATTCTACGTTTGGCTCTTGGCTGTAATCTTGACCGTGATAGCTTAGGCAGGTATCGACTTCGTTGGCACTACCTAAAATTACCGCTACGCGCTGGTGAATTTCTTCAGGCTCAATATCCATGATGGTGTCGTAGCCAGTAGAGGCTTTACCGCCTGCTTGCTCAACCAAAAATGCCATTGGGTTGGCTTCATACATTAAACGTAGCTTGTATGGCTTTTGAGGATTTTTGTTGTCGGTAGGGTAAGTAAAAATACCACCGCGGCATAATACACGATGCACATCACCTACCATGGCTGCAATCCAACGCATGTTGAAGTTGCGCTCACGCGGGCCGAGTTTACCTAATAGTAAATCTGCAATGTAAGTTTGCATCGGTGCTTCCCAGAAACGCTGGTTCGACATGTTAATGGCAAACTCACCGGTATCTGGTGTGATAGCAACGTTATCTTGAGTCAGTAAGAACTCGCCTGTGTTTGGGTCTAAGGTGAAAAACTGCGTACCTTGACCTGTGGTTAATGCCATCATGGTCGATGGGCCATACAACACATAACCAGCAGCAACTTGGTTGCGGCCTTTTTGCAGAAAGCTTTGCTCGTTTAACTCACCTGCTGGGGCTGGTAATACTGAGAAAATAGTACCCACAAGCGAGTTAATATCAATGTTTGAAGAGCCATCTAATGGATCAAAACACACGAGGAACTCGCCATTTTTATCGGCTTCAACTACGTAGTCTTCTTCTTCAGATGCAATACCACGTACATTGCCTGCAGCGGCTAATGCATCTTTAAGCATGTCATTAGTGATGACATCAAGTTTCTTTTGAGTTTCACCCTGCACATTTTCTTGTTCTGTTGCGCCAAGTACGCCAGCGAGAGCGCCGTGTCTAACAGCTAAGCTGATCTCTTTAGAGGTGTTTGCAAGGGTAAGCAGCAGATCAGACAAGGTAGCCGATACCGCTTGTGAAGTCAGAGTTTGTGCCAATGTTTGCATGGTTATTCCTAAGACAAGTCGGGTTAAGGTCGTGGATGTTACGTTAAGCGTAACACGCAGCTTTATCATTGATTATTTTCTAGCGCGGATGATAGCGCAGATCGCGGCATATTTCAGCGTTAGTCATGGGATTTTGCAGCTGAATTAGCATTAGGTTGTTTTTGTTTTCAACCATTTTAAGGCAGAATGAGGTCGCTGAACAAAATTCAAGGAAATAATAATGATAAGTTCATGGAAGCAAAAGGCGATAAAGATTGCGCTTGCGATGCCTTTTATCCTACCTAGTGCACTCATTGCACCTCACGTAATGGCAACGGACATGACCTATAACACCACTGCTGAATTAACTCCCATTTTAGGTGGCCGCTCGCCACTGACCATCGAACGTATTCATCAATCCCCAGCACTGGCGGGAGCAAGCCCAAGAGGTTTGAGCATGTCGCCTGATGGCTCGCGTGTGACTTATTTGGCTGGTCGTGATGATAATCAAGATTTTTACGATCTCTGGCAAATGGATATCGCCACCGGTAAGCGCAGTGTGTTCATCGATGCTGACAAGCTGGCCACAGGTGAATTGTCTGATGAAGAAAAAGCACGCCGCGAGCGCCAGCGAATTTATGGCCAAGGGATCATGGAATATTTTTGGTCACAAGATAGCCAATCAATTTTAATCCCAGCCTCAGGGCAATTGTACTTGTACCAAGTTGCCACTCAATCCATGAAGCAGCTAGACACAGGCGAGGGCTTTGTGACCGACGCTAGGTTGTCACCTAAAGCCAATTTCGTATCGTTTGTTCGCGAGCAAAACCTATATGTGTTAAGCCTTGAAACGGGCAAAGTGTCGGCCATTACTACAGATGGTAAAGGGCCGATTAAGAACGCCATGGCTGAATTTGTGGCGCAGGAAGAAATGGATCGCATGACGGGTTACTGGTGGTCACCTGATGAGTCAAAAATTGCCTTTAGCCGCATTGATGAATCAGGCGTTGAGCTGGTAACGCGTAATGAAATTTATGCTGATGGTATTAAGTTGACTCAGCAGCGTTACCCTTATGCGGGTAAAGCGAATGTCACCATTAAATTGGCAGTAGCTTCGCTTGCAGACAACCAAACTCAGTGGATTGATTTAGGCGCTGAGCAGGATATGTATTTGCCACGTGTAAAGTGGCATCCATCGAGTGAGAAGTTGTCTTATCAATGGCAAAGCCGAAATCAACAGGTACTGGATTTACGGCTAGTTGATCTAACTCGTGCTGAAAATTTAATTTTGGCTAAGCAACAAACCTTGATGGCTGAGCGAAGTGAAGCATGGGTGAATATTCATGATGATCTGCACTTTTTGAAAAAACAGGATAAGTTCATTTGGGGCTCAGAGCGCTCTGGCTTTAAACATCTTTATTTAATCGATAACAATGGCAAAAACCGCCAAGCCTTAACCCAAGGCGATTGGGTTGTGGATAGCCTAGATTATGTCGATGAATCATCTGGCTGGGTGTATTTTTCTGGTCGTAAAGACAGTGTCGTTGAGCGACATATCTATCGGGTGCATATGGAGAAAGGGCCTAGCAGTATAGAAAAACTCAGTACTCGATCTGGCATGCATCAGGTGGTTTTTGCTGACAATAAGCCAGTTTATATCGATTACTTCAGCAGCTTATCTCAACCACCTCAAATTAGCTTACACCAAGAAACCGGTAAACATTTAGCTTGGGTAGAGCAAAATAAAGTGGATGCTGACCATCCGCTATTTGATTTTGCAGCCTTGTGGCAAATGCCGGAGTTTGGCCATATTAAAGCTGAAGATGGGCAAATATTGCAGCACCGCTTATTTAAGCCTGTGGCATTTGATCCGCAAAAAACGTATCCCGTTGTGGTACGTGTTTATGGCGGTCCACATGCTCAGTTAGTGACTAATAGCTGGAGCGGAGCTGATTATTTTAGCCAGTATTTATTGCAACAAGGCTATATTGTATTTCAGTTGGACAACCGTGGGTCTGGTAATCGCGGCACACGCTTTGAGTCTGTGATCTACCAAAACATGGGAGATGCGGAAGTTAACGATCAAAAAGCCGGTGTCGACTACTTGCGTAGTTTGCCTTATGTGGATGGCGATAATATTGCTATTTACGGCCACAGTTATGGTGGTTACATGGCATTGATGAGCCAGTTTAAAGCGCCTGATTACTTTAAGGCGGCTATTTCGGGTGCGCCTGTGAGTGATTGGCGCTTATATGATACCCATTATACCGAGCGGTATATGGGACATCCTGACAGCAATAAGCAAGGTTACGAGGCCAGCAGTGTGATGCCTTATGTGAGTAACTATCGGTCTGGTTTATTGATGTACCATGGGATGGCTGATGATAATGTATTGTTTGAAAATAGCACGCGTGTTTACAAGGCGCTGCAGGACGAAGGTAAGCTTTTCCAAATGATAGATTATCCGGGCTCTAAGCATTCAATGCGTGGCGAGAAGGTACGTAATCATTTATATAAGTCACTTGCTGCATTTTTAGATAGCCAGTTAAAGCAGTAATCCGTTATGTGTTAGCTTGCATCAATTTAAAAAACCAGCCATCAGGCTGGTTTTTTATTTTCAGCCCTAAACCACCTACTTCAGTAGGTGGTTATCATCAATTAGGGTTTGCCTGTATCTTTGTT
>NZ_JBHZSM010000003.1:0-329577 GCF_043643735.1 Shewanella maritima
CTACAAAATAACTGAAACGCCCCCTTTTAGGGGGCTGAATGAAAGCCACCTTCTTCAGAAGGTGGATTCTTTACTTTCTGCTTACTCAGTTTCCATGTAAGCATTAAGCACTACTATTTTAGATGGCCCTGTCGGGTTCACTTGTTTCTGCCTGAGCCGTTTGCTTGTTATTTTTCTTGGTTATTTTAGGGCCTTTACGTAACTTGGCTCGGGTGCGTCTGCGATCGTAATCCGCGCGTTTAAACGACAGTGCTCGCGACAGAATAAAGCCTATAAAACCTGCAACACACAACATTATTTGCTGTAGTTCCATACTCTTTTCATGCAATGCTTTTATCTCTTCAAAAAAATGATTCAGATTTAACCTGACTTCGATATAGCCAAGGTTATTGTTATTTTGAATGACATTTTCAATCAGCGGTGGATAACTGTGCAGCAGTTGCTTCATTTCTTGTGAGTCAGGGCCTAGGTCTTCATTACTAATACTTTGCGCAAACGCCAGTCTCACTCCTTGAGAGTTATACATGTGAACAGATATGACCTTGGGATCTTGTGCCAGTTTTGTAGCAAGCCACTGCAACTGTTGATCGTTTTGCAGATACATAGCTGGGGCCGCACCTGTTGCAGCTTGCTGGGCTAATAAGCGGGCCATGATGTTAGTCTGAGAGTTAATCAAGTTTTGGCCATTTTTAAGGCTGGTTTGCCATAAGTTAATCAAGCCAAAAATGAGTGCTATGGCTAAGATGACTTGAATAATCCTGCTAAACTTTTGCCTTTTCTTAAGACCTTTAACAAAAATCACTTTAATCCTCAGGTGTTTTTCTATTTAATGAGTGTTGCTTGCTTTAGGTGAGGATGAACTACAGTATTGGTTGGCTTACAAGTTCACACACCTTAATGCAATATTCTACTTTCTCACAGCGTGTTATTGCTGATGTTTACCAAAAAACATTGCACACAGTGAGCTATGTTCAGTGTAGCACTATGCTGCAATCAATGAATATAATCGGCGATATTTTGTTATAAATTTAAGTCATTTGGGAGTGTTTTAGCGGATGTCATCATTTGAAAATCAAGCTGTTTTATCATGGTTATTTCATCAAGAGTCAGCCAGTTTAAAAGTCAACCAAGTACACTTTTCACGTTATCAAGAAGCCGATTATGCCAACTTTAGTGCAAAGTTTGATTATCGCTTAAGAATCGTGTTTACGACTCAAGCCGCACAACAGCTTGATGCTTGGTTAGGGCAATTATCAATTCAAAGTGCAATTTGTGTACTTAATCGAGCCAATGATTTACAAGGTATTGAGCTGAGCTTTAACCAAGATATAACGCCCTCACTATCTGAATTAACCTCTTCAACGCAACTTGAATATTTTTGGGTGAAACAGCCGTTAGCAAAACTCCATCAACCAGGTTTATTGGTGATGGACATGGATTCTACTGCGATTGAGATTGAGTGCATTGATGAACTCGCCAAAATGGCTGGTGTTGGTGATGCTGTTTCTCAAGTTACCGCACAAGCTATGCGAGGTGAGCTGGACTTTGAACAGAGTCTTCGTGCCCGTGTCAGTAAGCTTAAAGATGCACCTGCGACAATTATTGATCAGTTATGTTCTCAACTACCTATTATGCCTGGATTGCCAGCATCATTATCTGAGTTACAAGACAATGGTTGGAGGCTGGTTGTTGCGTCGGGCGGCTTTACCCCTTTTGTGAATGATTTAAAGCGTAAGCTAAAACTTGATGCTGCCTACGCTAACGAACTTGTGATTGAGAATGACAGATTAACCGGCGAGGTAACAGGTACCGTTGTAGATGCAGAGTATAAAGCCAAGGTTGTTAAACATTCGAGTCAGCAGTGGGGAATTGAGTTTGAGCAAACCGTATCTATTGGTGACGGTGCCAATGATATCCCAATGATTGAAGCTGCTGCACTTGGGTTAGCTTTTCATGCTAAGCCTAAGTTAAAACAGCATGCCAATGTGGCCATCAGCCATCTTGATTTACGCGCTTTAGTATTTTGTCTTCAGGGTTAAAATAGAATTATTACTCTATAAATGATTGAAATTTGTCGTGGTAAGCATTAGCTTTAGATCACTTTGAGCCGTTTAACCATGATGACTGTATGACACTGCAACAAACCTCTCACTTCTTGCCTTATCGCGATGGACACCTCCATGTGCGCCATATTGTTTCATCAGCTAATCGGCATAATCATGACCCGATTTTGATGTTGCATGGTGCCATGTCTAACGGAAAGGTGTTTTATAGTGAATCTGGCAAAGGCTTAGGGTGTTTTCTGGCTAAGGCAGGTTTTGATGTCTATGTCATGGATACCGCTGGTAGAGGTCTCAGCAAACCCATCATTGATAAGCAATATCGCTTAGGTCAGGGCGAAGTGATCCGTGAGCAATTACCGCAAGTGCATCAATTCATTTTAGATAAACATCCATTGAATCATAAAGTTCATTGGTGTGCGCATTCGTGGGGCGGGGTGTTAATGGCCAGTTGTATGTTGCGCTTTGAGCATTTACAAAGCCAAGTCGCATCATACTTAACCTTTGGCACCAAACGTACTATTAAGGTGAACTCGCTTAAAAAATGGTTGTTAGTTGATATGCTGTGGAATCGCGTAGCCCCTCTTTATGCGAGTAAAGCCGGTTACCTTGATGCCCAAAAGCTCAGAATAGGCATGGATAATGAGAGTAAAGCTTCATTAGACCAAACTATAGACTGGGTGAGAGGAGATTGGGTTGATCACGATGATGGCTTTGATTATTCAGCGTTAGTTTCGAATGCTAAGTGGCCTAAAACTTGGTTTATTGCTGCTAAGAACGATCGAGTGTTAGGTAACCCATCTGATGTGAAAGATATGTTGGCAGAGTGCCAGTTAACTGAGGCTAAATATACACTATTAGCTAAATATAAAGGGTATAAGCGAGATTATGACCATGCATCCATGCTGACGCACCCAGATGCAGTGAATGAACATTTTATTCAAGTAAAACAATGGTATCTATCGCACTAGTCTAATTGTGCATTAAGCTGAATAACGACATTATTTTGCCTATGAACTTGCTTTAGGCGTTGCTTGTTGCAAGCTCGGGTAGCGCAGTTCTACTTCTGAAGTAATATCGATGAACTCACCACGGCCAATAACGCGCCATAGTTCAGCCTCTAGTTGCTTCGCCCGATGTTTAGCATGTATATGGATATACTCAAGTTCACGACGAATATAGCTCATATCGGGCTTGCCTGCTGCGCCGTAATACACTCTTAATGCCATAAACCGACCAACGCTTTTGCTTTGTTGAATATACTGTATTTGATGCATTGAAGTTTCAAGTTCAGATACTGGCTGACATGCTAAACTGATATTGCCACCTGCATGGCGCTTGATTTGAATAAATACCTCAAAAAAGCCCATATCATGGCTGGGTTTCATTTGTTTTAATGGGTCGATAATTTTTTCTTTTAATATGCCTTCGCCCAGTAACGGGGTGAAATTGTACTGCAAGATCTCGTCGGTATTTTGTGAAAACAAATTACTGATGTCGTCGGAACGGGTACCAATACCAATGCAAGAAAATTGAGGTGATTTCTCACTTTTATCAATAAAGAATGGCACACCAACCATTTGTCTCATAGCCAAGCTTTTCATGCCATCAGCGAGCTCTTTTACTTCTCCGTCACTGTCTGAAAGCTGTGACAGTTTTTCTTTGTTGTTAATAATTAACTTATTAATAAACTCTACACCGCTATGAGGGCTATGTCCTACTTTGGCGCTTAGGTGCAATGTTTGACCATTCTGGCGGCTGCGCAGTAATTGGTAGGGTAAGTTCGACAAGTTGGTTTTGCCAGCCATTGACTGTAGGCGGGGGAAGCTTAGTAATACTTCACTATTGATAGTGAGATTAGCTGGATTATCTAAAAATATTTGTAAGCCTCTGGTGGAAATATCATGCGTAATGCCTTGTACTTTTTCATCTCGCTGCTGCACTCTCACTAACGTTTTGAAAGCGAATCTTGCCTCTCTCCGTCTTTCGCTAAACGGCATAGAGACTTTTTTTATGCTATCTTGCTGGATTTTTTGCTGGGCAAACATTTTCAGATTGTTGACATTAGAGTTATCAAACCATTTTCGATAATGTGGCTTGGCATCTTCGTTGGTTAAGTCAACAAGCTGTAGTACATAAGCAAATTGCGATAGTTGCTGCTCTGTTAAACTGGCATAGTGCTGATCGTCACCAGGCAGAGTCGAGTTTTTATAGCTTTTAGTGTGATCGACTTTGTGTGTGGTAACCCGAAATACTCGCCAGCTGGCCTTACTTGAACTAAAACCTAGAAATAGTGGCAGGCTGTTGTGCGCCTTTAATTCTGCTAGAGACGCTGAATAGAATAATAACCTGCCATTGGCATTATGAGTAAAGCAATAAATTAGGTTATGGTCACTATTGTCTGGTTCTTTTATGACGTGAATTAAACGCTTTGTGTTCAACAAACCTGGCAGTTGGTTGATATTATTTTCGTCTTGAAAATAGTGTTGAAGCGGTTGGTTTCCCTGACCGATAAGTTCATGCGAAATATAGGGGCGTCCTTTATTCACGGATATATATAAAGGCAGATGCGTTTGAGCGGGGAGGTAATGTCGCTCATAACCTAAACCACGTGCAGTTACGCACACATCATTGACATCCACTTTATAACGGAACTTATAACCGCGTATTAACTGGGTGATAATTTGATCGAGTTCCTTACCGCCGCCTATGCGTCTGAGTCTGAATATGGCATTGTCGGACTTCTCTTGAATATCAACAATATGATATTCAACCCCTTTTTCAAGATCTTCGAAATAAAACTCTTCGCTAATATCAAGCAGTTTTACCTTTAAAGGCTTATCAGGGTTAAATTGGTGCTTCAGTGGCAACTTGACTCGAGCGCCTCCAACAGATAAATCTAATGTCACGCCAGTCGTGCGTGCCCCATGATCTTGGGTTGCTTCTAATTTAATGCTGTAATTCATCCGCTCTTCACTGCGGTTAAAGTAGTTACCTAGAACTACAGCCGGTACGATGATAGATTCAACTTGATTTAATGCTTCTGATTCAGGTTTTTGTCGAACTCTAACACGTCTTTTTTTGTGAGCTTCAATAACATGTTCATAAACACCTAAGGTATAGGTGTTTCGATATAGAGGAAGTGTTGCCAGTAAGGTTTTCTTAGCCGGTTCATCAAGGAAATGGCGCTGATCAGCTATCACGACTTCTTCACACGGCAGCTCAGAACGGTCACGTAAATCGATAATTCGCGTGCATGGAGCCGAAATACGGTTAAGCTCCATCTTCAATAGAAAACGGGTGGAATTGCTGACATCTGCGGTGAGGCGCTCAAAGAGATCTTTAAAATCTGGTTCCATCATTAATGGTTTGAGCTGCTCTATTAGTGCAGTGTGATTATCTAAACTCATTCTCTAGGGCGTTTTTTAATGATTATTGTTCGGCTGACTGTTAACCTTTATCGGCAAATATAAGGCTTTCTTTAAAAAGCAATTATCCGATACCGGCTGAGCATGGGAGTTTACCCTCCTATACTAGCACAGCAGCATAAATGAATGACAATGGCTTATGGCAAAAAATAAAACAGCATATGTATGTAATGAGTGTGGACAAGACTTTCCGAGATGGCAAGGTCAGTGCAGTGCATGTCAGCAGTGGAACACCATCACAGAAGTCCGTTTAGGCAATTCTAGTGCTACCCGCACACACCAATTTTCAGGCTATGCCGGTACAAGTGGCAGTGAAGTACAAACACTTGATCAAATTGACTTGAATGAGTTACCTCGAATCGCCAGCCCATTTACAGAGTTAGACCGAGTACTCGGCGGTGGTATTGTGCCTGGTAGTGCCATCTTGATTGGTGGTCACCCTGGGGCGGGTAAGAGTACGTTACTGCTGCAAACCTTATGTCAACTGGCGCAAACCATGCCGGCTTTATACATCACGGGTGAGGAGTCGTTACAGCAAGTGGCAATGCGAGCACACCGTTTAGGTTTGCCTACGGGGCAATTGAAAATGTTGTCTGAAACTTCCGTAGAAACTATTTGTGATATCGCCATCAAAGAAAAGCCCAAATTAATGGTCATCGACTCGATTCAAGTCATGCATATGAGCGACATTCAATCGTCGCCAGGCAGCGTGTCGCAAGTCAGAGAGTCGGCATCTTATCTGACACGCTTCGCGAAGCAGCAAGGAGTAGCTGTGATTATGGTTGGCCATGTGACAAAGGATGGCAGCTTAGCTGGACCAAAAGTATTGGAACATTGTATTGATTGCTCTGTGATGTTTGAGGGGGATAGTGACAGTCGTTATCGTACTTTACGTTCCCATAAAAACCGTTTTGGTGCGATTAACGAGCTGGGTGTGTTTGCTATGACCGAACGTGGTCTGAAAGAAGTCGCGAACCCTTCTGCCATTTTCTTATCACGTGGTGATGAAGCGAGTTCAGGTTCGCTTGTCATGGTGGTATGGGAAGGTACACGCCCGCTACTCGTCGAATTACAGGTCTTAGTCGATAACTCTGCTATGGCAAACCCGAGACGGGTAGCAGTGGGAATGGATGCAAATCGTTTAGCGATGTTACTGGCGGTTATGCACCGTCATGGCGGTTTACAAATGTCGGATCAAGATGTGTTTGTTAACGTAGTGGGAGGCGTGAAAGTATCTGAAACCAGTGCCGATTTAACCCTGTTACTTGCCATGGTTTCAAGTTTTCGTGGTGAAGTTTTGCCGGTAGACTTAGTCGTGTTTGGAGAGGTCGGTTTGTCTGGGGAAATTCGCCCAGTACCTAATGGGCAAGAGCGTTTAGTTGAAGCGGCCAAGCACGGCTTTAAACGGGCGATTGTGCCTCTAGCCAATAAGCCCAAAAAAGCACCTCTCGGTATGGAGGTGATTGGGGTGAGTAAGTTATCCCAAGCATTAGAAGCGCTGTAATTAGGAGACTCATTCCGCTAGGAAGATACTGCAATCAGCGCTAGCGTTGCGCTGATTGTTATTGGACTACTTTGGCCGAGAAACGTTAGATAGGTTGCTGACTTTCGGCCAACATTTCTAATTCACGGTTAAGTAGTTCTGCATCGCCCATGTTTAATTCAATAATACGGCGTAAATGACTGATGCTTTCTACATCAATATGCACACAACGTAAACCAAGGTGCTCAGTTGCTTTATGGGCTAAATTCATTTCCATCACAACTTCAATATCTGACTCGGGTAAAATAAACTCTAGATGATAATTACTATTTATCTGCCCAGAAAAATTGTCAGGACGCTTAATTAACGCACCACTTAAACTTAAATCTAAAATTTTAGTTCGCCAAGTATTCTCACCCTGATAAATGTAAGCACTTGCCGCAAACAGTATCCGTGAAAACTTCCGTCGGTCATCCATAATTCACCCATTATGCAACGATTTATTTATCTAATCATACTCGAAATATAGCCATTGAGTATATTATATAAGCTAACTATTGATTGTTTTTAGCATAGATTTGCTGCGGTAATTCGATAATGAATTTAGCACCTACCCCAGGGGCAGTGATCAATTCAACTTTTCCCATCAGCACTTGGTTTACCAAGTTCAGTAAAATGTTCATGCCCAGTCCGCTACCACCTTTGCCGCGTTTGGTGGTGAAAAATGGAGTAAAAATTTGCTGTTTGACTGATTCTGTCATGCCAGCGCCATCATCTTGATACACCATGCGGATGCCATTTTCATGTTCAGTGATAGTTAAAGATAAATTGCCCGACTCGCCTTCTGCGTAAGCATGAATAATTGAGTTGTTTAACAAATTACTTATTATTTGATAGAAAACGCCAGGGTGACTATGCAAGATGATATTTGGAGGACATTGATAATCCACTTTGTGAGGGGTGCGTGAAAGCAGCGGTTGCAGTGACACAAATATCTCATCAATGTAGTGTTTCAAATCAAAGTCGCGTAATTCTTCATGTGACTGATCAACCGATACTTTTTTAAATGATTGGATCAGTTTCGCAGCCCGATTGAGATTGCTTAGGACGAGGGCTGCACAATCAGCGACTTCAGTTTGATATTGCTGAAACTCTTCATGAGAGACCTCACCTTTTTCATAAGCTTGATTAAACTGGTTAACGCGATCAGCAAGGTGGGAATTGGCTGTCACACATATCCCAATAGGGGTATTAATTTCATGAGTAATACTGGCAACTAAACCGCCTAGTGTTGCCATTTTTTCTTTATCAACAAGTTCATTACGGGTGTGGTGTAATTCTTCAGTACGCTGTTTAACGTTATCTTCTAGTTCAAGGTTAAGCTGTTTGAGAGCGGCTTCGGTTTCTTTTAATGATTGAATATTTTTAATGGTACCCGTAACCCGATTGGGTCGACCTTTGTCATCTCTTTCAATCACTTTGCCGCGATTCAGTACCCATAACCAACTATTATCGGGCATTAAACCTCGGTAGGTTAGTTCAAAATCTTCGGTGCCAAATTGAAAGCATTGTTTCACTGTTTCGAGTATTTTTGGGTAATCATCTGGGTGGATCGTTTTCTCTAAAGTGTGCTGTAAACTTTCTTCAACCTCAGGGTATTGCAAGAACACATTGCTACGAATCGCTTTTTTAGAAACGATATCCCAATCCCAAAATTCATCACCACTGCCCCACAGAGCTAATTGCAAGCGCTGTTCGCTTTTAGCAATTTTATCCATCATCGCTTCTTTGGCACGGTATTTACGTAATCGGACTGATAAAAATAGCCAAGTGAGCAATATTAACGCCAGTAAGTAAATACAATATGCCCACCAAGTCTGCCAAGGGGGCGGCACAATAGTGATATCTAAGGTACGAACAGGACTATATTGACTGTTGATATTTTTTGCTCTTACTTGAAATTGGTAAGTGCCAGGGGAGAGCCCTGTAAAGTGTGCAATGTGGCTATTGATATCACTAAACCATTGACTATGCAGCCCTTGCATTCGGTATTCATAGTCTAATTGCTCAGCTTGATGCAGATTAATACTATGAAACTTGAACGAAAATAACGCATCTTGGTAACTGAGTGTCAGCGCTGGTGCATAACTGATATGATTTGCTTGTTCAAACCTAGGCTCTAACTCGACTCTTTGAGAACGGTTCAGTAGAAAAAATTCATCGATAATCGGGGTTTTAGGTTGAGATATTCTGGGAAGATTCTCGGGTAAAATATGATTGAAACCGTTAATGCCACCTAAGTAAACCCTGCCATCAGCATCGACAAAGCCTGCGCCAAAATTAAACTCGTCATCTTGTAGACCATCTATGGCAGTATAATTTTTAATCGTGAAAGTTCGTGTGTTTATCACACTTAAGCCACCTGATGTGCCTACCCAAAGGTTCTCTTGTAAGTCTTTTACCATCAAGTAAGCAACGTTATCAATTAAGCCTGCTTGTGAGTTAAACAGCCTGATATCTTTGTTTTGAGGATCAAATGAAAATATGCCATCACTGGATGATATCCAAAGGCGCTGGTCAATAAAGTAACCTGTAAATAAGTGCTTACTTGGAAAACTCTTTGTGGTTTGTGGATTATAGAAAGTCATATTACCTTCTATGGACATTTTGATTAAGCCGCCGCCATAAGTCAGTACCCAATAGCTACCGGCGTCATCTTGTAAAATGTCTGACACTTCATCGATAGGAAGGCTATTAGGGTCACTAGGGTTACTTTTCCAAGTTTGGAATCCAAGCTCTTCATTGATAAATAAACTCAGGCCACCATCCTTGGTCGCGATCCAAGCTTGTTGTTTATTATCGAAAAACATACTGTATAAATTATTGCTGCCAATACTATTGCTTGAGTGGGGTTGGTGTTGATATTGACGCATCCGGTTCGTTTGTTTGTTGAAGATATACAGACCTTGCCCACGGGTACCAATCCATAGCTCGCCTTTATCATCTTGTTTGACAAAACTGACAAAGCTGAGTGGATTAAAATCGACATGCTGAAAAGGTTTAAACCCCAAAATTTGTTTTTGTTGGTTTTCTTCTGCAATGTATAAGCCTTGTGCTGTGCCAACCCACAACATTTGCTGCTTATCTCTGTATATGCTGCGGATATCTGTATTGAGAATATTACGTTGGGCAAAACTATATTGGTTGATGGGATTAAACACTAAACTGTCTAAGTATGTCCTGTTTAAGCCATCACCTTTGGTGCCTATCCACAGTTGCCGTTCATCATCAAGCCATAGGCGGCTAATGGCTGTGCTGCGAAGGCTGTGAATATTTCCAGGCTCATACTCAAAGTGACTGTACTGTTGAGCGCTTGCATTGAGTTGTAGCAGCCCTATCCCTGAATGGGCATAGGCAATCCATAAGTGTTGATTGACATCGAACAGCAAATCGCTGATGACAAACTGCTGTTGATTGGCGGGCAGTTGCTTTGAAAATACTTCTACCACTGGTGACTCTAACTCTCCCTGAGCAAGGCTGACTGTGAGTAGCTCAGGATCTGTATTCGCAAGCCATAACTGGTTATTAACACCTTGTGTTATTGCACTTATGGGTTGCTGTAAGCTTTGGTGTTGAAATGAATGGAACTGATTGTTTTTAGGGTCATAGAGCTGCAGGCCATTTTCATGGGCAACCCATATGCGCATCGTATCATCACGAAAAACATGACTGATAGATTCGCCAGTTAACCCACTTTGATGCAATTTAAAATGCTGAGTAACTGTTAAGCTGCTCAACGAAAATACAAAAACGCCTTGCTCGCTACCCAACCAGATATTGCCCTGCTTATCTTCAGAGATATCGTTAATACCACTTTGCGGTAAGCCAGAATCTGCTTGATTGAAGTGCTCAAACGAGTCAGTTTGAGCATGATAACGATTTAATCCATCATTGAGCGTAGCAAGCCATAATTGGCCGGACTTGCTCAAGTAAAGCTGCTGAACATGATTGGCGGAAGGGCCCATAGGGCTTGATTTGAGATAGATCTTAATGCTGTCGCCATCATAGCGATTTAACCCTGCCTGGGTGGCAATCCATAAGTAACCAGATTGATCGGTAACAATATCATTGACCGTATTCATTGATAAGCCGTGTTCGGCTGCCAGTGAGTCAAATTGAAGACTTGCATGTGTTGGTAAGGAAAAACTGGCTAATAACCAGAACGTTAAACCCAACAGCATTGTCAGTAAGTGGGTAAAAGGCAATTTCAAACTCGCAATCCAATTGGGTTTTATTGTCAATCTAAGATCATTAAATAAGTGTAGAGCGAATCTGAGAAATTGCGAATATATCAATAAAGTAGCAAATAAAAAGGAGCACACTGTGCTCCTTTAGTTTTCTAGCATCACCAGAAGTGTCTCTGGCTTTGTTTGAGTTATACCAGTAAGTGACCCATTAATGCGATAACCGGAAGCGTTACTAAGGTACGCAAAATGAATATCACAAATAACTCGAAAAAGTTTACTGGGATTTTACTACCAATAAGTAGCGCACCTACTTCACTCATGTAAATTAACTGAGTAACCGATAAGGCTGCAATGACAAAACGTGTTAAATCAGATTCAATCGAACTGGCTAGAATGGCGGGAATAAACATATCCGCAAAGCCAACAACAATCGTTTGTGAAGCGGCACTAGCCTCTGGAATCTGCAGTAGTTCCAATAGTGGAATGAATGGCATGCCTAAATAGGTAAAGATAGGAGTATGCTCAGCCAAAATAAGTGCCACAGTACCAATCGCCATCACTACAGGGATCACACCAAAGACCATATCTACCGCATTCTTAACACCTTCAGACAGTAGACGTTTCACGCCGCCAGCATTTTCTGCGCGTTGCAGTGCTAGTGCAAAGCCATGGGATACCACACCTTTACCTTCTGGTAATGCTTCGTGGCTTACATGTCTTGGTTCATTATTTATATACAGATCTTTCTTACGTGACAGAGGAGGCAGCTTAGGCACAATAATCGCGGCTACGATACCCGCTAAACAAACTGTCAAATAAAAAGGAACAAACAAATGTTCAAGTTTTACTTGAGAAATCACCACCAAGCTGAAAGTAATCGATACCGCTGAGAAGGTGGTACCAATGACAGCAGCTTCACGCTGAGTGTAGAAGTTGGTCTCATATTGCTTGTTGGTCATCAAAATACCGACACTGCCATCGCCTAACCATGAAGCCATACAGTCGATTGCGCTGCGACCTGGCAAGTTAAAAACAGGGCGCATGATCTTTGTTAGCATGGTGCCAAAGAATTCTAGCAATCCAAAATTCAATAATAGAGGCAGCAACATCCCGGCAAAAATGAATACTGAAAAGAGAACAGGCAGTAGATCGTTCAGTACTAAACCACCGGTGTCACCTGAAATAATAGGTTCAGGACCTACTTCAAAGTAAACCAGTACAATAAATATGGCACCTAGAATACGAACAACAGTCCAAAATGGCGATACGTTTAATAGGGTGTTGAAAAAATGGTGCTCAGTAACGGCCTTCGGTTTTATCAGCTTCACTGCAAGCGTTGCTATGGCCATGAATACCACGATAGCAGTAACGAGTCCTGGAATGATGTCGCCAAAATAAGCTTGTACTGATTTAGACATCACTGCGATCGGGATTGTTAGCGCATCTTCATAACTAATAGGGGTCATGAAAAGTAATAGACCTATCAGTGATGGGATCACAAAGGTCAAAATTGTTTTTAAACTGTGTTTTTTTTCTTGAGTCACGTTAATACGCCTTTCAATTTATCTTTATTACACTTCACCAAACGGCGTTGTTAGCATGCTGTATAGGCCACTTTATTGAAGGGGCAAGATTACCCCCAATAATCACTCATGTAAAATGATTCATAAAACGAATAAATATCCCATAAAAGTGAGTAGTTATATTCTAACTTTTTTTGCACAATAAGATCTATAAAAAACATTTGTAATCAATAGTTTGTTGCGATGTTAATCTATCGTTCTGTTGGTGTTTTAAATTTTCTCTTTGGTAAAACTGTCACCTTTTGCTCAAAGGTTGAAAAACTATTTCTTATTCAATAAGTTTTTGATTGATCTGCATGGTGATGAGGGGGGCAAAATCGTGTAAACCTAACCTATTAGCATTGCTCAAAATTAGGGTTAGGTCAGTTTTATTTCATTTTAATTAGGGTAAGCTAACTTTATAACGTTATTTTTTTGATTTATTTTGAAACACAATATTGTATCCACCCTAGCGATTCGTTTTGGTATGTTGGGCTTTTTTGGTGTGATACTGGCGATTGGCACAGCGATACTGTTGCAAAGTGCTGAAGTTGGTATTGCAAATTTGCTCCCTATCAGTTTGAGTGAGCTGGGTACCTATTCGCGTTCGCCAAGTGCACTCATTCTTAATGGCGGGATATTCTTTTCCGGATTAACGATGGCGCTTGCTTGCTTGTTTGCTATGCAGCTGTCTCCTAAACCATGGGGAGCACTCTTTTGGATTACCTTCGCCTTGATGTTTGTCGCCTTTGCAGCCACAGGCTTGTTTCCGATGAATGTTTACCACCTTCATCTACATGCTATCACTGCTTATATTAGCTTTGGGGTACTGAGTAGCTGTTATTGTTTGCTTTATTGTTTCAGCATGCCAAAAAATGAGCGTCTGTTGATTATGGGATTAGCGTTAACAGTGTGCTTAATTCAAGTGACGCAAATTCTACTGCCGCAATACTTTGCTTGGGTAACAGGTCGTGACTTTACCGAATACAAAGTGGTTGTTGATTCAATTACCTCAAAGCCGCCACAGCCTGCAGTGTGGTGGCAGGCGATGCTTATGTGGTTGAGTGTGCTATTTAATCTTTTTTGGCTATTAGCTATGCTGCGCCAAATGTCTGTCAATTCAGCTTCTTTAGCGCAGAATAAAGGCTAGTTAGCTGTGTTGACTCATTCCTGCATCGCCAAACCAATAACCGTTACATTCACTTGAATCGGATAGTTGCGCGGCTAATTGTTGTAAATCTGTTGTTTGATGCTGGGTTCGTATTATCTGATTTGCCAGCGTAATGTCATCAATGCTGCTAACAGACAGCCGCCAATAATCAACGCCCATTTGTTGCATTTTCGGGATTTGCGCAATTAAATTCACTTTGGCTGCAGACTGCGTTTGAATGCCATTAAGGCGTAATAAAGGCTGCTTTTCTTGGGTTTGTGCCAGTAAACCTTTAGGATGTTGTTGGCAGATTGTTTTACAATTATCTTTACTCAAATCATAGTGCTTGGCGGTAAAGCATCGTGCAGAATGAGCCAATGGGATATAACCATGACCGTAAACTTCCACTTCAAAATCAGGCTTATCTGCTATCACCTTTGATAGCCACTGCTGTGATAATTCAAACGGCATGACAAAACGCTGCATGCCTTTTTTATGCAAAATATCCAATGACGCACGGTTATAGTTATTGATGGTTGGACCGCACACGAAAGGGATATTGGCTTGACTCGCCAGATGCACCGCTGCCATGTCGTTGGCCTCAATCATAAACTCGCCATTGTCTATATATCGGCTAAGCTCTGTGAGTTCTGATTGCGCTTCGATCAACGCCATGGTCGACAACACCACATTTTTCCCTTTGCTTTTCAGTGTTGAAGCTATCTCTAAGTAGTCATTGAATTTAAGTTCGCGGCGACGACTACAGACGGTTTCACCGAGATATACGGTATTTATTTTGCTATCAGCAACGGCTTGATAAAAGTCTTGTACTGTTTGTTTATCCCAGCAATAACTTAAAGGGGCCAGTGAAATATTCATTTATGTTCTCTTTCTTCTCTAGTGCAAGTTATTTAGTGAAAGTTATTGCCACTGCCTTGCGTAGGCGCCTAATGTAGTAATTTGCCCTTCAGACACTTTTGCTAAAGCTTGATTCCATGCTGCTGATTCAACAAATGCTTCGGGATTAGCCTGATAACGGTCGATGGCTTGGCGCCAGACTTGCGCTACTTGTCCAACGTAAGCTGGGCTGCGTTGTCTGCCTTCGATCTTGAGTGATTTGATGCCTGCTTTGGCTAGTTTAGGCAGTAAACTGAGCGTGTTAAGGCTGGTTGGAGATTCAAGTAAATAGTTTGGCGTGCTGTCATCCTCAGCCAAATAACGGCCTTTACATACTACAGGGTATCCAAGATGTTGATCTTTGCTAGAGCGTTCAATCAATACATCGTTTAAACGAGTCAGTTTATCTTCACCTTCATCTTGCCACCTTACATGTTTAGCTGGAGAACAAGACCCACCGGTATTTGGCGATTCACCAGTCACGTACGATGACAGATGGCAGCGTCCTTCAGCCATAATGCATAAACTACCAAAAGCAAATACCTCTAGCTCAACAGGGCTGACTTTCGCAAGATCACTCACTTGCTTCATTGACAACACACGAGGTAATACCGCACGTTCGATATTAAAATTGTCTTTATAAAAAGATAACGCTGCGAGGTTTGTCGCACTGGCTTGAACGGATAGGTGCAGTGGCAGTTGCTTGTGCTTAGTATTGGCGTAATCGAGTAATGACATGTCAGCGACGATGAGGGCATCTAGACCGATATCAGCAGCAATATCTATGGCTTCATACCAACGTTTTTCTTCACCGGGTTTTGGAAATGTATTGAGGGTAAGAAAAACCTTACGATTTTGCTGGTGGGCGAGGGTAGCCGCTTTTTGCAATTGAGCAGGGGAAAAGTTTAATCCAGCAAATGAACGGGCATTAGTATCGTTTTTCAGTCCTAAATATACAGCATCGGCGCCGGCATTAAACGCAGCCTTCATCGATGCTAAATTGCCTGCGGGGCATAGCAGTTCCATGTGTTGTGCTCTTATTCTTATTTGAAAGGTTGGCAGTGTAAAAGTGAATGACGTCACATGAATTGATTTAAAACAGGTTTAGTTTGATAAATTCACAGTAAAATGCATCCATTATTTAGAAATGACTAATTGGGATATTTCATGGCAAATGCTTTTACTCATAAAATGGCAAGCGATTTATTAAATGTCGCGCCTAAGATGAGCCGTCAAACCTTGGCGATGGTGCCAGATAAGTTAAAGTTTGAATTACTCAGTCGTCTGGTTAATTTGGTGTTGAGCGAACAGATTGCTGATGAGGAGTTAGATTTCCTTCACGGCAAGTGGGTTGGCATTGTTGTCGAAGATATTCAGTTGTCATTTGCTGTGAGTCTAGATAAGCAATTAAAAATTGCGCCTATGGAAAACCCTGATGTGGTGTTCACGGCCAATGTTCCAGAATTAGTACTGGTTGCAGCGGGCAAAGAAGACCCTGATACCTTATTTTTTCAACGAAAGCTGTTAATTGAAGGTGATACTGAGCTAGGTCTTGAGGTAAAAAATTTATTGTTGAGTATTGAACTTGATGCGCTGCCTAAGCCTGTGCAAGTGGCAGTAGAGAAGCTTGCTGTGACGATTCAAACTTTGCAGGGTTATAGTCAGTAACTGAACAAGGCCGAGTATTCGTATGTTGGATTAGAAAAACGCCTCATTTTTGATGAGGCGTTTTTATACCAATTGGGATAAATAAGTGGTCAGAGATTACGCAGGAAAATCGCTTAGAACAAGGCAGAAATTGCAGCTAGCTAGTTATTCTACCTACAAAAATTCTAACGAAGTGATAAGCGATTTTAACCAGTAAGAATTATCACATACTTGTGCTAATTGGTATTTTTAAGCTTTGCCTGTAATCACAGCATACTTTATCAGTAGCTCATCTTGTGATTCTTTATGATTAGGGTCTGGGTCAATACAATCTATCGGACAAACAGACACGCAGGTTGGTTTGTCGTAATGCCCCACACACTCAGTACATAATGCTGGCTCAATTTCATATATCTCTTCGCCCATGGTGATAGCTTCGTTTGGGCACTCAGGCTCGCACATATCACAATTAATACAGCTATCGTCGATAATTAATGCCATGGTTAACTGCCTTTTAGCTTAAGCTGGAGCTTGTTGATGCGGGTTGCGGGTATCTTGCCCTTGGGGCAGATTACGCATCACAATGGCTTTTTCGACGCAGATATCGGCTGGCACATCTAAAAAGACAAAATGCCCTGAACCTAAACCGGCTTCAACAGACTCGCCTTTACGGTTAATCAACTGCTCAATAGTGAGGTTAAAGTTACCTTGTGGTGTCATCACTTCGATGCTGTCACCGACGCTAAATTTATTCTTCACATCAATTTCAGCTAAACCTTGGTCATTTCGCTTACCTGTAAATTCACCGACGAACTGCTGGCTGTCACTGATTGAGTAGCCATAATCATAATTTTGATACTCATCATGGGTATGACGACGCAAAAAGCCTTCGGTGTAACCGCGGTGTGCTAAGCCTTCAAGGTTGTACATCAGTGTACGATCGAAATCTTTGCCTGAAGCCGCGTCTTCAATGGCTTGACGATACAGCTGCGCTGTGCGGGCAACGTAATAAAATGATTTAGTACGACCTTCAATTTTTAAGGAATCCACACCCATCTTGGTTAAACGCTCAACGTGTTGGATTGCGCGAAGATCTTTCGAATTCATGATGTAGGTGCCATGCTCATCTTCAAACGCTGGCATATACTCGCCAGGACGCCCAGGCTCTTGCAGTAATACGACTTCATCAGATGGCTTACCTGCACCTAATGTTGGGTTTTCAATTTGTACGCCATGCTGGTCTACAATCCCTTGCGGGTTAACTGCGACAATATCGCCTTCCATGGTTTCCTTGGCTTCATGAACATCGTATTTCCAACGACATGCATTAGTACATGTACCTTGGTTTGGATCGCGCTTGTTAATGTAGCCAGACAGTAGACAACGGCCCGAATAAGCCATACATAGGGCACCATGAACAAACACTTCTAGTTCTATGTCTGGGCAACGTTGACGAATTTCTTCAATTTCATCGAGTGAAAGCTCACGAGAAAGGATGACGCGCTTAATGCCTTGTTGTTGCCAGAATTTAACTGATGCCCAGTTAATGGCATTTGCCTGTACGGATAAGTGCACCACTTGCTCTGGGAATGCTTCACGTACCATCATGATAAGACCTGGATCTGACATGATCAGCGCATCAGGATTCATGGCAACCACCGGCTCCATGTCTCTAATATAGGTTTTCAGCTTTGCGTTATGCGGAGCGATGTTGCTGACCACATAAAGCTTCTTACCTAAGGCATGGGCTTCATTAATACCCGTTGCTAAGTTTTCCATTTTGAAGTCATTGTTACGTACACGCAGACTATAACGTGGTTGACCTGCATAAACAGCATCAGCGCCATAAGCAAACGCGTAGCGCATGTTTTTTAAGGTACCTGCGGGTGACAATAGCTCTGGTTTAAACATAACTTCTCTCAAATTAGCTGGAAAATCGCACAGTATGCGGGGGCGGAATTTTACTTAAGGATAGTAGTAGATGCAAATAACATCAGCGTATATCTAGCTTGCTGAGGTGATATTTCATGTGCAATGGCGCAAAAAAAACATAAAAGCGACCAATCACATCAGTATTAGAATGATATAAGGCAATTGAGTGTAAAAAATAATGTTTCAAGGATGCTGTAATCTGAGTTTATTCGTTATAATCTTGTTCTTAAATTGAAAGTGATTGGAAGCCAAGTATGTCAACTGAACATCAGTTATTAGTCGGATTATTAAAAAAACTTAAAGACGATGCATTGGTGTTACCCACATTGCCAGAAGTCGCGATGCGGGTGCAGGAAGTCGTGGCCAGTCCGGATTCAAGCCTCAAACAAGTGGGTGAAATTATTGGTCAAGACGCCGCCATTTCAGCTCGAATTATCAAAGTGGCCAACAGTGTATTGTATTGCCGTGCATCTAAGGCTGAAAACGTCAGTGCTGCTGTGAATCGTATTGGGCTTGTGCAAATCAAATCGCTGTCAACTTCAGTGGCGATGGAGCAGCTGTTTATCTCTACCAACGAAATGGTGTGGGAGGTGATGGATGAAGTGTGGAAAACCTCAATTGAAGTCACCGCAGCGGCCAATGCGCTGTTAAGCATTTACAACAAACGCAAACCGGCGCGTAAGTTCGATAAAGAAACCCTAACCCTTGCTGGCTTGGTACATAATATTGGCGCATTGCCAGTTTTGTCTGAAGCTGAAAAACAGCCTGAAATGTTCACCCAAGTGAATCAATTACGCTCGCTAGTTAGAAAAATGCAAGGACCAATTGGTAAAGCTGTTTTGAAAAGCTGGGATTTTGCCCCAGAAGTGACTGAAGTAGTTGAGCGTTGGTCGGATTTACATTATCTACCAGATGAAGTCAGCTATCTCGACTTTATCCGCAGTGCTGCATTCTATTGTGGTGAGTTGCGTGCTGGTGGAGAGTTAGAACAACGCTTGGATATATTTGCTCAACGTGGTTTGCCTGTGACGCCGGATGATCTGGCTAGTGAAGAGTTTTTAGATATTTACCATTCGATCAAACTCAGTTATCAATAAACCATTTACCCCAGAACTTACTTCTCCAATGACGTTAGCGCTTAAACATACTCAAGCGCTAATTCATCATTCACCTGAATATGAACTGAGTTTTCATCCAAGCGTTACCTTTGTATTGATGTTAATTGTCCCTGTGCCGAAGTTTTGTCTTAATAGGCTGGATTGACATTTATGGACGTTGAGCCGACAGCTGCTCAATTAACGACAGTGGCATGGGAGCTAATTGCCGCTTTTTGTTCATGCATACCATTTCAATGGTGGCGGTTACAGCAGGCTTACTGGCAGCGGGGCGCCAAATTTGTTGCCGCCATACAGTACGATATTTACTTTCAAATGAAAACTGGGTTCGCACATCAATAATATCAGCAAACTCAACACCATCATGGCACAACATATCGCTGCGATAGACCGCAAAGCCTAATCCGTGTTGCTGCCAAAGTTGATTGAGTTCTTGTGCGCCAATCACATGCTCACGGGCACGTTCAAAATACTTTAAAAAGTTTGGATGGTATACAACGCCTGAAAAGTCAGTGTCTTCATAATAAATTTGTACTGGGAAATGAAATACAGCACTGAGTTGATTGGTGGTTAGTGTCATCATTAAGGCTATGGTTATGTGTTCGAAGTGGCAGTGTAACTTTTAATCCTCAAATGGCAAACTAAACTCATATTGGTTTGCCACTGGAGAGGTTATTGAGTCGAGATTACAATTATATTGAAATATTTATTTGACTCGACTGAGGTGAATTGGCTGACTTTGTGTATGCTGTTGTTTCAGTAATTGCTTAGTTAGCTCTTCTGCTGAAATAGCTGGACTAAATAAGAAGCCTTGTCCCCATTGACATTGGTAGTTGCTTAGTAAGGCTAACTGACGTTCTGTCTCTATACCTTCAACAATCACATCTAGTTGCAATTCTCGTCCAAGATTGACTACGTTTTTAAGAATAATATGGCTGGCATCATGCTCTAATGCACCACTCATAAATCCTTTATCTAGCTTGAGTGTATCAATAGGGAATTGGGTTAAATAGTTAAGTGATGAGTAGCCCTTTCCAAAGTCATCGAGTCCAATTCGTACACCTATGTCTTTTAATTTCGACAGCACTAGCTTGGAAAGCTCAACATCTTCAATCAATAACGACTCAGTGATTTCAAGCTCAAGCTTATTAGGGGTGAGCCTTGTTTCATTGAGGATTCTGGCGATGTCACTGACAAAACTGGCGTGAGTTAATTGTATCGGTGAGATATTGATAGAAACATTTGTCTCCAGTAACCCTAGTTCATCCCAATGTTTGGCTTGAATACAAGCTTGCTCTATGACCCATAAGCCAATTTCAATAATTTGTCCGCTTTGCTCTGCTTCCGGAATAAATTTATCTGGTGCGATAAAACCTTCTTGTGGGTGATACCAGCGCAGTAACCCCTCTGCACCAATAATTGAGCGTGTTTTCAAGTCAATTTTTGGCTGGAATAATAAACTTAGTTCATGATTCTTGAGGGCAAAATTTAATTTGTTTTTAATGGATAAGCGTTCAATTAAGGCGGTGGATAGCTGCTCATTAAAGAAGAATGTCCCATTACGGCCACTTTGTTTTGCCGCGTACATCGCAGTATCTGCATGTTTAAGTAAAGTTTTTACATCAGTGCCATCTTGTGGGAATCTTGCAACACCGATACTGGCGGAGCTATTGAGCCAATGTTCATTGATTTGATAGCCAGCATTTAATGCTGCACGGATCCGCTCCATAATTTTAGGCAATTCATCTTTGGCCTTAGGGGAGGTTTCATTGATAATGATGGCGAACTCATCGCCGCCGAGTCTGGCCAATACATCATGTTTCTTTAAGCTGTGTTTTAAGCGTTTTGCAACTTGAATAATTAACTCGTCACCGACATCGTGCCCCATAGAGTCATTGACTTCTTTAAAATGATCCAAGTCAATAAATACCACTGCGCCATAGTTGCTGCTTTGTTGTAGTTGATTTTGCAGTGTTTGATTGAAATTATAGCGATTATAAAGACCGGTGAGACTGTCATAATTCGCGCGTAAACTGAGTTCATTTATTTGTTGATAGCGTTTATAAATGTAAAGCACCACAATGAACACAATCACAGTGACAAGAATAAATAAAGCGTATAACCACCAAGGGCGATTAATTTCGAAGGTAAACTGCGCTTCGTGAGGGCTCCAAATGCCATCACTGTTGGTCCCTTGCACTTTGAATGTGTAGCGTCCTGCTGGCAAGTTGGTATACATAGCTTGCGGAGAGTTTTGCGCGCTAATCCAGCTATCGTCAAATCCTACAAGTTGATAACGATATTGGTTTCTTTCTGGCTCAGTGTAATCAAGTGATGCAAATGAAAATTGAATAATACTTTTGTCATAATCAATTTTGGGAACATGCTTTAGTTGCTGGCCAATTAACTCTTTGTCACCGGCAATCACTGCGGAAGTGATATGTATACGGGGTTGATATGGGTTGGTGCGTATCTGCTGCGTATCAACACTCAGTAGCCCTATATTACTTCCTAGCAGCAACTGTTTATCTACCAAAGCAATTGCTGCTTCATAAAAAGTCATGTTTTCTTGGTTAAATACACTGGGGTAATGGGTAAAACGCTGTTTTTCTATGGAGAACTTCACTAATTGATATCGGGTTGTCACCCAAAGGTCGCCATGTTCATCACCGATCACTGCTTTCAGGCGATTATCCTTCAAACCATGTTGTTCATTAAAATATTGTATGTCGAAGCTAGCATCTTGGTTAACTGTGATTTTAGCAAGGCCTAGGCCTTGTACCGCTGCCCAAATGATACCTTGTTTGTCTTCATAAAGGCCGCTCACTCTTAGGTTTTCTACTTCGGTGCCAAGGTTTAAGTGTTGGGTTGTGTTATTGATTGGATCAATGATAAAAATGCTATTTGTTGTTGCAGCCCACAAGTGTCCTTGCTGAGTTAAAATAGTCTGAAAGCTAAAGTTTCCTCCCGTGACATACAGGTTTGTATTGTCATCAAAGTAAGCATTAAGTCGTTGCTGTTCTGGGTGGAAATAAAAAATGCTGGTCATATAGCCCGTTAACCAAGCGCCGCCTTGATTATCTGGTTCAACCGTATATAAGTCTCTCTCCGGTAAACCGTGCGGGTTACCTTTTCGGTTATTGTAATGCACAAGTTGCTGTTTTTCGTGGTAGTAAACGCTTAAGCCTTCAGCGTGAACGAACCATACATTTTGCTGTTTATCGACTCTCACCCCCCAGACTTCATCATTAAATATGTCTGTAGAATCAGAATATGGGTGTAGCGTCATTGTATTGTTTGGTAAATCAAACTTATCTATACCACCATCGCTGGCAATGTACACCTGATTATCGAAGCTGTTGGCAAGACTGTATACCACCGAGCCAGATAACTCTGAGTTATGGGGCAGTTGTTTATAAATCTGGCTAGCTGACTTTAAGGGGCTGTAATAAGCCACGCCTTTATCGCTGGCGAACCATGTGTTACCAGCCGTATCGACATAGATTTCAGAGATAGAGTTAGAAGGCAATGAGTCATCATTGAATACCTGACTGGTCAGGTATTCGTATTGACCGGTAAATATATTGAGTGAGACAACACCATCATCTAGACCAACCCAGAATTTATCATCGCTGATTTTCTCAAGGTTATGTATCGTATTACGGGGTAAATAAGTACCATCAAGCACAGAGCCTTTATTATGTAATCGCTTGTAATGGCCTGTTTTGGGGTTAAATAACACTAACCCTGAGTAGTGGGTACCGAATAAAATGGTGTCATCTGTTGCGCGAATACCCACATAAAAGTAGTCACCAAAAATCTCTCCCTCAGTGGGGGCTTCGTCAGCCTCCAGCAATAAGCTTGATTCATTGGGCTTAAACAGTGTTAGGGTATGACTATCTGCTTTTTTATAAGCCAGACCAGCATCTGTACCTAACCATAATGTACCTTGAGCATCTTCTACCGTTGCGTAAGTAGAGTTAATGATTTCTTCACCGTCGATGACTAAAGGGAAATGGCTAAATGTATCATCAGGGTGGTATAGGCTGAGACCTGAGCCTGTATTTAACCATAAACGGCTTTTTTCATCGATATACAGTCCAAGGATCCAATTGGACGTGATCCCAGAGTTTTGAGTGTTATAAATAGAAATGTTTCCGGCTTTATCGAGTTTATTGAGACCGTCTTCAGTGGCAAACCAAATATTGCCCAGTTCATCCTCTATAACATCAGTGACAAAGTTGTTGGAAATATGGTTAGGCTTGCCGGGGGAGAATTGATAATGGATGAACTCACGGCCATCATAACGGCTTACGCCAGAGTCGGTGGCGAACCATATGAAGCCATTTTTTTGTTGGTAAATTGTATTTACTATGGTTGAGGGGAGTCCGTCAGCAACGTTGAGCCTATCAAGTGGGAACTTAATCGCCAATGAAGATTGTATGCTGCTAAATAACAGCGTAATACAGCATACTAAAAAAAGTAACAGCTGTTTTATTTTAAACATCAACGCCTTATTAGCTTATTGTTTTATTATTGCCGTGGACATGTTTAAAATGTTTTGCACATTTTGAATGACTGATTGTGACATAAATTAGAGCTGGGTTAAATTAATTTTAATCTCTCGATATCAGTCAGTCTAAGCATTGAAGTAACGATGCAATAACAATGTTGTCATTGTCTTAACGGTTAAGTGAGTAAAGGACATTTGATGCTTGTGTGATTAAGTAAGTTAACTCGAAGTAATTGTGAAGCTTTTTAGCGAGGGTCACAGTACGGGATGATGAATGGATTATGCGCTATTCATTAATTCAATTAGTAAACAAGTCGTTTGTATTTTATGCATTTTTGGTGGGGCAATAGGTTATTCAAAGAAGAAATTCTTTGGTAATACAATGATGTTGTTGGCAGTGATCAAGTAAAGATTTAGCGGTCAGTTCAGGCACACTGAGCACTTGAGTATAACAATTATCTTGCTGAACTCGACGTAAAAGTAAGTCAAAATCTCCATCGCCTGAGAGCAACAGGATGTTATCTACTTTTTCTGCTGTATCCATAATGTCGATGGTAATGCCAACATCCCAATCCCCTTTTGCAGAACCGTCACTGCGTTGAATATAAGGTTTGGTTTTGACTTCAAACCCCATGTGGCGCAATGCATCTTGGAATTTTGTTTGGCCATCGTCTTTTGGGGCGATTGCATAGGCGGTAGCGGAAACCAATTGATATTGTGAGCTGAACTGCTTAAGAAAATAGCGATAGTTGAAACTTCTGCCGAATGCCTGCCTACAGGTGTAGTAAATGTTTTGTACATCAACAAATATAGCTAATGTTTGCATACTCTTTCTCGTGTTATCTAGCACTGCTATTGTTGTTTTCGAACATAAAGTCAGCCTTTCGCATGGTTTTTCTTGATTAACTTAATGTTACTTCTCTAGCGATTGGTTAGTAAATTCGATAATTTACTTCTGAGTTGTAGGCTTGATGCCCATGAAATACTCTTCAGCTCTAACCGTCACAACTTTCTCTGTGCTGTCATCTTACTTAACAGCGGTTTGATCAGCAAATAAAGTGTACATAGTCTTTATCTGCTTTTGGCTCTGGGGCTATTTCTTCTTCGGTTGGCTACTTCTACACGGTTTATTATTTGGCCTTGTGCGGTTCATTAATGCGCTGGTATTCAGTCAGCGCTTGCGTTTTGTCACGCTCTAATACTTCAACGTCTTGGCGATCTTGCACTTCTAATGAGTTGATATTATGCACCGCATCTTCAATATTGCGCTATATCGGCAGCATATTTTGTTGGGCAAAGCATAGAAAAACAGAGGCTAAATCGCCTCTGTTTTTGGTAGTAAGATGTTGCTATTTGGTCATACGCTTATATTTAAGCTTATGTGGCTCAACCACATCAGCGCCATAAGTGTCTTTTAACCAAGTTGAGTACTCAGTGTAGTTACCTTCATAGAAGTTAACTTTACCTTCGTCACGGTAATCAAGGATATGAGTCGCGATTCTATCTAAGAACCAACGGTCATGCGAGATCACCATGGCACAGCCTGGGAACTCCAATAAGGCCTCTTCTAACGCGCGTAAGGTTTCAACATCTAAGTCATTTGTTGGCTCATCGAGAAGTAATACGTTACCGCCAGCTTGTAATAATTTGGCTAAATGCACACGGTTACGTTCACCACCAGATAAAGTGCCGATGATTTTTTGTTGATCACCACCACGGAAGTTAAAGCGACCAACATAGGCGCGGCTTGCTACATCCGTATTGTTGATACGCATGATATCTTGACCACCTGAAATTTCTTCCCAAATTGTATTCTTATCATTCATTGAGTCACGGAACTGCTCAACTGATGCAATTTGCACTGAATCACCCACTTCAATACTACCGCTATCAGGCTGTTCATCACCGGATATCATTCTAAATAAGGTAGATTTACCCGCGCCGTTTGCACCTATGATGCCGACGATAGCGCCTTTAGGCACAGTGAATGTAAGATCATCAATCAATACGCGGTCGCCGTATGATTTAGTCAAGTTGGTGACTTCAATGACTTTGTCACCTAAACGAGGTCCTGGTGGAATGAATAGCTCATTGGTCTCATTACGCTTTTGGTAATCGTTAGTGTTTAGTTCTTCAAAACGCGCCATACGCGCCTTGCCTTTCGATTGACGACCCTTAGCGCCAGAGCGAACCCATTCTAATTCTTTAGCAATGGTTTTTTGCTTGGCACTTTCTGTGGCGGCTTCTTGTTTTAGGCGGTTATCTTTCTGTTCAAGCCAAGAAGAATAGTTACCTTCCCACGGAATACCTTCACCACGGTCAAGTTCTAGAATCCAACCTGCGGCATTATCGAGGAAGTACCTATCATGGGTAATCGCAACAACAGTGCCGTTGTATTCTTGTAGGAAGTTCTCAAGCCAAGCGACAGACTCTGCGTCCAAGTGGTTGGTGGGTTCATCAAGTAACAGCATTTCTGGCTTTTCTAGCAATAAGCGACAAATAGCCACACGGCGACGCTCACCACCTGATAGCACCTCAATTTTTTCATCCCAATCAGGTAGACGCAGGGCGTTGGCAGCTCTATCAAGAATCGTATCTAAGTTATGCGCATCAGTGGCTTGGATAATCGCTTCCAGCTCACCTTGCTCTTTGGCTAGCGCATCAAAATCTGCATCAGGCTCAGCATATAAGGCATAAACCTCATCTAAACGGGTAAGAGCATTTTTAGCTTCGCTGACCGCTTCTTCAATGGCTTCTCTTACCGTTTGCGACTCATCAAGTTTTGGCTCTTGCGGTAGGTAACCAATCTTAAGCCCTGGCATCGGGCGCGCTTCACCTTCAATTTCAGTATCTAAGCCTGCCATAATTTTAAGCAGTGTAGATTTACCTGAACCATTAAGACCTAGGACACCAATTTTGGCGCCTGGGAAAAAGCTAAGTGAAATGTCTTTAAGAATTTGCTTTTTGGGCGGAACAATTTTTCCGACACGTAGCATGCTATAAACGAATTGAGCCATGAGGTCAGTGCTTCCTTTGAACTATGTTGCAGCTAATTCTACGCAATTAACCGTCTAACTCAACTGTTAGCGCGGCTTGTGCTGCAGTTTTACTCAATTACATGATGGCGATACAGGGTGTAATAGGCTTTGGTTCAGGTGAAACACTACCTGATATTTGCAATCGTTTTGAAAATAGAACACAGATAATTTCATGTTAATTGGGCTGTGAATCACATTCGTTGCAGAGTAGAATACCGCGCAACCCTACTATATTAATACATGTGATGGAGTCACCATGCTGAAAAAAGCGATGAACATTGCCGATTATGATCCACAGTTATTCAAAGCCATTGAAGATGAGACGCTTCGTCAAGAAGAGCACATCGAATTAATCGCTTCAGAAAACTACACCAGCCCACGTGTGATGGAAGCTCAAGGTTCTCAGCTTACTAATAAGTACGCAGAAGGTTACCCTGGTAAGCGTTACTATGGTGGTTGTGAGTATGTTGATACTGTTGAAACACTTGCAATCGATCGCGTAAAAGAGCTATTTGGTGCAACGTACGCTAACGTACAACCTCACTCAGGCTCACAAGCTAACAGTGCTGTTTTCATGGCACTACTTCAGCCAGGTGACACTGTATTAGGTATGAACCTAGCCCACGGTGGTCACTTAACACACGGCTCACCAGTAAACTTTTCTGGTAAGTTATATAACATCATTCCTTATGGGATTGATGAGTCAGGTAAAATTGACTATGACGAAATGGAGCAGTTAGCGCTAGAGCACAAGCCTAAAATGATGATTGGTGGGTTCTCTGCTTATTCTGGTATTGTCGATTGGGCAAGAATGCGTGAAATTGCTGACAAAATTGGGGCTTACCTTTTTGTTGATATGGCGCATGTTGCTGGTTTGATTGCTGCAGGTGTTTACCCAACGCCAGTACCACACGCACACGTTGTGACATCTACAACGCATAAAACATTAGCGGGTCCTCGCGGTGGTATTATCATCTCTGCTGCAGACGATGAAGCGTTATACAAAAAGCTAAACTCTGCTGTATTCCCAGGTGGCCAAGGTGGCCCATTGATGCATGTCATTGCAGGTAAAGCGGTTGCCTTTAAAGAAGCATTAGAGCCAGAATTTAAGGTTTACCAACAGCAAGTTGTAAATAACGCAAAAGCGATGGTTGAAGTCTTCCTCGAGCGCGGTTATAAAATCGTTTCTGGCGGTACTGAAAATCACCTAATGCTAGTTGATCTGATTGGCCGTGGTCTTACTGGTAAAGAAGCCGATGCTGCACTAGGTAGCGCTAACATTACTGTGAATAAAAACTCAGTACCTAATGACCCTCAATCTCCATTCGTGACTTCTGGTATTCGTATCGGTTCGCCAGCGATTACTCGTCGCGGCTTCAAAGAAGCAGAATGTAAGCAACTGACTGCATGGATTTGTGACATTCTTGATGATGCGCAAAATCAAGATGTGATTGACCGTGTGAAAGCACAAGTACTTGAGCTTTGCGCTAAGTACCCAGTTTACGCTTAATCAAATTGGCAAAGGCCACTCTGAGTTTTTAGGGTTTTGGCTTAACCAACTGCTATAAATGAGATAAACTTCTATGGCCGCTACTGTTAGCGGCCATTTGTTTTTCTGCAGGAGGCACAATGCATTGCCCTTTTTGTAGCGCGACCGACACCAAAGTTATCGATTCCCGTTTAGTGGCTGACGGCCACCAAGTAAGACGCCGCCGTGAATGTATGGAGTGCCATGAGCGCTTTACTACTTTTGAAGGGGCTGAGCTAGTCATGCCGCGTGTGATTAAACAAGATGGCACACGCCAACCATTTGATGAAGACAAACTACGCGGCGGTATGTTGCGAGCAGTAGAGAAACGCCCTGTATCCATTGATCAGATTGAGCAAGCTCTCAGTAAAATCAAATCCTTCCTAAGGGCGACCGGTGAGAGAGAGATCAATTCTGAGATGATCGGAAATTTGATGATGGAGCAACTTATGGGATTAGATAAAGTGGCTTATATACGCTTTGCTTCCGTTTACCGCGCTTTTGAAGATGTGTCTGAATTTGGCGAAGCGATTGCTAGCTTACAAACCGATAAATCATCGAAAGAAAAATAAGTTAACAGAAATTGAACGATATCATTGCTAAGTCCTGCAATGACAGCCACTTTTGCACACTGTGAATAGGAATATCATGGCTAATTGGTCCCTTGTTGATCGCAAAATGATGACGCTTGCATTGCAACTAGCCGAAAAAGGGCGTTACACCACGCGCCCCAACCCTCGTGTTGGCTGTGTAATCACTAAAGATGATGAAGTGATCGCTCAAGGTTATCATCAACGGGCAGGGCAAGGTCACGCTGAAGCCAATGCGTTAACATCATTGAAAGAAGCTGGTATTTCGGCAGAGGGTGCAACAGCCTATGTGACTTTAGAGCCTTGCAGTCATTATGGTCGGACTCCTCCCTGCGCAGAAGGGTTAATTAATGCCAAAGTAGCCAGAGTTGTGGTGGCGGTGCTAGATCCTAACCCACTGGTTGCAGGCCGCGGCGTTAACTTATTACGCGATGCGGGTATCACTGTTGATGTTGGTTTATATGAAGCACAAGCTTTCACATTAAACCGTGGTTTTATGAAGCGGATGCAGCATAACTTGCCTTGGGTAACTCTGAAGGTTGCAAGTAGCCTTGATGGTAAAACCGCACTGGCTAACGGTGAGTCGAAATGGATTACTGGGCCAATGGCCCGTCAAGATGTGCAGCGGCTCAGGGCACAATCGTGTGCGTTAATCTCCGGTAGTAATACTGTATTGATTGATAACCCCACTCTTAATGTTCGCTATAGTGAGCTTGGCAGTGTTTGTGAACAATTAACTGAGACTGAAACTCATCAACCGATAAGGGTGATTTTAGATACTCATGCTAAACTTCGCCCAGATTTGAAACTGTTCCAGAGTCAGTCTCACATTATCTTAGTGTCAGCGGCTCCTTATACTGATGAAGTTAAACAGGCATTTCCAGACTACGTTACGTGTTTGGATGGTGAATTAGATGAGCTTGGTCGCATAAAATTAGCGCCAGTTCTAGTACATTTAGCCAACCACTATCAGTGTAACTCTGTACTCGTTGAGGCGGGGGCAACATTATGTGGCAGTTTTGTTGATACTAAACTTGCTGATGATTTAGTGCTATATCAGGCACCTAAAATTCTAGGTAGTGCCGGTCGCAACATGCTTAATTTACCTAATTACACTGCGATGACTGACGTGCCGAGTATGCAATTGGTAGATGAACGTAATATCGGCGACGATAAACGATACATAATTGAATTCTAATTTCCTGCCCATATAGCAGGTACAACATTGAAAAGTGAGTGTTATGTTTACAGGGATCATCGAAGCCCTAGGTGAAATCACCAAACTGCAGCGTCAGGCCGATGATATTCGTCTGACAGTGAATAGCGGTAAATTAGATTTATCAGATGTGAAGCTAGGTGACAGCATTGCAACCAATGGTGTTTGCTTAACTGTGGTTGAGTGTCTTGCAACTGGTTATGTAGCTGATGTGTCGGCTGAAACGGTAGCGCTAACCTGTTTTGCTAACTATCAGGTTGGTCAATCCGTCAATCTAGAAAAAGCAGTGACAGCAAATACACGTTTAGGTGGCCACATGGTCAGTGGGCATGTGGACGGCATTGCGACGATTGATGAGCGCGTGATGCGTGGCCAAGCCATTGAGTTTTGGTTGAGTGCACCGCAATCTCTAGCCCGATACATCGCTCATAAAGGCTCAATTACCATCGATGGTGTTAGCTTAACGGTTAATGAAGTCAAAGGTGCACAGTTTAGACTAACCATTGTGCCGCACACCGCAGCAGAAACAACATTAGTTAACATGCAAGCGGGTGACAAAGTGAACATTGAAGTGGATTTAATCGCCCGCTATTTGGAGCGTTTGGTGGACCCAAGTGCCCAAGCGACACAAAATGAATCAGGTGTCACCATGGAATTACTCGCTAAAAGCGGGTTCATGGGTTAAACATATATCAATAATAACTCTACAAGAAAGACGATCAAAAGGTCCTAACATGGCGTTACACAGCATAGAAGAAATCATCGAAGATATCCGTCAAGGTAAAATGGTTATTTTGATGGATGATGAAGACAGAGAGAACGAAGGCGATTTGATCATGGCGGCTGAGTGTGTCACGCCTGAAGCTATCAACTTTATGGCTACCTATGGCCGTGGTCTTATTTGTCAAACCATGACTAAAGAGCGTTGCCAGCAGCTTAATTTACCTTTGATGGTGACTAACAATAATGCGCAGTTCACTACTAACTTTACTGTGTCAATTGAAGCCGCTCAGGGCGTAACCACAGGTATTTCTGCCCATGATCGCGCTGTGACAGTACAAGCTGCAGTTGCTAAAGAGGCAAAAGCCGCGGATTTGGTACAGCCTGGTCATATCTTCCCTTTAATGGCGCAAGATGGCGGTGTGTTAATTCGTGCGGGTCATACTGAAGCAGGTTGTGATTTAGCGAGACTTGCTGGGTTTGAGCCATCAGGGGTGATTGTTGAAATTTTAAACGATGACGGCACAATGGCCCGTTACCCAGATCTTGAAGTTTTCAGTAAAAAGCATGATATCAAGATGGGCACCATTGCTGATCTAATTGAATATCGTAATAACAAAGAAACCACGGTAGTGCGTGAAGCGCAGTGTCAGTTGCCAACACGATTTGGTGAATTTGAAATGGTGACCTTTAGAGACACTATTGATAACCAGTTACACTTTGCTTTAGTCAAAGGCGAGGTATCTGACAATTGTTTAGTGCGGGTGCACTTGCAAAATACCTTCAATGACTTGTTACATTCTGAGCGTGATCAAAAGCGCAGCTGGCCATTAGAAAATGCAATGGAGCGTATTGCTAACGAAGGTGGCGTGTTGGTGTTATTGGGTAATCAAGAACACACCAGCGACATTTTGGCCAAAGTAAAATCATTTGAAGCTGAAGATAAAGGCGAAGCACCGGCATCAGCACCTTGGGAAGGTACTTCTCGCCGTGTAGGTGTAGGGTCACAAATCCTATCTAGCCTTGGTGTGAGCAAAATGCGTTTATTAAGCACGCCGAAGCAATATCACTCTTTGTCTGGTTTTGGATTAGAAGTGACTGAGTACGTAGGTGAGTAGTCACCGCGACTCAATTTAACATTTTCATTAATTGCATGGAGCTTGAAGCGACAGGCTGTGATATCATACCGCCTCTTTCGCCCAGGCTGGGTGCTTTAGCTAAATTAGGTAAGATAAAATGAACGTAGTTCAAGGTAATATCGAAGCGAAAAATGCCAAAGTGGCGATCGTAGTATCGCGTTTCAACAGTTTTGTTGTTGAGAGTCTGCTTGAAGGCGCAATTGATACATTAAAACGTTTTGGTCAGGTAGCTGATGACAACATTACCGTTGTGCGTGTACCTGGCGCAGTTGAATTACCGTTAGCAGCACGTCGTGTCGCTGCAAGTGGCAAGTTTGACGGCATTATCTCACTTGGCGCAGTTATCAGAGGTGGTACACCACATTTTGATATGGTTGCAGGTGAGTGTAATAAGGGCCTTGCTCAAGTTGCACTTGAGTATGATATCCCTGTTTCATTTGGTGTATTAACCACAGATACCATTGAGCAAGCTATTGAGCGCTCTGGTACTAAAGCAGGTAACAAAGGTGGTGAAGCTGCCCTTGGTCTACTTGAAATGGTTAATGTACTGCAAGAGTTAGAACAACAGTTGGTATAGTAGGAAATTTAATGAAGCCTTCAGAGCGCCGCAAGGCACGCCGTTTAGCCGTTCAAGCTATCTATTCATGGCAACTAAGCCAAAATAATGTTGCAGATGTTGAGCATGAGTTTTTAACTGAACAAAAAACTGATGGCGTTGATATTGCTTACTTTAGAGAATTGCTCGCTGGTGTCGCATCAAAAACAGATCAAATTGACGCGCTAATTAAGCCGCACCTTGATCGTGATTTTGATGATGTATCACCTGTTGAGAAAGCCATCGTACGCCTCGCTGCTTACGAACTGACTTTCCGCAAAGATGTGCCATTTAAGGTAGCAATCAATGAGGGTATTGAACTTGCTAAAGCCTTTGGTGCTGACGATAGTCATAAGTTTGTAAATGGGCTACTTGATAAGCTAGTTAAGTAATCAGTCTCGTGGTAAAACGGTATCTTCGGATACCGTTTTTCATTTCTAATCAATATGCTTTTTCTAACAGAGTAGGTTAGTGGGTAACTGCTAAAAAGATTGTGAAAGAATTTCAACTGATTGAAAAGTATTTTCGTGAGCAAGGACTCAAGCGCAAAGATGTCGAACTGAGTATTGGCGATGACTGCGCATTAGTACAGCCTGCCGAGAATAAATCCATCGCGATTTCTTGTGATACCTTGGTAGAAAATGTTCACTTTTTACCTTCCATACCTCCCCGTGCGCTTGGGTATAAATCGCTAGCCGTAAACTTATCTGATTTGGCATCAATGGGGGCGGAACCTGCGTGGATGACCCTAGCCTTGACCATGCCTTCAGTTGATGAAAGCTGGTTAGCATCATTTAGCCAAGGTTTATTTGAAGCTGCAGAATACTATGGTGTTTCGCTGATTGGTGGCGACACCACTCGTGGTCCGTTGTCAATCAATATTACTATTCACGGGCAAGTACCTACAGGGAAAGCTTTGAAACGCAGCGGTGCACAAAATGGTGATTGGATTTACGTTACTGGCACATTGGGTGACTCTGCACTTGGGTTAGATATTTTACGCGGAAATGTGTCAGTGAGTGCTGAGCATGAAGGCTACCTTATTAATCGTCACTATAACCCGACACCTAGAGTCCTTGCTGGACAAGCGCTACGTACCCTGGCGACAAGTGCGATTGATCTTTCTGATGGTTTAGTCTCTGATATTCAACATATTTTAAAAGCGTCTGATGTAGGGGCCAATATTGAGGTTGATGCGATTCCTATGTCACCTTCATTACTAGAAAGCGTTTCACCGCAAGAAGCACTGGGTTATGCACTCACTGGTGGTGAAGATTATGAACTACTATTTACAGTACCAGAATCTCAGCGTGGTGCCATTGATACAGCGTTGATCCATGCTGGGGTTAAGTTTGTTAAAATTGGCCAAATTTGTCCTGGTAATAAATTAAAATTAACTCTTAAAGGTGAGCCGTTTGAGCCCACTTTTTATGGCTTTGAGCATTTCTAATGAAACTTCTTTCTGACGATCCTGCGGTTAAACGTCTCAGCTTATCTAATCCTATCCACTTTCTTGCATTAGGTTTTGGCAGTGGCTTGGCAGCAAAAGCACCGGGTACGTTTGGTACGGTTGCGGCCATTCCGGTATTTTTATTATTAGCACAATTGTCATTACCTATGTATTTACTGGCAACGTTTATCAGTATCGTTATCGGTATCTATATTTGTGATAAAGCTGCTAAAGATATGCAAGTACATGATCATGGTGCGATTGTTTGGGATGAAGTGGCAGGGTTATTAATAACGTTGATTGCTGTGCCTGCTGGCTGGCAGTGGCTATTGCTGGGTTTTGTGCTATTTCGCTTTTTTGACATTCTCAAACCGTGGCCGATTAAGTGGCTCGATGCCAAAGTCCATGGTGGCTTTGGAATTATGATAGATGATGTGCTCGCCGGTATATTCGCTTTGGGCTGTCTGCAAGCCATTGCCTATTTCTGGTAGTTTTTAAGTGGTTAATAAAAAAGTCAGCTTATGCTGACTTTTTTTGTCTCTACGATAATGAGCTTTATTTAGTTGAATAACGCCAATCGCGCTTGCTCAAGTTCATTGTTTGTTTCAACAATTTGCGAATAATAGTTGGGACGATTGAGGCAATTGAAGATCTTTCCAACGGGATTAAAACGCATTGCCCATAGTTTCTCTACAGGTGGGAGGTGACACATAGCTTGACTGTCATTATTAATCTTATCCGTTGTACCATTGAGGTAATGTGTTACTTCTACAGAGAATTGGGCTCTGGTGTTGTCGCTACTTTGCGGCTGAAGAAAATAGCTAAACAATGCATCGCTATAGCTAGATAATGAGCTTATTTCAAATTCTTGTTGGGTTAATTGTGCAAATGTTTGGTGGCTGAATAACCACTCACCGGCGAGTAGCGTATGGTAATTTGATTGTTCATATGACAATGATTGTTGGTAGATGTGGGCAAGTTTAACGGTTTCATTCTGTGATGCGCGGCTTTCTAATAATTGCTGGTACCATTGACGCGTCAGCTGGATATTGGTTTCGAGCATGCCTGCAGCGAACATGTTGCTGTATAAATCCTGCGGATGACGGTAAACATTAGCATAAAGCTGATAATCGTCGGCTAGGAAGTCCAGTATTTCGATGGCGATATTATTTGCTTTATGCTCCGTTTCAGCCCCTCCAACCTCACTTTCCTCCGTTGCATTTAACAGGGTATACAAGAATGCTAGTTGGCTCGCTTTGCCTAGATACTTGTAATTCAAAGACTGTCTTGGCGCATCGAGTTCAGTAGATTGTTGCCACAAGGATAATGTTTGTAGCTGCTGATAAGATTCAATCATCTGCTGCTGAGCAGCAAGTAACGATTGTGCAGCAGTGTGATTATCTTTGATAAACTGCTGACAGTGACTAATATCTTGCTGAATACACGCTTGTTCAAATTCATCCAGTAAACTTATCTCTTCAGTGGATAAGTTGAAATGGCCTTGGACAGCATGGCTGTCATTAAAGATGTCATCATTAGTGCCAACGAGTGTTAAGGCATGTTGAAAGGCATTTTCTTGCTCAGCAATATTGCGCTTATCTAACCAGCTGATGACCGTTTTTGTGTGATTAGATTTTGCCTCATCATTGAAGTTGATTGCAAAGATGTACACAGTAAAGAGGCCAATAATGGTGAAGATTAGCGTAAATAGGGCACCGAAAAACTTAACTATGGCAGACATATATATTGAATGTGGTGAGTGTTGCTGGCTAATTTAACAATAAAGTGGCAGTGAGTACATTAGCTATAACCATTATTGAGGCATAGCTTAACTTCTACTGCCATTGTATGTTATTGCAGTAACTCTTTGGCGTTAGCTAAGGTGTTCTCTGTAATAATATCCCCACCGAGTAACCTTGCAAGCTCATTTACCCGTTGTTGCTTATTTAATGGTGTCATTTTGGTTTCAGTCTGGCCACCTTTATTAAATTTATTGACGAACATATGCTGGTGGCCATTACCGGCAACTTGCGGTAAATGAGTGACACAAAATACTTGAGTAGATTCGCCTAAACTGCGCAACATCTTACCTACTACCGCAGCGGTCGGCCCCGATATACCTACATCTACTTCATCAAAAATTAAGGTGGGTGTTGACACTTTTTTGGCTGTGATAACTTGGATACCAAGACCTATGCGTGACAGCTCGCCTCCCGATGCAACTTTGGCGATAGCTTGCAAAGGTAGCCCTGGGTTAGTGGTAACTAAAAACTCAACTTTATCAGCACCGTTAATACTCAACTGATCTGGGTTATGGTTCACCTCAATCATGAATTTGCCTTTAGGCATATTCAATTGCTGGATTGATTGAGTCACCAGTTTATTGAGCTCTTTGGCATATCGCGTGCGGCTTTGGTTAAGCTTTTGAGCTTGCTGTTGATAAGCTTCACGACTTTGTTGCAGTTGCGCTTTAGCTTCATCCAGTTTTTCTTCATCTGCACTCAAATCGGCAAGTTCAACTTGCAGTGTCTGATGGTAATTTGCTAATTCATCAGCAGGAACGTGGTGTTTGCGGGCAAGTTGCATAGCAGTAGATAACCGGTTTTCGAGGTATTGAAAGTGTTGAGGATCGAGCTCAATACTGGAAACATAAGCTTCTATTTCGGCGCTACTTTCTTGTACTTGGATTAATGCTTGATTGAGCATCTCAGAGACTGAAGTTAAGTTAGGATCAATCTCAGCAAGTTTATCGGTCATTGACATGCTATGTACCAATAAACTATTGATATTAGCCTGCTCATTTTCATTGAGTATATTAAGAGTGTGTTGGCAAGTTTCAATCAGTTCACTGCCATTGGCTAAGCGTTTATGTTCCTGCTCTATTTCAGTGAACTCATCTAACCCCAGGGCAAACTCATCTAATTCTTCAACCTGATATTGTAATAGCTGCTTTCTCGCTATGCGTTCTTGCTGGGCGTGCTCTAGTTCTGCGAGTGTTTGCTCTGCTATCTTGGTTCGTTGATATGCGTTTTGCACGCCATCGAGCAGCATTTTATGGTTTGCGTATGCATCAAGTAGGGTAAGCTGGTGCTCGCTTTTTAGCATGGCGTGATGAGCATGTTGGCCATGAATACCCACTAATAATTGCCCTAAAGACTTTAATTGGCTAACGGGGACAGGATTACCATTAATATAAGCTCTTGAGCGGCCATCAGCATTGATGGTGCGCCGTAAGATACAGTCATGATCCATATCTAGATCATTATCTTCTAACCAACGCTTGGCTAAAGGCACATCTTCTAGAGAAAAACTGGCACTTAGCTCAGCTTTAGTTGCACCTGGGCGTAATGAATTGGCATCTGTACGGTTACCTAAACATAAACCTAGCGCGTCAATGGCAATGGATTTACCTGCACCAGTTTCACCAGTGATGCTGGTCATGCCCGCTTTAAAATCGAGCTCTAAGAAACGTACAATTGCAAAATTATTAATGCTGAGTTGGCAAAGCATAGTGATGTCCTGTCTTAAATTTACTCAACCACTGTATTGATAAACAGTATATACTGATTTTATATACAGTAAAGTTTTTGCAGGTAATTTGTACTAATTTATTAAGATTTATATTTAACCATCTGATTTAAAAGGCTTTATATGTTGTTTTGATAGTTGCTGAATATGTGCGAGGTTTCGCGAGGAGTGATATTACTATTAGTAAGTCGCCGGCCGATTGCTAAATTATTATTGTGTAGTGATTATCTGTAGGATGGCGTTGAAAGATTAATGACTAGAACGAGGCTGAAATATCTCAGTGGCTCGTCCTAGTTTAACGCCTGGTGTGTGATGACGTGAGATATTAGCTAATATCTGTATGATTCAGCGTTAATCTAAACTAATCCCTATGTTAGACACACCGGATTCTATGATCTCTTTTCTTAGTCCTTGAACTAAAGCTTTTGACACGTTTTTTTCTGATTCAATAGCATCGAGTAATATATTTTGCATCTCTTTTTCTTGTTCCATGAAAGGGTGAGCAAAAACATATTCATCGAGGGCTTCGTCAGTCAGAGATTCATCGCTGAGTGCTTCAATATAATGTGCAACGGTGCTTGAAGATAATTTACTAATGTTAGTGATGTCATCTTCTGCTTTGCCTTGAATCGCATTAAGCAAGGTTGATACCGCTACTGCAGCATCCATTGCTGGATATGCACCATAGGCTTCAAACTCTGCTGGCTCTGGTGTGATTTCTTCAATTCTTTGCAAATGAACATCGGTATTAAACTTGAGCTTATTGTCATATTGGCTCTGCCATAATAATTCCATGGCCGTTTGTAAAACCTGCGGATTACCATATTCACATACTTCAGAAAAAAGCTGGTAGTTAGGTAACATTCGCTGACATAAAGCGGTTGCAAATAATTGCTTTTGGGAAAAAGACAGCGCTTTTAGTCGTTTGAAAAATCCACTTTTGTTACTCATTGGGTATATCCACTGATAATTGGTTGATAACTTGCTTAGCTGCGGATTCTACCTTAGTTAGTTCATCAAGTAACTCAAGTATTTCCGGCTCTATGTCATTAATCGAGGTTTGACGCTTTAGTGCCGTTTCAATCTGCTGGCAGAGCTTTTGCGTTCGAGGTACACCGCTATAGCAACTGGCTCCATGCAGTTTATGTACAACCTGTTGTAACACTTCAGCTTTTTCATCAGCTAATGCCGTCTCAATGTTGATGACAGTTTCTGGAATTGAGTCGAGCAGCATTTTAAGCATATCAAAGGCTAAATCAGGCTTTTGATTGGCTTGAGATAAACATAATTCCCAATTTAAAGTGTGCACATCAAAATGGGTAAATTGCGGCGAAGCTACCCACTTATCAATCACGACCTTCAACGATGTTTCGTCGATGGGTTTAGGTAAGAAACCATCCATACCACTTTGTAAAATATTTTCACGCTCTTCAGCAATAGCATGGGCGGTCACGGCAATAATGGGCGTATTACGGTTTAGAGAGTTTTCGCGGATTAATGTAGTTGCAGTTAGCCCGTCAGTACCAGGCATTTGAATATCCATAAAGATAATATCAAATACTTGCTCACGGGCCAGTTCTACTGCTTTATCACCATTATTGGCTGTGACAACATTAATCACTAACTCTTGCAGTAGAGTATCAATCAGTTTTAAGTTTGCTTGATTATCATCAACTGCTAACACACTCACATTGAGTTTATCTGCCATGGTTTCCACCACAGGCTTTTCTTTCAGCATTGATGGTGTTGGTGGATAGATCATTTGCCTTGCGAGTGTGTAATCACTGACAGGCGACTTAAGCAATACATCTGTATTAGGCTTAAGTACATCTACGATCATTTGTTCATTATGGGTTTCATGCAAAACGACCAAGCAGTTTGTATGCTGCTTTGCGTGAGTTAAACAATGTTGGATATCTGTAGCTTGCTCAAAGGATTTACAGCTGAGCATGATGTAATCGAAAAACAGATTATCGTTTTCTAATGTGCTTTCAAAATGGTCTAACTGCCCTACGCTGGTGAGCGACATTCCCCATGCTTCAAATAAGCGATTATAGTTGTCGCGGCTTTGCTCTCTTGGTTCAAACAACAACACGGTCTTATGTCGTAATACATCCATCGGCAAAGCTTCACCAATTTGGAATTGGCTTATTTCAAGCGGTAAGATAAACCAGAAATTAGAACCTTGGTTAGGCGCAGATGTAAAACCTATTTGGCCGCCCATTTGATTGATCAGCCTTTTAGTGATGACTAACCCAAGACCCGTGCCGCCAAAGCGTCTTGAAATAGATGAATCAGCTTGGCCAAATGCTTGGAATAAATATTCTTGCTGGCTTTCGTCAATACCAATACCAGTATCGATAATCTCACATCGAAGCGTGACAGATTCATTTTCTATGCTAGCTAGATGTATTTTTATACTAACACTGCCTTGATCAGTAAATTTAATCGCATTACCCACTAAGTTGGTAATGATTTGGCTTAAGCGCATTGGATCGCCGCTGACGCTTTCTGGCACGTTAGGGTCAATATCGATGATTAACTCCAGCCCTTTCTCTTGTGCGCTAGCAGCAATAATACTGACTGTTTCTGCAATGGTTTCTCGTAATGCAAATGGCATTTTCTCTAACACCATTTTACCGGCTTCAAGTTTCGAGAAATCTAGAATGTCATTGATGATCCCCAGTAAATTACTGGCACTTCGCTCAATGGTTTTGATGTAATCAAGCTGACTTGAGTGAAGCGGTGTTTTGATTAATTGTCTGGCAAAACCAATGACGCCGTTAAGTGGTGTGCGCAGTTCGTGGGACATGTTGGCTAAGAACTCAGATTTGATTCGGCTTGCTTCTAATGCGCGCTTTTTAGCTAAATCAAGCTCAACGTTCTGGATTTCAATTTGCTCCAACGTTTCCCGTAAGTCTGATGTTGCCTGATCAATGTTTTGTTGCATTTCATCGTGGTATTCAGACAAGGAGCCCGCCATGGCATTGATACCTCGCTTAAGTAAATCCAGTTCACCAATTAGATTGCCTTCGAGGCGGGAGTCCAACTTACCTTCACGAATTTTTGCTACTACACGTACCATTTCTGTAATGGGGTGGTTAACGTATTTGACGAGGCGGAAGGTGAAAAACAGATTAAATTGCACCCCAATTAATACAATAATAAAAGCCGCGATTGCAGCGCGATGCTGCGCCAACAGGGCATTTTCCTTATTAAGTAACACAGAAATATAGCCAAGCAATCGTTCATTTTGATGATTGATGATCGCTTTTGTCGGGGTAGTAATGGAGCTAGCGCTAGGAGATGCGTTGGTAAATAACCCTAGATCTGTGTTGGAGATAATGGGAACGCGCAATACCATTGAATCTTCAATGGTTTGATGCTCACTGTCTGCCAGATTTTGTAATGGCTGTTTATAGCGCATGTTTTCAAAATCTTTATGGTAGTGAGAGGTCACAAAAAGCTGGTTATTGGCATCGAAAATGGCGATTGAATGAATTAACGATGCATGATTGAGCTGAGCTGCGGCAAGTAAACGTTTGCTAGAATCTCTGTCTTGATTAACCACACCGAATTCACTGGCAATAGCCAAAGGTTCGGCAATACTTTGACCTTTAGCAATTAATGCGTCTTCCAACTCATAAAAACGGTTTATAGTGAAATAGCTACCGAGTAGAATACCCACCACAATCGTTGGCGCCAATGAGAGCACTAAAACCCAAGACCGAAGACTAAATTTGGTTAAGTTGTCAGTACTTTTCATGATTTCTATGGGTATTTCCGATGATATAACCTAAGTAAAGTCTAGACTGCCAGATTTTAAGCAGCTTTGACCAGTTTTTTATGTGATTTGAGGCAGATATGGCCAATTTTTATAAACCTAAAGCGAATAAATCAAAACAACTCTCTGCCAAAACACCATTAAGTATAACTCAGCTCGATCACATGGGGGCTGGCATTGGTGAGTATCTAGGGAAAGTCGTATTTGTGCCGGGCGCGTTAGCTGGTGAGCAAGTGACAGTGCAGCTGACCGAGCAAAAAAAGCGTTTCGCTAAGGCAAAACTACACAGTATTGATCACGCATCGGATGCACGAGTAAAGCCTATCTGCCAATATTATGAGCAGTGCGGTGGCTGTGATTTGCAGCATTTACAGGTTAATGAGCAAAGGCAACATAAACAGGCAGCCTTGATTAGCCTCATTGAAAAGCTATCTACATTAAAAACCATCGAGCCTAAGTTAATTGCACCAGCCCTTGTGGGGGAAGCCACGGCTTATCGCCGCCGAGCACGTTTGGCCACTTTGGTGAATAAGAAAAACCAACGTTTGCAATTAGGCTTCAGAGCTGCAAACAGCCATAGCATTGTACCGGTAAACACTTGTCCAATTTTAATGCCTGAACTCGCAGCATTGATTGAACCATTTTCAATGATGCTAAATCAGCTCAAGGGCAAGGCGAGTTTAGGTCATTTAGAATTAACTCATGCTGATAATGGTATTTTTGCAGTACTTAGGATCACTAAGTCGTTAGCTAACTCAGATATCAAATGGCTATTTAGCTTTGCGCAGAAGCAGCAAATTATATTGATTCTGCAAACTGAAAATGCGTTACGCCAAGTTTATCCTGAACTAAGTTCACTTGAACTAGTGACACTACCTTATTATGGTCTAAATAATGGCAGCCTTAGTTGTGAGTTTACCCCTGGCAATTTTGTACAAGTGAATGGCCAAATTAACCAAGCAATGGTGGCTCAAGCCGTTGACTGGTTAAACCCACAAGCGGATGAGCGCATCTTAGATTTATTTTGTGGCGTTGGTAATTTCAGTTTGGCTTTGGCAAGTTCGGGTGCGCAAGTGATTGGGGTTGAGGGTGTTGAATCAATGGTGGTTCAGGCCAAACACAATGCTGAGCAAAACCAGTTAGACAACTTAACTTTTTACCATGCCGATTTAAGTGCGGATTTGTCTGAGCAGCCTTGGTTAGGCCAGATTGATAAGATGTTGCTTGACCCAGCGAGAGCGGGCGCATATGAAAGTTTGCACTGGTTAGAAAAGTTGCAACCTAAACAAGTGGTTTATGTGTCATGTAATCCTGCTAGTCTGGCTCGAGATTGCAATGTGTTGTTTGAACAAGGGTATCAGCTAACAAAAATAAACATGATTGATATGTTTCCGCAAACGCATCATATAGAAGCAATGGCGATGTTCGAACTTATGCCTTAATTTAGTTATTAATTTTTGTTCAGTTAATAGATTAAGGATAGGTTCTACTCAGGATTTTGATTACAATAATCAACCATATTTTATAGGTATCAGTCGCCGGAGATTTAGCTTTGGCTATTGGTCGCAGGAAGAAGTGAATTAAGGAATTTACATGGTTTCAGTCCGTGAAGCACACTTTAATACCGAGCCTTTTCAATTAGATGAATGGGTCGCACGTTATATTGAAGATAATGATGATGCTAAACGACTCAAAGATTTGATTATTTCACTGGAAGCGATACCCGTGACAAATCAAATCGCCCATGCTCAGCTTTTAAGTCGAGCTCGGGAAATGATTGAAATTCTTGCGCCTCTAAATATGGACATCGAGACCTTACAAGCCGCTGTATTGTTTGTTGTGCTTGAAGCTGGGCTAATCGATTGTGAAATCATCGAAGAAAAGTATGGTAAAAGCTTGGCCAAACTGGTTGAAAGCGTTGTTACCATGGAAGCCATTGGCGCTTTGAAAGTAGATGGGCACTCTGCCAGGACCGGTGAGTCACAAGTCGATAATATTCGTAAAATGTTACTTGCGATGGTTGCTGATGTACGTGCGGTGGTGGTGAAGCTTGCCGAGCGTGTTTGTTTATTACGTGCAGTCAAAAACTCCGATGAAGAAACGCGAGTACTACTTGCCAGAGAAATTGCTGACATATATGCACCACTGGCTAATCGCTTGGGTATTGGCCAATTGAAGTGGGAGTTAGAGGATATTTCATTCCGTTATCTTCACCCACAAGTCTATAAAGATATTGCTAAACAATTAGATGGTAAAAGGCTTGATCGCGAAGTCTATATCGACAAGTTTGTTTCAGATTTACAAGCCCGTTTGGATAAAGATGATATCCGCGCCAAAGTGTATGGTCGGCCTAAGCATATTTACTCCATCTGGCGCAAAATGAAAGGTAAAGACCTTAAGTTTGATGAGCTGTTTGACGTACGCGCCGTTCGTATCGTCACTGATCGCTTACAAGATTGTTACGGTGCGTTAGGTGTGGTGCATACCTTATGGCACCATATCCCACGAGAGTTTGATGACTACGTGGCCAACCCTAAACCTAATGGTTACCAATCTATCCATACCGTAGTGGTGGGGCCTGAAGGTAAAACCGTTGAGATCCAAATTCGAACCGAAGCGATGCATCAAGACGCTGAGCTAGGGGTCGCTGCGCACTGGAAATATAAAGAAGGCGCGGCCAATGCTAAGCAAAGTGGTTATGAAGAAAAAATTAACTGGTTACGTAAAATTTTACAGTGGCAAGAAGATGTTGCTGAAAGCGGTAATCTCGTTGATGAAGTCAGAAGCCAAGTGTTTGAAGACCGTGTGTATGTGTTCACGCCTAACGGTGAAGTCGTCGACTTACCTTTAGGTTCGACAGTACTCGATTTTGCATATTACATTCACTCTCAAGTGGGTCATAAATGTATTGGTGCCAAAGTTGATGGCAGAATTGTGCCGTTTACATATCAGGTTGAAACTGGTGAACGCATTGAAATCATCACCTCAAAACACCCAAACCCTAAGCGTGACTGGCTAAACCCTAACTTGGGTTATATTAAGTCGTCGCGCTCACGCTCAAAGATCCAGCATTGGTTTAAGCAGCAAGACAGAGATAAAAACATTGTTGCCGGTAAAGAAATGCTTGAAAACGAACTGTCACGAATTGGCTTGAAACTGAAAGATGCCACTGTGGCTATCGATCGTTTTAACTTGTTATCTATGGATGATATGTTGGCGGCAATTGGTGGTGGGGATTTACGTTTAAATCAGGTGGTTAATTACACTGAAGGTCAGATACGTAAAGAGCCTGAAACAGAAGAAGACCTCGTTGAAGACATCATTAAGAAATCTTCCAGTAAGCCTAAAAAGTCAGGTTCAGGACAGGTTGAAGTAAATGGGGTTGGTAACTTGATGAGCCATATTGCTAATTGTTGTCATCCGGTTCCTGGTGATGAAATCTTTGGCTATATCACCATGGGGCGGGGGATTTCTGTGCACCGTAGCGATTGTGAGCAGGTCAAAGAGCTAATGCGTGCTCACCCAGAGCGTAGTGTTGATGTGGTTTGGGGGGAGAACTACTCAGGTGGTTATCGGATTAAAGTGGCTGTTGAAGCCCATGACCGCAGTGGTTTACTACGTGATGTCACGACCGTGCTAGCCGCTGAAAAATCCAATGTTATGGCAATGAGTTCATCATCCGATGTGAAAACCCAAACCGCTACGGTCGAATTGGAACTAGAGTTGTATAACTTAGATGGTCTTTCAAGAGTGCTGGCAAAGCTCAATCAAATTGAAGGTGTGATGCAGGCTAGACGGGTATAACAAGTAGATGCTTGGACAGCTTGGCTATTCAAACTAGTTATACATAGCTAGCATGTATAGCAAGAGCTATTAATTGTAGAAAATAAAATGGGCGATTGTATAAAGGTGAAACCAATATGGTTTCACCTTTTTAGTCAATAAGGCGTGGTTAAACTTTTGCTTCAAGCTGGGTGAGCATTAACCAGCCTAAAACGCCTAACTAACAGCAGTAGAATACCGAAAAAGGCATAAGATGAATCATCGCAACGCAATTGAAAAACTGCAATGGATTATGACGCAACTGCGGGACCCAGAAACGGGTTGTCCTTGGGATAAAGTGCAAGATTTTACATCCATCGTTCCTTTCACCCTAGAAGAGGCCTACGAAGTTGCAGATGTCATTGAGCAAGGCGATTTTGACAGTTTGCCCGACGAGCTAGGTGATTTGTTGTTTCAGGTCATTTTTTATTGTCAATTGGGTAAAGAACAAGGTGACTTTGATTTTGAAGATGTCGCCAACCGTATTTCCGATAAGCTTATACGTCGCCACCCGCATGTGTTCAATTCAAGTGATGTCTCACTAACCCAAACTGATTTATCTACACAGGTTCATCAAGAAGGAGAGGTCGATAATATTGTTTCGACTTCTCAAGTTAAGCAGACATGGGAAGCCATTAAGCAGCAAGAAAGGCATCAGAAGCAGCAAATGTCATTGCTTGATGATATTCCTAAAGCACTGCCTTCACTTAAACGCGCCATCAAGATCCAAAAGCGTGTTGCGCGTGTCGGGTTTGATTGGGCCGAACTTGAACCTGTGGTTGCCAAAGTGCATGAAGAAATAGATGAAGTGATGGCCGAAGCGAAGCACTTAGCCACTGAGCCAGAAGTATATCAACCAAAAGTTGCTGAAGAGATGGGGGATTTATTATTTGCTGTTGCTAATATGGCTCGGCATCTTGGCGTTGATCCTGAGCAAGCTCTCAGACAAGCCAATTATAAATTCGAAAAACGCTTTAAAGGAGTAGAGTCACTTGCGCAGAAAAGTGATAAAGCACTTGAACAACACTCTTTGGAAGAGTTAGACCTTTATTGGGAGCGGGTAAAACGAACTGAGATAAAGTAATAGCACCTAATAGATCGTTAAAAATAGGCTAGAAGCCGTTTTGTTCAAGCTTGAGATTGATTAGTTTTCACCATGGCGTTTAGAGAATTGCCTGCGTGATTTTACTGCAAATGTTGACTGCACTTGTATCACAGCAAAGGAGAGCAAAGATTAGGGCTAATGAGTGCGGTGTACTACACTATAAAGGATCAAAATTTATTCGTTTAGTATTTGTTGTCTAGGGTGTGTTTTGGTACAATGTCGCCCCGTCCTAGTGCTTTCTTACAAGCACGTATTTTCCAACACAATTTCTCAGGTTCAGCATGACTACAAGGTATATCTTCGTAACTGGTGGCGTAGTTTCATCACTAGGTAAAGGCATTGCAGCAGCATCATTAGCAGCAATTTTAGAGGCGCGTGGCCTTAATGTAACCATTATGAAACTTGACCCTTACATCAACGTTGATCCGGGCACAATGAGCCCGACACAACATGGTGAAGTGTTCGTTACAGAAGATGGTGCTGAAACTGATTTAGACTTAGGTCACTACGAACGTTTCATTCGTACCAAAATGAACCGTCGTAACAACTTCACCACGGGTCGTATTTATGAAGAAGTACTGCGCAAAGAGCGTCGTGGTGACTATTTAGGTGCAACTATTCAGGTTATTCCTCATATTACGACAGCCATCAAAGAGAAAGTCATTGCGGGTGGTGAAGGTCATGATGTCGCTATCGTTGAGATTGGTGGCACAGTAGGTGATATTGAGTCCTTACCATTCCTTGAGTCAATTCGTCAATTAGGTGTTGAGCTAGGACGCGAGCGCACTTTATTTATGCATCTGACCTTAGTACCTTTCTTAGGTGCAGCAGGAGAGGTGAAAACTAAGCCGACTCAGCACTCTGTTAAAGAATTACGTTCAATCGGTATTGCACCAGATGTGCTTGTCTGCCGTGGTGATCGTGCGATTCCAGCTAATGAAAAAGCCAAAATTTCGCTTTTCTGTAATGTTGAAGAGCGCGCGGTTATTTCATTGAAAGATGTTGATAGCATCTACAAAATCCCAGCATTGCTTCGTGCACAGGGTTTAGATGAGCTAGTTGTTAAGCGTTTCCACCTTGAGTGTCAGGATGCTGATCTTTCTGAGTGGGAAAATGTGATTTACCAAGAAGCGAATCCAAATGGTGAAATTACTATTGGTATGGTGGGTAAGTACATTGAACTGCCAGATGCTTATAAGTCGGTTAACGAAGCATTAAAGCATGCTGGTTTGAAGAACCGTTTAACAGTGAACATTCAGTATATTGATTCTCAAACTGTTGAAGCAAAAGGTGGTGAAGTCTTACAAGGTTTAGATGGTATTTTAGTTCCAGGTGGTTTTGGTGAGCGTGGCGTAGAAGGCAAAATCTTTGCTGCTAAATACGCACGTGAAAACAACCTGCCTTACTTTGGTATTTGCTTAGGTATGCAAGTGGCCCTAATTGAATTTGCGCGTAATGTTGCAGGTTTAGAAGGTGCTCACTCAACTGAGTTTGACTCTGAATCTGCACACCCTGTTATTGGTTTAATCACAGAGTGGATCAATGAAGATGGTGAAGTTGAAGAACGCGATGAAGCGTCTGACTTAGGTGGCACTATGCGTTTAGGCGCGCAGCTTTGCCATTTAATTGAAGGTACTAAAGCTGCCGAAGCATACGGTAGTGCAAGTTGTGTTGAGCGTCACCGCCACCGTTATGAAGTGAACAACAACTATATTGAACGATTAGAAAAAGCTGGCTTGAAATTCAGTGGTCTTTCTTCTGATCGCAAACTTGTTGAGATGATAGAAATCCCATCGCACCCTTGGTTTGTTGCTGGTCAGTTCCACCCTGAGTTCACCTCAACACCGCGTGATGGTCACCCACTATTTGAAGGTTTTGTAGCAGCCGCTGCAACCTACCAAAAAGGTGATTTAAACGATTAAAACAAAGTAGGCCGTGATTAATAAACACGGCCTTTTTTTATTTTTTTGAACCAACTCGCAACTCAAAAGCGAAAAGCTTATTGATGCAGATAGACTTTAGGTCTATTCTAGTGCTGTTGGTTTTTTATTACAGAAATGAAAGTCAAATACGAATAAGTTTGTTGTTTATGGAGCGATAACAGATTAAATGAAGTTTATTGGTATTGATTTTTTTATTTTGTATTTAACTTTCAACTTTACACAAAAGTAAGAGGAAATTATGGCTAACATCATTAAAGTTATCGGACGTGAAATCATGGACTCACGTGGTAACCCTACCGTTGAAGCTGAAGTTCACCTAGAAGGTGGTTTCATTGGCTTAGCTGCTGCGCCATCAGGTGCATCAACGGGTAGCCGTGAAGCATTAGAGTTACGTGATGGTGATAAATCACGCTACCTAGGTAAAGGTGTTTTAAAAGCAGTCGAAGCTGTGAATGGCCCTATCGCGCAAGCATTGGCTGGCAAAGATGCTATTGCTCAAGCTGAAATTGATCAAATTATGATTGATTTAGATGGCACAGAAAACAAAGCAAACTTTGGTGCTAACGCCATTTTAGCTGTGTCTTTAGCGACTGCAAAAGCTGCCGCTGCTGCCAAAAAAGTCCCTTTATACGCACACATTGCTGATATTAACGGTACTCCTGGTGTGTACTCAATGCCTTTACCTATGATGAACATCATCAATGGTGGTGAGCATGCTGACAACTCTGTTGATATCCAAGAGTTCATGGTACAGCCTGTTGGCGCAGCAAACTTCCGCGAAGGTTTACGCATGGGCGCTGAAGTATTCCATAGCCTAGCGAAAGTATTAAAAGCTGAAGGCCACTCTACCGCGGTTGGCGATGAAGGTGGTTTCGCGCCAAACCTTGAGTCAAACGCTGCCGCTCTTGCTGCAATCAAGAAAGCCGTTGCTAATGCAGGTTACGAGTTAGGTAAAGACATCACGTTAGCTTTAGATTGTGCAGCTTCTGAGTTCTACAACAAAGAAGAAAACATCTACGACCTGAAAGGTGAAGGCAAGCAATTCACTTCTGAAGAGTTTAACCACTTTTTAGAAGGTCTAGTTAACGAATACCCAATTGTATCGATTGAAGATGGCTTAGATGAATCTGATTGGGACGGTTTTGCGCATCAGACTAAATTGTTAGGTGATAAGATCCAATTAGTAGGTGACGATTTATTCGTAACTAACACTAAGATTTTAAAGCGTGGCATCGACAACGGTATTGCAAACTCGATTCTTATCAAGTTCAACCAAATCGGTTCATTAACTGAAACCTTAGCTGCGATTAAAATGGCGAAAGATGCTGGTTTCACTGCTGTTATCTCTCACCGTTCAGGCGAGACTGAAGATGCAACTATTGCTGATTTAGCTGTGGGTACTGCAGCAGGTCAAATCAAAACAGGTTCATTAAGCCGCTCAGACCGTGTAGCTAAGTACAACCAATTGCTTCGTATTGAAGAAGCATTAGGTGAAAAAGCACCTTACAACGGATTAAAAGAAGTTAAAGGTCAGGGCTAATCTGACTAAATCTTAAAAAGGCCACCACTCGGTGGCCTTTTTTGTTGTACTATACTTGCATCGCTTTTCATCAACACTTGTTTCATTACTATGAGATCTTTAGTTGTCATATTGCTAGTGATTATTGGCTTACTCCAATACCGCCTTTGGTTTGGAGAGAATAACTATTCCCAGCAAATGGTGTTGCAGGCTCAGATCTCTGAGCAACAAAAGAGTAATGAAAAGCTAGTTGCACGTAACCAAATCCTCAAGCAAGAAATTATTGATTTAAAAAGTGGCACTGAAGCCATTGAAGAACGTGCAAGAAACGAGTTAGGCATGGTGAAAAAAGGGGAAACCTTTTACCGTGTTGTTGGTAGTGAAATTCGTTCTAGTAACCCATTCGGACAATAATCCCTATTATGACCAAAGATATTATCGCCATTGTACCGGCAGCTGGTATAGGTAGTCGTATGCAAGCTGATATACCCAAACAGTATTTGCCCTTGAATGGTCAGCCTATTATTGCGCATACACTGGCGTGTTTAGTTGAACATCCAAAAATTAATAAAGTTGTTGTGGCACTTAATCCAGAAGACGATATGTTTGCTGAACTTGCAATTGCCACTCATCCTAAAATACAGCAGGTGATAGGTGGTAAAGAGCGAGCCGATTCTGTATTGGCGGCGCTTTTGCAGACAGACGAGCAAAGCTGGGTATTGGTGCACGATGCTGCCAGACCTTGTTTAACCCATCAAGATATTGATGTGCTGATTGATGCTTCACAGCAATTTCCACAAGGGGCTATTTTAGCGTCACCAGTAAGAGATACAATGAAACGTGGTAATGCTCAAGGTCAAATAGTATCTACCGTTGAGCGAGAGCAGCTTTGGCATGCTCTTACGCCGCAATTCTTTCCGGCAAAGCAATTGAAACAAAATCTGCAGCAGGCTTTGGTTCAAGGGGCAAACATTACTGATGAAGCAAGCGCAATGGAGTGGGCGGGTGTTGCTCCTGGTTTAGTAAAGGGGCGCGCAGATAACATCAAGGTGACACATCCTGATGATTTAATGTTAGCGCAATTGTTTTTGTCCCAATAAAACCGATTGGCTGATTGGGTCATGACGTTGACTCAATGACGGCTTTGTTTGAGAAGGTTAAAATATAATGAATATACGAATTGGTCATGGTTTTGATGTTCACAAATTTGGCGGAGATAAGCCGTTAATTTTAGGTGGTGTGGTAGTGCCTTATGATCAAGGACTTATTGCTCACTCAGATGGTGACGTTGTATTACATGCCGTGAGTGATGCAATTCTAGGGGCAGTGGCTCTAGGCGATATCGGCAAGCACTTTCCAGATACGGATCCTGAATTTGAAGGGGCTGACAGCCGCGAATTATTGAAGCATTGCTATCAATTGGTCAATCAAGCTGGTTATTATTTGGGTAACCTTGATGTGACTATTATTGCGCAAGCACCGAAGATGCTGCCACATATCACAGCAATGAGACAATGTATCGCTGAAGATTTATCAGTGGACATCAGTCAAATCAATGTGAAGGCAACCACGACAGAGAAACTTGGCTTTACTGGCCGTAAAGAAGGAATAGCAGTTGAGGCTGTGACCTTATTAACTCATTCAAAATAAATGAGAATAAAATGATAGACCAATTGCATTACCTACACGGAAAACCCGATGTAACTGCCAATATTCGTACGGTAAATGAAGATTTTATTGTGCAAGAAATATTACCCTTTGCACCCACTGGCGAAGGTGAGCATCACCTAGTACACATTCGAAAGTCGGGCCTTAACACGGCACAAGTGGTCGATATGTTGGCAAAATTTGCCAAAGTTCATCCTAAAGATGTGGGTTATGCTGGGCAGAAAGATAAGAACGCCGTCACAGAGCAATGGTTTGGTATTCGTATTCCAGGAAAAGACACGCCCGATTGGAAAGCACTTAATCAAGATAATTTACAGGTGCTTGAGTGTCACCGTCACAGTAAAAAACTGCGAATTGGTGCGTTGATTGGCAATCGCTTCACACTCACTCTGAAACAAGTGTCAGATATTGAAGCCTTATTGGAGCGCTTAAACATTATCAAAGCACAAGGCGTACCTAATTATTTCGGCGAGCAGCGTTTTGGTCATCACGGCAAAAATCTTATTCAAGGTCGCAAGATGTTAAATGGTGGCCGTAAAATTAAAGATCGTAAAAAACGCAGTTTGTATTTATCTGCAGTTCGCTCCAACGCATTTAATATTGCTGCCTCTGCAAGATTAGCAGAGTCGCAGCAGCAACCGCTTGATGGTGATTGTGTCATGCTTTCAGGCAGCAAAAGCTTTTTTGTTGTTGATACATGGGATGAGGAAAATTTATCTCGGCTTGCCAGTCATGATATTCAATTGTCAGCGCCATTATGGGGGAGAGGAGATGCACTATCCCATAAGGATGCATTGGCGTCAGAGCAAGAAGCATTATCAACATTGGCTGATGATTTAGTTAGCTTAGAGCAAGCTGGGCTGAATCAGGAAAGGCGTCCAATAATATTGATGCCACAAGCTGTGAAGCACAGCATCAATGGAGATAGTGTTGTAATTGAGTTTTTCTTACCTGCAGGCAGCTTTGCTACGTCGATATTACGTGAGCTAGTGGATTATCAAGATGTACAAAATCAACAATGGCTAGAGAGCCTAAAGCAGGAAACGAAATGATCAATGTTGTTGTCAGTAACGATGATGGGGTTCATGCACCAGGCATCAAGGCATTAACTCAAGCACTTGAACAAGTTGCGAATGTGCTGACTGTCGCACCAGATAGAAATTGCTCAGGCGCCAGTAACTCATTAACCTTGACCAACCCATTAAGAATTAATAACTTAGACAATGGCTATATTGCTGTTAATGGTACTCCAACGGATTGTGTCCATTTGGCAATAAGGCAATTATGCGAGCATGAACCGCAAATTGTGGTCTCAGGTATTAATGCTGGTGCCAATATGGGCGATGACACCTTGTATTCAGGCACCATCGCTGCAGCAATGGAAGGGCGGTTTTTAGGTTTGCCAGCCATTGCAATTTCGTTAGCAGGCAAAGAGCTAACCCATTATGAAACGGCAGCGCATTATGCGGTAAAAATAGTGCAAGGATTATTAGATCACCCGATTAACAGCGATCAAATACTCAATGTTAACGTACCAGATTTACCATTAGCGCAAATTAAAGGTATTCAGGTTACCCGTCTTGGTGCGAGACATAAGGCCGAAGGCATGATAAAAACCAGTGATCCTGCTGGTAGAGATATTTATTGGTTAGGCCCTGTGGGTGCAGAGCAAGATGCAGGTCCAGGTACCGATTTTTGCGCAGTAGCAGAGGGATATATTTCAATAACGCCTTTAACTGTGGATTTAACCGCTTATAAACAGATAGACCCATTAGCTGATTGGATTTCAAAAATATGACATTAGTGGCATCAAGATTATCATCAAATTTAGCGCAGAAGCTCGCGGAGAGTGGCATTGTGGATAATCAGGTATTGTCAGCGGTGGCAAATACACCTAGAGAATTATTTTTGGATGGCGCTTTGGGGCACAAGGCTTATGAGAATACAGCATTACCTATAGGCCAAGGACAAACGATTTCACAACCTTACATAGTGGCGCGTATGACAGAGCTGTTACTGAACACTGCGCCAAAGAGTGTACTCGAAATTGGCACTGGTTCTGGCTATCAGGCTGCAATTTTAGCGCAGTTAGTGCCTCAGTTATGTACCATCGAGCGGATCAAGTCCCTACAAATTCAAGCTAGGCAGCGCTTAAAGCGTCTCGATCTGCATAATGTGTCATTCAAATATGGTGATGGTTGGAAGGGCTGGCCTAACCGTGGACCTTTTGATGGCATCATGGTCACTGCAGCAGCAGCAAGTATTCCACAAGCATTATTAGAGCAGTTAGCTGAGGGCGGCGTATTAATCATTCCTGTGGGGGAGGAGCAGCAGCAATTGCTAAAAATCACTCGCCAAGGTGATAAGTTTCATTCACAGACTATTGAAGCTGTAAAGTTTGTGCCTTTGGTTAATGGTGAACTTGCATAGGCTAAGGAATAGTTGTGAATTTTTTTGACAATGGATCCGTTAACCATATTTCCAATAACACATACCTATGGCTATGTTGCTTATGTTTTGCATTGCTGATTTTTAGTGGCTGTAGTTTCCAATCTCATCAACCCGCTCCGGTAGACAGTGTTACCTCTGCACAGCCTCGGTATGATCGCGGCTCTTTAACTGCTAACACCTATAAAGTAAAAAAGGGCGATACACTGTATTCTATCTCATGGGGGGCGAGTAAGGATTTTATTGACGTTGCAAAGATAAATAACTTACGTAAACCGTATATTATTTATCCAGGGCAAGTCCTAAAGTTGTCGGGTCAGGTTTCTACTCCGACCAGTGTCAAAAAAAATACAAAGCCTAGCACATCCAGTGTGAAAACAGCGTCTAAAACCACTCCGTCTAACGCTAATTCCATTGCAAATCAACAAGTTGCTAAAAATAGTCAATCTTCCGTCACAAAAAACGATAGTACAAAAAAAGAGCTTGATCAGAAAGCGAAGCCTGCGTATTCTGTAACGACTACCCAACAAAAAGTTAACCAAACTGTAAGTAAGCCTGTTTCGACATTACCAAGTAAGGTGAAAAGCTGGCAATGGCCAGTGAAGGGCAAGTTAATAGGGCGATTTTCTGCTTCTCAACAAGGCAATCAAGGAATAAAGATTGCTGGTAATCGAGGAGATTTAGTAAAAGCAGCTGCTGATGGAAGAGTTGTTTACGCGGGGAACGCACTGAGGGGATATGGAAACTTAGTAATTATCAAACACAACGATGATTATTTAAGTGCATACGCCCATGCAGACAAAATACTGGTTAAAGAAAAGCAATACGTCAATGCAGGTCAAACTGTTGCAACAATGGGGAGTACGGGGGCGAGCAATGTGATGCTTCATTTCGAAATCAGGTATCACGGCAAGTCAGTAGACCCATTGAAATATCTACCTAGACAGTAATCGTTTAGCAACATAATTATCGGAGGATAGGCAAGTGCAGTAGATTAAATACCACATATTAGGTTTGGGAGAGTTACTATGAGCCAAAAAAATAGCGCTGCAACAGCAGAAAATCTTGTCGACTTAGCAAAGGAACCACAATCTAGACCCGTTGCCAATGATGGTGCATCAGGACGCCAGAATGACATCGATGAAAAAGTTCAAGACGACCTACAAAAGAACCTTGACGCCACTCAACTGTATTTAGGCGAAATCGGTTTTTCCCCACTTCTTACCGCAGAGGAAGAAGTCTACTTCTCACGCAAGTCACTCAAAGGTTGTGAAAAATCACGCAATCGAATGATCGAAAGTAACCTACGACTCGTTGTTAAGATCGCAAGAAGATATAACAATCGTGGTTTAGCCTTACTCGATTTGATTGAAGAAGGTAATTTAGGTCTGATCAGAGCGGTTGAGAAATTCGACCCAGAACGCGGTTTTAGGTTTTCTACTTATGCGACATGGTGGATCCGCCAAACAATTGAGCGGGCTATTATGAATCAAACTCGGACCATTCGTTTACCTATTCATGTGGTGAAAGAATTAAACGTTTATTTACGTACTGCACGCCAATTAGCACAAAAACTGGATCATGAACCAACCGCTGAAGAAATTGCTGAAAAACTAGATGTGTCTACTGGTGATGTCAGCCGTATGCTGAAGCTTAATGAACGTATTACTTCAGTTGATACACCTCTAGGTGGCGAAGATAATGACAAGGCTCTACTAGATGTGATTGCTGATGATGATAGCGTTGGGCCAGATCACAGAGTGCAAGATGAAGATTTATCAAAATCCATTGTGGGTTGGTTGAACGAACTCAACACTAAGCAACGCGAAGTATTGGCTAGACGATTTGGTTTGTTGGGTTATGAGCCATCAACACTGGAAAATGTAGGTGCTGAAATTGGATTAACCCGTGAGCGTGTTCGTCAAATCCAAGTGGAAGCCTTAAAGCGTTTAAAAGATTTACTTGGTGCGCAAGGCTTGTCAGTAGAGGCCTTATTTAGAGAGTAAGTTGGCGCTAGCAGCGGTAGATTTATACGCTGAAATAACATTCATATTGTGGTATTTGTGAATAGAAAAGGAGCACGAAATGTGCTCCTTTTTCGTGTGATAAATTCAAGCTAGTGTTTCGCCATATTTTTTAAGCGATATAGCTCATCGAGAGCTTGTCTAGGCGTGAGTTCGTCTGGGTTAATATGCTCTAATGCCAATTCAACTTCACTGTCTTCAGGCGCAGGCATAGTTAACGGTAAACTTGTTTGATTGGTTAAGCCTGATTCTAATGGTCCACCACGAGACTCTAGTTGTGTCAGTTTATGTTTGGCTGACTTTATCACACGGGCGGGTACACCTGCTAAGGCAGCAACCTGTAAACCATAGCTTTTGCTGGCCGCACCTTCTTGAACTGCATGCATGAATGCGATGGTGTCACCATGTTCAATTGCATCGAGGTGTACATTTGCTACCGCTGGGATCATCTCTGGCATTTGCGTTAATTCAAAGTAATGCGTAGCAAATAATGTCAGCGCATTTACTTTGGTCGCCAAATACTCTGCCGCAGCCCAAGCCAGTGATAAACCATCATAGGTGGAAGTACCACGACCTATTTCATCCATTAATACCAAACTATTCGGCGTGGCATTGTGGAGAATATTGGCTGTTTCTGTCATTTCTACCATAAAGGTTGAACGGCCTGAGGCGAGATCATCAGAGGCGCCAATACGAGTGAAAATGCGATCAATTTCACCGATCACGGCTTGATCCGCTGGAACAAAACAGCCGATATGAGCCATTAATGTGATCAATGCAGTTTGGCGCATATAAGTCGATTTACCGCCCATATTCGGGCCGGTAACCATCAACATGCGACGCTGAGAGTTGAGATTAACCGGATTAGCAATAAATGCTTGTTGGCTGACTTGCTCAACCACCGGGTGTCGTCCAGCATCAATCTGCAGGCCAATCACATCTTCCATTTGTGGACAATGGTAGTTAAGCGTTTCGGCACGTTCTGCGAAATTATTCAGCACATCTAGTTGGGCGGCAGCAGTTGCAAAATCTTGCAAGTCTGACAGTTTTGGCAACATTAAATCAAACAGTTGTTCCCACAGTTGTTTCTCAAGTGCCAGTGCTTTTCCTTGGCTTGAAAGTACTTTTTCTTCGTACTCTTTGAGTTCAGGTGTGATGTAACGTTCAGTGCCTTTCAGCGTTTGTCTGCGTTGATAACTAAGTGGCACCTTGTCTGACTGTAAACGGCTTACTTCAATGTAATAGCCATGCACTTTGTTATAGCCGACCTTGAGGGTGTTGATACCCGTTTGTTCTTTTTCTCTTGCTTCTAATGCGACCAGATAATCACTCGCCCCATCACTTAATTTGCGCCACTCATCAAGCTCGCTGTTATAGCCTTCTCGAATAACGCCACCATCACGAATGAGCATGGGAGGGTTATCGACAATGGCTGCGGATAATAATTGGTGTTCTTGAGGGAATTCGCCAAGTAATTTTGCAAGTGCACGTAATTGAGGCTGCTGACAATGTGCTAATGTTTGCTGCAATTCAGGCAACAAGCCTAAAGCTTGTCTTAAACGTGAGAAGTCACGCGGCCTTGCACTGCGCAATGCCAATCTCGCCATGATGCGCTCAACATCACCTAATAACTTTAATTGCTCATATAAGCTGTCGTACAAATTGGCTTCAATAAGCTCACTCACAGCTAGATGACGTGCAGTGATTGCTTGATGGTTTCGAAGAGGCTGGTGGATCCAGCGTTGCAACATACGACTTCCCATTGGTGTTGCAGTGTTGTCCAATACAGATGCAAGCGTATTATCAAAGCCGCCAGATAAATTGACTGTTAACTCCAAATTTCTACGGGTAGCGGCATCTAATACAATCGAGTCAGACGGATTAAATCGAACAATAGAATTGATATGAGGTAGGGCCGTTTTCTGCGTATCTTTGACGTATTGCATTAAACAACCAGCAGCTTGTAATGCACTCGTGTCTTGGGTAATTCCAAAACCACTTAAATCTTTAGTGCCAAATTGGCTTAGTAATAAGTTAACGCTAGTATCATAGTCAAATTCCCATTCAGGGCGTCGGCGTACACCTTTAAACTGAGAAATAATCAGCGTGTTAGTGAAATCTTCGTTATACAGTAATTCTGCTGGGTTAGTTCGTTGCAGCTCTGCTTCTAACGCTTCATCAGTCTCAAGCTCTGCTATCACAAATCTACCAGAAGACACATCTAGCGTGGCATAGCCATAACCCACTTTAGCTTGATACACAGCCGCTAACAGATTGTCTTGCCTCTCTTGTAATAGTGCTTCATCTGTCAATGTACCTGGGGTAACAATTCTAACAACTTGTCTGTCAACTGGGCCTTTGGAGGTCGCAGGATCGCCTACTTGCTCACAAATTGCCACGGATTCTCCCAGTTGAACTAACTTGCCTAAGTAGTTTTCGACAGAATGATAAGGAATACCAGCCATCGGTATCGGATCGCCACCACTCTTACCGCGAGCGGTCAATGAGATCCCCAACAATTCAGATGCTCTTTTAGCGTCATCATAAAATAGCTCATAAAAATCACCCATTCGATAAAACAGCAGCATTTCAGCATGGGCTGCTTTCATGGTGAGGTATTGGCGCATCATGGGGGTGTGATTTGATAAGTTGCTGGTATCAATACTTGTCATTCGGTAATTAGACTCTTGGAAGCTATAGCAATATTTTAAGGAGCTAATCTTAGCAATTTTATGTTGTAAGAAGAAATAGCCGAAACAGATTCGTGTGCTAAAACATTGAAACAAAATGACTAAAAAACTTGCTGCTAAAAAAAGTTTAACCAGCACTTGATACTGTATGATTATACAGTATACTGATCATCATATTGAACAAGAAGCATGTTCTTGCTTCGGCAAGATTACTATATTTATTAGATTATTGAATACCTTATGAGGGTTTTGTAATGTCGGTTGATCCAAATAAAGAGAAAGCGCTTAACGCTGTATTAGGTCAAATTGAAAAGCAATTTGGTAAAGGTTCTATTATGAAGCTTGGCCAAGACCGCACCATGGATGTTGAAACTATCTCTACTGGTTCGCTGTCGCTTGATGCTGCACTCGGTGCGGGTGGATTACCAATGGGGCGTATCGTAGAAATCTACGGTCCTGAATCTTCAGGTAAAACAACACTCACACTTGAAGTGATTGCAGCAGCGCAACGTGAAGGTAAAACTTGTGCCTTTATTGATGCCGAGCATGCACTAGACCCTATTTATGCGAAAAACTTAGGCGTAGATATTGATAACTTACTGTGTTCACAGCCTGATACTGGCGAGCAAGCACTGGAAATTTGTGATGCACTAACTCGCTCTGGCGCAGTAGATGTCATCATTGTTGACTCGGTCGCTGCACTTACACCTAAAGCAGAGATTGAAGGTGAAATTGGTGACTCTCACATGGGCTTAGCTGCGCGTATGATGAGCCAAGCAATGCGTAAACTGGCGGGTAATTTAAAGCAATCAAACACATTGCTTATCTTTATTAACCAAATTCGTATGAAAATTGGTGTGATGTTTGGTAACCCAGAAACGACAACGGGTGGTAATGCTCTTAAATTCTACGCTTCAGTGCGTCTAGATATCCGCCGTACAGGTGCGATTAAAGAAGGTGATGAAGTCGTGGGTAACGAAACCCGCGTAAAAGTTGTTAAAAATAAAATTGCAGCACCGTTTAAGCAAGCTGAATTCCAGATTCGCTATGGTGAAGGTATTAACCGCGTAGGTGAGTTAGTTGACCTAGGTGTTGCCAATAAATTAGTTGAAAAAGCTGGCGCATGGTACAGCTACCAAGGCAAAAAAATTGGCCAAGGACGTGCGAATGCGGGTAAGTATTTAGTCGAACATCCTGAAGTTGCAGCTGAAATTGATGCCGCTCTGCGTGGACTGCTACTTGCCAATAAGTCTGCAGCAGGCACCGAAGAAAATATTGATTTAGAGACAGGCGAAGTATTCTGAATCAGTCAGCAAAATCATACGCGGTCGCGCTGTTAGCGCGCCGCGAATATTCCCGCCAACAGCTTCAAACAAAACTTGAACTTAAAGAGTTTGAGCCGCAAGAAATTCAACTCACATTAGACTATTGTCAAGCCGAAGGCTTTCAGAGCGATCCACGTTTTGCTGGTATGTTGCTTAGGAGCCACATTGCTAAATATCATGGTGTAAACCGTATCCGTCAGGCAATGACACAAAAAGGCCTTAGCAAAGAGGTGATCAGTCAAGCTATTGATGAGTCTGACTGTGATTGGTATGCACTCGCCAGAGAAAAAGCCATTAAGAAATATCGCATTCCAAAAACTAATGACTACAAAGAAAAATCTAGACGGATAAGACATATGGTAGGCCAAGGCTTTGACTTTGATCAGGTCGCCTTTGCATTAGATTATGACCCGTTATCTGAAGAGTATTAGTATTCTAGTTAGTTTGCTTTTGCAGGTGCTATCAATTACCAACAGTCAACTTCTACCAGCAGCATAAAACCGCTTTACGTGTACGCTTTAACAATAAATGCGCTTATCTCAAGTGCAATCTAGCTTAACGCTTGATCTAATCGATTTCTCTATCTCGCAAATTGATAATGAATAGGTATATAATGCGGTCAATTCTGGCGTATAGTCATTGGCCTTGGGCTATATTCCAAAAACAGAATAACGGCTAAATTTCTACTCAGGATCATTTCATGTTTCAGACCACTGCAGAATTAAGAAGTGCATTTCTAGCGTACTTTGAGAAAAACGGACACCAAGTTGTCGATAGTAGTTCACTAGTGCCGCACAATGACCCAACGTTATTGTTTACCAATGCGGGTATGAACCAGTTTAAAGAAACATTTTTGGGTATGGAAAAGCGCAACTATAACCGCGCGACTACTTCACAGCGTTGTGTGCGTGCAGGTGGTAAACATAATGACTTAGATAATGTCGGTTATACCGCGCGTCACCATACTTTCTTCGAAATGCTAGGTAATTTTAGTTTTGGTGATTACTTCAAAGAAGATGCTATTGCATTTGCATGGAACTTCTTAACTAAAACATTGCAGCTACCTACTGAAAAGCTTTGCGTGACTATCTATGATACTGACGATGAAGCATTTGAAATTTGGAATAAGAAAATTGGTGTAGCAGCGGAAAACATCATTCGCATTGGTGACAATAAAGGTGCTGCTTATGCGTCAGATAATTTCTGGCAAATGGGTGATACTGGTCCATGTGGTCCATGTACTGAAATCTTTTATGATCATGGTGAGCACATTTGGGGTGGCCGTCCTGGCACACCGGAAGAAGACGGTGATCGCTTCATTGAAATCTGGAACATCGTTTTCATGCAATACAATCGTCAAGCTGACGGTGAAATGAAACCACTACCTAAGCCGTCCGTTGACACCGGTATGGGCATTGAGCGTATTGCTGCCATCATGCAGGGTGTTCACTCAAATTATGAAATCGATATTTTCCAAAAATTGATTGCTAAAACAGCCGAGATTATTGGTGTTAATGATTTAGAGAATAAATCACTTCGCGTCATTGCCGATCATATTCGCTCATGTGCTTTCTTAATTGCCGATGGTGTCATGCCGTCTAATGAAGGTCGTGGCTATGTATTGCGCCGTATTATTCGCCGTGCAGTTCGCCATGGTAACAAACTCGGTGCCACTGATGCCTTTTTCTTCAAGCTAGTGCCAACATTGATTGATGTCATGGGGGATGCTGCTAAAGAACTTGTGGCTATGCAAGCAATTGTTGAAAAGTCACTAAAAGCCGAAGAAGAGCAATTTGCCCGTACTTTAGAGCGTGGCCTGCAAATTTTAGATGGCGCATTAACTCAACTTGATGGTGACATCTTAGATGGTGAAACTGTATTTAAACTTTATGACACCTATGGTTTCCCTGTTGATTTAACCGCGGATGTATGTCGCGAGCGTGATATCAATGTTGATGAAGCGGGCTTTGAAACTGAGATGGCGAAGCAACGTAGTCGTGCACAAGCAGCAGGTAATTTTGGTGCAGATTACAACGCTGGCTTGATGATTGAACAAGATACCCAATTTAGTGGTTACACTGAACTTAGCACTGAAGCCAAAGTTACCGCTATTTATGTTGATGGTGAACAGGTTGAGTGCTTGCAAGCTGGTACAGCTGCTGTTGTTGTGCTTGAGAATACACCATTCTACGCAGAGTCTGGTGGCCAAGTAGGCGATAAAGGCTTGCTAACTTGGCAAGGCGTTGAATTTACTGTGTCTGATACACAAACTTTTGGTGTTGCGACAGGCCACCAAGGGGAATTGATTAGTGGTGAGTTATCAGTCGGTCAATCTCTTACTGCACAAGTTGATAAGAAGCTACGCCATCGTACTGAACTTAATCACTCGGTGACTCACTTATTACATGCGGCATTACGTCAAGTACTTGGTTCTCACGTTACTCAGAAAGGTTCTTTAGTTGACCCTGAGCGTTTACGTTTTGACTTCTCTCACTTTGAAGCGGTTAAGCCTGAAGAATTAAAAACAATTGAAGATCTTGTTAATACTCAAATTCGTCGTAACCATGAACTGGCTACGGCTGAGATGGATATTGATGAAGCTAAAGCTAAAGGTGCAATGGCATTATTTGGTGAGAAGTATGATGACAAAGTGCGTGTTGTGACTATGGGCGATTTCTCAATTGAACTTTGTGGTGGTACCCATGTAGGCCGCACGGGTGATATTGGTTTATTTAAGATCACTTCAGAAGGCGGTATTGCTGCAGGTGTTCGTCGTATTGAGGCCGTTACTGGTGCAGCCGCGATGGCATACGTTGCCGAGCAAAAATCACAACTAGACCAAGCTGCAGCGCTACTAAAATCTGATAGCGCATCAGTAGTGACTAAGCTACAAGCTCAACTTGATAAAGTGAAAACCTTAGAGAAAGAACTGTCTCAGTTAAAAGATAAGTTGGCTGCTGCGGCGAGTGCTGACTTAGCTGGTGACGCGGTTGATGTTAATGGCATTAAGGTACTGGTGAAAAAGCTTGAAGGTGCCGATCCAAAATCACTTCGTGGTTTACAAGATGAGCTAAAGCAAAAGCTTAAATCTGCAGTTATCGTGCTAGGTATTCCGGGTGATAACAAAGTGAATCTGATTGCAGGTGTCAGTAATGATTTAACCAAGCAACTGAAGGCTGGTGAACTGGTAGCGATGGTTGCACAACAAGTTGGTGGTAAGGGCGGCGGTCGCCCTGATATGGCACAAGCTGGTGGTAGCCAACCTGAATTATTAGATGATGCGCTTGCTTCAGTATTACCTTGGGTTACAGAGCGATTGTAATAATCAGAATATATTTAAATAGCCTATTTTGAAAATAGGCTATTTTTTTATCTATAAAGTTGTATTTATAGGTAATTTTGCTTGAGACAACTAATTAGTTTTGGCATAGTAAATTTCTGCATCTAAAAAGGGATAAGTAATTAGCTTTTATAGACTAATCTAAATCTAGCTACTTAGGGTGTAGCGATAAATTTAGTCAAAATGACCACACTGTTGTTGCTTTTTTGTGCTGCATCTTTTGTGGTAATTACGTGTGAATGTATTAAGTTTGTTGCGCGAACTTAGCTTAATTGGGTCAAAAGAGACGAATATTCGATAAAATGTCGTTTTTGAACAAAAAAAGCTTATTTATCCGCTATTTTTAGAAATAGATACTATGATTTTATCTAAGGCTAACCTTATAATGAGCGCATATTACGGACAAAGCGTGTTATGCAGATTGAACTAAAAGGAGCAATCGAATGCTGATTTTGACTCGTCGTGTGGGCGAAACTTTAATGATTGGTGATGAAGTCACCGTAACAGTACTAGGTGTAAAAGGTAATCAAGTACGAATTGGTGTTAATGCACCAAAAGAAGTCTCTGTACATCGTGAAGAGATTTATCAGCGTATTCAATCTGAGAAGTCAGGTTCTTCATCTGAAGGTGGTAACTTCTAAGTCAGCTTAGTCGTTAACTCACGCTATAGAAGTCAGCATATTGCTGGCTTTTTTGTTTTCTGAATCTATCAACAATTTACTTGGTTAACTTACCTAAGCAGCAATAGATAATGGTTTACTTGCGAGCTTATTTCCTGTTTGCTCTCAACTTTAATATGTTCATGCTAACCCTTACGTATGACATTGTGATGACAATCGTTTTAGGCTGAATAATTAAGATCGTTTAGCGAACAGATAAATCTGATCCATTATGTTTTATGTTATTTGTCATTAATATGTTCAGACAAAAACACATTTTTTAAATTAATTCGGTTTGTTTTAGCACAATATGATTTAAAACTGTGCAAATGACGATGCAGAGCCTAAAAAGGGTTTGACTTATTTTTGTCAAACAGTAATATGTGCGCCAAGAAAACGGAGAGGTGGCCGAGTGGCCGAAGGCGCTCCCCTGCTAAGGGAGTATGGGCTTTAACTCCCATCGAGGGTTCGAATCCCTCCTTCTCCGCCATTTCTTACCCGATATCAGGGCGCGTGTAGCTCAGCTGGATAGAGTACCTGGCTACGAACCAGGCGGTCAGAGGTTCGAATCCTCTCACGCGTACCATTATCGATAGTGTTGCAAGAAAATATAAGATGCGCGTGTAGCTCAGCTGGATAGAGTACCTGGCTACGAACCAGGCGGTCAGAGGTTCGAATCCTCTCACGCGTACCATTATCGATAGTGTTGCAAGAAAATATAAGATGCGCGTGTAGCTCAGCTGGATAGAGTACCTGGCTACGAACCAGGCGGTCAGAGGTTCGAATCCTCTCACGCGTACCATATTTGTGTGGAGAGGTGGCCGAGTGGCCGAAGGCGCTCCCCTGCTAAGGGAGTATGGGCTTTATCTCCCATCGAGGGTTCGAATCCCTCCTTCTCCGCCATTCCTTTTGCAAGTTTTAAGCAATGATTTTGTTTTGAACTATGCTTTATGGAATTAAAACTGATTTGCGCGTGTAGCTCAGCTGGATAGAGTACCTGGCTACGAACCAGGCGGTCAGAGGTTCGAATCCTCTCACGCGTACCATATTAAAATGCCCTGCAATTGCAGGGCATTTTTTTCCTATTGGTCAGCTAAGCAATATCCTTTGTTTCACCTCGACAAACCATCAGTTTATCCAAATGATAAGCGCCCCTTACACACAGTAAATCATCCAAGCCTTAGCAATTTATTCATACCAACAATGACAACGTTAGCAAAAATGAAGTTTATTAAAAAAAGCACTCGTTATTTATCGATTCTTAGTAAAACTAAAGCATTATTTGAATAATATTCATCAAGGTTGTTCGGCTTACTATTATTTTGGTCAGACCATTTTACAACTGGGTATGGTAACTGGTATAGATATGTTTATATTTTGTTATCAAGTAAGGTTTTTTATTCATAGCGAACTATGAGATTCGTTTTAATCTGATTGTCCTGAATGAATAATTACGCAGTAACCCAATGAGTTGATGTCTTGTGCTCCTCGGTTATCTCTTTTCAACAATATCGCCTTTGAGTATTTCAAAGCTGTTTTGATAAAGATTACGCGTTAAACCAAATAATAATGATATAAGAGGGACTATGGAATCAATCACAGAACAACTCACCACAGCGCTGAGCATTATGCTCATGGGGATGGGGTTAGTATTTATATTTTTGAGCTTACTGATCGTTGGTATTAAGGTGGTTGCTAAACTCTTTCCTGTTGTCACAACTCAATCACCATCAACCGTATCTGTTGGAAGTAAACCTGCAACTACACAGCTAGAACCTGCACTTGTCGCTGCAATTACCACAGCCGTTCATCAGTATCGTACAAAGGCAAATTAGTCATGGGAGACGTTATGAATAAGCCATTAGCACTAACCGAGGTTGCCTTACGCGATGCTCATCAATCTATTTTAGCTACCCGTTTACGCATTGATGACATGCTACCCATTGCTCCTTTGTTAGATAAAGTAGGGTACTGGTCAATGGAGTCGTGGGGCGGGGCCACATTTGATGCTTGTATTCGCTATTTGGGAGAAGATCCTTGGGATCGAATCCGTGAACTGAAAAAAGCCATGCCCAATACGCCACAGCAAATGTTATTACGTGGGCAAAACTTATTAGGCTACCGTCACTATGCTGATGATGTTGTCACCCGTTTTGTGGAACGCGCTCATACAAATGGTGTTGATGTTTTCCGTGTATTTGACGCAATGAACGATGTTCGCAACTTAGAAACAGCAGTAAAAGCGGTTAAACAAGTTGGCGGACATGCACAAGGCACTATTTCGTACACAACTAGCCCTGTACACACTCTGAGTACATGGGTTGATATGGCCAAAAGCCTTGAAGATATGGGCGCTGATTCTTTATGTATTAAGGATATGGCTGGGTTACTTAAACCTATGGAAGCATATGAGTTAATAAGTCGCTTAAAATCACAAACTGATCTACAAATCTCTATGCATTGTCATGCTACTACAGGCTTGAGCACTGCAACCTACCAAAAAGCCATTGAAGCTGGCGTTGATGTATTAGATACAGCGATATCTTCAATGAGTCAAACCTATGGTCATAGCGCCAGTGAAACACTTGTGGCGATGGTCGAAGGTACTGAACGTGAAACTACCTATGACATGGCGCTTATGGAAGAGATTGCCGCATACTTTAGAGAAGTGCGTAAAAAATACGTTCGCTTTGAAGGTGCATTAAAAGGCATCGATTCGCGAATTTTACGCGCGCAAGTACCTGGTGGCATGTTAACCAATATGGAAAACCAGCTAAGAGAACAAGGTGCTAGTGATAAACTTGATGCCGTATTGGAAGAAATTCCTCAAGTAAGAAAAGATTTAGGCTATTTACCGCTTGTGACACCAACGTCTCAAATTGTGGGTTCACAATCTGTGATCAATGTGCTGATGGGCGAACGTTATAAATCGCTAACCAAGGAAACTGAAGGGGTACTCAAAGGCGAATACGGCTCAACACCTGCACCTGTTAATGCAGAACTGCAAAAGCGCGTATTAGGTGATTCGACAGCGATAACCTGTCGTCCAGCCGATCTACTTGAACCTGAGTTAGATAAATTACGCACTGAGTTAGCTCAGTTAGCAAGTGAGCAGGGTTTAGAACTGGCTAAAGAGCAAGATGATGATGTGATGACCTATGCGCTGTTTAACCAAATCGGTCTACAGTTTTTGCAAAACCGTGGTAATCCTGATGCATTTGAACCGGCTCCTAGCGTTGATGATATTGACACATCACCAGCTGTAAAACCTGCTTCAACTGTGACGAACGAGCCACAGACCTACACAGTAAATGTGCAAGGTCAAAGCTATGTTGTTGAAGTTGCCGAAGGTGGTGATATCAGTCAAATTGCACCTGTGTCAGCTCCTCAACCAGCGCCTGCTAATACGAGTGTTGCCGCAAATGATGTCGCTGCCGGCCCGGTCAAGGCTGAAATGACAGCACCTCTATCTGGCAATATTTTCAAGGTATTAGTCAGTGAGGGACAAGCTGTGAAGAATGGTGAAGTCGTGCTCATTCTAGAGGCGATGAAAATGGAAACTGAAGTCCGAGCATCTGAAGATGGGGTGGTGACGAGTCTTGCTGTAAAACAAGGTGATTCAGTCACTGTAGGCTCGCCATTGTTGGCAATAGCATAAGAGGCGATCATGGAAGGATTATTAGCATTTTGGAATGAAACAGGTGTCGCTAACTTTGAAGCTGGCCAGCTAGTTATGATTGCCGTAGGGCTATTGCTGCTTTATTTAGCAATAGCAAAAGGCTTTGAACCTTTATTGTTATTACCTATTGGTTTTGGCGCTATTTTGGCCAACATCCCCAATGCGGGTTTTACTGAACCAGGGGGCATGCTTTATTACATTTATGAAGTGGGGATCGGCACAGGTATTTTTCCTTTGCTTATTTTCATGGGCGTGGGTGCCATGACTGATTTTGGGGCACTGATCGCCAACCCGAAAATGTTGTTACTTGGAGCATCTGCTCAGTTTGGTATTTTTGCCACGCTACTTGGTGCCATTGGTCTTAATCTGGTTCCGGGTTTTGAGTTTTCAATGACTGACGCTGCAGCCATTGCGATTATTGGTGGCGCTGATGGTCCCACAGCTATTTTCTTAGCCTCAAAATTAGCGCCTGATTTACTCGGTGCGATTGCTGTTGCTGCATACTCGTACATGGCATTAGTACCGCTAATTCAACCGCCAATTATGAAGCTGCTGACCACACCAGCTGAACGGGCGATTAAAATGGATCAATTACGCGAAGTCAGCAAAAAAGAGAAAATTATTTTCCCCTTGATGGTGCTTGGGTTAACCATTTTATTCTTACCCGCAGCGACGCCACTTGTGGGCATGTTCTGTTTGGGCAATCTTATGCGTGAGTCTGGTGTCGTTGATAGGCTTTCAAACACAGCGCAGAATGAACTGATCAATATTGTGACTATTTTCCTTGGCCTGGCTGTGGGATCAAAGCTGTCGGCTGATAAGTTCTTAACCCTAGAGACTATCGGTATTTTGGTATTGGGTGCGGTGGCATTTAGTATTGGTACTGCCGCAGGTGTACTCATGGCTAAGCTAATGTGCAAACTCACCGGTGGTAAAGTTAATCCACTTGTGGGGGCGGCGGGTGTCTCGGCTGTTCCTATGGCTGCCAGAGTCGTTAATAAAGTTGGCTTAGAAGCTAATCAGCAAAATTTCTTGCTTATGCATGCGATGGGGCCGAATGTCGCCGGTGTACTCGGTAGTGCCGTTGCAGCTGGTGTATTACTGGCAGTATTGGGGTAAGTCTTCATTATTGAATTGTTCAGCAGCTGTTGAGTCGAGTTCAGCCTAGCCACTGTCATCGACTCAATCATTGCTTGGTTATTAAATCCATTTGAAATCTCAGATGGATTTTTTGTTTCTGTAGATAAATCATTTCCCAATAATTTGTATTCTCATTTACCTCTTTTGGTGCATATTTCAGCATTTGTTAATCAGCCGTGCACAAGTATGTACCGTCCTATTACGCTATTACACTGTTGCTTCTGATGTAACTTATTGAATTTTAATAACTCATTAAAGTTGGCACAAAAAGTGGAGTAACCCTTTAGAGATATATTGTGACCAATTTATCTGGGGGCGTTAATTAATCCGTTCGAGATAACGGCTTATTAACCAATGACAATCTGGTTATAGATTAGCAAAGGCGCTATTTAATACTTCGTAAGGGGTATTAAGTTGCGCCTTTTTTGATTAATTAATTGAAAGAGGAAGCATATGAATATCACCAAATCACTGACAAGCAAGTTGTTAAAGTCGGCGGCACTCACCATTTCAGTCGCGGCATCAGTAGCAATGATGCCGGCTCAGGCTGAACTCGGTTATCCCGAAAAAGAAGAACTGACGTTTGGGTTTATTAAACTCACAGACATGGCACCGATTGCCATTGCTTATGAGAAAGGTTATTTCGAAGAAGAAGGTTTGTATGTGACGATTGAGGCGCAAGCAAACTGGAAAGTATTACTTGATGGCGTGATTGATGGCCGTTTAGATGGTGCGCATATGTTGGCGGGTCAACCCATTGCAGCGACGATCGGCTATGGTACCGAAGCACATATCATTACGCCTTTTTCAATGGATCTAAACGGTAATGCGATTACCGTGTCGAACGATGTATGGGCAAAAATGAAGCCTAACATCGCCAAGCAAGCAGACGGTAAACCTGTTCACCCGATTAAGGCTGATGCGTTAAAGCCTGTGGTTGAATCATATATTGATGCGGGTAAGCCATTTAATATGGGAATGGTTTTCCCTGTATCGACTCATAACTATGAATTACGTTATTGGTTAGCCGCAGGTGGCATTCATCCAGGGTTTTATGCACCTCACAAAGGCGATACCTCAGGGCAAATTGATGCGCAAGCGTTATTGTCAGTAACACCGCCACCACAAATGCCTTCAACCTTAGAAGCCGGCACTATTTACGGTTATTGCGTGGGTGAACCGTGGAACCAACAGGCCGTATTTAAAGGTATTGGTGTACCTGTTGTGACTGATTATGAGATCTGGAAGGATAACCCTGAAAAAGTGTTTGGTATCACTGCAGAGTTTGCTGAAAAGTACCCTAACACCACCATCCGTTTAACACGTGCACTTATTCGCGCAGCTAAGTGGTTAGATGACAATAACAATGCTAACCGTCCTGAAGCGGTCAAAATCTTATCGCAATCTAATTATGTCGGTGCAGATTACGATGTGATTGCCAACAGTATGACTGGTACCTTTGAATACGAGAAAGGTGACAAACGTGCAGTACCTGATTTCAACGTATTCTTTAGACACCATGCAACCTACCCATATTACTCAGATGCAATTTGGTATCTCACTCAAATGCGCCGCTGGGGACAAATATCGGAAGATAAGCCAGATGCTTGGTATAAAGATGTCGCTGCTAAAGTCTACCGTCCTGATATTTATGCAAAAGCTGCGCAGTCATTAATCGACGATAAGCTAATAGCAAAAGAAGCATTTCCTGATTTTGCCAATGAAACAGGCTTCAAATCACCACAAACTCACTTTATTGATGATCTCGTGTATGACGGCACACAGCCTAATCAGTACATCAATTCATTTACTATTGGCCTAAAGCAGGGCGATAAGCTGTAAGGCAAGGAGTGCCACTATGAGTTCTGTATCGAATATTCGTCATACGGGATTAGGTAAGTTGAGTATGGCTCAGATAACACAATCAATTTTGCCTAGCTTAAAAGCCTTGTTACTGCCTGCCATTGGCATTGTTGGATTTTTACTGTTGTGGTCGATGACCGCCAGCAGTATTAATACTTCACTGGGAAAGTTCCCTGGCCCTACCGCGGTGATCAGTCAGTTTGATAATTTGTATCAAGAGCATGTAAGCGAGCGTCAAAAGGCGCAAGCTTTCTATGAAAGGCAGCATAAACGTAATGCCGATCGATTGGCTAAAGATCCTAGTTATCAAGCTAAAGTGCGACCTTACACTGGTAAGGAAACATTCTGGGATCAAATTGTCACTAGTTTGATTACTGTTATGTGTGGTTTCGGCTTAGCCGCAGTGTTAGCCATTCCTTTGGGGATTGCTATCGGCCTTAAGCCTGGTTTACAAGCTGCTATAAACCCGATGATCCAGATATTCAAGCCTGTATCACCATTAGCATGGTTGCCACTGGTCACCATGGTTGTCAGTGGCGTGTACGTTTCAAGTGACCCATGGCTGGCTAAGTCATTCATTAACTCTATGTTGACGGTGACCTTATGCAGTGTATGGCCAATGATCATCAATACTGCCATAGGTGTGTCACGTATTGATCAAGATTTGCTCAACGTGAGTCAAGTCTTGCGGCTCTCTACATTCACGCATATCAAGAAAATCGTTCTACCTGCTTCTATTCCAATGATATTCACTGGCATGCGCTTATCACTTGGTGTGGCCTGGATGGTGTTGATCGCCGCTGAAATGCTGGCGCAAAATCCAGGGCTTGGCAAATTCGTCTGGGATGAATTTCAAAACGGTAGCTCAGAGTCGTTATCACGCATAATGGCGGCGGTATTGGTGATAGGTTTCATTGGGTATTTGCTAGATAAAGGCATTGTCACTTTGCAGCGCTGGGTGTCTTGGGAAAAAGTTTAAGCAAACTTGGGGGAGTTTCACATGGGAAGTTTTCTAGACATTAGCGGTGTTGATATGGAGTTTCCAACACCCAAAGGCACGTTTACAGCCTTGAAAGATGTCAACTTGAAGATAGAAAAAGGTGAGGTTATCTCACTCATTGGTCACTCAGGTTGCGGTAAATCAACCGTGCTGAACATTGTTGCGGGTATACATCAAGCTACTCGTGGCGGTGTGATTTTAAATAGCACTGAAGTTAATCAGCCTGGACCTGAGCGCGCTGTGGTTTTTCAGAACCACTCACTGCTACCTTGGTTAACGGCTTATCAGAATGTTGAGTTAGCCGTTAAGCAAGTGTTTTCAAAGTCGATGTCTAAAGCACAAATGCACGAGTGGATTGAGCACAATTTGCAGTTGGTGCATATGGAGCATGCAATGGACAAGCTACCTAGCGAGATCTCCGGCGGCATGAAGCAAAGAGTCGGGATTGCCAGAGCGCTGTCAATGCAGCCTGAAGTGTTGTTAATGGACGAACCATTTGGTGCGTTGGATGCGTTGACTAAAGCGCACATGCAAGACTCGTTAATGGATATTCAGGCTAAGTTGAATAACACCGTCATTATGATTACCCATGATGTGGATGAAGCTGTGCTGTTGTCTGACAAAATCGTGATGATGACTAATGGTCCAGAAGCCACTGTTGGCGAGATATTAACTGTGGATTTACCTCGTCCAAGGGATCGGCTCGAATTAGCGCAGTCTCAGCAGTATAACGGCTATCGTTCGCAGGTTTTAAAGTTCCTTTATGAGAAGCAGCGCAAGGTAGAACCGATGCAGTCCACAAAAAGTGCATTTAAAATGCCTGAATTGAAACAAAATGCTAAATATGTCACAGAAAAGTGAACGGCGGGTTGTTAAAGTTGCCCCGAGGTGACGTAAGGCTTAATGGTTTGTGGCCTTGTGTCGTCGGCAACTTGCATTGCCAAACTAGATAAAAATATAGGGATAGATGATGAATAAAAAAATTGCACTGTCGGCACTGACTACCGCGGTATTAATGGCTATGGGTTCAGCTCATGCTGCTGATGATAATGCAACGTCACTTGCTGAAGCTTTTACAAAAGGTAAAGCAACTGTTGACCTTAACCTACGTTATGAAAATGTTTCTCAAGATAATGCGTTAAAAGATGCTGATGGCTTAACGCTTCGTACTCGCTTGTCATTTGCTACAGCAGACTATTATGGTTTATCTGCAGTGGTTGGTTTTGAAGACTCGCGAAATGTTGCTGGTGTCGATGATTATAACGATGCGATTGGTAACAACCCTGAATACTCTGTCATTGCAGATCCAAATGTGACTGAGCTAGACCAAGCATACTTACAATATCAGTACCAAGGTTTCAAAGGCCGTGTCGGTCGTCAGGTTATTGCTTTAGGCAACCAGCGTTTTGTTGGTCATGTTGGCTGGCGTCAAGACCGTCAAACCTTTGATGCAGTCACAATGCAATATGCATTCAATGACGCATTCAAAGTGGATTACGGCTACATTTATAAGCGCAACCGTATTTTTGCAGAAGTGAAAGATGTTGATTCAAAAGATCATATCTTCAATGCGTCTTACAAGTTAGGTTTCGGTACTGTGACCGGTTACGGTTATTTGCTAGAAGTTGATCAAGATGCATCAAATGCCCTTGATACTTATGGTGTTAACTTTACTGGTTCGACTGAATTAGCTGACACTAAGTTGCTATATAAAATTGAATACGCAACGCAAGAGTCTTCAACAGCAGATACCAAGTTCGATGCTGACTACCTAGCACTCGAAGCTGGCGCGGTTTTATTTGGTGTGACGGCTAAAGTGGGATACGAGAACTTAGGTTCTGATGATGGCCAATACGGCTTCTCCACACCACTAGCAACGTTGCATAAATTTAACGGTTGGTCGGATCAATTCCTAGCGACACCTAAAGAAGGTTTAGTCGATATCTACGCTTCTGTAGGCGGTAAAGCCTTTGGTGGTAGCTGGGGACTTGCATATCACAAGTTTGATGCAGATCAGTCTTCTGCAACAGTTGATGATCTAGGTTCAGAAGTAAATGTGTCTTACGTAATGCCAATTAAAAAGCACTATAAAGTGGGTGTTAAGTATGCGGCATACTCTGCAGGTGATGCGGATGCGGGTAAGGTTGATACTGATAAAGTTTGGCTGTGGGGTAGCGCTAAATTCTAATAGGAGTTTAGTGGTCACAAGACCCATATTAAGCTTTAAAATGAGTTAAAGTGATGTAAAAAAGAGCAGCCTAGGCTGCTCTTTTTTACTTTTTGTTGCTTATATATACAGGCCTATTCAACTACGTGTTTTCACTGACTTAACATTTCATTTACTTACCTAGATTGACACTAATTTACCTTCAAGTGTTGTCTTATGTGTTGAGTGTGTAAGTAAATCGTTAAAAAGAGGTAAGCATGTTAAATTTTAAATTGAGTAGATTAATGTTAGGTAGTGTGTTGTTAGCGTCATTTGTTGGCTGCAGCAGTGATAGTGATGAGGACACGACCACCCAATATAGCTACTTTCAATACTATAACGCTTCAGCGAATAGTACTCTCACTGCATTGGTTTTGGATGATTACACTTATTCAGGCATAGACTTTGCCGATGCGATACCTCGTTACAGCTACTCAGAGGGAAGTAGTGAAGTCAGCATCCTTGGCTTAGATGAAGACGGTAATAGCGTTGAACTGTTAGAGGCAGATACTCAGTTTGATTTAGATACTGAGCATTTGTTCGTGTTATATGGGGATTTTCATACACCGCAACTATTGGATCTACAATTTAACCGTGAAGACATGGATGATCTTAATGATGATGAGGACAATGATTACAGTAAAATGCAGGTGTTGATTGCCAATGTATCAGCCGAAGACTCGAGTTATGATGCGTATATCTCGCTTGCTACCCAAAGTTTTACAGAAGCCACGGCTTTAGGGAACGTTGGCTACGGAGAGTATTCGCAAGAGCAGGTATTTGATACAGGAGAGTACTTGATTTACCTCACAGAGCCTGGTTCAAGTGAGGTTATTTACACCACAAGTATTATGGGGCTAACTGATAATACAGCCTACAAAATGTTGATCAGGCCTAGTTTTGGTGTTGGGGAATTGAAACTGGTGATTGATTCCGTTGATTCAACCACCACGGTGCAGAGTTACCCAGCCTTAGAGTCACTTGCTAGCATCAATATTTATAATGGATTAGATTCACAAGACGTCGATATTCAAATTGCCAGTCAACAAGAAACCCAGTTTGTGTATGACATTCAACCTTTTAGTTTGAGTGAGTTTCAAAACATGGGGTACAACGATTATGCCGTGAGCGGGGTGTCTAGTGCAGATGATTCCAGTCTATTTGACAATGTATTAGTGACGTTTAACCAAGACGAAGTGTATACGCTTATTGTTTATTCAGAAGACGACACGGTTAAAACCATGGCTGTCAGTCATGACCTGCGTCCTCGTCCTTATGAGTCTTTAGTTGCCATCACGAACCTCGTCGATGTGGCTGACAATTTGGCTGTATATTTTGTGCGAGACTCTGAAACCATTGAAACTGCACAATACCAGATGACTGACATAGACTTTGAAGAGCAGCAAAGTGAGTTGATCCCGCATGGTGATTATGACATCAGCATTGTCAAAACGGATGATAATGGTACGCAAACATTAATGTATCAATCTGAAAGTTTTGAATTTAATGGCGACAGTAATTATCAATTCATTCTAGTGCCTGATAGCACTAGCTCGTTTGGACATAGATTAACGCTTCTTTAATGCTATCAAACCTTAAGCATTAAGCATTAAGCATTAAGCCTTGAACCATAAAAAATGCCGCACAATATGAGCGGCATTTTTATGTTTTTATCTAATTGCTAAGTATTAAGCTGTCTGCTCGGTACTGGCAACTTCTTGTGAATTAAACTGTTCTACGTCTAATTGACCTTCACTTTTGCCAACCACAACAGCGGTCATCATGTCACCCGTCACATTGGTTGCAGTACGAATCATGTCAATTACGCGGTCTATGGCTGCAATAAAGGCGATACCTTCAAGCGGTAAACCAACCGCGGCTAGAGTGACGGTTAGCATAACAACTGCACTACCTGGTACACCCGCAGTCCCCACTGAAGCAACAGTTGCAGTGACAGCAATGAGCATATAGTCCGACATATCTAATGGAATACCATAGATTTGCGCAATAAAGATGGCTGCAATAGCAGGGTAAATACCGCCACAACCGTCCATATTCATCGTTGCACCAAGAGGAAGTACGAAAGAACCGTAGCGTTTTGATACACCCATAGATTCAGTACACTTTGTGCTAACTGGCAGGGTACCAAAACTAGAAGCGGTACTAAATGCAACTAACTGAGCTGGCATAGCCTTTCTGAAAAACTTCAATGGGCTTAGCTTAGCCGCAAATTTAATTAGGCCGCCATAAACAAAGATTATATGGATCAATGCTGCAATATAGATGGCTAAAATAAACTTACCCAGTGGCAGTAAGGTTGTTAGACCATATTCACCCACAACCCATGCCATTAGACCAAATACACCAATTGGCGTCAGCATTAACACCATGCGAGTAAGTTGGAACATCACTTCAGCGCCTGCTGCAATCACATCTTTCAATGGAGTCGCTTTTTCGCCTACTGCGTTAATTGCGATACCAATAAGTGCTGCAAACACGATTATTTGTAAAATCTTACCTTCTGCCAGTGAAGCAAATGGGTTCACTGGGATCATATTTAGCAGGACTTGGGCAAAGCCAGGTATATCGCGTTCACGTACTTCAGAGGTCGCAAGTTCGAGCGTGCCCCCCATATCGATTAGGCTACCAACAGTTAAACCGATAAATGAAGCCGCCGTACCGGTCAACATGAACAAGCCCAAGGTTTTAAAGCTGAGGCTTTTAAGGTTTGCTTGCGATCCAAGTGAGGTAATGCTGACGACAATGGCACAAAACACCAATGGGGCAACCAACATACGGATGGCGTTGATGAACAAATCACCTAACGGTTTTAGATTAACCGCAGTTTCGCCCAAAATCACACCGGCTAGAGTCCCCAGCACAAAGCCTGCGAGGACTTTCTGCCAAAATGGGATACGTTTAAATGCTTGTAATATCATGTTATTTCCAGAGTTTATTATTTCATCAATCACCCTTTAGATATGGTGAGAGTGAGTTTATTGTTTGGTCTAAACTACAATTCGAACATCGTTACGGTGAAAGACAAAGCCTAATATAGGGTCTGTATAACAAGGTAAAATCGTTGCAGATTAATAAAGATTAATTGCATTGTATTGAGCGTGAACAAGACAAACAAACGTGATTTGTTATAACTTATACACACAAAACGTCTTGTTGCTAAAATGTTGATTTTATACATTTTATACCAAAATATGAAGTGTTATTTTTAGCGGCTTTTTATGTGGATTTTCAAAGGGTAAGTAAATGCTTGAGTTGTGGATCATGTTTAGCGGCGCATTTTTAGCTGCAACATTGTTACCAGGTGGATCAGAAGTTTTACTTGTTGGCTTGCTTACACAGCAACCTCAAGCATGGATGAATTTATTAATAGTGGCAAGTATTGGCAATACCTTGGGCGCTGTGACCAGTTATTATTTGGGTTATGTTGGTCGTTTTGCTAAATCGCCCGAAGACTTTAAACATAAACATTACCAAAAGAGTGTTGCTTGGATTGAAAAGTACGGCACTTGGTCGTTGATCATGTCTTGGCTGCCACTGATTGGCGACATTTTATGTTTAATCGCGGGCTGGCTAAAACTGCCAATAGGTCGTTCAATTTTGATGATATTGATTGGTAAAACGATTCGCTACAGTGTGATTGTTGTCGGTTTTATGTATTTCTCTTAATGCGTTTATCTATTTGGGCATCAGTATGCTTTAAGTCGATCATCCAAATACTTCAGGGTGTTGTTAAAAGCTGCCTGTAGTTAGAAGAGCTAACCAGCTTATTTATTGAGTAGAGCGGTATAGAATTCAACATCTTGGCGAATAGTCATTGAACCTTTCCTTAATTGATACTCTAAGTTGATATCGCTGTATTTTGTTACACCTTTTTGTGCCATCTTGCGCTGCATTATGGCACTCTCAACTAATCAATAGTTCATAAGAGCAATGCCCAGCGCACTGCCTTGGGATGATTAAAGGAGTGTTAAGTGAAAAAATGGATGCTAGTAGCGGGCATATCTGCCGCACTATTAGGTTGTGCAACCTATCAATCAAACACCTTACCTGATGGTATTAACTTACTTGAGACCGTTGAAGCGCAAGCTGATAAGGTGAATATCCCATACAAAAAGTATCAGTTAGACAATGGCTTAACTGTCATCCTGCATCAAGATAAATCAGACCCTCTCGTCCATGTTGATGTGACTTACCATGTTGGTTCTGCGAGAGAATTAGCAGGTCGCAGTGGTTTTGCGCACTTATTTGAGCACATGATGTTTCAAGGTTCGCAAAATGTAGGTGATGAGCAGCATTTTAAAATTATTACCGAAGCGGGTGGTACGCTAAACGGTACAACCAATACTGACAGAACCAATTATTTTGAAACCGTCCCCAGCAATCAACTTGAAAAAATGCTGTGGTTAGAATCTGATCGAATGGGCTTTTTCTTGCCAGCTTTAACGTCTGAAAAGTTCGAAGTGCAACGTGAAACGGTTAAGAATGAACGTGCTCAACGCATCGATAATCGTCCATATGGCCGTATGAATGAAAGGTTTAATCAGGCACTTTATCCAGAAGGGCATCCATATTCATGGCCAGTCATTGGTTGGCCTGAAGACTTAGAGCGTGCATCTTTAACTGATGTAAAACACTTTTTCCAACGTTGGTATGGGCCTAATAATGCCACGTTAACCATTGGCGGTGATTTTGATGAAGCACAGGCGCTGGCTTGGGTTAAGCAATATTTTGCTGAAATACCAGCAGGCCCTGAGGTGAAGGCTGATGAAAAAACGTCAGTGACACTTGATAAAACGCGCTATTTATCGATGCAAGATAAAGTGCATTTACCCTTGATTTATATTGGCTTTCCTACGGTTTATGCCGGTCATGGCGATGAAGCAGCTTTGGACTTATTAGCCAATATTATTGGTGGTGGTAAAACATCACTGTTTTATAAGAATCTCGTTCGTGATGGCTATGCGGTGCAGGCGGCGGTGAGTCATCCCTGTCAGGAGCTTGCCTGTCAGTTCAGTATGTATGCCTTAGCTAACCCAGCTAAAGGTGGGGAGTTGGACTTAATAGAGCAAAAAATCAATGCTTCTATTGCTGAATTTGAACAGCGCGGTGTGACTGAAGAAGATCTACAAAAAGTGAAAGTGCAATTTGAATCAGATACTATTTTCAGTTTACAAAGTGTTCAAGGTAAAGTGTCGTTATTAGCTGCAAACCAAACCTACTACGGCAATCCCAATCAAATTGAGAAAGACTTAGCGCGTTATGCCAATGTCACCCAAGCAGACGTCATGAGAGTGTTTAACACTTACATTAAAGATAAACCGATGGTGGTAATGAGCGTGGTGCCTGAAGGGCAAACACAATTAATTGCCAATGCGGACAACTTTACTGCACCAACACCTGCGATTGCAGAAGAAGCGGTCGATGGAGAGTTCAATTTTAATCAAATTACGTCCAGTTTTGATCGCAGTGTTATGCCTTCAGAAGGGCCTGCACCAGTGGTAAAAGTGCCACAACTTTGGCGTGATAGCTTAGCTAATGGTATTGCTGTTATTGGCACACAAACTGATGAAACACCTACAGTTGAGTTAGTTATTTACCTTGATGGTGGTCATGCACTTGTCCCTGTTGAAAAAGCGGGTTTAGCTCAAATCACTGCCGCAATGCTCAATGAATCTTCAACACTGCGCTCTAGTGAAGAACTAGCCAATGCCCTAGAGATGCTGGGCTCTTCAATTTATTTTGGCTCGCAAGCAGCGCAAGGCGTGATTCAAGTATCCAGTTTAACGGAGAACCTCGATGCGACCTTAGCTCTAGTGGAGGAGCATTTATTCACGCCAGCATTCACGCCAGAGGATTTTGCTCGCATCAAGCAGCAACAACTGCAAAGTGTTCAACACAGTTTGTCTGATCCTAACTACCTTGCAAGAGCTAAATTTTCAGAGTTACTTTATGGTGATAAAACGCCATCTGGGGTAAGTCAATCAGGTAGTGTAGCGTCTATTTCGGCGATTAGCCTTGATGATGTTAAGCAATTTTATGAGCAACAATACCGCGCCGGTAATGCCAAGATAGTAGTGGTATCAAATTTAACTAAATCACAATTAACGCCGAAGTTAAACGCTTTTGCCAAGTGGCAGGGAGAAGCCGTTGTTGCCAGTACACAACCCAATGAAACTCTCGCCAAGACTGGTAAGATTTATTTGTTAGATCACCCTGGCGCGGCTCAGTCTGTGATTGCTATCGGCAACACATCTCTGCCTTATGATGCTGATGGCGAGTATTTTAAAGCGACATTGATGAACTACCCATTAGGTGGTGCATTTAACAGCCGAATTAATCTGAATCTTCGTGAAGATAAAGGTTATACCTACGGGGCGAGAAGTGGCTTTAGAGGCGGCAAGGAAACAGGAAGATTTAGTGCTGGCGCCAGTGTGAGAACGGATGTAACGGCAGAGTCTCTCACTGAATTTTTCAATGAAATTAGCCAGTTTCAAGCCAATGGTATGACAGATAAAGAACTGGCATTCATGCGTAGCTCCATTTCTCAAGGGCAGGCCTTGAAATATGAAACGCCATATCAAAAAGCCGGATTCTTAAGAATGATCCAGCGTTATAATTTGGCTGATAACTTTACTGAGACCCAGCAAAATATTATCCAAAATGTTGAATTAGATGAGTTAAATCAACTCGCTAGTCAGCTATTGAAGCTGGATGATATGGTGATTTTAGTGGTGGGGGATGCCGCTACGGTTGAAGACAAATTAAAATCGCTCAACTATCCGGTTATAATGATAAAATAATCTGTGCTGGGGCTTGAACTTATGTCATTGTGCCCCATATTTATAACAGCGTAATTATCTCTAAAAACGGTAACCTTCAAGTTGCCGTTTTTGCTTTATGTAAACAGATGTTATCAGCTGCGGCAGCACAAGCATTTATAAGGTAAACTAGCGCTACTGTTGCCCCTGGGTACAAATGAATACAATACACGGAAGTATTGCCTAACAATGACGAAATGAGTCATAGGCATCGCAACGCTGAAGAATAGCTTGCTATGCGTTAACTACATGAGAATCGAATATTGAAATCTTTCAATGAAGTCATCGAGCAGCTTAATAATGAGACTGGGCGCGATGCATTACTGGGGATGCAACGTGGTATTGAGCGTGAAGCATTGCGGATCAATGAGAATGGGCAACTTGCACAAGATCCTCATCCTTCAGCGTTAGGTTCAGCATTGACTCATTCAAGGATCACCACTGATTACTCTGAAGCCTTGTTAGAATTCATTACTCCAGTCAATAATCATATTGAGACCTTGCTTGAAGGGTTAACTCAAACGCATGCCTACAGTGTGCAGAACATGTACGGCCAACGTTTATGGCCTGTGAGTATGCCGTGTTATGTGGGGGATGTTAAAGACATTCCTATCGCCCAATATGGCACGTCTAACACTGGCAAAATGAAAACCTTATACCGTGAAGGGTTAACCCATCGTTATGGTGCACTGATGCAAATCATTGCGGGGGTTCACTTTAACTTTTCTGTGTCTGATGAGTTATGGCAACTGTTGTATGACAAGCAACTTAACAATTCTGACATCATTGCCAATGGCGATGGCTCTAAGCAAAACTTTATCTCAGAATCCTACTTCGGCTTAATTCGTAATTATCGCCGCTTGGTTTGGGTGATGCCTTACCTGTTTGGTTCATCTCCAGCATTATGTAGCTCGTTCATTAAAGATCAGCTGGTAGGTTTTGATTTTAAGAAAACGGGTCATGGTACTTTGTATTTACCTTATGCCACCTCATTGAGAATGAGTGACTTGGGGTATACCAATAAAGAGCAAGAGTCGTTAAATATTAGCTATAACTCATTGCCACAATATCTTGATGGTGTCGGCGCCGCCATTCGCATGCCTTCTGATAACTTTGCCCAAATAGGTGTGAAGGTCGATGGCCAGTATCGCCAGCTAAACAGTAACGTTTTGCAGATTGAAAATGAGTTTTACTCGCCAATTCGAGCTAAACGAGTGACTAAATCTGGAGAGAAACCTTCTGAAGCACTTGCTCGTGCCGGTGTTGAATACATTGAAGTGCGTGCTCTAGATGTGAACCCATTTAGTCCAATTGGTATTGATGCCTCGCAAGTTAGGTTCTTAGATTTATTCTTACTGCATTGCTTATTAACGCCTTCAAAAGCTGGCACTGAGACAGAAGAAGCTGAGATAGCGGCTAACTTGCAGGCGGTGATTGTACAAGGCCGTAAACCTGGTTTACGCCTGACGCGAGATGGACAAAGTGTTGGACTACAGTCTTGGTTAACTGAGCTATGTTCTCAGCTAGCATCATTAGCTCGCTTGCTTGATGATGGCGTTGATGGTGTTTATAGCCAGGCGCTAAAACATTGGCAAGCGGCGGTGGACGACCCGAGTTTAACACTATCTGGTCGTATCCACGATGAAGTCGTCGTCAAAGGGCGAGATCATGGAGACTGGGTTCAAGGCTTAATGACTCAGTATCATCAACAGTTATCGAGTTATGCTTTGTCGGATGAAATGCGAGATAATTATCAGCACGAAGCGCAAGACTCACTTGAGCAGCAACAAAGCATTGAGTCTCAGCCACAACCGAGTTTTGATGATTTCTTGAATGATTATTTTAAAGATGTCGTTAGCTAATCGATTAAGTTGTTTGAAATTACCACGAAAAATACTGACGCGGTTTAGTATTGTCCTCACACTGACTTTTATGGTTACGGCTTGTTCAACCCATCAAAGTCAGGTGGCTGAATGTGGTTTTGTATCTGGCTATTTAGCGCCTGATATAGAATCACATTTATACCGCACTGTGGTAACCAGTGTAAATCAGAAGCCCATCATATCCCGCCCTAATTACCGCTTAGCTCCGGGGACATATGAGTTTACTGTGGCTGAACTCATTTCTGCCCCCGAGCTGAAGGTGAGTGTGGAGTCCAGGCAAACCAAAACTATTAGCATTAATGTCGAGCCGAATAAACGTTATCACTTAGGCGCACAGTTCCTAACTGACAAGTCCTATGTTGGACATGATACTGACTACTGGCAGCCGGTTATTTGGCAAGTTGATGAGGTCGAGTGTCAGTGGCCATCTCAAAGCTAACACGCTGATTTATTTGTTGTGATAAGCCGCATGAATTGGCATCGGTTCACATTGCAATATTTAGCGTTAGATGTGAAACTGTTTAGCAGTGTTGATTTGAATAACGATTGTTGATTACTGTTTTGATTACCCATTTTATTAAGCATCGTCTGGCGCTTTTAAGCTGTTTCTTTGTGCTATTTCTCAGTGGCTGCGCGACGCCTCCCCCAAAAGACCCCGAAAACATTTGTGCCATCTTTAAAGAAAACCGCTCATGGTACAAAGCGGCTGTGAATACCCGTAATAAATGGGGGGTGCCCGTACACGTACCCATTGCGATGATGTATCAAGAAAGTTCATTTAAGCATAATGCCAGGCCGCCAATGCAATATTTCTTAGGCTTTATTCCTACCGGTCGTGCCAGTAGTGCCTATGGGTATGCACAAGCGAAAACCATGACATGGGATGACTATGTTAAAGAAACAGGGAATTCATGGTCAAGCCGCACTAATTTTGCAGATGCCATGGACTTTATGGGCTGGTTTATCGCTAAAACCCATAAGGTGAATGGTGTATCTAAGTGGGATGCGAAGAATCAGTACTTAAATTACCATGAAGGTTGGGGTGGTTATCGTCGTGGAACCTACCGAGCAAAAGCTTGGTTAGGCCCAGTGGCAGACAGAGTTGATGAACGCTCTCGTCGTTATGCTGCCCAATACAATACTTGTAAGGACGACCTTGATAGCTCTTGGTTATGGCGCTTATTCTTCGGCTAGGTTGAGTTAACCAATAGAGCACAAAAAAGGCGCATTAAGCGCCTTTTTTAGTTTGGTATCAACAATGTAACATAATTAGCTGAACTCTTTTAATATCCAATCTAGTGGCGCTTGGTATTGCTCTGGCATCCACTGTTTCAGCGAACCAACGCTGTTATGTACTAACGCTTGATTGTGAGCAGACAGGTTAAGATGACCGACTTTTCGACCCACACGCACTTCTTTGTTATACCAAAATAGCGCTGCGTTTTGCAGACTTATCCAGCGGTCATCCTTTTCAACACCAATCAAGTTCACCATCACACATGGGAAATTAACTTGTGGCGTATCAATGGGCAAATTACACAGGGCACGTAAGTGGAGCTCAAATTGGCTAATGTGACAGCCTGCTTGCGTCCAGTGACCTGAGTTATGCACACGAGGCGCAAGTTCATTGACGAGTAAGTTATCACCGAGCCTGAAGCATTCCATCGCCATCACACCAACATAATCTAAGCCATTCATAATAGTGCTTAGCATTTGCTCTGCTTGTGCTTGTAAGTGATTGAGGCGAGATAGCGGCGCAATAGAAGCCATCAAAATGCCATCTTGATGCAGGTTTAACGCTAAAGGATAAAACAAGCAGCGACCATCTTGGGTACGAACACCCACTAATGAAACTTCTTCATCAAAGTTGATTGCTTGCTCTGCAATGGCTTCGTTGCGCCAATCGCTTGGAATGCTGGTGGACTCAGCTTGTTTTAGCCAATGCTGACCTTTACCATCATACCCACCAGTGCGACGTTTAAGCAGTACTCGTTCACCATATGATTGGTGCAATGTCGCTTCTTGGGTGTCTTGCTCAACAAGTTGCCAAGGGGCGGTGGCGACATTTAATTCGTCCAGTAGGCTTTTTTGGGTAAACCTGTCGGCTAATCTTGCGAAAATTGGACCATTGATAAAATGGGGATGCTCACTGAGTTGTAAACTCGTGGCAGACTCTGGCCACTGTTCACGCTCTGCGGTAATAATATCATTCTCACCTAAAGGTAATTTGTCAATACCGGGTGTCATAATATCGACAGGGCGAACATCGAGTGCAAGCGGTTGACCTGCATGTGCCATCATTGCGCCAAGTTGGCCATTACCTAGCACCCATACTTTTTGTTGCTGCGTCATTATGCTTCTCTCGGATCTGGATTATCTAAAATGCTATTGGTTTGCGCATTTCTAAAACCTTCCAAACGTTGCATTAATTCAGGGTCTTGTGTCGCTAGGATTTGACTCGCTAATAATCCTGCATTGAATGCTCCAGCTGTACCAATAGCTAAAGTACCTACAGCAATGCCTTTCGGCATTTGCACGATTGAGAGTAGGCTATCCATACCTGATAGTGCTTTAGATTGAACCGGCACGCCTAATACTGGCAGTGGCGTTTTAGATGCAATCATACCTGGTAAATGTGCGGCACCACCGGCACCACCAATAATGACTTTATAACCTTTGTCTGCAGCGGTACTGGCAAAGTCCATCAGCTTATCTGGAGTACGGTGGGCAGAGACGACTTCCACATGATATGGCACTTTTAGCTCATCCATAATTTGTGCGGCGGCTTCCATGGTTGGCCAATCACTTTTTGAACCCATAACAACGGCAACAAGCGCTTGCATGTATACTCCTTAAGGTACTGATATTTAGTAATTATATTTTTATGATTTTGATTCAGACCGAGAATATCATTTGGCTGAATTTAGATGGCATAAAAAAAGGGCTAGATAATAGCACGTTGCCTCTTTTTTGGCTGTAGTTCAGTGTTTTTTGCGGCTAACACTCAGTTTATAAAATCGAATATTCAGCAAAATGCCATCGTTGATAAGCAGTCAATATGACTGATTATATTTAGTGCGCTAGTGAATCGTCTTGTTAGTGCCAGTTTTGACAGATTCTAGAATTTTTCAAACTAAATTTGCCCTGCAACACACGCTATTAGTATGAGTTTGTGCTATAAACTTGTTATCAATATGAAGCTTTTTCAGTTGATGCTGTGCAATATTGAACTATTTAAAGATTTTACTTAAGCGCTCTACCTTTCAAATCTCTGCAGGATGCTCGCAACACTAAAGGATGTTTATTACTTTGCTCAACCAATGAGGGCATAGATGCTAACCCATAATAATTATAATTGTGTGTCCCCCCTATTTAGATTAGGTAGTAGAACCAAAAGGCTGATTAAAAAATCGGGGAACAGGGCCTGCTTATTTGCCAGTAGCCTTGCACTGAGCATTTGTTTCGCCTCTTTTGCTAATGGAGCGCCATTACATGGTATTGTGTTTGCAGAAACCGATACGGAAGACGTGAACTTATTAGAACAGCAGCCAATGGGGTTGTTTAGTTTAATCATCAAGAGCAGTAGTGAGAAATTAGCATTCACCCAAGAACAGGTCAGCCTTACTCGTGGTTGGTTTGAGCTGAAACGTTTAGATAATGCTTGTTTATACAATAAGTTTAAAAGCACTCAACGGGAAAAACTTGGCCACTATAGTAAGTTACCCATCAGTGTATATCCGCCACTTAGAGTGGTGACCTTATATGACAACCCAGGTGAACTTCCTGAGTTAATCGATTTATCACAACACCAAGCAGTTTCGCCTGGCAGTATTGGCATTGCCCAAGACCGCTCTTACGGTGATTACATTAACGGTATGGTTGAGCAGCATCCTGAACATTTTTTCAAACGTGGCGGAATGGACTCTTCTGAGACTTTGATTGATATGTTAGTCAAAGGGCGAGTGCAGGGGATAATTGAATATTCCGGTGAAGTTGAAGCCTATATTGACCGTCATAATATGGATGTAAAAGTGCACTCAATCCCAATTAAGCATGTCACGGAGCCTGATTATGGCTACATGGTGTGTTCAAAATCTGCAACTGGTCTAGCTTTAATTGAGGCGATGGATGAGATTATGCAGCAAACGAATTTTCAGCAGCAGTACATTGAGACTCATAATGCGTTTTTTACCGAAGAAGAGCGGCAATTATTAGCACCCGAATTGGAAAAAATATTTAATTAATCGCAGTAAACATGTCTATTGGCGGCATTTTACACTAGGTAAAGCTAACTCAAGCTTTACCTTTTTTATTTTTGAATAACCCTTTTTCGATTTGTTTACGTTTAAATAGGTAACGAAGCAACAAATGAGTGAGTTATATGATGACAATAAAGAACTTACGCTGTTTATTAGTGAGTGGTGTAATCGCGAGCTGTAGCATGTTTACGGGTACCATTAGCGCTGCGACACCTGAATACCTTGGCGCAATACAAAATGTCAAACCACAAGTAGTGGGTAGTGCAGGCATTGCCCCTCCTCAAAAAGTGACCCTTCCCGCTCAATTTATCAGTAATGGAGTTCGTGTTGCAGGTGAAACTCCTCAGTTGCAGATAGTATTGCGTACATCCCCTATTGAGCAGGTTAATTCGTCACTGGCTAGGGATGATATTGCAATGAGTAAGAGCAATAATCCGAGGGCAAGCCACAGTTTATTGAAGCAGCTATATCAATCTCCCAACTTGCCTTATGCCAATACAATTACGGCAGATATGCTCGTTAATCAATTTGAATTTGCCGATGAATATGCATTTGAAGTTTTTGCCGATGATTGTTTCAGCGTGTTTTCAGAGCTAGCGCCTTCTCCATACAATCATGGCGCTTATCTATTGATGCTAGTGGTTAAAGCCAATGGTGATGGGCTATATGCATGTAGCAACAATGGCCAGTTACCGCTAACACTGAACTTTAACCCCAATGTAATCAGTGAATTTAGAATGATAGGTTACAACCCAATTGACCAACGTAACCTTAATGCAAGGACGAGCTACCAGCAGCAACGACAAGCCGTGACGACACAAGCAATCATTTTTATCGAACTTCGCCGCAATGAGTTAGGCTACTTGCAACCTAGGCCGCGTGCTAAATATGAATTGCATCAGCAATCAACTGGAGCCAACTCGACTGTGCAGCCTTATGAGAACACTGCTTTACACAGACAAGTCCAAGACATATTTGCTAAATTGACCTTACCATCAAAGCAAAATAGTAACAGTGTGATGTTATCGCTGGAAATGATGCATAGTGGCCGCCATCAAGCCAGTGAAACTTGGTTGTTTTATGCGGCAGTCGCGGGTTGGGTTCAATTAATTAATCAAAATGTATATTTGCATCACTTCGACTATGCTAATTTGATTGAGCTAGCTCAGCAAGGCATGGCAACTGAGCAAAACGACGATAAGAATGCATTTTATCAGTGGTTAGTTAAGCATAAAGATAAGTTCAAGCAGCGAAACTGACCGCCTATATTGAGGAAATAAGGTGTCACAGGCTTCTACAATACCAACCACCCCAGAAGGGGATGAAGCGTTAATGTTGCAATTTCAGCAAGGCGACGTGCAAGCGTTTGAGCAACTTTACTTGAAGCATAAAGGTCCACTCTATCGGTACTTTGTTAGGCAGATTCAAGACAAACAATTAGCCGAAGATTTATATCAGGATACTTGGAGTAAAGTGATCAATGCTGCTGCTCGATACAGTGTTACAGCCAAATTTACCACTTGGCTGTATAAGATTGCCCATAATTTGATTATTGATCATGTCAGGGCAGTTAAGCCGTTAGATAACACGCAAGCGTTAGACGAAGAGCAAACCATGGACAGTTTTAGTGCTGATGATAGTCATCAACCTGAACATCAGTTTGAAAAAGATCAACAGCAACAATCCATGAAAGATTGCATTGAAAAATTGCCAGCTGTGCAAAAAGAAGCCTTTCTGCTCAATATTGAATTAGGGTTAACGGCAGCCAGTATTAGTGAGATTGCTGGCGTTACCCTAGAAGCCACCAAAAGTCGCATTCGCTATGCTTATAAGAGTATTAAGGCTTGCGTAGATGCTAGGTGGCAGGAGGTAAGTCATGGCTAAACCAACACAACATGAATCAGATGATGAGTTTACTCAGCTGCAGCAACAAGTATCTGAGCAATATCATCAGCAAGCATTAGAGCAACCAAGTGCTCAACTAGATCAAGCCATATTGTCTCAAGCGAACCGTCATGTGCAATTGCAACATGATGAGGCGGATATTTCGGAACCTTCTAACTCTAATGAACCCAATAAGGTAGTTAAGCTAAGCTGGTGGAAACAACATAAGTTAGGCTTATCCAGCGCAGCTTCAGTTGTGATTATTGCTGGGCTATTTGTAATGAACCCACAAGAGTTTGACGATATTAACCAGATGCCTAATGAGCTGCAGATGACCAGCCCTGAATCTATGTTGATGAGTGCGCCACAAACAACGGCTTCTGAGCCAATGTTAATGAACAGCTCTGAGCTGAGCAAAAGCCCTGAGCAGGCTAGCAGCCCTGAGCGAATAAAAGCGAATAGTAGTGAAACATCAAGTATGCCTGCCATTAGATCTTCTCAAGCAGATATGCCAGCGCAATCTTATGAGGATGCCGCTCAACCTATGGTTGATGCCGCAGCTAATCCGTTAACAGGTTCACCGCACGCTAAATTGAAAGGTCGCTCAATTAACGAAATAGCAGCGCATTCTGAAACTCGTGTATCACTTGATACCGCGGAATCTGCTTTAACTCAATTAACTGAACTGCTTAAACAGGGGGAAACGCAACAAGCGCAAGCTTACTTAATGCATATCCAGCAGCGTTTTCCAGAGTTATTGCAGCCGGAGCATCCATTACATCAGCAGTATAGAGAATTGAGTCAGCAATTTACCGATTATTAAAATAAAAATGGAGACCTAAGGTCTCCATTTTTTATGTTTAACTTGGGGTAAATGGCTTAATTATGCTGCGGCCATTGCAGCTTGATCTTGGCGCTGCATTCTCAGTAACCACTTACCATAGATGTAAATACCTACAGCAGAGATAATGCCGATAGCACCAATAATATACCAAGCCATACCAATGTTATTGGCTTCATAAAGCGCATGAGTAAGTTGTTGCGCTTCAATTCCCGTGACCTCTACAAGACGGGTAAAGGCTTCACCTTGAGGAATAGCATCAACTTGGGTTTGAGTTAAGCCGTTGCTCAATAGTTCATTACGAGAAATCACCTCTTTCGAAGCATACATTTGGTAAAGCTTCGGCGCGAAGTAACCCTCTAATGTCCAGCCAATACCTTGAGGTAGCATCACAAACCCTAAGTACATGGCTTTTTTACCTTCAGGGGCAATGTTACCCATAAATTCGTTCTTCTTAGGGCTAATCATCATTTCACCTAAAGAGAACATTGCAATCGCTAATACAATCATCCAAGCAGCATTGAATGCACCAACAAGCATGATAGCAGCGATACTTAGGATACAACCGACTAGCATTGCTGTGGTAATGCGGTACTTTGCGGTAAAAGCGGCAACCAAGAAACAGGTGGTCATGATCATACCAGCGTTAAGGTTGAGCATCCCCTCAGGCATGACCTTGGTTCCTTCATTATTCAGACCTAGCCAGAACTGTAAAATACCACTACTGGTGCCTTCTGGACCAAACAGCGAGGTAACGATAATGCTGGTATCAACCCACTCAGCAATATGGATAGGCAACACATCAAACAATGAGTTAAATAAGAACCAGAAGCCAGCAAATACCAGCATGTAGTAGATGACGACAGGCTTTTTCAGCTCGCGTAGTGCGTCTTTCCACAGTGCTTCTTGTTGGATTTCTCCTGATTTGATTTTCTTGGTGCGCTCAAGGCGCTCTTCTTTACCTGGCTCTTTATACATCAGCAAGAATAAGAAGTTCAGTGAAATAATTGCGGCACAAGCGAAGAATACGTTATCCCAAGACAGTTGACGCATATGTACGGCAACTAGAGGTCCAAGGAAGCCACCAATGTTCACAACCTGATAGAAAATACCCCAAGCCATGGAGGTGTTTTCACGGCGAGTGGATAACACTAATGTGCCTTGAATACCGGGTTTGAAAATACCTGTACCCGCGGCCAGCAACATGGCACCAATCAAAAAGCCCCAAAAACTAGGGAAAAATGCCATGAATAAATAGCCAGCAATTTTGATGATGGTAGATGCAAAGATGGTTTCTTTGTAGCCGACTCGGTCAGAGATACCGCCGGTAAGTACTGGAATGAAAGTTTGCAGCATTGCCCAAACGGCTAGAATGATACCGTAGTCATGCAAGTCAATACCCAGACCACCTTCAGAGGCTGGTGACTTTGCGTAAAGGCCCGCACTGGCTTTTACACCATAGTAAGCAATTCGCTCAACCAGTTCCATGCCGCCTACCAGCCAGAAAATGTAACCTAAACTGGTAATCGAGGCCCACATTCCTAGCTGTTTAACTTCGGTGAGATCGTTTGTTGATTGTGGGTTTGTGCCCATAATTCACCCTTTTATTGATATTATCGTGAAAAACTAGCAGACACTTTACCTAATTTGTAAGTAATTACCAAAGATTGTGTTGCAAAAAAGCAGGTTGTATACCTGCTTTTTAACACAGGGAGGGGCATTGATACCTAAAACGTCTAAAAACCGAACAGAAACTGGGTAGGTGTATTCAGATAATTGTTTTAAGTGTTATCTGTAATGAGTTAATCATAGAAGCGTATTAAAGGAACCATCTTACTGCTAATTGATATTGTTGCTCAGTTTGGGTTTCATCGAGCCCTTGCTCAACCCTCGCAGGTCGGTCACTGTGCACATAGTTGTATTCCGCTTGAATAAACCAGTTTTTGTGTAATCGGTATTGATATGACAGGGTGAATGCCGCGCCATCTTCATTGTTATCATCATCAACCATTGCATCATTATCAGTGACGGAAAATAGCTCGCCGCGCACACTCAGGCGCTGTGGTCCCCACCGTTTACTGAGTAAAACGAAGGCTGAGTCATAGTCATTATTCACTGCATCGCCGCCATCTGGCCCCTGCATCAAGGTGCTGCCAAGCATATATTGGCTGATAAATTCGATGGAGTAAGGCAAGCGCCACTTAATGCCTGCATGACTAAATTGAGTAAGCCAAGTATATTGGCCATTAATGACTATGCTGGTATCGGCGCGGTTATCATAATAACCAGCAGTAAGCTTGCCATGGCCTTGATAGTGCCATTGCCCATGAATATGGTAACCGAAACGGTTATCAAGTTCTTTGAAAGGATCTGAATCTCTGGCTTGATCTTTAAATATGCCATCTAGGCTTGGCATATTACTGATGGGCAAGGTTTCATTGAGTAAGGTTTGCCGAGAGCTTAATGTCCAACCATGCCAAGCTAACATTGCACCCGCGGTGTCATTATTTTTTAAAACGGCACCTGATAGTGCAAAATTATGCTTAGAGTTGTTGGGTTTTCCAAGACGTTCTAAAGTGACCTCCGCACCAAGGTGGCGAAATTCTTCACCTAGCCAACTATTCATGGTGGAGTAGCTTAAGGTGTAAGGTGATGTCCAAGCTGTTGCGACGTTTTCCAAAGAAATACTGGGGTACATTAAACCCAGTTTTGCCTGCCACCTAAGACCAGACTGTGATGGCAGACCGCGGTATTTCACCATGGCCTCTGTGATACCAATATTATTATTGATGCCATCAACATAGCTATTGGCTACGACTATCGCTGACAGCGGATTATCCCAATCAACACGGTATTGCAAACCTGCTTGTGCCAGAGATACTTGAGTGCCTTCATTAAAGCGAAACTTTCCAAGCCCACCTGCAACGTAACTATCTGAGGCAAATCTATCTGCTATGGCATTGCCTGTAGGAGCTGCGATGGCATAACTGTCCAGTGCAGTGGTGTGGGTTAAACGCATATCAATAACAGCAGCAAAATCATGCTCTGCGGCGCAGAGCTGCACAGTGCATAAGCTGAATAATCCTAGCCAATATTTCATCCGTTTTCCTTGTTATTATTTGACGGACAGCGATTTACCGATTGTGAGTGTTGGTCTCTTTTGTAATGCTTGACGCTTTTCTTGTTTCCCTTGTAGATAGTTGCACTCTATTTGACCTTTAGCGGTACTTAGAGCTCATTAACCACTGACTGAGCTTATTGGCATCAACTGGCTTAGATAGATAAAAGCCCTGTCCCATTTCGCAGTGATGTTTGGCCAACCATTGCAAAGAACCTTCATCTTCAATGCCTTCTGCGACAACCTTTAAGCCAAGATTATGAGCTAGCTGCAATGTGGAGCAGACGATAATGCGATCATCTTCGCTCGTCATTAGGTTTTGCACAAATGACTTGTCTATTTTTAGTTCATCTACAGGGAGTTGCTTTAGTTGAGCCAAAGAGGAATAACCCGTGCCGTAATCATCAATGGAGAGTGTCAGTCCATGCTGTTTAAGCTCCGTGAGCTGCTTAATCGCATTTTGTGGATCTGCAACGACGGCATCTTCGGTGATCTCTAAGGTTAGTGCTTCAATTGGCACTTGCTTAGCCTGTATTTGTTGCAGCACATATTGGCCGAAGACGTTATCTTTTAAATTCTCAGCAGAAATATTCACCGCAATACTCAACTCAATACCTTGCTCTTTCCATGCATGATATTGATGTAGTGCTTGGTCTATCACCCAACGCGTTAGTGCATTCATTTGTCCCATCTTCTCGGCGATAGGGATAAATGAATCGGGTGGGATCATGCCTCTTACTGGGTGTTGCCAACGGACTAAGGCTTCAACATGGGTAACCTTGTTGAGCTTGAAATTGAGCTTAGGTTGGTAGAAAAGCACCAGTTCATTATTTTCAATTGCCGGTTTTAAATCATTGACCAACTGTAATCGGTCTAAGGTATTTACATCAATTTGCTGGTGGTATATCTGAAGATGTAACCGATTTTTCTTGGCGTGTTGTAGCGCGGTATCGGCTTGACGAAGTAATGTCTCAATATCGCTTGGGTAATGAATAAAGCTAATACCAATGGTGGTTTGTAGGTGCAAAGAGATATCTTGATAACAGTACTCTGCCTCAACTGTTTGTTGAACATGGCGTATTAATTCAATGAGTTCTTTCTGCTCAGTGTGTTCAATGGCCAACACAAATTCATCGCCGTTTAATCGGCACACTGAGTCAATCTCATCAAAACTCGATAATCGACGGCCAACTTCCTTGATGACAACATCGCCAACGACATGGCCTAATGTGCCGTTGATTTCTGTCATACGACGAATGTTTATCAGACATATTGCCAAGGGGGATTTATTGTCGAACCAATCAGTCGTTATACGCGTGAGTTCATTCTTATTGCCAAGATTGGTGAGTGGGTCATGATAGGCTTGGAAAGCAATTTTATTCTCACGGCTTAAAATGGCGTTCTGCATTGCTGTGATTTCTTCTGCAAGCTCCTGCATTTCTGCGCTGCTACCTACTTCCACTTTTGAACTATAATTGCCTTTTGCGATAAACCTTGCTTGTTTAATCAACAAAGTCAGTGGTTTAGTCACACCTCTTGCAATAATGTATGCAACTAAAAGAGACATGGGCAGCATCAGTAAAATCAGCAGCAGTTGTTGAAACCATTGCTTTTGAGCAGACTCAAGCGCATCACTGCGACTTAAATACATAAAAGCATGCAGCTGGGCATTATTATTTGACGCTAGATTGAGCTCTCCTAAGGCTGACTGCCATAGAATAAACTCATCATTGGTTTGATCATGGGCAATAAAATCATTGATGACTTGGCCATCATCATCAGAAAAGCTTGAGTTAGACAGGCTGATTAATTGGCTTTCTGTCGTGTCACTTACCAGCATAAAACCGGTATTTAAGCCTGTTTGCTCTGATAATGATTGGGTTAACTCATCACCAATAATATAGCCAAAGCCAACCCAACCGATGATGTTCGATGCACCGCTAGTGAGTGGCGAAAAACGTAACTGATAAACATGGTTATCTAGCGGGTATAAAGGGCTGATAGCTTCAAATTCAGTTGAGAGCGGAGTGCGAAACTGCTTTCCCTGCTCGGGACCTACGCTCACTTTGCCCTTATTGATGCCATCAGGTGTTGTGACTAGCTGGCCAATAACGTCACCTTGTATATTTACTGCAATGGCTAAATCGGCATTGATCCGTTTTCTGTGGTTATTTAATGCGACTAAAAAGCTACGGCTATCATCATCGATAAATACGTCTTTCAGCCCGAAGTCTTTGGCAGCCGTTTCTGCAAAGGCGGAGAGGTAGTAGTTTCGGTTATCGTACTCAGACTTGAACACCAGCTCGGCAACCGAAAGCTGATTGGCTAGCTGTTGCTGCTCTAATCGCTTATTTGCATAATATGTAATCGCAAACGATATCGCTTGAACGGCGATTAGAAGCACCATAAAAAAAGCAAAGATGCGTGTTTGAATGCTGTTGAATGATTTTGCCATTAATACCCTTCCAGAAATTCAAAGTCATCTAAGCTTTGCTGAGTGGGAATATCATCCATAGTGGCATTTATTGGTATCGTTAAAGTTTGCGGCAGTGGCGTGCTAAGCTTTTGGCTGTAGGTATTGTCTTCAAGTTGAAGCTGGGGATGCCATACATTCAATTGGTACTCGGTGTCGGGTAGGGCGTTAAATTCAACCTGGCCTTGCTCATTCGTCACGCCATAAAAAGAAGTGTCAACAACCAACACGTGTCCACTCATCCAATCATGGATATTACAACCCATTGAAATATGACCCGCTTGATCAAAAACCATATCTTTTTGAGCACTATCTTTACGTAATTTGAAAGAAAAGCGTTTAGGGCCAGAAGCGGAATAGATATGGTGAGTGATGTCATCATCATTGACAAACTTCAGCTGGTAGCCTTTCTGGATGACAGTAATGTAAGGAGTAAATTGCTTATTTTCTTGATGGACTTCAATCGGTGATTTTGTTGGCTGTTGGCTAAGATCTTGCTCGGTTAATGGAGTTATTGGGGTCAAATAAACCACCATGTTTTCCATGGGAGTGGAATCGGCATTAACTATGGTGAGTTGACTGGTGAGTTGACTGGTGAGTGGATTACTCAAGGCTGGCAAACTTGTTAAACTTGCACTACATATCAGTACTGCCGCAATAGCATTATTTGCCACACTTTTTATGTTCACACTTACCTCTAGTTTCTCATGAGTCAAATCACTAATTTGCTGTCAAAGCTTGTGCTTCATTTGGCAATAATAGTCAGGTCTAGAAAAATAAGAACGTGAATGAGCTTATAATATTTCACAAAATAAATATATTTACTTAACAGTAAAATAGCAAAGAAAAAAGCAAAACGTCAGTTTTGCTTTGGTAGTGGTGTTAAATGCTAACCTAGCCGTTTAATCAGGAATGATTCACTGAAAGTGTTTATCCACCACAACATTTCTTGTACTTCTTGCCACTGCCACAGGTGCAGGGGTCATTGCGATTGATTTTTGCTTCAGCGGTTACCGCTTTAGGCTTATTGATTATTGCTTCAAGTTCAGCAATGTTTTCATCAGTACTGGCATCAACACTAATCGTTGCAAATAGCTTATGGGCCTCAAGGATTAGCTGAATTTCAGCTTGTCTTTCATTGGTTTGTACTGAAAGGATTAATGGTTTGGCTTGAGTGCCCGGTTTAGCCTGACGCTTAGTATTGTAACCACTCTCTCCATAAGCGGGTTTAGGGGTTCTGCGCCCTTTGAAGAAAAATTTATCTGACATGGTATCGCCTATGGTTGTTAAATCGTGGATAGTTTGAATGAAGCTTAGTGGAAAATGACACTTTAGCCTTATCAATGAAAGTTGGGGGTTATGACATGTTATAGAAATTCATGACTAAACCATTATTCAAAAGCAAAGGCAGCCAATAGGCTGCCTTTGCTACAAACATCAAAAGCTGATGAGGGTTAGCGCATTACGCTTCTAATTTCGCTAGCTCTGACTTTTGCTCGTTCATTTTTTCAATGTCACGGGTAAATTCAGCTAACTTTGCGCGCTCTTTTTCAATGACAACTGCAGGTGCTTTCGCCACAAAACCTTGGTTATTAAGTTTACCTTCAATACGCTTGGTTTCGTTTAGCAATTTCTCAAGCTGTTTGTCGATACGCGCCATTTCTGCTGCCACATCAATTAAACCCGCCATTGGAATTAATAACTCCATTTCACCCACTAACTGGGTTGTTGACATTGGGGCTGTTTCATCTTCAGCCAGCACTGTCATTGACTCAAGCTTAGCCAGTGTTTTGAAAAAGGCTTGGTTAGCTTCAAGACGGGCTTTATCTTGCTCGCTGACACCACGAAGTAGGGCATTTAGCGGCTTAGATGGGGCGATGTTTAGCTCAGCACGAATATTACGTACAGCCACAATCACTTGTTTAACCCATTCGATATCTGCCATGGCGCTAGCATCAACAGTGGCTTCATCAAACTGTGGGAATGGCGCTAACATTAGTGTTTCGCCTTCAACGCCTGCTAAACCTTTGACACGCTGCCAAATAGTTTCAGTAATGTAAGGCATGATTGGGTGCATTAAGCGTTGCATTTTTTCAAGTACCGTCACCAAGGTATGGCGCGTACCACGTTGCTCAGCTTCGCTACCATTTTGCAATACAGGCTTAGTTAGCTCTAAGTACCAATCACAGAATTGGTTCCAAGTGAACTCATAAAGCGTGTTTGCTGCAAGGTCAAAACGATAAGCTTCCATGTGTTCATCAAACGTCTTCACCGTTTGGTTGAACAAACTGATGATCCAGCGATCGGCTAATGACAATTGCATTTCACCGCCATTTTGGCCGCAATCTAATGCTTCACCAATGGCATCATCTGCAGCGCCTTCAACTTGTACTTCAGTGTTCATCAATACGTAGCGAGAAGCGTTCCAAAGCTTATTACAGAAGCTGCGGTAACCGTCAAGACGCTTCATATCCCAGTTGATGTCACGGCCAGTTGAAGCCATGGCCGCGAGAGTAAAGCGCAGTGCATCAGTACCGTGGGCTTCAATGCCTTCGGCAAATTCTTTTCGGGTGCTTTTCTCAATTTTGGCAGCAAGTTTAGGCTGCATCATGTTGCCTGTGCGTTTTTCAACAAGCGACTCAAGATCGATACCGTCAATCATATCCAGCGGGTCAAGTACATTACCCTTAGACTTTGACATCTTATTGCCCGCTTCATCGCGGATAAGGCCAGTGACATAAACGGTTTTGAATGGGACTTGCGGCGTGCCATCTTCATTTTTAATGAAGTGCATGGTCATCATGATCATACGGGCAACCCAGAAGAAGATAATGTCGAAACCTGTCACCAACACATCAGTAGGATGGAAGGTTTTTAAATCTTCTAGATTATCAGGCCAACCTAAAGTTGAGAATGTCCAAAGTGCAGAGCTAAACCAAGTATCAAGTACGTCGTCATCTTGGCGAAGTGTCATTGAATCAGCAATCTTGTGCTTGGCACGTACTTCGGCTTCATCACGGCCAACATAAACTTTACCGTTTTCATCGTACCAAGCTGGAATACGATGCCCCCACCAAAGCTGACGAGAAATACACCAGTCTTGAATATCGCGCATCCAAGAGTAGTACATGTTTTCGTATTGCTGTGGTACAAACTTAATGTCACCATTTTCAACGGCTTCGAGTGCTGTTTTAGCCATAGGCGCAACAGCAACGTACCATTGGTCAGTGAGTAATGGTTCAATCACCACGCCACTGCGATCGCCATAAGGTACTTTCAAACCGTGTGGCTCGATTTTCTCGAGTAAACCAAGGGTTTCAAATTCTTCTACAATGGCGGTACGCGCTTTAAAACGATCGAGACCTACGTAGCGTTCTGGTAAGTCGATTTCGACATCTTTATTCGGCGTACCATCGGTATTAATCACTTCAACTTGGCTGCGTACAGCGGCATCCAAAGTAAAAATGTTGTACATAGGTAGACTATGACGTTTACCAACTTCATAGTCATTGAAATCATGTGCTGGCGTGATTTTTACACAACCGGTACCAAATTCCATGTCGACATAATCGTCAGCCACAATTGGAATTAAGCGGTTAACAATCGGCAGTAAAATGTGTTTACCGATCAGTGATTGATAACGCTCATCATCAGGGTGAACTGCAACTGCGCTATCACCTAACATTGTCTCAGGACGTGTAGTCGCGACTTCTAGGTAATCTTTACCATCTGCCGTAAGTGCGCCTTCAGCAAGCGGGTATCTGAAGTGCCACATGCTGCCTTGCTTTTCTTTGTTCTCTACTTCGAGATCAGAGATTGCGGTGTGTAACTTACAATCCCAGTTTACTAGGCGCTTGCCACGGTAAATCAGGTCATCTTCATACAGGCGAACAAACACTTCTTGAACGGCTTTAGATAAGCCTTCATCCATGGTGAAACGCTCACGCTCCCAATCAACAGATGCACCCATGCGGCGTAGCTGTTTGGTGATGGTGCCACCAGATTGTTTTTTCCAATCCCAAACTTTATCCATGAAAGCATCACGACCTAAATCATGGCGTGATTTGCCTTCTTCAGCTTCAAGCTTACGCTCAACGAGCATTTGAGTTGCAATACCAGCGTGGTCAGTACCCACTTGCCACAGGGTGTTTTTACCCTTCATACGTTGGTATCGCGTCAAAGCATCCATAATTGTGTCTTGGAATGCGTGGCCCATGTGTAGGCTACCCGTCACATTCGGTGGCGGGATCATGATGCAATAGTTGCCTTGAGATGCGTCACCGTGAGGCTTGAAGTAACCTTGCGCTTCCCAGTTCTGGTATAGCGTTTGTTCGATAGACTTAGGATTGTATGTTTTTTCCATGGGATCGTATGTTCTTCATTAAAAAATGGGTTAAACGGCAAGAGGTTGCGTGTTCACTTGCATGCCAAGTTGTTGATATTGGCGATAACGCAGGCGAGCGGCTTGCTTTAGGGCAGTGTCTTGCGCGACAAAATCAATTATATGAGGCAAGTTTACCGCAAATTGCGGCACTTGGTCTGCTAGATTGATCAGTACTTGGCGACTTTTATTAGGACCAACGGGATCAAAGCCGATTTCAACGGGCGAACCGGTATGTAGACCTTCACCTTTAAGATTATGTGGTACAAAACTTAACGGATCTAATTGCCACAACAATTCATCCATTTGATGCGCTTGTTGTTTGTCTTGGCAATGAATATAGATGGTCTGTTGTTGACGATAATACTGCTCAGTTAATAGGCAGGCACTGTGCAGCACATCATCAATAGCTGATGAGGTCATAAGTGTGTCTGGCATGAGAAAAAACTGGGCTTGAGGCATTAACGTGTAGTGGTAATTAATTGAACAGGGATTTTATACTAAAACAGGTGGTTTTAGCTAGTTATCAACGACAGATATTCTGTGATTAACCATTTCTAAAGCGTGTAAACTCCAATAAAAAAGGTGAAGCACTGGCTTCACCTTCTTCGAGTAAGCTTTAGCGGATTATTCGCTAATTTCAACGCCTGCTTTGTTAATTAAGTATTGCGCTAATAATGGTACAGGACGGCCAGTTGAGCCTTTATTTGCGCCACTGTTCCAAGCTGTACCTGCCACATCAATGTGTGCCCAGTTATACTTCTTAGCAAAGCGAGATAAGAAACACGCTGCAGTGATAGAACCAGCAGGACGACCACCAAGGTTAGTCATATCAGCAAATGGGCTATCGAGTAGGTCTTGATACTCATCCCATAGTGGCATGCGCCATGCGCGGTCGCCACTTTGCTCACCGGCATTTAATAGTTCATGTGCAAGTGGATTATGTGAGCTGAATAAACCTGATGCATGTTTACCTAAGGCAATCACACAAGCACCCGTTAGGGTAGCGGTGTCGATCACGACTTCAGGCTCATAACGCTCAACATAAGTTAATACGTCACATAACACCAAGCGACCTTCTGCATCAGTATTTAATACTTCAACCGTTTGGCCTGACATTGTAGTTAAGATGTCACCTGGACGGTAAGCATCGCCTGATGGCATGTTTTCACAACCGGCTAAAATACCAATTACGTTAACAGGAAGCTTCATTTCACAAAGTGCTTTCATTGCACCGATAACACCTGCAGCGCCGCCCATGTCATACTTCATTTCATCCATGGCTTCGCCAGGTTTTAATGAAATACCACCTGAGTCAAAGGTTAACCCTTTACCCACAAGAACAATTGGCTTTTCAGTGCTATCAACAGCGCCTTGATACTCCATGATAGTCATGATTGACTCATTGGTGCTGGCACGGCCTACGGCAAGATATGAGTTCATACCCAGCTTAGCCATTTGCTCTTCACCAACAGTAGTGACTTTTAGGGTTTCATAAACTTCAGCCATTTGGCGAGCTTGTGAAGCTAAGTATGCTGGATTACAAATGTTAGGCGGCATGTTAGCTACGTCACGACATAAGCTCATACCTTCAGCAACTGCCGAACCATGTTCAATTGCGCGTTCGCCAATGGTCAGTTCACGACGAGTTGGTACGTTGAATACCATTTTACGTAGAGGACGACGAGTTTCACCTTTGCGCGTTTTTAATGCATCAAAGGTATAAAGGCTATTTTGCGTACTTTCTACTGCTTGACGAACTTTCCAGTAAGTATCGCGGCCTTTTACGTGTAATTCGGTTAGGAAACAAACTGCTTCCATTGAACCTGTTTCATTAAGCGTACTAATCGTTTTAGTTATGATTTGTTTGTACTGACGCTCATCAAGTTCACGTTCTTTACCACAGCCAACCAAGAGTACACGTTCACTGAGAACATTCGGTACATGGTGCAGTAGTAACATTTGTCCTGGCTTACCTTCTAAATCACCACGACGTAATAAATTGCTGATGTAACCATCACTAATTTTATCCAACTGCTCTGCGATACCAGATAAACGGCGGGGTTCGTAGACGCCAACAACGATACAGGCTGAACGTTGTTTTTCGGGGCTGCCGCTCTTAACGCTAAATTCCATGAGCACTCCTAGATTGTTAAAGACAAATTTTTATATTTATAAGATAATGATCTGATTAGGCAAAAATGCCTGATTAATTGCGAAAAGATGATAAACTTCAATCATTCAGAAATTTGCTTGTTATTTTTAGTTGTTAAAGCAAGCAATGAAACGATTTGAAACACCCTCTCAGCTGGTCAGAAAATTATCAAAACTGCTAAAAGTAGACAGTTTACATGAAAGTTACTCTGTTACCAGTAAAAAGATAAGTTTAGCTCTCGGATCCTACTTGTGATTGTATTTAGATACTTGATTGGTGAAGTTTTAAAAGCACAGTTTGCGGTATTAATTGTGCTATTAACTATTTTTATTAGCCAACAATTTGTCCGTGTTTTAGCCGATGCCTCGGATGGCGAATTCCCTGCATCTTTAGTGTTAACTTTACTTGGCCTTAATCTGCCTCAGTTAACCATTCTAGTCTTGCCTCTCAGTTTCTTTTTAGGCATTTTGCTCGCCCATGGGCGAATGTATGCCGAAAATGAAATGGTCATTTTGCATGGTGTCGGTGTGAGCGAGTGGTACGTTACTCGAGTAACCTTGTTATTGGGCGCGTTTAACCTTGTGTTTACCATGATGCTAGCCTTGTACGTCAGCCCATGGGCAGAAGAGCGCCAAAATCAGGTATTAGAGCAGGCTAAATCAGAAGCCGGTTTAGCGGCTTTAGTACAAGGGCGATTCCAAACCAGCCCCAATGGGCGTGCAGTGTTATTTGTTGAGAGAATTGGCAAAGATAATAAGCTAGAGAACGTATTTGTTGCTCAATTGCCAGATAAACAAAGTGGTGAACATATTACCAATGTGGTGGTGGCTGAGCAGGGTAAAGTGATTGAAGATGCATTTGGCAGTCAGCAATTAGCACTCGATAGCGGAATACGTTATCAGGGCAGTCCGCAGGTGCCAGACTATCAAATCATTGAATTTGGTGGTTACCAGATGGAGATCAAAGAGCAGGCGGTGGATGAGCGAAGTCGCAAGCTGTCTGCTATGCCGATTGGTCAATTATTCAAAACGGATACTGCTGAAGCCGTGGCAGAGTTTCATTGGCGAATTGCCATTCCGCTTGCCATCCCGATTATGACACTCATTGCAGTGCCTTTGGCGCGAGTGAATGTTCGCCAAGGTAAATTTGCTAAAATCTTCCCAGCTATTTTGTTATATCTCGGCTATTTTGGACTGATGGTTGCTGGCAGACGCGCCCTTGAAGATGAAGTGATTCCATTGTATCTAGGTATGTGGTGGATCCATGCCAGTGCCTTGGTGTTAGGTATCTTCTTATTGAGTAAAGAGCGGCCTGTGGCATTAAAACTGTTTAACAGCATCAAACGTAAGCAGGTGAAAACAGCATGATCATTGATCTTTATATTGCGCGGATCATTCTAAGCACCTCTGCTTTGTGTTTACTTATTTTGACTGGTTTATCAGGCATTATTAAGTGGGTTGACCAGTTACGTGTCGTTGGTCGCGGCAGTTATACCATGCTTGATGCCGGTATTTATGTGCTGTTTTTGATACCGCGAGATATTGAAATGTTCTTCCCGATGGCTGTGTTGTTGGGGGCCTTGATAGGCATGGGTATGTTGGCATCTAATTCAGAACTGGTGGTGATGCAATCATCAGGTTTATCTCGCTTACAAATTACCTTGTCGGCCATGAAAACGGCTATCCCATTAATGATAATGGTGATGGTATTGGGTGAATGGGGAGCGCCAGCTGCTGAGCGTACAGCAAAAGAGATGCAAGCGGTGAAAACCTCAGGCGGCAGTTTGATTGCTTCCCATCGAGGAGTTTGGGCGCGAGATGGAGACATGTTCGTCAACATAGGTGAAGTCTTGGATGTGACTCATTTAGGCAATATTACCTTTTATGAGTTCAATGATGAGCAAAAGCTTACGCGCATGACCTATGCTCAACAAGCCACATTTGAACAGGGGGTGTGGCAATTGCAACAAGTAGAAACCACACTCGTGACTTCAGATCGCATTACCCCGATGACTTCAGAGACTGAAATTTGGGAGTCGACGTTAACTCCAGATAAGTTAAGTGTGGTGTCGGTGAAGCCTGAAGCATTGTCTATTCAAGGCTTAGTCGGGTATTTGGAATATTTAGAGGCCAACAATCAAGACAGTTCTCGTTATGAGTTAGCTTTGTGGCGTAAGATGATGCAGCCGGTTACGGTTGCTGTGATGATGTTGGTGGCGCTTTCATTTGTATTTGGCCCATTGCGTACCGTCACTATGGGAGCAAGGGTGTTGCTGGGTGTGGTGGCCGGATTTAGTTTTTACATTAGTAACGAAATCTTTGGTCCTATGAGTATGGTTTATCAACTGCCAGCGGCCATTGGTGCGATAGCGCCAAGCTTATTATTTGCCAGCTTAGCCTTGTATTATATTCGTAAGTAGGCTCGCAATAGCATTGACTTGTTATCAGCAATTCAAATAAAAAGAGCAGCCAAGGCTGCTCTTTTTATTTATGGGCAATATGCTTGGATTCAATTCGCTGCGCCATACCGTCTCATTACTTGTCTTGTTATTTAAGCACCGTACCAGTTACGCATTTGGTTGGCCTCTTTAGACAATACGACCACTTCAGATTGGGTCATTTTATCCTGCAGAGCTAGTTTATCGCTATTGAGTAATATCATTAAATTGCCTAAGCCTAGCGCAGACCACACCACACGGGCGCAAGCGGTAATGAAGCCGATATTTTGCCCGTTGGGATGTTGTACCTTTAGGCGCCATGCTCTCATACCTAAAGTCTGGCCGCCTTTACTCCAAAATAAGGCGTAAAAACCACCCACACAAATTGCTAGCCAAAGCTGGTAAAAGCCTTGATAAAGCGGCGTGTTGTTTAATGAATCTGAGATATGTTCATGGCCATTGAGCGACACAAGTCCAATACTATATAAGCCAAAGAAAAAGCCAAAGCCTAACGCACCGGCCACTATAAATACCGCAACGGCTAAAAGGGCATCGTAGATCATTGCGCCTAAGCGTCGAAAAAAGCCGGCTCTAGGAAAGTTTGCATGTTCTGGTGTAATCATGGAGAAACCTAATCTATTTTTATTATGTTATTCGTCTTCTTCGCGGACAAACTTTATGCTGGAAAAGCCATATCGGGCAAATTCACTGCGGCGGAATGCTTTCTCTGCTTTTGCGCCTTTTTTAGAGGTCACAGCAACCTGTGCTTCCATCGCTAAAAATTGGGTTAGATCGATACCTTCAGCTTCAGCGACCGCTTCATATAAATCACGGTGCTTATCGTAACTGAAAGGAATCGTTTTGGTTTTGCCTTTAAATGTATAAATTACTTGGCGCGCCATAAGAGGTCCTTTGAGCGGTAATTGACCCAATGAAAATCTATGAGCCTTTAAATAGGGCTAATTGTCACATGTTACTGGGTTAAGGCCAATGTCAAATTGCACCTTAAGCGGTATTTTTCCTCGCTTTACACTAAACGTAACACTTAGTTCAGAGGTTTTAACATGTACTGTGTATGTTCCGGATAGCTAGATAAGCTGCTAATAAGTGTTGCTGATGGATGTTCAATTTGGCTAAACCCCAGCTTTTGCCAAAAGTGAACAGCACTGGGTAAAGCGACCAAAGCTTGGTGGGTTAATGGGGATTTTTCTGGCTGTTCAAAAGCTGTTGATGACAAAAGTTGAGTTAATGCCCCATATAGTTGTTGAGCGATCCCTTGGCCACGAAAAGACTGAGCAATAGCCATATCATGAATATACAAGCAATCAAAAAATGGAGCTGTGGGTAGTGGTTGATCCCATTTAGGTATGTGATGTAACTGCCATGAATGAGCAAGCACATATCCAGCGATACAGTTTTCAACGTCAATTACTAAGCAGCTATTTGGGCTGAATCGCCATTTATCTTGCATTACAGTTAATGACTCTAGCGTATCATCAGCATAGCACTGTGCTTGAATAGCCATAATTGCTGGCCAGTCGTGAGAGGTTATATTTCTTATCATTATCAGTACCAGATAAATTTACTGAGCAATGACTTCAGCTTTGTTGAAGTGAGCGCTACCCGTGTATTTTTCAATTAATGCTTCGATGGTACCATCTTGCGATAACTGCGAAATGGCCAGGTTAACCTGTGGCAACAATGCATGATGTTCTTTACGGATCCGCAATACCAGTTTGCCGTCCGAATGGATACCGGCTAGTGCTATGTTTATGCCTAACTCATTTGCCCAATATAATGCAGGCAAGTCACCTGAAATAGCCAGATTAACCCGTTTTTTATCAATGGCTTTAACGAGCTCTCTTTCAGAGGTGAAGTCGACACGGTTGAAGGTATCGTCATCGTGATACAAATAGCCTCGTACAGTACCGATATCTTGTCCTTTTATCTTAGCTAAATCCTGCCAGTAAGCCGCATTTTCAGTACGGCAAATAATGTATTCTTTGATAGGGAGTATGGCAATGGATTTGACAAACTTTGCGCCAATGTCGTGGTTTTCAAACCAATCAGGACTGACGACATCAAAGTCAAGTAAGCCAGTTTCTAAAGCTTGATTAGTGCGCTTGGGTGGGTAATTGTGTTTTTCTATTGGCACTTGGGCTTTGGCCATTATCATGGGGACGAGTTCACCTAATATCCCCGGTTGCTCTGATTGGTTCGGAATATAATAGGGTACCCAGCCGCTTGAGGCGTTAACATTGTAACGCAATGGCTGTGCAGCTTGAGCAGCTTGAGCAGCTTGAGCAGTAAAGCTAGTACAAATAACAGCAAGTAAAAACACAAATTTATACAAAGGCATTATCCCATATTAAGAATAGGCTTGTTCACAAAGTTGTTACAGTTAACCATATCAGAGTCTTATGGCAAAACAATAGTCTTGGTCACAAAATGTGAGTGTTAAATGTCCTGCATAATTTTAATCATCAAGCAATAACAAACACAGGTTGGCATGCTGATTATGCGGACTCACTTGATACGTTTTATGATGTTTGATTAAGGAGGTTTTCTTATTGCCTTGGCTGAATATCAAACCCAGTGATAAACCTAAGCTTGCTAAAGTTGTTTCGCTGCCGCGCACATACAGGTTGATAGGCTTAACCAGCTCACCTTTTTCGATGCCTTGTGTTAATTCCTGAGCACAGGCAATAATGCTGGATGAACCATCACTGTTAAGCTTTAATTTAGCATCAATTTCTGTGTCATTGATGACTGTCCAATCTTGTTGTTCTAATTGTGCAAATAACGACTGTAACTGGTCACCAAGTAGTTCGCTCTGTTGCGCTATCGAGTAGTATTTGACGATTTGCTGCATGCGTTTGGGTAGCTGCGCCCCCGCGCCTTGGCTACGTGCCATCCTGATCCACGACTCAATATCCTGCGCAACAAGTTTAGAAAAGCGCTTTTTCTTTAATGCTTCAACTAACCAACTACACAGATAATGGCTTTGCTGAGCGGGTGTGCGAGGGGATTTGAATTGCTCACTCCATTGCTCAAGCTCAGAGATGGCTGTTTGTGCTAATGCTAAAATAGCTTGGTTGTAGTTTTGGGGCGTCATAGTCGGTTTCACTTAAGCTTGAATGCACATTCGCGCTAGATTAAATACTTTTGTGCTGAGGTTAATCAACAAGTGGTTGTGAGGCAGGATTATACACTTTTGTGATGGTACTCGCGTCACATTTTATGGTGCATCTCATTTTATATACTGTACTTTATGAGGCTGCTTCTTATGGCGCTTCTATGGGAATAATAATGGTAAATAGAGTGCCGTGGTCTTCATCAGCTTGTGAACTGTGAATGCTCACATCGCCTCCAAGTACACTGTTGACAATATTATAGGCGATATTCATTCCTAGCCCAGAGCTACCTTTGCCCAGTTTGGTGGTAAAAAATGGATCGAAAATCTTATTGAGATTATCTTTGGCGATGCCGTTACCATTATCACGAAAATCAATATGCACAGTATGGGCATTTTTCTGCGATACGGTTAAGGCTATCAGCCCTTGATCGCGTCCATCAAAGCCATGGATGATGGCGTTATTGAATAAGTTAGTGATCACTTGCCCAAGCGGGCCTGGATAACTATTGAGAGTGATGCTCTGGTCGCAATCAAGCTTAACTGAGTATTGGGTGTTTTTAATTTGGTGCTGCAAGGTATGGAATACTTCGCTCAATACTTCATGTAAATTGAATTGGCGCTTAACTTCACTGGATTGATCAATGGCTACTTGCTTGAAACTATGAATCAGTTCAGCCGCTTGATTAAGGGCTCGTTGCATAATAGCTAACCCTTCAAGGCTTTCAGTTTCAAACTCTACTAAGTCCTCCAAAGTAGCATCGCCATTTTTGGCCTGCTCAAGGAAACGTCGCATATTGTTGTCAAAGGTAGAGCTCATTGTGACGGCAATACCAATGGGGGTATTGATTTCATGAGACACACCCGCAACCAGTGCACCCAGTGAAGCCATTTTTTCGTTGGTGACCAGTTTATCCTTAGCCAGCTCAAGATCTGATAAAGCGGCTTGCAGCTTATCTCTTTCTTGCTCTAAGTGATGTTTGTGTAGTTTTTGCTGCTCTTGCAGAATATCTAATTGCTGTAAATCTTGCTGAAGCTGAGCCACGTTATTGAATACATCACCGAGTTCATCGTTATTGTGCTGTAAGTCGATATCACGCTTACCTTGTCTAAGCTGCTCAACGGCGTCTGCTAATGTGGCAATGGGATGGTAAATGGTTTTACGGGCAAAATATTTCATCGAAATTAAAATAACGATGGCAATCACGCTCAAAGTAATTAATAAAAAACTACTGAGTTTATTAATAAAACTCAACTGAGCTAATTGCTCTGATACCTGCTTTTGTGCGCTTAGAGTCAGCTTTAGCAGTAATGCTTCAATTTGAGCCAGCTCATTTTGTTTCATATCGGTAAAGGTGTACATGGCTTGGGTGTACTTGCCTGGATCATACAATTCAAATAATCGGTGACCATCTTTGATAAGGGTGTTGAAGTGATGTTCAATGACTTGTAAATCTTTAATTTCATCAGGATCTTGCTCTAATGGTTTGAGCAACTCAAACCATTGTTTAAAGTTTTCAGCATTACGTTCAAAATCTTGTTTAGAGCTAATATCGTTTAGTAAGTAGCGAGACAAGGCGTTGTACATATCGCCAGCCTCGTCGACGAGCTGCAAGTAATACTGAATGGCCGGTATATCATCGTTACGTAACTCATTTTCATCGGAGGAAAGGTTTGCGCCGCGGATCTCATCTTGAGCTCTGCTGTCAATAATGGCCTCTAAAGGGATACCGACTCGGGTGATTAAGGTATCGGCAATATTTTTGGCTGCTTGCTCATAACTGGGGTTATAACGGTCAAATATTTGCTCTATGTAACGGGTGTTTATTGACTGTGTTAGTTGAGTAATTTGTTCATATAAGGCTACTTGTTGATCAGAGCTTAGTAGTTGTTGATTGATAATATGTTGCTGGGATTGCTTCAGTTTATCGAGGTTGTCACGATATTTTGCTTTTTGACTGTAATCCCCCAAGAGGTACTCAGCGACATTACTTTGCATGGATTTATGGGCCACACTCATGGTTTCTGCAGCAGCTTCAAGGGGAAAGTCAAGGGTAAGGGTTTTATCGGAAACACTTTGAATTTGGTAGCTGGTAAAAGCAAATAGCGTTGCAATGAGAAGCACTAACGCTGCAATAGAGTTAAAAACCGCATTGAGGCGGGCGAGTATTGAGGTCCTTTTCATAATATTCGCTAAACATGGATGAGTTTATAAAGTGTAGCAAATGAGCTTGAAAATAAAGAAAAAAATTGAATAAATTTGTTGCTGAATAAAAAACGCTGCAAAGCAAATGCCTGCAGCGTTTGGTGGCTAATCAGATTTTAAAAAACCATTAAGTTGATATTACTTACTCACCACAAGTTTTGCCGCCGTCATGATCAACTCAGATGCAGGACGCACCTTGTAGTTCGGGTTGGCATATTGGAAATGAATCAACCCAGTATTATCGGCAATATAGATAGCAGGAACTGGTAATACAAGGCGTTGCTCACCGTTGTCCATCGGGTACAGCTTATTACCAACATTGAGTTTAGACTGGTACATGTCGGTGACTTTTTTGCTGGTAAAAAAGGCCAAACCGAATGCTTTCGCAGCCGCTAGGTTTTCATCTGAAAGTAGCAGGTAGCTTAATTCATTTTCAGTCATCGACTCGCGTAAACTCGCTGGGCTATCAGGCGAAATACCGACTAACTGGAATCCCATTTCAATCAGTTTAGGTTCAATGGCTTTTAGTTGACCCATTTGGATATTACAAAATGGACACCAACCACCACGATAAAAGAAAAATACTGTAGGTTTGCTTTGAGTAAGTTCGGCAAGATTGACTTTGTTGCCTTTGATATCGCTCAGGGTCACATCTGGGATATTGTGGCCATTGAGCAGGGGAGAAATATTGTTCTCATCAACGGCAATAGGTTTAGCATAAGCATTTAAAGTCAGCAGTGCAGTGGCCACTGTAAGTAGTACTTTCTTGAGCATGAGGGTTCCTTGTTATCATACTTTTTATTGGTTCGTACATGAGACCTGTTAACGCTATAAAAAATTTCAAAAAAAGGCGCATTAAGCGCCTTTTTTATTTTCGAGTCATTATTTCAGTTTTTTGTACTTAACGTCAGATGATTTTTTGCCTACTTTAACGTGGCGGTTACTGAGGTTTTTCTCAGCAATCATTTGCTCTCCTGCGTTATCTGAACGCTGTTTTTTCTTAGCAAAGCTGCGTCGTTTTTGAATCTGTTTTAACAGTAATTCACGGCTACTGACTTCATATCCAGGCACAGAAATACGATGAATTTTTTGACCAATTAACTTTTGAATGTCTTGTAACGTACGCTCTTCTTCACGACTCACAAATGAAATTGCAAACCCCGTTTTACCCGCGCGGCCAGTACGACCAATACGATGAACGTAATCTTCTGCTAAGAAAGGCAAATCATAGTTGACTACATATTCTAAATCCTGAATATCTAGGCCTCGTGCTGCTACTTCTGTTGCGACCATAACGCGTGCTTTACCCTCAGTAAACTCTCTGAGTGCGCGGCGACGACTACCTTGGGCTTTTTCTCCATGCACCACAACTGAGTTAATGCCATCTAAGTTGAGCTCTTTCACTAACTCATCAGCCGCTTCACGAGTGGCAGTAAATACTAATACTCTGTGCCAGTTTTTGGTGCCAATGAGCTCAGAAAGTAGTTCTCGCTTACGGCGCTGCTCCACAGGGTAAACGACTTGGCTTACTGTTTCTGCTGTTGAGTTTTGTGCATCGGCATTAATGGTTTTAGGCTTATTCAACATCTCATTGGCGAGGCTTTTTACTGCGCTTGAGAAGGTGGCCGAGAATAATAAGTTTTGGCGGTCTTTATTTACTGCTTGCAAGATTTTTTGAATATCAGCACTAAAGCCCATGTCTAACATACGGTCAGCTTCATCGAGTACTAAGAACTCGACGAGAGACAAGCTCAAATTACAGGCTGTCATGTGCTCAAGTAATCGGCCTGGTGTGGCCACAATGACATGTGCGCCTTGTTTTAGTTTTTGAGCTTGGGTATCAAGCTTAACTCCGCCGTAGATAGTTAATACAGTCAGATTAAGGTTTTTTCCATATTCGCTGATATTGTCAGCCACTTGTGCTGCTAGTTCACGGGTTGGCGTTAAGATCAGTGCGCGGCAGTTTGAGTGTTGAAGTGTTTTTGGCGTCTCAACAATTTTTTGCAAAATGGGTAGGGCGAAAGCTGCGGTTTTACCTGTACCTGTTTGTGCGCTAGCAAGCACATCTTGCCCACGACGAATTGCAGGAATAGCCTGTTTTTGTACTGGGGTCATTTGCTGGTAACCACAGTCAGCAATCGCACTAAGTATTTCTGGAGCGAAGCTATAAGATTCAAATTTCATGGCGTTATTCCTGTGTTGTCTTCAACTGATTAATATAGATGAAGGGATTCGTCTGTAAACGGTTAAGCCAGTTAACCTTGCTGCAAAATGACTTGTTATACTACTTGCCGTGTTAAGTTCATTACTTAGCACAACACAGTGAGTCATGACTTAAGACAACAATGTGCTAACTAAACGTCAGCTAACTAAATGGTAGCTAAGCAAATACAGCCAAATCATTGCTATCACACCACTGCTGTCAAATAACCTCAGTCAAACCCGTCCCGTAAACAATAAGATTTTGCGGCCGCGGAGTATAGCAAACTTTTAGGCTTAGCTTATATCTAATTGATGATTTTTTGAGTAAAACATGCAAAACAAAAGGGAGAAGTTAACCTTCTCCCTTTATCTTGTGTTGTAGCATCATCACTTTTAAGTGACTAAATCGCTTGAGTCACCTTGTTAAGCCACGCTAAATCATCACCACTGAGTAATGGCGATAAGCTGCTGCATACTTTTTCATGGTATTGGTTTAGCCAGTTTACTTCCGATTCGGTCAGTAAGTTTTTATCGATTAAGCGTGTATCCATTGGGATAAGCGTAAGCGCGTCAAATTCAAAGGTTTCACGCTCAGCACCGGCAAGAGCCTGACATGGACGCACTGCCACTAAGTTTTCAATACGGATACCAAAACCATCTTCACGGTAGTAACCCGGTTCGTTAGACAGCACCATACCTGGCAGCAACGCTACGTTATTGGCATTTTTAGCAATACGTTGTGGCCCTTCATGAACACTAAGGAAGTGTCCAACACCATGACCTGTACCATGATCATAATCAAAACCATGTTGCCACAAGTATTGACGGGCAAAGGCGTCGAGTTGTTGGCCCGTTGTGCCTCTTGGGAACCTGGCTTGATCTAACGCAATGTGCCCTTTTAACACCAAGGTGACCATTTTACGTTGCTCATCAGTGACATTGCCGATTGCGATAGTACGAGTAACATCTGTGGTGCCATCCAAATATTGAGCGCCAGAGTCAACCAAGTAAATGCTATCAGGTGTCATCATGCTAGGGCCGGCATTATTGTGATTGTAGTGACACATTGCGGCATTAGCACCGGTAGCTGAAATGGTGTCAAAGCTAGGCTCTTGATAAAGTGGGTCGGTTAATCGAAAGCTTTCAAGCTTATCGGCCAATTGTGCTTCATCATGCATTACGCCTTGCTCAACTTGCGCATCTAACCATGCTAAAAAACGGCTCACTGCAGCGCCGTCACGAATGTGGCTGGCATACATGCCTTCAAGTTCAGCGCTATTTTTTTGAGCCTTTGGTAACGCGACAGGATCAAGGCTTGCAATTAAGTTTGCGCCAGCTTGTTTTGCCGTTAATTGGCAAAATGCGTTAGCAGAATTAGGATCCGCCAGCAGGTTAATGCCACTTAATTTAGTCAGTTCTGCAGCGAGCTCTGTTTCAGGCTTCACCTTGACGCCATCACCTACATGCTCTGCAAAACCTTGTGGTAGTTTTGCCGTGTCGGTAAAGAGTGTCATTGTCCCATCAACACTGAGCAGTGCATTACCAAGAATAACAGGCAATCTAGGTACGTCATTACCGCGAATGTTGAGCAACCAACAGAAAGAGTCTAATGCAGCAATCAGTGCCATATCAGCACCTTGTGATTTGATGATATCGCCTATGAGTTGTCGCTTCTCAATACTGTTCTTTCCCGCGCCTTGGTGATCAAATAAACGGAAAGGGCTTGTTGGAAGTGCTGGGCGAGATTGCCAATGTACATCGATAGGGTTTTGATTGACATTGACTAATGAGATGCCTGCTTTTTGCAATTGGCTTTGTGCCTGCTGATACCAAGCGTAGGTGTGTAAACGAGAGTCAACACCCACCTTACTGCCTTTAGGGAGTGTATCCATTAACCACTGTATTTGCGGATCGTCAGTTAAGCTTAGATATTGAAAAAGCTCACCATTGACCTGTTGACGCACTTGCACTGTATAGCGACCGTCAGTGAAGATAGCAGCGGTTTGCTTCATGACAATAGCCATGCCCGCAGAGCCCGTAAACCCAGTCGCCCACTGTAGCCTCTCATTACGTTCGGGGACATATTCTCCCAAATACTCATCGGCACGTGGAATAATAAAAGCATCGATGTTTTCTACGGTTAATTGTTGACGAATGGCATCAAGACGTTGGCCGATTTCACAAGGCTGAGACATGAGATATGGACTCCAGTTAGGACTGTGTTGGATAGGCTTGATTATCTCAAGCTCGTATTATGCGATGCAAGTTAACCATAATTTGACTTTATCAGGCAAGTTGTAACTTTATATTGTATACAATTACAAACTGGCTATGATAGATACCATCATATAAACAGTCCACTTACTGTTTATTCCTTTATTAGTTTTAAATGTAGACAAATGAGTGTTTTAAGCTGCAAAGCTTAAAGCGACATTTTCTGTCTAGGAGTTACGCTGCCATGGCAATTAATACAGAGACATTTGCTAAAAATACACAAATTAACGGGGCAAAGGGGATTGGTGGGCAATCGCCGCAACAGGCATTAGCCTTATTGTCAGATATGACCCAAGGGGTAGCACCGATTTCATTGGCTGAGTATCAAGCGCGTATTGCCCATGCCCAAACGCTGATGCAGCAGCACAGTATTGATGCGATATACCTTAATGCTGGCACCAACTTGTATTATTTCACTGGCACCCAGTGGTACGCCAGTGAACGTATGGTTGGAGCTATTCTACCTGCTCATGGTGAACTTCAATATATTGCCCCAGCATTCGAACTCGATACCCTTGAAGGCTATATGGTGATTAAGGGGAAAGTGAACACATGGCACGAGGATGAAAGCCCATACGAGTTAGTCTCTAAGGTGCTGACTGATATGATGCCAAATAAAGATATCACCCTTGGCATTGATGAGTCTGCCGCCTTTTTTGTGGCTAACGGCATTGCTAAAGCTGCGCCTTCGATGCAATTAGAGGATGCGAAAGCGATTACCGCGGGTTGTCGCATGATTAAATCAGCCAATGAATTAGCTATTATTCAACGGGCGATGGACATGACGTTGGTGGTGCATAAAGCGGTTGCCAGTATCTTGCACGAGGGCATCACAACAGCACAGGTGACCGCGTTTATTGATGAGGCGCACCGTAAAGTGGGCGCAACTACAGGTTCGTTTTTTTGCATTGTATTATTTGGCGAAGACAGTGCTTACCCTCATGGGGTTAAATCTCCTAAGTCTCTGGCTATCAACGACACTGTATTAATTGATACCGGTTGCGAACTGTTTGGCTATAAGTCTGATATTACGCGAACGTATGTGTTCGGAGAGCCAAGTGACCGCCAGCGACAATTGTGGCAATTAGAGCAACAAGCGCAATTGGCCGCCTTTGATGCGGCTATAGTAGGGCTTGCTTGCGGCGAGGTTGATACTGCTGCGCGTAACGTGCTGGTGGAAGCAGGCTTTGGGCCTGGATATGACATTCCCGGTTTGCCGCATCGAACAGGACACGGTATTGGTTTAGATATTCACGAATGGCCATACTTAGTGAAAAGTGACACCACACCACTTGCTGCAGGTATGTGCTTTAGTAACGAGCCGATGTTATGTGTGCCGGGAGAGTTTGGTGTGCGTCATGAAGATCACTTCTACATGACCAATGATGGCGCAAAGTGGTTTACTCAGCCTGCATTATCTATTGATGATCCTTTTGGTAACGTTTGATCATCTTTTTACTCATTGCTGAACTCTAATTACCTTTCATTGCAAAGCCTCACCCCAATATTAAATTGGGAGTGAGGCGCTATGATCGTTAACAGCAGCTGTTATTACTTTTGCCAAAACTGGCGTCTGCAGCTAAATCTGAAGAGCTAGCTGAAGCGATGTCAGCTTGCTGGCAGGCATGATTTTGAATCGCGCCATTGGCAGCACCCTTTGTGAGTGCTTGTTTTAGCAATTCAAATGATCCCATGATATTTTCTCGTTTGGTGGCAATATTCATTCTCATAAACTGACCACTTTGTTCACCAAACCAAGCGCCTGGTGTGAGTCCCATTTTGGCTTGCTTAAATATTTGCTGTGTAAGCTGGTCTTCACTTAACTCAAGTCCACTGAAGTCGAACCAAACTTGGTAAGTTCCTTGAGGTTGGTACATGCGAAGCCTAGGAATATGTTGCTTGATGAAATCATTTATCCAATCAAGCGTGCCTTGCAAATACGCCATCATGTCATCTAGCCATGCATCGCCATGTTGATAAGCTGCAACAGTGGCATAAGAAGATAAGGCATTAGCATGGTCCAAATATAAATCGCTAATATGCTGCTTGATCTTGCCATGTAAATCTGGGTTATTGATATAGATATAACCGTGTGAAATGCTATGCATACCGAATGTTTTTGCAGGTGAGCCCAATAACGTAATTATGTTGTCACTCTCAAACTGAGTAAGGCTAGTAAATACATTGCCTTGATAAATGATATCGGCGTGTATTTCATCACTGATAATCAACACGTTATGACGTTGAGCTATAGCGACCACATCGGCTAGTTCAGCCCGTGTCCAAACGCGGCCTGTGGGATTATGTGGATTACAAAAAATCATTGCTTTAACCTGATTATCAATGATTTGTTGTTCCATGCCTTTTAGGTCTAGTTGGTATTCCCCTTGAATCAATTGCAGATCATTTTTGATTAACGTGCGCTGTGCTTTCGTTATTAATCCTGAAAACTGGTGATAAGCTGGTGATTGAATCATTACCGCGTCGCCTTTATCGGTCAGTTGCCTTAGTAACAGTGCAATACCAGATAACACCCCTGGCACCTGGACAAAGTGCTCCGGTGAAAGGGTGATTTGATGGCGTCGAAGATGCCAGTTGGAAATGGCTTCAAATACAGCTTTCTCAATAAACTCGTACGAGTATACCCCTCGAGAAACTAAGCGCTGTAGTTCATCGCTAATAGGTTTTGCGATAGAAAAATCCATATCTGCTACCCAATATGGAAACACATCCGTGCTGCCATAGAATTGGTTCAGCATGGCAGGTTTACTTTTAATAAATTGATTGTCTGCGACTGGCGCGTGTGGTGAAAAATGCATTCGTGTTGCACTCCATTAAATTAGGTTATTCCCTAGTTAAGACGGAGTCAGTTAAAAAAAGACGAAATAAAGTTGTGCGAGCGTAAGTGGTGATGAGTAAGAGGTGATCAGTGAGCGCTAAATAGACGCGGTGATAAGTAAGTAGACTAAGCGCAGTGCTTACCTATAACGCTTGCTTCAGCATAGGGCTGAATAGCACACGCTTAGTCATTTATTCGCAATGCAAATATCTGCACTACGGATATTTGCACTACGAAATTAAGCAACAGTGATTAATTGATTGCAAACAGTTCCACATCAAAAATCAACACAGAACCACCTTCAATCTTACCCGTTGCGCGGTTTCCATAAGCCAGTTGACTAGGGATGTAGAAACGGAATTTGTCACCCACACTCATTAATTGCACACCTTCAGTCCAACCCTTAATGACTCGGTTTAATGGGAAATCGATGGTTTGGCCGCGGTCAACCGAACTATCAAACACAGTGCCATCAATAAGAGTGCCATGATAATGCACTGTCACCGAGTCAGTAGCTTTAGGATGCTCGGTATTGTCGCCTTTCACTAGCACTTCATATTGCAAACCAGACAGCGTTTCAAATACCTCTTCGCGTTGGACATTTTGCGCTAGAAACTCTTTGCCCTTAGCGATATTTTCTTTGGCTGCTTTTTGATTATTCATGTGGGTAAAAAAATAAAAAATGACGCCAGCAATAACGACGACAGCAAGTAACATTCTCATGGGGTTTCTCGTAGTGAATTAGCTAAGGGCTTGTTTATATCATATTTACCTGATTTGCGTTAACGATACACGTCCAATTCAGTGACGATATGTATTTATGTGACGGCAAAAGTGGCAGCTTGTAAGTAAACATACAGCAGATATAGCACTGCCAAAGTTTGGAATGCGGCGAGGAACCAAAAGGGAATTAGAAAGGCGCGCTTTTGGGTTTTATGTCGCAGAGATTGCATCGCCCAATAAGCCGCTGGCCAACAAGCGAGCACACTAAACAACAATAAGGTACGCTCCCTAACACGACGCTTTTGTTGTTTATGCATCTTTGCCGCTCGTTTATCAATAAAAAATATCAAGCCAGTCAGCATATTGAGCACTAACCACACGATGGCGATGTAGGGGTGGTAAAGGTAACCACAAGTACCAAATAAGCAAAAACAAATCAGCGCAACTAACATCATGATGGGCATAACTAAGCCTGTTTCTTATTGATTAAATGTCGCAGAAGGTACTCCAGTGGCCCTTGTTTGAAAAACTGCAAATACAGGAACGCGATTAATACTTGCATTAGGCTAAACGCGAGCGCAAATAACATGTAATCAGCTCTATCAAATTGGCTCTGCCATTGCGGAAACACATGCCTGAAGCACATAATGCCAACAATAGATTGAAGGATATATAAGCTCAACGCTAAACGCCCCACTGATTGTAGCGGCACCAATATATTGGCATTGTTTTTACAGACCTTAACGATAATGTGCAGGTAAATCATGGCCATTGGAATGGCTGAAAGGGTCATTAATACATTTGATAACTCAACGAGTACGGCGCTTTCATTAAAGCTCAGCAGGCTATCGGCACTTGATAACAGTAAAGATAGACAAAGTAGACCAAGTAGTTGTTTCTGACGAAAACCATTTTCTAAGTAGCCTTGCTGAAAAAGCGCAATGCCAATTAGCATCATGGCGCTACAATACCAAAGCGTACTAAAAGGTAAGATAAGTAGCATAAAACCTGTCATGACTAACTGCATCAACAACTGACCAAGGTAACCACCTGTCCAAACCTCCAGTTGGGCTTGGTAAAGCTCTGAGCCTCGATAAAATGGCTCATCTTCAAGGGTCATTGAAATAACGGCAATAAATACTGTGGACACAGTCAGCATAATTAATGCTTTTTTGATTAAGCTTTTAGGCGTGTGTTCGCGATAGTGGTACACCAGAAAGCTACACACGCCATAAGTCAGTAATATATCGCCAGAGAAGATGAATATGCTATGCACTGCGCCAAATATTATTAGCCATTTGGCTCTGCTAGCGATAATGGGATAGGGCTCAATATGTTGGGCTTTGATGCGTCGAAATTGTATGTAAATGCCAATGCCAAACAACATGGAAAACAAGCTAATAAAACGACCTTCAAGAAAGAAGTTGCTAAAGATTTCCCAAAAAATATCGACAACCAGTTGCGGCTGGTGGGGCGGATAACCATAAAAGCTATTACCCATAAAATAGATATTGAGAAAGAAAATCCCTAGTAACGCAAAGCCTCTAATGGCATCGAGGTTGGGTAAACGCTCCGTTAGCATTGCTGATGGAACATCGTTGCTGACTGACTCTTTGTGTGCTTGTTCCGTATTAACTTGGCTAACTGCCTGCATATCGAGTTCCATTCGAAAATAAGATGACAAAAGCGTTACGTTTTTTTACTGTGCAACCACGTCAATGTGGTGAGTAGTAGAATGCGGCCAGCTTTTTACTTACGGCTATAACGTCAGTTAATGCTAGAGCAGTCAGGCTAAAGTGGTACACACTCATTACACGGTAACAAGTAATGATGCGAAAAAAAAGAGGTAACCCATAAGGTTACCTCGTAAAGTATCAAGCAGACATTGCTAATGAAGGTTAAAAATATTGAAACTTACTTCATTGGCTTTTCAGAAATCCACAACTTAATGGTGCCTTCAACAACGACGACACCTTTGTCATCGTAAGCTTTGACATCCACCAACATATCACCGACTTGCCATTGCTCAGGATGAACTTGGGCAACACATAAAATATCGCTCCCTGCCTTGGCGGTGTAATTGACACTCATACCTTTAGGGATCCAACGAAGATGCTTAGGGATCGATGCCTCGGCCATCGTGCCCATTGCCATTTCTAACCCGTTACAAATGGCGATGACATGTACAGTACCAATGTGATTTTGTACGCGTTTGCGTTTTTTGATTAATACTTCACAGCGATTCTGCTTTAAGTCAGTCACCTTAGGGTTCACTGTGCCAAAATAGGGCGCCATCCGTGAAACCATTTTAGAGAAAATTTGTTGTCCAAAAGGGTATTTGGTCACCTTTTGATAAAGCGCCATGACTTTATTTACTTTTGTGGTCATCGTCATTCCATGTATAAATCCATCTGGTCGGATGAGGTTAACATTCTTGTTACTTAATTTGAAATAAATATTCATTATCAATGCTGTTGAATCACAGTATAATCTGCGCGAACCAGCATGATTAAGGGCATATTTTGAATAAGTTTGTGGTATATCTAAAAGGCATGGCGATGGGCGCTGCTGATGTGGTCCCCGGTGTTTCTGGTGGAACGATTGCATTTATTACAGGCATTTTAGAGCCTTTTCTTGATGGTCTCAGAAAAATCAATTTTTCCTTGTTCGGCATTATTAAGCAGCAAGGAATAAAAGCCGCCTTCATGCACATTAATGGGCCATTTCTGGTGTGTGTGTTCAGTGGTATTCTAACCAGTATTTTTACCCTCGCTAAACTAATCTCTTGGTTGCTAGAGACCCATCCGATCCCTGTATGGTCATTTTTCTTTGGCTTAATCCTGTTTTCTGTCGTGCACGTGGCTAAACAAGTTAAACGCTATAACTTAGCCCGAATAGCATTGTTTATTGCAGGTGTTGCTTTTGCTTGGGTGATTACTGTGCTTAATCCTATCGCCCTAGAAGCTACTTATTTAAACTTCTTCTTTGCTGGCTTAATCGCAATTACAGCCATGATTTTGCCCGGTATTTCAGGCAGTTTTATGTTGTTGCTATTAGGTATGTACCCTGCTGTGTTAGCAGCGGCAAAAGGCTTTGAAGTGAGTTATTTGGTGTGTTTTGCCGCAGGTTGTGCCATTGGCTTACTGAGTTTTAGTCATGTGTTATCGGCATTGTTAAGGCACTACCATGATGCAACTTTGATGTTTTTAACCGGATTAATGCTAGGCACACTAGGTAAGATTTGGCCATGGAAAGAAGTACTCACATGGCGCGAGAATTCTAAAGGCGAACAAGTGCCGTTAACGGAAGCTAATTTATCGCCAATGCAATTTGAACAGGTAACAGGTGAACCATCACAGTTATTACTCGCCATTGTGTTTGCCATTGTTGGCATTGGTTTAGTGTGGGGCTTAGAGCGCTTTGCTAATCACAATAAATAACACTTAGCGCTTGTATTAACGCTTCTGTTAACGATAGCTAGTTAGAGTCTGACAGTTATTGTCGCAATGAGGTGTTGATGGAATTGTTGGTTGAATATGCTAAGGCGGATCAGAGGCGATCCGCCTTTTGTTTTCAGCCCTAAACCATCTACTTCAGTAGGTGGTTATCATCAATTAGGGTTTGCCTGTATCTTTGTTTGTATGGCATGCCAGCTTGAGGTTGATTCAGCTATGCTATGATATTTAAAGCACGCAGCAAGCACATTCCTGTGGGCTCGACGAAAACATCCATGTTTTCAACGGCTTTAAATATCATTACTCATAGATGCTACTGAGGCTACAAAATAACTGAAACGCCCCCTTTTAGGGGGCTGAATGAAAGCCACCTTCTTCAGAAGGTGGATTCTTTACTTTTTAATTTACGTTGACGTTATCGCCAGAAAAGTACTTTTGCTGTAACTGAGATTTAGGCATTGGTTTATCAAAATAATAACCTTGTATAAGATGACATTTGTACGCAGATAAAGTTTGGTATTGCTTTAGTGTCTCTACACCTTCCGCAACAACTTTGATATCAAAAGTTTGACTGATTGCCATAATGGCCTCAATCAGTGCGTTGCTTTGAGAGTTGTGATTGATGTTTTCAACAAAGCAGCGATCTATTTTAATTTCGGTTATGGGCAAGAAGTTCAAATAGCTTAATGATGAATAACCGGTACCAAAGTCATCGAGTGAAATTCCAAAACCGACATTTCGTAAAGTGTCAAGGATGGGGGTGACTTGGTCTACATCATCAATAAATACATTTTCGGTGATTTCCAGTGTTATCCGCTCTCTATTTATGCCTACCTCATCAGAAACGTCAATCAAGCTATTTACAAAACCATCGCAAAGCAGTTGTTTAGGCGAAATATTAATTGATGCACATAATGCTTCATGTCCATTACTGGATACACTCAATATGTCTTTGCAGGTGGTTTTAAAAATAAATAAGCCAATGTCGATAATTAAGCCTGTTTGTTCTGCTGTTTCAATAAACTTAATCGGCGGCACATCTCCGAGCTTTTGGTTATGCCATCTGGCGAGCGCCTCAACACTCACTATGCGTTTGCTGTCGGTGTCGATTTGAGGTTGGTAATGCACTGTTATTTCATTGTGTTTAAGGGCTTTTCGCAGTTCTTCTTCAACGAGGTAGTCGTGTTGGATTTTTTGGCTGATTTCGTTACTAAAATATGCAATGGCATCACAGCCAGCTTTCTTAGACTGATTGAGTACAATATCGGCTTTTCTGATTAATGACTCTGGTGTATCACCATCTTGTGGGTAAATGCTTATACCAATGTTGCAGTGTGCGGTTAGGTTTTTTCCATCAATAATCAACTTTTCTCTTAAGATACTTTGAATTCGTTGTAATAGATCTGTTAGTTCCTGTTGCTGATTAATATTTGGCGCGCAGAAAATAAATTCATCGCCACCAAAGCGTGCAATGCTGTCATGTTCGCCTAACAAGCTTTCAAATTTACTGCTGATGATTTGTAAGAACTTGTCGCCTGAGGAGTGTCCGTAGAGGTCGTTAATTTTCTTAAAATCAAATAGATCTATAAAAATAATGGCAAGCTGCGTATTTTCTGCCTTTGCAAATTGGATACCTTCGTGGATGTCTTTAGATAAAGAAGCGCGATTAGGCAACCCCGTGAGATTGTCATGCATTGCCATGTGTTGCATTTTTAATTGATTTTCTTGTAATGCATCAAATGACTCCTCGAGGTTTGCTTGAAAACGGTTTAAGCGATTAATAATCATCTGACTGACGACTAGGCTTAATATAATGATGAGCAAGGTTGAAAATACACTTAACAACAAGATGTTGTTGAACTTCTTTTGATTCAATTGATTTAATTCGTTTAACTTCTCTTCAAGGTAGTCATTAAAAATATTGGCACTAAAACTGGTACCTAGGACCCAATTCCATTCAGGATAAGCCTTGATATAGCTGACTCTTTGCGGGTGTGTTTGCAGTCTTGATATTGTCATGTCATAGGTGAGATGAGTACCTTCGTTAGCGAGATTATCAATGTCTGACTGAAAAAGAGATGCATCTAGTTTGCTAATTTCGTTTATATTTTTTCCTCTTAGTTCTGGGGAACTATGAGCGATAATCCTACCTTCCTGATTGATGATGTAGAATTTAGTATTGTTATCTTGCGGAGCATTGTTAAACCACATTGTTAATTCAGACTTTAAGTCATCTTCCACATCATCAAGGTACTCACCAGTGCCAATAAACCAGTCAAAATGTGCAAAATATTTACCGAAACCGAGCTTTTCAAATTCAATATCAATGGGCTGCTGTGGTTTTTGGTATTGCCATTGATAAAAGGCTTCGCCCTGATTATTTTTTATGAGATCGATGTGTTCTTTTAAAATAAGCGTACCCTTTTGGTCTTGGGCATTGATTAGTTGCTGGCCTTCTAAGTGGGTTTTTAATGGGTGCATTACATTCATGCCATCCATTTGAAAGATGAAAAAGTAGCCTCGCTTCTCGGCATAGCGGATAGGCCTTAGTGCATTGATAATCATACTTTTAATTACATCATCAGGCTTATCACGGTTTTTTTGGTAGATGTTTTCAGCAATTTCAATCGCTTCGTACACTCTTTGCTTACTTTGCTTTTTTAACTGTGGGATGACGCTTTGGTATCGGTATTCAATGTAGTCGATAGCTTGGTTGACTTGGGACTGGATTTGCTGTTTTTGAGTTGCAATTATATCGTTTTCTAGAGACTCGATACTTTGTTGGGACTTTTCTTTGTTACTCAATAGAATCATTGAGTTAACTGCGACTGCAAAAGTAAGAATCATTAGGGTAGGCGCAAATTTTATCAATTTTACTAATTTAGCGTCATTGATGTTTGTGCCCATTTGTTTACCTTCCCTATGTGAACATTGATTGATTATAGAATAAACAGTGGCAAGGTTAATGATGGTGCGCACGTTTTTATATATTTTTATCCATGCATTTCACATTTTTACGCACTTAAGAACCTTGTCTATAGCCCCTTGTCTATAGCCATCGCCTTTTTGTTTGATTTGATGCGAATGCGTTAAATACCATTAAGCATAAAAAATTGAACTAATCTGCTATACAGATCGTATATGTTTAAAAATTATATAACTTAACTAATCTGTTGTTGCTGGGTTAAGCCCTTCAGTGTAGTTGGTGGTTAAAGATAGTGGCTATTAGAGCGTAATAATTAGGAATTGACTATTCGCACTTAAATTAGGAGGGGAGTATGTCAAAGCTGCAAAGTGTGTGTGAGCAAAGTTCGAGTCAGGCTAACATTCAGATCGGCATTAGCAGTTGCCTACTGGGGCAACAAGTGCGTTTTGACGGAGGTCATAAGCAATCAATGTATTGTAAAAAAGAGATAGCCGCACATTTTGAATATGTGCCAGTTTGCCCTGAAATGGCAATCGGTATGGGCGCTCCTCGTAAAAGTATCAGGCAAATCAGAGATGGGGAGACGATTTACATCCGCAGTGCTGATGGCAGCGTAGATGTGACTGATGACCTCAATCGATTCAGTGAGCAAAAGGTGGCCGAACTGAGTGATTTAGATGGCTATATATTATGTGCAAAATCACCTACCTGCGGAATGGAACGTGTCACGCAATATAAAATAGGTACCAACAACGGTACTAAGTCAGGTGTCGGGGTATTTGCCCAAAAATTAATGCAAACCTATCCGCATTTGCCTGTGGAGGAAGAAGGGCGATTACATGATCTCGTGTTGCGTGAAAACTTTTTTACTCGCGTCTTTGCGCACAATGATTGGCAGAATATGATGCGCTCTGGCGTGAGCAAACATAAATTGATTCAATTCCACTCGCGTTATAAATACATGCTGATGGCCCATAGCCCTGCTTGGTATCGCGATTTGGGTCCAATATTGGCAAATATTGAAGACGTTGAGCAAACTGCGGCTCAATATTTTGCTGGGTTTATGACTGCGCTGAAAATTAGAGCTACAAGAAAGAATCACACCAGTACCTTGCAACACCTTCAAGGCTACTTTAAGAAAAAGCTTACAGGCCAACAAAAACAAGAGCTGTCGAGCATGATCATGAAATATCGTGAGGGATTAGTGCCATTGTTGGTACCCATTACCTTGATTAATCATTATCTCACGCAATTTCCGACTGAGTACATTGAGAATCAGGTATACCTCAACCCGCACCCTGAAGAAATGAAGTTACGCTATGCCTATTAGTCTGTGTTTGTAAAATCTAGGCCATAATTTGGCGTCTTGAATGTACCGAGTGAACACATCCCCATGAATACATTAATGTGGTTTAGGCAAGATTTACGACTAACTGATAATCAAGCGCTCACACAGGCTTGTAAAGCCGTAACAACAACTGCTGGTGGTAGCGTGAGGGCTGTGTATTTTGCTACGCCTTTGCAATGGCAACGGCATGATGTCGCAGCAATACAAATCGATTTTATCAATCGCCAAGTTAACTATTTAGGCCATGAACTCGCAAAGCTAGGCATACAACTGGATGTGATAACCGTTGCAGATTTTCGGGCGCAAGAAAACGCATTAGTCGAGTATATCGAGCAATATGACATTGACGCAGTTTATGCCAGTGTCGAGCCAGAATGGAATGAATCGCTCCGTGATAAAAACATCGTTGATTTGCTTAGTCGCGGCACCGATAGTGGATTAACAAGGCCATGTCTGCTGCATTTATTTGACCAACACTGCGCTATTGCGCCGGGCAAAGTGACAAACTTGTCTGGGGGCATGTATAAGGTATTTACCCCCTTTGCTAAAAAGTGGCGTTCGCTGGCACTATCGTTACCTTTCCAACCTTTGCCTTGTCCTAGCATCAAACTAGGAGGGCGAATTGCTGTGTCCTTCACTGATGTCCCGTTCGAGTTAGGCAATCATTACCCACAGCAAGTGAGCAGCCAAGCTTGGGCCGTAGGGGAACTCGCTGCCAGTGACCAGTTAAACCAGTTTATTGCCAGCAAAATTACCTTATATGCTCAGCATAGGGACTTTCCTGCAATGCAATTCACAAGTGGGATCTCACCTTATTTAGCCATTGGTATGTTAAGCCCAACCCAATGTCTCGCTGCGATACTGATCCAATTCCCTGATGCATTGGTGAACGAAGCGAGCCGATGTAAAACTTGGATTAACGAGATTATTTGGCGTGAATTTTATCGTCACCTGTTAGTGGCTTTTCCAAAGCTTTCGCGAAATCAAAACTTCAACGCGTTGGGTGACAATATCCAATGGCGTAATAACCTAGAAGAGTTTGATGCTTGGTGTCAGGGGAAAACGGGTTACCCGATTGTCGATGCTGCCATGACACAACTGAACCAAACGGGTTGGATGCATAATCGTTTACGCATGGTAGTCGCCAGCTTTCTCACCAAGCATTTACTCATTGATTGGCGCTGGGGCGAGCGCTATTTCAAACAAAAGCTGATTGATGGTGACTTAGCTGCAAATAACGGTGGTTGGCAGTGGTCTGCTGGTACGGGGTGTGATGCCCAGCCCTATTTCAGAGTGTTTAATCCTCACACACAAAGTGAAAAATTTGACCCTCAGGCGCAGTTTATCAAACAGTATTTACCACAACTGCAACACTTCTCAGCAAAAGCGATTCATCATGGTGAATTGACGACTGTTGCAGATTTATTTGCCCCTGATATCAGTCATTACCCTGAAATGATTGTTGATCATAAAGCCGCACGTCTTCGCGCCATTGAGGTGTTAGGGGCGTTAAAAAAGAAAGCTTAAACAAGTCTAGCGGTAACACTAGGGGCTATACTCAATTCAATCTTGATCACAAATACATGAATTCCTCACTGCTGCTTGGTTAAGGATCGGCGTGTGACCATTGCAGTTTATTTAAGATGCATTTAAAATGCATGTTATAGTGTATTGAATTAAATCAAATTGATTGGGTAGCAAACATGCTAAACATTGATGATCCAAAACTAGTTGAAACCACCCCCGCGCTGTTTCGTTTAGGCTTTAGACCTTTCTTTTTAGGCGGTGCAATCTTGGCTACCGTATTCATTCCACTTTGGTTACTGACCTGGTATCTGCCGCAATTCAGTATTTTCAGCACTGGCTTTTGGGCAAGTGTATTACCTCTGTGGTGGCACCCCCATGAAATGCTATTTGGCTTTGCATTAGCGATAGTGTGTGGATTTTTACTGACCGCGGTGCAAACTTGGACGAATCAACCTACTGTAAAAGGGGCGTCTTTAGCGGTTATTTTTGGCTGTTGGTTAACCGCAAGGTTGTTATTGCTGCTGCCGTTTGAAATCCCCATTATTCTTGCTGCAATTTTTGATAGCTTATTCTTAGGGTTAAGCGCTGCGGCATTATGGCGCTGTATTTACCCAGTGAAGCAATGGCGTAATATTGGCTTTCCGATAATGTTAATGGTGGCCATGCTGGTTAATTTACTCAGCTATTATGCCCTGTATCAACGTGACTTCGTATTGGCGACTCAAATCTGGCAGGCAATGATTTGGTGGGTGGCATTGGTCATCACCATTGTCGGCGGTAGAGTCATTCCATTTTTTACAGCGATGCGCATTAAAGCAGCAAAACCCGATCCCATAGTGTGGTTAGATTGGAGCATTATTTTGCTGATGATCACGCTGTTTATACAAGCTTTGACACATGTGTTGCCAAAAGGTATCGAACAGTTCATTCTTGCCGCCGCTGGCACGTTGCAATTAGTGCGATTTGCCCGTTGGCAAGGGCATAAAACATTGAAAGAACGCATGTTATGGTCACTGCATATTTCATATCTGGCTTTACCGCTAACCCTTTTAGCGTTAGCTTGGCATATTAACAACGAGCACGCTTACCGTACTTTATTGCATTTATTTGCGATAGCAGGCTTAGCCTCATTGTGTTTGTCGATGATGTCTCGAGTGTCTTTGGGTCATACTAGCCGCAATATCTATCAAGGCCCGAATATGACATTGGCATTTTTATGTTTACCCATAGCGGGTTTATTGCGCGCTGTGATGCCGCTATGGATGCAAGAATATAGCCAGTTTTGGTTGTGGAGTGCCTCAGCTTTTTGGGCGGTTGGATTCGGCATGTTTGTGTGGTTTTATCTACCCATTTTATCGCGTCCTAGAATTGATGGACGACCAGGATAAATACTTTCAGGATAAATACTTTTTAGGAAAACAAAGTTATGAACTTACGTGTTAGTGCTGCTTTAGGTTTTGCTGTTGGCATGTCTTGCTTAATGACATTCAACGCAGTCGCAGCGGGTGATAAAGTTGACCCGAATCAACAGAAGTTTCCTGTGCAATACCAAACTTGGTTAGCAACGCAGGAACAGTCTGAATCAGAAGATATGTTGGCCCATTATCCTGCAAGCATTATTTTATGGGCGGGTTCATCATTTGCAAAAGAATACCGCAGTCCGCGAGGTCACCAATTTGCAGTGGCTGATGCTACTCACACGCTCAGAACCGGTGTTGCTGTGCCCGAAGGTGAAAAAGGGCTGTCAGCAAGCTGCTGGACTTGTAAAACCCCTGATGCACCAAGGTTAATGAAAGAAATGGGTGTAGAAGGCTTTTCAGCGGCTAACTTTGCCGACTTAGGCACCGAGATTTCCGCCACGGTTTATTGCTCAGATTGTCATGTTGATGGCAAAGCGGATCTTGCACTACCTAGACCTCATGCCCAAGATGCGATGGCGAAAGTACAACTGCCTTTTGAAAAGCAGTCACTAAACATGCAAGGGGCACAAACTTGTGGTCAATGTCATGTGACGTATTACTTCCAGCCTGAAAAAAGTAATAAAGTTAATATCCCATGGATCTTCGGTAATACCGCTGATGACATTGAAAAATACTATGATACTCGCCGATTCTACGAGTGGATCCACCCAATTTCAAAAACGCCTATCTTGAAGTCTCGCCACCCAGAGTTTGAACACTGGAGCCGCAGTGAACATGCTGAAAAAGGGGTCACCTGTATTACTTGTCATATGCCGGTAGCCACTGATGAAAAAGGCAATGAGTACACTGACCACAAAGTGGGGAAAGCGCTAGATCACTTTGATAGCGCCTGTGCCGGTTGCCACACTAGCGAAGCAGAAATCACCCGTACGTTAGACAAACATAAAGCAGATATTGATGCTAAAGCCCGTCAGGTGGAAGACTTATTAGTCAAAGCCCACTACGAAGCCAAAGCCGCGTGGGATGCAGGCGCAACATGGCCGTTAATGAATGACGCCATCATGGGGATTCGTCATTCACAATGGCGTTGGGACTTTGCCATGTCATCCCATGGTTTATATGCCCACAACCCAGAAGAAGGTCATGCACTGCTGGATAAAGCCATTGAGCAAGTCACCATGGCAAGAAGACTATTAAACATGGTGCTTAAGCACACCGGCGCTGATGATGTGGTTTACCCAGATATTAGCACCAAAGAAAAAGCCCATGCCGCGATTGGCTTTATTGAATCTGATGCAGTGAAAGCAAAAGAGAAGTTCATTAAAGAAGAAGTGGAGAAACACTGGGAGCCAGTGACGAACACGGGATATTAGTTGGTTTGGTCTGATATGACCATATAGCAAAAAGCAGCTTATCAATAAGCTGCTTTTTTGTTGATGGGTAACGCCCCGCGCTCAATTGGCTTGTTATATACTTTATTTAGCGTACCCATTAATTGGCGCAACAGTTGACCGCTGCTCGAAAGTATGGAGTTTTAATAGGTCTAGATTTTTGGTGTTAACAAAAACTATGAAGGTCTCAATACTTCCTGTACTTGAATACGGATATAGAATTGTACCTTTTGGTAATTCTCCAATTGCATCAGGAGATGACTGCAAAGTTAAAGGAGTCGTTAATTCAACCGCGCCGGACTCTAATAATTGCCACTTTTGCCAAAATACTCCAGCTATAAAGCAAAATATAAAACCTAGAATAATTCCAATAAATTTCAATTACGCCTCCATGCTCGACAAGGTATATTACGCCCGCATAGGGGCTATAATTGTGCAGCGAAACGGAACTGAGCCAAGCGTTAGCAGTCCCTTCACTTTATGCGCTTGTTATATGCACGTTACTCATCAAGTCGTCGTTCTTTTTCTGCTTCGGGTAATTTATCCCACAGAGTTTCATAGTAAAACTTTTTAATTAAAGGGTAATTAGCCTGTGCAAATTCTTTTACTTTATTAGCATCAGAATACTTCATCGGCTGATGAAATAATTCGTTAGCCTTTTCCATGAAATCAAATAACTCTACGAACTCATTTGGCGATAATTTAATTGAAGGTAAATTATCTACAATTTCAAATTCAGCATCTTTTGAATCAAAGATTTCTAACCAAATTGTACAGCCATCTTTGTCGCAACACTCAAGATCAAAAGCTCCGTCATAGACATCTACAATAGTTGCAACATCACCAACTTTAGGAGAACGTGTACCTATGTGATTTTCATCCAATGTGAACTCACGATTCAACTTTTTAATTCTGACGACTGAATATTGCTTCATCCGTGACCTTAGTGCATATAACTTTTAAATAAGGGGGCAGGCATGTGGGCTAAAATCCGAACGAAGTGAGCAGCCCACATGTTTGCGTCCCAGCCCGCGCAGCGGGCGAACTTGATTTTTTTGTTAGGTTAATAATTGCCAAACCTTATAAAAAGATAAGACTAGACCTAGCAAAATAAATAATAAACCCATAAAAGAATTAGTTCGCGGATATCCGGTTTCTTGAAGGCCGTTATGAACCCCTGGTACCGGTGGGTGAATTTTAGTTTGCAAAGGGTGATTAATCCATTCACCCATTCCGATAAGGAGGGCTGCTATCGAGAACACCTGAACAGTAGCATTTTCCACTCCTTTTAACTCTACGGTTAACGACAATACTAAAGTTACAGCACTAATAACCATTACTGCTTTATACCAATAATCGATTTTAAGGTTTTGAAGTGGATTACTCATTAAACATCCTTATTAACCTAACATTTATATAGTGCGCATGCGCATTTATTTTGAATACTTTGAAATATGCGCACGGTTAACTATTTATATTTCATTAAGTTATCAGAGAATGACCCAATACACCATCTGGTAAAATGCGCAAGATCAAATAAGGTTTAGTATTTGAGTTTTTCAATATCAATAACGTTGTGGCGTTTTATTAAATCATCATTTCTTAATTAACGTCGTGGTGCTTCGCCCACACCCGAGTTAAGGGGGAAAGCGCTTGTCCCCCTTAACAATCCCTCAGCGCCCCAACCAAGTTATTCTTTCAAAGCGAATAAGCTTCATACTCCAATAAAAATACCTAACAGCTCAGATGGCACATCCATGTGCCCCTGAGCTTTAACCATCATCCATGATGGTTATACGGTATTTTCATCTGCGTATTTCAGCAACTTGGAACGGGGAATAGCTGTAGGCTGCGACAGTGTTATGATGTTTAATACCTTAATTCCCATATTTAGTTTTGAGCTATTACATACGTACCTGCAGGCTCAATATTCTCCCTTGGAAGTGCCCGAATGCGTTGAGTTAATTCACGTGATGAAGGCAGGACGCCGACATAGCCTCAGATGAGCCATGGTCGCTCCTTGGCATCCATGCCAGCGCGACATTTGTATATCCATATACATCAGATGGCGATTATGAGGCGCTAGTTAATTCACTCTGTAGCATGAGGATTAGCACTTCGCGGGAGCTGCGGGGTGATCCAAGAGGGAGTCGCAGTTCACTCCCTTTTGGTCGGGTGTGGGTTGAAAACCCACGACGTTAATTCTATAAAGCCAAAAGGGCAAACGCAGTTTGGAAAAGAATCAACCAATAACCTTAAACAAACAAAATAGTTATGTTTTAACCTTCACCTGTGAATCAACCACAAACTCACCCAACTCACCAGTTTCAACCCTTTCCCTTACCGATTGTAACAGCCCATAGCTCAAAATCCCTATGGTCACAATTTGATAAATCAGCCCAGACCAAGACATCAAATAATACGATAGGCATAGGTTCAGGGCGTTGGTGATAACAAAGGCGATTTTTAATTGGTTGCCAGTGAGATATAGCAGGCTGAAACTCATTATCACACCAGAGGCAACGGCGCACCATTCAGCCCAATGCACTGCAAAAAATAGGCCTTGAGCGATAGCGACTGCACTGAATAGCAATGCAAATACGTGTGCCCGTGATGCCTGTTTACACCATGAGTTTTGGCCAGCAGTGAAGCGTAATAAGTTAAGTAGTTGGTTAGCCATGCCTAATGGGCTGCCCATCATGGCAAAGTGCACTGCGGTAAGAGTTGAGGCTGCCATATTGCCAGACATAAATGCGCGTTGTTGTTTTTGGGCACTGGCCCACCATCCAACAAACATGGAAATAAAACCCACTAATTGGGCCAACATTAACTCTGGTGAAATCGCAAACAACATAACATGACAGCTGATAAAAAGGCCGCGCAGTGTATGTTTTTTGAGCGAGAATGCAGTGATCTACATCATTTTTTACTCATTTGACCTAGGTTTGAGGTGAAATACACTGCCGAATGATATTGGCTGTTTCATAATTGTGTCATTAGGTTTGCTATAGATTTGCGCATTTGTGATGATGGTTGATGTAATTATTCACTTTTTACTGAGAAATTGGTGATCAATTTAGCTTAATTATGCGTATTGAATGATAAGTATGTGCAGTTAATTTTGCGCACAAGATACGTCTAAATTGAAATGGTTAGTCATTCATCTAGGCATGTTCAATTTTTCTCAGAGGAGAAGTTAATGTCATCTGTTGGAAATCAATCACCATTGAGTCATGCCCAATTGTCAGTAGAAGAACCACTGCAAACCGCTGGCACTGCCGCACCAGATGCTTCCAAAGTCAGCCGAGATAATACCGATGTACTGCAAGTGAATGCTCAGTACTCCAATGTATCTGTGCTAGACAGTTTTATTGAAATGTATCAACGCCTTAATAAGAATAATCTTGAGATACTTGCGCAAGTGTATGATGAAACTATTGAGTTTCAAGATCCCTTGCATCAAGTACTTGGACTGACAGCATTAACTGAATATTTTGCTGAGCTTTATAGCAATGTCTCCAGTATCGCTTTTGATATTCATCAAGTGCAATTGATGCAAACTGTTGATGGTTCTCAAGCGCAAATTGCCAATGCTTATCAAGAGCAAATTGCCAATGGTTCTCAAGCGCTACCTGAACAAGGGCTTCAATCAGCGTGTTTATTTTGGACCATGACTTACCAACATCCAAAGCTTAATCGCGGTCAAGCCATCAATGTTGAGGGCATGAGCCAGTTACAGTTCACTGACAAAATCATTAAACATCGAGATTACTTCGATGCAGGTCAGATGTTGTACCAACATGTGCCCATTCTTGGCAGCATGATCCGCATACTCAACAAGCGGATAGGGGGGCAGGCATGAGTCAAGCCGTATTGATCACGGGGGCGAGTTCAGGCATTGGTTTTGAATTGGCCAAGCATTATGTTGCACAAGGCTGGCAAGTGATTGCTTGTGGCCGAAATGCTCAGCAATTAGCTTTGTTATCAGGTGTGCACCCATTGGTATTTGATATCACTGACGCTTCGCAAGTCAAGGCGGCTGGCGAGCAACTTGCACATGTTATTGCGCAGCATGATTTGTCATTATCTGCTGTGATCCTCAATGCTGGCACTTGTGAGTACATTGATGATGTTATTAAGTTTGATAGTGCGCTATTTCAGCGTGTGATCCATACAAATGTCATTGCAACTGGCTACTGCCTTGAAGCATTTTTACCTCAGTTGGCTGCTGGTGGGCGCCTTGCACTGATGAGTTCAAGCGCGACCTTTTTACCGTTTTCTCGTGCGCAAGCATACGGTGCATCAAAAGCGGCAATCACCTATTTAGCCGATAGCTTACGGGTTGATTTAGTGTCGCGAAATATCGGTGTCAGTGTGATTAATCCGGGCTTTGTGGAAACCCCGCTTACTGATAAAAATGATTTTGCGATGCCCATGCGGATAAGTGCCCAGCAAGCAGCTCAAGCCATTTACAAGGGAATGATAAACGGCAAAAGTGACATTCATTTTCCGAAAAAATTTACTTGGTTACTTAAACTGTTCTCTTTGTTACCTAATGCATGGATTACCCGTGCGTTAGCGCCAAAACCTGCGCTACAACATAACGAAACTAGGAAAATGTCATGAAGAATATTGCTGTTATTGGTAGTGGCATTGCTGGCTTAACCTCTGCTTATTTACTTAGCCGTAAGCACAATGTCAGCGTATTTGAGGCCAATGATTATATTGGTGGCCATACCGCAACTGTCGATGTTGAGCTTGATGGTCAATCTTATGCAATCGATACCGGTTTTATTGTATTTAACGACCGGACTTATCCGCGCTTTCAAAAGTTGATGTCGCAAATCAATAGTTCAGCATTGCCGACCGAAATGAGCTTTAGCGTTCATAATGCGATGACTGGGCTGGAGTATAACGGTCATAACCTAATGAGCTTGTTTGCTCAAAAACGTAACGTATTTAACCCACAGTTTTATCGTTTCTTGAGTGAGATCATTCGCTTTAATAAGCAGTGTAAGCAGATTTATCAAACAGGCGAGTACCCTTGTGAATCCTTAGGCGAGTTTTTAGCAAGCTATCAGTACAGCGATTTTTTCTGTCAGCACTATATTCTGCCCATGGGGGCGGCCATTTGGTCGGCCAGTATTGACGATATGCGCGCGTTTGCCTTGCGCTTTTTCATTCGCTTCTTTCAGCATCATGGCTTATTGAACGTATCAGATAGACCGCAGTGGTATGTATTAGAAGGGGGATCAAGAAGTTATATTCCTGGTTTAACGGCACCTTTTAAAGAGCGGTTATTTCTCAACATGGGCGTTAAGTCTATTGTACGTCTAGACGATTCGGTCAAGATTTCGTTCGTGGATGGCAGTTCACAAATCTTTGATAGTGTTGTACTAGCTTGTCACAGTGATCAGGCGCTAGCCATGTTGGCAGATCCCAGTGAAGATGAACAAGCCATTCTATCTGCTATGGAATACCAAGATAATGAGGTGGTGCTGCATACTGACACCGCGCTGCTGCCTAAACGCAAAGCGGCTTGGGCAAGTTGGAACTATCGTCTAGACGGCGTTGACAGTAGTGATATTAATTCACGCCCTGCCAGCGTGACTTACAATATGAATATCTTACAGCGTTTACCTGATGATGCGCCTACTTTCTGTGTCACGCTCAATCAAACAGCATTAATTGACGAGTCAAAAATTTTACGCAAATTCAATTATGCTCATCCTGTATTCAACCAAGCCAGTAGCGAGGCACAGGTACAAAAATCACGCATTAATGGGGTGAATAATACCTACTTTGCCGGTGCCTATTGGTACAACGGATTTCATGAAGACGGGGTGCGGAGTGGAGTTGATGTGGCTGAGTTATTTGGCATCGCACTATGAAAACCACACTGAACTCGGTTGCATCAACGCTAAATACAGCTGTGGCAATGCCAGAAAAGGGTGTGAGTGACACTCGCCAAATGGATAATACTCTGATGACAGGGGTTTATCATGGGCAAGTGACGCATCAGCGCCTTGTGCCTAAGAAACATGGTTTTACATACGACATGGCCATGCTGGTGTTAGATTTAGATGAATTATCTCAGCTAGAGCAAACTTCCGCCGTGTTTTCGGTATCGAAAGCCAATTGCTTGCGATTTAATTGTGCCGATTATCTTAATCAACTGTCTTCTCAATTTGGCGATAAGCTGCAACTCTCCAATGAGCAACTTGCTAATACCCCTACAGGGCTTAAAGCCAGAATCATCGCCACCGTTCGCCATTTAGGGGGCGAAGGTGATACTGATAAAGTTGTGTTTGCTGGGCAAATTCGTCATTTTGGCTGGTATTTTAGCCCTGTTAATTTTTACTTTTGCTATCAAAAGGGGGCGTTAAGGTACATGTTGGCGGAAGTCAGCAATACTCCTTGGAATGAACGTCATTGCTATTTAGTGCAGATCAATTATCACCACGCACAGCCAACGCTCACTGATAAAGTATTTAGCGTCTCTCCCTTTATGGATTTACAAATGGGGTATCGTTGGCGAATTAATACCTATGCTAAACAATTAATGGTTGGTATTGATAATGTTTCACCAGAGTCTAAAACCTTGTTTCATGCAGGGTTGAAGCTTGAAGGAACGCCTATATCTGCTCAATCAATGCGCGGATTTTTATGGCGGTATCCATTGATGACATTCAGCATTATTGCGGGCATTTATTGGCAGGCATTAAAAATTTTCTGTAAACGCATTCCTTTCATAGGCAAGTCCGTTGCCAAATAAGTCTGCATCAGAGATAAGCCTAGTCGGTTACCTTACAGTTAGCAATTCGCGAGTCTGTACACTGAGTGTCATCACAAATCGTTAAGTTTGCTGATTGATTGTCAAGTTTCAGATATGCGCTGTGTAGTTAATTTTCTAAGTTTTCAATGAAGTGGGTGATGATATTTACCCGCGACAGATCTTTTTTATGATGAGGCTCGTATTACTTACTAATTATACAACTGTGCTCAGTTCACTAACTCAGTTCGAGCGTTCAGTTAAAGCGCTCAGTTAAAGAGAAAGTCTACGGTTCGAGAAGCGGAGATAAACATGGAAAATACAGCAATTCAGGCTCAACTCAGTCAAGCCAGCTTTAGTGATAGTTTGGCTAAAAAGGTACTAGTTAAAGCGCTTCAGCATCTTGAGCAAGGTTATTTGACCATTATTGATAATCAAAAAATTAGCAGCTTTGGGCATGAGGCTAGTCAACTGCATGGCACGATTGTGGTTAATCATCCCAGCTTTTACCGTCAGGTGATGTTATCCGGTTCAATTGGTGCGGGTGAGGCCTATATTCAAGGGCATTGGTCTAGCCCTGATTTAACCAAAGTTGTGCAAATTTTTGCCCGTAATCTGGGGTTGTTAGATTCCATCGAACGTTATTTTTCATGGGCAAGTCGCAGTATTAACCGCATTAAGCATATCTTTAATCGCAACTCGCAAGCTGGGTCTAAGCGCAATATCCTTGCCCATTACGACTTGGGCAATGATATGTACCAACAGTTTCTTGATCCGGAAATGCTGTATTCCAGTGCTATCTATCCAAGTCAAGATGCTAGTTTGTCAGAAGCGCAGTTACACAAACTGCATACCATTTGTGAACGCTTGGATTTGAAGCCTGGACAAACCTTGTTAGAAGTAGGCACAGGTTGGGGAGCATTAGCGATTTATGCCGCCAGTCACTACGGTGTGCATGTCACCACAACCACCATATCTGATGCGCAGCATGAATATGCTCAAGATAGAATCAAACAACTGGGTCTTGAAGGGCAGGTAAAACTGTTAAAGCAAGATTATCGTTTGTTAACTGGACAATATGACAGAGTGGTATCGATAGAGATGATTGAGGCTGTCGGTCATGAATACCTCGCAGGTTTTTTCAAAAAGTTAAATCAACTACTGAAACCCGATGGACGTATGTTGCTGCAAGCGATCACTATTGCCGATCAGCGTTACGATAGCTACCGCAGTTCGGTGGACTTTATTCAGCGTTATATTTTCCCTGGTGGTTGCTTACCGTCTATCAGTGAGATGACAAAACATGTGTCTAAATCTACCGATATGGTCGTCAGTGAAATTGATGATATTGGTCAGGACTATGCCAAAACCTTATGGCATTGGCAGCAAAACTTTGAAGCGGCTCATGAGCAAGTTTCGGCGCTTGGTTATGGCGAAGATTTTATGCGTATGTGGCAGTTTTACTTATGCTATTGCGAAGGTGGTTTTTTAGAACGCACGACCAGTGCGGTTCATTTGGTGGCGAACAAGCCGCAATATCGTCAAGCCATTTAGTGGCTTGACTCATTTCACCATGCCACAACTAAGTGGGTGCAATAATGGCTAAGTTTCAATTATCGCAGCGTGAGATTTCACTTCAAGGTGTGGCAAATGCGCCAGCATCATCGGGGTTAACCATGGTACTGTTTAATGCGGCAAGCTTTCAGTTAGTGTGGTGGCTTGGTGTGTTGTACGACAATCAATATTTATGGTTGTCAACGACTGTCATCGCTGTGCACGTGCTGCTATCAAAACAGAAACAGGTCGATGTCATTACTTTACTGGCTTGTGCAATCATAGGTATTAGTATTGATGGTATGCTGGTGTTATCAGGCGTTTTTCATTTCGCTCAATCTCCTATTTGGCTAATGTGTTTATGGTGTATCTTTGCTTTATCGCTTAATTACAGCCTAGCGGCCTTTAAACGTCTTCCCACTCTCCTCCAAGCTACGTTAGGAGGTGTTTTTGGTGCTTTGAGCTACATTGCAGGCGCCAAATTCGAAGCGGTATCATTTCCTCTGGATCTGTTTTTGACCAGTATTCTACTGTTTTTGATCTGGTCAGCCTTATTCCCCGTATTGTTATTTATCTCAAGTTGGGTAAGTCATCATTACATAGGGGAACAAAATGAAAGTGCATCAAGCGGGCGAGAGCGATAACCTCACAGCCTATCCACTTCGCTTAGTACATATCATATTGCTGAGTTCGGTTGCCTTATTCATGTCAGCTGCTTCAATCAAGGTTAATGCTAAACCTGTCGAACAGACATATTTATCGCATTTTAGTGTGGGCAGTGCTGATACTGACACTTTGCAAAAAGTGGGGCAGGCTGAAATGTCGTTAATGTGGTTTGATATCTACAGTGCGCAATTATTTTCGCGTAATGGCGAGTACCAAGATGAGCAATTGCCGGTCATCTTACACATTGAATATCACAGAGAAATAGATGCGCAAGATATTGTCGAGGCGACAGTGGAACAGTGGCTGCATTTAGGCCTCAATGAGCAATTCATTAACCAATACCAACACCACCTCACCCAAGCTTGGCCAGATATTTATCAAGGTGACACCTTAACCTTTAATGTTGATGCGAATGGGCATGGTCAATTTTTTTATAATGGCGCCTTGTATTATCAGGTAAGTGATATGCAGTTTAGTCAAACCTTTCTCGATATCTGGTTATCTGAAAACACCAGTCGTCCTAAGTTACGTCAATCATTAATTGGGTTGGTGAGCCATGATTACTAATAAATTAAGTATTAGTGGCTGGGTGATGAAAACAAGAGTGATAACAGCTTGGTTTATTCACACCAAAGCTAGATTATCCTTGTTACTGCGTAGTAGCCTGATATTGAGTTCGCTGCTGCTGTTGGCCTCTTGTTCAAGTGCCAGCATTGAAGATTATGCCGATACTAACCCTAAGCTTGATTTAGCGAGCTTTTTTGATGGTGAGTTATACGCAGCTGGCGTAGTAGAAGATTTTTCTGGCAAGGTTGTGCGCAAGTTTACGGTAAAGATGCAGGCGAGCTGGCAGGAGAATGAAGGCAAGTTAGAAGAGTGGTTTGTGTATGATGATGGTGAAAAGCAAACGCGTATTTGGTATATCACAGATTTAGGTGATGGTCAGTACAAAGGCAAAGCCGGTGATATTATTGGTGAGGCGACAGGGGTGGCCAAAGGCAGTGCCTTACGCTGGCGTTACGATATGCTGCTAACGGTGGATGACAGTGACTATCAAGTGCATTTTGATGATTGGATGTATCTTGTTGACGAAAATACCATCATCAACAAGAGTGACATCATCAAGTTTGGCTTAACTGTGGCTAAAGTCACCCTAGTGATTAGCAAGATACCAAAAGCGTAATGACTAGGATTACTTTATTATCAAACTGATAAGTTTTTAGCCTTTTAGCTTTGAATTATCAACCTGCTTTCGTTCGTAATAATCAAACGGGAATAGGTTGCGAATTTGCTGGACCAAATCTTCATGAATATTGGCGGAGACATGTAATCTCACATCACCTAATCGCTCTGCACGAATAGTACATGTCAATTTATGCTTCTTAGCTAAGCTCCGGCAATGACGTTCAAACGCTTCTGGAATTTTGCCTTTATGACGATTGAGGCGGCCGTCTTTGAAGTGCATTTCAAAAATCGTCAGTCCTTTTTTACTGCCAAAAATGAACTTGTAAATCAAAAATGCTGCAGCGGCCAGAAACAATACCTTTAACACAGTATCATTCATGATGTTTATCCCTAAAAAAGTATGATTACCTTTTAATAAGATACCTTTATATGAGCGAGGGTAAAGCCATATACATCATAAATTGTGCACTTGGTTGGTAATAATTTGTCTCAAAAAGTGCAATTTTGGTTATTTGTGATAATTTTAAAGCGTTGGCGGTTTTTACCGTTTTATGGAAAACAACTTATTCAAGGATGAAGCTATGGCTATTTCTAATGCGAAACGCTGGTCTGAAATTTGTGAGATGCAAGTAAACATACTCGAAGGGCTCAGACGTCAATTTCCGCAACGTGGCGAACAAATCGAAAATCTCGCTTGCCATTGGCAAGCACTCAAACACCAAGTGGACAATAACCCCTCGTGCATTGACCGCTCTTTGTTTAATGAGATGTTGCTTTAGCCATTCATGCAATAAAACAGCATGATGGTTGACCAAAATGTATTTCTAAATCTGCTGTAGCTGACTCAGCATGTGATATATTCTGCTTCATTGCCTAATTGCAAAGGAGTTGCTGTGCAGCTAGATTCTCACCCCCTTTTTCATCAACAGTGCTTTATTAATGGTCATTGGTGTGATGCCGACAACGGTGCTACTACACCAGTGGTAAACCCAGCTACAGGCGATATTATTGGCCATGCGCCAGCGTTAACACCTGAGCAGATACAAGCAGCCATTACTTCAGCACAACAGGCACAATTAGCTTGGCAGCAACAAACTGCAAAAGTGCGCAGTGAAAAGCTGTATAAATGGTATCAACTACTGGTTGAACATGCGCAAGACATCGCTTTTATTATTACCTGTGAACAAGGGAAACCCTTGGCTGAAGCTAAAGCCGAAGTGATGTATGCGGCATCTTATGTGCAGTGGTATGCAGAAGAAGCAAAGCGCATTTATGGCGAGCAAATACCAGCCCATCAAAGTGATTTATCAATCCATGTTTCTAAACAAGCAGTAGGTGTATGCGCTGCGATTACGCCGTGGAATTTCCCTGCGGCTATGATCACCCGTAAACTCGCACCCGCTTTGGCTGCAGGTTGCAGTATGTTGGTTAAACCTGCCCCGCAAACACCTTTTACCGCTTTTGCTCTGGCTAAGCTAGCCCATCAAGCGGGATTCCCAGCGGGCTTGGTTAACGTATTGACAGGCGATGCAAACATGCTGGGGCAATGTTTTACTGAAAGCCCCATTATTCGCAAAATTTCATTTACAGGCTCGACAGCGGTTGGGGTTAAACTCATGCAGCAATCTGCGCCGACGCTGAAGAAGTTATCGTTAGAGCTGGGTGGTAATGCGCCCTTTATTGTGTTGGCAGATGCTGATGTCGACCAAGCCGTAACAGGGTTAATGTTATCTAAATTTCGTAATAATGGCCAAACCTGCATTTGCGCTAATCGCATCTATGTCCATCAAAGCATCTATGCAGAGTTTGGTGAGAAACTTAGCCAAGCTGTGGCTAAATTGCATGTGGGCCGAGGCGATGACCCTAGGGTTACCACAGGGCCTTTGATTAATTTAGCCGCGGTAGAAAAAGTGCAGCAGCAAGTGGATGATGCGCTGAGTAAAGGTGCAAAATTAATTTGTGGTGGGCAGCGACATCAACTTGGTCGTCACTTTTATCAACCAACGATTCTCGCCAATGTGACTGCGCAAATGTTATGTACAAAACAAGAAACCTTTGGGCCTGTGGCACCGTTAATTGAGTTTGATAGCGTTGAAGATGTGATTAACCAGGCCAATGACACCGAGTTTGGTTTAGCAGCCTATGTATTTGGTGAAAATCGACAACAGCTAAATCATGTCGTTAATGCATTGGAGTACGGTATGGTGGGGATAAATACTGGGTTAATTTCTACTGAGGTTGCGCCCTTTGGCGGTATTAAATCATCTGGGTTTGGTCGTGAAGGTGGCAGGCAAGGGCTTGAAGAGTATTTAACGCTTAAGTACAAGTGTCATAAATACTAAATTAATGGCTATTTTCAGCTCAGTTTAAAACAGACATTGGACGCAATGGAATACTTGTGCATAATCACAATAACAGAAACATGAATATTTTTATTCAATGGTGACAATGACCTATGACTTTCCCTCTGATTGATTTATTAGCGTTTATTTGTTTTGTGGTGTGCTGGTTGGGTTACACTAACTTTTCAAAGCGCAAGGCAAAAACCACTGATTGTATTTCTCGTTGTTTACACATGCACCGGATCCATTGGATGAATCAACTTATTGGTCATGAGGTGAGGGTGGCTGAAGCCGCGCTAATGGCAAATATTGAACGCAATATTGCGTTCTTTGCTTCAACAACCTTACTGGTATTAGCGGGTGTGCTGACCTTATTTGCTCAGGTAGACAGGCTAGAAGAGGTGATTAACTCTATTCCACTGGCATCTGATCCTAACCATGCATTAGTGCAAGTGAAGTTAGGTGTGTTGGTCGGTATTTTTGTGATGGCTTTTTTCCAATTTACTTGGGCAATGCGTCAGTATGGATTCTTGAATGTAATGATTGGTGCTGCGCCAATTGATTTATCCAGTAGGAATGAAAACTTGTTTGCTTATGCCAGACAAATGGCCACAGTTGGCGATCAGGCAGCGCATTCATATAACTATGGTTTACGCTCTTATTATTTTTCAATGGCGGCATTATGTTGGTTTTGGAACCCCTATGCTTTCATCGTTGCTAGTATCTTGGTTGTTTATACCTTGTACCGACGTGAGTTTAAGTCCCGAGCGGTAAAAGCCTTTACCGCTGCTCAAAAACATTTAGAGATAGAAGCGAAGTCCAGAGGCATCGATTTTATTAAGTAAATCGACATTGACCTGTTTTTGTTATTCCTTACAGCTTGTACTAGATGAGCGAGCTAACTTTTTAGCGAGCTCATCAAGTATCATTTATCGCACCATTTGCTCACTAAACTAAGCTCGCGAGTTTGATGTGCCTGTATAAAATGAAATGCTATACGCACTTTCATGTTACTTTCGTACTTTATTCACTTGAATATCTAGAGAATACTTTTAGGCACAATGCGCCGCATTTTAACGCCAATCCGTTTTGATAACTCAACTTGATCATCTGGGTTAAAGTCTTGAGTGATCCGCCAAGCATTATCGGGTTTCATTTCCTCAATCATGAGATGTTTTACATCATCGGTGATATGTTCTGAATGGATGATTACCAAGCTTTCAGTGTTAAGGTGGGCACTGCGTGGGTCTAGATTATAAGTACCTATGACTGTAATTCCATTATCAATCGTCATGGTTTTAGCATGAAGACCAAATATCGGCGTAGAATCGAGGCGTTTGTGCATGTGCTCAGACATTACCTTCTGTCTAATTTTTGCATCAGGTTTAAATTCATATATTTCCACCCCTGTTTTTAATAGCGCTTTACGGTTACGTTGATAGCCGCTAAAAGCTTCTAGATTGTCATTGGACGCCAAACTGTTGGTGAGAATTTTAATACTAATGCCTTTATCCACTAACTGTTTTAAGAAGGTTCGGTCGTCTTTTGTCGTCACTAAATAGGGAGTTTGAATTAATATATTATTACTGGCAGATTGCGCTAATTCGATGAGTTTACTTCGGGTAATACTGCCACCACTTAAAAACGAGGTTTGATCATTTTTACCCGGTTCATCGGCGACATATTCCACATTATCTAAAAAGAGGAATTTTCCAGCTGCTATCAACTCATTAAACGTTTGCGGCACTTGTTCAATACCACGGCGAATATCGGGGTGAAAGTTTTCTGGATTACAGGCATAAGAATGTAGGGTGCTAAAATCTGGGTTACTCGTGTAGGGGTTATCGTCTACCAACTGCTGTACTGACACGCTAATGTTGCTGTTCCAATACTGTTCAAATGAAGTCTCAATGCTGCTTACCACTTTTCCTGCTAAAAATACGTCTCTATCCCTGAAGTTATAACTGTGGTCAAAACCAAAATACTCATCTGCGATATTTCGCCCGCCAGTGATCGCGATTTTACCATCGACCAGAAATATCTTATTGTGCATTCGCTGGTTAAAACCGTGAAAATCAGTGGTCAGGGCTGCAATTTTGTTGATGATGTTCTTGCCAATATTGGCGTTGGGATTGTAAATCTTAATGCTAATATTCTCATGGGCGGCAAGCATTAATAATTCATAGCCTTGTGCTTCAAGCATGATGTCATCAACTAATACCCTGACTTTTACACCGCGCTCTGCGGCTCTGACCAGATGGTCTGTGGCAATTAAACCAACATTATCAATTGAAAAAATAAAGTACTGTATATCAATGCTGTGCTCTGCGTGATCGGTCAGCCAAGCTCTCGACATCATGGCTTCTGTCCCTTGCTCAAGTACATAGACACCGGTTTGCTGCTTGAGCTTATTTTCAAAGGGTTCAATAAATGCGGAAAGTACGTTAGTTGTTTTACTGTCAAGCTGGTCACAATGATTGAGCGTTGATGACGGAACGCTATCTGTTGTCCCATTGCAGCCAGTGATGAGAAAGCTGCCTGTAATGAGCAAGAGACTGATACATACATGGTTAACTAAGCTAAATGGTTTCATGGTGACTTCGCACAAGAAAAGACTTGTGTCTAACATACTGAAATAATTTTATTTTGTCATGGGGTATAGCAAAGAGAGATAAATTGAAATAATCGGTTTTGCGCTAGTGACTAAAGTGATCACAGGCCAGTGTTTATATTGTTAATCTTCGAATGAGATGAGAAGGCATCATTGAGTTCATTTTGGCTGTTAAAGTTATATAACGCTGTATAAGAGATGATATATACAAGACTAAGCAACTAACGCCAGATATGAAAAAGCCGCTTAGATTTCTCTAAGCGGCTTATCAGAATTGGTGGCCCCTCCCAGACTCGAACTGGGGACCTGACGATTATGAGTCTGATTTTTAGCTAAACCTCAGTGAACCTTAATGCACTTCTATATATCTTGATTGTCACTTAAGCTCCTGATTTATAGTTGTTTAATTTTGCTTATCTTGTTCACTGTAATTCATCGCGTAACTTGGTTATACTTTCAATCTGCTACATATTTGCTACACAGGGAGTGGTATGGCTATCTTATCAAAAATTAATGCGACCTCGATAAAGAACTTAACTGTTGAAGATAAGCGGCTCAACGATACCGAGATTAAGGGCTTCCACGCTCGGATTTCAGCAAAGGGAGCTGTCTCCTATTATCTCTTCTATCGTCACAACGGCAAGCAGGTAAATTTCCTATTAGGCAAGGGCAATGCAATTACTCCTACTCAAGCTCGTGATATGGCTAAAGCCCAAGCAGGCAAGGTTGCATCAGGTGTTAATGTTCAGTCAGATAAAAAAGCAGCTAAAGCAAAAGAGTTAGCCAAAAAGTTTAATAAATTTTCAGTCTATGTCGAAGAGAAGTATCACCCTTGGCTCATTGCTAATAGCACTCGAACAGCCGACCAAATCAAAAGTGTTTTACTTAACAATTTTAAAGAACTCGCTGATATGCAGTTATCAGAGATTTCAGCATGGCACATTGAGCAATGGCGCTCTAAAGCCAAAAAGCTCAATAAAGCTGAAGCAACCATCAACTATAACGTGAACACCTTAAAAGGGGCTTTGAGTCGAGCTGTTGAGTGGGGAGTTATAGACTCTCATGAGTTAAGCAAAGTGAAGGCTTATAAGCTCGACAACAACAGAACTCGCTATCTAGACCCATTAGAAGAGAAAGCTCTGTTAAGTACATTGACCGAACGTGACAAGCTAATAAAGTTAAAGCGTTTGAGTGCTAATGAGCATAGACAAAAGCGCGGTTACCCGCAGCAACCATGCCTTAGCAGTCATACCTACGCAGATCACATCGAGCCAATTGTCATCCTTGCAATGAATACAGGTATGCGAAGAGGGGAGATTTTATCGCTCAAATGGTCGAACATAGATTTTTCAGTAAAAGTGTTAACGATTAAAGGTGAATCGGCAAAGTCTGGTAAAACTAGGCATATCCCACTAAACAATGCAGCCTTCAATGTGCTGACCAAATGGCGTGAGCAAAACCCGTTTACATCTTTTGTATTTGAAGGTAATGAAGGGAAGCCGTTAACCGATTTTAAAAAAGGGTTTGCTAAGGTGGTTGAAGATGCAGAGTTACAGGACTTTCATTTTCATGATTTGAGGCATCATTTTGCTAGTCAATTAGTGATGAAGAGTGTTGATCTAAACACGGTGAGAGAGTTACTTGGTCATGCAGATATGACGATGACATTAAGGTATGCTCACTTAGCACCAGAGCATAAAGCGGCAGCGGTAAACTTGATTGGTTAATACAAGTAAGGGAATGACTTGAAAGCATATTATCGACTATCAGAATTAAATGAAACTTGTGGGCTGTCTGATGCGGATATTCAGTATTTAAGCACAGATACCGAAGTATCATTTTGCCTATACTGCCAATCAACAGATGTGCTGATTGGCGGTTGGGTAAAGGGTAAGTTTAGCTGTTTCGGCCAAGCGAAGTATGCAGGGCTTATTTCAATGACCAAAAATCAGCAAACTGAATTGTTTGAAAAAAGCAAAATATATGTCGGCAGTTCGACCATATTGCAACAAAACAAAATTTCCCATTATTCGACCGACTACCCGTTCACTGTTGAGGTGCCAAATACCGTTATTGAAAAATGGTTAGCTACACCTTTTGATAAGATCCCTTTCGAATACATGCCTTTTTACTTTTATCCTCAAGAGCGTACCAGCATGTTAAAAGAGTTTGAGAACATGTGTAAGGGCGTAGCAAGTAGCAGGGATACATCAACGCCCTGTGAGCCTCCAAAGCCACTTAAGAAAGAGTTATTTCATCATAGCCAGAGCTTTACGCTAGATGATGCCTGCATCACTTCAGAAGAGCTTAAGAAAGCTAATAGCTATTTTTCACGCAATATTCGGAACAATTTAGAAGATGATGAGCCCAAACAGCTCGCGAATTCAACTCAAAAAAATAGTCGCCCTATAGACCTTTTATTGCAGACGATGCTTGAGCAATACCCTGATGAGCAAGCAAGTCAGATTTGGAATCGGCTAGGAGAAGATATTTTGAATGATCCTAGACAGTTTGATACTGACGAAATTATTGATGAAATTGGTAATGATATATTGTACTGGTTCGACATAAAGTCTGAGCTTAAACAGATGAAGAAAAAGAGCTTTTATAATTTAATACGAGAACTGAAAAAAACTTTGTCCTAGCAGTCCTAGAAGGACTCCTAGGACTAGAAACGCCTTTTATTGTCCTCCATGAACTTAAACGTACATGGAGGCAAACATGCCAACAGCAATACCCACCGCAGAAACCAAACGCGCACTATCTGAAATAGAAACAGCCGAATATATCGGTATGAGTCGTTCCTTCCTACGTCAGTCGCGTATGGAAGGTAATCGCGATAATAGAACCCCAGCCCCACCATTTATCAAAATTGGTCGAGCAGTTCGCTATCTTAAAGAAGATTTAGACCAGTGGCTTGATAGTTTTTATCGCATGGAACACTTAGGGCAGAGTGCCATAGGTGGTAAACATGCCTAAGTTAACAAAGGAGCAAAATCGATTTTTAATTTGGCTTTCATTAAATGGCAATCACTTTGAAATTTGCCGTGAAGTAGGCAATTCATACCGAAAAACAAATGGGTTAGACCGCTACGTTAGCAAGCATGGCCAGCGATATAAGTTTGATATGCGAACACTCACTAAACTTGTTAAAGAGGGATTAGTTACCAGTGAGATAGTATTTCCTTTTGGCATTAAGTATGAGCATTACTTTTTGACTGAGCAAGGAGCTAATTACCTATCTAAACTCAGGTTTGGAGCTTGCTCAAATGGATAAGTTTCGAAGGAGTAATCTTGTTAAGGCAATGGATAGTGGTGATGAGGTTCTATCACCCTATTTGTCTAAAGTGGAAAGTGCTGATGCAGCTTTTATTTCTAGGAGACTTGCGCTTTTTCCTAATTTGATAAAAAGAACAATATTAGAGGAAGCATTTGCTAAACCAACGCCCTATCTTAGAAATCGTCATATTCTAGACACTACCTCACAGTTGTTTAAGCTTTTACCGAAAAAGTTAGCGCATATGTTTTTTGGTTTTGATGACGATATAAATCTCAAAGCCAAAGAGTGTGCTGAATATTGCAGGCGTATTGTGATAGACCCTAGTGCCGTTCAATTTATCAGCATTCATCATCAAGCGCTCGATGAAACTAAATTTTATATAAATAGCAAAGTTAATCTTGGAAGCGTGCCAGAAACACTCGGTAGTGACACCGAACAGCTTCTTGCATTTAACCTAATTCATCCCGAAAAATACGGGAATGATACCGAATTACTTCACGCAATTGACCAAATCCATCCCGAACAATGCGGGAATGATACCGAATTGCTTCCTGCAATTGACCAAATCCATCCCGAACAATGCGGGAATGATGCCGGATTGCTTCCTGCAATTGACCAAGTCCATCCCGAGAAATGCGGGAATGATGCCGGATTGCTTCCTGCAATTGACCAAAGTCAGATAAAAGATTGCTCTGCTGATACAAAGGAGTTGATTGCAGATTTAACTTCGAAGCAACAGCAAACATTGTATGAGTTTCTATCTAGGTACATTGAGTCATTTGGTCTTAACCGGTTAGATCTGAATCAATCGATGAAAATATCAGGTTGTATAAAACGGTATTCAGATAAGCGCTGGTGGCTAAAGAAGTTTCGTAAAGTTATTACTCAGGCCAATGAAAAGGCAGCATTACACCTCAATTTTGTTAATAGTAAGAGACAGATTTACGCTAGTAATATCACAACTAAGAACCGAATAACTCAACGGTTGAGAAATGAAGAATTATTGAGTTCTAGCATCATCGTTAACGATGCAGGGCAGAGTTACACATTAAAGGAGGTATCAGACCTAAATGTGTCTAATCCAAAAATCAGAAAAGATGAGCTGATTTGCCGTGCTAGAGGCTTTGAAAACTTGGCTAAAGATGAGGGGCATGAGGCGTTATTTATTACCATTACATGTCCTTCAAAGTATCATCGAGCCTTTTCAAAATCAGGTGCCCCTAATCCCAAATGGGAAGGGTTAATGCCAGATGAAGCCAATGCCTATTTAAATCATCAATGGCAAAAAACACGAGCTGAATTTAAGCGAAATGATATCAATCCATATGGCTTTCGTGTGGTTGAGCCACAGCATGACGGAACACCTCATTGGCATATGTTATTTTTTATTGAAGCTGAAAAGCTTGATGCAATGCAAGATATTATCCGTCATTACGCCTTAGAGGTTGATGGTGACGAAAAGGGCGCTTTAGAGAACCGGTGTGACTTTAAAAAAATTGACCCGAGTAAAGGTTCAGCCACTGGTTACATCCTAAAATACATCGTTAAAAATATTGATGGTGAAGGTTTAGGTGAAGACCAATTTGGCAATGATTCACTTTTAGTCGCTCAACGTATTGATGCGTGGGCTTCTTGCTGGTGTATTCGTCAATTTCAGCAAATTGGTGGTGCTAGCGTATCGGTTTGGCGTGAACTGAGGAGACTACGTGAAAAGCTATTTAACACCGATACGGAAAATAATACATCAGTGTTAGAGCAAGCAAGGTTTGCAGCGGATAACAGTGATTGGCAAGCTTACACGACTGCTATGGGCGGCATTTCAATTAATCTAAAAGATAGACCTATCAAATTGCATTATGAGCTCAACGTTGATGAACAAACGGGTGAATGTTTACCTAGTTATTATGATGGTGAGCTTACCACTAAAATTAAGGGACTGTGGTTCGCTGGGCAAGCGATTGCCACAAGGCTTTATCAATGGAGGGTACAAAAAGCATAAGCGGTTTAATAAGGCGGCTAGACGCAATGTCTAATGCTTTAAACTCATGCTTTAAATTACAGTAATATCTACCATCACAAAGCTTCTTTTTTAGCTTCAAAAGCAACAACCATCCTGTAAACCTACTTTAATCCCACGATTTATCATTAGACAGAATGGCTAAAGTGCTTTTACTTGGAGTTCTGTAAATAACTGTACTAATAAAATTTAGAATATACGATTTTAAGATTTTTGATATAAATTAACCATTACTAGACTATGGTTATTGCCTAAATTGATAGAATCGTTGAGAATCTAAAATTGTATAAAAATAAGTCCGTGAAGTTCACAAATCATTATTTATGAATAAAGGAGCATATATTGGCACTTCCTAAATATAAAGATATAGTTGACCTAATTAAAAAGGGATCAACATTAGAAGCCCAAGAGCGTATTCTTGAGTTGCGTGAAGCAGCGTTAGAGCTACAAGAAGAAAACTTAGAGCTAAGAGAAGTGAATGCCAAATTACAAAAAAGGCTAGCTACCAATGAGTCGTTAAAATTTGAAAGTGGTCTTTATTGGCTTATTGAAAATGATAATCGGGATGGTCCGTTTTGTCCCAAATGTAAAGATACTAAAGACCAAATGGTTAGAATGCATAAAGATGATGATGGGTGGTGGTGTTACACCTGTAATCTGGGGTTTGGTACTACGTCGTACACATAAATGTTACTAAATAAAGGCAAGACAAAGCTCGTGATTTTCATTATCTAAAGCAATAATATTACCTTTATTTAAGAGACCAAAATTAGTGTTCCACTAATCTAGTGTCAAATAGGAATGGAAGCCTGTGAAAAAAATTGATTTGCATATTCATACCGTAAGCACTCCTAGTGACAGGAGGTTTAATTTTAGTATTGATCGGTTGAAGTGGTATGTTACAGAAGGAAACCTAGATGCTATTGCTATTACCAATCATAATATGTTCGATTTGGAGCAGTTTCGCACAATCCAACAGCAAATTAAGATCAAGGTATTTCCGGGTATCGAAATTGATATTGAAGATACACACGTTTTAGTCATAGCGGAAGATAATCTAAACGATTTTAAAGCTCGTTGCGATAAAATCACTGCTCTAATACCTAACGAATACACCTCAATTACATTTGAAGAGTTCCAAGCAGTATTTACAGATTTATCAAAGTACTTGTTGATTCCTCACTATAAGAAGTCTCCTGAAGTAAAAGAAGAGACACTCATTAAGCTTTCTGATTTTGTCACAGCGGGAGAAGTTACTAGCCCTAGGAAGTTTACTCACTGCATAAAAGACCATGCTGCTCTAGTTCCTGTATGTTTTAGTGACTTACGTATAGAAGAAAACCTCAAGGTTATTCCATCGAGACAAACTTATATAGACATCGGCGATATTACTCTTAAAGCTTTAAAAGTTGCACTATCGGATAAGCATAAAGTGCATTTATCAAAAGAAGAGGGGCACCAGTTTTTTGAGGCTTTAAACAATGGCCTGAAGATGTCTACTGGGTTAAATGTTGTCCTAGGAGAAAGATCAACTGGTAAGTCACACACTCTGAATCTAATTTCGGAACAAAATAGCACTGACGATATACGAGTTAAGTACGTTAAGCAATTTTCTCTATTGCAGATAGATGAAGATGATGAAAGAGAGTTCTCAAAAAACCTATCCACAAGTCAGTCAAGAATTACCGAAGACTACCTAAAAGAGTTTAAAGTATCAGTTGATTTGATGAGAGATGTTGACCTTTGCCAGTCAAATCGAGAGCTCAACGACTTTGTGAGCTCTCTACTTAATCACGCAAAGGAATCCCATAAACTTGACTCTTTTGCCAAGGCAAGGCTCTTTTCAGAATCAAACTTTACTGTCGATGATTTGGAGTCACTGAATGCATTGGTTATTGCAGCAATGACTTTAGCTAATAACTCTGGCTACAAGGCTATTGTGAATAGACATATTTCAATCGATAGCCTAAAGAATTTAGTCATCGACTTAATAAACGAATATAACAAAAACAGAGAGCTGGAGCTTAAGAAGTCATTTGTGAATGACCTTGTGGACAATATCAAGAGTGAGTTAAAGCTGCACACAGCTGCCGCTCCTATTAGTGAGGTCAACTTATACAAATTTGCTCTCGATCAAAGGAAAGTTGATAAGTTTGATACCCTGTGCAAAGTCATTCAACAAGATAAAGAGTTTTTGCGTAAAGACATACAAGGTTTTTCAAAGGTTGCAAGAAGGAGCGGATTTGCTAACGCTCGTAATGTTGGTGCAGTACTAGGAAAACAGATAGCGTTTTCCAATGCCTTCTCTCATTATGGTACCAGTGGTTTTGCTTATCTTGAAGAACTTCGAAAAATCGAAGCTCTGGCTGAAACTGATTATCACAAGCTTTTCGTAGAAATTAGCTATGATATTTTAAATTCTTCTGGCTATAAGGTATCCGGTGGCGAGCGTTCGGAATACAGACTGCTACAAGAAATAAGTGATGCTAGCCAGTTTGACTTGCTGCTTATTGATGAGCCTGAGTCTTCTTTTGACAATAGATTCCTGTTTAGAAAAGTTAATAACCTTATAAAAGAAATGTCTAGTTTTATGCCTGTGATTCTCGTGACACACAACAGTACCGTTGGCGCATCTATTAAGCCTGACTATTTGATTTATACGTACAGGAGAATTGTTGAAGGTACAGTTAAGTACGAGTTATATACAGGACATCCAACAGATAAAGTACTAGTCGGACTTGATGGTACAGAAATAAATAATCACACGGTATTGCTTGATTGTTTAGAGGCAGGTAGCGAACCATATTTAGCAAGAAGGAGAAAGTATGAAGTGCTTGAAGATCGATAGTAGCAAGGGCTTTTATTCATTGGATGGGGCGATTTGGAAACCACTCGATGAAATTTCTAAAGAAGATATACTAGTCATTGTAAACAAATGCTTAGAAGACAGCTTTGAGATGGATGATCCATCAGAGGTCACAGTGCATAACAAAGCACACGAAATAATCTACAAGAGCCTCTATGCAAAATTTGTAGAACTAAATAGTCAACGTTCTAGATTTAAGGATGAAAGCGAGAATCTATTCAAAGAGTCGCTAGCAAAATATAGCGAGTAGTTGGCCTAATAGCTTACTATCACCGTTCAAATAACTCTGCTACTTGGAGCTTTCCATATAACATTTAGTTGTCTTTCTTGAAATGTAAGAAACGAGTGAATTTGAAAACTATATTGAGCAGTTTAAGATAAGTGGTATTTCTAAGCATGAATTTGATACTAAAGGTCGATATCTGCTACATATTTGCTACACAGAACTCCAGATACGAAAAAGCCGTAGCGGTTACTAACCTGCTACGGCTTATCTGAATTGGTGGCCCCTCACAGACTTGAACTGTGGACCTGACGATTATGAGTCGTATGCTCTAACCAACTGAGCTAAGGGGCCGACTTAAGACAGTCGTCACTATCAAAAGCGCAAAAGAGTATACGAAGTTTATTGGGGCTTGTCACCTGCGTTTTACATTGAAATTTGATTTTCATTGTTGATTGCTTATCTGTTGTACAAACAACGCATTATTTGTGCTGGTGTCGCGATGAGTGATTAGCTCATATTAGACAACACGTATAAAAAAACCTGCCGAAGCAGGTTTTTATACGCATTCTAGTAAAAGTTATTCGTCTAGGAATGACTTCAGAATTTCAGAGCGAGAAGGGTGACGTAGCTTACGCAACGCTTTTGCTTCAATCTGACGAATACGTTCACGAGTCACGTCGAACTGCTTACCCACTTCTTCAAGTGTGTGGTCAGTGTTCATGTCGATACCAAAACGCATACGCAATACTTTTGCTTCACGTGCAGTTAAGCCTGCTAGTACTTCGTGAGTGGCATTACGTAGACTTTCACCTGTGGCTGAGTCTAATGGCAGCTCAAGGGTGGTATCTTCGATGAAATCACCTAAGTGCGAATCTTCATCATCACCGATTGGCGTTTCCATCGAGATAGGCTCTTTAGCAATCTTCAATACCTTGCGGATTTTATCCTCTGGCATCATCATGCGCTCAGCTAGCTCTTCTGGAGATGGCTCACGACCCATTTCTTGTAGCATTTGACGAGAGATACGGTTTAGCTTGTTGATCGTCTCAATCATGTGTACTGGAATACGGATAGTACGTGCTTGGTCAGCAATCGAGCGAGTAATCGCCTGACGGATCCACCAAGTTGCGTAAGTCGAGAACTTATAACCACGGCGGTATTCGAACTTATCTACGGCTTTCATTAGACCAATGTTACCTTCTTGAATTAAATCCAAGAACTGTAGGCCACGGTTGGTGTACTTTTTAGCAATAGAGATAACTAGACGTAAGTTAGCTTCAACCATTTCTTTTTTCGCACGGCGGGCTTTCGCTTCACCGATAGACATACGACGGTTGATGTCTTTAATGCCTGCAATCGTTAAATCAGTTTCTTCTTCAATTGCAGTTAACTTAGTCACGCAGCGTTCAACATCTAGTTCAACCATGCGAAGGCCTTCTGCATAAGGCTTGTTGCTGGTCTTTTCAGCTTCAAACCACGCTAGGCTAGTTTCGTTGCTGGTGAATGCCTTGACGAAGTTTTTCTTCGGCATTTTAGCTTGTTCAACACACAGTTTCAGGATTAGACGCTCTTGTACACGAACGCGATCCATCATGGTGCGCATGCTTTTCACTAGGCGATCAAACTGCTTAGGTACTAGGCGGAATTCTTTAAATAGTTCACCAATAACGAATAGTGAACCAATTGACTCAGGGTGATCACGGCCTTTTTTTGCAATAATTGCTAAGCTTTTTTCGTATGCTTCACGTAGTTGCGTAAACTTCTCTTTGGCTTCTTCAGGACACGGACCTTTTGGACCTTCTTCCTCGTCATCATCGTCATCGTCGCCATCATCGTCTTCGTCATCAAGCTCTTCGTCTGAAAGCTCAGAACCTACGTGAGTAGCAGTTGGGGCAACATCATCTTCGTCAGGATTGACAAATCCAGAGATAATATCAGACAAGCGAATTTCATCAGCTTCATACTGGTCAAATTGCTCTAAGATCATAGCAATTGCTTGTGGGTATTCACTCACTGAGCATTGAACGGTATTAATACCTTCTTCAATGCGCTTAGCAATTACAATTTCGCCTTCGCGGGTCAGTAGCTCAACAGTACCCATTTCGCGCATGTACATACGTACAGGGTCAGTGGTACGGCCTAATTCACTCTCTACTGTTGCAAGGGCGGCAGCAGCTTCTTCTGCTGCATCTTCGTCTGTGCTGTCTTCCGACATCATCATGTCATCGGCATCAGGTGCTTCTTCAAACACGCGGATACCCATGTCATTTATCATCTGGATAATATCTTCAATCTGGTCAGAATCGACCATGTCTGCAGGTAAGTGGTCATTCACTTCTGCATAGGTTAAATAACCTTGCTCTTTACCTTTAGCGAGCAACAGTTTGAGTTGCGACTGCGGAGTGTGATCCATAGATATCATCCAAGTTTGGGTAACTGAAAAACGAATGCAAACTTAAGCGTGTTAAGTTTTATGCGAATCGTCCATTATAGCTGTGGGAGCAAGTCATAGCTAGTCCACAACCTTGTTTGAGCGCAGATTTTTAACATTTATTTGCGCTGTTATTTTATTCCTTTAATGATCGAAATCAGTTTTTGTAACTGAATTCGCTCAGCCTTAGTCAATGATTGTTTAAGGCTCAATTCTTGGTAACGCTGTTCAATATATTGATTGTTCAACCAAACCAAGGTTTGTTTAAACTCAGGTATCAGGTTTTCATCCGCCACTTGATGGTCCCATTGGGCTAATTTAATGAGCATGCCTTTTTGAGGATGCTCTCTATACAATTCAAGTAGTTGTGCGCTGTTTAACTGTTTATCCCGAGTTATTTCAAGCAAACTTTTCAGCATTTCAATGCCGTTCATTTGCAGTTTGTTCAATGCAGGTTGTGTCGGTAAACCGTACCCCAATTGTGGAGCCTGTATCAGTAAGGCTATAGCAAGCCTTAGTGGTGTTCCTCTACCTTGTAAACCTTTAGCATTGAGCGGTTTTGGCTTTTGTTCAACAAAGCCTAATTTCTTTTTTAGATCATCCGCACTGTTCATGCCTAACTTGTGTGCGAGATTCTCAAGTAATAAATTTTGCAAGACAGAGTCTTGTATTTTGCTAATTAAAGCAATGGCTTGCTTGGCTAGAGAGCCTTTGTCGCCAGCGTGCTTTTGACTCAGAGTATCAAACAAAAACTCTGGTAAGCTCATCGCTTTGGTCATCAGTTGCTCAAAGGCAGCTTTGCCTATTTGCCTTACCATGGTGTCTGGGTCTTCACCTTGTGGTAAAAACATGAATTTAACCGAATCACCAGGTTTTAATAATGGCAGTGCAGTTTCTAGGGCGCGCCAAGCGGCTTCTCTACCTGCGTTATCGCCGTCATAACAACAGATAACCTCTTTTGCACTACGAACAAGTAATTGAAATTGTTCAGCAGTCGTTGCTGTACCGAGCGAAGCAACAGCGTAATCCACGCCAAATTGTGCCAGTGCAACGACATCCATATAACCTTCAACAATCAACACATGCTGCGGATCTCTGTGCTGTTGTTTTAGCTCATATAAACCATAAAGCTCATTACCCTTATGAAATATGGGCGTTTCTGGTGAATTCAAGTATTTAGGTGTGCCATCACCTAATACTCGTCCACCAAATCCCACCACACGGCCACGTCGGTCGCGAATGGGGAACATTAATCTATCGCGGAATCTGTCGTAACGTTTGCCATTATCATTGGCAATCAGCATTCCTGCGGTCAGTAATTTGTCTTGGGCATCTTGATTCTGACGATAGCGACCTAATAATCCGTCCCATCCATCTGGTGCGAAACCAATGCCAAATTTTTCAACCACTTCATCACTTAAATCTCTAAAAGCGAGGTAATCAATGACTTTTTGTTTATCTTGATGTTGACGAAGTTGGTTTTGATAGTAGAGGTTTGCCTCATCCATCAATTGATATAAATCACGGCTTAAGCCGGTATCGACACGTTTTCCTGTGCCTTTTTCTCGAGGAACATCTAGCCCGAGTTGCCCTGCAAGTTCTTCTATGGCATCAACAAATTCTAGTCGGTCGTACTCCATGACAAAGTCAATGGCGTTGCCGTGGGCACCACAACCAAAACAATGATAGAACTGTTTGTCTCTGCTTACGGTAAAAGAGGGCGATTTTTCACTATGAAAAGGACAGCAAGCCGAATGGTTTTTACCGGCTTTTTTCAAAGGAACTTTGCGATCAATAAGATCGACAATGTCTGTGCGAGCTATGAGCTCATTGATAAAATCACGAGGGATCGCCATTTATTGCATTATTCTCGAATTTACTTTATCAACCAATTAAAACAAACAAGCCGTGCAGGTGCACGGCTTATTCAACACTAACAACTAATTACTTCAATTTTTCACGGATTAAAGCACCAATGGCACTCATATCTGCACGTCCTTGAACCTTAGTTTTTAATGCTCCCATTACTTTACCCATATCCGCCATGGATGCTGCGCCAACTTGCTCGATGGTCGCATCGATAATCGTTGCGATTTCTTCATCGGTTAGTGGCTTAGGCAAAAATGTTTCAATTACTTGAACTTCTTCTGCTTCAGCTTGAGCCAACTCAGGACGGTTCGCTGCTTCATATTGAGCAATCGAATCCTTACGTTGTTTCACCATTTTGGTTAAAACCGCTATAGCTTGGTCATCAGTCAAAGATTCGCGGGTGTCCACTTCAATTTGCTTGATGGCTGCTAAGGCCATACGAATCGTGCCTAAGCGTACTTTTTCTTTAGCACGCATGGCATGTTTCATTTGTTCTTTAAGCTGGTCTATTAGGCTCATAATGCGATATTAGTATAAACGTACGCGACGTGCGTTTTCGCGAGAAAGCTTCTTCGCAAGACGTTTAACTGCAGCAGCTTTAGCGCGCTTACGTGCAGTAGTTGGCTTCTCGTAGAATTCACGAGCACGCACGTCAGCTAAGATACCTGCTTTTTCACAAGAGCGCTTGAAACGACGTAGAGCTACGTCGAATGGTTCGTTTTCACGTACTTTAATAATTGGCATACGCCATCACCCCTTAGGTGTAGTTGTGTTGACCTTTTTAAATTCCGAATTTTCGGCACCCAAATAGGCCAAAGGCTAATTAAAATGGTGCGGAATTTTACACCGACTCACGCTCAGTTGTAAACCCCTGATTCACTCTCTTTGTTTTTTTGATGGTCGATGAACGCATACAAGGTCGAGTCAGGCTAGATTTGTAGCTGCTATAAACGGCGGCGGCTTTCCGCAATCGGTGTTCAATCGACTTATTCGTCAGTAGTGGCACATTAGATAATGAACAGGTAGAATTAGCTCCCCATTTTTTGAACAAACAATAGAGTGATTATGCGGGTTATTGGAATCGAGACCTCCTGTGATGAAACTGGCATTGCCGTATATGACGACGAGCAAGGCTTGTTATCTCATATGTTGTATAGCCAAGTTAAGTTACATGCTGATTATGGTGGTGTGGTGCCTGAATTAGCATCGCGGGATCATGTTCGAAAAATTATTCCTTTGATCAAGCAGGCGCTTAGTGATGCTAACTCCACTTTAGATGACATTGATGGCGTGGCGTACACCAAAGGCCCTGGCCTCATCGGTGCTCTATTGGTGGGTGCTTGCGTTGGTCGCTCACTTGCTTATTCATGGGGCAAACCTGCCGTAGGTGTGCATCACATGGAAGGCCATTTACTGGCACCTATGCTAGAGGATGATGCACCAGAGTATCCATTCATTGCATTACTTGTGTCTGGTGGCCATACCATGTTGGTTAATGTTGAAGGGATTGGTCAGTACGAAGTGCTGGGTGAGTCAGTTGATGATGCAGCAGGTGAAGCGTTTGATAAGACGGCTAAACTCATGGGGCTTGATTACCCAGGAGGCCCGAGACTTGCGAAGCTTGCCGCTCAAGGTGAGCCTAATTGTTATAAGTTCCCGCGTCCGATGACTGATAGACCTGGTTTAGATTTCAGTTTTTCAGGCCTAAAAACCTTCACCGCTAATACGATTCAGTCAGAGGCCGATGATGAGCAGACTCGCGCTAATATTGCTCGCGCATTTGAAGAGGCTGTGGTTGATACGCTTGCGATTAAATGTAAGCGCGCGCTGAAGCAAACGGGTTATAAAAGGTTAGTGATTGCCGGTGGCGTGAGTGCCAATACACGCTTGCGTGAAACCTTAGCTGAGATGATGAGTAATATCGGTGGGCAAGTCTATTATCCTCGTGGCGAGTTTTGTACTGATAATGGCGCCATGATTGCTTATGCTGGCTTACAACGTTTAAAGGCTAACCAAGTTGAAGATCTTGCGGTAAAAGGTCAGCCTCGCTGGCCGCTTGATAGCTTACCGCCAGTGACAGTGGAATAGCCTAGTCAGTTGAACTAATAAAAATCCCAGCCTTGTTGCTGGGATTTTTATTGGGACTGCTTTTTCTTACGTGAGACTTTTGATTCTTCACCTAATCGCAACCGCTCTATGTTGTCTTTGTGTCGAATTAGGATCAAGGTTGACAGCATTGCCACAGGTAACACAAATCTGTCGTCATAAAGCCATGTAAATACTGGCGCAAGTAATGCCGTGGCCATCGCGGCGACTGAAGAATAACGAGTGATGAAAACCAGCACTAACCAAGTTGCAATTAATGTAAACGCGAGATCCTCACCAATAGGGGCCATTGCGCCGAAAGCTGTAGCGACACCTTTGCCACCTTTGAAACCAAAAAATACCGGATAGATATGACCTAAACAGGCGCTGATAGCGATAAAACCAAGAGATGGCGCATCCAAGCCAATCTTGTAGCCAATATAAGATGGAAGCGCACCTTTGAGCATGTCAAAAAACAGCACCATTGCAGCGGAACTCGCTCCACCAATACGTAACACATTCGTTGCACCAGGGTTACCTGAACCTTCGGTTCTTGGATCAGGTAAGCCACGAATTTTACAAACCAATACTGCACTTGAGATCGAGCCTGCAACATATGCGGCAACAATCATCAATAAAGTAATGGCAAAGGTGGTCAAATTGGTTTCCTTACGCTTCTTAGGGTATTATCGCGCCAACAAAAAATACAGTGATGCCGCCGATATCAGTTTTATGCGCTTATCCTACTGGTTTACGCGGGATTGAAAAAGGTTTATTAGATAATATCAGTCGATAAACCTGTAAATAATCATGTTCAGGCAAATAAAATTGGACTGTTAAGCTGTCAAGGAGATCCAAGTGGACAAAGTGCTTATCCGAGAGTTAGCAATTGAAACCGTCATCGGGGTTTATGAATGGGAAAAAACCATTAAGCAAATCTTATTGATTGACCTTGATATGGCTTGGGATAACCGCAAAGCTGCTGCAGGTGATGACTATCAATATGCTCTTTGCTATGAAACTGTATCGAATAAATTGACTGATTTGATTCAGCAACAGCCCATTGAGCTGATTGAAACAATTGCTGAAATGATAGCTGATACCATTTTAACTGAATTTAAAGTCAGTTGGGTAAAAGTCGTCGTGATGAAACCGGGAGCGGTAAAACAAGCAAAATCTGTTGGTGTAGAAATTGTTCGCCAAACGACGAGTCATTCGAGCAATAACAGTAATTAGCATTCGTTGCATCATTGGATCACTGACATGGCACAAATCTTCATTAGTTTAGGTACAAATATCGACCCGCAACGGCATCTTACAGCCGGGTTAGTTGAGCTACATCAAGCATTCGGTGAGTTACAATTTTCCCGAGTCTTTGAAAGCGAGCCAGTCGGATTTAGCGGAACTAATTTTTTAAATATGGTGGCTATTGCGCAAACGGATAAACCAATTGCCGATGTGGTATCTATTTTTAAACAGATTGAACAAGACAATGGCCGCGTCAGAGGTGAGAAAAAATTTAGCCCGCGTAGCTTAGATATTGATTTACTGCTCTACGATGATGCGGTTTGCTCTGAGCCTGTTGCGCTTCCTCGAGGTGAGATCTTATATAATGCTTTTGTTTTATGGCCATTAGCTGAAGTCGCTCCCCATTTGCTGCACCCGATTAAACAACAAACCTACGCACAGCTTTGGCATGATTATGATAAGAGTACTCAAAAGCTATGGCCTGTTGATTTCGATTTCCCCAAAGCACTTCTAAGTAACGATTAAATTAGGTTTTCCCATGGATACATTTCAGGTCATTCTATTAGCAATCATTCAGGGCATCACTGAATTTTTGCCTATTTCAAGTTCAGCCCATTTAATATTACCAGCGCACATTTTCGGTTGGGAAGATCAAGGTTTAGCATTTGATGTTGCTGTACATATCGGTTCTCTACTTGCGGTGATTATCTATTTTCGCGCTGAATTGTGGTTAATGCTTAAAGCTTGGCTTAACAGCATATTCCATAAGCAACATACACAAGACAGTAAATTAGCTTGGTGGATTATCTTAGCAACTTTACCTGCTGTGGTGATTGGATTTACAGCCAAAGATTTCATCGAGACCTATTTACGTGGACCTGAAGTGATCGCAATTACCACGGTATTATTTGGTCTATTGCTTTGGGTCGGTGACAAGATGTCACGAAACGAGTTAACGGAGTACCAAACTGGATGGCGTAAGGCATTACTGATTGGTTTTGCTCAGGCTCTTGCCGTTATTCCAGGCACATCTCGCTCTGGTATCACTATTACTGCAGCCTTGATGTTGGGCTTGCAACGTGAAGCCGCAGCGCGTTTCTCATTTTTAATGTCTATCCCTGTTATTCTCGGTGCAGCCATTTTAATGAGTAAAGATGCGATTACGCAGCCACAAGTGTTTGACATGCAAGCTATGATATTAGGTATTGTCATGTCGTTTATTGCTGCTTATGCATGTATTCATTTATTCTTGAAAATAATTAGCCGCATTGGTATGACACCATTTGTGTTGTACCGCTTAGCGCTTGGTGCACTATTATGTGGTTTCATTTTCTTTTAAAGGTGACAACCTTTTAGTTGATGACACAATAAAATCGGGCTTAGCCCGATTTTTTTATCTAAATAAGGAAATCTCATGAACGCTTTGCCGTTATCTTGTCCTATTTGTCGTGAGCAGTTACAGCTGCATGTGGCATCAAATGGTTTTTATTGTGTGAATCAACATCACATTGATCCCAGTGAAAATGGGGTTTATTCCTTATTGATTTCGAAAAAGCATAAGCTACAGTCAGTATCTCGTCAGCAAATGCGTACCAAGCAGTTTTTGCTCGCATCAGGTTTGTATGATCCTCTGGTTGATACCGTGAACGCGATGGTTGCTGAATTACCTGTGTCTGAGGGTGAGATGCATCATTTAGATTACCAGTGTGCAGATGGCTTCTTTTTACGTGCGATAGTGAATGCTTGTAAGCAAGATTGGCATCATTGGGGCGTATCAGATGCAGAAAATGCCTTATTCTCTGCCGCTAAACAGCAAACCCCAGGCCGTTTGTTACTCGGCACAATGAAGCGTTTACCTTTTACTGATGCATCAATGGACTTGATAACGGTAATTGACTCGCCATTGAAGGGCAAAGAGTGCCTACGGGTACTAAAGCCTGATGGCAAAATTATCGTGGTGATCCCTGATACGCGTCATTTATGGGAGTTGAAACAGATAATTTATCCAAATCTGGAAGATAAACCATTACAGTTAAATCTACCTAAAGGGTTGGCCGTTGATAAACAAATTGATGTGAACGTTACCCAAAGGGTGAGTGCCCAGCAGGCTAAAGATTTATTGAGTATGGCCAGTTTCAGCTGGCGAGTAGACAGCAATATGAACCATGAATTATTGCAATGCAATGAAATGGATGTGCAGTTTGCTTGGAAGGTATTATTGCTAAGCGTGAGCTAAGCTCTGCTTGTCCGCCAAAATAGACAGCCATTAAAACAAGTTACTGAACAGCGGATACAATTAAGGCTTGATACTCATACTGTCATGAACAGCATGAGTATCAAGCCTTAACAATCAACCTATTAAAATAAGCTAATTAAATGACTCTTACTTCTTGTAAGAAGAAGCCATGTTGTCTAAACGGTCGTTAGCACGCTTAGCTTCAGCTTGAGCGTCCATAGCAGCCGCTTTAGCGCCTTGAACGTCTGCAGAAAGTTTGCTTTGCTCAGACTTTAATGCACCCACTTCAGCTGAAAGTTGGTCAACTTTGTTGCCTAGGTTAGCAACACTCTCTTCTAGTGCAGTTGTATTTGCACAACCACCTAATAAAGCAGTCATAGCAACACCAGCAATCATCATTACTTTTTTGTTCATGGGTAAATCCCTTAATCTATAGGTTGTATACAAAGCAGAGTGTTCTGCCAAGAGCTCTTTATGTTACACAATATTTTATATTCTAACAGTTTTTTACATGCATGAGGCCGTAATGACGGTAGATATAAGATATCGCTTTAAAATAACGAATTTAAGCAAAAATGCAAGTGAGATAGATAAAAACCCTAAATATCAGATGCTTTTTTGTGAATTATTTCGCTATTCACTACTAGTTTAGCTAAAAAATATAACGTTGAGGTGGCAAATAGCAACTAAAGGCTTATTTTTGTTAATTCTTTCGTTGCTTATCCAGATTGTGCAGATAAATAATTTTGCTTTACCGTCTGAATAATTTCGAGTCTTTGGTTAGCTATCTGCTGTTTAATTTCCGCCCCTTTAAAACCTGCCGCAATGATAGCTTTAACATCTACACTGCTAGCTTGCGAGAAACAGTCATTAAGGTAGTCTGCTTCAATATATGGCGTCGTTTCAAACCCTGTGCGCCCTTGGGCATCAGCTTGGCAGCAAATCAGTAAGTCTGGCAGGCGTTCAGGTTTTCGCCACACATCAGCTTTATCAAATATTTTCAATACAGTTTCTGCTCTTAACTGTAAGGCATTATGGATATTTTGATGTTGATCGCTGACGAGAACGGCTAAATCCCTTATGTGATTAGGCACCCGCAAGCGTTGGCAAAGCCGCTTGATAATAGCGATACCTTTTTGACCATGGCCATGATGCTTTGGCCACATAGATTGAGGCGTGACAGCCTTTCCAACATCATGGGTTAAGGCAGCAAATCGAACACTAACGCTGTGGCTTAATAAGCTCGCTTGTTCTAGAACTAACAGAGTATGAATGCCACTGTCGATTTCTGGGTGCCATTGGGCTGGTTGAGGAACACCGAACAATGCATCTATTTCTGGCAATATCACCTTTAATGCACCACAGCTTTTGAGCACGTCAAAAAATACATGAGGCGTTGCCCCCGACAGAACTTTGTCGATTTCTTGCCATACCCGTTCAGGCGTGAGTTGTTCTAGCTCTCCAGAAGCGACCATTTGCTTCATAAGACTCATGGTGTCTGGAGCAATAGTAAACCCTTGTGTGGAGAATCGCGCAGCAAAGCGAGCAACTCTCAGTACGCGCAGCGGATCTTCACTAAAAGCGGCAGACACATGCCTGAGCGTTCGGTTGTTGATATCTTCAAGCCCATTATAAGGGTCGTAGTAATTGCCTTGCTCATCTTGCGCAATGGCATTAATGGTGAGATCGCGGCGCAATAAGTCTTGTTCAAGGGTGACACTCTCATCGGCATGGCAAATAAAGCCTTGATACCCAGAGCCTGATTTTCGTTCAGTACGTGCTAAAGCATATTCTTGATGTGTTTTAGGATGTAGGAAAACAGGAAAGTCTCGACCAACTTGGGTAAAGCCTTGGTCTATCATTGCTTGAGGGGTTGAGCCAACCACGACAAAGTCTTTGTCTTTTACGGGTAGATCTAACAATTGATCGCGTACAGCTCCACCGACGAGGTATACTTGCATAAGTCTCAAATTAGCTAAGTTTCATGGTTAAATAGCTTATCAGAGTTATATTTTTACGGCTAACTTTTGACATCAAAGTCTGCAGGTATTAACTTGACGCGATATTCTTCAGTTTGGATGTATTAAACGCATGTATAAAGCCTTTTATGGATTAAACGATAATCCATTTTCTATTGCACCCAATCCACATTATCTGTTCTTAAGTGACAGGCATAAAGAAGCCCTAGCACATTTGACCTATGGGCTAGGTGAAACCGGTGGCTTTGTATTGTTAACAGGCGAGGTTGGAACGGGTAAAACCACAGTTTCACGTAGCTTGTTACAACAATTGCCTGATAATACTGATACCGCGTTTATTCTTAATCCTTCATTGACTGAACTCGAACTATTAGCAACTTTATGTGATGAGCTACATATTCAATACGGTGAGCAGCCCACGTTAAAACAACTCACTGATTTAATTAGTCAATACCTACTTGAAAATCACAGAAATAAACGTAATACCGTATTGATCATCGATGAAGCGCAGCATTTGCGCTCAGAAGTGCTGGAACAACTAAGATTATTGACTAATTTAGAGACAGATACCAAAAAGCTGCTTCAGGTCATTCTCATTGGCCAGCCAGAGTTACAACAGCTGTTAAAGCGTCAGGATTTGCGTCAACTAGCACAGCGGATCACAGCTAGATATCATTTATTACCTTTGTCTGCGCAAGAAATTGGTTTCTATGTGAGTCACCGCTTACAAGTCGCAGGTCGGCACGAGCCACTTTTCACTGCAAAAGCCATAAAAGCCTTACATAAACACGGTGGCGGCATACCGAGGCTCACCAATTTATTATGCGAGCGCGCCTTGATGGCTGGTTATGGCCAGTCAAAAGTGCCGATTGATCATAAAATGGTGAACCAAGCTGCAAAAGAAGTATTGGGACATGACGAAGTACAAGAAGACAAACGCTGGCCAATTGTGGTTGCTATTAGTTTAGTATGTACCTTCTGTTTAGCTTTCTATGGTTTTTATCAATATAACAGTGGTAGTGCAGACTCTGTATCCGTTACTGGACAAGCGAACGCTGCTCAAGCTAATACGGCTCAAGCGAATACACTTGTTGCTAAGCAGCAAGATGTAGCTAAACCCGATCCCAGCCAGATGCTATTAGATTCAGCCATGAATAGCAGTCGTAGTATTGATGTTGCCCATGCAGGTTTACTCGGAGTGTGGGATAAGCGTCCCTTGATTGGCTTGTCTTTTTGTCAGGCTGCTGAACAACAAGGGCTGACGTGTTATCAGCAACAAGGTAACTGGCATAGTATTATGCAGTTGAACTTCCCCGCGGTTGTGTATCTGTATGATGCAAATATGCAAACCTTTTATGGTGTTGTGGTTGAACGTCAGGGCGAGCAAATATTATTACAACTTAATGAGCAACGTTTTTGGGTTTCAAAGGTGTGGTTTGATCGTCATTTTAGCGGCACCTTTGAGCTACTATGGCAATCTGATAATGCCGTTCAAAGGGAAATTGGTCCGAACGCGAGCGCTGAACAAGCTCAATGGCTTGAAAATAACCTCGCGCTATTACAGCAGCGACCTTCTCGTCGCTTAAATCATTTCGACGACGAATTATCACGACATGTGCAGACTTTTCAGCAGCAAAATGGTTTGAAAGTTGATGGTATTGCAGGCAACCAAACGCTAGTGCGGATTAACCTTAGTTTAAGCCAATCAGGCCCTAAGTTAAGCCGCGAAGGGGACATGCGATAATGTCGATATTACTCGATGCGCTTACACGGGAAAAACAGCAGCAACAGACGGTCAAAGATGTTGTGATGCAGCCAGTGATGCCAACCACTCAAGCAAAAGCTGGCTTGGCGAGCTACCGCATGAGAAAAGTGGCGTGGCTGTTATTAGCTGTTTCTGGCGGTGTTGCTGCGGCTTGGGGATTGAACTGGATGTTGCAACCTGCGCAGCCTTCTTCAAATCCAAGTGCTCATTCAAATACTCAAGACGTTGCTTCAGTCAGTACACCAAACACGGCTAACGTCGATAACCATGGAGCAGACCGAGCCGAAGTCGCATCAGTAAATACGACTCAAAGCACTAGCAATATAAGACTTGCTGGCAAAGTTGCGCTGCCCATTGCACAGCCAATGGAACCAGTTGTTGCTGCTTATTCAAATCAACAAATCAGACAAACCCGTGTTATTGATCAATCTTCATCGAATGACAGCACTGCCAGTAATCGGCCTGAAAATTTGCTGACTGGTGATGTTGCGAGTGATGACAGTGAGCTTTCATTAGCGCTGTTACAGCAATTAAGCAATGAGTATGACTTGCAACAAGGTGATGCAAGTGTGCCAAGTCGTCAGTCAGCTAGCCGTAATAACACTGCCCCCTCGAGTGCTATGGAAGCAGAGGCCGAATCCGAACCCATTATTCTCGGTGCAAACGCTAATCAGCGCGGTAAAGATGAGTTAGCCACTTTGCGTTTGCAAGTGAATCATGCGGCGAATGAGGTTAATTTTTCTCAAGTTAAGCGAGAGCAGCAAGCGCAAGATAATTTAATGCAAGCCTTCGAGGCTGCGCTAAGAGATGTGGAATATGAGCGATCCGCCACGGCAGATGTGACGGCGCCTGAGCTAAACCCTATTCCAAAGACAGTTGATAAAGTATTGCCAAGTTATGGTGAGCTGCCTGCCAGTCTGCAGCTAAAAGTGCCCCAGTTCAATATTATGGCTCATGTATATGCGTCAGATCCTACACAGCGATGGCTGAATGTAGATGGGGCTGAAATGCAGCAAGGGGACAAAATTAAAGGTATGCTGACCATCATAGAAATTCGCCCTAGAGATGTGATTTTAGATATTGAAGGAACAGAATTTAAGGTGCCTGCAATTTAGCTTAAACTAACGAGTTAGGCGAATAACGTCATTGTTTTTACAAAATAAAGAAGGCTAATCAATCGATTAGCCTTTCTTGTATAAGCAAATAGAGTATGCTGATTTATTACTTCATCGCCGCAAATACACGCTCAGCTGCTTCTAGGGTGTAGGCAAGTTCTTCTTCGCCGTGTGCCATAGAAAGGAAGCCTGCTTCATAAGCAGAAGGCGCAAGGTAAACGCCTTCATCTAACATAGCGTGATAGAAGTGACGGAAGTGCTCCATGTTGCACTTAGTCACTTGTTCAAATGATGTCATTGGCGCGCTATCTTCTGTAAAGAAGAAACCGAACATACCACCAACATAGGTGATGCTTAATGGTATTCCGTGCTTATCAGCAGCAGCTTTAAAGCCTTCAGCAATATGCTTAGTTTTTGCTGATAGCTCTTCATACAAACCAGGTTCGCTTAAGGCTTCCATTTGTGCAAGACCTGCAGTCATTGCAATAGGGTTGCCAGATAAGGTACCTGCTTGGTAAACCGGACCAGTTGGCGCAATAAACTGCATAACGTCTTTACGACCACCGAAAGCACCCACTGGCATACCGCCGCCAATCACTTTACCTAGTGTGGTAAGGTCTGGCTTAACACCGTAATGTCCTTGAGCACCGCTTTTAGATACGCGGAAACCTGTCATTACTTCGTCAATGATAAGCAGGGCACCAAACTCATCACAAATTGCACGTAGGCCTTCTAAGAAGCCATCAACAGGTGGAATGCAGTTCATGTTGCCAGCAACAGGCTCAAGAATAATACAAGAAATGTCTTCTGGGTGTTGCTCAAATAGCGCACGTACTGAATCTAGATTGTTGTAAGTTGCTGTTAGCGTGTGCTTTGCAAAATCTTCAGGAATACCAGGAGAGCTAGGCTGTCCAAGCGTTAGCGCACCAGAGCCTGCTTTCACTAATAAGCAATCAGCATGGCCGTGGTAACAACCTTCAAACTTTAAAATTTTGTCACGGCTGGTAAAGCCACGGGCTAAACGAATGGCGCTCATGGTCGCTTCAGTACCTGAACTCACCATACGTACCTGTTCCATTGAAGGTACCATTTCAATGACTTTTTCAGCCATCTGTACTTCAAGTTCTGTTGGTGCACCAAACGATAAACCATTACCCACAGCATCCAGTACCGCTTGACGAATTTTAGGGTGATTATGACCTAAAATCATTGGTCCCCAAGAGCCAACATAGTCGATGTACTTTTTGCCGTCTGCATCATAAATGTATGCACCATCAGCCTTTTCGATAAATAGTGGGTGGCCACCTACGCCATTAAAGGCACGTACTGGTGAGTTAACACCACCTGGGATAGTTTGCTTTGCTTGATCAAACAAGGCTTCAGAACGAGTCATTTGTTGTCCTTATCTATTTCAGCCGACCTTTAATCGGCTTTACGTGAATACCAATTTACTGGGCACTCGTGTTGTTGAAGTTGGTTTTCAACACCTAGTGTTAATGCAAAAAGTGCCATACGAATAAGTAAGCCATTATCTGCTTGCCTAAATATGGCTAAGCTTGGATGGCTGTTTAAATCATTATCTAATTCATTCGCTGCTGAACGTGAATCACGTGGCAGCGGGTGCATGATGACAGTGTTCGATTTACAGTGTTGAGTGTAAATCGAATGATTCAAACGAAACTTACCACGATACTTGTTCGCTTCATCCTGTGACGGGAAGCGTTCCTCTTGAATGCGTGTTAAGTACAGAATATCGGCTTGGTCGAGATTACCTTCTAACTGTTGTGTTATTTTGATCTTATGCCCAGCATTTTCAATGTCACTGATCACATAATCAGGCATTGCTAATTCACTTGGTGAAATCAAAGTGAATTGAATGTTGTTATACATACATAATAATCGTGACAAAGAGTGCACTGTTCTGCCGAACTTTAGATCGCCGACTAAGGCAATGTGCATGCCGTCAATGCCTCGTCCCGAGCTTGCTAGTTCTTTTTGAATGGTAAATAAATCAAGTAGTGCTTGAGTAGGGTGCTCATTAGCTCCGTCGCCGCCATTGATGACAGGCACGCGGCTGCCTTTAGCAAATTCAGTAACTGAATGGCTATCAGGGTGACGCATAGCAATCACATCTGAGTATGTCGATAGCACTCTTGCGGTATCGTACAGGGATTCACCTTTAGACAGTGAAGATGCACCCATACCAACCGTTTCGCGTACATTACCGCCTAACAGGTTAAATGCGCAACCGAAGCTAACACGCGTACGTGTGCTTGGCTCAAAAAACAGATTACCTAAAATTGCACCATCAAGTACCTTCGTCCGCTTTTCGCGTAAGGCATACGGGGTCATTTGGTGAGCAACATTAAAAATGGTGTTAATAGCGTCCAGATTTAACTGGTTTACTGAAAGGATATGTGAACCTTCGAACTGAATCATCAGCCTGTTTCCAAGTTAGGGGGCAATGAGCAGAACAATCTGCAAATTACCTATTGTTATATAGGGTGGCTGAGGCGAAATTGTAGCAAACAATCTTAGGCTAAGCTACTTCAAGTCATGGCTTGTGACTTGAAGTATGCGCTTTGTCTAAAATAATGTTTTTGATTGTTTTCTATGTAAAACGTGGCTTACTGATTTGCGGAGATTAAATGCAACGGAGCCTCATCGCTTAGGTAGGCTTCATCAACTGATTCGAGGTTGTTAAACCGGATCATAGATTGGATGCCATCGACATAAGCTTGACCACGTTCAGAGTAGCGCAGAAGGGTATTAGCTAATGCAATACCTGTAATAGGTTGGTTCTCCAGTCTCAGCTCGGCCCGATATTCTCTTAATTCACGATATGCGTTATTGGTGTTGAGATTGATTAAATAGCCGCGTACTGAATCTAATGGGCTATCGAAGCGGGCGATACCGTAATTGCCAAGTTCCTTGCGCTGTTGTTGCGGCACCATACCGTTACCGCTAAAGTCCCATTGGCCGAAGAAAGCATTCCCTTCTAAGGTAAATCGAGACGTGCCCCAACCACTTTCTTCAGCGCCTTGAGCAAGCACTAATGAGGGGGGAATGATATCGACTCGCAGCAAAAGCTGTTCTCTTTGTTCTGTCGATAACGTGTTTTGGTCTTGAGTTAATATCCGATAGCGTTTAGCAATAGCAATAAGTTGCGGATCATCAATCGCTAACGTTTCCACTCGTTTTCTTTCTAATAAGACTTCCTCATTGGCAATGAGAATTAACGGCGCCATTAAGCGAAAGAATACTTCTTTTTTAAGATCTACTGGTAACTCATGGGAGCTTGTTTGCCAATTCTCACTGACACTTTCGAAGGTTAATCTTGGCACAGTGCGATGACCCCGCTTAAAGGCGGCTTTGTCATAATTTAGCGATTCGAACAACTGCTTCAAATCATCAAGCGAGCTTATAATGACATCTTTAGGGGCTTTTTCTGGGCGCTTTTTAGAAACGTAGACAAAACTATTTTGGACACCTTCATTACCTTCATTATTGATTTTCTGAGGTGACACAATTTTTACTGGATCTGGTGCATCCGGGTTGATGCTTTGTTGAGTTTTCTTGGCAACGTTTTCATCAGTGGCTTGGGAGGCACTTTGACTCGAGTCCGAAGATTCGGAGACGTCATTGCGCGTATCAAGATGATTTGACCTAGAGAAAATGATAAATGAAATCAACGCCAGTATAGCGATGGCAGAAACAATAAATACAGGATGTTTAAGCAAACGGGTCATAATATTCCTCATTACCTATGTTGACACACAATCGGTGACGCCTCGATTAAAGCGCTTTTAACACGAACAAATTCTAATCAGCAAAAATCAGCAGGCTCTAGCTAAATCATGTAATTATAGCTGACCACTACGAATTTCTTGATGTAAATTTGCCCAACTAATCACACCAACGACATTGTGTGAATTACCTCGGTAAATATAGACCTCACCGGTACGCTTAACTGAGAGGACTTCATAAGCTTCATTTAAGGTGCTGTTATCACTTAACCCACGCATTAAGTGACGTGAAAGTGTGGTGTTGTTGTCAGCATTTTGCATTTCAAGGCTGAGCATTTCAATTTTATCACTGGCGTTACGCACCAATACTGGTCTGCCTTCAGCGCGTTTAAGTACTTCAAGTAATAAGTCGGGATCATCATTCACAATGACGAAACGCTTATCCATCAGAGCGCGCACGCCTTTTTTCTGTAGCCCTTGATTCATGGGTGGCACTTTATAGCCCAGCCCCATGATATCTAGCTGCTTTAGGAAAATAGAGCTGGTATTAAAACCTTGATATGCAATCAAAAATGCAGGCACGGTGACAAACATAGCAGGCAGAATAATGGATGCATCATTGGTTAATTCAAGCAATGCGACTAACGCTGCTAGTGGCGCACTTAAACACACGCCCATCATGGCTGTCATGCCAATAATGGTATACAGCCCCACAAAAGGCTCAATGACTGGAAACATGGCCATACTGATTAACGCTAAAATCGCACCAACAAGTGCGCCAATACCATAGAGCGGGCCAATCAATCCTCCTGGAATACCTAGACCAATGGCGGCAATGGTGGCGATGACTTTGGCTATCAGTAAGGCGAGTAGAAACCAAATGCTTGGATCGTCACTGATAGCAGCATGAATAGCTAAATCACCAGATCCTAGGGCTTGTGGTAAAACGAGTCCTATTAACGTCGTTAGCGTGCCCGCCAGCAATAATCGCTGATATAAAGGCCAAGGTTGGCTTTGTGCGGTTACCTTCAATAAGGAAAAGTTAAAAAATGCTGCGGCGCAGCCCAATACAGCACCGCCAATTAATAAGATAGGGTAGTGATCCAATGGAATTCTAATCACATTAATCAAGTCATATTCATGGATATTGCCAAATACCATTTGGCTTGAAAGTGCGCCACAAATCGCCGATAGCATGATAGGGAAGAAGTAATGAATTTTGTATTCTCTAACTATCACTTCAAATACAAACAGTACCGCAGCTAAAGGTGCGTTAAAGGTCGCGGCAATCCCTGCTGCAATGCCGCTTGCACACATAATACGCACACTGTTGTCGGGTAACTTAAATTTCTCAGCAAGCACACTCGCACTGACCGCACCAAGATGAATTGCAGGGCCTTCTCGCCCAACAGAAAAGTTAGTGATTAATGCGGCGAGTGCTTGAAAGAATTGTCCTGGAGCGGATTGCAGCGGCACCTTACCATAGTGCAGTTTGACGCGATGCAGCACATAGGCAATACCCATTCGCCGATAACGCTTAGAGCCAATGCGAGACAGTAACCAAATGGCTAAAGCGCCCAGTAGGGGTAAATAAGTGCGCCAGTCAGTGACAGTTTCTGCCATTGTGGTCGCTTCAGTTAGGGTATAGCCGCTCGCCCAATTGAGCAGTAAACGAAAAAGAATAATCACCGCAGATGCGATAAGCGCAAAAATCAGCGCTAGTCCACAAAGCTGCACACTGATCTTAGCTTGTGAGAGCTTATCTCTAAATTCATTGCGCAGATATTTGCGTGTGACGCGTTTGGCGTGAATAATAGCGGCTTTATTCATTTTAGTTTGCACAATGTTACTCTAAGCTGGTGACATGTAACTGTGTCAAAAAGTATTTAAGGGTTTGTAACTCAATGACAAATTATTACCGCTGGTTGGACCGACTGCAAGCTTTTGAGCATAAAAGTCGCACATCAGGTTTTTATTTATTGAGTTTGATGTCGATAGCATTTTTCCTTGGCGCAACAACTTATAATGTGTGGTTCACTAGCGAAGAGCACGATACCAGTGAGTCTGATGCAAAAATGTTGCAACTGGAGCAGCAAATTCAGACTCAAACCCGTGAAATAGCCGTGACTAAGTTAACCTTGCAGATTGAGCAAGAAGCGAATCAAACGATGCGTGATATGTTCAACCAACAGTTAACTGATCAAAAGTCGTTAGAAAAGGAATTGGCGTTTTATCGTAGCCTAATGGTGCCAGACACGACAGTTGAGGGGATTGGTATTCATGCGCTTGAGCTCGGTCAAGGCATGTTAACCAAGCAGTATCAACTTAGGTTGATTTTGACCCAATTGCAAAAGCGTAAACAAAACTCTAAAGCCAGTGCAGAGATTATTTTGTTGGGTGTTGCGGATGGCGCGGCCAAGGAGATTGATTTAGGCCAATTACTAGAACAACAATTTGGCTTTGATTTTACTTATTTTCAAATTTTGGAAACCGAATTTACAGTACCAGATGGATTTGAGTTACAACGCATCATGGTCAAGGTGAATGTAAAATCTCGCCGTGGCGTCAAAGGGGGACAAACTCAGGAAGTGTACAATGTACCTGAGCTCCTAGGTGAAAAAGAACAACGGGTAATACTTGAACAAAATACTCAGGTAATAGATAATCCCGAACAGCAAACTGAAGTAAGAGGTAGTAATGACTGAACAAACTGATTCAACAATGCCGATTCAATTTACCGATGCCGCAGCGACTAAGGTAAAGGGCTTGTTGGAAGAAGAGCAAAATCCAGAACTAAAACTGCGCGTTTATGTCACTGGTGGTGGTTGCTCGGGCTTTCAGTATGGATTTACTTTTGACGAAAAAGTTAATGAAGGCGATTTCACTATTGAAAAGCAAGGCGTGCAACTTGTGGTTGACCCAATGAGTTTACAGTACTTGGTTGGCGGTGAAGTAGATTACACGTCTGGCCTTGAAGGATCGCGTTTCTTTGTGAAGAACCCAAATGCAACAACAACTTGTGGTTGTGGTGCTAGCTTCTCTGTATAAGCAAGTAACAGCATTTAAAAAGCCGTCTTAAAGACGGCTTTTTTGTGTCAGTAGAACCATTTATCGTCTAGATAGATTAACTGATAATATTCATATTCACTTTGCGATTAAAGCATGATGCCACTTTGCCGCTAAATCCTACCCAAACTTGCCAAACACCTAAGGCAATCAAGACAGTAAAAATAATCCAGTCCGACATAATCAAGTGATATTGACCAATTTCAAACGTCGTTGGGCCAGCCACAAGGTTATCAGGGTCATACATGATAATGGGTAAAAAGCTAAATAGGGCTAATTGCACGACAGCATAAGCGCGAAGTAAATAGAGCGCCGCTTTTTGGCGGCCTAATATTGCAACCACCATCATTAATGTCAGTACGCAAAATAATGCCGATTGCTCTGCTAGTGTGCCGATTGAAATTAAACCGCTCACCGAAGTCAAGATATACACCAGCATTAAGATAATTAAACGCTTTGGGAAAGGGCTCGGCTTAGTTGATTTAGTTGATTTAGTTGATTTAGCTGATTCAGTTGCTGTGGTTTCTGAAGCCGAAACGGTATCGCTTTGCGTGTCCTGTGCTGTATCGACCAATGATTTATTATTGTTATTAGTTTGGTTATCCATCAAACATTGTCCTGATGATGCTGGCAACGGCCACACAAGTGTCCGTTGCCCATTAGTGAGAAAATTAGTGTTTTATTTTCGCACGCGGCGTTAAGCGTTGGTCCACTTCATAAGGTGGAATAACCACACCTAAGTCTTGCTCGACAGGGAATACGGCAACAAATAACTCATCGTCTTCCATGCCGCTGACCCAGCGCTGTTGAAATTCATCTAATGGAATGGCTAATGCAGTGCATTCTTTCCAATCATCCACAGCCCAAAGTTTGGCTGTTTCTTCACTTGGCCACATAGGAATACAATCTTCATCTTCGGTGGTGAGCATCACGCAGCCATCATGATCTTGTAAAGTCCAGATAGTTTTATTGGCTTTGACCTGTTCGATTAGGTAATCGTAGCGGGCTTCAGGTGTCATATTTAATAGCTGTTCTACGGTTTTTGCTTTGCTCATCTTGGTCTCTTTATGCCTGTTAATTGGCAACTTGTCAGAATGTGAATACTCGAAATTATCCGAATAATACCATTGTCAGCGGCTGAGGTTAATCTGCCTTGTATAAACCACCTAAAATAGCGGCTTTCGAAGCGCCTGTTACCGCAGGCAAGTTACCGGGTAAGTGGTTAATAAAGCGCATGGCTAGCCAAGCGAAAGCAATGGCCTCTACCCACTTGGGATTGATGCCTAAATCTGCAGTGCTGCTAACTGAGTGGTTAGCTAATATTTGCTGCAGACGTGTCATTAACACGGGGTTGAGTGCGCCACCACCACAGACAAACACTTCACCATTGGATGTAAGCCTGCGAATATCATTGGCGATGCTGTAGCAGGTAAAGTCAAGGAGCGTGGCTTGCACATCGGCAGGCTCAATTTGACCAAAGTTCGCTAGCTGTTGTTCAAGCCAATCGCGGTTAAATAATTCTCTACCCGTGCTTTTAGGGTATTCCATGGCAAAGTAGGTGTGGGATAACAGCTGTGTTAATAACGGTTTGTGCACTTCACCCGATTGCGCCCAGAGGCCATCTTCATCAAATGTGAGTTGCTTTTCTTGTTGGATAAATGCATCCATTAAGCCGTTACCAGGACCAGTATCAAAGCCGATGACAGTGTCGTTATCGTGACTTAGGAAAGTGATATTGGCGATGCCACCTATGTTGAGAATGACTCTGTCTTGATTGGCTTTGGCGAATACTTGCTGATGAAAAGCCGGTACTAATGGCGCACCTTGTCCACCTAACGCAATATCTTTGCGGCGAAAATCAGCAATCACATCGATACCGGTTAATGCTGCGATGGTATTAGCGTCACCGATTTGCAAAGTAAAACTCGGATCTAGGTTCGGCATATGCCGAATAGTCTGCCCGTGGGAGCCTATCGCAATTACATCATTTGCTTGGATACCGGTTTTTTCGAGCAACGCGTTGACCGCTTTTGCAAACAGTTGACCTACATTACGATCGAGTTGACCGAGCTGGTTAATTTCGTTGTTAGCTGGTACACATAAGCGTTGCAGGCCTGACAGGATATGCGCTGGCATGTCTTCTGTGTGTGCCGCAACGAAAGTAGGTGTACCACTGGCTGAGTCAACAAGCACGGCATCCACGCCATCCATGCTCGTCCCTGACATCAAGCCAATATAATATTGTGGCTTAGGCATAATGTGTCTTCTTTAGACTGGCAGGTTATTGGCTAGCCAGTTGTTGAGTTTGATTGGATTTAAGCTTAGCCATCATTGATTCACTCAGAGCAGTAAATTTGGTTTTTTCGGCTTTAGCTATAGGTTGTGATTTTGGCAGTTTGACCGTTCTAGGATTACGGTGCACGCCATTTACAATGAATTCATAATGAAGATGCGCACCTGTTACTCGCCCTGTGCGGCCCAGTGTGCCAATGATTTGTCCCTGCTTAACGCTTTGACCTTGTTTAACCTTGCGTTTGTTGAGGTGCAGGTATTTAGTGGTATAGGTGTCATTGTGTTTGATAAATACGTAATTGCCATTGTACTGGTTATAGCCAGACTTCACGACCTTACCTTTACCAGCGGATTTAATTGGCGTACCGATGGCTGCAACATAATCCACACCACGGTGTGCTTTCACTTGGCCTGTGACGGGATGCAAACGTCTTGGGTTAAAGTTACTGCTCACATATTTAAAGTCCACAGGCGAGCGTAAAAAGGCTTTACGCATACTATTACCAGACTCGGAATAATACTCACCATCGGTGTAGCGCACTGCAGTATATCGTTCACCTTGGTTATAAAATTCAGCGGCGAGAATATTGCCGTCACGTAAGAACTGCCCGTCAGCGTACTCTTGCTCGAATATCAGTGCGAAATGATCATTTTTACGGATATCCAAGGCAAAATCGACATCCCAACCAAAAATGTTGGCTAGTTGCATAATATGGTTAGCTGATAAGCCCGCGCTTGCAGCCGCATTCCAAAAGTTATTGTTAATATTGGCTTGCACGAAGGCGGTGCGGGTTTCTACTTGCTTAGTATTGACCGTTTCTGCATATTCTCCATCAGTTTTACTAATGACCAAGGTGGAGATTTTGTCCATACGGTAGGTAAGTTCTACAAATTCACCGACATCAGATTTACTGATAGCAATTTCTTCGCCAGGCATAATTTTTAACAAGTTTTTCTTGGCCAATGGCAATTGAGTAATGTCATAAACATCTTTAGGGGTAAGACCTGCACGATTAAACAAGCCACCTAACGTATCGCCTCGGGCGACTTCGTAGTATTCAATATTGACTTCGCTATCATGAACTTGTGATTTTGCCTGCGTAATTTGCTGGTCTATCTGAGTTATCTCAGTAGGAGAAGTAATATCTGATTGGCCTTGGCTATGTTTATTGGCGGCAATATGATTGCTAAAAGCTTCGTCATCAGCGGTGGCTTTATATGCACCCGCTGCACTGACTTGTGATGGCGGTGTAGGGGTTCGCTGAGATAAAGGTAAAGTATGCTGAGAGTCGGTGTTAGTGCGGCTAAGCGTTGATTCAGTCATGCCGGTTTGTTTTGAAGCTTGCGCATTTTCTGATGGGATCATCAAAATAGCTAAAGTGAATACCACTAACAGTGATAGGGCAATTTGATGTGCTTTTGGCAGCAATTTAAATAAAGTGATTAGCTTAGCCATTGACTCAAGTACCAATTTCTCTCTCTCGTTGTTATCTCTTCAGTGTACACTCTTTCATTTGCTGTGGCTAACAAGTAACATAAGCCTCTTTTATTACATTTACCTAGGCGCTGGGAGTTGCGGCACAGATGGCTGATTTAGATCAAGTATTAGCAGAGATAAAACGTGGTACAGATGAAATACTACTTGAAGCAGATCTCATTGAGAAACTAAAAGAAGGGCGTCCATTGCGCGTCAAACTTGGCGCTGACCCAACCGCACCCGATATTCACCTTGGTCATACGGTGATCTTAAATAAATTACGTGCTTTCCAGACGTTAGGTCATGAAGTGATTTTCTTGATTGGTGACTTCACTGGTATGGTTGGTGATCCAAGTGGTAAGAACAGCACGCGTCCTCCACTAACTCGTGAAGATGTGCTTGCTAATGCTGAAACCTACAAAGAGCAGGTGTACAAGATCCTTGACCCTGCCAAAACACGCATTGTGTTTAACTCTAGTTGGTTAGAAGAGTTAGGTGCGGCTGGCATGATCCGTTTAGCATCAAAGCAAACAGTAGCGCGTATGATGGAACGTGATGACTTTAAGAAGCGTTATGGTTCTGGTCAGTCAATTGCTATTCATGAATTCATGTACCCATTACTACAAGGTTATGACTCGGTTGCATTAGAGGCCGATGTTGAATTAGGCGGTACCGATCAGAAATTCAACTTACTGATGGGACGTGAACTACAAAAAGCTGAAGGTCAAAAGCCTCAAACAGTGATCACCATGCCACTGCTTGTCGGTCTAGATGGCGTCAAGAAGATGTCTAAGTCAGCACACAACTATATTGGTGTGAGTGAACCTGCCAATGACATGTTTGGTAAAATCATGTCTATTTCAGATGATTTAATGTGGAGCTACTTCGAGTTACTGTCATTCCGTCCTTTGGCTGAGATTGCACAATTTAAGCAAGACGTTGAAAACGGCACTAACCCGCGTGATATTAAAATTGCATTAGCAAAAGAAATCATTGCGCGTTTCCATGACGATAAGCAAGCTGAAGCGGCTCATCAAGCGTTTATCAATCGCTTCCAAAAAGGCGCAATTCCAGATGATATTGAAGAAGTGACGCTTGAAGCTGGCGATGAAGGGTTAGCTATTGCTAACTTACTTAAAGATGCAGGCTTAGTTGGTTCTACCTCTGATGGTATGCGTATGATTAAGCAAGGTGCTGTGAAAATGGATGGTGAGAAAGTGTCAGATACTCGTCAGCGTTTCAGCGCTGGTGTGACTGCTGTTTTCCAAGTAGGTAAACGCAAATTTGCTAAAGTCACAGTTAGCTAATTAGGTTTTATACTCTAAAGAGTGCATAGTACTCGTGCAGTAAACATTTAAATGCCAGTCATTCGACTGGCATTTTTTATTTTCAATTCCAAAACCACCTTCTTCACAAGGTGGATTGTTTACTAGAGTAATTTGACCAAAATCTGTAGTGTTATTGAGTGGAAAGTTGATCAGCCATTGTTTGGTAATCCATTAAATCTTGGTGTTCTTCAACCCGCTTCTTACTCATATTAAACTTGAGTGTGGTTACACCTGGTACAGCAATATCGATAATTTTACCGGGTTTACCAAATTGCTCACCAGGGCCTCGCAAGCGATAGTTGCCGATTATTACCACTAATGAGCCAGCGTTATACATGTGCTCTATGTCTAAACTGTACTCCAATACACCAGCATGGGCGCGACTGAAAAACTCTAGAATATGTCGGCGGCCGGTATAGGTTACGTTGGCAGTTTTATCGTAAAACACGGTATCGCGGTCGTAGAAATATCTAAGCGATTTATAATCATGTTTGGTTAAAGCTGTGATGTATTCCATGGCATATTGCTGCTCTAATGGCATGTCGCCAAAATTATTGGCTTTTACTGGTACACAAAACAAACAAAGAATAAAACATATATAACGCAAGGTATTATCTCTTAGTTTTCAAATCAAAAGCGGGTAATGATAAGTGCCAATGGATTGCGCTCAAGCGAATGATCAAAGTACTTAACATGGCTAATGCGAGAGAGACCATACTGCCCATGCCCGCTAATAGGCTGAGGGTATAACAAATCCCGCCAACTATTGATGCCGTCGCATAAATCTCGGTACGTAATACCATGGGGACTTGGCGGCACAGCAAGTCTCGAATAATGCCACCACCTACGCCTGTGATCAATCCCATTACGACAGCAGACATACCTGATAGCCCAAGTGATAATGCTTTCTCGGCACCAATCACCGTAAACAAGGCTAAACCAAAGGCATCAGCGGTTGGAAGCGTCAGCCTCGATAACTTATAGGGTTTGCGAATAAAAATCAGGCAAGCAATGACCGTGGCGAGAATGACCAGAATATAATTGGGGTCGTTAATCCAAAATACGGGGGTAGCACCAATTATCGTATCGCGAATAGTGCCTCCGCCCACTGCTGTGACAGAAGCCAGTACCATGACGCCAAATGGGTCCATTCGATGCTTCCCAGCCGCTAATGCACCTGAAAGTGCAAATACTGCAGTACCGCACAAATCAAAGAAGTAAATCCAGTTGCTCATTTGCTCATCTCTTTCAAATGAATGTTCAAGGCATCGACAGAGATGCGTATTTCAACCACAGATAAAATCAGTGAATAAAGTAAAAACACCAAAGATAGACCAAAAATCAGAGAACCCGTTTTATTAAAACCCAGATAGATAAAAATCATGCAAAGCACGCATAAGGCGAAGCTGGTTACGCCAGTTTCTTGCATGCGCCTAATAATGGTAATGCGCTTTTTTAAATTGCTGATTTGATGCTGATTCACAGGTTCATCATTGTTACTTAAGGTTCTGATCAGTGCCGCGAGAGAGAAAAAACGATTGGTATAGGCCAGTAACAACAATGAAATCGCTGGAAATAATAACGCTGGTGTTGTTAATGATATTTGGGTCGTTTCAAACAAAGCGGTGCCTTTCGAGTATGTTTAGCTGAAAAAAACAGCTGAGCATAATACCTGTTTTATTGAAAAATTACATCGCTTGTAGCGAGCGTAAACCTAGCCATAAAACGGGCATTATTACGATTAACGCTAACCAGAAATAATATGCTGGGGTAATCAGCTTTTGCGCTTCAACAATGGACGCAGCACTGGGCAGAGACTGACTCACATTCACTTTCGCTCTGGCAACTCGAATCGTTTCTTTTTGATGTAAATATTGTTGCGGGCCGCCTAACTCAACATTGAGTAAGTTAGCGCCTACTTGCAAGGTGGCGAAGTCATTATCGGCCTGTTGTTGATTTATCTCATCGCCAAGTGCTTTGAAGGGGAGTCGCCCAAAAGGCAAGGAAAGTGTCAGCAGCCAAAGCGTTTTAGGGATGAAAAATAATATTCGGTTTAAAATGAAAACCGTCGCCCCGAATGCATGAAAGTGCGGATGAAAGGGAGGCCAATTCAATTCCAGTTTGCGTAAAAGTTTGGCCGTGAGCACCAAGGGAACGCCACCAATCACATAAAAAAAGATCACACTGAGTAACCCGTATACAGGGGAGGTGAGTTGCTGTTCGATAGTCGCTTTACAAATACCGACTTCTGAAAGAGACTTGGTATGGCTGTTTACCATGGTCGACAAAGTATCTCTAGCTTGTGGCTTTTGGCCTTTGTCCAATTGTTGATAAACGAGTTTAGCCTGTGCACTGGTTTGCCCTTCAGGAATACACAAGTACAAGATGAGAAAGTTGAAAAACCAAGGGAAAGCAGCGAGTGACAACAAAAATGCCACGATAGCCACTATGGGCACCACAATGAGTAAACACGCCATTAATCCAGCTATTTGACGCTGGCTTGGTGCTCGGTTGAAGCGGTTGACCTTATCTGCTATTTGCGTGGCTAATTTACTTAACCAAGTAAGAGGGTGCAATTCTGGTGCGAGTGGGGCAACTCGAGCCAGTATTAAGGCAGCAAACAACACTGCGCAATCAATCAGTAAAGCACTTTCATTTTGTAAAATTTGTGAAAATGACAAACTGTTCATAATGAGTGATTATGCTGCCTTATCGATGGATTACAATTTCTGTAGCAAAGCAATGACCATGAGTGCTGAGTGATGGCCAGCTTTGACTAAGTATGTATCAAAATCTACAGAAGAGTCATCATTAGCGTTATCAGAAATCGAGCGGATAACCACAAATGGGGTATTAAACTGGTGGCAAACTTGCGCAATGGCCGCTGCTTCCATTTCACATGCAGCCATGCTTGGGAAGTTGTCTAGCATGATTTTAGTGCGTTCAGGATCGCAAATAAAGCTGTCGCCAGTACAAATTAGTCCTTCAACTGCTTTGACTTCACCAAGCTCAGCTACGGCTTTTTTCGCGGCTTCTACAAGGCTTGTTTCAGGTATGAAGGCCGCCGGTTGTGATGCCATTTGACCAATTTCATAACCAAACGCTGTCACATCAACATCGTGGTGACGAACTTCTGATGAAATAACAATATCGCCAATCGCTAACTCTTTTAAAAAGCCGCCCGCAGAACCGGTATTGATGATCGTGGTTGCGCCGAATTTCTCAATTACAAGGGTGGTTGCAATACTGGCTGCCACTTTGCCGATGCCAGAGCGAGTGACGATGACTTCTTTATCTGCAATGGTGCCACTAACAAACTCAATGCCCGCAATTGTGGTGCTAACAGGGTTGTTGATAGCTTGAACTAGGTGAACAACTTCCGGCTCCATAGCGCCGATTATACCGATTTTCATATACTTGCCTTACAGGATACAAGGGAAAACAATTGCCACGCAGTATAACATTTGTGAATAAATGACGCGGAAATTATTGTTCTATGAAGGGTAAAAAAAAGCAAAGTGCGATTTTAACCACACTTTGCTTATTGTTATTTATTGATGATCTTAAGCAGTATGGTGGCCTTATTGCTTATAAACCACTCCATCTTTCATCACAAAGCTAACATTTTCCATGACACTGATGTTCTCTAGTGGGTTGCCATCAACCGCAATAATATCAGCTAGGAACCCCGCTTTTAACTGGCCTAGGTTGTCCTGTTTTAGCAGTGCCGCACTGTTGATAGTCGCTGCCTGTAGAGCTTGAGCGGGAGTCATCCCAAAAGTCACCATGCGCGAGAATTGCTTACCATTGTCACCGTGTGGATATATGGCGGCGTCAGAGCCAAATACCATTTTAGCCCCCGCTTTTACTGCTTTTCGAAAACTGTCTCGCTGAGCTTTAGACACTAACTTTTCTTTGTTGATATTTTCTTCTGGCACACCGTTAGCTTCGCCAAATGCCAGTGTGTATTCAGTGTTGTAGATATCACAAGAAAGATATGTTCCCGCTTTTATGGCCATGTTGATGGCTTCATCATCCATAAAACTACAATGTTCAATACTATCAATACCGGCTTTAATTGAAGCTTTAATCCCTTCTGTGCCATGTGCATGTGCCGCGATGACCATGCCTTGCATGTGTGCTTCTTCCACAGCGGCTTTAATTTCTTGATCGCTAAGTTGTTGAATGCCTACTTTGGTCCCTTTAGAGAATACGCCACCTGTGGCACATATTTTAATGGCATTTGCGCCGTACTTAATGTTTTCCCGTACTTTAGCCCGCACTTCCCACGGGCCATTTGCGACACCTTGAGCAACCGAGCGTTTTTCTGGCGCAGAAAAATTATCATCACAATGGCCACCCGTCACACTAATTGAGTGCCCAACAGCCCAGATACGAGGGCCAACAATGTCACCTGCATTAATGCCGTCTCGAGTCGCAATAACCGAGTAACCACTGGCACCGAGGTCGCGTACAGTGGTGAACCCAGCCATTAACGTTGTATTGGCATTGCTGACCGCTTTGATGGTCTTACGAGGAATAGAATCATTACGAGCTGCGAGAAAGTTATCATCGGCATGACTGGATAAATGCACATGCATGTCCATTACACCAGGTAGCAATGTTTTATCGCTAAGGTCAATGAGTTGGTACTGTTGTTTATTAGTCACATCTTGTTGTCGGGTGACTTGGGTTATTTGATTGCCACTGACCACAATGGCTGCATTGGGTATGGTTTTCCCTTTGGCTACATCAACATAAGATTTGGCGATGATAAGAGTATCTTTGGCGAGTGCTTGAGCACTGAGCAATCCCATTGCTATCGCTAGCGTTGTGATTGCTAGGTTTAGTCGAGCCATGCTAATCAATCCTTGTATTGTTATTATTTGTGCTTTTACTCTGTACGTTCAACTGTGAGATGTTGCTTAATACAGCATTTATGTGAATTTGAATTCATCATAATTCAAATCAACCTTTATACCAATCAATATAACGGTGTGATCGCTCAGCGAGAGTTTAACGCTGCTGCAAGGTGGTGTGTGAAAAGCAAGTTCTGCTAAGTGTAAGCTGGTAAACGCAGTGCTAGAATCGCAAAATAATCTGAGTAGAAGTAGATTTTTATACTGATTGATATTATTGACGAGTCTTGATTTGCGATGAGGTATATCAAAAACGCCTAGGCAAAAAAAATGCGCATGGTGACATGCGCAAATCACAAGCAAACTTGTACAAGTTCGATTAGTCGAGGTAGTTCAAAATGCCCATCGCAGCATCTCGCCCTTCTGCAATGGCTGTCACGACCAAATCTGAACCTCGCACCATATCGCCGCCAGCAAATACCTTAGGGTTAGTGGTTTGAAATGGGTTGTCAGCCAGTTTCTCAGCTTTGACCAAGCCCCATTCATTGGTCTCAATGCCAAAGTTTTCAAACCATGGTGCCGGGCTCGCTTGGAAGCCAAAGGCGATGATAATTGCGTCAGCTTCTAGGAGTTGTTCACTACCTTCGATAACTTCAGCCCGCTGGCGACCAGATTCATCTGCCTCACCCATTTGAGTCTCAACACACTCAATACCCACTACTTTGCCATTTTCCGTTTTAATCGCAGTAGGTTGGCGGTTGAAAAGGAAGTTAACCCCTTCTTCTTTAGCGTTTTGTACTTCACGGACTGAACCTGGCATATTTGCTTCATCACGGCGATATGCACATGTCACGCTATTGGCGTTTTGACGAACAGCCGTTCGCACACAGTCCATTGCCGTATCACCACCACCTAGCACCACAACATTTTTGCCTTCAAGGCTAAGGTATGGTGTCTGTGCGCTTTCAGTGCCCATTAAATGATGAGTATTACCAATCAAGTAAGGCAGTGCTTGAATCACACCGTCTGCATCTTCATTGGGTAATCTGGCTTTCATTGCGGTGTAGGTACCCATGCCTAGGAACACTGCATCATATTCATCTAACAAGTTTTGAAAGCTAACATCCTGACCGACAGTCACGCCAAGCTTGAATTCAATCCCCATGCCTTCAAGTACATTACGGCGGGTTGCCATGACTGACTTATCTAGCTTGAATGATGGAATACCGTAAGTCAGTAGCCCGCCAATTTGTGGGTACTTGTCGTATACCACTGCTTTTACGCCATTACGTGCCAAAATGTCCGCACAACCTAAACCTGCTGGGCCTGCACCAATGATGGCGACGCGCTCACTACGTGGCGTAACATGAGTCATATCTGGACGCCAACCTTGGGCAATAGCTGTGTCAGTAATGTATTTTTCAACATTACCAATTGTCACTGCGCCAAAGTCATCATTGAGGGTACATGCCCCTTCACATAGGCGATCTTGCGGGCATACACGTCCACAGATTTCAGGCAAGGTGTTAGTTTCATGAACTAAATCAGCGGCTTCTAAAATCCTGCCTTGTTTAGCTAAGCTCAGCCAGTTGGGAATATAGTTATGTAATGGGCATTTCCATTCGCAATAAGGGTTACCGCAGTCCAAACAACGGTCAGCTTGCTCAGTGACTTGAGGTTGTTCGAAAGGCTGATATATTTCAATAAATTGTGTAGCACGTTTCTCGGCTGCATGTTTAGTCGGATCAACACGTCCCACTTCGATAAATTGAAAATCATTATTCATCGTTTATTACCCCGCCTTGACTGCTAGTTGAGGATCTGGGTTGGCGATTTTAAGTAAATCTGCCACGGCGATATTTTTCGGCTTAACTAACACAAAGCAATCAATCCAGTTATCAAAATCACTCAATATCATGTTGCCGTGTTCACTCCCAGTTTCTTGAACATGGGCCTGAATCAGTTCACGTAAGTGCTCACGTTGAATGCTCGACTCAAGTTTTTGAGTATCGACTAACTCAGTATTCACGCGGCGGTGGAAACGGCGGTGCTGGTCAAACACATAGGCGAAACCACCTGTCATGCCCGCACCGAAGTTAACGCCAGTTTTACCTAGCACCACAACGATACCGCCTGTCATGTATTCACAGCCGTTATCACCTAAACCTTCAACGACAGCAATGGCGCCAGAGTTACGCACACCGAAACGCTCACCCGCTTTACCTGCGGCAAACAAACGGCCACCAGTGGCACCATACAGACATGTATTACCCATAATGGCGCTGCGCTCGCTTTGGAAAGGACTGCCAATAGGCGGGTGGATCACAATCTTACCGCCAGACATACCTTTACCAACATAGTCATTGGCATCACCGCAAAGCTTTAATTCAAGCCCTGGGCTATTCCAGACACCAAAACTTTGACCCGCACTACCATTAAAACCGAGAGCAATGGCTTGCTTGGCACCGTGAAGTCCCACATGAGTGGCAATATAGCCAGATAAACTTGCGCCTACTGAGCGGTCTGTATTATTGATGGCATATTGGCTAGAAAAAGGCTCTCCTGCTAACACGGCTTGTTGGCACTCTTCAACTAATAATTGGTTGAGTAAACCTTGGTCCGCTGGTGGATTGGTTTCTTTCCAAGTGATAGCAGTGGTTTCAGGCACTTGTGGTTTATATAAAATGGGGGCTAAATCGAGACCAGACTGTTTTTCTGTTTGTCCTGAAAGTGCCTCTAACAAGTCACTTCGTCCGACAAGTTGCTCAAATTCCGTCATGCCTAATTTCGCCATCCACTCACGTACTTCACGGGCAACGAATTCAAAATAGGTCACGACGCGTTCTGGTAAACCGTGATAATGGTTGTCTCGCAGGTTTTGATCTTGCGTTGCAACACCTGTAGCACAGTTATTTAAGTGACAGATACGTAAGTATTTACAGCCAAGGGCAATCATCGGTACGGTACCAAAGCCGAAGCTTTCAGCACCTAATAATGCTGCTTTGATGACATCAGTACCGGTTTTTAGACCACCATCCACTTGCAAGCGGATTTTGTGACGTAAACCATTAGCAACCAAGGATTGATGGACTTCTGCAAGGCCTAATTCCCATGGCGAACCGGCATATTTTACTGAGGTAATAGGGCTTGCGCCTGTACCACCATCGTAACCAGATACTGTAATCATATCGGCATAAGCTTTAGCAACACCGGTCGCAATGGTGCCAATACCTGGCTCTGATACCAGCTTGACCGACACCAACGCTGTAGGGTTGATTTGCTTAAGATCAAAAATCAATTGTGCGAGATCTTCAATCGAATAAATGTCATGGTGCGGCGGCGGTGAAATTAACGTCACGCCAGGACGTGAATGACGTAAACCTGCAATTTCTACACTGACTTTGTGACCCGGTAACTGACCACCTTCACCAGGTTTTGCACCTTGGGCGACTTTGATTTGCAACACTTCAGCATTGACAAGGTAGTGTGCGGTAACACCAAAGCGACCTGAAGCGATCTGTTTAATGGCAGAATTGCGTTCTGAATTAAAACGGCTTGGATCTTCACCACCTTCACCCGAATTAGAGCGGCCACCTAAACGGTTCATTGCCACTGCTAATGCTTCATGAGCTTCAGGGCTTAATGCACCGATACTCATTGCCGCACTGTCAAAGCGTGGGTAGAGTTTGGCTGCATCTTCTACGTTGGCGATATCTTGTGCTTGCTGCGTGTCTTTAATGCCAATCAAATCACGTAAAGTTGCAACAGGACGGTCATCAACAAGTTCTGCAAATTTTTGGTAAGTACCATAATTTTGCTGTTTCAAGGCCGTTTGTAATGTGTTGACAACATCAGGGTTAAAGCAGTGATACTCACCGCCTTCTACATACTTGAGTAATCCGCCTTGTGGTAATGGAACATGGCGTCTAAAGGCTGCCGTATGCAAGCTTGATTGGTCTTTGGCAATATGCTCAAAGCCTGCACCTTCAATTCTGCTTACAACACCATTAAAGCATAGCTCTACTACCTCTTTGGCTAAACCAACCGCTTCAAACTGTTGACTGCAACGGTAAGAACCAACGGTACTGATCCCCATTTTTGACATGATTTTACGTAAGCCTTTTTCAATACCGTAGCGGTAGTTGAGCATCAGGCTAGATTTATCTGTCATTTGTTGCTTGCGCGCCATTGCCGAGATGGACTCATAGGCAAGGTATGGGTAAATCGCTGTAGCCCCAAAACCAAGTAGCACGGCAAAGTGGTGCGGATCGCGAGCTGATGCTGTCTCTACGATGATGTTAGTATCACATCGTAGGCTTTGACTCACTAGACGGTGCTGTACGGCGCCAACAGCCATTGCAGCTGGGATAACTTGTACTTTTTTCCCCACGGCTCTATCAGATAAAACCAACAAGGTTGTGCCAGAACGTGCAAGGCGCTCAGCCTCATCAGTAATTCTTTCAATGGCTTGTTTGAGCGTTTCACTGGCGTCGTAATTTAAATCGACAGTGTTTGCACGGTAATAATTACTGTCTAATCCCAGTAGCTGGTTAAAGTCACTGAATAACAGAATCGGCGAATCGAACATGACTCGATAAGCATTACCTGTGGTTTCACAGAATAAGTTTTGCTCACGACCAACACAGGTCGCTAGCGACATCACGTGTTTTTCACGTAAAGGGTCAATCGGAGGGTTGGTTACCTGAGCAAATTTTTGTCTGAAATAATCATAAATGGAACGAGATTTTTTCGATAGCACAGCCATCGGCGTATCATCACCCATTGAGCCTGTTGCTTCTTCACCTTTACAGGCGAGTACCCACAACACTTGCTCAATTTCTTCTCGGCTGTAACCAAATTGCTTTTGGTACTGCAACAGCGTGTGTTGGTCAAACGCGCTATCACCTTGGTGAGATTGTTCAACTTTTTCAGCTGGGACCAAAGTTTGGCTGTTTTTCGCCATCCATTCTTTATACGGGTGGCGACGTTTAAGATCATTATCGATTTCAAACGATTGATACAATTTACCGTTTAAGGTGTCTAAAACTAATAATTCACCTGGGCCCACTCGGCCTTTTTCTATGACTTCATCTGCAGCGTAATCCCAAATCCCAACTTCAGATGCCAGTGTAATAATTCTATCTTTGGTGATCACATAACGTGACGGGCGTAAGCCATTACGATCAACTGCACAGGCTGCATGACGACCGTTAGTCATTACGATACCAGCAGGGCCATCCCACGGTTCCATATGCATAGAGTTAAAGTCGTAGAAGGCTTTTAGTTCGTCGTCCATTTCAGGATTTGATTGCCATGCTGGTGGAATAAGCAGTCGCATGGCGCGATATAAATCCATGCCGCCTGAAAGTAACATTTCTAGCATGTTATCAAGCGATGACGAGTCTGAACCGGTTTCATTTACAAACGGTGCAGCTTGCTGTAAATCGGGCAGTAGAGGTGAGCTGAACTTATAAGCACGTGCGCGCGCCCATTGACGATTACCTGTGATGGTATTGATTTCACCATTATGTGCCAAATACCTAAATGGTTGTGCAAGTGGCCATTTAGGCGAGGTATTGGTAGAAAAACGCTGGTGGAATAAACAAATAGAGCTCTTAAGGCGTAAGTCAGCGAGATCAGTGTAAAAGTTTGGCAAATCAGCAGGCATCAGTAGCCCTTTGTAGACAATGACTTGACCAGAAAGGCTGGCTACATAGAAGTCACTGTCGTCTACAATGCGTTGCTCTGTACGACGTCTTGCCATATATAGACGGCGTTCTAAATCTTTTTCGCGCCAACCCACAGGTGCATTAATCAGGGGTTGATATATTTGTGGCAGACTGGCTTTGCCAATCTCACCCAGCACTGATTCATTGATTGGCACTTTGCGCCAACCTGTAATACTCAAAGTCTCTTTTTGTAGCTCTTCTGCTAATACTTGTTTAGCGTAATCGGCTTTTTGCTGATCTTGACTTAAGAAGATCATACCCACGGCAAAGTTACGACTTAGGTGCCAATCATTTTCTGCGGCAACGGCGTTAAAAAACTCTCGTGGCATTTGCATTAATAAACCGCAGCCATCGCCAGTGCGACCATCGGCAGCAATACCACCACGGTGTTTCATACGGTCTAAGCCATGGATTGCAGTACGTACAATGCGATGACTTGCTTCACCGTCCATTTGCGCAATCAAACCAAACCCACAATTGTCTCTTTCGAAACTGGGATGATATAAGCTCATACAAACCCCCTAAAAGCTCACTAAAGATAAGACTCGGGGCTATGTTGTTATTCCATATATATTCACCCGAACCATTCAAATTAAACTTTGTTCTAGCAAAGGTCAATTAGCAAATTTGCTTCCAAATGAAATTTTATTACAGTTTTTAGGTTGGTTACGACTAAGCTTACGTTAACGTAAACTGTAAATATTTTTGTATAACCTTATGAATAAAAAGCTTTTTTGGTTATCTGTGTAGTTTTGTGCAATTTACTGAGCACTTTGAATATCATTGTTTTTGAAATAAAAAATTAGAATTTTATTTCATGTACAGTACATTCGGTTATATCGCCCTTGTTTGAGTAAATATTCACTTCTGTTAATTTAAAATCTGAAACTTTTGTTTAAAACGTAGGATGAAAGTTGTGTCATTCCTAGTTGTTACTGAGGCTATTTAACACTTCTTTGATTTAGCACCATGTTTATTGTTTAACTTATCACTAAAATAGCGCCCTTTTTGTCTGGCAGACTTTTGAGGCGTTAGCATATGGGCTTGGATGATTTCGTAAACACCTTTGGTGCTGTGTGTAAGCAAAAATACGGTGGACGTATTAAAAAGCTGACTATAGATGCTGCTTTTACATGCCCAAATAGAGATGGCTCATTAGGAAAAGGGGGGTGCACTTTTTGTAATGTGTCTTCATTTAATGAGCAGCAAGGAACAGGCCAGAGTATTGAAGCCCAACTTCACCAAGGTAAGCAAAACCTGTTACCCAGTGCCAAGCAATCGACATCGAAATATATTGCCTATTTTCAGGCTTATACTAGTACCTATGATGAATATCAGGTCTTGAAGCAAAAATATGATCAGGCTCTAGCTGATGCCAATGTGGTCGGCCTGCATATAGGTACTCGACCAGATTGCGTACCTGATGCGGTGTTAGATTTACTGCTTGAATATCAAAATCAAGGTATCGATGTATGGCTTGAGCTGGGTTTACAAACAGCCAATGACGAGACGTTGAAGAAAATTAATCGCGGCCATCAATTTAGTCAGTATGAAGATACCGTGTTGCGTGCCCGAAAACGTGGTTTAAAAGTATGCACTCACTTGATCCTTGGTTTACCGGGGGAATCAGACGTTGACTATCAAGCCAGTTTAAAAGCTGTACTTGCCGCCGGGGTTGATGGTTTGAAGATACATCCGCTACATATTGTAGAGGGGAGTACTATGGCCAAGCAGTGGCGTAATCAAAAGCTGCAAACCCTGACTAAAGAGGCGTATGCAGCTAGTGTAGCAAAACTTATCCGTATGACGCCTTTGAATATTATTTTTCATCGGGTCACCGCTTATGCAAAGAAACCCATGTTGCTGGCACCTGACTGGTGCGCTTTTAGGTGGGAAGGATTAGTTGCAATCGTTGATCAGCTTCGCGAGCACGGTGGCCAAGGTTGTGAAGTTAATGTACTTTCCGCCAATAGATCGAACAATTAAACTACAGTTGTTGCAAGATTGCGATTGGGATAGTTTATCAAGTAGGTTGTGAGTAAACACGTGTTTGTAATTGTTAGGTTTTATGTGAATATTAGCTGTCGATTATGTTGTAAGATTTTACTTTGTTGGCAAAATAAACACCGCGAGTGTTGCTAGTTTGTATGAAGGTAAAGCTCGGTTTTCTAAATTGTTATTAAATTGTTAAATAGCTCTAACTATTCACCTTTATCCGCTCGCAATGGTTGCACCGCTTATAAACCTGAGTATGATAATTGCTAATTAATTTTTTCACCCATCTTATGAGGTTGCCCTAAATGGCCACAACGCAATTAGATTCGATTTTGGATTTAAATACACTTGAGCAATATATCAGTGCAATTGGAGCTGGTACGTTATTAAAAAGCGTCGTGTTGTTTGAACAGTTAATGCCTGAGTATGTAGGGAGCTTAGTTAAGGCAAGTGAAGCAGACGACAAAGACACATTATGTGCAGAAGCCCACAAGTTTAAAGGCGCTGCAGGTTCTGTAGGACTTAAGCGTATCCAACAGTTAGCTCAGTTATTACAACACGGTGAAGAAGCCGCTTGGGATGCTGAAAACAAAGGTTGGTTAGCGACTATTGTTGAACACGCAGAAAGTGATCTGCAACAATTAAAGTTATTCTTAGAAGCCAAGTCATAAGCTTTGGTTTTGACTGAAAAGCTCCTGAGGGAGCTTTTTTTGTATCTAAAATCTGGGATTGTGATCTTTAAACTTGTTTAGCACATTCTTAGCATTCATTATTCTAATTAAATCTATTTAATGTCATCGGTTTTATGAAAAACTTACCCAGCCTCAAGAATTTGTTCTATTTAGTGAATTTGCATCAAGAGCAAAACTTTAACCGTGCAGCAAAAAAATGTTTTGTTAGCCAGTCAACGCTTTCAAGTGGCATACAAAATTTGGAAGAACAATTGGGTTATCAATTAATCGAGCGTGATCATAAGTCATTCATGTTCACAGCCATTGGTGATGAGGTGGTTGAGCGTGCACGCAGCATACTAACCAATGTCGACGATTTAGTTGAGTTGGTTAAGCACCAAGGTGAGCCTATGACCGGTGAAATCCGTTTGGGCTGTATTCCAACCATCGCGCCTTTTTTGTTAAGTCGTGTGGTCAAAATGTGCCAAAAGGACTATCCAGACTTAACACTATTATTGAAAGAAGATACCACCGAGCGTTTACTTGATGCGCTAGGCAAAGGTGAATTGGACTTATTGATATTGGCATTACCTGTAGATACCAGTGGTTTCCACAGTATGAAAGTCGGTGTCGATCCTTTTAAAATGGTTATTCATAAAGAATTGTCTGTTGATGTTGCCACGCCGATTGATTACCAAGAAATGCCAGATGAAAGTATTTTCTTGCTGCAGAGTGAACACTGTATAACAGGGCATGCCATTACAGCATGTCAGTTAGGTAATAGTGCCAAGATTAACCCATTTGCTGCCACAAGCTTGCATACTCTAGTGCAGATGGTGAATAGCAAGTTAGGAACAACATTTTTGCCGCAAATGGCAATTGATGCCGGTATCTTACATGACACAGAATTAAAGATAATGGCTCCACCAGGGGAAGCACCTTATCGTGATATTGGGTTGGTATGGCGTCAAACCACTAGCCGTATCAAAACATTCCGTACTTTAGGTTTGGCAATTAAGCAACAATTGTTATTACAAGCAGATGATGTAAAAAAGAGATAAGCTGGTGTGAATAACTAATTTACGCTTGATTTAAAACGATAAGTTAATTGCTTATCGTTTTTTTTATGGACGCAGCAAAAACTTCAATTGGGTGCTGTTTACCTTTGAGGTTCACCATCCCAAGATTATCAAGTTGATATTCAGAGTTTTGCATTTCCAATCGGTGTGCCAACTCACCTGAAATAAGCATTCTTTGCCCAAGTGGGTTACATTGATCTTGCAGCCTAGCGAGGGTGTTGAGTACATCACTAAAGAAACTGATCTCTTGTTTATGTACGCCAACGACTGCAGCAACGACTTGTCCACAATGCGCAGCGGCTTTGAATTTTGGAACGAAGCCGTATTGTTCTTCAAAGTAAGGGCGTTGCCAATTTAGCTGCTGACAAAACTCATAGTAAATGTTCATGCAGCGATCTTGTTTAATACCTTCTTCAAGCGGCCAGTGGATTAAAACCGCATCGCCCATGTATCGATAAATCTCAGCATCGTTATTACTAACAGTATCTGCCAGCATGCTGAAGCTATCTTGAATTAAGCGACTAAAGCGGTAGTCACCTAACGTTTCAGCATGAGCTGTCGAAGAGGCCATATCGATAAACAAAAATAGTCTTTGTTCATACCTAGGTTGGTGGTACTTGCCCATACCGATATTCATTAATACTCGTGGGCCAACCAATAGTGCCATTTGTTCAATAAATGCTAGCCCAACCCTGACTGCAACCAAGTACATTATTAATGCCTGAAATGCAGGTGTATATAGAATGTGGGCAGTGAGCATTTGTCTTAACGTGACCATATGGTTCTCAATGGCCCACATATTTAGAAATTGAGTCACGTAAGCAAGCGTCATGGCACCCAGTAATAAAAATAGGCCTTTAAAAATGACGGAGAAAATATAGGGGAGACGGCTAATTGCGCTGACATCGGCTATAACGTTGGACATCCAGTGTAGGCTGCCAAATACAATGCCCATAAAGATAGCTAGAGTCGCGAGATCGGATACGCCAATAGCCCATTGTGGTAACTCGGGGGATTGTGAATATCGAAAAAATACAAAAGCAGCCATAGCAACAACCCAAGCCATAATTGCAAATAATAATTTTTTCGACTGACGGCGTGCTCTCACTGAATAAATTCGATATCTATAGCAAAAATAAGGTGGGTATTTTATAGAAATTTGTTTGGTTTTGTTAGTGCAAGGTGTGATTTAGATCAAATGAGAGTAATAAAGTTAAACTTAAATCTGCTTTTCGGATGTGAGTGGCACAGTTATAAACGCTAAGTTGGGGTGTGATTTATATTGTGATTAGCTAAATTAGGTTTGCTAGGTAGTTCATTCAGCTGGTTGAGGAGGTCTAGCTAGCAACTTACCCATTAAATGCTTGCTGTAAAATATGTTGAGTAAAGGCTGTTTTCAAGTAAAAACCGCGTGGGTTAGATAATTTGATTGAGCCATCACTGGCAATGGATTCTGTTAAACTTTGGCTATTGGCGGCTTTGGGGCGTAATTGCAGTACTTCACCATGTCTTGCGGTGATGTGTTCAACTTTGCCTAGAGCAATCATTTCCATGATTTCTTCCCAATCTTGTTGCAAAGCAATCATTTGGGTTTGAGTTGGCTGCCATAGGACGGGGCTACCGATTTGTCTTTGGGCGATAGGTATATCACGGCTGCCTTGAACTGGGATCCACAGTACATGCTGTAATTTGTGAAATACCACACTCTTCTCCCAACTGAGCCCTTGAATATTGATTAATGGCGCAACAGTGACATAAGTCGTTTCCAGCACTTTACCAGTGTGATCCACTGGGATAGTTTTGAGCTCAATGCCAAGGTGCAGAAAGTCTTGTTCAGGTTTTGAACCTGCCAAAGCACCAAGCTCTGCTTCAATCAGTTGCCCAACCCAACCTTTATCTTTTCTTAGGTTTTGTGGTGTCTCAATACCATGCTCATTGGCTAAGTCACCCAAAGTCACGCCGGCCATTGCATGCGCACGCGTCATTAGCTCATCTATTGTCTGGGGAGGTTGATTTGGCATGGTCGACTCAAATAACAGTTTGGTTAAATAGTGGGTTTAAATACGCTTTATATAACATGAAACTATTATGGTTTTTCATTTTGAAAAGCCATGATTATATTGCTTGAACATCATCGCGGTATGATTCTCAATTTTGCTGAGTATGTTCTGAGTAAAAAGCCTTAATAAGGCAAAGATACTAGCAAACATATGGTGGCTTGTATAATGATGTGGTCACTGCTTTATAGCTCTTGGGCAGTGAATTGTTCAGCCAATATAAAACCTATTAATACTGGTTATGACAATCGTTATGGGTGGTTAAAAATGCAGCGTTAATAAATTTTTCTTTATTCTGTTATGTTAAAACCTGCTATGCGCATGTTTAATATGGGTTTTTATTTATTTATATCTACTTTTGGTTGAAAGGTAAGACCAAATACAAAGGGTTTCCCTTAGATTTCTAACATAGTTATCCACAGAAAATTGGGATAACTTTAAAAAAATATGGCTATAACGGATATTTTTAAGCTGGTCAACGTCGTTTTACATAAATAAATTGGATAATTTCATTTTTTTTCATTGTTTTTTGTGAATAACTTTATTGGGCAATACTCATTTATAAAGATAAAAACCAACTGTGTGTTTTTTGTACTCCGTCAGTTTTGTTATAGCTTTAAATTGATGTGACTATATTAAGCTGCTGTTTTTAAATGATTAAACGTTTTTGGTTATTATTTTTTAATGTACTTTTATTGTATGATAAATATTCGATCTCAATCTTTATTCAAGTTTCGAACAGACATATCCACAGATTTTGTGGATAGTTCGAAGAAATAAAAACTTGTTCTGTTGATAAAGTTGTTGGCTTCGTGATTTTATCCAAGTTTTTATTGTTTTGAGCATTTGCTGATAATCATGCTTTATGAAACAATCAAGGCAATAAACAATTTAATGAGATTTCGGAGTCCATGTGATTGACAGCGACGGTTTTCGCGCCAATGTGGGCATCATTATCTGTAATAAGTTTGGCCAAGTCATGTGGGCACGGCGTTATGGACAACATTCATGGCAGTTTCCACAAGGTGGCGTGGATGATGGTGAAACGCCTGAACAAGCTATGTACCGTGAATTGTATGAAGAAGTCGGTTTACGACCTGAACATGTAAAAATTCTCACTACTTCACGTTCTTGGTTAAGATACCGATTACCTAAACGCTTGGTTCGTCATGACAGCAAACCCGTGTGTATTGGTCAAAAGCAGAAATGGTATTTACTACAATTAAAAAGTCATGAAAGTGCGATTAACTTAGATTCTTCTGGGCATCCTGAGTTTGATGACTGGCGATGGGTCAGCTTTTGGTATCCTGTGCGACAGGTCGTGTCGTTTAAACGGGACGTTTATCGTAAAGTCATGAAAGAATTTGCATCTACAACAATGGGGCTTCAGAACAAAGAGTTCCATAAACGAAGAGGTCGCCACAGAAATTAATACCAATTGGGATAAATAAGTGATCAGAGATTACGCAGGAAAAATCGCTTAAAACAAGGCAGAAATTGCAGTGAGTTAGTTGTGCTAACTTCAAAATTTCTAACGAAGTTATAAGTGATGTTAACCAGAAAGAATGATCTCATATTTGTGCTAATTGGTTTAACTGCTTCAAAGGGGATTGAATCAGTGTTAACCAGTCTAAGGGATATTACCCAATCCGTCGCGTCTGCTGATTCTTTTGAGGCAGCTTTAACGACTTTAGTGTCGCAAACAAAAGAAGCGATGGAGACCCAATGCTGCTCAATTTACATTCTTGAGCAGCAACAACTGATCTTATCTGCAACTGATGGTCTGGCGCAAAGCGCAGTAGGTTATGTTGCTATGCCTCTTTCACAAGGCTTAGTTGGCCTAGCCGCTGAGCGTGAAGAGCTGGTTAATTTAGCCGATGCCCGTATTCATCCACGTTTCCAACTATTCCCGCAAGCGAATGAAGAAGAATACCGCGCATTTTTAGCCGCGCCAATCATTTATCAAAAGTGTCTTGTTGGTGTTATCGTTATCCAGCAAGGTCAGGCTAGACAATTCAATGAGTCTGAAGAAGCTTTTTTGATGACTCTAGCGGCGCAAATTGCATCCATGGTGCGCGGGTTTAAGCGCAAAGCACGACTAAATCAGCAGCAAAGTCAGGTAATATTCAACGGGACATCGGCATCCCCGGGTATTGCTATTGCGAAGGGTTTAGTGCTGGGTGGTGAGATTTCTATTGAGCAGCCTGAGCTGCACTGTCAAGACATTGAATTAGAAGTCGCACGCTTATTAGCTGCCCGAGATAAATGTATTGAGCTATTAAAGGGCATTGCTCAACGCCTTGAACAGGATAAAGCGACCGAAGTTGCCTCTATCTTCAACGCTTTCACAGCTTTGCTTGATGAACACAGTTTAGGTGGAGAATACCTTGCATTGGTGAAAGCTGGATGGCGAGCTGAAACTGCGGTAAGTAAAGTTTCACTGCAATACATTAATCAATTTGCAGCCATGCAAGATGTCTACTTGCAAGAGCGAGCCAGTGATATTCGTGAACTGGGGCATAAAATGCTGCGCCAGTTAATTGAGCCGAATAAACTGGCGATGACACTCGATGAACCCGTTGTTCTCATCTCCAAAGAAGTGGATGCGACGCTGCTTGCTGAGCTTCCTAGTAATAAATTAGCCGGCATTGTTACCCAATATGGCGGTGTTAATGCACATACCGCAATTCTAGCACGCGCACTCAATATTCCTGCCGTTGTCGCTGTTGAAGATATTTTCTCAGCTGATATAGAGCAAAAGCAGCTCATTGTGAATGCTTCAAGAGGGCAGATACTGGTATCACCTTCTAAATCTGTGGTAGCTGAATATCAAGCACTACTCGATGCTGATATCGCCAGACAAAAACGGTTCGTGGCTGAGTTATCTCAACCTACTTTAACCTTAGATAGTTATTCCATTCAGCTATATTTAAATGCGGGTTTGTTGACAGGTCTTGAGTCTCAAATTGGCGACGGGGCCGATGGCATTGGTTTATACCGCACTGAAATTCCATTTATGTTACATCAAGGCTTCCCTAGTGAAGCCGAGCAGATTACGGTATACCGACGTATTTTAGCCGCGGCTTCAGGGAAAAGTGTGGTGATGCGAACACTTGATATTGGTGGCGATAAACCCCTGCCTTATTTCCCTATAAACGAAGATAATCCATTTTTGGGCTGGCGAGGTATTCGCTTTTCACTTGATCATCCCGAGTTATTTTTAGTTCAACTTCGTGCCATGTTACAAGCCTCTGCTAACTCTGAGCAATTGCATGTTCTATTGCCTATGGTGAGTAATATCGAAGAAGTTGATCAAGCGATAGCATATTTAGACCAGGCGTTAAATGAGTTAAACCAAGACTTAGGTTTGAATATCACACGCCCTAAGATAGGCATCATGCTTGAAATTCCTGCGTTACTATTTCAAATACCACAAGTGGCCAGCCGTGTGGATTTTATCTCAGTGGGCAGTAATGACTTAACTCAATATTTACTCGCAGTGGATCGTAACAATCCCAGTGTCAGTAGCTTGTTTGATAGTTTTCATCCTGGTGTTTTGAGAGCACTGAAGCTCGCTGTGACCGAATCTGAAAAATACCAATTGGATATTAGTATTTGCGGCGAACTAGCGGGTGAACCAATTGGTGCTTTGTTACTGGTCGCTATGGGGTATAACAAACTGAGTATGAACCAAGCTAGCTTGGCGCGTATCAATTACTTATTGCGGCGAGTACACCGCCATGAGCTGCAAGGTGTGTTATCACAAGTACTTACGTTGGATGATGCGTATCAAGTTAAAGCCGTGATGCATCAATTCATTGCACAACGCGGGTTTGATGATGTTATTCAATAGTTTTTTCAAGGTGATTAGTTGTAAGGGGTTAGTCTGTGGATAGTTTGATGCTGGTGTTTATGATTTGTCTGCTGTTAGGCGCAATTGTTGGCTTTTTAGCAGGATTATTAGGCATTGGTGGCGGACTCATTATTGTGCCTGCATTGATCTATATTCTGCCTTGGGTTGGGGTGACTTCAGCGCAATTGACCCATGTTGCAATTGCGACCTCTTTGGCTACCATCATTTTAACCTCGTTGTCGTCTGCGAATTCGCACAATAAGCGAGGCAATATTCCATGGCCACTATTTAAACCTATTTTGCCAGGCATTGTCATTGGCGCATTAATTTCGGCGTTTGTCTCTGAGCTTATTCCCTCTGAGAATTTACAGCAAATATTTGCTGTTTTTGTTGTTCTGATGGCTATCCAAATGGCGTTTCCGCTCAAACCTGAAGGAGAAGGCAAGTTACCAAGCTTTGGTATATTGCTGTCGGTTTCAGTGGTAATTGCCTTTATTGCGGGGTTAATGGGGATCGGTGGTGGCGTATTGCTTGTGCCATTTCTTTGTTACTGTGGTCTGCAAATGAAGCACGCAGTCGGTTTTGCTTCTGCCACTGGTTTTCTCATCGCTTGCTCAGGGACATTGGGTTACATCATTGCAGGATTGAATGCGAAAGATATGCCTGATGCTAGCTTAGGGTATATTTTTCTACCCGCTTTATTTGGCATCATAATGAGTTCTATGGTGTTTGCTCCCATTGGTGCTAAAGCTGCCAGTACATGGCCAACTAAGGTGCTCAAACGTATTTTTGCATTATTGCTATTAGTGATTGGGCTAAGGCTTATGCTGTATTAAATTTTGAGATTGAAATGTGACTATTGATAATTGAGTGACAGAGTTACTGGTTGTCATTGAATGTCTTTAGCTTTTACTTTCATAAAAAAACACATACCCTAATTAAGCGACATGTGTCATTTTCTTTGAGTTACGATTCACTTTGGTGATTTAGACTGCGAACGGATATGAAATCGCATCGTGGTGCTCATAACCTTCAACTTTAAAGTCATCCAATGTCACCCAAGTTTCAATGTCTTCTAACGATTTGATTTCAGGATTAATGATTAATTTGGGCGCGGGGTAGGGCTCACGCTTTAATTGAATATCACGCATCGGTGCGAGTTGATCTTCATAAATATGAGCATTCACAATTTTATGGTACGCCTTACCCGGTTTATGCCCAGTTATTTGCGCCATTAAAGCTAGTAACACATATACTTGAACCATATTAAAGTTTAAGCCGAGCGGCACATCACAACTACGTTGAGTGCTATTGAGGTACAGTGTATCGCCCAATAATGAGAAGTGATGTTCATACATACAAGGACGTAAACAACCGAGCTCAAATGCTCCTGGGTGTAAGAAAGTTAAGATTTCACCACGGTTGTCTATTCCGTTAGATAGATCATTTACAATATTACGAAGTAAATCGACGCTGCCACCCGTTGGTTTTGGGAATGCACGACCCAATGCACCATAGATTAACCCCATATCATCTTCACCTTTACGGTTAGGGTTTGCTAGCCAAGCGGCATTTTCATTTGCATTAGCGTCCCAAGTCTTTGTGCCCAAAGCTCTAAAGTCAGCTGCATTTTGGTAGCCACGTAAGTAACCGAGAATTTCAGCGATGGCTGACTTCCAAAAGCTTTTACGGGTGGTTACCAGTGGAAATTGATTATTGGCGACATCGTATGTTAGATCAGCATTAATGACTGTTAAACAGCGTTTGTTAGTACGATCATTATCAATCCAAACGCCTTCATTGACGATACGTTGGCAAAGCTCTAAGTATTGTTTCATGTGGGGTAACTCAAACGGTGTTGGTTGACCTATTAATGGCAACGCAATTTTATAATGCTGCAAAGTATACCTAATGGCACAGGTTTATAAACTGTTTGTTGTATCACTCTGAATGAATACCGATAAAAAATAACCCAAAAGCTTCAATCACAGCAGGTTTAGTTCAGCTATGATTAATAGGCTATTTATTAGCTAACTTGCTGGGCATGTTTAGGCAAATGAAGTCAGCTTTTCCAAAACATCTTCATGTCAGTTAACAGCTAATAAGACGTAAGTTGATGAAAAAGCGATTGATAAAATATGCGAAAATATTACATATTTTTTTGGTTGAGATACTGATTGATACAGAATTTACCCATAAAAGTGAATAATTTGCTTAATTTTGTGTGTGATTTCCCTGCAAAGTTATTCACCTTTAGTGTTCTTTGTTCTCATTTATCCACTTTGTTGTGAGGTGGATCGCATAAATGTGTTGTTCAGCTCGGTTTTTCCGAGTTATTCTGCTGAAATATTCGATTATTATATTTGTTAATAGTTAGTTAGACTAGCGCCATTGATTTTTTTGGAGTGATATATGGAACGCGCGATTAAAAACTTCTTAAGCCAAGAATCGGCTGGAGGTATTTTATTAATGGGAGCTGTGGTGCTGGCAATGATCTTTGCTAACTCACCGCTTTCGGTTTTTTATGATGGTTTTTTGAACACTGAGCTACAAGTTCGTGTCGGCACATTAGATATTGATAAACCATTACTATTATGGATAAACGATGGCTTAATGGCATTGTTTTTCCTTTTGATTGGTTTAGAGGTAAAGCGCGAATTGCTTGAAGGCGCATTATCTAGCCGAGCAAAAGCATCGCTACCTACTTTTGCAGCGATTGGTGGCATGGTATTCCCTGCTATGTTCTACCTAATGTTCAACTATGGCGACCCAATGACACAAGTAGGTTGGGCGATTCCTGCTGCAACTGATATTGCATTTGCACTTGGTATCATGGCGCTATTAGGTAACCGCGTACCTGTTGCATTGAAGGTATTCCTACTGGCTTTAGCCATTATTGATGACTTAGGTGTTATCGTGATTATTGCATTGTTTTACAGTGCAGACCTATCGGTGACAAGCTTGATTGTCGCAGCAATAGCTATTGCAGGTATGGTGATAATTAACCGCCGAGGTGTCACATCACTAATTCCTTACGGTTTACTTGGTGTGATCCTATGGGTTGCTGTACTGAAATCTGGTGTTCACGCAACATTAGCAGGTGTCATCATCGCGTTCTGTATTCCATTACGTGCTAAAGACGGTTCATCGCCATCTGAGCACCTAGAGCATAGTTTGCACCCATGGAGCGCATTCTTGATTCTGCCTGTATTCGCATTCGCAAATGCTGGATTATCATTGTCAGGTATGTCTGTTTCGTCATTAGCTGAGCCTATTACCTTAGGTATTATCTTAGGTCTATTACTTGGTAAGCCAATTGGTATCATGTTATTTAGCTGGGCGGCTGTAAAACTTAAGCTAGCTGAGTTACCACCGAATATTGGTTGGATGCAAATTGTACCTGTGTCATTCATGTGTGGTATCGGTTTCACTATGTCGGTATTTATCTCTTCATTGGCATTTGAGAATGCACCAGATGCATTCGGTGATTTTGCAAGATTAGGTATCTTAACGGGCTCACTCATTGCTGCTGTTATTGGTTATGTTTGGTTAGACAAGTCATTGCCAAAGAAGGAAGCTGAGGGTGAAAAGAGTTAGGTTAGCTGTATTATTGGGTGCCATGTTTATCGTGGCACCGGTAAAAGCCGACTCTATAGCTTGATGGATTGTCGGTCAGTTAAATAACTTGTTTGTTAGTTAAATCTTATATTGAGCGTTCAGATGCACTAGATAAGCATTGATTGACAATACCTCTGAGTACTTTAATTAGTATTTAAAAATCCGATAAACTTGGTTTATCGGATTTTTTTATGCAGCACACGCCTCAGTTCATTGCTACTCTTTTCCTTCGTTTTAGTTTTCTTACTTGTTATTTGCTTACACATTACTCAAAAAATATGGGGGAATGAGTGCAGACTTTTATACAGTGATTAAATACAACCCTTAACAGAGTGTGCTAGTCTGCATTACAGTTTTGAACACACGATTACAAACTTTTCAGGTTGATATCAGGTATGCAGCACCTTAATTATAATCATCTCTATTATTTCTGGATGGTGAAACGTAAAGGTTCAGTTGCAAAAGCAGCAGAAGCATTATGTTTGGCTCCACAAACCATTACAGGCCAAATCCGTTCTTTAGAAGATCGTTTAAAGGGCAGCTTATTCAAACGAGTCGGTCGTAACCTTGAAGCGACTGAGCTGGGTGAGCTGGTTTATCGTTATGTCGATAAAATGTTCAGCCTCAGCTACGAAATGTTAGATGTGCTTAACTACCATAAAGATGAGAGTATCCTCTTTGAAGTTGGGATTGCTGATGCGTTATCTAAGGCATTGAGTAGTCGTGTTTTACTGAGTGTTATACCTAGCGATGGGTCCATGCACTTAGCCTGTTATGAAGCTACCCATGAAAACTTAATACAGCGTTTAAGAGAGCACAAATTGGATATGATTTTGTCTGATTGTGCAGGTGAATCGTTAAAGTATCCGGATATTTTGTCGAAAAAATTGGGGGAGTGCGGTGTAGGTTTTTTCAGTTCTAATCCTATAAGTGTTGGCTTTCCACAATGTTTAGAACATGAAAAGTTACTTATCCCGAGTAAACACAGTTCATTAGGGCAACAACTACATCGATGGTTTGCTGAGAAAAACTTAAACGTCAGCGTGTTAGGTGAGTTTGATGATGCGGCAATGATGAAGGCGTTTGGATATTTTAAACGTGGAATTTTTGTCGCACCGAGTGTCTATCGTCATGATATACTTGCACAAGGGATGCACTTGCTCGGTGAAACCGCCGATGTCAAAGAAGAATATCATGTAATGTTTGCAGAACGCATGATCCAACATCCTGCCGTGAAACGCTTATTAGACACCGATTTCACGGACTTATTTGCAGGGCTTGATCCACAGGTCCAAGACTATGATCATCGTATTGCGTTTACAGAATAATGTGTAAGGAGTGACCGTTGGAATTAATGAATATTGCCAGAGTTCGATGGGCTTGCCGTCGTGGTATGTTAGAGTTAGATGTTCTATTCCAGCCCTTCGTTGAAGAAAAGTATTTAGGGTTATCTGAGTCAGGTAAGCGCACCTTTATTCGATTACTTGAGTGTGAAGATCCTGAACTTTTTGCTTGGTTTATGGGCCACGAAGAGTGCCCAGATCCAGATCTCGCCAACATGGTTGCAACTGTCCGTGGCAGAGCCAAAGCTTAGTTTAGCGAACTCATCTTCATTTCCCTCTATCGTTGCCGTTAAGTTAAAGGCATCTTTCAATATGCGCTTAACGTTATTGTCGTTAAGCGCTGTCAGTATCACCAGTTTTATTCTTTGGCCAGCATCAGATAATGCATGGTTCCAAACTCTCTTTTGGACTTGCTGCTTATTAACTACTGGGATAGTAGTGAGCCTGCTAAGGCAACTATGGCACTGGCAGGTGCAGCTGACGATTAGTTTGGTAAGTGATGTTCAGCACATTCAAGTGAATCAGTCTTGTTTAGTGCAATGTAAGCCGCCATGGGTAAGTCCTTTTATGGCGGTGATTTGGCTGTGTGATCCAAACAACGCTAAAAATAAGCGAATGTTGATGGTATTTGCCGATATGCTAACAGACTCGCAGTATCATCATCTATGCAGGACGCTTCTGCAAGCTAGGTAAATCACCGCTTATTTGTGAGGCAATTTTCGATTAGGTAGCCGTGCGAAAAATCGAATACACCCACTGCACTGAGCCCATATTGAGAATGAACTTAAATACACCGGGCGTATCTTAAACTATGAGAATATTATTTAGGTTGTAAAACCGTAGGCTGAGGATCATCAAGCTTATCTGGATAATCTAGGTTGTAATGTAGCCCACGACTCTCTTTTCTTGCCATTGCACTTCGGATAATCAATTCAGCTACCTGAACAAGATTACGTAACTCTAGTAAGTTATTGCTAACTCTAAAGTTTGAGTAATACTCTTGGATTTCTTGTTGCAGCATTAAACAACGGCGTAACGCACGTTCTAATCGTTTATCGGTTCGCACAATCCCGACATAGTCCCACATAAATAAGCGTAGCTCATGCCAGTTATGGGCAATGACCACCTCTTCATCAGAGTCACTTACCTTACTTTCATCCCAGGTTGGTATGGCTTGTGGTAGGTTGACTTTATGAAGCTGAGCTTCAATGTCTTGTGAGGCTGCGCGTGCAAATACAAGGCATTCCAATAAAGAGTTGCTTGCTAATCGGTTTGCACCATGCAGGCCTGTATACGCCACTTCGCCAATAGCATACAGTCCGCTAATGTCGGTTTGACCGTGCAGGTCAGTCATCACTCCGCCACAGGTGTAATGGGCAGCAGGTACAACAGGGATAGGGCCTGTGGTGATATCAATGCCTAATTCCAAACAGCGTTTATGTATGGTTGGGAAATGTTTAATAATAAAATCGGCGGGTTTATGGCTAATATCGAGATATAAGCAATCAGAACCTAAGCGTTTCATTTCGAAATCAATGGCGCGTGCGACCACGTCACGAGGGGCAAGTTCGGCACGCGCATCAAATTCGGGCATAAAACGGGAACCATCAGGACGTCTTAAGTACGCACCTTCACCGCGTAATGCTTCGGTCAATAGAAAATTCTTAGCATCAGCATGATATAAGCATGTCGGGTGGAATTGGTTGAACTCCATATTCGCCACACGACATCCTGCACGCCATGCCATGGCAATACCATCACCGCTGGCAATATCTGGGTTGGAAGTGTACTGGTAAACCTTGGAGCTGCCGCCTGTCGCTAGAGCCACAAATTTTGCCGCAACTGTTTCAACGTGCTCACGATCGCGATTCCAAACGTACGCACCTAGTACACGATTGCCAGGACGGTTTAGTTTGCGCGTGGTAATTAAGTCAATGGCATTATACCGCTCAAGTACTTGGATATTCGGATGGGCAAGTGCTTGTTGTTGCAACGTTGTTTGCACTGCTTTTCCCGTTGCGTCAGCTGAATGAAGAATGCGCCTATGACTATGCCCACCTTCGCGGGTTAAGTGATAAGGGGCATCCGCTTGTGAGCCTTGTTCAACTTCCTCTTTATCAAAGTCGACACCGCATTTAATTAGCCAGCGCATGGCACTTTGTGCATTTTCGGCAGTGTAGGTGACGACTTGCTTGTCACACAGCCCCGCACCTGCAACAAGTGTGTCTTCAACATGAGACTCAATCGTGTCTTCTTCGTCAAATACAGAGGCGATCCCGCCTTGTGCGTAGAAAGTTGAGCCTTCAGATAATGGCCCTTTGGAGAGTAAAGCAACTTTATGCTGCTCTGCTAGGTGTAAAGCAAGCGTTAATCCTGCTGCACCACTGCCAATTACTAATATATCAGCTTGATGTTCAACGGCTTGGTTCATCGGGTTCTAAACGAGATTTGAGGTTTGTATATGGTAAAACAAAATGGCACATAAAGGTATACATTGCCAAGTTTGATCAACAACAATCATGATCAATGATAATATTTATTATGATCTAATCGTGTAGTGTTGTGACCAGATAGTCGCGATCTTTTCAGTTAAACGCTGAATAATACGATAATATATATTGCTCATGGCTTCGTTAGCGCTAGCTTGGTCAATTTATTGGTTGTCATGCTAGATATGAAAAAATATCTAAGCAATTTTTGCAGTAAAGCAAGCTATGCCGCAATAATATGATCGCCAAACAGATCGAATAAAATATTTTGCTTAGATCGATCAAATAGCATCAAGAATATGCGTTACTAGCCATTAATTTGTTTTATTATAGGCAAAACAATGGCTTATTGGGTTGTTGACGTGTATTGGACAATGATAGCAAAAATTATGGCTTGCTCGTTTTTTGAGCGTTAGATCGCATTTTGAGACTATGAGTCGCATAAAATAAATTTTTTTTAATTTTGCATCGAACTTTTTTCACATAGGCCAGTCTATAAATGTGAACGTAATTCGAGCGTCTGAGAAATCAGTAAACAGATTTAGGAGTAGTCGGCTCGGATGAGTGGACAATATAGTGATCAACAACTCGTTGAAAAAGTACAACAAGGTGATAAAAACGCATTTAATCTGTTAGTCCTGAAGTATCAGAATAAGGTGATGAGTTTGGTTTCTCGATATGTAAGAAATCAGGCAGATGTGTCAGATGTAACTCAAGAAGCGTTCATCAAAGCGTATCGAGCTTTAGCCAACTTTAGAGGTGATAGCGCTTTTTATACTTGGTTGTACCGTATTGCAGTGAATACTGCGAAAAACCATCTTACATCTCAAGGGCGTAAAACCCCTGCAAATGATGTCGATGTAGCAGATGCAGAGTTTTATGATGGTAATGACGCTTTAAGAGAGTTAGCAACTCCAGAGCGCTTATTACTTAAAGAAGAAATCAATCAGGTTATCTTCAATACATTAGAAACACTGCCTGAAGAATTGAAAATGGCAATTACACTTCGTGAACTCGATGGTATGAGTTATGAAGATATTGCCAATGTCATGGATTGCCCAGTGGGAACGGTAAGATCGCGTATTTTCCGTGCTCGTGAAGCAATTGATAAACAGCTCCAACCTTTGTTGGAAAAGTAACAGCCTGAATATTGATAGGTGAATAATGCTTAAATCAAATAAAGAATGGGTTTCTGAAATTGTCGATGGTGAAGCAGATAAACATACTGTTGAACATCTCGTTTCTGACTCTGAAGCTCATCAGGAATGGCAACGTTACCATATGATTGGTGATGCAATACGTGGCGAATTACCTGAGAAAATTGATTTAGACCTAACAGCAAATATTTTTGCTGCAATTGAAGATGAGCCAACGGTTATGGCGCCTAAAGCGCAGCAAGCAACACAAGATACCGTTGTTGAGCCATCTTCATCGAAAGTGGTGCCTTTGTTTAAGCAATTTGGCCAATATGCTATTGCTGCTACTGTTGCGATGTTTGCGATTGTAGGTGTACAGAATTACCAGCAGCCAGGTGCTGATGTGGAATCACCATTACCTGTGTTGAACACACGACCATTAGTGGGCAGTGTTTCACCTGTGAGTTTACAAACTGGTCCAGTTCAGCAAACGGCACAAGAGCAAACAAATGAGCAAATGGTTGAGCAAAGACGTCGTGTAAACGCCTATGTTCAGGATCACATGCTGCAACAGCGCTTAAATCCGATTGTTGTCAATCAAGCTAACGATCAGCAATAATAGCGAAAACGACCTATCTACTGAGGAGTTAGCTTGCGAGTATTCCTGCTAGCGCTTTTAGCAATATCATTCTCTTCATTTGCCAATGAAGAACTCTCAGCAAAAGCATGGCTCGAAAATATGAGTCATGCGCTGAAACATCAACAATTCAAATCTTCTGTTATCCAACTACAAACCGACCATATCAGGCCGTTTATTTACTTACATGGCAAGGTTGATGAGCAAGAAGTCGCCTTTTTAGAATATTTAAATGGTCCACCCAAAAATGCAGTAAGAGTAGGTGACACCGTTACTTTTATTGAACACGACCAACCTGCTTACAGTGTGTTATCGCCACGCATTCAAGGTATTTGGCCAGCTTCACTCGCCGGAGATTTAGCCCAGTTAGAATTAGGCTATCAGTTTGTCATTGGTGGAAGAAGCCGTATTGCGGGGCGCCCAGGGCAAATGATCCGTTTAATTGCCAAAGATGAGTATCGTTATGATGCGCAAGTTTGGGTTGATATGAGCACTTACCTGCCGTTGCGATTTGATGTGATTAGCCGTGAAAAGCAGTTGTTAGAACAAATCATGGTCGTCGAATTGATTGAAATGGATGAGCCAGCGTCAATTTTGGTGGAAGCGAGCAAGCAAGAGTGGCCGCCAGTAATGAATCTTGTTGAGCGTAAAGAAGCTCAAAACTGGCACTTTACATGGCTGCCGCAAGGTTTTGAAATGGTCGTCAAAGATAATCATAGATTAATTGGTAGCCATGAACCTGTAGAGTATATCGCGTTAAGTGATGGCTTAACGAATGTGTCTGTGTATGTCGCTAAAGCAAAGGAGAGCCCATTACCCGCTGAGTTAGTCAGCCGAAATGGATTATCCATTGTGACTGAAACCGTAGGTAATGCTGAAGTTGTCGCGGTAGGTAAGATGCCAGCAGATACCTTGCAGCGAATTGCACAAAGTTTAGTGATAAAATAATCACTCAATACCAATGTGTAGTGTTCATATATGAATCCGACTCCGGAAAACTGTCCTACTGATACGCCCGCCATGCTAGAAGAACTTGCTAGTGTGGTGGCTTATGATAACGGCTGGGCAACAGTTGAAGTTGAGCTGAAAAGTGCATGTAATCATTGTCAAAACAGTGAACAATGTGGCACTTCAGCAGTGGCTAAAGCTTTTTCGGTTAAAACTCAGCAATTTTCAATTGCCACTGACAGAGTTTGCGATGTTGGTGACATTCTCAAAATAGCCTTACCTGAATCTGTTGTGGTTAAGGCTGCTGCTATTGTGTATTTATCACCTTTGTTAGGTTTAATGCTAGCGGCATTTTTAGGGCAAAGCTTAGGCTATGCTTTAGATATTGATGCCAATTTGGCTGCTAGTATATTAGGTTTATTGGGTGGGTTTGCTGGTTGGTTGCTTGGCAAACGTGCAGCCAAAAAACTCGAGTCTCAAGCAACGCCAATCGTGGTGAAATATTTAGGTAAGAACACTATCGACATTCAGCAACAAGACTAGTCCCCGTTACTCCCGTACAGCTAGCTATGTTAGTCACTCATCTATTTATCAGTCGCAACTTGTTAATATTTATCTGCTGATTTTGACTAGTTTAGCGCTGTTGACTGAATCTGATTGGTATTCCCCCCTTGATCAGGTACAATTTGCGCACTTTTCTATTATTCAAATTAAGTAATTAATCACAGCAGCATAATGAAACACATTAGAAACTTCTCGATAATTGCCCATATTGACCATGGTAAATCCACCTTATCCGATCGTCTTATTCAGGAATGTGGCGGTTTATCAGACCGTGAAATGGCTGCGCAAGTACTTGACTCAATGGATATTGAGCGTGAGCGTGGTATTACTATTAAAGCGCAAAGTGTTACCCTCGATTATAAGGCTAAAGACGGTAATACATACCAGCTTAACTTCATTGATACACCAGGCCATGTTGACTTCTCTTATGAAGTTTCGCGTTCTCTTGCCGCCTGTGAAGGTGCGTTACTTGTAGTTGATGCAGGGCAGGGCGTTGAAGCTCAGACCTTGGCTAACTGCTATACCGCACTTGAAATGGATTTAGACGTTGTTCCTGTACTGAACAAAATTGATTTGCCTCAGGCAGAGCCAGAGCGTGTAGCTGAAGAAATTGAAGACATTGTGGGTATTGATGCCATGGATGCTGTGCGTTGCTCAGCGAAAACTGGCATTGGTGTAAATGATGTACTAGAAGAAATTATTGCAAAAATCCCATCACCAGAAGGTGATGAAGATGGGCCTCTACAAGCCTTAATTATTGATTCTTGGTTTGATTCATACTTAGGTGTTGTGTCACTCGTGCGTATCAAGCACGGTGTGCTAAAGAAAGGTGATAAGTTTAAGGTCATGTCCACTGGACAAAACTACACAGCTGATCGTGTGGGTATTTTTACACCTAAACAAACCGATACACCTGAACTTCGCGCTGGTGAAGTGGGCTTTGTGATTTCAGGCATTAAAGAAATTCATGGCGCACCGGTTGGTGATACGTTAACTCACGCCAAAAATGGTGCAGATGAACCCTTACCTGGGTTCCAAAAGGTGACTCCGCAGGTTTACGCGGGTGTTTTCCCGATTTCTACAGATGATTATGAAAATTTCCGTGAAGCACTCAATAAGCTAAGCCTTAACGATGCATCATTATTCTTTGAACCAGAAACGTCTAGTGCACTGGGGTTTGGTTTCCGTGTTGGCTACCTTGGCCTATTACACATGGAAATTATTCAAGAGCGTTTAGAGCGTGAATATAACCTAGATTTAATTACAACTGCACCAACAGTAGTATATGAAGTTGTGATGACCAATGGTGAAGTGGTTTATGTTGATAACCCATCAGACTTACCGCCACTCAATAACATTGAAGAGCTTCGAGAGCCGATTGTTGAAGCCAATATCTTAGTACCAAAAGAGTACTTAGGAAACGTTATTACCTTGTGTGTCGAGAAGCGTGGTGTACAAACCAACATGGTTTATCACGGCAATCAGGTTGCGATTACTTATCACTTACCAATGGCTGAAGTTGTGATGGACTTCTTCGACCGTTTGAAATCAACCAGCCGCGGATATGCATCGCTTGAATATAACTTTATTCGTTTTGAAGCTGCAGACATGGTTCGCCTTGATATCTTGATTAACGGCGACAGAGTTGATGCGTTGGCGATGATTATTCACCGAACTAATATTCGTCATCGCGGTCTTGCATTGGTTGAGAAGATGAAAGAGCTTATTCCAAGACAGATGTTCGATATTGCTGTGCAAGCAGCAGTGGGTAGCCAAATTATCGCACGTTCTACGATTAAAGCTTTACGTAAAGACGTTACAGCTAAGTGTTATGGTGGTGACGTGTCGCGTAAGAAGAAACTACTGCAAAAGCAGAAAGAAGGTAAGAAGCGCATGAAGTCTGTAGGTAATGTTGAAGTACCTCAAGAAGCCTTCCTTGCCGTGTTGAAGCTGAATGATTAATCCGATTTAATCTAAAAGCCGATACCGTGATAACGCCGCATATTGCGGCGTTGTCGTTAGTGATGTAGTGTCGTTAACACAGTTTGTAACACTCGACCGGTTTATAAGAAAGCATTGATGGGCATACTCATTATTGCTGGTGCAGGACGCACAAATCTATTTTCACATATTGGAGTTTAACCAGAAATGGCAGCCCATTTTTCACTCATTTTAGTATTGGTTACCTTGATCAGCGGATTAATTTGGCTGGTGGATGTACTCTTTTTTGCCCCTAAACGCCGAGAGGCACTTGAGTTAGCACAAGCCAATGGTGCTCAGTTAACTGAAGAAGCCGCTGAGGAAATCACTCGCGAACCAATGGTGGTTGAAACTGCTCATGCTATCTTCCCCGTTATAGCATTTGTCTTAATACTACGTTCATTTCTTTATGAGCCGTTCCAAATTCCTTCAGGTTCAATGAAACCGACATTATTGATCGGTGATTTCATTTTGGTTGAGAAGTTTACCTATGGATTAAGAGACCCCGTTTGGCGTAAAAAACTCATTGATACTGGTGAGCCTGAACGCGGTGATGTGTTTGTCTTTAAATATCCTGAAAACCCAAATATGGATTACATCAAACGTGTCATTGGTCTACCTGGCGATAAAGTCGTTTACCGCAATAAGCAACTGTGGATTAAGCCTGCTTGTCCAACGGGTGAAAATTGCCCTGAGCTGGAAAAAGTGTCGCAGCAGCCTGTCAATAATGGCGAGTTTACCCAAGAAGGTCGCCCATTAATGCGATTAACTGAACAGTTAGGTGACGTTGAACACGACATCTTAATCAATCCAGCTAGACCAGATTATCGCCAGCATTTTTATGCGCAACCTGGCTTAGCGAATAATGAATTTGTAGTACCTGAAGGCCACTATTTCGCTGTAGGTGATAACCGTGACAATAGTACTGATAGTCGTTTTTGGGGCTTTGTACCTGAAGACCACTTAGTAGGTAAGGCTGTGGCCATTTGGATTAGTTTCGAATTCGAGCGCTCTGCGGACAGCTGGTTACCAGCATGGGTTCCAACTGGCGTACGTTTTGACCGCGTAGGTGGCATTGTTTAATGGAACCGATTAAAAACTTATCAAGGTTGAGCCGTGTTTTAGGTTATGAATTCACTAATCAAGACTTGCTCAAACAAGCATTAACCCATAGAAGTGCGGCTAATAAGCACAATGAACGCCTTGAGTTTTTAGGTGATGCTATTTTGCAAGTGGTGATTTCTGATGCCTTATATCATCAGTTCTCAAAAGTCGCTGAAGGTGATTTAAGCCGTATGCGCTCAACACTGGTAAAAGGCGAAACGCTAACTGAGATTGCTAAAGAGTTTAAGTTAGGTGATTACCTCTACCTTGGCCCTGGTGAATTGAAAAGTGGTGGCTTTAGACGAGAGTCTATTTTAGCGGATGCAGTTGAAGCCATTATCGGTGCGATATATCTCGATTCTGATATAGAAACAAGCCGTAAGCTGTTACTAAACTGGTACGCCTCACGCCTAGAGACAATCAAGCCTGGTGTGAACCAAAAAGATCCGAAAACCCTGTTGCAAGAACATCTGCAAGGGTTTAAAAAAGCACTGCCAGAATACAAAGTTGTTAATGTACAAGGTGAAGCGCATAACCAGACTTTTACTGTTGAGTGTAAAGTTGAACAGTTAGATGAAGCCGTAACGGGTATTGCTAGTTCACGTCGTAAAGCTGAGCAGTTAGCTGCAGCACAAGTGTTGGAGTTGATTAAATCATGAGTAAAGATAACGACATTAAGCCAGAACAAAATGAGCCGAGTTTAGATGAACTGCTCGCTCAAATGAATGCTGCATCACCTGTTGCTGGTGCACAGCATGATGAAACACACTGCGGTATGGTGGCGATTGTTGGTCGCCCAAATGTGGGTAAATCGACGCTACTTAACAAGTTGTTAGGGCAGAAGGTCAGTATTACCTCTAAAAAGCCACAAACAACACGTCACCGCATTATGGGCATCTACAGTGATGGTCCAACTCAGATTGTATTTATCGATACGCCTGGTCTGCACATTGAAGAAAAGCGCGCCATTAACCGATTAATGAATCGTGCCGCAGCTAGCTCATTAGCTGATGTGTCTATGGTCATTTTTGTCGTTGATGGTATGAACTGGACTGACGATGATGAAATGGTGTTAAAGAAGCTGCAGCACCGTAATGATGATCGCAAAATTGTATTAGCCATTAATAAAGTTGATGAAATCAAAGATAAAGAAGCCTTGTTTCCTCATCTTGAAAAGCTATCTGCTAAATTCGACTTTGATGAAATTTTACCGATTTCAGCCAGTAAAGGCACCAATGTGCAACGTCTTTTAGACTTAGCGCAAGAGTCGTTACCAGAAGCGCCATTTTACTTCCCTGAAGATTATGTTACCGACCGTTCACAGCGCTTTATGGCCTCTGAAATTGTCCGTGAAAAGCTTATGCGCTTTTTGGGTGATGAACTGCCATACGATGCAACGGTAGAGATTGAACAGTTTAAAATGATGGAAAACGGCGTTTACCAAATTAATGCCCTCATCTTAGTTGAGCGTAAAGGCCAGAAGCGTATGGTAATTGGCAATAAAGGTGAGCGTATTCGCACGATTGCCACTCAGGCCCGACTGGATATGGAGACCTTGTTTGATAACAAAGTATTCCTTGAGGTATGGGTGAAAGTGAAGTCGGGCTGGGCAGATGATGAACGTGCCTTAAGAAGCTTAGGTTATGGTGAAGACTAGTTTTACTTTTAACCTTAGCTGGGGCCGATGATGCAACGTGCTTACGTTATACACCATCGGCCTTTTCGCGAATCCAGCGTGATTGTCAATTTACTTGTGGATGGTCAAGGCCGCGTCGATGCAATTACCCGTGTTGGCAAAGGTAAACGCTCTATCAAGAGCATTTTACAACCTTTCCAACCTCTTTTAATCCAGTTCTCTTATCAACCCAAAAACCGTGAACAAGGCCTACAAAGCATTCAGACTATTGAGCCTGCATCACCGCCAATGCCACTACAAGGGCATAGTTTATACTCTGGTATGTACATGAATGAGTTGTTAGTGCGACTGATTTCAGTAGAGCATCAAGCGAGTACATTGTTTGTGGCCTATCACCAAGCATTAATGAGCCTTGCTACTGAATTCAATGCTAATAGTCTAAGATATTTTGAAATGGCGTTATTAAACGAGTTGGGGGCGATGCCTGAATTATTGCACGATACTCAAGAGCAAGCGATTGAATCAGGTTCGCATTATCGCTATTTATTCGAGCAAGGCTTTATGCCTGTCTTTCAAGCTGAACACCAAGCTAAGCCTATTCGAAATGTGTACAGCGGCGATATGCTTTTGGCACTGCAACAGCAGCAGTTAACCTTGGCGCAAACGCAGGCAGCCAAAGGCTTAATGCGAATTTTGTTAACCCCTTTGTTAGGCGATAAGCCATTATTGAGCCGTAAGTTGTTCCAAACTTAACCCTCATCACTCTGCTATATTTTTACATATTCCACACTGGCAAAGAATCGCTGCCCAATTTTAGGTTTAAAGCATAATTAGATTTACAGTAGACGCCCTCTAATAATTCAATTGAAAAGCAGTTAGAATAAGCCAAATTTTACACCTAATTAAATTGGTATAGCAGCGTGATAATCAGCGCTTAAATCAAAAAGGAGCGATGTGTGAGCGGTATTTTATTAGGGATCAACATTGATCATATAGCGACATTACGCCAAGCCCGTGGTACAGACTATCCAGATCCTATTCATGCAGCTGCAGTGGCTGAGCATGCGGGGGCTGATGGTATTACCATTCATCTTCGAGAAGACCGACGACATATTCAAGATCGTGACGTGTACCTATTAGCGAAAACCCTTAAAACTCGCATGAACTTTGAGTTTGCTGTTACCGAAGAAATGATCAATATCGCTTGTGATGTTAAACCTGCATATGCCTGTCTTGTGCCTGAAAAGCGTGAAGAGCTCACCACTGAAGGCGGGTTAGATGTTGCAGGACAGATGGACAAAGTCACTGATGCCGTTAAACGTCTTTCGGCGCAAGGTATTAAAGTGTCTTTATTTATTGATGCCGACAAACAACAGATTGATGCGGCAGTGGCTTCTGGTGCACCATATATCGAAATCCATACAGGTTGTTATGCAGATGCTGAAACGGATGTGGAACAAGCTGCTGAGTTGACTCGCATAACCGAAATGGCAGCCTATGCTCATTCTCAAGGGCTTATCGTTAATGCCGGTCATGGATTGCATTATCACAACGTTAAAGCGATAGCTGCTATACCAGAGCTTTACGAGCTCAACATTGGTCATGCTGTGATTGCTAGAGCAGCCATTGATGGCTTAGATACAGCTGTCAGAGATATGAAACAATTGATGCTTGAAGGGCGTCGAGGCGAGTAATGGCAATTGTAGGCTTGGGCACTGATATTGTTGAAATCGCCAGGATAAAGTCGCAGTTACAGCGTCACCCTGAGCGTTTAGCTAAGCGAGTGTTAACAGACACTGAAATGGCAATCTACCTAGCAAGCAAAATGCCTGAGCGCTATTTAGCCAAACGTTTTGCAGCTAAAGAAGCTGCGGCAAAGGCGTTAGGTACTGGCATTGGCCGTGGCGTGTCTTTTCAACATATTGAGATTAGCAATAATGATGATGGTGCGCCTTTGATAGAGTTCAGCTTAGGTGCCTTAGCGCGATTTGAGCAATTGGGTGCAACAAGAGTGCTGATCAGTATTGCTGATGAGCAGCGCTATGCAAGTGCAACGGTGATAATTGAATCCTAATGGCTTCATGAAGCTAATACCGATCCCATAATGTGTTATAGAAAATATTAGCTGCACAATATGAATAACAATAGTTAAGGCGCGCAAGCGCCTTTTCTGTTTCAAGATGAAGTCATTTTGCTTGAAGTCTTTTTAGACTGATTGCCTTGTATTAATGGTCATAAACCTCATGACTTGCTAAGTGATTATCTGTTGAGTTAAATTAACAAGATAATAACAACAGCAGCAGGTCTACATCATGAAGTCCGCAATAGAACAACTTTCTACCTATAAAAGTGTCCATTTGAACCCTAAGAATATCCGCACCCACTTTTTTGGTGTACCCATGATTATTTGGTCGCTGTTCGTGCTTTTAGGGCTAATTCGCTTTTCATATGAAAGCATTGAAGTCAGCATCGCGATGGTGTTTATGCTGATGGTGTTAGCTTATTACTTTATGTTGCATGTCAAGCTGGCTGTCGGGTTGATGCTATTTATCATTCCAGTGTTGCTGACATCTGATTATGTCGCCACTCAAACATCACATCCGCTAGTATTAGCCATTGCGGTATTTGTCATTGGTTGGGCGATTCAGTTTGTGGGCCATAAATATGAAAAAGCCAAGCCAGCATTTATTGATGACTTGAATCAATTGCTCATCGGCCCATTCTTTTTGATGGCGGAAGTGTATTTTATGTTTGGCTGGCAAAAGCAGCTTGAACAAGATATTACCCCCATTGCCCGTGATAAGCGCAGAGCGTTAGAAGCAAAGCGCAGGGAACAGCAAGCGAGTTAACTTAAATAAAAATACCGCCAAATGGCGGTATTTTTAATTAGTAGTCATTAACTCAAGGTCATCAGCTTGTTTGCTTTACGTGATGCTCTGGTAATTCTGCAATAACCTTCACTGTTTTGATCATATTATCTGCAACATCAATCACTTCAATTGGATAGCCAGCTATTTTCAAACTAGTGTGCGCACATGGGATATCTTCTAAATACTCAATGATTAAACCGTTAAGTGTTTTAGGGCCATCGGTAGGGAAGTCCCAGTTCATTTCTTTATTCAGGTCTCTAATATTAATGGTAGCGTCAATGACATAGCTGCCATCTTGTTGCGCATTAATTTCATCACTTGGCGCAGGGAGCATTGAGGTTGTAAAGTCACCCACAATTTCTTCTAGAATATCAGCCAAGGTGACCATGCCTTGGATATCACCATATTCATCAACCACTAAGCCAATACGTTCATTATTTTGTTGGAAGTTAGCCAATTGCACATTTAAAGGTGTTCCTTCAGGGATGAAATACAACTCTTTAACTGTTCTTAATAATGTAGATTTACTAAAGTCTTCTTTTGATTGCAGGCGCAGCGCATCACGTAAGTGTATAAAGCCAACAGCATCGTCAATATTATCTCGATAAACTAATACCCGTGTATGGGGGCTTTGAATCACCTGCTTATTGATGACTTTAAAATTGTCGTTCATGTTGATTGAATAGATATCCGAGCGAGCAATCATCACATCTTCAACGGTCACTTTCTCTAAATCTAAAATTGATAACAGCATATCTTGGTGACGTTGTGGGATTAACGCACCAGCTTCATGCACCACGGTTCTTAGCTCTTCTTGGCTTAGAGCATCATTACTTTTCACTGAGTGGATACCTAATACTTTGAGGAATAAACCAGTGATGTAGTTGAGAGACTTTACCAAGGGAGACAGCAAAATCGACAACCATTTGAGAACAAAACTCGATGGGAAAGCAATTTTTTCTGGGTGGATTGCAGCGTAAGTTTTTGGGGTAACTTCTGCAAAAATCAAAATGATAATGGTCAGCACACCCGTTGCGATACCTAAACCGATATCTCCAAACAGACGTAAACCAATCACGGTTGCGATTGATGACGCAAGAATATTAACCAGATTATTACCAATTAGAATCAAGCCGATAAGTCGGTCAGGGCGTTCAAGCATTTTTTGTGAACGCATTGCGCCTTTATGGCCTTTAGATGCAAGGTGCCTTAGACGATAGCGATTGAGAGACATCATCGCTGTTTCTGAGCCAGAAAAGTAAGCTGATACTAGGATCAATACAAATAAAAAGATTAACAGCGCGCTAGTTGATATCGCGTCCAAAGACATGGGCTCCATGATGTGATGAGTAAAACAAGCATGCAAGTGTTAGAGTCAATGCTTGCTTTATGTCCAAGCGAACATTATTAATCAAAACAAGTGAGAGTCAAGGATAAAGGCTGATTATCCCGACTAAAGTCGAGCATAGTCAGCCTAAGATGAGTTACAGAATCAACTCTTTTACAATACGTGCGCCGAAATAACCCAAAGATAACAAAATACTACCAGACAAGCTGTAGAGTACTGCGGTTCTTATGCGGCAACCGATTGTAAATTGTTGCCATATCATTGCACCGTATACTAGCCAAGCTGCAATTGAGAGGATGGCTTTATGGCCTTTTCCGTCTTCAAACATATCGTCTAAGAAGATAAAGCCAGTCGCCAAAGATAAACTTAGCAAAATAAAACCTATTATCACTAAATGATATAACTGCTTCTCAACCGTCATTAGCGGTGGCATCGCAGGGTTCATGATCATCTTTTTATCTTTCAGTTTTCGCTGAATCAAATACAACTGAATGGCGTATAACGAGGCAATCATTAATGCACTGTAAGCCATTAATGAGAGTACAACGTGGACTAATATTTCTGGGTTCAGTTCAAAGTGTGTAATAAATTGTGGTGGCAATAACCACAACAGTGCAACAGATATGACTGAACAAGCAAAAATGACCGGTAGCACAACCACTACTTTTAATCTTGGTAATACGATTGCAAAAGATAAAGTGATTATCCAGTTCACTAGCGAAATTACATTGGTTAAGCTGAAGTTTTGTCCTTCACCAGTGAAAATAGATTGCGATAAAGCCAAACCGTGAAATCCAACAGCGATAATTGCTGTGCCCATCACCAACTTGCGATTAGGCCCTTCTTTATGGAACAGGCGGCTTGTCACCAGCACTAATGCAATGCAATAAAACAACATAGCCGCAGCTGAAAAAATTACCATTTTAAACCAACCTGTTTCTCATTAAATTGAGTAATAAAAATAAATATATAACACACAAAAACTATAGCCTTAGATTAACATGAATCTTTGCCTATATGGCAGTGACCTAAGACGCAAAATTTAACAGTTAATGTGTATCATCGGCAAATTCTTTACCATCTTTTCTAATAAAGCCAATGAAAAGGCTAAGTCTGTGCTGGCAATACTCGCATATCAGAGGCGTTTGGGTATAATAAGCGCCATTATCGAGTGGCTGAAGGTATAGCACTAACCATGTTTGAGAATTTATCTGACAGATTATCCCGCACCCTGAAAAATATCAGCGGTCGCGGCCGTCTTACAGAAGACAATATCAAAGAAACCCTGCGCGAAGTGCGTATGGCGCTTCTTGAAGCTGATGTTGCACTGCCTGTTGTGCGCGAGTTTGTTAACAGTGTTAAAGAACGCGCTGTTGGCCAAGAAGTGTCAAAAAGCTTAAGTCCAGGTCAAGCTTTCATCAAGATTGTTCAAGCTGAACTTGAACGTGCAATGGGTGAGTCGAACGAAGCCTTAGATCTTGCTGCGACACCACCTGCAGTCATCATGATGGCTGGTTTACAAGGTGCGGGTAAAACAACGTCTGTTGCCAAATTAAGTAAATTACTTCGTGAACGACATAAGAAATCAGTACTTGTAGTGAGTGCTGACGTTTATCGTCCAGCGGCTATTAAACAGCTAGAAACTCTTGCACAAGAAGTCGAAGTTGAGTTCTTCCCATCTGATGTCAGCCAAAAGCCCGTTGATATTGCTAATGCCGCGATTGCTCATGCCAAGTTAAAATTCATCGATGTGGTGATTGTCGATACTGCAGGTCGCCTGCACGTTGACGAAGCTATGATGGATGAAATTAAAGACCTTCATAGCGCGGTTAACCCAGTTGAGACCTTATTCGTGGTGGATGCGATGACAGGTCAAGATGCCGCTAATACAGCTAAATCATTTAATGAAGCACTACCGTTAACAGGTGTGGTGCTAACTAAGGTGGATGGTGACGCTCGTGGTGGTGCTGCATTATCTATCAGAAATATTACGGGTAAACCGATTAAGTTTTTGGGTGTCGGTGAAAAGACCGATGCATTAGAGCCTTTCCACCCTGACCGTATTGCATCACGTATCTTAGGCATGGGTGATGTACTGTCGTTGATTGAAGAAGTTGAGCGCGGTGTTGATAAAGACAAAGCGATGAAACTGGCTTCTAAAGTCAAGAAAGGTGGTGGGTTTGACCTTGAAGATTTCCGTGATCAGCTGCAGCAAATGAATAACATGGGCGGCATGATGAACATGATTGAGAAGTTGCCAGGTGTGGGACAACTGCCTCCAGAAGCGCTATCTCAAGTGCAAGACGGTAAAATGACAGGGCAAATGGAAGCCATTATTAATTCAATGACCCCAGCTGAACGTCAACGTCCTGATATTATCAAAGGTTCACGCAAACGTCGTATAGCTAATGGTTCTGGTACCCAAATCCAAGACGTTAATCGTCTTTTGAAGCAGTTTACACAAATGCAAAAAATGATGAAAAAGATGTCTGGTAAAGGTGGAATGAAAAAAATGATGCGCGGTATGGGTGGTATGTTACCCCCAGGAATGAAATTTCCAGGCCGATAAAAGGCATCGATGAGATTATTGAGAAAACCCAAGCATTAGCTTGGGTTTTTTTATTGCTTAAAAGGAATGCCAGCTGTAACAAGTGTGAATTATTTTGTTTGCTGTTATAGTGAATTAGCGCCTACACTTTGAGCGTAATTAAAGGTAACTGCTTGTTTTTATCTGATGATTTTGTCTCATCTCCCACCTTTGGGATAATGGATTACTTGGGGTCTGTTCATGGTTAGAATCATTTCTTTGCTAAAACAATGTTCGCTAGTTATTGTGTCGCTTATTGCTCTGCTTGGTTGTGAAAAGCCTGAGCCGAAAATCACCCCAAAACTCGTCGTGGTTGAACAAGTCACCTCTGCAACCGTGCCACTTTATGGCAATTATATTGGTGTGACACAAGCATCGCTTGATGTGGAAGTTAGAGCCAGAATCAATGGTTTCGTTGAAGACAAAAGTTTTATTGAAGGTAGTGCCGTCCAAGAGGGCGCACTTCTTTATCAAATTGATAATCGCCCCTATCTCGCGGTGGTCAACCGTCTTAAAGCCAATGTAGAATCACAGCAATCCGCATTAGATAAAGCAAGGCGTGATGTTGAGCGCTTAAAACCCCTATATGAACAAGATGCAACCAGTCAGTTGGATTTTGACAATGCTTTATCTGTGCTCTCTCAAGCCAAATCAAGCCTAGCCGCAAGTAAAGCAGAGCTAGATGAAGCACAACTTGAACTTAGTTATACCGAAATTAAGTCACCCATTTCCGGCTTGGTGAGTCGATCTGAGGTGGATATCGGCGCTTTGGTCGGTAGTAGTGGGCAATCCTTATTGACCCGAGTGAAGCAAGTTGACCCTATCTATGTCACTTTCAATATGTCTGCGCTGGATTATTTAAATGCTCGTCGCAGAATGACCAGCTACTCGAAGCAAAAAGAGGCTGAGCAAGAAGGTAAGGCTGTAGAAGGGTTTGTGACAATAACGCTACCTGACAATACTGAATATCCTTATTTAGGTGATGTGCGTTTTACCGACCCATCTGTCAACCCTGAAACCGGTACATTTCAAGTACGCGCAGAGCTACCCAATCCCAACAAAGAGTTACTACCGGGACAATATACCAATGTTCGTATCAAGCTCACTGAAATAAATGATGCAGTCGTCATTCCGCAACAAGCAACCCAAGTGGAGCAAGGTGGTGTGTATGTCATGGTGGTGTTGCCAAATAACAAAGTGGAGCGCCGGTTTATCGTGATTGAACATCAAGGCAAAATGGGGGTGGTTGTTAAAAGTGGCCTACGAGCTGGTGAGCTAGTGATAGTAGAAGGCATGCACCGAGTACGTCATGGTCAGTTGGCAGAACCACTTTCGCGTGAGGTTTATCAACAACGAGAAGACACAATATTGAAGGAACAGGCGCTTAAACAACAGGCATTAGAACAAGAACAGGAGCAATAACCATGGCACAATTTTTTGTGACTCGACCGGTCTATGCTTGCGTTATCTCAATTGTTATTGTTCTGCTTGGCTTAATTTCCATGTTTAAGCTACCAATTGATCAATATCCGTATATAACCCCGCCGCAAGTTAAAGTGTCTGCTTCATACCCTGGTGCGACCTCTACCACTGCCGCTGAATCGGTTGCTACCCCCTTGGAACAAGAGCTCAATGGCTTGCCCAATATGATTTATATGAGTTCTAAAAGCACTAATTCGGGCAGCGCCAATGTCACCATTACTTTTGATGTAGGCACCAACCCAGATTTAGCGGCTGTAGACGTACAGAACTCGACTCAGCAAGCAACAGGCAGTTTACCGATTGATGTGCAAAATGATGGTGTGTCGGTTTCAAAAGAAGCGTCTGTAGAGTTATTAAAACTGGCATTAACTTCAGAAGACGATCGATATGATGAAATTTATCTAAGCAACTACGGCACAATTAATATTCAAGCTGCACTGAAACGTATTCCCGGAGTTGGACGGGTACGTAATACCGGCGCCCGCAGCTACTCGATGCGAGTGTGGTTACAGCCCGATGTGATGGCGGGTTATGGACTCACCACTGCCGATGTGATTAATGCAATTAAAGCACAGAATAAAGAATCCCCCGCCGGCTCTATTGGATCGCAGCCTAATTCCGAGTCTTTAAGCATGACACTGCCCATTACCGCTGCTGGGCGAATGAGTAGCGTGCCGCAGTTTAATGAGATTATTGTCCGGGCTAACAGTGATGGTTCAATTGTGCGCCTACGTGATATTGCACGTATAGAGTTAGGTTCGTCTTCATATACCTTACAGTCTCAGTTAAATGGCGCGAATGCGACCATTCTTCAGGTGTACTTGTTACCAGGGGGTAATGCGCTTGAGGTCACCAAAAATGTCAAAGTTGAGATGGCAAAGCTAGCGGAGAAATTCCCTCAAGGTATGAATTGGGAAGTGTTTTTTGATGCATCCATTTTCATTGAAAACTCTATCGATGAAGTCGTAAAAACACTTATCGAAGCACTGGTACTGGTTATTCTCGTTGTTTATTTATTTTTGCAAAACGTAAGGGCAACACTCATCCCTGCGATTGCGGTGCCAGTATCTTTAATTGGTACATTAGCGGCCATGTTAGCCTTTGGCTTTACCATTAACACTGTGAGTTTACTGGCATTAGTGCTAGCCATTGGTATTGTGGTTGACGATGCCATCGTGGTGGTTGAGAACGTTGAGCGGCTAATGAATGAAAAAGGATTAAGCTCAGTTAAAGCCACCCAAGTTGCGATGAAAGAGCTCTCAGGCGCATTGATTGCAACAAGCTTAGTACTGGCTGCAGTGTTCGTGCCTGTATCCTTTTTAGCTGGGATAACAGGCATCATGTATCGCGAGTTTGCTATTGCGATTACTGTTGCAGTATTGATTTCAACCGTGGTTGCACTGACATTGTCGCCAGCATTATGTGCGCTGTTATTAAAGCCGGGTGACACGCCTAATCGCGGCTTTTTCAAGTGGATGAATGACAAGCTGGATATCTGCACTAATAAATACGTAGCGTTAGTGTCATTGACCACGCGTCATGCTAAACGCAGTTATCTGCTATTTGCCATAATGGTAGGCGGTGTGTATTTGATTATGTCTAGCTTACCTTCAAGTTTTATGCCCGATGAAGATCAGGGGCGTTTTTTTATTGATATGACCTTACCTGATGGGGCAACAGTTAATCGTTCACAAGCGGTATTGAAGAAAGCAGAAGAAAAAGTCCTTGCTCATCCAGCGGTTGCTTACTCATTTACTTTAGCGGGGGAAAATCGACGCTCTGGGTCGAATCAGGCTAATGGTCAATTTGAAATTATTCTCAAACCTTGGGCCGAGAGAGTAGAGACTGATGCAACAGTACAAAGTGTGATGCGAGATATTAATGCTGCATTGCTAGATGTATTAGAAGCCGAGTTCAATTTATATCTGCCCTCGGCTGTCCCTGGGCTAGGTAATGGCTCGGGTGTAGAAATGGAGCTACAAGATACATCGGGTACCAATTTTAAAGGTTTAATGGAAACGGCAGATGAGCTTGTAGAACTACTAAAATTACAACCTGAAATAGCCACCGCTGGCTTGTCGCTGCAAAGTGCGATTCCACAGTTACATTTAACCGTTGATGAGGCTAAAGCCATGGCTATTGGGGTGAATGTTGCCGATATTTATAGCACTATTCGTACCTTTACCGACTCATCCACTGTGAATGACTTCAATTTATTTGGTCGAGTATATCGAGTAAAGGTACAAGCTGAAGAAGAGTACAGGCAGTTTCCTGAGCAAATAAAAGATTACTATGTGCGCTCATCGACTGGTGCAATGGTCCCCATTGGTGTATTGGCCAAGTATGACTATTCAGTGGGGCCTGCAGCAGTGACACATTACAATCTATTTAGCAGTGCATCCGTTAATGCGACCCCCGCGAGAGGTTACGCATCTGGCGATGTGATTAAAGCAATAGAGCGAGTTGCCAAACCCATTCTCCCTAATGAGTTTAGTTATGAATGGACGGGCATAACTTACCAAGAAGTGCAGTCAGCGAATCAAACGAGTATTGCGGTTGCCTTGGCCATGGTATTTGTGTTTCTTTTTCTCGCAGCGCTATATGAGAGCTGGACGATTCCGATAGCCGTATTACTTATCGCGCCAATAGCGATGTTGGGCGCGGCATTAGGTACTTGGGCGAGTGGAATGGAAAGTAACTTGTTTTTCCAAGTCGCATTCATTGCACTCATAGGTATGGCTGCAAAGAATTCGATTTTAATTGTCGAGTTTGCCAACCAGTTACATAAACAAGGCAAGACACGCCTTGAGGCGGCATTGGAAGCGGCCAATATGCGCTTTCGCCCGATTTTAATGACATCCATGGCATTTATACTAGGCGTACTTCCACTGGTGTTATCTGTTGGTCCAGGTGCTGTGAGCCGACAAAGTATTTCAATCCCAATCCTATGCGGCATGGTATTCGCTACCACCGTGGGTATTGTATTTGTTCCGCTATTTTTTGTCACAACCGCGGGATGGTTAAAGTCAAAGTTGGATAATTATGAAGAGCCACAGAGCCAAGTTTCACAGGAGGGTTCTCATGGATAAGTTACCAACTCACTTACTCGCCAATAATGTGAAACTCAATGCTGAAAAAATGAAGCTTATTGCGCTTATATGTAGTGCCTTGTTTTACACAGGTTGTGCGATGGGGCCAGATTATGAGCGTTCGGATATGGTACTGCCAGCACAGTATCAACAAGAGCTAGTTCAGGAGCAGACCAAGAATGTTGGGCAAGTTAAATGGCAAGAGTTTTACCTTGACCCAAATGTGCAACAGCTTATTAGTCATGCTCTGGGTCAAAACCTAGATTTAGCAGCTGTGCGTTCTCGTTTGATTGCTGCGAGATCGCAAATGACAGTGACGGATGCTGCGTTATATCCCGATGTTGGGATGGAAGTCAACGCTGAGCGCTCTATTGATAGTGGTATCACCAGCACCAATCCAACCCATGGTAATGAGTTTGATATAGCAGGTACTGTATCTTGGGAGCTAGATATTTGGGGAGCAAATCGCCGCCGAAGTGAAGCCGAGTATGCCAATTATTTATCTGCACAGGATTCATTAAATCTAACCGTCATCAGTCTGATCAGCGATGTAGCGAGCCGTTATTACGAATGGTTAGACATTGAGCAACGTTATCGTATATCGACTAATACAGTAGCACTGCGTCGTAAAGAGCGTGATTTAGCTAGGCTGAGAAAACAAAATGGGGTGATTTCTGGCTTAGAAGTGAAACAAGCTGAAGTGGAATATCAGAGTGCAAAAGTGACGTTGCCAGATCTGGACTTTGAGCGTCAACAAAAAGCAAATCAGTTAAAGGTGTTACTTGGAGAGTATGATTACCCACTTGTATTTCCAGATGATATTCAATCATTGATTTCAGCTGACTTATTTCCTGCTCAGTTTAAAGTAGGTATCCCGTCACAAATGCTATCCCAGCGTCCAGATGTGAGAGCCGCAGAACAAGCTGTGATAGCTGCGAATGCGAATGTCGGTGTGGCTAAAACGGCTTTCTTCCCCAAATTTACTATTTCAGGCAGTTATGGCACCGAGACTGATGACTTGGGTAGTATCTTTGATAGCCAAGGTCTGACTTGGTCTTTGTTGGGGGGAATAACCGCGCCCATTTTCAATGCTGGCAGTATTTCTGCACAATATGACATAGCTCAAGAGTCTTCCAAGCAAGCATTACTGGCATATCGTAGCGCGGTGTTATCAGCATTTTTCGAAGTCAATGATGCAATGAATAGCTTTAGACGATCCGAGCTCGCCATTGAAGCCCAAAAAGAGTTAGTTGATGCTTCACGTGATTATGCACATCTTGCGACATTGCGTTACCGCAATGGTGTTGCGAGTTCACTCGATTTGATGGATGCACAAAGAAGTTTATTTAATGCAGAGTTATCATTGAGTGAAGTCAGGCGAGATAAGTTATTAGCCATCATAAAGTTATATCGATCACTTGGCGGTGGCGTGATGACTCAACAACAAATCTCGCAAATGATGACTGACTATGACGCAAACCTTGAGACTCAATAACGTTGAAGGTGTGGTATTATTTTCACGTATGATTCTTTAGTGCCCCTATATTCATTTCTTCAGCACGTTTTATAGCCAAAAAACATTGCATTCGCTGACCATTCAGGTAAAATCTGTCGGCTTTCTTTCTGGGACCTCTGCGAACACGGGTTCCAGTTTTTATTTTTGCTTCATGCAAATCATTAGAGGAATAAAACGCATGGTTACCATTCGTTTAGCTCGTGGCGGCGCTAAAAAGCGTCCATTTTACAACATCGTAGTGGCTGATAGCCGCAATGCTCGTGACGGTCGTTTCATCGAACGTGTAGGTTTCTTCAACCCAATGGCTAAAGGCCAAGAAGAAACTTTACGTTTAGATCTTGATCGTGTTGAGCACTGGGTAGCTACTGGTGCTGCAACATCTGAGCGTGTTGCTAAGTTAATCAAAGACGCACGTAAAGCTGCTGCTTAATTGTGTGTGGGTATAGATAGATGAACGATAACCAACAGCCGATTGTACTGGGTAAATTAGGCTCTAGTCATGGCATTAAAGGTTGGATAAAAATCACTGCCTATACCGATTCTGTTGAAGGTATTTTTGACTATTCACCTTGGTTGTTAAACGAACAAGGCGAATGGCGCGAAGTGAAAGTTAAGCAATGGAAACCTCAAGGTAAAGCGGTTATCGCTGAGCTTGAAGGGGTGACCAATCGCGAACAGGCGCAGATGCTCACAAATTGTGAGATCGGCATTATGCCTGAGCAAATGCAAGAGTTAGCTGATGATGAATTTTATTGGCGTGACCTGATTGGCTGCGAAGTGACTAACACTAAAGGCTATAACATGGGTAAGGTCGATCAGATCGTGGAAACAGGATCTAATGACGTATTGCTCGTAAAAGCTAACGCTAAAGATGCATTCGGCAAAGCGGAACGTATGATCCCCTTTGTCACCGAGCAGTTCATTAAAGAAGTGGACTTGCAAGGTAAACAGGTTGTAGTGGATTGGGATCCTGACTTCTAAGTCGAGGTGCAACATATGTGGTTAGGGGTTGTAACCCTGTTTCCTGAGATGTTTCGTGCCGTAACAGACTTTGGGGTGACGGGTCGAGCCGTGAAAAACGGCCTGCTTGAGGTACACACGTGGAATCCTCGTGATTTCACACATGATAGACATAACACGGTTGATGATCGCCCTTACGGTGGTGGACCTGGAATGTTAATGATGGTGCAACCTCTGCGTGATGCCATTCATGCTGCTAAAGCGGCAGCGGATGACAGAGCGAAAGTGATTTATCTATCTCCTCAGGGGCGCAAGCTGGATCAGCGAGGTGCTTCTGAGTTAGCTAAATCAGACAGTTTGATTTTGGTGTGTGGTCGGTATGAAGGTATCGATGAACGCATTATTCAAGCTGAAGTGGATGAAGAATGGTCAATTGGTGATTACGTGCTTTCGGGCGGTGAATTACCCGCAATGACCTTGATTGATTCAGTTGCGAGGTTAGTGCCAGGCGTACTAGGCAAGCAAGCGTCAGCAGAGCAAGATTCTTTCTCTGAAGGCTTACTGGATTGTCCTCATTACACACGCCCTGAAAACTTAGATGGTATGACGGTTCCTGCAGTGCTATTAAGCGGTGACCACGAAAAAATTCGACTCTGGCGGTTACAACAAAGTCTCGGAAGAACTTTTTTGCGACGACCAGAATTATTTGAAAATCTAGCTCTGACTGACGAACAATCGACTTTATTAGCGCAGTTCGTACATGATACGGACAAGTCCGCATAGTCAACGCTTCAGTTATTCTAGAACGGAGTAAGTTATGAACAACATCATTAAAATGCTCAACGATGAGCAAATGAAAACAGACGTACCTGAGTTTGGTGCTGGTGATACAGTAGTAGTTAAGGTTCGTGTAAAAGAAGGTAACAAAGAACGTCTACAGGCTTTTGAAGGCGTAGTTATCGCTAAGCGTAACCGTGGTTTGCACTCTGCATTCACAGTTCGCAAAATCTCTAATGGTGAAGGCGTTGAGCGTGCATTCCAAACGCACAGCCCACTAATCTCAAGCATCGAAGTGAAACGTCGCGGTCGCGTTCGTCGTGCTAAGCTGTACTACTTACGTGAGCGTTCAGGTAAATCTGCACGTATCCGTGAGAAATTGGCAACTAAGTAATAGTTACCTAAACAGAATAAAGATGCAGTGTTCGCACAATAACCCGCCTAAAGGCGGGTTTTTGTTTATATAGACCAAATTAAATCAGTTTTGTTCTTGCTTTCAGGTGTCGCTAAGGGCATAGTTACCTCTCGGTTGTAATGGTGTAGCGGTACACCTTTACTTTTGGGTTGTTATATCTCAGCTCATAAACAGAAAATACACTCGAATTTATGCAATTAGGTAATGGTTAAAGGCAATTCATATGCAGCAAGATACAATTAATAATGTACACATTAGCGCTGAACAGGTGCTTTCTACTCCAGCACAGCTTAAACAGGAGCGGCCTTTATCAGCTCATGCTCAGCAGTATATTTTGGATGCCAGACAAACCGTTTCTGATATTGTGCATAAACGAGACAATCGAGTATTAGTGGTTGCTGGTCCTTGCTCAATTCATGATATCGATGCAGCCAAAGAATATGCACTGAAACTGAAGCGTTTGCATGATGAACTGCAAGATGATTTATACATTTTAATGCGGGTTTACTTTGAAAAGCCACGTACCACAGTTGGCTGGAAAGGCCTGATTAATGACCCTGATATGAATGGCTCATTTAATGTTGAGAAAGGCTTAAGAATGGCGCGAGAGTTAATGATATGGTTAGCTGAGCTTGAACTACCTGTCGCCACTGAAGCGCTAGATCCAATTAGCCCACAGTATATTTCAGAACTTGTCACATGGTCAGCCATCGGTGCACGTACTACAGAATCTCAAACCCACAGAGAAATGGCATCGGGCCTTTCTATGCCTGTAGGGTTTAAGAATGGTACCGACGGCAAGTTAGATGTTGCAATGAACGCACTAAAATCTGCTGCGAGTAGCCACCGTTTCATGGGCATTAATCAAGAAGGTCAGGTGTGCCTGTTGCAGACTGATGGTAACCCAGATGGTCACGTTATTCTGCGTGGTGGTAAAGCCCCAAATTACGATGCAGACAGTGTTAGACAGTGTGAACAGCAATTACATGCCGCTAAGTTAAATGCGCGACTTGTGATTGATTGCAGTCATGGTAATTCGGCCAAAGATCATTCACGCCAGAAGCAGGTTAGCCAAGATGTGTTTGATCAGATAAGCCAAGGCAATAAATCCATTATTGGTATCATGCTAGAAAGTCATTTAAATGAGGGGAATCAAAGTAGTGACAACCCTGATGCTCTAGAATATGGTGTATCAGTCACAGATGCCTGCATTGACTGGGCAACCACAGAAAAAATTCTGGTGGGTGGTGCTAAGCAACTCGCTCCAGTGCTGCCACAACGTTTTAATACACAGCAAGTCGTAAATGGCTAATGAGTAAATAATACATGAATGAGAAAACCACAGCTGATTTAGAGCAACTGAGAGATTTAATTGATGGCGTTGATAAGCAGTTACTCAATTTATTGCGTAAGCGCTTAGATCTCGTCGCTCAAGTTGGTGCGGTGAAACACGCAGCAGGTGTCCCCATTTATGCGCCACAACGTGAAGCGGCGATGTTAGCCAAGCGTAGGGCTGAAGCCGAATCAATGGGTATATCACCGCAGCTTATTGAGGATGTGCTACGTCGACTAATGCGTGAATCATACCTCAATGAAAAAGATGTGGGTTTCAAACAAGTCAAAACCGACTTAGGCCATGTTGTCATTGTGGGTGGTGAAGGGCAGTTAGGTCAATTGTTTGGTCAAATGCTCAGTCTTTCAGGTTATGAAGTCAAAACACTTGATAAAGATGACTGGATGAATGCTAAACATTTATTTGATGGTGCTGGTATGGTACTGGTAACTGTGCCAATCAAGGTGACTTGTGATGTGATCCGTACGCATTTAACGCAGCTACCATCAGACTGTATCTTGGCTGACTTAACATCGATTAAAGGTGAGCCTGTTCAAGCTATGTTAGATGCTCACCAAGGGCCTGTTGTCGGTTTGCATCCTATGTTTGGTCCTGATGTTGGCAGTCTTGCTAAACAGGTCGTTGTGGTATGTCATGGCCGTGATGAGCATGAGTATCAATGGTTACTTGAACAGATCCAAATTTGGGGTGCGCGTATTGTTGTTGCCGAACCTCAAAACCATGATAGTGCCATGCAACTCGTGCAGGCCATGCGTCACTTCTCAAGCTTTGTCTATGGCCTTAACCTTTGTAAAGAACAAGCTGATATAGATAATTTATTACAGTTTAGCTCACCCATTTACCGATTAGAGCTGGCTATGGTTGGTCGTTTATTTGCTCAAGATCCGGAGCTGTACGCCGATATAATCTTTGCACAGCAAGGCAGTTTGGTGGCTATCAGTGATTATCTTGAAAACTATCAAGAAGCGCTAACGTTATTGAAATCCGGTAACCGTGAAGCCTTTGTTGAGCAATTTAAACAAGTCGCACAATGGTTTGGAGACTTTGCACCACAGTTCCAGCATGAAAGTCGAGCCATGTTACAGTCAGTCAATGATATGAAAGTTGGGTAAATAAATTCCTTGCTTAAGCATTGCTAATTGTGGATATCGCGATTATGGTTAATTAGTAGAAGGTGGTCAGTCACTGGGTTTAATATTTAATTCAGTGATACTTGCTAAATTATCACCTTCTTACTTATCACTCATTTACCATCGGAGATATGCTTATGACGACTGCCTCGCCTCAGATTTGTGCAGACTCCTTGATAAAAGATAAGTCTTTAGGTCATTTCCTCTACGGATTAATGAGCGCATTTCCATTATTTTTCCTGCCAGTTTTAATTAGCTTATGGCTTAATTTAATTCAAAAGCATGTCGAGCCTAGCTCATTGCTAGCGAGTCACTTACGCTGGCAAAAGGTCAGTATCATGGGCTTGGCTGTGATGTTGTTTGCCGGTTACATGAGCGCTGGGTTGTGGATTAGCTTACCTTTGTATCTTATTGCAATTGCTTGGTTTTGTTACCGTGTATTTAAAGGTTGGCTTAGTCTAAATGATGGCGTAAAGCTATAAACTGTTTCAGTTCTCTCAACACTAAAAAGGCACCCGAAGGGTGCCTTTATTATTGACGCTCACTCTCAATCATTATTAATTAAGCATAGCCTGCAATACTTCGGTTTGAATACTTTGCTCAACCTGAATGATGACACCAGATAGGCCTAACTGTTTCACAGCAGTAGCGTGTTGTTGTAAGTTCTCGGTTGTCGCTATCTGTGCAGTATTCACTAATATTGGCAAGTGACTTTTCGCTTTGACAGCTATGATGCTGGCGAGATCTAACATTACTTTCGCGTCATTTGTATTGATTATTCCTGAATCAACAAGACCAATTTGTAGATTACCTTGGTTGAGCAACGTATCAGCACTGGCTAACCATTCATCATTGTTGGCATTTGAATGACGCTCTAGTAACACTGGCTTACTGAGACTCCCCGCTTGAGTTAATAAACCGGTGTCGAACATATATTGCCCTGAAATCATCAATGCATCAGCATCTTGGCAAGTACCCGGAAGTTCATTACCGTGTTCAAGATATAAAATACTGGCTAAACCCGCTTGGCTGATGGCTTTTAAGGCCTCACTAATTTCACGGGAAGCAAGCTTTGCATCGTGCTGGCAAATAACGGCGTTAAAACCAGATTCTTTGGCTTGTTTAGCTTGTAATGTAATCGCGTTAATATCAGATGACAGTGTTAACCATTTGAATGTACTAAATGCATTGTCACTAATGCTGAAATGGCTAAATTCTAGCGTAGTTTGCTCTTTATAGCTGCGATCGTGTTTTGCAATACTTGTTGTTTGTTCTAGCCCTTTTGAACTGTTTGGTTCTATTAATAGTTGTGCTTGTGATAGCTGGGTAGGTTTAACCGTCTCACATGGATAACAGCCAAGCACTTTAATGAATCGTGTGTGTTGGCCGAGCTCTTGAATCGCTTGTTGTACACTTTCAGATGCAAGGTTGGCATCAATGTCAAGGTAGAACATTTCCTCCCATGGTGTACCTGTAATCGGTCTTGATTCCAGTTTTGTCATATTCAATTGGTGATTACGCAATACAATCAGCGCTTCAACTAATGCACCTGGTTTATGACCTGTTGCCATAATTAATGTGGTTTTAGCTGGTAGTTGCACAGGTACTTCCACTGCTTTTCTGGCAACAACAATAAAGCGGCTTTGATTGATTTGTTGATTCGCTAAGTCTTCTTCTATTACTTCAAGTTGATATAACGCTCCGCCTTCTGCACTACCAATAGCGGCAATGTTTACCTCAGTGCTTTCAATGACTTTATTCATTGCTTCAGCGCTGCTAGAGCAATATTGCAGTTTTAACTCGGGATGATTTCTTAAGTAACTACTGCATTGGCTAATTGGCTGCGGGTGAGCATAGACGGTGGTGATATCTTTAGCTGAGGTGCCTTTCTTCGCTAATAAGCAGTGTCCTACTTCGATAGTGGTTTCACCCACAATGGAAAGCGAAGTATGTTGTAGCACATCATAGACTTCGTTTATTGATCCTGAAGAAGTATTTTCTATAGGTAAAAAGCCATAATCAGCATGGCCTCTTTCAACTGCATTGATAATGTCATCGAAGCTTTGACAACCATAATCGACCATTTCGACTTGGCGTCGGTCACAGTAACGTGATGCTGCTAGATAGGAGTAAGAACCTCTTGCACCAAGGTATGCCACAGTGGTTTGCGACTGTTGAGTTTGTTGATTTGCTCGACTATGAAGGTAAGCTTGCTGGTTAAGGACAGAATCTTCAATGATACTCTGGTATAGAGAAATGACGTAATGGGCTTCTAAACCTTGTTCACGCCCTTGTTGAACTAACCGTTCCAGCAATTCCTTTTCTCTTTGAACATCTCTTATCGGTCTTACATCGACTTCTTTGCTTCTGGCAACATCTAAGCTTAGCTCACGTCTTTTAGACAGTAATGATAATAACTGCTTATCTAATGCAGTGATTTGTTCTCTAGTATGGCCTAGCTTAGGTAATTTTGACATTGATTAACCTTTACAAATTTGCTGCTGGATAACAGCAATCACATTAAATACAAAAAAGCCTCCCTGGTGGGAGGCTTATGAATTTTCATTTTCGTTTTTACACAGAAAATCCGCCCCCGAGGATGGAATGAATAAAAAAGAAAATAAAAAATCGGTTCTTTAGCGTGTTCATAGTCTTCAAAAGCGTGTTCAATAGTATTCAAATTAAAGCGAGGTTGAGTAGGTGTCAATGGAAAATTACTCAAGCAGATAATTATTTGCACTAGCGCATGTATTTATTTACAGGTGCATATGGGTTATAAAGCAAAAAGCGCACCCGAGGTGCGCTTGGTTTGAAATGAAATAACTATCAAGCTGCGTTGTCCTCCTGATTTTCATACTCAAACTCATCTTCTACTTCTGGTAAAGTAGCATGGCGTTGTGAGTGAGGTTTATGGGTCAGGCGATTTAGCTGTTTCTCCAGCTTTTGTCCCATTGCAGTAATTGCTGCGTAAAGGTTTTCGTTTTTCGCCTGTGCAAATAATTCGCCACTAGGTATACCAACTGAAGCTTCAATCTTAAACTGCTGTTTCTCCTGCGTGATTATGACATGTGGATTGATTAACTGGATATCATGTCGGCTTAACTTTTCAAGGCGGCCTTCGATACGTTCACGGATAGGGGCAGTGACTTCAAGTTGCTTGCTAGTAATTTTCAGCATATTTAGAACCTTCTGTTATTTGCTTAACTTCAGACTACCAACTTTAGTGGCGTTAAACGAGAAGTTGATCACGTTTTTACTGGGTTATAAATCCGTTTGCTGCAAATTTGAGCGCTTAGATTAAATGGGTTTAATCAGGTCAATATTTGCTTGAAATCCCCTATTTTTAGGTTCATATTTGAATGAATAGCTTACTTAAGCATAGGTTGATTCTCTCAACTTTTCACACTTTTTCTTTCCTCGTTTACTTTCTCTTACGTAAATCTACTTAAACTTTTCTCACTGCTATTTTGTTCCTGATTATAAAAATGTAAGGTTACTTTTTATAAAACGTACGGTTACTGCGGTAAACCATTCTCACTCAATTGAATACATATTAGGTTCTAGGGATGAAGACAAAAATAACAGTATGGGATATACCCACAAGGCTATTTCATTGGAGTTTAGTGTGCTTAATGGCCGCATTATGGTGGACGGCCGATCAAGGTGAGATGGAGTGGCATCAGATCTGTGCCTATGCACTGATGGTGTTAATTGTGTTTCGCTGGGTGTGGGGTGTTATTGGTAGTGACACAGCAAAGTTTACAGACTTTATGACCTTGCCTAGTACTGCCTGGCGCTATTTACGTGGTCAATATAAGGCAAAGACTCTAGGGCATAACCCATTAGGCGGCTACATGGTCATGGCCTTCATGCTTTGTCTGAGCTTACAGTTAATAACGGGTTTATTCGCGACAGATGATATTTTTACTGAAGGGCCACTTTACCAGTATGTTTCCTCTGATATGGCTTCTACTTTAACTTGGCTACACAAGCTGAATTTTGAAATCATTTTGTACATGGTGGCAATTCATGTACTTGCAGTAATTGTGCACCAGTTAAAAGGGGAGAATCTGATTGTCGCCATGGTTACGGGCAATAAAAAAGCAGAACAAGGTGTAGTAGGGCCTTCAATCGCAGCTAGCTGGAAAGCCGTTTTAATTATAAGCGCTTTAGGGGCAATTGTTTGGTATATGCTCATTGCACCAATAGTGGCTTTTTTATAGAAAGGTTTATTTAAGACGCCAACACTAGATCATATCTAATGCTGGCTAACCAATGTCATGTTGATGAAATTTCAGACATAAAAATGCCCACTTAGTTGTGGGCATTTTTAATGATGATAACCACGAAGCGCATGCTTTAGGTTAACAAAACTGCTGGAGTCAAACCTTTAGTCTTTTTTGTAGTTGTCGTGGCAACCTTTACAGCTTTTACCTGTGTTACCGAATGCTTGCTTCAACGTCTTCATGTCACCTGTTGGAGCGACTTCAGCTAGTTTTGCAGCGTTTGCTTGAAAAGTTGTCATGCGCTCATCGAAATCTGCTTTATTGTTCCAGATTTTTGCGAGTGCTTCTGTATCACCTTTATCAGAACCCGTGATAAAGCCTTCATGAGGGATTACTGATAAAGCCGCAACATTCGCTGCGCGTTTAGCAAATACTTCTTGGTCGAAAGGTTTTTTACCTTTCATCATGGCTCCCATATCACCAAAGTTATAAGCAATTAGGCTAAATGCTTTTTGGCGGTATTCGATAGCATCAGCTGGCTCTTTGAAGTTGTTAGCAAATGCACTTGGGATCATCACTGCTGCAGCAGTAAAAGCAACAAGTAATTTTTTCATTTTAGTTGTCTCATTGAGTTAAATTACATGACAGAGAGCCATAATGAAATTGCCAAAGTGGGTACCTCATTATGGGAGTTATTATGACGCGCCTCTCATTTTACATAAAAAATGTCGTTTGTGTAGCCTAGTTTGTAAGTAAGCATTTCGTGAAGTAAATCATATGATTATTAAACTTACCCTAATCGCTTTGCCTTGAGTAAGATGTTTTTGCTACACTCTGTAATGTTATAGCATTACAGGCAATAGAAGGTTTATATGCGAGCTGATTGGAGCTTAGTAGTAGATAAAATTTTAACTCATGCAAACAATGATGATTTAGCAGTGTTGTTTCAGCTGTTATTAACAGAAGAAGAACGCAGTGCAATTGCTGGCCGATTGAAAGTGTTTCAAAGCTTGCTCGCTGGTGAAATGAGTCAACGCCAAATTGCAGCAGAATATCAGGTGAGTATTGCCACAATTACGCGATGTTCAAATTACTTAAAAAATATGACTCAAGAGCATAGAGATTCCATTCAGAAACTCATCCTAGAGTAGCGGTATTCTCCACATTGCCATCTAAAGTATGGCTGTGTGGGGCTTTCATAAAGCCTCAATTTGTATTTTCATGATTTCCCCATTTTAAATTTACTCCGCTTATCCTCAGTTTGTTATTTTTCTAAGACCTATTAATGTTAATGGCTCTGCTTAACCTTCATTTATTTGCTAGTAAGGTTAGCGGGAAAAAATTGGAATGGCGTTAAATAAATGAGAGCTTGCTGGTGGGGTCTAAGTGTATCCTAGAATGAAGTAACCAAAGAAATAAGCTGCACTCATTATTGAGATACAGCTTACTGGAGATCAGTGAGATGAAATTGGGGCCTTATGGTGTCTAAAGCTTGCTCTTCGTATCACAAGGTAAAAGCCAAAGGTCACTAAGCAGATTGCAAATAATGTACTTGAATCTTTAGGGTAAAATCGATATATCAACGCTGCTGTTAAAATGTATAAAAAAGGCAACTGTCCATAAATGAATTCAGGTAATATTCCGCGTTTACGTTTGCGTTTGGGATCAGTTCTTCGGTTTGCAGAGCGTTGATTATAGATATAAGCACCATATATAAAGACTAAAATAGCCGCATAAATTGCATAAGCCGGTTTAGCTACTATTGCGCCTACTCCACCTATAAAAAGGTAAATATAAGGTAAGGTTTCATAAATGGGTTTAGCTAACATATGCACTCCTTCGCATGTATTATCTTGGGTTTTTTACGCGTAAGGCCTGTTTACAAACCTTGTTAAGTCGAGGCAAACCAGCCGAATAAAGTCTAATAGACATCAATAAAGTATAGGAAAAAAAAAAGCGGTTGCCTACAAAATAGACAACCACTTGATTTGATTTGATACTTTATACTGAATTCTAACGAAGTAAATTAGTTCAAAGTATTAGCCATAAAGATTGTTATTGTAAGCTTAGTGACAACCACAACCACAGCCACCTTTACCATCACAACCGGGCTTTTCTTCACCACAGGTTTCATGTTCACCATGATCATGGCCACAGCTAGAACCAGGTGCATGAATGTGGCCGTGTGCTACTTCATCTGCTGATGCTTCTCTAACTTCAACCACTTCTACATTGAAATGCAATGTTTGACCCGCAAGAGGGTGGTTGCCATCAACCACAATAGAGTCATCTTTGACTTCAGTTACTTGTACTGGACGTTGACCCATTTCGGTTTCTGCAATGAAACGCATACCAGGCACGATATCTTGAATATCACCAAATGCTGCAACTGGGACTTCTTGCTTTAGGCCATCATGGTAAGGACCGTAGCCCTGCTCAGCTTCAACTTCTACATCAAGTTTATCGCCAACGGTTTTGCCTTCAAGGGCTGTTTCTAACCCTGGGATTATGTTTTCACTACCATGTAGGTATAGCATTGGTTCTGCTTCGAAAGAGCTTTCAATTAACTCGCCTTGCTGGTTTGAAAGCTTGTAGTGAATTGTTACCGCGCTGTGTTTTGTAATTTTCATGTCAACTCCAACTCATAAGATGGCAGCATGATATCGTTTCTAATTCACCAGTGCGATGACATACATCAGATTTTGCTTAATAAAATTAATCTGCCGTATTTGTTATCACACACGATGCAATATTATTATTCGTGAATATTGTTCATGTTGTTGGTAGACAATCATTTTTTATGCATTGTTGATGCATTACTTTTTGTAAGGATAAACGTAGTGATTTAGCTTTTTTGATTTTACTCTGTTATGTATCAGTACCTTAGGATGGTGTATTGATGGAGTAATGCATTTGTTGTGACTTGTGGTTGATTGAATATCTATGTGGATGTCGTTTTGGTTTGTTGTTGTTAATATATGTCAACCAGTCAATTTGAAATTGTTTTACTATAGAGTGTATTTTTAGGTTGACAATGTGTGGGTAAACAAGGATTCTGTAAATAAGCGCAGGGATAAACCTGCTATTAAACTGATTTATTAGGAAGCGTCCATGTCAATGAGTCATCTTATGGCGACTATTATTACGACCACCACCATTACCATAATGGGGGCGGGCTGACTTTACCCTAAAATCATGTTTTAAAGCCCGCTTCGTTACACGACAAGCGGGTTTTTTTTGTTTATTCAAAATGAAAGTATGTGAAATTGCTCTGGAGAGTTGTATGAAAGTGATGAAATTTGGTGGAACCTCGTTGGCTAACTGGCAACGTTTTTCAATGGCTGCAGAGATTATTCTAACCACGACAAAAACAACTTCAGTGGCAACAGTGCTTTCAGCACCGGCAACGGTTACCAATGGTTTATTAAATATGGTTGATCTTGCCGTAGATAAACAACCCTATGAAGCTGTGGTTGGGCAGGTTGAAAAAGTTTTTTCACAGCTCTTTAGTGATGCTGCGGTGGTGCTAAATGATGCCCAGCAGCAAGCATTGGCTGAGCAGTTATCAACTCAAGTATCAGTTTGGAAAGAAAAGTTACATGGCATACATTTATTGGGTGAATGTCCTGATTATGTCCGTGCAGAAATCATCACGTCTGGTGAAAAGCTATCAACTGCATTGATGGTACAGGTGTTAAATGCTAAAGGAGTGTCGGCTGACAAACTAGACCCGCAAGCGTTATTTTTAGCCCATGGACAAACGTTAGAGTCCAATGTCGATATTGCTGTGAGCAAACCTAGATTTGCTCAACTAGATTTAACGGCTAAGCAAGTGTGGGTGATGCCAGGTTTCACGGCATCAGATGTACACGGCAAAGTGGTGACATTAGGGCGTAATGGCTCGGATTATTCGGCAGCAGTACTGGCCGCATGTATTGATGCAAGTAGCTGTGAAATCTGGACTGATGTTGATGGTGTCTATAATACTGACCCTCGCGTGGTAGTGGATGCAAAACTACTTGAGCAGTTAAGCTACCAAGAAGCCATGGAGCTTTCATATTTTGGCGCTAAGGTGTTGCACCCAAAAACAATTGCGCCTATTGCTCAATATCATATCCCTTGTTATATCCGTAACAGCTTTAACCCCGATGCTCCAGGGACATTAGTTTCCAATCAAGAAGATCAGACTGGGTTGCAGGTTAAAGCCATTTCTAATCTCGATGATCAAACAATGTTCAATGTTTCTGGTCCTGGCATGAAAGGTATGGTCGGGATGGCAAGCCGAGTGTTAGAGGCGATTTCACGTAGCGGAATCTCTATTTCACTGATTACCCAAAGCTCCTCTGAATATAGCATTAGCTTTTGTGTGGCAACTCACGAAGCTAATAAGGCAAAGTGGGCATTAGAGCAAGAGTTTGAGTTAGAAATAAAGTCTGAACTTCTTGAAGCCATTGAATTACGTCAAGATCTAGCGATAGTGTCATTGATAGGTGATGGCATGAAGACGCACAAAGGTGTAGCGGCCAAGTTCTTTAATGCGCTTGCAAAAGCCAGTGTCAATATTGTGGCCATTGCCCAAGGATCTTCTGAGCGCTCTATTTCAACAGTGGTGAGACAAGATAAAACCAAGCATGCAATTCGTGCATGTCATCAAGCCTTTTTTGATGTTCAACAATATCTAGATGTGTTCTTAGTGGGTGCTGGCAATGTGGGGGCAGGGCTATTACAACAAATATTGCAACAAGGTGAGGTGTTAAAACAACAGCACATCACAATGAGAGTGTGCGGTATTGCCAACTCTAAGAAGATGTTACTCGATCCTGAAGGTGTCGATCTGAGTCTGTGGCGTGAGGCGATAGCAAATTCACAACAGGACTTTGATCTATCAGCCATGCTCAACTGGGGTAAAGAGCAGCAAATTTTAAACCCAGTGTTTGTTGATTGTACCTCTAGCGAATTAGTCTCTGATAGATATTTAGATGTGATGGCCGCAGGCTTTCATGTGGTTACTCCCAATAAAAAAGCCAATACGCGCGACAAGGCATTTTATCAATCACTACGCAGTACTGCTCTACAGCATCGCCGTCAATTTTTATATGAAACAACAGTGGGAGCGGGCTTACCTGTCATTGATAACTTGAAAAAACTGTTATACGCAGGTGATAAACTGCTTAAGTTCAATGGAATTTTGTCCGGTTCGTTATCTTATATCTTTGGCATGCTCGATGAAGGTATGACTTTGTCTCAAGCAACGGCGATAGCAAGAGACAAGTGCTTTACAGAGCCAGATCCTCGTGATGATCTAAGTGGTATGGATGTTGCGCGGAAAGTATTAATTCTTGCTCGTGAAGTTGGCTTAGAGTTAGAGCTGTCAGATATTAAAATTGAGTCAGTTTTACCAGCTAATTTTGACGATAGCGGTAATGTAGAGCAATTCATGCAAAATCTTACTAGCTTGGATGAACAAGTATCTCAACGGGTTGCGAATGCTAAAGCGCAAGGGAAAGTATTGCGTTACGTTGGTCAAATTGAAGATGGGCAATGCTATGTCAGAATAGCAGAGGTCGATAGCAGTGACCCACTTTATAGCGTAAAAGGTGGTGAAAATGCACTGGCATTTTATAGTCGCTACTACCAGCCAATTCCTTTTGTTTTACGTGGCTATGGTGCGGGCACAGAAGTGACCGCTGCAGGTGTATTTGCCGATGTATTAAGAACACTTAATTGGTCAAGAGAGGTCGCATAATGCAGTCTGAAAACACGCGTTCAAAGCTCACCATTTATGCGCCAGCGTCTATGGGCAATGTTGGAGTCGGCTTTGATTTGCTGGGGGCAGCACTTGCGCCGATAGACGGGCAGTTGCTAGGTGACACTGTCACTATTGATGCGAGTGAGCAACCAATACAATACAGCCAATCCGGTCCTTGGGCGCATAAGTTGCCCGATAATGATGCCGAGAATATTGTGTATCAATGTGCAGAATTTTTTCTTGAAAAGCAGCAAATATCTCAAGGGGTTTCACTGCACCTACAGAAGAATTTACCCGTAGGAAGCGGATTAGGCTCATCAGCAAGCTCCGTTGTTGCTGCTTTATATGCGTTAAATGCGTATTTCGATTCGCCATATGATCAACAAGCGCTATTACAGTTAATGGGAGAGTTTGAAGGTAAGATTTCAGGCAGTGTGCATTACGATAATGTCGCTCCAAGTTATCTTGGTGGGATGCAATTGATGCTAGATACGCCTCAGGTTACTTGCCAAGGGATCCCACATTTTAAAGAGTGGTATTGGGTGGTGGCTTATCCTGGCATTTCATTGTCCACCGCGAAAATGCGCCAGCTATTGCCTGAGCAGTATCCAAAAAGTATTGCTATTGATTTTGGCCGCCGCTTAAGTGCTTTTGTGCATGCAAGTTACAGCCAACAAGCGGATATGGCTTTGCATGTACTACAAGATGTTATTGCAGAACCTTATCGTGCTAAAGCAATCCCAGGCTTTGAAGCAGCGCGCGCGACATTGACTGAACTTGGCATGAAAACCACAGGTATTTCTGGCAGTGGACCAACCTTATTTTCTGTCACAGATTCACTTATTAAAGCACAAGCAGCACAAGCATGGTTAGAACAGCACTATGTGACAGAACAAGGTGGATTTAGCCATATTTGTCATATAGATATACAAGGCACAAGGGTTATTGACTAAGTCATCTTGTACTGAAATCCAACTTAATTTATTCAAAGGTCGTATTAATGGAACTGTATAATTTAAAACACCCTTCGCAAGTGGTTAACTTTAGTCAAGCTGTCCAATTGGGACTGGGAAAAGACAGAGGGTTGTTTTTCCCAAGCCAAATACCCACGTTAGATAACATTGATGAATTGCTTACAATGCCTTTTGTTGAACGTAGCCAGCAAATTTTAGGTGCTTGGTTAGCCGATGAGTTAGGCCAAGCACAAGTTGATAAGTTGGTCGAAAACGCATTTAATTTTGATGTGCCACTTTCAGCAGTTGATGATAATAAAGCCTGCTTAGAGTTGTTTCATGGTCCGACTCTGGCATTTAAAGACTTTGGCGCTCGTTTTATGGCGCAATGCGTTAACTTGTTGGCAGGTGATAATAAGCTAACGATATTGACTGCTACATCAGGTGATACTGGTGCCGCCGTTGCTGATGCATTCTATGGCTTAGACAAAGTCAATGTCGTGGTAATGTACCCTCAAGGCAAGATTAGTGAACTGCAAGAAAGAATGTTCACTACGCTTGGGAAAAATATATACACCATCGCGGTCAAATCAGATTTTGATGCTTGCCAAGCTTTAGTTAAGCAGGCCTTTGATGAGCCAGATGTGCGTCAAGGTTTGGCCTTAAACTCGGCTAATTCAATTAATATTAGCCGTTTATTGGCACAAATTTGTTATTATTTTGAAGCGGTTGCACAAGCGAAAAAGGCGGGCAAAGATAACATTGTTATGTCCGTGCCCAGTGGCAACTTTGGTAACTTAACCGCTGGATTATTTGCTAAGGCCATGGGGTTACCTATTAGCCGATTCATTGCTGCGACTAATAGTAATGATACCGTGCCACGCTTTTTAGATGATGGGCAGTGGGCGCCGAATCAGACTGTCGCCACAATGTCGAACGCCATGGATGTATCTGAGCCGAGCAATTGGCCCCGTGCTGAAGTGATTTGTCAAAAAATGGGCTGGGATTTATCGTTAATATCAGGTGTGGCTATTTCTGAGGCAAAAACCACTAATGCACTCATCAAGTTACAACAACAAGGATACCAATCTGAACCTCATGCTGCCATTGCTGCGTGTGCCTTAGATGAGCAGTTGAATTCAAATGAATTTGGCGTATTTTTAGGTACGGCACATCCTGCTAAGTTCAAAGATGTGGTGGACGAGCAACTCAATACTGATTTGCCTCTGCCTGTTGAGTTAGCTGCGGTAGCCAATAAAACAATACTCTCTGCAGAACTCGATGCCGACTTCGCACAACTGAAAGCCTATCTTTTTAAGCATTTAGGCTAAGGTCGAATAGTTAATTACTGGGCTCCCATTCAAAATGGGGGCCTTTTTAATGTGCGAAGGTTACTAATTGATAGTGAATGTATAGATTTATGATCTCTGTCATTCACATTTACGACTATCCTTGTAAATATAAGGTACATGATTTTTGACAATTTTTTACCGGGAGTTACAAAATGCCTGAGAAAGCCATGTTGAAGCGATTAAGACGTGATCACCAGCATATTGCCATTTTGTTGGATATTCTTGCTAAAAAACAACGAAAGTTGGCTGTTGGCGAAGGTGTCAATTTTAGCTTGGTAAGAGATATTGTTGAATACATGCAAAGCTATGCTGAGCATTCCCATCACCCCTTAGAAGACATTACTTATGATTTCTTCATGAAGAAAACAGGCGGGTTAAATAGTTCACAGTTGCACGATGAACACACTCGTTTAGCTGAATCTTCTGGCGCATTGATGTATAGCTTAAATATGATTTTAAGCGATATTGTTATTTCAAGAGAAAAGCTCGTCGCCGATCTGAAGTCCTACATTGAACTACAGCAATTACATATGGAATATGAAGAGCGAGAAATCTTTCCGCACTTTGTTAAATCATTAACTGTTGAAGATTGGGCAGAAATTGAAAAGTTATGTCATCAAAAATTGGTGGATGACCCATTATTCAGTGAAAGTGATGAAGTTACATTTGATGAGTTAAAAGCTTATATTGCAGATATCGATAACAAGCAATAGCTTGTTAATGTTTTGTAAATCAAAAAAGAGCGCTTTAGCGCTCTTTTTAGTTTGATGAAAATGAATAGATATTCAAGTTCTAGATATTTATGCTACATGACGAAATTAGTGTCTAAATCAAACGAGTCGTCTATATCTTGTAATTCTTTGAGTAACCTTTGTCTGTCCTTGATGGCTTCAATTTCTCGCCATTTACGCTTTTTACTTGAGCTTCGTGTTGCTCTTGTAGGTTTTTCAACAACTTGTTCTAGCGCACCACCATAGTCTAAACGATCCATGGCAACCTCCTTTTTATTATGATGTCTCTATGCAAATAAGTATCATATTTCATCGATAGTGTGCAATAGAGATGTTTCACTTTTGTTAACTGTGCGCGACATTTTGATGAAAATATCCGAGTGATTTTGGCTAATAAAACCGCAAAAACTAATTGCTGGCCAAAAAAAAGCCAGCTTTCGCTGGCTTCATAGTTTTTTATGCTTTTTTTTATATTTTTCCGTGTCGGAAAATATTAATCAAGTTATTGCTAGAAGCATCTAATTCGGTTGCGTCAGTATCGGCTGCGATTCTATCAAGCACATCATTACCCAGTACTTTGCCAAGTTCAACGCCCCATTGATCGAATGAATTAATATCCCAAATGGCGCCTTGAACAAAGGTGCGGTGCTCGTAAAGGGCTATTAGGGCACCTAATGTACTAGGAGTCAGCTTATCCATCAGCAAAGTATTGCTTGGTTTGTTGCCTGTCATCACCTTATGTTTGGCAATGAGTGCTTTTTGATCTTCATCCAAAGAAGAGTTGGCTAGTTCAGCTGACGCTTCCTCATAAGTTCTACCTTGCATTAACGCTTGAGTTTGTCCAAAACAATTTGATGCTAGCTGTTGGTGGTGTCCACCAAGCGGGTTGTGTGACTGCAGTGGCATAATGAAGTCAGCTGGAATTAACGCAGTGCCCTGATGAAGGAGTTGGTGGTATGCATGCTGGCCGTTAGTACCTTCACCGCCCCAGATAACCGGCCCAGTTGAATAATCAACATCGGTACCATTCAAGGTCACTGATTTGCCATTACTTTCCATATCCAATTGCTGGAAGTATGCGGGTAGTCCGCGTAAATAATGATCATAAGTTAGAATGACATGGGATTGAGCACTATGGAAGTTACTGTATAACACTGAAAGTAATCCCATTATGACGGGCATGTTTTGCTCAATAGGCGCATTTGCAAAGTGCTCATCCATTTGGTGGGCACCTTCCAGTAATTGGATGAAGTTATCCATGCCAATGACAAGGGCAATGGGTAAGCCAATCGCTGACCATAATGAATATCGTCCACCAACCCAGTCCCACATTGGAAAGATATTGTCTGCATCTATACCAAACTCAGTGGCTTTGGTCACATTAGAGGTTACCGCAACAAAATGCTTGGCAATATCTTGCTGAGTGCCGCCTTGTTGGATAAACCAGTCTTTGGCGCTCATTGTGTTAGTCAAGGTTTCTTGGGTGCCAAAAGATTTGGATGACATCACAAACAGGGTTGTCTCAGCATTTAAGCCTTTGAGCTTTTCACAAATTGAGCTTGCATCTACATTGGCTACAAAATGACAGCTAAGCTGTTTACCCCAATAAGGTCTGAGTGCTTGAGTGACAATTTTAGGTCCAAGAAAAGACCCACCAATACCAATACTGACAATATCGGTAATCGGCTTGCCGGTATAACCTTGCCATTGACCAGATTGTAATTGTTCAACAAATTGGCGCATTTTTGCCAATGTCTGTTGTACCTCTGCCACAACATGTCCGCCATCGACTTGCATGTTAGCGTCTGGCTTTGCTCTTAATGCCGTATGAAGTACAGCACGCTGCTCAGTGTTGTTGATACGTTCACCATCAAACATTGCGCTAATTTTGTTTGGTAAGTTGGTTTCTTCAGCTAATGCAAACAGTAACTTCAGAGTGTCGTCATTGACTCGGTTTTTAGAGTAATCGAGTAGTAGGCCACAAGCACTCAGGCTCATTTTGTCGAAGCGCTGTGGGTCATTGGCGAACATCTGGCGCATATGAGGCAAACTTGCAGCGTTATCTTTTAGTTGCTGCCAAGTTAAGCTGGTCGTTAATTGTGTCATGAGTACATCCTTGTTTAAGCTAGCTTTTGCTTAAGCATCTCTTCTAGTTTGTTTTGATCAATTGCAAAGTTACGGATACCTTCAGCTAGTTTATCAACTGCCATGGCGTCTTCGTTAAATGCCCATCTAAACTGTGCTTCAGTTAATGGTGTTGGCGCAGCTTTAATTGGTTCAGAAGTTGCTTTTAGCTGCTCAGTAACAAGCTGTTGGCTATTGGCCATTTCTTCTAATAAAGCGGGACCAATGGTTAAGCGATCGCAACCAGCTAGTTGGATAATTTCGCCTGTATTTCTGAAGCTAGCACCCATTACGACTGTATTGTAGCCGTGGGCTTTGTAATATTGGTAGATTTCAGTAACTGACACTACACCGGGGTCCGTTTCAGCTGTGTATTCTTCACCGGTATTTTTCTTATACCAATCAAGAATGCGGCCAACAAACGGTGAGATTAGATAAACGCCGGCTTCAGCACATGCTCTGGCTTGAGCAAAGCTAAACAATAAGGTTAGGTTACAATTAATGCCTTCTTGTTCGAGTTGCTTTGCTGCACAAATTCCTTCCCAAGTAGAAGCTAATTTAATGAGAATACGAGACTTATCGATACCTGCTTGTTCATAAAGCTTGATAAGTTTATGCGCTTTAGCAATCGATGCCCCTTCATCAAAAGACAGTCTTGCATCGACTTCAGTAGACATTCTACCTGGCACATTTTTTAAAATTTCTACGCCAATATTGACGGCTAATTTATCGCCAGCATCTTCTACTTGTTGCTCTAGATCATCACTCTGGCTTTTTGCCCATGCAATGGCTTCATCTATAAGGTAAGCATATTCAGGAATTTGTGAAGCTTTTAGAATGAGTGAAGGATTGGTGGTCGCATCTTGTGGGTGATAGCGCTTAATGGCTTCAATATCGCCGGTGTCGGCAACAATTGTGGTGAATGCTTTCAGCTGCGAGAGTGTGTTTTCCATGAACAATTTCCTCAAAATCGAGTGAATAAAATGCAATCTCTATAATAGAAGCTATTCTACCTGTTATGCCAATTCATTTGAAAATAAATTACGAGATTTTAGCGTTTTTTTGTGGGTATATGGCGTTTTATTGTAGTAAAACTAACAAAATTAGTTTGTACACTTTGATTTTTAAGCGAGTTCTAAGGTGTTAATTTGTTATTTATCAGTTGTTTGGTGGTTTTATTTCTGTTCTGTAAATAAAAAAGCCACTCTGAATGAGTGGCTTTGAAAATAATTGTATTTGAGAAGTTATTTAATTAAAACTGGGCGCTTCTCATTGGTTGTGACTACAGCTTCAATGCGGCGGTTAACACGGTTAGCTTCTGCAGAACTTCCTTCCATAGCTGGGCGGGTTACACCATAACCAACCGAATCAATACGGTTAGCATTGATACCATATTTTTCAATTAATACAGTTGCAACAGCTTTTGCTCGCTTGTCGGAAAGTGTCATGTTGTAATCTGGGTTACCCGTATTAGATGCATGACCTTCAATTAAGATATTGTGTTCAGGGTTTTTCTCAAGGTAGTTTGCAACCTTATCAAGCACTTCATATGAAGATTGCTTAATGACAGAAGAGTTGTTGTCGAACAAGATACCTTCTAGAACATATTGTGCTGTTACGTTCTCATAGATAGTACAACCGTCAGCATCAACCTTGTGGTTAGCTGGTGTGCCTAAACACTTATCTTGATCATCAAGGACATTATCTTTATCCGCATCGACAGCTACAGCTGCAACGACAGGTGCAGCAACTGCAACTGGTGCTGCTTTCGCTTCTGTGCCAAAACGGTAGCTTAGCTCTAGGCCCCAGTAGTTGCTTTGCATATCTAGGTTAACCCATTCTTTTGCTTCAAAATCTTCATAACGACGATATTTTGCTTGAAGCTTAAGGTTTTCAGTCACCATGTAACCGATGCCAGCACCATAATAGGCAGCAACACCAGAGTCGCTAGAATCTTCACCTGCTAAGTTGTGCACATTTGAGACTGAATAAGCCATACCACCAAGTTCAGCGTTTAAGCTCCAACCATCGGCAAATGGATATGAAGCAACAAGACCTAATGTGGGACCTTTAGCGCCAATATCAAATAAGCGATTGTTGTAGTCAACCCATTCTGCTTTACCTAAGTCACGGTAACCAAGCTCTGCGCCAAAGTAATCACTGAACATATAACCTGCAAAAACATCCCAAGCATATGGGGCGTCTTCACCGCATTGGCTCATGACAGTTAATTCACAGTTTGGTTCATAGTTATTGACGCCCAGCCCTGCACCTACATACCAAGGTGAAAGTTCTTGTTCAGCTGTTGCAGCGAAAGGGACAAGTGAGGCGAGTAATACTACTTTGAATGTTTTGTTCATATTCATCATATTTAGTTCCATTTTAGTTCCATTTTGATTTTACTTCACCAAATGACAGATTGGCACTTTGTATCAACCTGCTGTGTCAGCGCTTAACGTGGTGATCCTTTTTGTATTGTAGCTGGCGGCGCAATTATGGTAGTAAATTCAATGTATTTCCAGACTTAATTACAAAAATACAACTAATAGCGTCAATTAATTAACGCAAGCTGGTTTCTTGTCACTGTTACAATTGTGTTCGACCGGTTGTTTTAGTTGTTTTCGTAAACATAGCGCGTGTTTAAACTGTTTTCGATAGACATTATCTGCTGAGGAATTGTGCTGATATCACTGTTTGATTTTTGATAAGTAATAAAAAAGCGCCTTAAGGCGCTTTTTGTCATGATGAGAAATTTTCTATGAGATAAAGTTTATCGTGTCCAAACCCAATTTTCGATATCTTGTGGGTCAACACCATTGGCTTTGATGTAATTCCTGTGTTCAACTAAGCGTTGTAACATGTCTGTGGTGATGGAAACATGCTGCGTCTCATCAATCACACCTTGTTGGAAAAGCTTGTAAGCCATATCAATGACTAAATGGTAACGTGAAGTGCCATTACGCACCCCCATATCAAATGGCGTAGTCGTTGAGCCTTCTTCCTCATAACCTTTAATACGGAATCTGTGGCTACCTTTATAATCAAAGATTAGCTTCTTAATCGTATTCGGGTACCCATGGTAGTTAAACACCACACCTTTATCCTCAGTGAAGATATCATCCATCTTCCAAGGCTTCTGCTGGAAATTACGGCTGCCTAGCCCGTTACTATTAAGTTCAGTTACGCTAACAAAACGGATGCGTACTCTAGGAAGCAACTCACGGATAAGCACTAAAGATGCCATACATTCCTGTGTGACATAGTCACCACAACCAGCAAGCACGACATCTGGGTTATCGTCAGAGGCAAAGTCCCACACCATCACGCCGTCTTTAGTTTGTTTACGCGCTTCATCCAGTGACAACCATTGTGGTAACTCTTTCTTACCTGCGACCAGAATATTCAGCTTATCGCGATCGGCATATGCACGCTCTGTATAAGTCAGTGTTGAATTACCATCTGCAGGTAAATATGCAGAAATAATGTCAGGATGTTTCTCTAACATAGCGCCTAAGAAAGACGGGTTTTGATGCGAATAGCCATTATGGTCTTGTCGCTCAAGTAGCGAAGAAAGCACCACATTACATGCAGGCACTGGCTTGCGGAAGTGTACGCCTTGACTGGCATAGACATACTTACAATATTGGTCAGCCATAGATGACACTACTTGTGAGAAAGCCTCATAAGTTGGGAACATTGCGTGTCGACCTGTGACCGTGTAACCGTGCATCATGCCAAATAATAAGTTTTCAGAAAGCAGCTCGACAACACGTCCGTCACGGCTCATGTCTTTATCCCAGCTCTCAATCGGCCACTGCCATGCACGTGAGGTTTCTTCAAATACAGCTTGCAGCTGGTTTGAATAAGTTTCATCAGGACTGAAGATGCGTAAATTACGTTGATCGCGATTGAGCTTAAATGCATCGCGCATCCACTCGCCCATTTTGTACATAGATACACCGCGTGTGCCGCGTGGTGTTTCAGGACCATAACTCAATTGTTTGAGATCGGGTTGTGCTAAGGCACGAACCACTTCACCACCGTAGCTTAAGTGTTGGCGACCACAGCAAAGATGTTTAGGAGGTAATAAAGAGGCAATATCTTCATCGAAGATTAACTCGCCTTTGTCATTGATGTGGTATAGCTCTTCAAACTTGTAGCTTGCTAACCAATCATCCAATGCTTTAAGGTGATCTGGGTCTTTGGCACACTTATTAACAATCACTTGGTGAGAGTCACAGTTACCTTCAAGCTTTTCGCCTTTAAATTCAGAGGTACCCGTCCAGCCTTTTGCTGTACGCATTAAAATGACTGGCCAACGAGGTTTAACCACATCTTCACCGTTACGTGCACGCTGTTGGATGTCATTAATCATTTCGTAAGACAAGTCCATCGCTTCAGCCATTTGCTCATAAACGTCTTGTTCTAATTCATCATCAACAATAATTGGGTGATAACCTAGGCCGCGGAATTCTAGATCTAGTTCTTCATGACTCATACGTCCCATGCGTGTTGGACCTGAGATCTTATAGCCATTGATATGAACAATCGGTAATACTGCACCGTTATTGACGGGATCAACTAGGCGGTTGGCATACCATGAAGCGGCCAATGGACCTGTTTCTGATTCACCATCACCCACTAAGCATGCAGCAATAAGACTTGGATTATCAAGTACAGCGCCCCATGCGACAGATAGAGAGTAACCCAGTTCACCACCTTCTAGAATCTGGCCTGGAGCTTCTGGGTTAGCATGAGAAGGGTAACCATATGCAGCTGAGAACTTCTTACAAATATCTTCGATACCTGTTTCATTATAAGGAATGGTTTCTGGATAGAAGTGGCTGAGTGAACCTTCCATAAATAGATTCGCTTGCACAGCTGGGAAACCATGACCTGGGCCTACAAGATATAAAAAGTCACGTTGATGCTTAACGATAAGACGATTGACGTTGGCATAAACAAAGTTGATACCTGGGCAAGTCCCCCAATGACCAAGCAAGCGTGGCTTGATGTCGGTATGTTGTAAAGGGCGCTTAAAAAGCACATTTTGTTTAAGGTAGATTTGTGATGTAGCTAGGAAGTTTGTTGCTCTAACCAGTTTCTTAAGTGAAACGATTTCTTGTGCATTGCTCATAATGGCCTCGACATTTAAATCAAATTATCCTCTATTTGAGAACACTGTATTCTCATTTTTAGTTGAGTAATGTGTTCTAAATCAACTTTTTGGTAATAAAATTTCACAACTTCTATTAGTAGAACGTTATAAACTGGTTAAGTGTATGAAATTTATTGGAAGTCGATCTGTTGCGTGTCATTGGGTTAGAAGTTAATAAACATTTTAATGTGATCATGATCACTTAGGGCATTTTTGTTCTTGTGATAGTTTCAGGCGCAGCTTAATTCTGTACGTATGGCAGCTGATAATTTTGGAATTTAATTAGAAGATGTTAGGCTCGTTACGGAATTACTGAATTACAAACATTTAATGTTGTTCAAGCCCGTTGCAACGCTTAATGAAAGTGTTGATAACCCGCGAGCATTATAAAAATCAAAATATAAGATGATGAAACACATGCGACTTTATAAGTCGTATGCATGGGACAGATCGAAGGAATACAGTATTAATTATGGCTATGTTAGAAACGATAGTTAACTTTATGAACGACTTGCTTTGGGGCAAGTTGTTAGTATACGGACTGGTTGGTGCCGGTTTATTTTTCACGATTCGCTTAGGGTTTATTCAGCTTACCCACTTCGGACATGGTTTAAAAGTCCTATCTAAAAGCCGTCAGCCAGGCAAGCATGGCTTATCTTCTTTCCAAGTATTTTGTACCAGTATGGCTGCGCGCGTAGGCGCCGGTAATATGGCAGGTGTTGCTGTAGCGATTGGTATGGCAGGTCCTGGTGCTGTTTTCTGGATGTGGGCAATTGCTGTGCTTGGTATGGCTACGGCTATGATTGAGTCTACCTTGGCTCAAGTATATAAAGTGAAAGACGATGACGGGCAATACCGTGGTGGTCCAGCTTATTATATGGAGAAAGGTCTAGGTCAGCGTTGGATGGGCATATTGTTCTCTATCTTGCTAATCATCTGTTTTGGTTTGGTATTTAATGCGGTACAAGCTAATACTATCTCTGGTGCAATGACTGCGGTATTTGACTTCAACCCTATTGCTGTTGCTGTGGCTATTTGTGTTTTATCTGGTTTCGTTATCATGGGCGGCTTGAAAAAAGTGGCGCGTGTTTCAGAACTAGTTGTGCCTTTCATGGCATTGATATACATCGGCATCGCACTTGTTGTCGTTCTGATGAATATCAGCGAGCTTCCAGCTGTATTTATGCTGGTTATCAACAGTGCATTTGGCTGGCATGAAGCCGCTGGTGGTGCTGTCGCTTATAGTATTGCGCAAGCAATGCAAGCTGGTATCGCGCGTGGTTTATTCTCTAACGAAGCGGGTATGGGTAGTGCTGCAAACATCGCCGCGAGTGCTTCACCAAATCCAAATCACCCAGCATCGCAAGGCTATGTACAAATGATGGGTGTCTTCTTCGATACCATCGTTATTTGTACTGCAACGGCTGCGATTATTTTATTATCAGGTGATGCTGCTGGTTCTGGTGATGGCATTCAAATGACCATTGCTGCTTTAACCTCCCATGTTGGTACATGGGGTGGGGCATTCATTGCTTTTGCTATTTTATTATTCTGTTTCACTTCTATTATTGCTAACTACTCTTACGCTGAAACAAACGTAATGTTCCTATCGGGTAACAGCAAAAAAGCGTTGCCAGTCTTTAGAATTGTCGTATTGGGTATGGTGCTCTTTGGCGCTCTTGCGAAGATTAATTTAGTGTGGAATCTAGCTGATGTATCGATGGGGTTAATGGCATTGGTGAACATCATTGCAATCACTTTGCTGTCGGGTTTAGCTGTTCGTGTCATTAATGATTATCGTGCACAAGTTAAAGCGGGTCAGGAACCTAAGTTTGATACCAAGGATTATCCTCAGTTACACCAAGACGATGAATTAGTTTGGACTCAAAAGAGTAAAGGCACTTTTGTAGACTAACCATTCGAGTTACTTGTAATGTAAATGACAAGCTCAATTAGCTTAATCGAAAAAACCATGCACATGTTGCATGGTTTTTTTATGGAACTTCAGTATCATGAGCTTAATTAGTAAAAATGGAGCTTATTCATGCTGGTATTAGTGTCACCTGCAAAAACGCTGGATTATGAAAATCCTGCCCCAACAACACAATTTACTCAACCAACGATGCTTGAGCAAAGCCAATCATTGATTGAAATTTGTCGTGAGCTAACACCAGCCGACGTCGCCAGTTTAATGAAAGTAAGCGATAAAATTGCAGCGCTTAACGTAGCGCGCTTTGGTGATTGGCAGCCTGAATTTACCTTAGATAATGCCAAACAAGCGATTTATGCCTTTAAAGGCGATGTATATACCGGGTTTGATGCTGAGTCGATGACTTCAGTTCAACAAGCGTCTGCGCAGGCACATTTACGCATATTGTCTGGCTTATATGGTTTGCTTAAACCGTTAGATTTAATGATGCCTTATCGTTTAGAAATGGGTACAAAGTTAGCCAACTCGGGTGGTGCTAATTTATATGCTTTTTGGGGAGAGTCTATCACGCATGAAGTGAATAAAGCCTTGTCACAGCAAGGTGATGACATCATTGTTAATTTAGCTTCAAATGAGTATTTTAAAGCGGTCAAGCCTAAAAGCCTGCAAGGTCAATTGGTCACTCCAGTATTTAAAGACTGTAAGAAAGGTCAATATAAAGTCATTAGTTTCTTTGCAAAGAAAGCTCGTGGATTAATGGCAAGGTACATTATTGATAATCAGCTCACTGCCCTTGAACAGCTTCAGGCATTTGATCTCGATGGTTACTATTATAGTGCCGAACAATCTACAGCTAACTCGCCAGTGTTCCTAAGGGAGGAGCGCTAATTTAAGCCTTTCAATTATTACTCGCTTCTGTAGGCGATAAAACCTTACAGATATTGCGCTTTATTGACTGCGTGACATCATAAAATTGCATCAAAAATGCCTCGAATAAACGAGGCATTTTTAGTTAAAGACAGTAAGTTACTTACTGTTTTTTAGCGATAGGGCGAAGATTAATATTCGATTGTGCCATGATGTAGGCAAAATGGGCGTAGACGGCCACATTCTGTGCTAGCGACTCTGGTACAATTTTATCTAGCGTGTCATTAGGCGTGTGGTGGTAATCGAAGTAGTCACTGCCGTCTTGTCTTAAAGATGCCACTGGCACACCCAATCTAGGTAACATGGATACATCGGGCCCTCCTGATGCTTGGTTGTTACCTAGTGCGACACCTAATGTGCTAACAGATGTGTGCAGCTGCTGAACTTGTTCAAACACTGCTGGATTGACTCTTAAATCAAGCTGATAGATTTTGCCCGCACCAAAGTCAGATTCTGCTGCAATATAATGCTTTTCTAATTCGTCGGCATGGTCTTTAGCGTAGGTTTTACCTCCGACTAAGCCCACTTCTTCAGCTGCGTATAACACGACTCTAATTGTTCTGGCAGGCTTTTGTGGCAAGTCCTGAATAAGTTTAGCTGCAGCAGTTACAATCGCTACACCAGCACCGTCATCAATCGCACCCGTTCCTTCATCCCAAGAGTCTAAATGTGCACCAATTAAAACAACTTCATCGGGTTTACTACTGCCAGTGACTTCTGCAATAACGTTATAAGACGTTGCAAAACCTTGGTTTTCAGAAGATAAGGTTAATGACATGGTGATATTAGTATCACGCTTTAGCATGGCATTGATTAGGTCGGCATCTGGATTTGACATGGCTGCCGCGGGGATTTTGGCTATGCCCTCTTTATAGCGCATCATTCCTGTATGCGCCATGCGGTCACTGTCAGTACCGATTGAGCGAATGACAATCGCAACAGCGCCTTTTTCTGCGGCAGAAATTGCACCGCGAGATCGTCCACCAACTGTTATGACATAGCCTTTACCAGATTTATGGCGGTGGGTTTTATGATCAATAAACACTATTTTCCCCGCAACTTGTTCGCGAGAAGCTTGCTTTAATGCATCTAAACTATCAAATCTTACAATAGGAGCATGAATGCCACCTTCTGGTGTTGCAATACTGCCTCCTAAAGCGGTAATCACTAGCGGTTGCTCAAACGGTGCTGTGATTGTTGCTTGTGCTATTCCTCTATGCCATACAGGTACTTGCACAGCTTCTTTATAAACTTTATCAAACCCAAGTGCATTGAGTTTATCCATAGCCCATTGAACGGCAAGTAAATCTTTTTCAGTGCCGGCAAGTCTTGGACCCACTTCTACAGTTAACGATTCGACTAATTCGTAAGCGAGATTGGACTCTAGTGCTTTTGAGGCCAGCTGCTGGGCAACAGCTGAATCTGGATTGCTAACCTCTGTAACATTTGAGGTTGGATTGTTATCGGTGTGTTGGCAAGCACTCAGAGTGGCGAAAACCAGCGCTGTTAGGGCTGCGCGATATAAGAGTTTCATGATTTTCCTTTCATTTTTATTAGCTATGTCTCATTTTTTTTTACAATCTACCAAAAAGTGTGGGGCATGTCCCGACTCTATTTTTTAGGGAACGCTATATTAGGGTGGGGGTTAGTTAAGGAGAGATGATAAAGTGATGAACATAGAAAAAATGCAACAGCAGGCAGACAGTGCCGTTGTGTTGTTAAAAGCATTAGCCAATGAGCGAAGATTGTTTATTTTGTGCCATTTATTAAATGAAGGCGAAATGTGTGTTGGTGAGATGAATAAGAAATTAGGATTAAGTCAATCTGCACTTTCTCAGCATTTAGCTTGGCTTCGCAAAGATAATTTAGTGTGCACTCGTAAAGAAGCACAAACTGTCTTTTATTCTTTAAAAAGTTCCGAAGTAAAAGAGTTAATTAACGTACTTAACAACATGTACTGCCATTAGTTTTGATTACCTAAGTAGTAATTAACCCACATTACACCTCGATATCACCAGCGACCTTTGCTGAAATGGTATTGGGGTGTTTTTTTATCTCTATTGAAATTCATTTGATAACCTGGTAATAAAAAACAGGCATAAAAAAACCGGCATAAGCCGGTTTTTATCGCTAAAGCAAAAAATTAAGCAAGCGCTTTGATTTTTGCGTTTAGACGTGCCTTTTGACGAGCAGCTTTATTCTTGTGAATAAGGCCTTTTGTCGCCATACGGTCAACGATTGGTTGTGCAACTGCGAACGCTTCTGTAGCCGCTTTGTGGTCACCGCTCTGGATAGCAGCGATAACTTTCTTAACGTAAGTGCGTAACATTGAGCGACGGCTTGCGTTATGCTGACGACGCTTTTCAGATTGAAGCGCGCGCTTCTTTGCAGACTTGCTATTAGCCAAGGTGCAACTCCTAAAAACTGGATTTGATACTTTTAAAGGCCGAGGAATATGCCTGCTTTTAACCATTTTGTCAATGGTTATGTTTGAATAATCGTCATTTTGACAAATTAATCAAGTAAGCTTGCTTATCTTCAACCCAACTCGTGTAAAATGTGGCGCAATTCTACCAGCTCTTGTGCATCTGTGACAGAGTTGTGTTGGAATATTTGTGATAAAAACCGATAAATTTTTACTGCCAGTGCCATTTCTAGGGGGCCATTTGAGCAAAAAGCTAATAAAGTCAGGGATGATAGTCAGTTTCATGACATTAATTTCAAGGGTGCTTGGATTAGTCAGAGACGTAGTGATTGCCAATCTAATGGGGGCAAGTAGCAATGCTGATGTATTTATTTTTGCCAATAAAATCCCTAATTTCCTTCGACGCCTATTTGCAGAGGGGGCATTCGCTCAAGCATTTGTGCCGGTATTAACCGAGTATCAGCAAAAAAACACCCCGGAAGAAACCCGTGAACTATTAAGTAAAGTAGCGGGTACATTGGGGGCGATAGTATCCGTTGTGACCTTAGTTGGGGTGATTGGTTCACCTATCTTAGCAGCGCTGTTTGGTGGTGGTTGGTTTCTTGAATGGTGGCATGGCGGTCCTGACGGTGACAAATTTTTGCAAGCACAGTTGATGCTTAAAATTACCTTTCCGTATTTATGGTTTATCACCTTTACAGCATTAGCAGGCTCCATACTGAATACCAGAGGCCGCTTTGCTGTTTCTGCTTTTACACCCGTTTTTCTTAATATCTCTATTATTGCGTTTGCGTTGTGGTATGCGCCATCGCTAGAAAGCCCTGAAATAGGTTTAGCTTGGGGGGTATTTTTTGGTGGGCTAATACAGTTTTTATTCCAAATTCCATTTTTAATGCGTGAAAATGCATTAGTTAAACCTTCTTGGGGGTGGAATCACCCTGGTGTGGTCAAAATTCGCACCTTAATGATCCCAGCATTGTTTGGTGTTTCTGTTTCTCAAATTAACTTATTACTCGATACCTTTATCGCCAGTTTCTTAATCACAGGCTCTATTAGTTGGCTGTATTATTCGGACAGATTGTTAGAGTTCCCATTGGGGTTGTTTGGTATTGCAATCGCGACGGTTATTTTGCCAGCATTATCTCGCGAACATGTGAATGCAAAAGGTGATGGCTTTAGTCAAACCATGGATTGGGGGGTGAAAAGTATCTTATTACTCGGTGCACCTGCCATGATGGGCTTAATTGTGCTTGCTCAACCTATGTTGATGGTACTGTTCATGCGCGGTGCATTTGGTATTAGCGATGTGGAAATGGCCAGTTATAGCCTGATTGCATACGGCACAGGCTTATTGAGTTTTATGATGATTAAAGTGTTAGCACCAGGATATTATTCTCGCCAAGATACCAAAACACCTGTTAAGTACGGCATTATTGCCATGGCAAGTAATATGGTATTTAACATTATTTTTGCCATCCCTTACGGCTATGTTGGGCTTGCTATTGCGACTTCTTTATCTGCTTTATTAAATGCCACATTGTTATACCGTGGCTTGCACAGGCTAAACGTTTATCGATTTAATCAAACGACTAAGGTTTTTGCGTTACGCGTTTTAGTCGCTAGCTCACTCATGGTTGCTGCTATTTTGTACGTTTTGCCCTCACAAGAAATCTGGCTGCAATGGAGCTTCATGGAGCGACTTACTGAACTGTTTTTATTGATATTTGGCGGTGCAACAGTGTACATAACAAGCATGTTTGTTTTTGGCTTTAGAATAAAACATTTAAAACAGGCTGTTTAAATCCCTCGTCGGCTTTATGTATCACCTTGTTTGGGTATATAATCTGCCGATTTGTAATTATTAGCACTGGGTGACATGGAATTAATCCGCGGTATACATAATATTTCACCTGCTCATCACGGGTGTGTTCTCACCATTGGTAATTTTGATGGTGTGCATCGTGGTCATGCACGTGTCATCAAAAACTTGGTTGATAAGGCGCAGCATTTTCAATTGCCAGCCATGCTAATGACATTTGAACCACAACCGCAAGAACGCTTTTTAGGCGATCGTGCACCAGCAAGGCTAAGCCTACTTAGAGATAAGCTTCAGCTGCTTGAAGAGTTATCGGTTGAGCGTTTACTGTGTGTTAATTTTACGCAGTCCTTTGCTACCCAATCTGCAAAAACGTTTATTAAAGACTTATTAGTCGACAAACTGGGTGTGAAATATTTAGTTGTAGGCGATGACTTTTGCTTCGGTAAAGGCCGTGAAGGCAACTTTGAAATGCTAAAAGCTGCTGGTAAAGAATACGGTTTTTCTGTTGTAAGTACGCAGAGCTTCTTAGTCGGTTCGCATAGAGTCAGCTCTACTGCGATACGTGCAGAATTAGCGCTTGGCCATCTTGAGCAAGCAAGACGTATGCTGGGGCACCCGTTTGTGTTGACAGGTCGCGTGGCTCACGGTCAAAAAATTGGTCGAACTATAGGCTATCCAACAGCAAATATTGCGTTAAAACGTAAAGTTGTGCCTGTTCGGGGCGTATTTGCCGTAAAAGTTTACTGGCAAGATAGTGATATATATGAGGGTGTAGCGAATATCGGTTTTCGCCCGACTGTCCAGGGGCAAACATGCCAACTGGAAGTGCATTTGTTTGACTTTGACGGCGATATTTATGGTCAGCGTGTTGAAGTTGAGCTAGTAGCAAAGATCCGTGATGAACAACCTTTTGAATCACTGGATGCGCTAAAGAAACAGATTGTAAATGACGCAAATGACGCTAAAGCTTTATTTAGCAACGATGCGAGTTAAAGAATTTTAAGATTACATAAATGGTATGGGATCAATGAGCGACTATAAATCAACTCTTAATTTGCCGGAAACTGAGTTTCCGATGCGCGGTAATTTGGCTAATCGTGAGCCAAAGATGTTATCTCGTTGGACGCAAGATAATCTTTATCAGAAGATCCGTGAAAGCCGTGTAGGTGCGAAACCATTTATTCTGCATGATGGCCCTCCATATGCTAACGGTGATATTCATATTGGTCACTCAGTCAATAAAATTCTGAAAGACATCATTGTAAAATCAAAAACAATGGCTGGTTTTGATGCGCCTTATATTCCTGGTTGGGATTGTCACGGGCTACCTATTGAATTAAAAGTTGAGCAGAAAGTCGGTAAGCCTGGTCAAAAAGTATCAGCAGCTGAGTTTCGTGAAAAGTGTCGTGAATATGCTGCAAAGCAGGTCGATGGCCAGCGTAATGACTTTATCCGTTTAGGTGTGTTAGGTGATTGGCATAACCCATATTTAACGATGGATTACAGCACTGAAGCGAACATTGTGCGCTCATTGTCTAAAGTCATTGATAGTGGCCATTTACATAAAGGCGTAAAGCCGGTTCATTGGTGTACTGATTGTGGTTCTGCATTGGCAGAAGCTGAAGTTGAATATGAAGATAAAACCTCACCAGCAATTGATGTAGCCTTTAATGCTGTCGATGCAAAAGCCGTTGCTGAGAAGTTTAACGCGGTGGTTGATGGTGATATTGCTATGGTGATTTGGACTACCACGCCATGGACATTGCCAGCAAACCGAGCATTATCTATTAGCCCAGATTTAGACTATAGCCTTGTTGAATTTTCTAAAGACGGTGTTAGCCAAACATTGATCCTTGCTCAAGTACTGGTTGAGTCTTGCCTTGAGCGTTTTAGTGCAGAAAGCCATAAAACATTGGGCGAAGTTAAAGGTGCTGAACTTGAGTTATTGCGCTTTAAACATCCATTTTATGACTTTGATGTGCCAGCAATCCTTGGTGACCATGTTACTACTGATGCCGGTACTGGTGTGGTTCACACTGCCCCAGGCCATGGTCAAGATGACTTTGTTGTCGGTCAACAATACGGCTTAGAAGTGGCTAACCCTGTTGGTGATAACGGCGTATACAAAGCAGACACAGAATTGTTTGCAGGTCAGCATGTATTTAAAGCGAATAAAGCCATCGTTGAATTGCTTGAAGAGCGTGGCGCTTTACTTAATCACGTGGCTTATCGTCATAGTTACCCACATTGCTGGCGTCATAAAACACCGATTATTTTCCGTGCAACGCCGCAATGGTTCATTTCAATGGACAATAACGGCCTACGTACGCAAGCACTTTCAGAGATTGATAAGACTCAGTGGCTACCTGACTGGGGTCAAAGCCGTATTGAGAAAATGGTTGAGAACCGTCCTGATTGGTGTATTTCCCGCCAACGTACTTGGGGGGTGCCAATTACCTTATTAGTGCATCGTGAAACTGAAGAGTTACACCCAGATAGCGTTGCAATTATGGAACGTGTAGCGCACCGCATTGAGCAGCAAGGTATCCAAGCATGGTGGGATATTGAGTTAAGTGAACTGATTGGCGAAGACGCTGAGCAGTATCGTAAAGTGACTGACACATTAGATGTTTGGTATGACTCTGGTTCTACTTTCTCATCAGTTGTTGCATCGCGCCCAGAATTTCAAGGTCATGATATCGATTTATACCTTGAAGGTAGCGATCAACACCGTGGTTGGTTCATGTCTTCATTGATGATTTCAACTGCGATGAATGGTAAAGCACCGTACAAGCAAGTACTGACTCATGGCTTTACAGTTGATGGTAAAGGCAGAAAAATGTCTAAATCTGTCGGCAATGTGATTGCACCATTACAGGTAATCAATAAACTGGGTGCTGATATTTTACGACTATGGGTTGCTGCCACTGACTACAGTGGTGAGATGACTGTGTCAGATGAAATCTTGAATCGCAGTGCTGACTCTTACCGTCGTATTCGTAATACCGCGCGTTTCTTATTGGCTAACTTAAATGGTTTCACCCCCGAAACCGACATGATTGCCATTGAAGATATGGTGTCTCTTGACCGTTGGGTTGTGCGTCGTGCAGATGCATTGCAGCAAGAAATCATTGAAGCGTATGACCAATATAACTTCCACTTAGTGGCACAGAAGTTAATGCAGTTCTGTTCGGTAGAGCTAGGTAGCTTCTATCTAGATATTATTAAAGACCGTCAATATACAGCGAAGCAAGATGGTCATGCTCGTCGTAGTTGTCAATCTGCTCTATACCTTATTGCAGAGGCGATGGTACGTTGGATTGCACCTGTATTAAGTTTCACTGCAGATGAAATCTGGCAGCTATTACCAGGTGAGCGTGATGAATATGTGTTTACTCAACAGTGGTACCAAGGCTTAAAGTCAGTCACATTAGCTGATGACTTAAGTGATGATTACTGGCAGCAACTGTTAGATGTGCGCAACGAAGTCAATAAAGTGATTGAACAAGCCCGCCGTGATAAACGTATTGGTGGCGCTTTGGAAGCAGAAGTTACCTTATTTGCAGAGCCTAACCTAGCGGCTTCTTTAGAGAACTTAGGTGATGAGCTTCGTTTTGTATTGTTAACGTCAAAAGCGACCGTTGCCGAGCTTTCTCAAGCTGAAAATGCTATCGATACTGAGATTGAAGGGCTGAAGCTGAGCGTTGTAAAAACTGAAGCGCAAAAGTGTGAGCGTTGTTGGCACCATCGTGAAGATGTAGGCACGATTGCGGCACATGAAACCTTATGTGGTCGTTGTGTTACTAACATTGAAGGCGATGGTGAAAGCCGTCAGTTTGCATAAGGACCTTGATATGCCTCTAAGCTGGAAAGAAAGCGGCATTCGTTGGTATTGGGTAGCTGTGTTGGTATTTATTGCCGATCAGCTATCTAAGCAATGGGTTTTAGCAAGTTTTGATTTACATGAATCAATCCAATTATTGCCATTTTTTAATTTCACTTATGTAAGAAACTACGGCGCGGCATTTAGCTTTTTAAGTGAAGCTGGAGGTTGGCAGCGTTGGTTCTTTGCCATTATCGCAATTGGCTTTAGTGTGTTGCTGACCTATTGGTTGCGTAAACAGTCCCATCGTTTATGGCGCACGAACCTTGCTTACACATTGATTATTGGTGGTGCCATTGGCAATTTAGTCGATCGTTTATTACATGGTTATGTTGTCGACTTTATTGATTTTTATTGGAAAACTAGCCATTACCCAGCGTTTAATATTGCTGATTCTGGGATATTCATTGGTGCAGTATTGATTTTATGGGAAGCCTTTCAGCCGGAAGATGAAGCCCAAACGGAACAGAAAAAGTAAGGAAGATACGCTGACATGACTCAACAAAACGTCACAGCTTTGGTTTGCCATATGAATATTAAGCTGGAAGATGGCTCGACAGCAGACAGCACTCAAGCAAGCGGTAAACCCGCTAAACTTAATATTGGCGATCAAAGCCTCAGTCCTGCATTTGAGGCACAGTTGTTAGGTTTAGCGCAGGGTGATAAACATAACTTTACCTTAGGCGCTAAAGATGCGTTTGGTGAGTCAAACCCAGATGCAATCCACCATATGGATCGTAGCCGCTTCCCTGCAGATATGGAGCTTGAAGAAGGCGTGATTGTTAGCTTTGCAGGCCCTGGTGGTAGTGAAATACCTGGTATTGTTCGTGAAGTTGCTGGAAATTCAATTACGGTTGACTTAAACCACCCATTGGCTGGCCGTGATGTGACATTTGAGTTAGATGTGGTTGAAGTGATTACGGGCTAAGGAATAAACATGTTAAAAGTGGATCCGACTTCATCAGAATTGAATATTTTATTAGCAAACCCAAGAGGGTTTTGTGCCGGTGTTGATCGCGCAATCAGCATTGTTGAGCGTGCGTTAGAGTTATTTGAACCGCCGATCTATGTACGTCATGAAGTGGTACATAACCGCTATGTGGTACAGAACTTAAAAGACCGTGGTGCTATCTTTGTTGATGAATTACATCAAGTGCCAGATAACAGTATCGTTATCTTTAGTGCCCACGGTGTGTCACAAACCGTACGTCAGGAAGCAAAAACTCGTGGCCTGAAAGTATTTGATGCGACCTGTCCACTCGTCACCAAAGTTCATTTGCAAGTGACACGTGCTAGCCGAAAAGGGGTTGAGTGCATTTTGATTGGCCATGCTGGTCACCCTGAGGTTGAGGGTACTATGGGGCAGTATGACAACCAAAAAGGAGGGGTATATTTGGTTGAATCCCCTGAGGATGTTAATTCTCTGCAGGTGAATGATCCCGAGAACCTTTGTTTTGTTACGCAAACCACGCTGTCTGTTGATGATACCTTGGATATCATAGAAGCGCTTAAGCAACGTTTCCCTGCTATCGAAGGCCCGCGTAAAGATGATATTTGCTATGCCACACAAAATCGACAAGATGCAGTTCGCAACATGTCCAGCGATGCCGACTTAATGATTGTTGTAGGATCTAAGAATAGCTCCAACTCAAACCGCCTACGTGAATTGGCTGAAAAGCAAGGCATTAGTGCTTACTTAGTTGATAATGGCAATGATGTAGATGCCGCTTGGTTTGATGGTGTGAAGCAAGTTGCGGTGACTGCAGGTGCATCAGCACCAGAAGTACTTGTTCAACAGGTTATTGAAGCTATAGCCAATCATGCTCCTAGCGTGATTACTGAAGTTGAGGGACAAAAAGAAGATACTGTTTTTGCTGTTCCTGCGGAGCTTAGGTAGTACTTTAGTATTAATTTTTGTTCATTTAAAAACCTAAAGTTTTATACTTTAGGTTTTTTTTACTTGTATTTCAGCAACTACATTGAGCTTGAGGGATTAAATATATCATTTTAAGTTAATATACATTTTTGATACTAGATAGAAACCATAAGGTCAGTTATGATTAACTGTTGTATCGGTTTTGTTTAAGCTTAAGATTTTTATAGATAAACAAGAAAAGTTTAGTCAATAAACTGACGAAATAGGGAGGTTTGACGTTGAAGTCAGCAAAGCGGAATGGATTTTCACTCATCGAAGTAATGGTATCGCTGGTCATACTAGTGGTAGGCCTTATTGGCATTTTTAATCTGCATATTGTCTCTAAAAAAGGCAGCTTTGAATCCTTCCAACAAACTCAAGCTTCTTACTACGCGAACGATATTATAAATAGAATGCGGTTAAATCCAACGCAACTGGGAACATATGCTGGAACTTTCAGTGGTACATCTACTCAACCATCTCCAAACTGTAATACCACTATATGTTCACCTGTAGAGATGCGTGCTTGGGATCTTTATGAATGGCAATCTTCATTCACTGGTGCTGATGAAACTATAGGTACCCAAAATGTTGGAGGGTTGGATACACCAACTGCATGTATTGAACTTAATGCTAATACAGTTACAGTTGTTCTAGCATGGAGAGGTATTAGAGAAACTAAAATTGATTCTGATTCACCTATCGTTGATACATCTACCCCCTGTGCAGCGACTAAAGAGAATCGACGTATTTTTTCCATTCGAACAGTGATCATTTAGATGGTGAAGTATGATTAAAAAATTGAAAACATTGCAATCAGGTATGTCACTTGTGGAACTAATGGTTGCATTAGTCATTGGGCTTTTTTTAACTGCTGGTGTGTTTTCCATGTTTAGTATGTCGTCATCTAATGTGACGACAACTAGCCAATTCAATCAACTACAAGAGAATGGCCGAATAGCTTTAGCCATTTTAGATAGAGATATAAGCCAAGTGGGTTTTTTTGGTGATATGACTGGTACGGACCTTTCAGGAGCTACTATTGATAATGTTGTTCCTGCAGCAAATGATTGTATCGGGTCAGGTCTTAACAATGCGTCTTTACCAAATAATCAACCTGCCAATTTTAGGTTTCTGTGGGGATATGAAAATACTGTCAGCGCTAATGTCTTAGGATGTTTAGCTTCATCAAATGTCAAACCATCCACTGACGTACTTCAACTGAAGAGACTTATTGGACCGAGCACCACACCAAATGGCTCTAACTTTTTCGTATCAGCAAGTAATTCTAAAGCTGTATTTTTCAGTGGCTTATTACCAAGTGAAAGTGAACCTTCTGCAAGAACTTGGGAGTATCAGCATCACGTTTACTTTATTGATGATGAAGATGATGTGCCCGTATTAAGTAGAAAAAACCTGACAAAAAATGGGATGAATAATGATGAGCAGCTTGTACAGGGTATTGAGAATATCAGATATCTTTATGGGGTCGATAGCACTGGTGATTCGACTCCTGAGCAGTATTTAGCAGCTTCAAATATTACAAGTAATATTTGGGATAATTCGGGACTCAGAAGAATTGTCGCGGTCAAAATATTTTTGCTGGTTCGGTCGATACAGCCTGATTGGAGTTATACCAATAAAACTAGCTACTCTTTAGGTGATAAAGACGTTGCACCTCCTGATGATAATTTTAGACGCAAAATCATGTCTTCTACGGTTTATTTAGAAAATCCAGTTTTGATACAAGGTTTGTGACAATATGAAACAAAAACAACAAGGAATAGTGCTTTTTTTCACACTTATCATTCTAGTAATAATGACTGTAATTGGTGTTGCACTAGCAGTAAATTCTACTCAATCTTTGCGGATGGCTTCTGCAGGTTCAGAAAGAGTTGAGGCTAAGGCAATTGCAGATGGTGCTATTTCAGCAATCTTGCTGGATAAACCACAATCTTATTTTGCATTATTGAACACTCAAGGTTCTGAATCATTTTCAGGTGGGACTCAAACATTAACACCAATGCCTTTTGTCGACGATGGTGCTGGAGGAATGATTAGTGATCCTCAGATAGTTAGTTGCAAACGAAGTGAAGATGCTTCTGGAGGCAATTCAATTAAATGCAGAAACACTCAAATTTCTAGTGAAATTAATTTTGGTCGAAATGGATTAGGTCAATTAACTGTTGTATCAGGAATTTCACAAGAATTGCTCAGTGGGAGTTAATTATGATATTTAATAAAATATTAAAAGTCAGTATGGCATTGATATGTTCATTTTATATGGCGGAATCAGTTGCTGATGATACCGACCTATATTTAAATCCAAGTATTACGAATATACGTCCACAAGTTTTAATTATATTTGATAATTCTGGCAGTATGAGAACGATTGTTGAAGGGCTGCCTGGTGGGTACGATCCAGATCAAACCTATCCTCCTGTGGGGAGTTCAAATTCTTATGATGGCAGAATGATATACTTCACAGTAGGTACAGGTATGGATGGTACTTCTTTGCCTGTACCAGACAGCCCATCCGAGTCACGTAGATTCAATGATTTAGTTAATGGATGTAAAGCTGCTAGAGATGCTTTAAATACCTATGGACGCTTTACTGGATACATTAGAGAGTTTAAAACAACAGGACAGGGTAAAGGTTCTTGGCAACCTTTAAAGGAAAATAGTGGTGCAGAAACAAACAGTGCAATTGACTGCTGGGAAGATATTCAATCAGAGGTAAATAGCAATAATAACGATGGTTCTAATTTTGCCACAGGTTACCCCAATGGTTTTCCTCAAAATGGTGACATAGATAACCCTTGGGGTAACTCACTTGAAAATGCCAAACAGTTAGGCTGGAATAATGGCGAGCTTGTTTCCTTATATACCGATAACTATTTGAGGTGGTATACCCTCTATGATCAAGGCCTACTAGATAATTTACCTGAAGAGAGTGCTCAGTCGAGACTTGATATTGCAAAAGAAGCAATATCAGGAGTAATTAGCACAATTCCGTCAGTTGATTTTGGTTTAGCTATTTTTAACATGAATTATAGTCAAGAAGGCGACAGGGACGGGGGACGAATTATCGCCGGAATTAGAGAGCGAACGCCAGCCGAAAGAGATGACATGGTTAATACTGTTAACAACTTATCCCCTTTAACCAATACACCTTTATGTGAAACACTTTATGAAGCTTATCAATATTTCTCTGGTGGCAGCATTACCTTTGGCCATGCTGATGAAGATTATGGCAATGGCAACGATAAGTATACCGCCAATGTACCTCCCTATGATACGAGTGTTGAAAAGAACGGAAAGTATCTATCTCCATTCTCTGCATGTAGCAAAGTAGCCCATATTATCTATATAACTGATGGTGAGCCGACATTAGATGATAGTGCCAATGAGTTTGTAAAAGCGCTAAATGATGATCCGTATGAGTACGCCCCCGAATCAAATGGTAAGCCAGCAAAATTTAGTTACATGCCAGCATTAGCTGAGTATATGTTTAATAATGATTTACTACCTAATTTAGAAAATAAACAGACTGTGATCACTCATACTATAGGATTCAGCTTAGCTGATGACTCTGTTGCTGAACCCTTATTGATAGAAACAGCGAAAAGATCAAGAATCGGCGAAAACCAATTAGGTACCTACTCAAGTGCTGATGATGTAGTCGGTCTACAGGCCGCAATTAGCAATATTATAAATACTCTTCCAAGTACTGGCAGACAATTCTCTGCTCCAGGGGTTGCATTTAGTAATGCTGATCCAACAAGAACACTAGATAGTGCATATTTTGCTGTATTTCGTCCCGAACATGGTCCTAAGTGGGGGGGGAATTTGAAGAAGTTCAAAGTGACTTCAGATGGTACTCTAGTTGATGCTAAGGGGAATAATGCAATCAATAGCTCCGGTGGTATTAAAGACGACGCATGTAGTTTTTGGAGCGACTGTACCATTCAAAATGATGGAAATGATATTGAGTTAGGTGGTATTGCGAGAGGTATCGACCCTGACAAGAGGACTATTTATAGTAACATTGGAGGGATCAGTGGACTGACGGTATTAAATAAAACTAATGCCTCTTTTTATGCTGGTGGTGATAGTGCTCTAGCTACATATTTGGGGCTACCGAGCGTTAATACGGCTGATGAACTAAATAATACCTTTGAATGGATAAAGGGTAAAAACGTAGATGTTGATTCTGATGGTGTGACAATGTCAAGTGACTATGATGGTGTCAGAGGTGACATTATCGGGGACCCTTTGCATTCCGAACCTGTAGCAATTGATTATGGTGCAGGCGATGTTAGAATTTATTTCGGTACCAATCATGGAGTGTTGCATGCCATTAAAGATAAAGGCACAACATTTGTGGAAAGCTGGGCATTTATGCCTTATGAATTACTTCCTAATTTACAAACTATAAGGCGAAACACTTACTTAAGTGGTCACAGTGTTTACGGCATTGACGGTTCCCCTGTTTCCTATATTGAGCGTAATTCAGATGGTTCTATTGCTTTAGCATATATTTTTGTAGGAATGAGAAGAGGCGGAGAGTCATATTATGCCTTTAATGTAACTAATCCTGACTCACCTACTTTGATGTGGAAAATATCTAATACTTCAACAGGCTTTGCTAATTTGGGACAAACATGGTCCACCCCCATTGTCACGAAAGTGCCGAGTAGAGATAAACCAGTGGTTATTTTTGGGGGAGGGTATAATGTTGGTTATGATTCCAATACTGGTAGTAATTCATTTGGCATAGGGGTTTATATTGTCGAAGCCGATTCCGGAAAGTTAGTGCATCAGTTTGGCCCTGATGGTTCTACGAGTTTACCTGGAATTAGCGATTCAATTGCAGCTCAAATAACCCCACTTGATAGTGATGGGGACGGTATTACGGATAGATTGTATGCGGTAGACTTAGGAGGAGCCGTATGGCGAATGGATATGCCAACAGCTGACAAGTCGAGTTGGAGTGCTTTTAAATTTGCATCATTAAATGGATCAGGTTTATTCGACAATCGTAAACTTTTTTATCCCCCAATTGTTGCTCAAACGAAATTTACAAATAGTACAGAAGTGTCAACAACAGCTCCAGATGGAACTGTTACAACTTCGGTGAGCTATCAAGATGTTGCCTATGATGCAATTGCGATAGGTTCTGGAGATAGGGCTGATCCTTTAGGAACAAACACTTATGATCAGCTGTATGTACTGCAAGATCGTAATGTGTTTACCAAAACATTCGGAACTTCACTAAACCCAACCCCTGTAACATTGACAGTGGCTGATCTTTATGATGTTAGTGATTCATGGCCGCATACTGACAATGAGGCGATCGCTTTTGGTAAAAAGCGAGGTTGGTTCTACCAGTTACCTGATAATGGAGAAAAAAGTCTATCTGCAGCTAGTATTGTTAAAGGTAAAGTTTATTTTACTTCTTTTGTACCACTTTCTGCCAATAGTGGAACTATTGAAAGCTGTGCGGTCTCATCTCTAGGCAGACTATATACTTTTGATTTACATAAAGGCGGACGTTACCTTCTTAATAATGGAGAGTGGACGGAAGTTCCACCCGATTACCCATACTCTCCTCCTGTGGTGTGCGTAGATTGTATTTCAGTGCCCCCTAAATTGATTATACCACCTAAGTGTGAGGGCGCTGACTGTGATAAACCGACAGATCCAGGAACGGAAGATGAATGTGAAAGTTCTTTATATGCTTTAGCTGGTAGCGGAGAATGTGACGCCAGTAATGAAAATTGTACAGGTACGATTAGCCTAAATGCTTGTATGGAAACGAAAAGAATTTATTACCATTTAAATGAGAATAATTAATTATGCATAAGCCTCATGGTTTTACATTGATAGAACTAATGATTACTGTCGTTATAGTGGGAATTTTAGCATCAATTGCATACCCATCTTATACTAGCTTTATAATGAAAAGTGGTCGTTCTGAAGGTGTTGCAGCAGTTATGCGAGTCGCTAATTTACAAGAGCAGTTCTATTTTGATAATCGAACTTATGCTACGGATATGACTGAGTTAGGCTTAAGCGCAGATCCTTTTATTTCCGAAAGTGGTTTCTATAGTATAGCTTCTACTGGTAGCAGTAACTTTACGATTACTGCTACGGCAAAAGGTAGGCAAGCGACGCTTGACTCAACGTGTACAACGATTACTTTAACGAGTGCAGGAGTTAAAGGTCCCGTTTCGGAGTGTTGGAAATGATAAAGATTAGCTTTAGTTTATGTTTACTATTTATAATTACTTCAAATCCAGCTTTGGCAGTGGCTGGAAAACAAGATTATAAATGTTTCATCACCAGTTCTAATAAAGGTGACGAAGTGGTGTTTTATCGTTGGGATATAGGTAAAGTAGAGCAACAGCGTAAAGGTTTAATTGGTAAGAAACATAAAGATCTTAAGGGTAAAAAGTCTTATATTAAAGCCGTTGGAGAGTGTGTACCTCTGTCTGCAGATTTTAGTAGCGAAAAAGCACAAGCTGTTGATAAAATGACACTAAGGTAGTGAACGGCTTCATAAAAACTTTGATGATTTCAAGGTTTACGGCTTTATATAAAGAAAATGTTATATGAATCACTTACGTGCAAGGAAGGGAATCATTGCCGTAAGAGATTAGACCGCTAGTGCTGACGCTCACACTTTTTGAGTCTGTACTTTGGCCTCCAGGGCAATATACGATGCTGCCCCCCCCCACATTTACCATACCTTCGGCTGTAAATGAAAGTATGGGAGCAGAGCCTTTGATTTTATCTTGATTGTTAAAGCTATCAATTGCTCTTAATTCGTAATCATTCCCGTCAGAGTCAGTGGTATATACACGAACTCCATTACTCCAGTCTGTTGTTGACCCACAAGAGGTTTCGCTAGCAAAAGGGCATATGATTACCGTAGTTCCGTAGCTTATTGCTTGGCTTCTCGCGAACATTACTATGTTATGAATTTTCTCAATATTACTCTTAGTACGCATTTTCTCATTGAGTGAAACTAGTGAAGGAACTCCAATAGTCAATAAGATAGCTGCAACAGTGATAGTGACCATTAGTTCAACGAGAGTAAAACCAGCTTGATTCTTTAACATGATCTTCATTCCTATAACGACTTTAAATAGTATATGCGAGAATGAAGCCAATATCAGTATCTAAAATATAATAACTAAACAAATTCTTTACATGTGGGTAGCTGCCCTAGATACATTGGTGAGTTACTTGTTTGAACAGATGATGGTTTTATTATCTGAAAACCTAACTCTTCCAGCTTGATTGACGATTATCGCTCTGGAGTGAGGACTATCATAAGTTTCTGGGCAGTATGTGAGTGTACCGTTTGTACCAGACGCGAACCCTGTTGCTTTGAAACGGATAGCTAAACGATTGTATTGAACTATATCATCTTGATGAAAAGCGGAAATTGATTGAATAATTTTATCGTTATCATCGAGTGTATTGCGGTTGGCTCCATCGATGAAAATGCTAAATCCGTTACTCCAATCTCGAGTACATTTATTGTTGACTAATGGGCAAACGGTTATTGGTAAACCATAATTTATTGCCATGTTTCTTGCTAGCTGAATTGATTGTTGAATTGAACTGATGCTGGCATTTGCCCTCGTGTGGAGTATAAGTTCTTTAAAACTTGGATATGCCATTGTAATTAAAGCACTGGCAATAACGATCGTTGTCATCAGCTCCACTAGGTTAAACCCAGCTTGGGATTTATAGTTCATAATTTCATCCTTGAAAAAAATGTCGCCGCCGCATCCTGCAACGGAAATCGAAGTATAGTTAAAAATTGTACAATATCATCAAACTTTAAACTGACTGTTTGCAAATCAAGTTAAAATTGCACAGTAAGTTTGTTTGCTTTAGAGTAAAATACATCTGAATATTTAAGCCCTTAGCGATATATTGATTTGCCAATCACAGGAGTACAAAATGAAAAAGGTAGAAGCCATTATTAAACCGTTCAAATTGGATGATGTACGGGAGTCTTTGGCTGAGATTGGCATTACGGGTATGACAGTATCTGAAGTAAAAGGGTTTGGCCGTCAAAAAGGTCACACTGAGCTCTATCGTGGAGCTGAATACATGGTTGATTTCCTGCCTAAAGTGAAAATTGAATTAGTCATTCAAGATGAAACTCTTGAACAAGCATTAGATGTCATTGTTGACACAGCTCGTACCGGCAAGATTGGTGATGGTAAGATTTTTGTGACAGATATAGAACGTGTTATTCGGATCCGTACCGGCGAAGAAAACGAAGAAGCTGTGTAGCTAGATTTGAAGCATTAAAAAAGCGCCAATTGGCGCTTTTTTAATACGAGTAGTTATTTAGTTTACCGAGTTAGTTAGGCCCTAGTGCTTGTTGAGTCTCTTATGACTGGAGTTGGTGTAAACACTGTGGCCGAAATGTCATTACACTTTCTATGTTTATCAATGAGTAAGTCTGTCGCCACCCTGGCTATCTCAATATTCGGCTGATGCACTGTGGTTAATTTAGGCCAAGTTTGTCTTGAAAAGGGACTATCCTCAAAACCGACAATGGAAAGGTCATTCGGGATATCAAGTCCAGCTAACCTTGCAGCAAACAGTGCTCCAGCGGCTATTTCATCATTACAGGCAACTACTGCGGTAGGTCGCTCATTTAATTTAATTAGGCTATTTGCGCCATTGACCCCAGATTCGAAAGAATATTCACCGTCTAAAATCCACTTAGGATTCACTGAAATTTTATTTTTTTCTAAGGCATATAAGTAGCCCTCTAAACGTGCCTTAGTGGATTCATGGCCATGATCACCACTTAAAAATGCAATGTTATGGTGACCTTGTTGAATAAGATGTTCTGTAATCGCAATGGCACCATGTTTATCGTTGACTAACACTGTTAAGCCCAGGTCATCTTGTATTTGTTCACCAGCAATAATTCGAACGTAGTTGGCTCCAATCGCATCTAATGCCGCTAGAATCTTAGGATCTTCTGACATTGGGGGAGTAAGGACTAAGCCTGCTAATCTGGATTGCTTTACCATGTTGGTGAGCTCTTCACAGATATTGTCTGACTTGGCATTGCAAGGATGAATAAGTAATTCAAAGCCTTTATCTTTACAGGCAGACAAGATACCGTTTTGCATGTCAATGATGTAATAGGCATTGGGATTATCGTAAATGAAGCCGATGACATAAGCGCTCGTGCTGGCCAGATTCCTAGCTGCCACATTGGGTTGGTAATTAAGTGCTGCAATGGCAGCATTTACTTTATCAATGGTAGCTTGTCTGACCGAGGGTTCTTTATTAGTGACCCTCGAAACAGTTTTGATAGAAACGCCCGCGTACTTAGCGACATCATTGATAGTGATTTTCATCTAGTTTTAACTCTTTTTTAACCCTAAATCGTTCGCTTAAAAACCACAAAAGTATAAATACTCTAAATTAAGGTCGAACTGTTCATTTGTATGATTGTTTTTCCAGTATAGTGCGAGGTTTTATTGAATTAAGCAATAAACAAATTGTTATCTACATTGTTACTTTGATAAAAGCGAAAAAATAATCAATAAGATGACACTTTTTATACATTTTTTATCTATATGAATTTTAAGGGGTAATTTGGATTCTCATTTCGTCAGCTATAGTCTGATTGCTTAATAAATGTCATATTTAGTTATTTTGTTGTGGCGATCTTGTTAATTATTGTGTAATGTTTGCTCTAGACATGACAGCGTTGTCATTCCTTAGGGGAATGGTTATGGACTCAAAACGATAATAAAGTTATGGAAGGGAAACGAAGATGCGACCATCTACCTTTAAAAGAAACCTACTAGCGACAAATATTGCCATCTTACTGGGCAGTGCGATGAGCATGAGTGCAGTGGCAGAAGAAGTTCAAGAAGACAATATTGAGAAGATTGAGGTGCGTGGTATGCGCGCTTCGTTAAAAGCTTCTGTAAATGAAAAGCGTTTTGCCAATTCGGTAGTTGATGCTGTCACTGCTGAAGATATTGGTAAATTTCCAGATGGTGACGTGGGTGAGTCACTAGGGCGTATTCCAGGTGTATCTGTTAACCGTCAATTTGGCCAAGGTTCACAAGTTTCAATTCGTGGTGCTTCTAGCCGCTTAACTCGCACGTTACTCAACGGTCATTCAGTTGCATCAACCGGTTGGTATGATCAACAAGAGATTGACCGTAGTTTTAACTACAGTTTACTGCCGCCTGAAATGGTTGGTGCGATTATTGTGCACAAATCATCTACAGCGGATCTACCTGAAGGCGGTGTAGGCGGAACAGTCATTGTTGAAACTCGTAAACCTTTGGAACTTGAGGCAAATACTGTATTTCTTAGCGCCAAGGGTGATTACGGCACCATTTCAGAAGAAACCGATCCGGAATTTTCAGGTTTGTATAGCTGGGCAAATGAAGATGAGAGCTTTGGTTTCTTAGTCTCTGCGGCCGCTTCTGAAACGAATTACCAGCGTAATGGTATTGAATCATTAGTAGGTTGGGGTGACATTGTTCCTTCAACATTTGAGCAAGAACGTGAACGCACTGCATTAAATGCTGCTTTCCAATATCGTCCAACCGATAATTTAAGCTTTGGTTTAAATTTAATGTCGCTTGATATGAAAGCGAACAATGCCAACACCTCATTATTTGTCATGTTCCCTGATGATAAAGATGCGGCTTGTGAGCAACGTAACGCATCTGGTACTTGTACTTTCTATCGTCGTGATGGCCAAGGTCAAAACCCAGGTTGGGCTCAAACTTGGGCTCGTCAAGCTAGCATGGATTCAAATACGGTTGACTTCGACTTTGAATATGAAGCAGATAACTTCACCCTAGAAGGTCGTGTCGGTAATACTAAATCTGAAGGTGGTACTGACTTAACTTCCAACTATGGTTTCTGGTTAGGTACAGCTGCTGACTACGCAGGTACTTATGATGCGACTGGTGACGTGATTAAAATTGACGTTGCTAATAAGAACTTCACCGCAGATGACTTTGGTGGCCCACTATCGCCAGCGGGTTGGTCTTTGAAAAAACAACCTAACTCAGATGAAGAAACTTACGCACAATTTGATGTAACGATTCCAGTAGAGCTAGGGGCAATTACCTCATTTAAAACCGGTGCGCGTTATGCCGATCACGATGTTACTCAGTTAACACTACCAGCAAATTTGGTTGATGGTGTAGAAGGCAAAGATGCATCAGCTTATTACTCTGGTCAGGTTTCATCGGGGGCTGGTTATACTCTACCTAAGCCAAATCTAGATGCGATGTTGGGTGATGCCCATGCTGCAATTGATAGCTTTTCTACAGATGGTGCAGTCTACAAGTCTGGTTACGGCACCATTAATGAAAAGAACTTAGCACTATATTTAATGGCAAATTTTGAATCGGAAGGTATCCGCGGTAACTTTGGTTTACGCTATATCTCTACAGATGCTGAGTCTGACTATTATGCATTACAATCAGATGGCTCATATGCCGACAATATCAGTACCAATAAAGCCAGCTATGATGATGTATTACCAAGCTTGAACGTGATTTTTGATGTGGCTGATGATGTGATTATTCGTACCTCTGCCTCACAAGTTATTTCACGCCCTAACTATGCAGACATGTTTGCATCATCTGCGCTAGTGGGTTATGCAGATGGCACTGCAGGTAACGAAGTCCTTAATACTGGTAATGTTGGTCTATTACCATATAAAGCAACACAAGCAGATGTTGGTGTTGAGTGGTACTTCAGCCCAGATGGTTTAGCGAGTGCAACTTATTTCATTAAAGACATTAGCTCATTCGTCACTACTGACCAGATCCTTAATCAAGAAATTGGCATTATAGACCCAGATTCAGGTGCTGATGATTGGACTGTTTCCAGTCGTACCAATGGTACTGGTGGCGTGATTAAAGGTATTGAGCTGCAGTTGCAAGATGCATTCGATAATGGTTTTGGTTACTCAGCTAACTATACCTTTGCTGACTCAGATGCCCCTGCAGAGAATTACCCTGATGCAGTAAGCGTATTCTCTGATTCTTCGAAGCACACCGTTAACCTAGTTGGTTTCTATGAGATGGAAGATTTCACTGCTCGTGTAGCTTATAACTGGCGAAGTGAGTATATGATCCGCGAATTGCCTTTCTTCTACGGTAACCGTGAACATGAAGCATATGGCACACTTGATTTAAGTGCTAGCTACAACATCACTGACTGGATTGGTGTGACATTTGAAGTGGTTAACCTACTTGAAGAAGATAGTATTCAAAAAGGCATTGCACCATCAAGTGCTGAGGTTAAACCAGAATTGAAAGATGGCTACCCAGCTTGGAGTTTTGAAGGTGAAGCGCGTTACCAGTTAGGTGTTAACTTACGATTCTAAAACAGTTGAATCTTGTTAAAAATTCAAAAGCCTAGCATCAGCTGGGCTTTTGTGTTTTAAGTGGATATCAATTGAGCGGTTTAAAATGATAATAATAAAGGTAGCCATATGACGATAACTAAAGTGGCCATTGTTGGTGGAGGAACAGCAGGCTGGTTAGCTGCTAATCACTTAGGCTTACAATTACAAGAGACTGAAATAACAGTGACTGTGATTGAGTCACCAGATATTCCAGCAATCGGTGTTGGCGAAGGTACTGTTCCCGCCATTAGACAAACCCTGAAAAAGTTTGGCATTAGTGAAACTCAATTTATAAGAGAGTGTGATGTTACTTTTAAGCAGTCGATAAAATTTATCAATTGGTTAGACAAACATCAGCACGGCAGTGGTAATTTCTATCATCATCTTTTTGAAAACCCACAACGATTTGGAGAGCAATTGGCCAGTCAATGGCTGGATGCTAATCACAGTCAACAACGAGCTGTTAATCCATTTGCTCAGTGTGTATCGCCCCAATTTAGCGCTGTTGAACAAAACAAAGCCCCGAAAACCATTACAACCCCTGAATATGAGTCCGTTCTGGCTTATGCCTATCATCTCAACGCGGCCAAATTCGCTCGCCTTTTAGCTGACAATGCTAAGTCAAAGTTTGCTGTTCGCCATCAGCTTGAGAATGTTATTGATGCTCATTTACACACCAATGGCGCAATAAAGTCATTAGTGTTAGATAAAAGCGGTGAGCAGGCATTTGATTTTTACATAGACTGCAGTGGTTTTGAGTCAGTTCTACACGATAAAGTGCTGCGGGCAGAGTTTGTTGATAAATCATCACAACTATTGGTTAATCAAGCTATTGTTGCTCAAGTGCCCACTGAGCCTGATAGTGAAATACCACCTTATACCAAGGCGACTGCCCATAAGGCTGGTTGGATATGGGATATAGCGCTAACCCATCGCCGCGGCGTGGGATTAGTGTATTCAGATAATTATATGCCTAAATCAACTGCTGAAGATAAGATGGCGCAATACTTAGGTGATAATGCCGATATCAGCACACGGCAAATTCCTATGAAAGTCGGCTATCGTAAACAGTTTTGGTATCACAATTGTGTGGCATTAGGGCTAGCACAAGGCTTTTTAGAACCCATTGAAGCCACATCTATTTTACTCACTGACTTTGCTAGCCATTATCTTGCATCACGCTTTCCAAAGCATGGAAATCAAATCCCAATGCTACGCGACAGGTTTAATAAAACCATGACTTACGCATGGGAGCGGGTGGTTGAGTTTGCCAAAATGCATTATTGCTTATCCGATAGAAATGACAGCCCATTTTGGATTGATAATCGCTTGCCAGAAACGATACCTGAACCACTCAGGCAGAGGCTTGAAATGTGGCAACATCAGCCACCGATAACCGATGATTTTTTCTCGCGTTTTGAAGTGTTCAATTTAGATAATTATCAATATGTGTTGTACGGCATGCAATTTCAGAATCAGATGCAAAAACGTCACCTCCAAGCGTCACAAAATGCGTTTGATAGAGTCAGTCAGGTGGCGCTACAGCTTTCACTGCAATTGCCAGAGCATCGCCAACTATTGCAAAAAATTAATCAATTTGGGTTACAAAAAGTATAATTTGCGTTTTTTTTATACGAATAATGGCGTCATTCGAAGATATAGCTAAATTAGCTTGAAATTCGCAGTTAACTTGGTAGTTTCAGGTAAGTTTAATTGGATTAAAAGAAAGCATCCATACTCATAGCATAACTATGCTTGCAAGGATGCGATAACTAGGAGTTAAGATGTCAAACCCAATCACATTACTAGATCATGCTAAACATGGCGATTTGAAAGTGGGAGCAACTGATTTTGCTCATGTTGCAGAGCAACACATTATGCCTATTTCTTTGCATGAAATTGCCCGTGCAGGTACTGAATACCCAGTCGTATTTGTAAAGAACTCGGACTCTGGCGAGTTTCAATCTGTTGTGATGCTTGGCCTAAAGCCAGGTCAAAACTTAAGTGTTAAAGATGGCAAGTGGCAAGGCCTATATGTCCCGGCCGTTATCCGTGACTACCCATTAGGTTTAGTACTAAATCCAGATGTAAAAGACAAAGTTTGGATTGGTATTCGTGAAGAAGCTAAAGAGCTAACTAAAGAAGAAGGCCAGGCGTTATTTGAAGGTGAAAAAGAAACACCGTTTCTTGAAGCACGTAAAAAAGCGCTAATAGAGCACTTCGAGCAAGATCAAGCAACGCGTAATATTCTAGCATTCTTAGCTGAAAAAGAGCTACTGATCAGTCAAACCATTACCGTTGAAGTTAATGGTGAAAAACGTAATATCAATGGTTTATACATCATTGATGAGAAGAAACTAAATGAAATGCCAAATGAAGAGTTCTTAGCGTTAAGAGAGCGTGGCTTATTAGGCCCAATCTTCGGTCACTTAGCTTCTATGAATCAAATTAATCGTTTAGCCCGTACTGAAGGTCAAGCTTAATCACGATACATATTCGTGTGGTGATGAGTTAGTTATCGCTAAATAAAACGCCAGTGAAGTACTGGCGTTTTTTATGCCCGAAGTTATCCCTAAACTGTCTTTGCGACTAATTAAGTACCAACATCACAGCACCCGTTAAGATAATCCAAAAAGCAAAAAATAGTTTTAATCGAGTGATAGAAAACCACAGCGCAATACGTTTAGCATACAAGCCACCAATCATTGCTCCAGGGCCTGCAAACAACAGCACATCAAATTGAGTCTCACCTGAAAGGGCAAAACTCAATGGACTCATAGACCATACTGTTATAGCACTCACCACTACACCTGTCGCAATTGCCAGTTTTGTGCAATATCCTCTAAGCATTAGATAAATGACGATAATCTCTCCCACGCCCACTGAAAGCCATGAAGTGATAATGCCACCAATAAAACTGATGAGCATTATCATAAATATATCAAGACGGTGATATGTTTGGCTGAGGTTGTTTCCGAGATTGCTATTAAGAGTAGAAGAGCCAGGGCGCATCCCATGCCAAATAATAATGATCCCAAGCACAATAGAAAACCAGCTGAAACTGGTATGCAGTGATACAGGCGCTGCAATCTGGGCAACGTTACTACTCCATAAACCCGCAATAGAGCATAAAGCACCAACTATCACGAAACGATAAAATGCTTGCCATGTTGCATCATGCTGGTGGTGAGCTAAATAGTGCCATATCCAGGTAATCGCCCCCACAGTCATGCCAAAGCATTGTATGGCAAAAGAGGTTGAAACCATTTGTTCTGGCGACATACCCAGTGCAGAAAACACAGGTATAAATATGACACCGCCACCTGCGCCAGTCGAATTGGCAAAGATAGCACCAAGCACACCTAAAAATACAAAGCCGCTGTGGCTGATAAGTAGCTCATTGAGTTGTTCAAATTGTAGTGCCCAAATACACCAAACAATCGGGATGATAGCCAACAACACGCTGAAAAATGGCCTTTTCGACAGGAATGACTTAGCGGAATTTACCAACTTGCCTCCGTATTATTATTGTTTTTATTTGAATGTTTATCTGTTGAAAATTAAACAAGTGGTAATGACTATAGGATATTTACCCGTATCAAAATATTGCAAACCTCTTTTTAATCACCAGCTTGATTGCAATATACCTTGGGTAAAGACAAGGTAAAACCGAATATGTGGCCAGCTTGCAAAATAATTGTCAGAAAAGTGTAGATTTTAAACAGCAAATTGGGTAAATTAATCAATGACAGCGTTGTCATTGATTTGTGGTAACCTGTTTCTACTTGGTGAATAAAGGTCATTCATCAAGGTGACGCATATTGAGCTTCCGTCGGCTTGATATGCTTTTTTATACTTTTAGTCTCTCCCCAGAAACGAGTATAAGCTGGGTACATTTTTTATGTCCCAGCTATTTTTTTATGCATGGTTCGCGTATTTATGCACTTATGTCTCTATGATGCTGTAGAGAGTCATTAATATTGAAGCTGCTTGGTTTTGATAACAGGTACAAAAGACAATGAACAGCGAGTTCAGCTTGGGGAGCAGTTTGTAAGAAACTAAGGCTTGAGCATACACAATAATAAAGCTGTCCATCAGCATCAAGACAGTAAACTTGCTATTAATCATGGCGAGTTTTAGGGATAACCCGTTAAGACTTAAGAGGGAAATATGAGAGTCTCATTCGCCATAACAGCACTTGTCATTGCGCTAGGTAGCGCATCTTGTAGTCAATCTATCGATAAGCAATCCTCCAACTCGGCAGTTGAAACAGTTGCTCAATGGTCGCAATCTTCATTAAATCAGTTTGCTGATACGCTTAGTGTGACTTACCGCATTGTCACTAATGTTCCCTCTGAGGCTTGTGCCAGCGACGCAAAAGCGGACGAACGTTGTTTTATTGCTGAAATTGATTTGACGCCTGCTGACCCACTCACTGATTTAGTAGAGCTTACAAATAAGCACTGGCAAATTTATTTCAGCCAAATGCGTCCGGTTTTAGATGTGTTAACAGATGATTTTGACATTGAACGAATTAAAGGTGATTTGCATCGAATTACCCCAACGGATTCATTTTCTGGTTTTGAAGCGGGCAAAACCGTTACTTTGCGTTTCAGAGGTGAGTTATGGCAGTTGTCTGAAACTGACCCTATGCCGAATTATTATATTGTGGCCACAGACAATACTGAATTAACCCCAGCAGTGATCAGCAGCACTAGGCTGGTAACCGATCCACTGACACAATTAGAGCAACGTCCTTATGTTGAGGCATTTACTTCAGCATCAAAACAATATCAGCGAACTGCTACGGATAACTTACCTTGGGCAACAGCAGGGGTATTGTTTGAACAAAACGCGCAGCTTTCAATGCAGAAATCGCATTTGGACAATTCTATTTTGCCTACACCACTTAAGCAGGTAACACATGCAAATCAAGCTAAAGCCGATCTTAGTTTAGGCTTAGATACAAGCAAGGTTGATTTTTCAGCAGTGAACACTTCTGCAAAGCAAATTCAAGCGGCCCTTGAAAGGCTTACTGTGCTAGGTGTTAGTCAAAGTGCCGAAGGTATTCCACTAGTATTAGCAGCTTTAAATGAAGCCGATATGATTAATGGCCAATACAAGCTAGATGTGTCAAGTCAACGTATCATGATCCAGGCTAATGACCCCAGTGGTTTCTCATATGCATTAGCTTCAATTCAATCTGTGTTAGGCACTGACTCTCTCGCTATTGCAGCCATGACAGTTGAAGATAAACCGCGATATGACTTTCGCGGCATGCATATTGATGTAGGCCGTAACTTTCATAGTAAAGCCTCGATTTTTAAACTGATTGATCAAATGGCCAGTTTTAAGCTCAATAAATTGCATTTACACATGGCTGACGATGAAGGTTGGCGATTAGAGATAGATGGCTTGCCAGAGCTGACAGACATTGGTAGTAAACGATGCCATGATCTTAGTGAGCAGCACTGCTTGTTGCCACAGTTAGGCAGTGGCCCTTTTGCCGATGCCAGTGTAAATGGCTATTACACTAAGCAAGATTATATCGATATTCTGCATTATGCCGACGATAGGCAGATTACAGTGATCCCTTCAATGGATATGCCTGGACACTCAAGAGCGGCAATGGTCGCCATGCAAGCGCGCTATAATCGCTTAATGGCTATTGGTGAAGTGGAAAACGCAAATCGTTATGTTCTTGATGATCCACAAGATAAAACGGTGTACTCATCAGTACAGTACTATGATGACAACACCTTAAACGTGTGCCTAGAGTCGACCTATGCTTTTGTCGATAAAGTGATTGATGAAATAGCTAAGCTGCATCAACAAGCGGGTATTCCTTTACAAACCTATCATATCGGTGCAGATGAAACGGCTGGTGCTTGGCTAGAATCGCCAGCTTGTCAGCAGTTTGTTGCCCAATCAGATCAGATTAATTCGTTAGCTGAATTAGGCCCTTACTTTATTGAACGGGTAGCCAATATGTTAGCTGACAAAGGCATTCAACCAGCGGGGTGGAGTGATGGTATGAGTCATACTCGTGTTGAGAACATGCCTGGTAACTCACAGTCAAATGCTTGGGATGTGCTGGCACATGATGGGTATAAACGTATTCATCAGCAGGCTAACAATGGCTGGTTGACGGTATTGAGTAACCCTGAAGCCTTGTATTTTGACTTCCCATATGAAGCCGACCCTAAAGAACATGGCTACTACTGGGCTGCACGCGCGTTAAATACTCAAAAACTGTTTAGCTTCATGACAGGCAATCTACCTGCAAACGCTGAGCAATGGCGTAACATCGAAAATAATCCATTTGTGGCTGATGATCGCGTGCAAACTAATGAACAAGGACAGCGAGTTTCTGGCCCGCTTGAGAAACAACGCAGCGTGGCAGGTATTCAAGGCCAGTTATGGAGTGAGACTATTCGCAGTCCTCAGCAATTAGAGTATATGATTTTCCCTAGAATTTTGATGGTGGCGGAGCGTGGTTGGCATCAACCAGAGTGGGAAGTGCCTTATCAATATGCAGGTGCTGTTTATGACCAGAATACAACAAACTTCACTGATAAAATGCGACAGCAGCAGGCGAGTCAATGGCAAAGCATAGCCAATCATATTGGCCATAAAACCTTAGCCAAGTTAGATAAATTTGCTATTAATTACCGTTTACCAACTGTTGGTGCGAAGGTGCAAGCAGGGCAGTTACATACCAATATTGCCTTTCCCGGTTTAACTGTTGAGTATCGCCAGCTAGAAGGTGATTGGCTGGTATATCAACAGCCCATTGCTGTGAAGGGAAGTGTTGAGGTTCGCGCGGTATCACCAAATGGTCAGCGCCGTGGAAGAAGCTTAACTGTGTCACACTAATGTTGAGTTAAAGCCTTTGATGTTTTCATGATGTTTAAGTTGATCCACAGTGGAGTCCAATCCACTGTGGATTTAACAGCGGTTCTTACTTACCCCCTAATGCTATTAAAAGTATTGGATTAGATACCTAAATAATTAAGTAATATCTTTAATGAAAACAGAGTGATAAAACTCTTAATCAAAATAATTCAAAAAACAAATGACAGCGTTGTCATTTTGGGTGTAACATACTCTTAACGTATTTCGTCAGGTCCAATAAAGAGACACTCAAAAAGACGAAACGAGCAATCAAAAGAGGGAAACCATGACAATCAATCAAAGCAAGCTGTCACAGCTTTACATCGGCATCGATGGTGGCGGTAGCAAATGTCGTGCAACCATTTACTGTTTTGACAAAGGCGTACTTGGTTCGGGGGTCTCTGGTCGTGCTAACCCTTTACACGGTATAGAGCACAGCATTAATTCAATTAAGCACTCTGTTGAATTAGCCTTACAAGAAGCGCAGTTAGCACCTGAAAACCTCAAGCACATGATTGCAGGCATCGGACTCGCAGGGGTGATAATGCCTCAGCTATATCAAGCCATTAACCAATGGCGACACCCTTTCCAAGCAATGTACCTGACGACCGATTTACATACTGCCTGTATTGGGGCGCATCAAGGCAAAGATGGTGCGGTCATCATTACCGGTACCGGATCTTGTGGTTTTGCTAAAGCGGGAAATAAAACGCTGTCCATAGGTGGTCATGGCTTTGGTCTTGGCGATAAAGGCAGTGGTGCGTGGTTAGGTCAAAAAGCTGCTGAATACGCGCTGTTAGACCTTGATGGATTTGGTGATAAAACTAAATTAACCCAAGCATTGCTAACCCAGCTTAATGTACAAGATGCCATAGGCATTGTTGAGAAACTAGCAGGTCAATCTTCAAGTGAATATGCCAAGTTAGCCCGAACCGTTCTGGAGTGTGCTAAAGCACAAGATGCGGTAGCGCAGCAAATTGTTGTTGAAGGTGCTTCCTATATTAGTGAGATGGCGCGAAAGTTAATTGCATTACAAGGTGGCCGGTTTTCAATGATTGGTGGCCTTGCTGAGCCATTGCAAGCTTGGCTTGATGATGATGTGGTTGCACTCATTGAGCCGGCATTAGAACAACCTGAAATTGGTGCAGTTTACTTTGCTAAGCAGCAACATCAACACTGAGTGTAGCAGGGGACTCTAACTGCAGTATCTTTCAAAGCATTGAGTATTAACAGTCATAAACATATACGACTCTATTAGCGAGTAAGGTGGCACTGAAAAAGTGGCATTCAATAAAATATTGGAAAAGGTTTAACTATGAACACCCAAACTATCATGGAACAAGAAGCGCGCACTGCTCCTACAAAAATTGCGCAGCAACTGGTTGAAAATGCGTCTATTACCCATTCACTTGGTGAGGTGCTTCGCGACTTTGCTCCCAAATTTATTATGATTGTTGGCCGTGGTTCATCCGATCATGCGGGTGTATTTGCTAAATACCTATTTGAAATCGAGTTGGGTATACCGACATTTGCCGCAGCGCCTTCTGTTGCCAGTGTGTATGGCAAACAGTTAGCGCTTGAAGGCGGTTTAGTTATCGTTATCTCTCAATCTGGTCGAAGCCCAGATATTCTTGCGCAAGCACGCATGGCAAAAAATGCCGGTGCATTTTGTGTGGCACTCGTTAATGATGAAACTGCGCCGATTAAAGATATCGTCGATGTGGTTGTGCCACTTCGAGCAGGTGAAGAAAAAGCTGTTGCAGCGACTAAGAGTTACCTTGCAACCCTATCAGCACTATTACAAATAGCGGCTAAATGGAAACAATCTGCTGATTTAGAACAAGCGCTTGCGAGCATTCCTTCTGCATTGCAAACGGCCGTAGAGGCTGAGCCACAATTGACTGCGGATTCATTGAGTCAGGTTGAAAATCTAGTCGTACTGGGTCGAGGTTTAGGTTACGCCATTACTAAAGAAATCGCCTTAAAAATGAAAGAGGTATGCTCTATTCATGCAGAATCATTTAGTAGTGCTGAGTTTCTTCATGGCCCAGTGACTTTGGTTGAGCAAAAATTGTCAATTGTTGATGTTACCGTCGCGGATGAATCATTACAGAGCCACTTAGAGCAAGTTGACAATGTGAGACAGCGTGGGGCGGATTTAGTGCATTTACATCAGGCCGATAAAGCAATCCATCCTCGAGTTGCACCTTTGGCTGTGTTACAACGTTTCTATATCGATGTCGCAGCTGTTGCTATCGCGCGTGGTATCGACCCAGATCAACCTAAAGGGTTGAAAAAAGTGACCCAAACACTATAGCACTCTTCCTCGTTTTGATATGAAAAGGGCACCGTAATGGAACAAGGTTTTTTTGCCGACACTGTATTTGATGGTGAGCAGTACCACACCAATGTTGCAATCTCAGTTGCTGATGGCGAGATCACACAGTTTATACCCAATGTGCAGCAGTCTGATTACCCTAAAGCTTTGCACTTGAAAGGGTTATTAGCGCCGGGTTTAATTGACGTTCAGGTTAACGGTGGCGGTGGTGCCTTATTTAATGCGCAGCCTAATTTCAATAGTATTCATACTATCGGTCAAGCACACGCGCAGTTTGGCACAACCGCTTTTTTGCCTACAGTGATCACCGATGAGATTGAGGTGATGCAACAGGCTGCGGATGCTGTTGCTCATGCGCTCGCCAATAATCAAGCAGGTGTGTTGGGTATTCATTTTGAAGGACCGCATTTAAGTGTGGCGAAAAAGGGTGTACATCCGGCTCAGTTCGTTCGCGAGATCTCACCAGAAGAGTTAGCCATTTATGCCCGAGACGATCTCGGTATTAAGTTGGTCACATTAGCCCCAGAAAATGTCGCCCCTAAAGTTATCAAAGCCTTGGTCGAACTGGGGGTAATTGTGTGTTTAGGTCACTCCAATGCTGATTATCAAACGGTGCAGCAAGCCATTGATGCTGGCGCAACAGGTTTTACCCATTTGTATAATGCCATGTCACCACTGACCTCTCGCGAGCCAGGGGTAGTCGGCGCTGCGTTAGTTAATGACGATTGCTGGTGTGGCCTGATTGTTGATGGCCATCATGTTCACCCTGTTGCCGCGAAAGTTGCGTTGAAGTCAAAGCCGCAAGGCAAAATGATGTTGGTGACTGATGCAATGCCGCCAGTAGGAATGTCAGAGGACGCCAGTTTTGAGCTGTTTGGTACTCAGGTCATTCGCCAAGGGGATCGGCTAAACGCACCGAGCGGTGAACTTGCTGGCTGTGTGTTAGACATGATTGGTGCAGTTAATAATAGTGTCGATATGCTCGGCGTATCTGAAGCTGAAGCGTTACGTATGGCATCCTTATATCCAGCTCAGTTTATGAACTTAACAAACTACGGACGCTTAAAAGTCGGCCTGCAGGCCAGTTGGGTGGTATTAGATAACCAACGTCAGGTTTGCCAAACCTGGATTGAGGGTCAAGTAGTGTTTAACCAACAGCTGGTGGATTAGCCTGTGACGACTGAATCTCAATCTAACCATCTGCGGGCAAAACGGCCACAGCCAAAGCCGCGTTTGCAATCTCTCGATGCGTTGCGTGGGTTTGATATGTTTTGGATCTTGGGCGCTGAAGGATTATTTGCAGCCTTGTTTGTGTTAACCGGCTGGGCAGGATGGCAATGGTTTGATGCGCAAATGCATCATAGTGCTTGGCATGGAATGACATTCTACGATTTGATTTTCCCTCTGTTTATTTTCTTATCTGGTGTGGCATTGGGATTGTCTGTAAAGCGCTTAGATCAACAACCTTGGTCACAACGAAAACCAGTCTACGTGCATGCGATTAAACGCTTATTACTGCTGCTAATACTGGGTGTGATTTATAACCATGGCTGGGGTGGTGGAATACCTGCTGAGCTCAGCCAAATACGCTATTCAAGTGTACTTGCCCGTATTGCATTTGCTTGGTTTATTGCAGCAATGTTGGTGTGGCACACCTCTCTACGTACTCAGGTGATCACCGTTGTTGGCTTATTAGTGGGTTACAGTGTGCTGTTAATGTTGGTACCAGTGCCTAATGGCGAGGCTGGGCAATTGACTCTGGAAGGTAGCATTAATACATACATAGACAGTCTACTTAGACCGGGTATCAGCTATCAAAATCTGCCTTTAGACCCGGAAGGTGTGTTGTCACATATTCCTGCTGCAGTGAATGCAATTGTTGGCAGTTTTGTTGGCCGCTTTATTGTATCGCAGCAGCCCAAAGGCGAGTGGTTTAAAGCTGCCATGTTGGCTCTTTCTGGTGTTATTGCCATTGCGTTGGGCTATGGCTTGTCAGGTGTTATACCAATCAATAAAAGCCTGTGGACCAGTACATTTGTCCTTGTAACACTTGGCTGGAGCATGCTGATATTGGCGGTATTTTACAGCATGATTGATATTCTTAAATGGCGAAAGTGGGCATTTGGTTTTGTTGTTATTGGCACAAATGCCATCATCATTTATCTCGCGACGAGTTTAATCAACTGGCAGTATTTGGCCCAAAGCCTGTTTGGCGGCGTGATTAATGCAGTCCCTGAGGTTGTTCAGCCATTACTTACTGTGTGTACATTACTTGTCGTGCAGTGGCTTGCCTTGTATTGGCTATATAAACGTAAGATTTTTATTCGAATTTAGTGGCTTTTGATAGCGAGAGTGATTCTGAAGTTGCCAAATAAGCAGTGATGCTAAGCAAAATGACAGCGTTATCTTTAGTGGAATATCTGTAGTATTCTGCTTGGATAAAGGTTAACCATCAAGTTGTAGGTTAATGATGGCTGCCAATAATAAAGATAATTAATAAAGAGCAGAAATATGGAAATGACAGCAACGACTCAACAGAAACGAAATAGCTTTGTACCCATGGCCATTGTCGCCGTGCTATTTTTCATCCTTGGTTTTGCGACTTGGCTTAACGGCTCTTTAATGCCGTACCTTAAGCAGATCCTGCAACTTACCCCTTTTCAAGCATCATTGATTTTATTCTCATTTTATATCGCGGTGACCTTCACAGCATTGCCATCTGCGTGGGTGATTAGGCGAGTAGGATATAAAAATGGCATGGCACTAGGCATGGCAATCATGATGGTGGCTGGCTTGTTGTTTATTCCTGCAGCTCAAACTCAAGTATTTGCTTTGTTTTTGTTAGCGCAATTAGTGATGGGAACTGGGCAAACCTTGCTGCAAACGGCAGTTAACCCTTACGTGGTGCGTTTAGGGCCTGAAGAGTCTGCCGCGGCACGTGTCAGTGTGATGGGTATTTTGAATAAAGGTGCTGGTGTTATTGCGCCTTTGGTGTTTACTGCGCTGATCTTAGATAGCTTCAAAGATCGTGTTGGCACGGAATTAAGCCAAACACAAATTGACGAGATGGCTAATGGCCTCATTTTACCTTACCTGGGCATGGCATTATTTATTGGTATCTTGGCATTTGCTGTGAAGAAATCACCTTTGCCAGAACTTGAGCAAGAACAAGAGCAAGAAAGTACACAAGGGCAAACAAAAGCAGCTTTAGCACATCCAAGCCTTGCATTAGGTGTTGTTGCGCTATTTGTTTATGTCGCGGTGGAAGTGATTGCGGGTGACACTATTGGTACTTTTGCGTTATCACTTGGGGTGGAAAATTATGGTGTTATGACCTCATACACCATGCTTTGTATGGTACTTGGCTATATTCTTGGCATTATTTGTATTCCACGTTTCATTTCTCAACCTAAGGCGTTAATGATCAGCGCGATTCTCGGTGTTATTTTGACGCTGGCGATAGTATTTGGCAGTAATGACTCTTATGCCATTGCCAGTGTACTGTTAGTGCCATTTGGTGGCGCGAATCTACCAGATACCTTATTGCTGATTGCTTTCTTAGGATTAGCAAATGCCATTGTGTGGCCTGCTGTATGGCCATTAGCGTTATCAGGCCTTGGACAGTTAACCAGTACCGGATCTGCGTTATTAATTATGGGGATTGCGGGTGGTGCATTTGGGCCATTATTCTGGGGGCTTGCAAGCTCTGGTGAATCATTAGGTATGCAAGGTGGCTATATAGTCATGTTGCCTTGTTACTTGTTCATCTTATTTTATGCCGTGAAAGGCCACAAAATGAAATCTTGGTCAAAGTGATAAGCAATTAGCCGATCACCTACTTTCAAATAACAGATAAAAGCCAAGCAAATGCTTGGCTTTTTAATGGGTTTGCTTGAATCAACAAAAAGTGATTGTGGGTTGTTAAAACCGCTTAGGGTAAATTTCTTTTCATCACAGCGACAAACATCCCATCGCAGTTAGCCTGTTGTGGCCATACCGTGAGCATGTCTGCATCCGTTTGTGTAAAAGGGTGTGCAACTGTCTGTAAGCTATAAGTTTCGTTATTTTGTAAAAACGAATCGACAACTTGTTGGTTTTCAATTGGTGATAATGAGCAAGTTGCGTACACCAATTTACCGCCCAACTTAACCGCTTTGGCACTGCGAGTTAAAATATCTAACTGTAGTGAGGCTTTATCGTCTACGCAGCTTCTGTCATCTAACCAACGCATATCAGGGTTGCGACGCCAAGTACCAATACAACTACAAGGCGCATCGACTAGCACGCCATCAAAACCTTCTTCTGAAACGGGAAGTACATCAGATTGCCATGGTGCAGTGTTAATGTGATTAAACTTGGCTCTTTTGGCTCTTTTATGTAGCTCTTCCAGTGGTTTACGGCGTATATCTGAGGCGGTAATACGCCCTTGAGATTGAGAGGATTGCTGCTGCATTAACGAGCGAAGTTGTAATGTTTTTCCGCCTGCGCCAGAGCAGGTATCCCACCAATGTTCATCGGCTTGAGGCTGACAAATTTGGCCAATGACTTGAGAGCCCAAATCTTGAATTTCAATCAGGCCTTGTTGGTAACATTGACTTGCATTGAAGTTGATACTCTTAGTACCTAAATTCAGCGCATCACTAAAATATTCACTGGGCTGCGCCTGAAGCCCTTCTTGATCAAGCTGTTTGATAACATCATCGCGATTTTGACGTTGTGCGCGTGCCCAAATGGGGGGGCGTGTGCTCAAGGCTTGAATAAGCTCAATTCTGTCTTGCTGCTGTTCTACTGGGCACACCTCCCAAAACCAAGCGGGTACCAATTGTTCAATGACGACTTCTTGTCGACTAGTTTGAGTAAATGTTGCTTGCAGCTCAATCACTAGACGGCTCGTGTCAGTTGTCTGAATAATAGGGTTCGTGTTCTGTTGCTCGAGTTGTGGATAAAAGGCATCTAGCTGGTCGAGTTTACCGCTTAAGGTTAACCAAGCTTGACTGACAGGCAGCCAAGGGTGTTGCTCGAGTGCAGAGGCGTAACTTAAGATGAGTAAAGCGTCTTGTGCCTGACTCATATCACCTAATTGCTTCAACCAACCCCACCAACGAAATAGGCTAAACAAACTCTCACGGATCACTTTGCGATCTTTGGAACCATGCTTTTTATGTTCACGAAAATACTCAGCTAGGCAGCGATCTGCTGGCATTTTTTTATTCATAATTTGAGTAAACAGTTGCGTCACTGTGGTGGCGTAACTCAAGGCTCTTTTTTGTTGGCCATTGCTGACCGTGATATCAACAAAACTGGGGGCAGTTAAGTTTTGGCTAACGTGTGTTTGAGTCATTTATAAATCTTTGGCGAGCTTGGAAGATGTGTATGAGGCTAAGTTTATCATGTTGCGCAGATAACGGCATAAAAACTGCTAGGCCTAGAAAACGAAAATGCTGCAAACAGTTTTAACCGTGTGCAGCATTTACGATGGTACTTGGAAAAAGCAGTAATGAATTCGGTTATTTCATAATCACTTCATTAGGGGAGTGAGAAATGATTAGTCAGCTTGATGTTCAAAGGTTCGACCTTGATGAGGCTTGGTTGGTTGACCAAATTGCGTCGCCCGTCTAAAGCCTTGCTCACGTTCAACATTCGGGTGGTGTTCGAATGCATCTGCCGACTGCGCTGCTTTCATTTTTGCTAATGCCCACTTTCGGCCAAATAAACTGAAAGTAATAAAGCTAATCGCGACAAACAGCAATAAGAATGGTAGCAGTGCAATTGATACCATCATAATGGCAATAAACGTTAGCACAGCGAGTACTGCAGGCATATTGTTGAAAAGCTTTTTGGGATGAAATGCCTTAAACAAATGATTCAAGTTCATTGAGTATCCTTAATAACGAAGATTAATCAAAAACAGTTGTTGATTATTCAATGTCGTCATAATGCATCGATATGACATAAAATGTCATGTTAATCTTCGTTAATCTTACGATTGATTCGGTACACTAGGGTCTGTTGATCTTTGCTGATTAGATTTTGTTCGAATTAAAAGCACTTTAATCGCGGCGTGAGCGATGACGTCTAGTCATCTAAACAAACTCGCTCACAACAAAGAGTAAAGTGCTTTTAAACGAACCTTACAGGCAGCACTTGTTGTCATTTCTACTGCGTTAACGACTTATCATGTGGAATAACCACACATCAAAGTCGTTGCCTTGTATAAATCTCCAACAAGTTGCTGCAAAAATAATCTTGAAAGATCAACAGACCCTAGCTACTGTTTCAGCATTGCCTAATAATCTAAATCTAACGCAAAACATAAATAGGCCATCAGTTGTTGCACTTGTCCATACTCCTTTACGCATGTGTCGATAAAGTCATCAGCATAAACTTGTTCAGGTGTCAGTGGCTTAATGGCGATAAAATCTTTGCGTTTAAGCTCACCAATTAAAGGGTGTTGTTTATCAAATCCCCTTGGCGGTCTGATCAAGCTGCTACCTGAGAGCTCAAAACCTGCTGCTGTCAGTTGCGATAATGCTTTTTTGTAACCATTAGGGTTTTCATCAATACAATGACGGATAGCGTTGAGGGCTTTTGATTCTGGGTGCCAAATGCCAGCTCCGAGAAAGCAACCATCATTGGCAATATGTACATATAACCCTGGCGCATGCACATCTTTGCCTTGGAAATGGCGAAATTGAATACCAACATTGAGCTTATAAGGGGATTTGTCTTTACTAAAGCGGCTATCTCGCTGTGGGCGCATCATGCTGCCACCTACTTTTTTAGGCACAGCGGTTAAGCGAGGTGACATCTCAAGAATATGCGGTTTCATTGCTTCAATGAATGCTAATGCTGGTGTTCTCACTTGTGATTCGTATTGGGCTTGGTTAGCTTTAAACCACTCGCGCTCATTGTTATCACTTAATGTGTGCAAGAACTCAAATGTTTGCTTGGAAAACATGCTTCCCCTTGTTTGTCGATTGGGAAGTGTGCCACAGTTTGTATTACTATTTCATCAATGTTAGGTGAAATTCCCCTTTTTCTGATTGTATAATTATGACTCAACAGCATGCTTACATGTGCTATTGCTGACTAAATTGATTCGCGAATAGAAGGAGCGTCAATGACTAAGTCAACGCTAAAAGTTGTCGGCTGGCAAGAGTGGGCGATCTTTCCAGAAATTAATTATGAGCGCATTAAGATGAAAGTCGACACGGGGGCAAAAACCTCTTGTTTGCATGCGTTCAAAATTGAGCCTTTTACGCAAGAAGGCAAGCCATGGATAAAAGTGTGGCTACATCCCCAGCAAGATTCCCACCGAGAAGTGGTATGCAACTTCGCGGTATTTGATCGCAGAAACGTGAAAGACTCAGGTGGACACGTTACTCAACGCTATGTGATAAAAACCCCAGTGGTTATAGGTCAGCAGCAGTTTGATATTGAACTGACGTTAACTGCTCGAGATAACATGCAATTTCGTATGCTGCTAGGTAGGCGTGCACTAGATGGCCGTTATTTAGTCGACTCTTCTGCTTCGTTTTTGCTAGGCAAATAACTCGTAAGCTTATTCAAGCTTAAATCGCTCAACTGAGTTTGTCAGCGAATGGGCCAGCTCATTGAGTTCCTGGCTGCGCTGCGCCATAGATTGTGACTCAATGGCATTTTGCTCCGCGGCCTGCGCTGTTTGCGTCATCGTGTGTTCAATGTCTTGGCTATATTGTAATTGTTGATGACTTGCACTGGTAATATCTTGGCTCATTGCATTGATGGTTTGTAGCGCCGACTCAATCTGTTCAATAGCATCGTGTAGAGATTGGCTCTGGTTCACACATTCTGTGGCTTGACTCTGGCCATTTGAAATTGCGTTTACGGCTTGACCTGTTTCATGTTGCAGCGCAGTGATCATCGTTTGGATTTCAGCAGTAGACGATTGAGTGCGTGACGCTAGTGAACGAACCTCATCAGCAACGACCGCAAACCCGCGTCCATGCTCGCCAGCTCTAGCGGCCTCAATGGCAGCATTTAGTGCGAGCAAATTTGTTTGCTCTGCAATTGCGCTAATGGTGACTAAAATACCACCAATATCCTCACTGTGACGACTCAGCTTAGCCATGATAGTCACTGAGTCTTGTAAGCCGCTTGATAGCTGTTCAATGCGAAGACGGTTGGTGTCGGCAATGGATTTGACCTGCGCGCCTTGAGTCGAAGCCAGTTGGATTTGTTGTTCTGCATCTGCGGTTTGATGGTTCACTTGAGTTGAACTGTTATGAATTTGCTCTGCAAGGTGTTTTGCCTGGCTGATTTGTTCAATTTGATGCTCAGCTTTTTCTGCGAGTTTTTGACCTTGTTGCTGTGAGTTAATTGCAGAGTCATCCAGCATATGTGCATCTTTATCTATTTGACGCAGCAAGTGAGTTAAGTCGTCTGATAGTTTGTTGATGTTATCCATCAAGGCACCAAATTCATCATCATTGCGCTTATTAATTCGTCGACTTAAATCACCACTGGCAATACGATCTAACGATTTATTCACCGCAGTTAACGGTCCAAGCATAGCTTTAGAGGTAAAGTAATAAATCAGAATAGCCATAATAGAAAAAACGACCGCCATTGCCATTACTAGAGTTTGCGCGGTGCTCACCAGATCGCTTCCAGCCAGTTGTAATTGATTAAAGCGGCTGTTAGCAAGTTCTACTAAATTGTCGAGCTGGTTATTACAGGCGACAAATGCTTGGTTGCTTGTTTGGTAACTTTGTTGAGCCGCTGATAGATGCTCAATGACTTTTAATTGAGCTTGGTAGAGTGTTCCTGGCTGTTCGACCATGGTGAGGATCTGCGCTAAGTTGGTATCAAAATCAGACAGGATTTGTGATAAATCAAGTGGTGCAGATTGCTGTTTAAGGTATTGAGCGTAAGTGGACAGGTTACCCAGCAAAATAGCAACGTCTTGTTGGTGGTTTAACAGGGTTTGTTGATTATCAATTCGGCCTAATTCATTGATTGTATTACCCAAGGTATACAGCATGTCATCGATTCGAATACCGGTACCAATAATTTCTTCTAGTAACGACATGTCGTCAGCGCTCACTTCAACTAGCTCCAAATCAATCATATTGTCACTGGTCATGTTGTTAACTTGGATAAACTGCTGTGCTAAAGCGGCAAATTGTTGCTTAGCCTCCACAACAGCAAGTTTGGCGTTGAATACATTGTTTGATTCTAGTTGAAAAGCCTCGAAAGACTGCGTGGCTTGATTGAGGCTTTGTTGCATATTAGGCTGCTGTGCGACTTTTTCTGAAAGACTTGACTGGTTTAGTTGGTAATCCGCTAGACGTGATTGAAACTGCTGATAGCTTTCAGCAATGTCGTTTTGGTCTGTTTGAGAAAAAGCGAGGCTGGTCACTTTCGCCATTCTTAGTAAGGTATTTTGCAGCTCATTGGACTGACTTTGTACGGGTACTGCGATGGATTCTATGTTGTGGTTCGCGGCTTGGATCTGACTTAAAGAACGGTAGAAAAAACTACTACCAGCAATGAGAAGTAGGGCGATAGCAGCAAAGCCTAATGCTATTTTCTGTTTGATAGTAAAAGTAAACATAGCCAATCACCTAGCTAGTTTTGTCAACACTTAAAAACCAGTGATGAACAAAGCCGTCTTAATGCTATTATTTTGTTTAACCTACGATTGAAAATTAAATAGATCAACCTTTTGCATTACTTAGAAGAATAGCTGATTAATATAGTTTCGCTTAACCTCATCACTATTTCGCTTGCGCTATTAATGTGTTATTGAATACAAAATTGTGAGATCCCTTTGTAGTACTTTGAGGCAATAATTCATGCAACATATCAGTATTATCACCCGTGAAACTCATCAAAAAAATGAGAGCACCCCCTCAAAGATTATCTGTATTGGTCGAAATTATGTGGCACATATTCAAGAGTTAGGCAATGAAATACCCACGCAGATGGTTATGTTTGTAAAGCCCAATTCAGCGATTAGTGAACAGCTTAATAGTCGGCATCAACAAGTCTTACATTACGAAACTGAACTATGTTTTAGTGTTCAAAATAACAGATTATTAGCTGTCGCAGTTGGGCTTGATTTAACTAAGCGCGAGTTACAATCTGAATTAAAACGGCGTCAACTTCCTTGGGAACGTGCCAAAGCGTTTAATGGCAGTGCAGTATTTTCGCCGTTTATCACTTTGCCCGCTGAAATGGACGCAACAATGCAAACTTGGAGTTTCACACTGGAGATTAATGGCCAACTTATGCAGCTAGGACATAGTCAGTTAATGATGTATTCCCTTAAGCATATACTGGATGACTTAGCTCAGTTCATGGATCTTGAAGATGGTGATGTATTGATGACGGGCACGCCAAAAGGCGTTGGTGTTGTCACAAAAGACAGCTGGTTTACCGTTAAGCTATGGCAAGGTTTAGATTATGAATCAGATGAGCAATTAAAGCTGGCTATGAAGCAACAGCAGCCGTTGCTGACACACAGTTGGCAAGCGTGCTAAGCAAAACTGAAATAAACTAAGCGTGTTTATTGCTAACATACGGATCCATTGCTCTTCAAAATAAACAAAAAAGGCGACTAGCTAAAACTAGTCGCCAAGAGGCGCGCTGAGGGCATTTAACTGTTATTCTAAGTAGCCATATTCCAAGTGTACATTGTCTCCCATGACTTCCATTGCGACTTTATAATTTGCCATATGTTGTTGCCAAACAATGTTATCTACGGCGATGGAGTAGGTGCCTTCACTGACTTCAACAACATCTAGGGCACAGTCACTTTCAGTTTCACAACCATATAACTGACCTTGATGCCAAGCTATAGCGTACTTGGTTGGATTGCTGTTCCAGGTTGGGTAACCAAACAACATCACATTCATACTTTCTGCGCCAGTGACAACTCGGTCATCATCGCCTGTTAACGCAATAGTAAAGGTACCTTTTTCTAAATTGGACTCTACCAGTTGCGCCGTGAGACTCGTAGTATCATTGATACCGATTGGGGACTCTGGCACTTCACTAACTGGCGGCTCAGGTTCAACAGGGGCCGCAGTGGTGTCATCATCGCTATTACAGCCAACCAGTGCTAACGAACCGATTCCCATAAGTAATAAAATTGATTTTTTCATTTGCTTTCCCTAGTGACCGCCATGGCAATTGTCACAAGTCATATTAGTTTTAACACTCGGTGCGAAAGTCGAGCCGGAAGTGTGGCAGCTTTGGCAATTTTCTACAGTGTCGGTGATAGGGTGGTCATTGACTGTTTCGCCGTCCATAGCTTTATTCAACATAGTGACGATTTCATAAACCACAGAGGCCGAAAGTTGTTTACAGCGCATGCCTTTTTCAGAAAATGACTTACCATTTTCACTGGCCCACAAGCTGATAGATGAGTGACATAAAATGCTGTTTGCTGTTGTAGGCGTTCCGACTTGTGCAAGCGTTTCAGTTTTATCTGCACCAATACCATCGATGAAAGCATCATCTTGATATGGCAGTGCTTCATTTTCATAAAAGCGCATGGTTTGACTCAGCAATGCATTGGCTGGCTCACCATTAATAGAGAGTAGGTTGAGTAACATACCGGCTGCGTTAATATTACCGCATACTGCACCTTCTCCTAATATACCAGCATAACCATAGTGGGCCATGGCAGTGGGAATTTGGGCAAACTTATCGGCATCAGGTGAGGCTGATGTTGCTAAGCTAGAGATAATGCTGTCAAACACTTGGAACATACAGCCATTGCCCGTTTCATAAGCTTTTTTGGCGACGACCATCGGATCCATTTTGGTATAAGCTAGACGGGTTCCAACTTCTAAAGTCCAGTCTCCAGACTCAGTTGTCACGGCCGCAATTACTGGGTTTGCTAATAAAGCGCCGCCTGCTGCAGCTGAAGAAATGCCAACAATGCGAGCTATTGCTTGTCTTCTGTCTAATGTATTCATAAGTACCTTCTTTTTTTATTTTTGCTTGCTTTCATCTAAACAAGTGGTGGCGAATGTCATCCTGAATTGCCGCAAAACTAATGTTTGCTTATCTGCGCACCTGAGGTTGCTCGACACTCAGATTGACTTTCACAATCACTACGGGGTGTTACTGGCTTAGGTACATAATGGCAGGTTATAATTTTTCGAATGAGATCTAGATCACGGTAATTTTTGGGCGTAATTCGCATTAAACACATAGTTACGTCTTGGTTGTTTATGCTGGTTGAGGTTGTATTCTTGGGTTTATATGTTGAGTTTGGTGAGTTATGCGGTGTGTAATACTTATTACGGTGGATTATGTTTGCGATTATCTAAATTGGGTTGTGATGTTTATCGCATTTTTCTAATGGAGTGAGTTGAAGGTGCGATTTTTATACTTATTTGTGGGTATTTTTTGTGGCGTCATCTTGCTGAAAAACATTTCTGGTCATCGATTAACCCATTATTGTGTTACTCACTATCAAAACAAGTATAACGAATAAGGGAAATGTGATTAGGGCAGCTTTTTATCAATAGTGCTTAGCGTAAGATAAATCTAATGAATAAATGCAAGGGATAACATGAGGATTAAGCATTTTGAGTTTGATATAGCCAACAGTACCTTGGTGAATAGTCAAACTCAGGCTCAATATCATTTGACTCGAACTGAATCACAAGTACTAGAGCAGTTGGCTAATCACCCAAATCAGGTGTTAACCAAGGGGCAGTTGGCTTGTGCAGGCTCGCTTGAGCCTGTCATGAGTGGCTCTGCAGTGGCAAAAGCAGTGTTTACTCTACGTAAATACTTTGGTCAAACAGAAAATGAACTAATCGAAACAGTACCTAAAAAGGGTTACCGATTAAACCTTGAGTCAGCTAAACCTCAGTGGCAGTACGCTAGGCAGAAGCGCCAGCGTGTTATCAAAATATCGATGCTGGTAAGTGCATTACTGCTTGCGTTTGGTATCGGTGCAATGCACAAATATATTTGGTTTAAAACTGCACCTTCACCAGTGAAGGATAGCCGCAGTGTAATCCTTGAAAATGACCAGCAGGTAGAGTTAATTTGGTTGCGTTCTCCACAAACTTCCCAAAGACAAATTGAACAAATGGAGCAGAAAATTCTATCTGCATTAAATATGTGCTCCACAATTCAGTGGCGCTATGTGTATTTGGCTTTTTCTAATGATATGCAAGTGCTTAATATTTCTATGGAAGGGCATCGTCACTCAAGTGGCTTGTTTGTTAGAAACATTAAAACCAGTGATTTCACGTTAACACCTACTTTTATCTCCGAAAGTTGGCTAGAGGAGGTATCGCTCTGTGAATAAACACTTTGTTGGCATAACCGTCGGTATATTGTTTGCGATAGTAACAGCTGTGATTGTTTATCAGCATGTAAAAGCCACTGAAGTGGACTTGGTGTTGTCATGTAGAAATGAACTCTTATCTACTGATACCGATACTGAGCCCTTAGAAAAACATGCCCTAATAGCTGACTTTACCTTACAAAAACGTTCGGCCAGCATCAGTTATCGCTATTTTACAGAGTCTGGTGAACCTATTGCGACATTGCAGATGGAAGGTAATATTTTAAGCGCCTATAAAGAAAAAAATGTATATGTGTTGAATCTGATGGAAAGTGAACTTATTCGTTACGATGAAACTGAAGGGTTACCGCAACATGCTAAACATTTACGGGCTTTTGCTAATCGGAACATCCAACGAGAAGGCGTGCATAACCTGACGATTCAAATCGTAAAATCTGATGAAGAAAGTAATCTTGCATTGCTGTACTTCTTACCTAGTACCAACATTTGTGCATGTAACCTAGTGAGAATGAATTAATCACTGTCTAATAGAGTTGCCTTCAATTTTAAACCAATTACTTTAACAGTGATTTAAGATCTTCTGTTTGAGCGATAAATTACCAGCCTAGAGTTTTATCTTATCGATATTAAATAGTTAGATTGTGCAGAAATAACATGATGAAGCGGTGACATTTGAGGCTTTCAATCGCGACTTATAAAGTTGCTTTGATGAAGCTGTAGTGAAACTGGTTTATTAATCTTCCCCCCCTCTCTTGAAAGATACATTTGATACACGTGTTGCGGCTAGCGTCTTGTTTGGTTGCTGCGTTGCTATGTTGGTTTGGTGTGTTTTATATCTGAGTATTCGTCCCCTCATATCCTTTGGAAACATTTACTGAGATATTGTTACAAGCTGGGTGATAAACTTTTAATTTAAAACAATATTTGTTTCAATCGGCAAAATTTTGAAGCAGATGTCATTGAAATTATCAATACATCTTGAGCCTTGTTTTTGGGGGAAAACGATGTTCACTTTACACCACAAAACCACCTTGACTGTGGATGATGTTGTTATCCAGTATCAAATCTTTGATATGTCTCAACCTATTATGGTGACATTTCCACCGAGTTGCCAGGCCTTAACACCCAGTCAAGCACAGCAGCAACACCCAAATGTATGGAGCTTTGATTTCTTTGCAAAGCAGCAAATGAATGTTATCTCATTCAATCCAATTGGCGATGACAATATTTATGGCTCGCAAGCATTTCGTGACTTTGTGATAAAACTTGGTCAGGCATTGAAACCATTTAGTGAACGTATTGGTTATGGTATTAGCCGTGGAGGTTATGCGATAAGGCAATTTTCAGCAGATCTTGGTATTGATAGGGCGCTATTAATTGTGCCAATCAGTTCTTATGATTATCAGCTAGCACCTTGGGAACCCAAATGTCGGGAGATGTCACCAGAGTTAAGCCAATCTTTAACGTCAGACTATCAAATACCTACGACCATCATTTATGACCCATTATATGCAGTGGATACCAAGCATGCTCAGGTATTTGATACTTGTGTAGAGAGTATTCACTTAACCGGAGTGGGGCATCGTGTTGCCAGAGCTTTAGCACATATGGGGGCGCTAAAGCAGTTAGTATTGCAATATCGAACTGGGCAAGTTGATAAATTAGCTTTGTTTCGCGCTTGTCGTCAGCGGCGTCACTTAAGCTATCATTTTCGCAATTTGAAAGAGTTAAATCCAAAGAGGTTAACCTGGAGGCGACGGTTGGTCATTGCATACCATCGTACTTTCATACAGAAACATAATGTGAAGTTTGATAGACGTAAGTTTGAGCTTCGATTACAGCAAAGCTGCTGCAAACGAGTGAATACGATAAGGTGCCTAGTGAAACAAAAGTCTTCATTGATGGGTAAGAGCTTGATTAAAACCAAGCTTTGAGCAAGGTTACATGCTTTCCAAGGCGATAATTTTCCATGTGAGCAATGGAGTTATCACCTTGGAGAAGTGTGTATTAGCCACTGTTAGGGCTTTAAAGCGAGTACATTATCAATATCTTCTGCACTATGGCGATTAGGGACTTGCTCCCACAACTCTCCCCAGCTTCGATTAACGATTCTGCCACGTTCAAAACCTTCACGTTTAGCAAGCTTTTTAGCCCAGTTGAGTAAATGTGGGTAACTTTGTACATCCAAAAATTCAGCGGCATCATAAAGGCCACCTAATACGAGGTTGCCATACCAAGGCCAAATTGCGATATCTGCAATACTAATCTCGTCGCCGGCGATGTATTCACTCAGGCTTAATTGTTTATCTAACACATCCAATTGGCGTTTGGCTTCCATTGAGAAACGATCAATTGGGTACTGGAACTTTTCAGGCGCGTAGGCATAAAAGTGGCCAAAGCCACCACCAAGATAAGGTGCACTACCTTGTAACCAGAACAGCCAGTTCATTACTTGGCTACGTCCAGCTCCGGTGCGTGGTAAGAAGTGGCCAAATTTTTCAGTGAGATAGAATAAAATTGCGCCAGATTCGAACACACTAATTGCTTTTGGATCACTGATATCTTGTAATGCGGGGATTTTCGAGTTTGGATTTACGCTCACAAAGCCCGAAGAAAACTGATCGCTCTCACCAATATTGATAAGATGGGCATCGTATTCCGCTTCTTTGACGCCTAACGCTAATAACTCTTCCAATAAAATAGTGATCTTTTGACCGTTAGGTGTCGCCAAAGAATAAAGCTGTAATGGATGCTTGCCAACTGGCAGCGCTCGTTCATAGCGTGCCCCTGAATCAGGTCTATTAATGCTTGCCCACTTACCGCCATTTTCCTCTTCCATTTTCCATACTTTGGGGGGGGTATATGCCTGTGTCATGGTAGTTCCTTGTTTAATTGATTTGCGGATAAATGTTGCATCAAGCTGATCAGCGCTAAAGCAAATACAGAAGGTTGAAACACCTATTTGAATGTTTGTTCAAATATAATATCTGGGCGCAAAAAGTAAATTAAAACCCCTGATAAAATATTTGTGCGATTGATTGGTTATCAGAAAAAACTAAATTGCATATGAAATTACACCTAACTGACTGAAGTCGTTAGTTTAGCTGGCTATAGCCAATAACCTAGATTTTTAGATTGATAATATATTGTTAAAAGTGAGCGCTTGATCGCGTTAAATGAAACGCTGACGGAGTAAATTAACCTCATTGTACATTTTTTAGAACGCTTAGTTTTGCATTTGGTATGGAGAGGTTATGGAACATCGTTGGCAAATTGCAATATCAGCAGGTTTACTGGCTTCTATTTGGGCTGGCATTGCTGATGTGTTTCATCTGATCACTTGGATTGGTTTTTTAGGTTGTAGCACGTTTTTTGCACAATCCGAGACCGGCGTAAAAGGGATGGCAATGGCGATGGCAACCAATCTTTCAGGAGTTTTTTGGGGGTGGTTAATTATCTCTGGCAGCGGCTTGTTTACTTCGCCAATGTTGGGTTACGGGCTTACGGGTATCGTCACCATGGCAATGTGCTTACAAGCAACTAATAAGAAACTGGCATTTATTCCAGGGGCGTTTATAGGTTGTTGTATCACTTTTGCGATGAATGCTGATATTGCCAGCATCTTACCGCCACTCTTGCTTGGTGCAGTATTGGGGTATTGCATGAGTCTGCTTACAGGCCTACTGATTAATCTCACTCAAAAATGGCAGCCAGATACTTCAGCAGAAAGCGCATCATAATGTGCTTGGCACAAAAGCGGTTTAGTTATCGCTCGTTACCTCAGTCACGTTATTCACACCATCATGTCAGGTCTGATATTTGAGTGACTAATAAATGATCTAGTCACTCAAACTTGCTTTATTACAGTAGCTGGCTTTGTCAAAGTCAGTGATATTCATCGAGACAGTTTCAAACTCTGGGAACATCTGAACCAACTTGCTGACGATTTGCTGTGATAAATGGGCTTTTTGCTGGGTGTTTCTACCTTGCATGATATGGGCAAACACATGAATGAAACCTTGCTGCTGGTTATTGACGGTATAGGTAGAGTAAGGATTGAGTCTGACCTTAATATCCTTTGGATCAAATAATCCTGTGTCATTTGCTACGTGAAATACTTGCTCAAGAATGAAGTTTTCAGCATAGCTATCTAATACGTCTTCTGAACAATCAATAATAAAATGCGGCATGATATTTCCTTATGGGGCAGCGTGTTAGCGCATGACTTAAATGTGTGACGCTAAGGCTCAATGGCTCTTTTTTGCTTCATTGACGTTGAGCCAATTGACTATTATTCGCTTGTGGTCGTTATAGTCCATTTTCGGCACTCGTCGTGACTAAAAGGTTGCAGCGTATATGTATGTTTGGTCATTGGCCAAGGTTCATTCTGTTGAAATGCCTGAGTGGGTGAGCTTAGCAGTTGCTGTTTATTTTCCATTGTATCATCGATATTTTTGCCATTAATCATGACACCTCGATTACGACCAGTTTGTTTCGCGCAATAGAGCAGGTTATCAACCAGTTTGATTGATTCATTCCAGGTTAGCCATTGTGGATGTGCTTTCAGCAGCGGAAGTGTTGACGCACCGAATGAAACGGTGACATTCAGTGTAATCTCGCTCTCATCAATAACAATCGAACTTTGGTTGCAATCATCAAGTAGCTTTTGGCAAAACTGCTTCAAACCTGTTTGAGTGGTATCGGGTAAGACAACAAGAAACTCTTCGCCACCCCAGCGGATCACATAATCACTCTTACGGCATATATTTTTGAGCCGACTAGCAAGGTTTTGGATAACCTCGTCACCTACATCGTGTCCATAGGTATCATTGATGTTTTTGAATAAATCTATATCAATTAATACCAAGCCAATGCGATTAGTGGTTTGAGGGTTATCAATCATTTGTCTTTCAATGCCATTACTCAAATTGTGCTGTAATTCGGTAAAGAAGCGACGATTGTATAAACCACTCAGCGGATCAATGATAGCTTGCTCAGTGAGTTTTTCATTGAGCTCATCCAACAACAGGTTTTTGGCATGAACCGCACGGTTACGATGCCAGATACTGATGACAAAGATAATTAAGGAGATAACAAAACAGACAGCAAAAGCTTGTTGAATATTTTTTGATTTGAGCTTTTCTGAATGAAGTTGGTTCTGCTGCTTTAACTGTTCAATTTCGTTTAAGTTTTTTTGGTTTTGAAATAGCTCTTGTAGTTCAATTACCTGATTGCTATTCGTTTTTTTTATGAGGGCAAGTTGAGCTTCATGCCATTGTTTGTAGTATTCCAAGGCTTGCTGATGATCATTCATTAATTGATAGATGATAGAGAAATCCTCTAACACCCATAATAGTGATTGCTCATTTTCAACTTCTTCATACAAGGCGTGGGCTTGGTTCAACGCGGTGATAGCTTCGTCAAATCTCCCCATTTCTCTGTATGCAATAGACATGTTGTTATAGGCAACACCCAGTTCGTAGGGCAAGTTATATTGTTTAGCCAGCGCAATAGTTTCACTTGACACTGCAAGGGCTTGGCCGAATGTTTCAGCTTCAATATGTAAGCTTTGTAATAGTATTAATGCCCTTAATTCAATGTGAACCGCTTTTATCGCTCGGCTCATGGTCAATATGTCGCTAATTGATTGTTTAGCCAAATCGGTAAATTGCTGCTTGTGTTGTAAATGTTGGCTTTGCATCACTGGATTCGATTCATTGTCCGCTTCATTACCATGTTTAATCATTAACATGTAATAGCTATTCATCTTGCTAGATAGCGTTCCAACTTCAGTGAACTTGTCTTCTAATGTTCTGGCAAGTCTTATCAACTCATCACTATCATCCAATACTTTTTGATAGTCTTGTTGGAAATAGGTAATTAAAAGCCGCTTTTCTAAGATGGCAATGGTGAGTATGGGGGCATCGTATTTATCAGCTATTACTTGGGCGAGATTAAGATTGACAAGGCCTGGTTCAAAATTGTTCTGTGCAACCAGTAGTGAAGCTTTAACAATGAAATACCAAGCATTAAAGGTTTCGGATTCGGCTTGTAAATCATCAGGATTAACTTTATCTAATTGGATTTCAGCTGCAGAATATTTCAAGTTTGATGATAAAACATAACCGTTAAGCATCGCTAACCAATTTTTAAATTGGGGTTTATCTTGGTGAGCTTGTTGTAACTGCTCCATGAGAATGATTGCTTTGTCCAAATGCTGCACTTTGACATATAGCCTGAGTAATAACAGATCTTGTACAAAGGTTTTGTCTTCCGGGGAGAGTGAGTTGAGTCCTCTTGGTAGTGATTCAAGTATTTTAATCGCACCATAGGGGTCTTTGTGTTGCAGCTTTATCGCTTCACTAGGTTTGTCAGTCAGCCGGATTCGCTCATTGGCTTCTGAGAGCAGAGGAAAGCAAAACAATATGATTAATAGTAACTTGATGAATAACTTCATGACATAGCCAATGTGACCACCTTACTTGATACTAATCAAATACACTCGCCGCGACAATGGGTATTCACATTTTCATGCGCTAATTATACGTTGAGAAACTATTAATTGTATTACAAGAAATTCCTAGCATAAGTATTCGCTACTTTCAGCTTTTTTATTCCGTCACGAAAAGTTTTAGCAAGTGGTTCGATAATGCACAAAAAAGCGAGCTTCAATTGAAGCTCGCTTTTATAATTGTCTGCTATTTAGCGCAGTTATTTACTCAACGATAAATTTATATAACCGTTTAGAATGCCATTTCTGGAACATGTTCAGGCACTACAAGTTTCCCAGCCGTTTTCGCAACAATCTCATCTACTGATACGCCAGGTGCACGTTCAAGGAGATGAAAAGCGCCATCTTTAATTTCTAGGAAGGCTAAGTCTGTCATCACTCGTTTAATGCAACCGTACCCAGTTAAAGGTAACTCACACTGAGGCAGTAATTTTGAATTGCCCTTTTTGTCAGCGTGCATCATGGTGACAATGATATTGTCAGCGCCAGCAACCAAATCCATTGCGCCGCCCATGCCTTTAATCAGTTTTCCTGGAATCATCCATGATGCAATTGAACCATTCACATCCACTTCAAACGCGCCTAATACAGTCAAGTCCACATGACCACCACGGATCATGGCGAAGCTTTCAGCTGATGAGAAAAAAGATGCGCCATCCACAGCCGTGACTGTTTGTTTACCCGCGTTAATCAAGTCTGCGTCAATGGTGTCTTCAGTTGGAAACTCGCCCATGCCCAACAGACCATTTTCTGACTGCAACATCACATTCATGCCTTCAGGAATATAGTTTGCAACGAGCGTAGGGATACCGATACCAAGGTTGACGTAAAAACCGTCTTGCATTTCTTTTGCCACACGCTGAGCAAGTTGTTCTCTTGTTAATGCCATTTGCTTGCTCCTTATGCTGGTTTGACGGTACGTTGCTCGATGCGCTTTTCAAAGCTGGCTTTGATCACGCGGTCAACGTAAATACCCGAGGTATGAATATGATTAGGGTCTAATTCACCCGGTTCGACAATTTCTTCTGCCTCAACCACGGTAATTTTACCTGCCGTGGCCATCATAGGGTTGAAGTTAGCTGCTGTTTTACGGAACACAAGATTCCCCATTGTGTCAGCTTTCCATGCGCGAACGAGGGCAAAGTCTGCCGTTAAAGATTCTTCTAATACGTAATGTCGCCCTTTGATTTCACGGGTTTCTTTACCTTCAGCTACTGGCGTGCCGTAACCCGTTGCAGTGAAGAACGCAGGAATACCAGCGCCACCAGCACGGATTTTTTCAGCTAATGTTCCTTGAGGCGTTAAAATCACATTCAGTTCGCCTGACAACATTTGTTGTTCAAACGTGGCATTCTCACCCACATATGATGCAATCATGGTGTCAATTTGGCGCTGCTTTAACAGCAAACCTAGGCCGAAATCATCCACACCGGCGTTATTCGAAATGGCGGTCAAGCCAGTGACACCTTGTTTGACCATATGATTAATCAAACCTTCTGGAATGCCGCATAAACCAAATCCACCTACCATGATGGTCATATCATTACTGAGACCTGCCAGTGCATCATCATAGTTGTGGACGACTTTGTTGAGTCCTGCCATGTTTGTGTCCTTTTTATTTGTGTTCGGTGTAAAGTGCTCATATCCGCTGGGCTACCCCAAAGCATTGGCTACTTTAGAGCCGTTTTTTCTGCCTAGTACCTGACTAATATTGTTGCCTGCTAGGGCAAGCTTTTCGAGCGAAACGCCGGTTTCTATGCCCATCCCGTGAAGCATGTATACGACATCTTCAGTCGCTAAATTACCTGATGCGCCTTTGGCATAAGGGCAACCACCGAGACCGGCAACAGATGAGTCAATCACATTAACACCAGTCTCTAAACAGGCTAGAATATTGGCTAAAGCTTGACCGTAAGTGTCATGAAAATGCAGTGCGAGCTTTTCGACCGGCACTTTGCGCGATACAGCTTCTACCATTTTGCGTGCTTGCAGCGGAGTGCCAACACCAATGGTGTCGCCCAGTGAGATTTCATAACAACCCATGTTGAACAGAATCTCACTGACACGTGCGACTTCATCATGGCTGATGCTGCCTTCATAGGGGCAGCCAAGCACACATGAAACATAGCCACGCACTGGCATATTGTGCTGCTTTGCTTGTTGCATCAGAGGGATGAAACGCTCAATAGACTCTTCAATTGAGCAGTTAATATTTTTCTGACTAAAGCTTTCAGATGCGGCGCCAAAAATAGCGACTTCATCAGCGCCAGCATTTAACGCTAACTCAAGCCCTTTTAGGTTAGGCGTCAATGCGCTATAGGTTACGCCACTATGACGGTTCAGAGAGTGAAACACTTCAGCTGAGTCGGCCATTTGAGGCACCCATTTAGGTGAAACAAAACTGCCAGCTTCAATGCGTGTTAGCCCTGCATGGGCTAAGTCATCAATGAGTTGTCGCTTTGCTGCGGTGGATACCGCAGTCTCATTTTGCAAACCATCACGGGCGCCGACTTCGAAAATACTGACCTTGTTCGGCAACATGTTAAGCTTCCTCTGTCAGCGCTTCGACACTGAGCAATTGCGCGCCATCACTGACAAGTTCACCGCTTTGGAAGTAGAACTCTGCCACGACACCATCAAACGGTGCTTCAATAGTGTATTCCATTTTCATGGCTTCCATGACTAGTAAGCCTTGTCCTTCAACAACCTTATCGCCAACGTTGGCTAAATGAGTCACAACTGTACCATTCATAGGGGCTTTTAACTTATCGGTGCTGTCGACTTCATCTTCAGCGACTTGCGCTGCTACTGCTGTAAATTGATAACTACCAGTACTTAAGAATAGGGTGAAATTATCTTTGTTATGACTAACAGGGACTTTGCTCTTATGACCATTAACTTCAGCGTGCAACACATCGTCTTGAATTGAACCAGCCAGTTTCAATGCTTGTCCATTTAACCCAAGGTGCAAGGCATGGCCTAAATCTGTAAATACTAGGTTGTGCAGTACTTGTTCTTCATTTTCAGTGGATTTATGTTGCAGCGCTACGTGATGCACACTGGCGCTATTTAACCTAAAGCCACTCACTTGGCCCCAAGGAGAATATGGGTCATCGCTATTTGTTGCGTTGATTTGCGCCGCTTGTTGTCTTGCCAGTACTTGGTATAACCCTGCTAACGCAAGTGCATTGGCAGATTCATTCGTGACATCACCAATCAAGCTGTCGCTATAGCGCTCAATAAAGTCGGTGCAAAAGTCGTTCGCTACAAAAGCAGGGTGTTCAGCGATATTGGCTAAAAATTCAATATTATGTTTAAGGCCGCCAATTTGGTATGAGCTCAATGCGTGAGTTAACCTTTGCAGGGCACGTGGGCGTGACTCATCCCATACAATCAGTTTAGAGATCATTGGGTCATAAAAGTTACTAATGACATCGTTTTCTCTAATGCCTGAGTCAATTCTTACATGGCGATTTTCATCAGGTTCACGCAAAAAGTTAAGTTTGCCCGCAGCGGGTAAAAACTCATTGTGTGGATCTTCAGCGTAAATACGTACTTCAAAGGCATGACCATGTATGCTTACTTCATCTTGTTTGAGCGGTAAATCACTGCCACTGGCGACCATAAGCTGCCACTTAACTAAATCTTGGCCAGTGACCATTTCGGTAACAGGGTGCTCTACTTGCAAACGAGTATTCATTTCCATGAAGTAAAAGCTGTCGTCAGTGTCTAATAAAAACTCTACTGTGCCAGCGCCGACATAATCAATGGCTTTTGCTGCAGCAACCGCAGCTTCCCCCATTTGTTGGCGTAAAGCATCAGATAAACCAGGTGCAGGCGCTTCTTCAACCACTTTTTGGTGACGACGTTGAATAGAACAGTCACGGTCAGATAAATAAATTGTATTGCCTTGTTTGTCGGCAAACACTTGCACTTCAACATGGCGAGGTTGGCGTAAATAACGCTCCATCAGTAATTTATCGTTACCAAAGGACGACGCGGCTTCACGGCGCGCTGAGTTGATAGCCTCAAGTACTTCACTTTGACTTTCAACAATGCGCATGCCTTTACCACCACCGCCAAAAGCGGCTTTGATCAACATGGGATAACCGACTTTCTCAGCTTCAACCAGTAAAGTCTCATCGGTTTGGTCGTCGCCATGATAGCCTGGTACTAGGGGGACGCTGGCGTTACCCATAATTATTTTTGCCGCACTTTTACTGCCCATTGCATCAATTGCATCACTGCTTGGGCCGACGAATTCAATACCATTTTGTTCACAGCTTTTAGCAAATTGCGCATTTTCAGATAGGAAACCATAGCCCGGATGAATAGCTTGTGCGCCTGATTGCTTGGCAATCTCAATGATTAAATCGCCTTTTAGATAAGAGTCCGCGGGGGCGCTACCTCCTAGATAAAATGATTCATCTGCAAGTGCAACATGGCGTGCTTCGCGGTCAGCATCAGAATAAAGAGCCACGGTGCGGATGCCCATTTTCTTAGCGGTTTTGATGATGCGACAGGCAATTTCACCGCGGTTGGCAATTAATAATTTGGTAAACATTATTTGGCTCCTTGTGCATTTGCACGGGGGTGCTGCCAAGCTGGCGAGCGTTTTTCAAAGAACGCATTAAGCCCTTCTTGGCCTTCATCTGATACTCTGATTCGGGCAATTTGTTCGCTGGTATAAGCCAACGTGGCATCGTCAATTTCACCGTCTTCTAAGTGTGAAATTAAGCTTTTCGCCCAAGCCATCCCTTGTGGGCTATTGGCTTTAAATGCGTCGATAAATGGCTTTGCCGCAGCGTCTAAATCATCATTAATTTCGTGAATAACCTGATGAGTTAGCGCAACTTCCGCACTAAAACGCTCGGCTGTCAGCATATATCGGCGTGATTGACGGTTGCCCATGGCGCGAACGACATAAGGGCTAATGACCGCAGGAATAAGGCCTAGCTTGACTTCGCTTAAACAAAAACTGGCTCGCTGATTGGCTATCGCAATGTCACAGCAGCAAATTAATCCAAGTGCCCCACCAAATGCCGCACCGTTAACAAGTGCGATGGTTGGTTTGCTGAATTTGTCTAGGCAATGCATTAACTTGGCTAATTCATTGGCATCAGCTAGATTTTGCTCAAAATCCATCTTGGCTTGCTTACGCATCCAATTGAGGTCGGCGCCGGCACTGAAATTTTTGCCATTGGCGTTCAGTATCAATACCTGACAATGGCTGTCCTGATCAAAATGCGTGATGGCTGTGATCATTTCATTGATCATGACTTCATCAAACGCATTGTGTTTTTCGGCGCGGTTTAAGGTTAATTTGGCTACGCCATCATGTATTTGGCACTCAATATGTTGATAATTGCCAACATCTAGGTTTGCTTGATTGTTATTATTCATTGTGCATTTGCCCATTACATACGGAACACACCAAACTTGGTGTCTTCAACTGGTGCATTAAGTGCGGCTGATAAGGCTAAACCAACAACATCGCGGGTTTGTACTGGGTCTATGATGCCATCATCCCATAACCGGGCGCTGGCGTGGTAAGGGTGACCTTCTTTGTCATATTGCTCAACAATTGGCTTTCTGAATGCTTGCTCTTCTTCATCTGACCATTGTTGCCCTTTGCGAGCGAGACCATCGCGGCGTACGGTAGCGAGCACACCAGCTGCTTGTTCACCGCCCATGACTGAGATACGTGCATTTGGCCACATCCACATCATGGTCGGCTCAAATGCGCGGCCACACATGCCATAGTTTCCTGCACCATAACTGCCACCAATAATCACAGTGAATTTAGGCACACTGGCACAAGACACTGCAGTTACCATTTTGGCGCCATGTTTTGCAATGCCTTCATGTTCGTATTTCTTACCGACCATAAAGCCGGTGATATTTTGTAAGAACAGCAGCGGGACTTTACGTTGACAACAAAGCTCAATAAAGTGCGCCCCTTTTTGTGCTGATTCAGAGAACAAAATACCGTTATTGGCCACGATGCCCACAGGGTAACCATGAATGCGAGCAAAGCCGCATACGAGTGTACTGCCGTAATTGGCTTTAAACTCGTCAAAATCAGAGTCATCGACTAATCTGGCGATGACTTCTTTCACATCAAATGGTTTTTTCAGATCTGTTCCGACAATGCCGTATAGCTCATTTATATCGTATTGAGGCGGCTTAACTGGGCTAAGCTGTGCCGCAATTTGCTTTTGATGGTTGAGGCGAGAAATAGACTTGCGTGCTAGCTCTAATGCATGATCGTCATTTTGAGCCATATGATCCGCGACACCCGAAATTTTGGTGTGTACTTCTGCGCCGCCGAGTTCTTCAGCAGAGACTTCTTCGCCGGTAGCCGCTTTCACCAACGGTGGGCCAGCTAAGAAAATCGTACCTTGTTCTTTAACGATAATTGACTCATCTGCCATGGCGGGTACATAAGCACCACCTGCGGTACAAAGTCCCATTACGACTGCAACCTGAGGAATGCCTTTGGCTGACATTTGGGCTTGGTTGTAGAAAATACGACCAAAGTGATCTCTGTCTGGGAAAACTTCATCTTGGCGAGGCAAGTTCGCGCCGCCTGAATCAACCAAATAGATACAAGGCAGGTGACAGCGCTGTGCAATATCTTGAGCTCGCAAATGCTTTTTAACGGTAATCGGATAATAAGTGCCGCCTTTTACTGTGGCATCGTTGGCAATAATCATGCACTCAACACCGCTAACTCGGCCAATGCCTGCAATCACACCTGCAGCAGGGACTGCTTCGTCGTAAACTTCATAGGCAGCGAATTGAGAGATTTCTAAAAAAGGTGAACCAGGATCCAGTAGTTTTTCTACCCGCTGGCGTGGCAAAAGCTTACCGCGTGATAAGTGGCGTTCACAGGCAACGGGACCACCACCTTGTTCGATTGTTGACAGTTTAATTTTAAGATCGTCGACTAAGGCGACCATGTCGTCATGTTTGGCCTTAAAATCGTCACTGCGGGAATTAATACGGCTGCTGATTTGCGTCACAATTCATATCCTTAATGATGTTAGTGAGGCGATGTGCATGGCTGAGATCAATGGGGGACGCTCAACCATGCTCGCAACACTGGCATGTGGCTAAATGTTTGTGCCTGTTAACCTGTCATGCTAGTTAACGTCAGTTGTTAACTCGGGGGCTAACTTTTACGGCCTCTGGCATGTATTGGCCAACATTCATAATGGGAGCTGATTTCGCTCCCGATATTTGATTTCTTGGCTATTTAGTTTCGTTAAATAATTCGCGGCCAATTAACATGCGGCGAATTTCAGAGGTGCCCGCTCCAATTTCGTATAACTTGGCATCTCTAAGTAGTCGACCCGTAGCGTACTCATTGATATAGCCATTGCCACCGAGTAACTGAATCGCGTCTAATGCCATTTTTGTGGCCAGTTCTGCACTGTATAGAATCGCACCAGCGGCATCTTTTCGAGTCGTTTCACCACGATCACACGCTTGAGCAACATTGTAGATATAGGCTTTGGCTGCATTCATGCCGGTATACATATCAGCAATCTTGCCTTGAACAAGTTGGAATTGACCGATTGATTGGCCAAACTGCTCACGTTCGTGGATGTATGGTACAACGATGTCCATGCACGCATTCATGATGCCTAAAGGGCCACCTGACAGCACAACACGCTCATAATCAAGGCCACTCATTAGCACTTTTACGCCATTGTTCAGACCACCAAGAATGTTTTCTTCTGGTACTTCACAGTCTTCAAAAACCAACTCACAGGTATTAGAGCCACGCATGCCTAGCTTATCTAGTTTCTGCGCAGTGCTAAAACCTTTAAAGTTTTTCTCTACAATAAATGCTGTTATGCCGTGCGGACCTTTATCGAGGTCAGTCTTAGCATAAATCACCAAGGTGTCAGCATCAGGGCCATTGGTGATCCACATTTTATTGCCATTGAGGATGTAGCGATCACCTTCTTTGCGGGCGTGTAGTTTCATCGAAACCACATCTGAACCTGCATTGGGTTCACTCATGGCTAATGCACCAATATGCTCGCCACTTACCAATTTAGATAAGTACTTGGCTTTTTGCTCTGCATTACCGTTACGGTTAATTTGGTTTACACACAGATTTGAATGAGCACCATAACTTAAGCCTATGGATGCTGAAGCGCGTGAGATTTCTTCCATCGCCACAACATGAGCTAAGTACCCCATGTCTGCACCGCCAAACTCTTCAGGAACTGTGACACCTAATAATCCCATTTCGCCAAGTTTGGGCCACATGTGATTAGGGAATGCATTGTCTTGGTCCACTTGTGCGGCGATTGGGGCTATTTCATTGCTAGCGAAGCTGTGAACTGCGTCGCGTAGCATGTCGATATCTTCGCCTAGGCCGAAGTTAAGGCTTGTGTAGAGTTGGCTCATTGCTTGTGTCCTGTTAAAACTATTTATGACCCCACGCACTATGATTGGCGTTTAGGGGATTGAAGGTCTTTATAATTATTATTTATTGGTTTGGCTGTCTTCGAGGGCAGCTTTACATTGTTGTTCTGCGGAATTAAGTTCCATTAGCACCACTTTAATGTCGTCCATTTGCTGTTGCAGTGAGGCTTTTTTCTCATGTACTAGTTCCAGCATAGTGTTGAGCTGAGAGGTACTGCTTTTATCTGCATCATACAGTTCAAACAAGCGCCGGGTTTCTGCCAATGAAAAGCCTAGACGTTTACCGCGCAAAATCAGCTTAAGACGGACTCTGTCTTTTAAGCTGTATATGCGAGTTTGGCCTCGACGTTTAGGTTTGATTAACCCTTGATCTTCATAGAAGCGGATACTACGAGTCGTGATATCAAACTCTTTTGATAAATCACTGATTGAATATGTGGATTGACTAGAGATATTCGCGGCCATCTTAATCCCAAAAATGTTTCTTTTGTTGCAAGATATATGAAGTTTACGTAAAGGTAAAGTTTGCCTGTTTTTATTTCAATGTAAAGTGTTAACTCAAGTTGCCATATTGCTTCTCATCCCTGTGTTTACAGATGATTTGGCTACCTAATCATTTTTTTCATGTTTGGTTATTATCCCTTTGTCTAATAGGGGCTTTGTATGAGTTTTGTTCATAATCAGATTTGGATGAATGAATTTCATGGAGAGGGTTATGAGCGATTCTGGGACAATGGTAGAGACAGGTGTCGTCGCGGGTATTGGCAGTCAATTACATCAACAATCGATTTCAGAGCCTGAAAAATTCTGGGCAAATGCTGCCGAAGCGATCAGTTGGGATACCAAAGCGCATAAGGTGTTAGATGATTCTCGTAAACCATTTTACCAATGGTTTAGTGGTGGGGTGATGAATACCTGCTATAACGCGGTAGACCGTCATGTTGAGGCTGGGCGAGGTGAGCAAGTCGCGTTGCAGTATGTGAGCCCAGTGACACAGAATCAATATTCCATTTCCTATGCTGAACTACAACAACAAGTGAGTCGTTTAGCTGGTGCGATGCAAAAACTGGGTGTAGTTAAAGGGGATCGGGTGGTGATCTACATGCCAATGGTGCCTGAAACCGCCTTTGCCATGTTAGCCTGTGCGCGTATCGGTGCTATACACTCAGTCGTATTCGGTGGTTTTGCGGCTAATGAGCTTGCCACCCGTATAAATGATGCTAAGCCGAAATTAATTCTGTCAGCTTCGTGCGGTATTGAGCCATCTGGGGTTGTTGCATATAAACCCTTATTAGATGAAGCACTTAAACAGGCAACGCATGAGGTGGGGCATTGTGTCATTTTGAACCGGGTACAGTATCAAGCTGAATTTCACGGTACCCGTGATGTGGATTGGCAACAAGCTGTAGCTGAAGCGCCTTTTGTGGATTGCGTACCCGTAGAGGCCACTCATCCGCTTTATATTCTTTATACATCCGGCACAACGGGTCAGCCTAAAGGGGTGGTACGCGATAATGGTGGCCATGCCGTGGCGCTTGCTTGGTCGATGAAACACATTTATGACATTGAAGCTGGTGATGTGTTCTGGGCTGCATCAGATGTGGGTTGGGTTGTGGGCCACTCATACATTGTCTATGGACCATTATTAGTTGGCGCAACTAGCATTATCTATGAAGGTAAGCCAGTTGGTACACCTGATGCTGGGGCTTTCTGGAATACAATATCGCGCTATAAAGTGAAGAGCTTTTTCACTGCGCCAACTGCGATACGCGCCATTAAACGTGAAGACCCAGATGGACTTCTCATTAAGCAAGTTGATTTAACCTGTTTAAAGCAGGTCTTTCTCGCAGGGGAACGTTGCGATCCAGATACCTTGATTTGGACACAAACTCAGTTGAATAAACCTGTGATTGATCATTGGTGGCAAACTGAAACGGGTTGGCCTGTGGCTGCTAATTTAATGGGCGTTGAACCTATTGCCGTTAAACCGGGCTCGCCAGCAAAACCTGTTCCGGGTTATCAAGTTGAAGTATTAGATGCAATGGGAGAACAAGTTGCTGCAAATGAAAGTGGCAATGTTGTGATCAAACAGCCTTTGCCACCAGGCACATTAACTACCCTTTGGCAAAATGAGCAACGTTACTTAGATAGCTATTTAAGCATGTACGATGGTTATTACCTCACAGGTGATGCTGGTTATATTGACGAAGAGGGTTACCTGTTTATCATGAGCCGCATTGACGACATTATTAATGTTGCAGGTCACCGTTTATCAACGGGACGCTTTGAAGAGGTATTGTGCCAGCATGATGCAGTTGCTGAAGCCGCTGTAATTGGTGTTCAAGATAAACTCAAAGGCCAAGTGCCATTGGGGTTAGTGGTGTTAAAGAACGGGGTTACTCTTGAAGGGGAAGAATTATATAAACAATTATTATCCCTAGTTCGTCAAGAAATCGGTCCTGTTGCGTCATTTAGATTAGTCAGCGCTGTTCAAAAGCTACCGAAGACCCGTTCAGGTAAGATTTTGCGAGCCACTATGCGTAAAATTGCTGACAATCAGGAATACACAGTACCGGCGACCATTGAAGACCCAGTCACGCTTGATATTGTACAGAACGCGTTAACCCGCATGGGGTATGCCAAAGCAAAAACATGTGAAGTGAGTTAATTTTCATTCATTCTAGAAAAAGCACCGAATTGCGGTGCTTTTTTATATTCAGCTCTAAACTCACCTACTTCAGTAGGTGGTTATCATCCGATAGAATTTGCCTGTAATTTTGCTTTACATGACTTGCTAAATTGAGATTGAGCCAGCTATGCAATGATATTTAAAGCACGCAGCAAGCACATTCATGTTCGGTCAACGAAAACATCCATGTTTTCAACGACTTTAAATATCATCGATTTTATATGCTATTGAGGTTATAAAATAACTGAAACGCCCCCCTTTGAGGGACACACAAAACCAGTTTTTCAGAAGGAGGATTGTTTACTTCTGCTTCAAACAATCGTACCCAAATTTATCGCACTTGGACTATAGTTTAGTATTTGCTGCTCAGAGGCGTAAATTGAACGGTTAACCCTTAACAATTTTAATTGTCATACCAGTTGTCATGTTTTAACAACAACCGAGTCAATCATCAGTAAGTTACTGATAGTTATACTGTGGAAGCAGTTTACTGTGTATCTCTATAATTAGCACAAGAGTTGCAATCGTATGTAGTGAGTTAATTAACTGGTAATTTTGTTACATAAATCGCTATAATTGCGCCCCAGAAAGAATGCTTAAGCATCAAACTCTGTGACCTGCGGATACTAAAAATACATGAATAATCACACCCAGCTTGCTCAAATCGGGGTTATTGGCCTTGGTGTAATGGGTAAGAATCTTGCCTTAAACATCGCTGATAATAACTATAAGGTCGCTGTTTTTGACCTCGACAACCAAAAAGTTAGTGCAGCCCTTGCTCAAGAACAACTTGAACGCCCTCAAAGCAAACCTGCCAGAATGCATGCCTGTAATAATCTTTCAGAAATGCTAGCAAATTTAACTTCACCTAGAGTCATTGTGTTATCCATTCCCGCTGGAGCACCTGTTGATGGTGTTTGTCAGGGGTTAATTGAGGCAGGTATTGAGCAGCAAGATATTGTTGTCGATACCGGCAACAGTTTGTGGACCGATACGGTTGAACGTGAAAAACAGTACAAGAACAACTTTAAGTTTTTTAGTTCTGCAGTTTCTGGCGGTGAAGTTGGTGCGCGATTCGGTCCATCCTTGATGCCAAGTGGCGATGCTTCTGCATGGGAGTTTGTTGCACCTATTTGGCAAGCGATTGCAGCAAAAGTTGACCCTGAAACTGGCTTACCCATAGAGCGATTTGAACCTGGCAACCCAGTGACAGAAGGTGAGCCTTGCACCACCTATATTGGCCCTGCTGGTTCTGGCCATTATGTGAAAATGGTGCATAACGGTATTGAGTATGCGGACATGCAGCTCATCTGTGAGGCATACCAGTTACTGCATGATGGTTTAGGGATGTCGGCTTATGACATTGGTAATGTATTCAAGCAGTGGAATCAAGGCAGCTTAAATAGCTACTTGATGGGGATCAGTGCAGAAGTGTTACAGCAAGCTGACCCGATGACTGGTAAGCCTTTAGTTGAGATGATTCTAGATAAAGCAGGGCAAAAAGGCACGGGGCTTTGGACTGCTGTGAGCAGTTTGCAAATTGGTTGCCCAGCACCAACGATTGCTGAGGCTGTTTATGCTAGAGCTGTGAGCACCCAAAAGTCGTTGCGGAAGCAGCTGCAGCATAAGCTACTAGGCCCAAGTGAAGCACCTTTAGCTGAGCATGATAAAGCGAGCTTTATTGCACAGTTGGAAGATGCCCTGTATTGCGCAAAAGTATGCAGCTATGCGCAAGGGTTCCAGTTAATGGCAATGACAGCCAAAGAACAAGGTTGGAGCCTTAACTTTGCCGAAATAGCCAAGATATGGCGTGCGGGTTGTATTATTCGCGCGACATTCTTGCAATCTATTACTGAGGCGTATCAACAAGATGCAGATATCGCTAATCTATTAATGGCTGATAGCTTTAGTCAAAGCTTGTCGTTAAAGCAAGGTAATTGGCGCAAAACAGTAGCAGCCTCGATTTTATCTGGTATTGCCATCCCTTGTATTAGCTCTGCTGTGGCTTACTATGACAGCTATCGTAGTGAGACCTTGCCGGCTAACCTGCTACAAGGTCAACGAGACTTCTTTGGCGCACATACATTTGAGCGTATCGATAAACCTGCAGGTGAGAAATACCATGTAGATTGGAGTCACCTACAACGAGCTTTGACAAAGGTTAACTAGCAGTCAGTAAAGAAGAATGATGTGATAATAAAAAACGCTTCCAATGAAGCGTTTTTTATTTAATGAATAAGCGTATTAGGTATTAGTGAGGTAAAGTAAACAAAATACCCGCACTGAATAGTGCGCTGAAAGTCATGGTTAGCTTGGCAGTTTGCCCTAATATAGGATTAAGTGCTTCGCCTGTATTATCTTGGAATGCTTGACTTAACCGTCTTGCAATCACAAAAGAAACGCCTGCGAGTAACACAGGTAAGCCTTGTAAAAAGCCCAGTAAAAAGCCGACGATGATAATCACAAAGGGCATAAAAACAAGGCTTTGATAAAGCAGCTTCGATTGAGCTTCGCCAATTCGCACGGCAAGGGTATTTTTACCCGCTTTGGTATCAGTATTGATATCGCGAGTGTTATTCACCAGCATAATGGCAGCGTTAAAAAAGCCTATTGCACTACCGAGTAACCATGCCGATAAGCTAGTGTCACCCGCTTGAATAAAATAGCTACCCACAACAGCAACGAGTCCGAAAAAAACAAATGCAGCGACTTCACCTAGGCCGTGGGAGGCTAATGGGTATGGACCACCACTGTAACAAAGCGCGCCCAATATGGAGGCTACAGCTAAGATAGCAATCGGCCAGCCGCCATGAATGATGAGGTAAAAGCCCACGATAAAAGCGAGTACTAAGCATAGAACCATGGCATTTCTCACCGCGTTTGGGCTGAGCATACCGCTTTGAGTTACACGTACAGGGCCTAAGCGTTCTTCAGTATCAATACCGTTTTTAAAATCAAAATAGTCGTTAGCTAAATTAACTGATATTTGTAATAAAATACCGCATAACATTGAGATACCGGCAATTAGCCAACTGAATTGCTCCAGCTCTAACGCCAACATGTTACCAATTAATAATGGGCCTATCACCGCCGGTAAAGTTCGAGGGCGAATGGCTAAAAGCCATGAATTCATAATGGGTGAATTGTCAGTTACTTGTTTAGGGATACCTGATAGTTTATCAAAAAATGAAGCAAAATGTTGCAATGAAAAAGTGCGCCTTATCACCAAATTAAACACAAATATGCTTGCTTAGGCACTAATTGAGTAAAGGGTTATCTAAAAGAGTGATTTGAGGTAACCTAATATTTATGTTGGTAATTAAGGTTGTAAAATGAGTCAAGTATTAGATGATTTATTGTCGTTATTATCGCTTGAGCAAATTGAGCAGGGACGGTTTAGAGGTCAAAGTCAGGACATCGGCTTTGGTCATTTGTTTGGTGGACAAGTGATGGGGCAAGCGCTGAGCGCTGCAAAAGAGACAGTCGCAAAGGATAGATTTGTGCACTCATTCCATTCGTATTTCTTGCGAGCGGGTGATGAGAAAATGCCGATTGTCTATGACGTAGAAAATATGCGAGATGGCGGTAGTTTTAGTGCTCGTAGAGTTAAAGCGATTCAAAAAGGTCGCCCGATTTTCTACATGACCTGTTCATTTCAATCGCAAGAGCTTGGCTTTGACCATCAAGCTACCATGCCCAGTATACAAGGGCCTGAAGGGCTGTTGAATCAACAAGAACTTGCAATGACGTTGAGGGATAAAGTCCCGCCAGCAGTTCTGGAAAAGTTTATGGCAGATTCGCCATTCGAAATGCGCTTGGTTGATCCACAAGATATTATTAATCCGAAAAAAATCGCGCCTATTCGCCATGTTTGGATAAAAGCGAATGGCAATATTCCGCAAGATCATTGCATCCAAGAATCATTATTAGCATATGCTTCGGATTTTAATTTCTTGGTGACAGCAGCACAGCCTCATGGCGTATCGTTTTTGACCCCTGGTATGCGGATGGCTACCATTGACCATGCTATTTGGTTTCACCGTCCATTCAATTTAGACCAATGGTTGCTGTATAGTATTGAGAGTACCAATGCTAGTGGCGGTAGAGGTTTTGTGAAAGGTCAGTTTTTTGATCAGCAAGGTAATTTAGTGGCTTCGGCGACCCAAGAAGGGTTGATGAGGATGAGCAATAAAGGAAAGTCATCATGAATATGTGGCAAAGACTAATAACTCGTACTTTGGTTTTATTTGCATTAGTCAGTTTAACTGCCTGTGTGACGGTAGAACCAGAAGAACCTGTGGTAGTGAACGGCTACGCTGGCTACCTTGAAAAAATAGCCTTACCTAAGGGCAGTGTGATTAATATTGCAGTGATTGATTTTAATACACCCGGTTCAATCATTGCGCAGAAAACGTTTGATATCGCACGTTCTCCTGTGCCTTTTAAGTTCATATTTAAAGAAGATATGATTGATAGTGATGTTGATTACGGTGTTGTAGCAATGATCACTTATGAAGGGAAAGTGATTTTTCAAACTTATGAGCGTTATGAAGTGATCAATAATGATGTGTTTACTACTGAAGTCATTATGAAAAAAGTGAAGTAATACACGCCTATTACTTTGCTTTCACTGTGGGCTTGCACTGTTTGGACATATAGCTGAGATATTTCGGCTATATGTCACACAATCACTTTGCCCCCATTGATTAATTTTAATGGCGATCAATAATTTGCTTCTTGTGTTGTTTCTGAGCTGTTCTCGTGTCTAGTGCTAAGCCTTGTGAGCCATCTTCTGTTCATACCCGTTTGATCTGGGCGCTATGCCTTGCGTCAATTGTAATTTATGTAAATTTATATACGCTACAAGGTATGTTACCGCTCATTGCGGATCACTTTGTTGTGACTGGTGCTAAGGCCACATTAATCCTCTCTGTAACCAGTTTTTCGCTGGCTTTTTCATTACTCGTATTCGCCGTTATCTCAGACAGAGTAGGGCGCTTGTGGCCGATACTCGCGAGTTTATGGTTGCTGGTGGCTTCAAATTTATTACTGGCCTTCTGTCAAGATTTTGAAGCCCTTGTGGCTGTGCGCTTGCTACAGGGTGTTTTACTTGCAGCTGTTCCAGCGATAGCCATGGCTTATTTTAAAGAGCAACTGCCTGTGGCATTCATGCTTAAAGCTGCAGCTGTGTATATTATGGCCAATAGCTTAGGCGGGATTTTTGGACGTTTGTTTGGTGGCATGATGTCACAGCATTTGGATTGGCAACAATCTATGTGGTTGATGTTTAGTGTTACTTTTGTCGGTGTAACAGTGGTGAGTTATTTATTGCCTCGCAAAGAAACGCGCGCAGATAAGCAAGAAACAGCTGTATTGGAAAAAATGAAGCAAGATATCAGAGGCTTTGTCGGCCACTTATCTGATCAACAGATGCGATTGGTGTACTTCATCGGCGGCATTGCATTTATGATGATGGTGAATCAGTTTAGCTTTATCCAATTACATTTAATGGAGTCTCCTTATTCACTGAGTCGTTTTGCGGCGACCTTGATTTTCTTGTGTTACCTCAGTGGAACAGCATCGTCGTATTTGTCTGCCAAACTGATTGTTAAGTACGGCTCATTGCTGTTGTTTAAAGTGGCACTGTTACTGATGGTGCTGGGAACCTTGATGACTTTGCATGATACGCTAATCACTATCGTGTTAGGTTTCCTCGTAACAGCCAGTGGTTTTTTCCTGTCGCACAGCTGTTGCAATTCGTTTGTGGCAATTAGGGCGACTAAACACCGAGCGAAAGCGACATCATTGTATTTGTGTAGTTACTATTTAGGCGCGGCACTTGGTGGGCCTTATTTGATGCTGTTTTGGCAACAGGCACATTGGAATGGAGTGGTTGTTGGCTCGATGTTATTGATGCTGGTATTATTCATCACTCTGTGGCGCTTAGATAAAGTGCAACAGCGGGATAAATTAGCTCACTAACAATTTGTAAAGTTTATCCAGCCAACCTTGAATATAGCTTTAATTAAACACTTATCTATGAGTTTCAGCGCTATGTTATTGGCGATTTCTCATGAATATGTACGGGTAAGGTAATTAAAAATACCGCACCACCCTCAGGGGCATTCTCTACCCGAATATCACCGTCCATTGACTCGATTATTCGTTTGGCAATAGATAATCCCAAGCCAGAACTTTGTCTATCGTGAGTGGTGTAATAAGGTTCAAAAATCTTATTCATATGCGAGCTTTTAATACCTGTCCCCGTATCTTTTATGCATAAGTGCAGTACTTTATTGATTGTGAGCTTAATCAGTAGCTGTTTACGGTGAGAGTCTTCCATCGCATGGATTGCATTACTGAGAATGTTGACTAATGTTTGCTGTAACTTAAGGTTATCTCCCCAAGCTTGGCAAAAGTCATCAGGAAGCTGGCAATCAAGTTTAATGTGCTGCTTTTCAAGCTCCGGGGTGACAATAATGATCGCATCGTTAATACACTGTTTAATATCAATAGCCTGAACATCATTAGTGGATTTACGGCTAAAGTTTTTAAATCCATTAATGATATCAGTTAGCTTTTGAGTCAGCTCAATCATGATATTGATGTTGTTACGAGCCTCAGCGTATTTTTTTCTGTCCAGCTGTTGCATCGTTGATTCAGCATAGTTTCTCAAAGCCACTAAAGGCTGATTCAACTCATGGTTCACATTGGCAGCAAAGTGGCCAACAACATTCACTTTAGCTACCTGTATCAATTCATCTTGGGTACGTTTTAGTTCGCTGTTGCTATGTTCTAATTCCTGGGTGCGTAACTTTACTTTTTTAGCCAGTACAGCTTTAGCTTGTTGACTGTGCTTTAAGTTTTTACGGCGCTCAAACCCATATAACAGTGTGAGAGCAAATACTGCATACAGAGTACTGCTTAGTAATAACGAAGAAATGAGATTCCGATTTAAGCTATCAAGAGAGGTAAATACGTGAACTGTCCATTTTGCTCTAGGCATAGTTCGGTGAACTTGCACATATTGCTGGCTTTTACCTACATCAGTAACAGTATAAACAATGGGAGTATCTTGTTGTTCTGACGAGAAAGTAGGTGAAAGAGTCAGCTCACCGATTGGCCTACCAGAGTAACGTTTAGCTTGTTTAATGGCGTAACGTTTAGCTTGTGATAAGGGAGTAAGAGAAAGATAGCGCCAATGCTCAATGCTGGAAAGGAATATGATGTTGTCAGGGTCGCTAATAAGGTATTCATCATCACTTGCAAGCGCCATTCTACGGCTTAAATCTTCAATTAGTCCGATATCAACTTTTAATACCGCCACACCGACAATGCTAGCATCATGATATACCGGAGAGGAGTAATAAAACCCCCGCTTATCAGACGATGCACCAACGGCATAGTAGCTACCTTGTTCACCTGACATGGCTTGAATAAAGTAAGGTCTAAACGAATAGTTTTGTGATATAAACGAGTTTTTTTCGCCGGCGTTACTGGCCGCAATCGTCATCCCAGCAGTGTCAATCAAGTATATTTGTGAAACTTGGGTGGCACGCTTTAAATGCAAGAAGTATTCATTGACATGTTCAATCATTTCAGCATTTTGTGGGTTATTGAGAAGGTCAATTATTTGCTGGTTTTCTGCAATAACTTTTGGTGTACTTTCATAACGATACAAAGCATCTTCAATGAACAATACCACTTCATTAAGTTGATGCTCAGCTTCAGCTGCAAGCGATTGGGTCCCTGTTTTAATATGGTACCAATAAGATACTTTTAAGCTGATAAGTAAACCAAGGATAAGTAGAGCAGTTACACCAGCATGTTTCTTTATTGTTTTTTTCAAAGCAAACGACCTCTTCGCTGGTGTGAAAATGGCTGAATGAACCGATACTGCAATATTGCACCAGCATCATAATCTAATCTTAATAGCTATCTAATATCAAGACATTAGAAAAAATACCGTTGTGACGAATGAAGATGTATAGCAGTAAATACAAGTATGGCACTTGATAGTAGGAATACAAAAAACGATAAGGATAAGAAAGTATGGTGGTCGCTACTGGGCTCGAACCAGTGACCCCCTCCTTGTAAGGGAGGTGCTCTCCCAGCTGAGCTAAGCGACCTGGGATATTCTACAGTTAGATTTCATCATTGAAATCATGGTGGTCGATACTGGGCTCGAACCAGTGACCCCCTCCTTGTAAGGGAGGTGCTCTCCCAGCTGAGCTAATCGACCTCGCTGTGTGGGACGGTATTATAGGGAGCAAGCCAAAGGTGTCAACGATTTTTCTATAAAAATATACTGGTCGAATTAAAAATGTGCGCTTTGGTGCTTTGTTAGTCAAGCTTTGAACTATTATTTTCGTGATTTTTAATATTGGATTTAGCGTTTGTATGAAAAGCATTCAGTAAGTCAAATAATGTCAGTCATGGTAATCAAAGGTGTGACTGTGTAGATAGCAATTGTGATGTGACTATTGGCAGCACAAATAAAGCCGGTATTACACCACAACCAACGTCACAAATAGCACCACAATATTTTCTTTGGCAAAGCGATATTGATTAAAGCGTTTTCAGCTATGAGATTGACTGTTAGAATAGCCGCTACTTTTTATTGCTTGTTTGCCTTCATATAGATTGGTGGACGTTATACCAAAGGTTAGTCTCTAATATGACAACTAAGACTCGTTTTGCTCCAAGCCCAACAGGCTTTTTACACGTTGGTGGTGCGCGTACTGCACTGTATTCATGGTTATATGCTCGCGCCAATCAAGGTGAGTTTGTACTTCGTGTAGAAGATACGGATATTGAACGTTCAACCCCAGAAGCTTGCGCAGCTATTTTAGAGGGGATGGAATGGTTAGGTTTAACTTGGGATGAAGGTCCTTATTACCAAACTAAGCGTTTTGACCGTTACAACGAAATTATTCAACAAATGCTAGAGCAGGGCACAGCGTATAAATGTTATTGCTCTCGTGAACGTATTGAAGCGATGCGTGCAGAGCAAGAAGCAAACGGTGAAGCAATGAAGTATGACGGTCATTGCCGTGATCATGCTCCACAAGATAATGACGCGCCATATGTCATCCGTTTCAAGAACCCAACTGAAGGTAGTGTGGTATTTGAAGACCACGTGCGTGGACGTATTGAGTTTGCTAACGATACGTTAGATGACTTAATTATTGCGCGTACAGATGGCACTCCAACATACAACTTCTGTGTAGTGGTTGATGATTGGGATATGGGTATCACTTGTGTTGTACGTGGTGAAGACCACATTAATAACACACCACGCCAAATTAATATCTTAAAAGCATTAGGTGCGCCAATCCCTGAGTATGCGCATGTATCAATGATTTTAGGTGATGACGGTGCTAAGTTGTCCAAACGTCACGGGGCTGTGGGTGTAATGCAATATCGAGATGACGGTTATTTGCCTGAAGCGTTATTGAACTATCTTGTCAGACTAGGTTGGTCGCACGGTGATCAAGAAGTGTTCTCAGTTGATGAAATGATCAACTTATTCAAGTTAGATGACATTAATAAAGCTGCATCAGCCTTTAATACTGAGAAGTTAAATTGGTTGAACCAACATTATATTAAAGAACTTGATGCCGAGTATGTTGCTAGCCACCTTGTTTGGCACATGCAGGAACAAAATATTGATACCAATAACGGCCCAGCATTAGCGGATGTTGTTTCGGCACTATCAGAACGTGCTAAGACATTAAAAGAGCTAGCTGCTTCTAGTCGTTATTTTTATGAAGACTTTGCTGAATTCGATGCCACTGCTGCGAAGAAACATTTGCGCGGTGTCGCACTAGAACCACTTAAGTTAGTTCAAGCTAAGTTAGCAGCGCTTCCAGAGTGGACTGTTGAGTCAATTCATCTAGCAATTGAAGACACTGCAGCGGAATTAGAAGTCGGAATGGGTAAGGTTGGAATGCCTTTGCGCGTAGCGGTTACTGGCGCAGGAATGTCTCCAGCTGTTGACTTGACTTTATTCTTGGTTGGTAAGCAACGTTGTGAACAAAGAATATCCAAAGCGATTGATTTTGTAGCAGACAGAATAAATTCTTAAAAAACGTGTTGACAGTTTTGGGTAGGCTGCATAGAATGCGCCTCGCAGTTGAGACATGAGGTGAGAAATTTCTTGCAGCGTATCCAATCTGTTTTAAGATATTTAGGTACGGGGCCTTAGCTCAGCTGGGAGAGCGCAACACTGGCAGTGTTGAGGTCAGCGGTTCGATCCCGCTAGGCTCCACCACTTACTTAGTATCTTTAGCGTTAAGCTTTAGCCTACAGGGTTTAACGAGTATTCACTCTCTTCAAGAGTATAAAATGAAGACTAGTGTCCCATTCGTCTAGAGGCCTAGGACACCGCCCTTTCACGGCGGTAACAGGGGTTCGAATCCCCTATGGGATACCACTTTTTTGAGTGGTTGACTGTAAAGTTAACGATTCGATAGCGTTGATGTTTAGCCTACAGGCATCAATGAGTATTCACTCTCTTCAAGAGTCTAAAATGAAGACTAGTGTCCCATTCGTCTAGAGGCCTAGGACACCGCCCTTTCACGGCGGTAACAGGGGTTCGAATC
>NZ_JBHZSM010000003.1:329677-392278 GCF_043643735.1 Shewanella maritima
CCCTATGGGATACCAATTCTTTTCATTTGAAAAGAGCTTAAAACCACCGCCAGGTGGTTTTTTTGTACCTGTAATTTGAGGTAAAGCAAAGTAATTGAAAAGTTGTCATTCTCTTACCTAAAGATATTTCCCATTTGTTTACAAGGCTCGGTAACAGAAGGCCAAACCTCACAAGGAATACCAATCCTCTTCCATAAAAGCCCTTGAAGCATCCACAAGGGGGCTCTAAGCGGTAGCGAGCATTACGATTTAAAAGTTATTCTTTGCCATGGTTTACACTAATATATTCCTGCTTTTGCTTGTTTTGATTATTTACTCTAATGCAGTTCCCCAGTAAGGTAAAACAACGTGTTTGTTTTTGAGAGTAGCGGCAATGGAAAATGCCAAGTTATTTAATCTGAGCTCACTGATCCTTGCGCCAGTATTTTTGTTGCAGGGTAAATGGGTGAGGTTTCGAACCACTAAGTTACCTGAACCTGATGGTGATAGAGCTGGCGTGAGTGGAAAGGGAGATGAACTTCGTGTGATGATAGCTGGAGATTCCGCTGGTGCAGGGGTAGGCGTGCCAGAGCAAAGTCTGGCATTGTCAGGACAGCTTGCCCTATCTTTATCGCATTCTTATCAAGTCACTTGGCAATTACATGCCAAAGATGGAGATACATCTTCTCAGTTGTTGTCGCGCCTTCAATCTTTGCCAAAGCAGCAATACGATTATGTGGTGCTGTCTATTGGCGTAAATGATGTCACTAAGCAAACTTCATCTGGGCAGTGGCGAACTAATATCCAAGCCATTATTGAACTGTTACAGCAAAAATTTGCTGTAAAGGGGATTTTGTTCACTGCTATTCCACCGGTTCATCAATTTCCCGCCTTACCCAATCCACTTCGATGGTGGTTAGGCCAACGTGCGTCCAAGCTCAACCATTTGCTTGAAAAGGTATGTGCACAACACAAAGGAGTGAGCTTTGAGGCCATTCCCTTTCCGTTTGATGCAACACTTATGGCCAGTGACGGCTTTCATCCTGGTAAGCAGGCTTATCAAGTGTGGGGGCAATATATGGCACAGCGAATAGATCAGTTAACTACTGAAGCATAAAAAAGCCAGCAATGATGCCGGCTTTTTTGGACTAAATACAATCTAGCAGGGTAATCACTTCAATTTAATCGATTCCCAAAAAGCCGCCAGTTTGATGTGACCAAAGTTGGGCGTAAATTCCACCAGACTCGATTAATTGTTGGTGTGTACCCTGTTCTACGATTTGGCCGTTATCTAACACGATTAGTCTATCCATAGAGGCAATGGTCGATAATCTGTGCGCAATGGCAATCACGGTTTTGCCTTCCATCAATTGATACAGTGACTCCTGAATTGCTGCTTCAACTTCAGAATCGAGGGCTGATGTTGCTTCATCAAGCACCAAAATGGGCGCATTTTTCAATAAGACTCGGGCAATGGCAATTCGCTGACGCTGGCCGCCTGATAATTTAACACCTCTTTCTCCGACTTGTGCATCTAACCCTTGGTTACCGTATGGGTCAGTGAGATCATCAATAAAACCGGAGGCTTGTGCTTGTTCAATCGCTTTGAGCAGACTTTCTTCATCAGCATTAGGGTCACCATAAAGAATATTCTCACGGATTGAACGGTGCAGCAGTGAAGTATCCTGTGTCACCATGCCAATATGCGCTCGCAATGACTCTTGCGTGACATCAGTGAGCTTTTGGTTATCAATCAAAATGTCGCCTTGTTCAACATCGTGAAAGCGCAATAACAAATTAACGAGTGTTGATTTACCTGCGCCTGAGCGACCCACTAACCCTACTTTTTCACCTGGTTTGATATTGAGATTTAGGTTGTCGATGACGCCTGATTTTTCACCGTAATGGAAACTAACCTGCCTAAAATCTATTTCACCATGATTGACAACAATATCGGGTGCGTTAGGTTTATCTTGAATAAGAATCGGTTTAGACAAGGTATTCATGCCATCTGTGACTGTACCAATATTTTCAAATAGAGAACTGATCTCCCACATGATCCACTGTGACATACCGTTAAGTCGCAACGCCAAACTCACCGCGATAGCAATTGCACCTACGGTAATAGCATCATCTGCCCAAAGCCAAATCGAGATAGCGGCAATGGTAAAGGCGAGTATGTAGTTGATAACTTGGACAGATACATTAATCACTGTCACTAAGCGCATTTGTTTATAAACTGTTTGCAAAAAGCCAAACATGCTGTCCTTAGCGTATTCAGCTTCTTGGTTGGTGTGTGAGAATAGTTTCACGGTTGAGATATTGGTATAACTATCGACCACACGTCCAGTCATGGTTGAGCGTGCATCAGCTTGTTCAGCTGATACAGCTTTTAACTTAGGTACTAATTTCCATTGAATCGCCACATAAGCAAATAGCCAAATCAACATTGGCAGCATTAAACGCACGTCAGCGCTAGCAATCATCACTAACATCGAGGTGAAATACACCAAAATATACATCAACACATCGAGTAGCTTCATCACACTTTCACGCACCGCGAGGGATGTTTGCATGACTTTAGTGGCGACACGGCCGGCAAAATCATCTTGATAAAACGCAATACTTTGCTTGAGTAAATACCTGTGGGATTGCCAACGAATTGCCATTGGGTAATTACCCAATAACCCTTGGTAAACAATAGATGCATGCAACCAAGTCAGAAGTGGAATAATCACCAATACTATTACCGACATCATAATCAGTGTGCTGGCTTCATCTTGCCATAAAGTGTCTGATTCTTTGCTCACTAGCCAGTCTACCAATTGCCCCATAAAACCAAACAGCGATACTTCTAATATCGCGAGGGTTGACGTTAGAATTGACATGATGATCAGTAATTTGCCGAAACCTTTTGTGTAGTGACGGCAAAAAGCCACTAGTTCTTTAGGCGGCTGGCTTGGTGTTTCATCAGGCATAGGTTGAGTCAAAGACTCGAAAAATTTAAACATATGATGTGTATCACTTGCGGGCAACAATTGGGACATAGGATACAGGAGTGAGTGTAATTAGCAGCTTATTTTGCCCTTGGTAAATAGATTCACATTATTAAGTTCCGTTTTCCGCTAGTTTAAAAAGGCATCTGGTGTAACATGAAAAACTAATTAAACACCTAATCTATTTTAACTGGGCGAGCAAATGACCAAGTCCACAGCATTAACTGATTGCCAAGTTCCACAACAAGTGTGTCGTCAGGCGCGTCTCAGTCGCGACCCTCGATTTGATGGCAAGTTTTTTACAGGGGTGCTGTCTACTGGTATCTATTGTCGCTCTATTTGCCCTGCCACGGCTCCGCTTGAGAAAAATGTACGTTATTTCGACTCACCGATCCAAGCATCTAACGCAGGGTTAAGACCGTGTTTACGTTGCCGACCCGATAGTGCGCCACATTCACCCGCTTGGTTAGGCGTACAGACGACAGTTCATCGCGCAGTAAGTATTATTGAAAGTGGCTATTTGCAAGGTGAAACTGCAGCGAGTGTCACTGATTTAGCAACTCGTCTTGGGATCAGTAGCCGATATCTCTCTCAATTGTTCAATCGTCATATTGGCTGCTCTCCCAAGCAGTATGCTTTGTATCAACAACTGATGTTTGCTAAGCAGTTACTGGTTGAATCTCAACTATCTGTGACTGATATTGCCAGCGCGAGCGGTTTCAGCAGTATTCGTCGTTTTAATGAAGCGTTTAAGCAAACATTGCAGCTGACACCAAGTCAGGTGAGAAAACGACAAAATTTTGCTGGTGTCCGCAATAAGGGGAACAATACAAAAACAATCGTAAACGAAGCTTCCGATAAAGATAATTTACTCAATGTAGAGACTGCACCTGATGTCAGTATTGCGCTAAGTTATCGCCCCCCATTTGATTGGCAATACTTGATAGATTTTTACAAATTACGACAAATTAACCAAATGGAGTGGGTGAGTGAAGGGGGATATCAGCGTACTTTTGATATTGAAGGTGTAAAAGGATTACTGTGCATAACGCATAAGGCAGATAAACATCAACTGCAGTTATCCTTATACTTAGCTGAACAGTCTGACATTTCGCAGTTAATGCCGGTGATTAAAACACTGCGACGATGTTTTGATTTAGATGCAGATATGCAGATCATTGATGCCAATATGGCTCACATTCTAAATAAACATTATTTACCCCAGTCAATACGCATTCCTGGCGTTCCTAGTGCATTTGAGGCGGCATGTAGAGCAGTATTAGGTCAGCAGGTGAGTGTTAAGCAAGCGACCAATCTGGTCAATACATTAGTCAAGGAATGTGGTCAGTCAATTCATGTGGCAAATGGTCAATCGGTGAAGCTGTTTCCGACACCTAAAATTGTTGCTAATGCTGATTTGAGCAACCTGAAAATGCCAGCTTCTCGTCATCAAACATTAAGAAGCTTAGCGCAATATATTGTTGAAAACCCATTGGCTGAAATTGATGATTGGCTGACCGTTAAAGGTATCGGTCCTTGGACTGTCGCTTACACTAAGATGCGAGGTTGTCAGGCTCCTGATATCCTTTTATCTGGCGATCTGATTGTTAAAAATACCCTTAAATCCATGTGGCAGCAGCAAGGGCGGAATATCGAATCGAATAAAGCGTATCAGCAACAGGTCGAAGCACTGGCAAAGCAAATTAGCCCATGGGGCAGTTATTTAACACTGCAATTATGGCATTTGTCTGTCCATGGTAATGAAAATTATTAAACACTTGTTTACCTCAGTTTGGAAAAAGTAGAAAATTAAATTGTATACTGAATCAGTATTTTAGGAACTGAAGCATGAGTCATCAATCTATTCAATATCAAGCGCCTTGTATCCAAGCAACGGTTGTGTGCCCTGTGGGGACGATATCAGTAAGTGCTTCACACCTTGGCATTACGCATTTAACCATGGCATCAGTGGCTGAAACACCTGACGAAGCCATAGAAACCCAGTTGTTAGATACGTTGCTATTAGAAAATGGCAGTGGTGAACCGCATCCTACTCACTTGTTTCATGCTCGGATCCACTTAATTAAAATGATCCGCCAATTACAAGAATATTTTGCAGGCACGAGGCTAACCTTTGATGTGCCATTAGCCGCTAAAGGCACTGAATTTCAACAACAGGTTTGGCAAGCGCTAACACAAATGCAGTACGGTGAAGCATGTTGTTATTCAGATATCGCCGAACAAATTAATCGACCTAAAGCCATGCGGGCGGTGGGTGCGGCAAATGGCGCAAACCCAATTGCGATAGTGGTACCGTGTCATCGTGTCATTGGTAAAAATGGTAAATTGACTGGCTATGCGCATGGACTGCCGATGAAATCATATCTATTGTCTCTCGAATCCAAGTATCGTGTGAGCCAATAAGTGTTGCCGTTACAGCTTGCTATGAGGTGGCTGGTAGTGCTTGGCTAAACGATTGGACGCATGTTGTTTTTTCACCCAAACTTAAATGGATTAATATTAGTATTCGTACAGCTTGATGAGGTAAAATGTCAGGCTGACTTTGTATCTACCTGGCGCCTCCTATGACCCAAGCTGTTGCTTCATTCTCTGATTTTGCTTTTGCCCCTTCGATTGTTGAGCGTTTACAGACGCTAAATTATCAACAACCGACACCTGTTCAAGCTCAGGCAATTCCATTAATCCTGGCGGGCAAAGATATCATCGCTGGCGCAAATACAGGGGCTGGTAAAACAGCTGCATTTGCTCTGCCAATAATTCAGAATGTGATTACAGGTAAAGCCAGAGATAAAGGTAATTGGGTATCTCACTTGATTGTGGTACCCACGCGTGAGTTAGCTAAACAGGTTGCCGATAACATTGTGTCTTACAGTGCACACACCAATGGCAAAGTCAAAGTCGTTAGTGTTTTTGGTGGTGTCTCTGTTAATTCACAGATGTTGTCTTTACGTGGTGGCGCAGATGTTATTGTTGCCACCCCTGGTCGGTTGCTGGATTTGATTTCATCCAATGCTGTGAAGCTAGACAAAGTTACCCACCTCGTGCTTGATGAAGCAGACAGATTACTTAATCTGGGTTTTACTCAAGAATTGCAACAAATCTTAGCCTTATTGCCCAAGCAAAAACAGACGCTATTGTTCTCAGCAACCTTTCCTGAAGAAGTAATAGGGTTAGCTAAAGAGTTACTCGTTAATCCTGTAGAACTCGCGCTTCAAAATGAGCAAGAAAGCACACTCGTTCAGCGTGTGTTTACGGTAAACCGTGAAACTAAAACAGCGTTACTTGCGCATTTAATTAAACAGCATCAATGGCAGCAAGCGTTGATTTTTGTGAGTGCGAAGAAAAGTTGTCATCACTTGTCGCAAAAACTGGCAAAGCGTGGCATCAATGCCCAAGTATTTCATGGTGATCAAGCTCAAGGTGCCAGAACCCGTGTGCTCAATGAGTTTAAGAATGGTGACATTGATGTGCTTATTGCCACAGATATCGCAGCGCGTGGTATCGACATCGATAAGCTGCCTGTTGTGATTAACTATGACTTACCTAGAAGCCCTGCTGATTATATGCACCGAATCGGCCGCAGTGGCCGTGCTGGTGAGGTGGGCTTAGCGGTAACATTGTTGAGTCATGATGAGTATCACCACTTCAAAGTAATTGAGAAGAAAAATAAGATCAGCTTGCCACGTGAGCAGGAAGCTGGCTTTGAAGCGGATGAAGCCATGCCAGAAGACATTAAAACAGTGGCAGTGGCTAAACCTGAAGGTACAGGTAAGAAAAAACGCAAGAAAGTACCCGCAGCCAATCAAGATATCTGGTCAAAAAGCTAGTTTTGAATTAGTGGCATGTAAATAGCGGAAGGCTTAACAGTGAGTACAGCATTTTTCTGGTTAGTAGAGCAACAAATCGCTGGCGCAAGTCGTCAGCATCTTGATGCAAATATGATTGAGCAATTAGCATGTGATGACATTAACCAAGTTATTTGCATTGGGAACCAACATACTGTTGAACATGCTCTAGCCGCAAAATTCGGTGTGTCAGTCACATCTGTTGCTTTACTAGAGATGATAACGTGCAATACCAACTCACTTGATGTGTGGACAGAGGTTTTACCTGCAGTTGTGCAAAAAATGCAGCAGTCTGACACATGTTTGCTTTTAGGTGATGAACAAGTGGTGGCGGTTTCAATGGCATATTATTTAATGGATATAGGTGCCGCACCAGTTAATGCTGTCAGTCAAGTGCGTGCAGCGAATGAGAGTGCATTTCAAAGTCCTTGGGATCAATTTGTATATGATGTGCTATATCATTTACAGTAAAGTGATATAGGCATATTTTAGCGTGTAATTCGTGTGGAGGAATCACATTGAAAATCATAGGGAAATGCTGTTTTTTAGCCTTTATCATTATCGTCTTTTCAGGCTGTACCAGCCATTATATTTACCCTAATGCTCCGCTAGAATATAAGTTACCTCAACCGATAGGTACGCCATTAGCTGACTATTATCAGCAATACTTTGAGCAATACCCTATTGCACATCAAAACACAGCTCTCTACCCCTTAGGTGATGGCATTGATGCCTTTATTGCGCGGCTTGCGACCGTTGAGATGGCCACTGAAGCAGTTGATGTGCAGTATTATATTTACCGTAATGATGACACCAGCAAAATCTTGACCTTATTTTTAATGCATGCCGCTAACCGAGGTGTAAGGGTTAGGTTGTTACTCGATGATATGGGCACCTCTGGCTTAGATTCGCCATTAATGTCTCTGTCAAATCATCCTAATGTTTCAGTACGCATGTTTAATCCAATCAAAGATAGGAAAAAACGAGTTTGGTCGTTTCTCAGTGACTTTGGCAGAGTCAATCATCGCATGCACAACAAGTCATTGACCGTAGATAACATGCTGAGCATTGTAGGAGGGCGCAACATTGGGAATGAGTATTTCTCTGCAGATGAAAATGTCGAGTTTGGTGATTTCGATGTGCTATTGATGGGGCCTGCGGTAGATGAGGTTTCAGATCAATTTGATCTATATTGGAATGCGTCTCAGGTTAAGCCTATTGAGCAATTAGTGGAGGCATTCGATGATTTATCATGGGACGTAGAGCTTAATCGGTTAGCTGAGTTTCAGCAAATATTTGAACAAAGCCAATATTATACTCGTTTAAATGAAAGTGAATTCCTTAAACAATTATTGAATGACAAATTGCACTGGTACCATGTGAACGCCAACGTGATTTTTGACCCTCCAAACAAACTAAGCCAAATTGAGCAGGCCAATATCGTTGATGATTTAACCTCATTCTTTGATACAGCAGCAAGTAAGGTGCTTATCATATCTCCTTACTTTGTACCCACCCAAGCAGGCACAGACTCAATTATTGCTAAAGTGGAGCAAGGTATTGAGGTGAGAGTTGTCACCAATAGTTTAGCGGCAACTGATGTATTAGCTGTGCATTCCGGTTATACGCAATACCGTAGACAGTTAGTTGAAGCGGGGGTGATTGTTTATGAGCTTAAGGCCAATCTAGCCAGCCGTTATAAGAAAGAAAAGAAGATATCATTTAAAGGCAGCTCACGTTCTAGCTTACATGCCAAAACATTTGTGGTGGATGATACAGCGTCTTTTGTCGGATCATTTAATTTTGACCCTAGGAGTGCTGTGCTAAACACTGAAATGGGGGTGATCATTGACGATCAGCCGTTTACTCAACTTTATCTTGCGGAAATTGACGCTAAATTAAACAATAAAGTCTATCAGGTAAAAGTTGAGCAAGGTAGGCTTGTATGGCTTGATCTAGCCACGGGGGAAAAACTTACCCATGAGCCTGATACAAGTTTATGGCAACGTTTTATGGCGAACTTATTGTCTTACTTGCCAATCGAGTCGCAACTATAACAGTAAAATTAGCCATAGTTCGCAGACCGTTATCCACTTGTAATGCTATAGTCTTATTTAGGCGACAATTAGATAGGCAAAGGGTACGATGGCAGTGATGAAAAATAAAGCGAATCAATCTCAAGGGTTACTGCTTTTTAAACTGAATCATACGCAGTTATTTGCTCTGGGCACCCTGAAGATTCGTGAATTAATGCCGTTTACTCCATTAACTAAGTTACCTAAGTCTCATCCCTCTATTGCCGGTACCGCAACGGTACGTGGTAAAACCATTCCCGTGATTGATATGGCTGCTGCTATTGGCTTTAAACCTCTGTCTCAAGAAGAACTCGCCAAAAGCTATATCGTTGTAACGGATTGTCAGCGCATGGTCATCGGATTCATTGTGCGTGGCATTGAAAAAATCATTGAATGCAACTGGCGCGATATTGAGCCGCCGAGTAATAATTTAGGTGCTAATGCTTTCTTAACTGGGGTTACCCATGTTGATGATCGCATCGTGCAGTTACTGGATGTGGAATTGTTATTGTCCAAGATATTTCCTGGTGATCCTGCTACCAACAAAGCCATCATTACCGATGTGCAACGTGAGCAATTAAAACCGCTAAACATATTGTTAGTTGATGACTCTAAAGTGGCAAGGAAGCAGCTATCTGATGCGTTAGATTTGCTCAATATTCCTTATCAAGTCACATCAGATGGTCGAGACGCGTTATCTTTGATGGAGCAAGCTGCCCAAAATCAGGCGGCAATAGACATTCTAGTTAGTGATATTGAAATGCCTGGATTAGATGGCTATGAGCTCGCTTTTGAAGTGAAAAATAACCCTCTTACAGCCGATGCGTACATTATTTTGCATACTTCGTTATCCAGTGAGATAAGTGTCGGTCAAGCTAAGCAAGTTGGAGCAAATGAAGCTTTAACTAAATTTGATGCTAAAGAATTGATTGAAGCTATGCTTCGTGGTGCACAAGCGCCCAAAGAGTAAGCATCTTTAATGCATGGGTTTGTTGTGAAAATGTGTTTTGAATGCACTTGCGAAGTAAAGTTCTACAGTAAATTCATCTGATTGCTAGACTTTATCTGCTCCAAACTGATATATACCTATCATAGGCTTTACGATATAAATAACCAGAAACTGGGTTTGTATCGACATAAAATAAAAAAGCCATAAAAATATTATAATCCATAGGTCAAGACATGAATCAAAATACATCACTATTAGCACGTATTGCTAATGGCAGCCTCGTGCTACAAATTATTTGCGGCATTATCTTAGGTGTGATCCTCGCATCTATTTCTCCAACTGCAGCGGGTTATGTTTCTTTTTTAGGCAGCTTATTCGTTGAAGCGTTAAAAGCTATCGCTCCTGTTTTAGTATTTGTACTGGTCGCATCTTCTATTGCAAACCAAAAGAAAAATGCTCATACCAATATGCGCCCAATTATCGGCCTATATTTAGTGGGCACATTAGCGGCTTCGTTAACTGCAGTACTATTTAGCTTTGCATTTCCAACGACATTACTGTTGGCAACAGGCATCGAAGGTTCTAACCCACCACAAGGTATCGGCGAAGTATTGAGCACGCTGATGTATAAACTTGTCGATAATCCAGTCAATGCACTGATGACCAGTAACTATATTGGTATTCTAGCTTGGGGTGTTGGTTTAGGTATTGCGCTGCACCACGCGTCAGATACAACCAAAAAAGCGTTATCTGATGTCAGTGACGGCGTATCTTCTATTGTTCGCTTTGTTATTCGCTTAGCGCCAATTGGTATTTTTGGTTTAGTAGCGACAACGTTCGCAGAAACAGGCTTTGAAGCATTAGCGGGTTATGCGCAGTTACTCTCCGTATTAGTCGGTGCAATGCTGTTTATTGCATTAGTTGTAAACCCATTGATTGTTTACATCAAAATCAAACGTAACCCATACCCGCTAGTACTAAAATGTTTACGTGAAAGTGGTGTAACGGCATTTTTCACTCGCTCAAGTGCGGCTAATATCCCAGTGAACATGGCGTTGTGTGACAAGCTAAAACTTCACAAAGATACTTACTCAGTGTCTATTCCACTAGGTGCGACTATTAACATGGGTGGTGCTGCAATTACGATTACAGTATTAACGCTGGCTGCAGTTCACACACTAGGTATTTCAATTGATTTTGGTACGGCATTATTATTGAGTGTTATTGCTGCCGTTTCAGCTTGTGGCGCATCTGGTGTTGCTGGTGGTTCACTACTGCTTATTCCACTAGCATGTAGCTTGTTTGGTATTTCTAACGATGTAGCAATGCAGGTTGTTGCAGTTGGCTTCATTATTGGTGTTATTCAAGATTCAGCTGAGACAGCATTGAACAGCTCGACTGACGTAGTGTTCACTGCTGCGGCGTGTGAAGCTGCAGAGAATGCACAAAAAACTGCCTAAACCTAGGTATATAACTACAAAAGAGCGACAAAAAAGCGAAGCATGAGCTTCGCTTTTTTTATGGAACATCTTGGAAGAATATGTCATTCCTACTATGCGAAACAGCGACTGCTAATCGTATAAGGCGTTATTTAATGTATGAACCAACATGTTACTGAAATGGATGACGGCTGTGGAACGTCATCGGCTTATTTTTATAAGGATGTTCTATGGTGAGCGATTGAGCGTGGAGTCGTAATCTAGAGCTTGCTGCAACGCACTGCGAATCTCCATAGAATTGATCTCCCAAAATACAATGGCCTAACGCGAGCATATGCACTCTTAACTGATGAGTTCTCCCTGTTTGCGGCGTTAACTTAACCAATGTGGATTGTACTCTATGGTCTATCAGTTCAAAATCAGTTACCGCTGTTTTCCCATCAGGGTTGATCATTTGCAGTGGGCGTTTGTCTTTATTTGGCGCAATGGCGAGAGCGATTTGCCCATGTTGTTGCTCAAGCTTACCTTCAACTTCCGCGATATACACCTTGGTAGTAGTGCGGTTTTGAAACTGGGTTTTGATATGTGACTCAGCTTGTTTCGTTCGAGCAAATACCATGACCCCTGAAGTGTCACAATCTAGCCTGTGCACCAATATGACTTCTGGATATAAGGCCTGCAAACGCGTTAAGGCACAGTCGTGGGTGACTTCTGCAATACCTGGGTTTGATAATAACCCTGAAGGTTTATTGATGACGATAATGTCGCGATCAATATAGCGAATATCGAGCCAAGGAATTGAAGGTGGATTGTATTGAAAAACTTGCATGCAGTGCTCGGTTGGTTGGCTGAAACAGTTACAGGGGTGTTGTCTTTTGCTTATAATAACAAAACTACCAAAATTCCACAGGAATTAATCGAGCTAACTCAGGCCTAATTAGTTGGTATTTGCGGCTAACCACATTCTTATTTTCATTCCCCAAGTGGATGTCGCTCCCTGAGTGACATAACGGATTTGTTGCTTGTCATCGATAATATAAATTGCAGGCAGTGCGAATGCACCCCATTGTTCACTCATATCAGGTTGATTATCTGGTGCATCTTGATTGATAACCTCAAATTGATATTCATTTTCCTGCATATAGCGTTGAATATGATTGTCTGTATTTGATGCTACCGCAATAGTCAGCACTTGATAGTCATCAAGGTGTAACTGATTTACCATCGGAGAAGTAATACGACACACTGCGCACCAAGTGCCCCAAAAATACAGCAGAGTAGGCCGATCGGATTGTAAAGTATCGCTCGAAGAGAGTGTACTGAATGCTGGGTTTTGGGTTTGAGATAATGGCAGCTTGTCTTGTTTATCAAGATTAAACCCATGAACGGCTTGGCCATGAATATTTATGCCATTAATGGCTATCGCTTGTCCCCGATGCATATCTCTTTGCAAATAACTGCTAATGGCAAATAATATTACGAATAAAATGAGTAAATCTCTAAGCTGTGTTAACCAAAAGCGACCACTTCGAAGTTGTTGTTTAAGTGTCAGCTTTGTCGCTTTATTTGTCATTGTGCCCACTCATTTTGAGAAAGTGCTGTGTGAGGTTTACAGCGATTATTCTGGTAAATACAGTTCAGGGGTTTTACGTGAGTATATTTTGCTATATGCCATTAACTGTGGGTAGAAGGTTCGAAACGCAATTTCTATATCCACATACAGTTTGTCGATATCTTTGATTGCTGTATTAAATAACTCCGGCTTACTCAGACGTTTACTCACACCTTTAATAGCTTGGTTTAAGCCTTCTCGATGTTGATAACTCCCTAGCCAATCTTGCTCAATGATATTTGGCACGATAGTTTGCAATTTTTCAGGTAACTGAGTTGTCTGTTGAATATCTAGATAGGCTTTTTGGCAAAAATCTTTCAAAGATTGATGATGATACTCATCCCAGTAGTAGGCAAGGTAGTGATCAAACGTGAGGTCAATTAAGATTGGTGCGACTCGGCGAGAGCTATTTGGAAAGGATTTAATTAAATCCACAATTATTTCATGGTTATCGGTGATGTTATCAATTTTTCTATGTAGCCAGATCCCCTGCTTTAAATGTTGAGGGTGGTGATTAATATCGCCTTTGGCGAAATCGCCAGCTAAGTTTGCTGCTAAACCAGTTTCACTAATGTCAGCCAAGTGCAAATGTGCGAGAAAGTTCATAAATCGCTCTTTTAATTTAAAATAGTTCGCGTAATATGTTGCTTATAAGTTATACAGCATAGCTCGCATGAGACCTGACTTTATCTTCTTAATAGGGCTAATGTCGAGGGTTAACTTAGAAATATTAGCAAGATAAACCAATAGTTAGCTTAACAGTACGCTATTGGTGATGATAAATTATTGAGTTCGGTTTTAAGGATCAAGGATGATGAAAAACTGGTTTAACAAATTGTTAGGGAAAGACGCTGCGCCTAAACGCAAAAAAGTTCAAATCAATCTTAACTATGAAGCCCATAGCTTTAAGCTACAGGACTTAGATACAGAGGTTGTTGAAGATTTGAATAAGCAAGATGCGCGATTGTCTCAAGAAAAACTGACAAAATAAGCTTTACGCTTGATATTATACGGCCGCAGTCATAGACTAGCGGCCGTTTTTGTTTGCAGAGAAATAATACTATGCGTGTTGCTGATTTTAACTTTGATTTACCTGATGAATTGATTGCGCGTTACCCAACCGCTGAGCGAAATGCATCACGCTTATTGACTCTTGATGGGCCTACTGGCGCATTATCTGACAAACATTTCACTGATATATTGGCAATGATTGAGCCAGGCGACCTGATGGTATTTAACAATACTCGGGTTATTCCAGCACGTTTATTCGGCCAAAAATCTACAGGCGGTAAGCTTGAAATATTAGTTGAGCGTATGCTTGATGATAAGCGTGTGCTTGCGCATGTTCGCTGCTCTAAATCGCCAAAAGTGGATAGCATGATTGAGCTTGATAATGGTTATCAAATGAAAATGCTTGCCAGACATGACGCGCTATTTGAGCTTGAGCTGCAGCAAGACAACACTATTTTGGCCGTATTAGAAGAAATCGGTCACATGCCATTACCGCCATACATTGACCGCCCTGATGAAGAGACAGACAAAGAGCGTTATCAAACCGTTTATAACGATAAACCTGGTGCAGTTGCAGCCCCAACGGCAGGGCTTCACTTTGATGATGCTATGCTGGCGGCATTGAAAGAAAAGGGCGTAGATGTCGCCTTTGTGACATTGCATGTTGGCGCGGGTACGTTTCAGCCGGTGAGAGTTGATAATGTTCTTGAGCATAAAATGCACTCTGAGTGGGCTGATGTGCCAGAAGATGTTGTGCAAAAGATTGCCGAGACTAAAGCAAATGGTAACCGTGTTATTGCAGTGGGCACTACATCCGTACGTTCATTAGAAAGTGCAGCAAAAGCTTCTGGTGAGCAACCATTAGCCCCGTTTAGTGGCGATACCGATATTTTTATTTACCCTGGTTACAAGTTTAAAGTGATTGATGCCATGGTGACTAATTTCCATTTACCAGAATCAACATTAATCATGTTATTAAGTGCATTTGCCGGCTATGACGAAGTGATGAGTGCTTACCAACATGCAATATCACAAAAATATCGCTTTTTTAGCTATGGCGATGCCATGTTTGTGACAAAAAAAGCCGACTAACGCTGGTTTTTGCTTTAAAATAACCGCCCACAATCATGTGGGCTTTTTTGTTTTTGCAGCTTGTTTATTTTAAACATGCTTGAAGCACAGAAATTAGCCCTTATCTCTATTGATATAAAGGTAGTCAGACTGTTTATCTGGCAAGGTGATATATGAAATTTGAATTAGACACCACAGACGGCCGTGCTCGTCGTGGTCGATTAGTATTTGAACGCGGTACCGTTGAGACACCGGCATTTATGCCAGTGGGTACATACGGCACAGTGAAAGGTATGACGCCTGAAGAAGTTCGAGCAACAGGTGCCGATATCCTATTGGGCAACACATTCCATTTATGGTTACGCCCTGGTGAAGAAATCATGCGTAAGCATGGCGATTTACACGACTTCATGAATTGGCAGCGTCCAATTTTAACTGACTCAGGCGGGTTCCAAGTATTTAGTTTGGGCGACATCCGCAAAATCACCGAAGAAGGGGTTCACTTCCGTTCGCCTATCAACGGTGAGAAAATCTTCCTCGACCCTGAAAAGTCGATGCAGATCCAAGATAGTTTAGGCAGTGATGTGGTGATGATTTTTGATGAATGTACACCGTATCCAGCCACACACGATGAAGCGCGTAAGTCAATGCAGATGTCACTGCGTTGGGCTCAGCGATCTCGTGATGAGTTCGACCGCTTAGAAAACCCTAACTCACTATTTGGTATTATCCAAGGTGGTGTTTACGAAGATCTTCGTGACGAAAGCATTAAAGGGTTAACCGACATTGGTTTTGATGGTTATGCAGTAGGTGGTTTAGCCGTTGGTGAGCCAAAAGAAGATATGCACCGCATTCTTGAGCATGTTTGCCCACAAATTCCAGAAGACAAACCGCGTTACTTAATGGGTGTCGGTAAGCCTGAGGATTTAGTAGAAGGCGTACGCCGTGGCGTAGATATGTTTGACTGTGTTATGCCAACACGGAATGCGCGTAATGGCCATTTATTCACCAGTGAAGGTGTGATTAAAATTCGTAATGCTCGTCATCGCGATGACACATCACCATTGGATGAGAAGTGTGATTGTTATACCTGTAAAAACTATTCACGTGCCTATTTGTACCATTTAGACCGTTGTAATGAAATCCTAGGTGCGCGTTTAAACACCATTCACAACCTACGTTACTATCAAATGTTGATGGAAGGTTTGCGTGGCGCCATCGAGACAGGTACATTAGACGACTTTGTTAAAGACTTCTACACCAGTTTAGGCCGTGAAGTGCCGGAACTGACTGAGTAATTTTACGTAAATAAGAAGAGAGAACTATGTTTATTTCAAACGCATATGCAAACGCAGCTGGCGCACCTCAAGGTGGCGAAACCATGCAACTTATTTTCATGTTAGTTGTGTTCGGTTTAATTTTTTACTTTATGATTTTCCGCCCTCAATCTAAGCGCGTAAAAGAACATAAGAACCTTATGGGGTCACTCTCTAAAGGTGATGAAGTGCTAACTAATGGTGGCATTTTAGGCAAGATTACTAAGATCACGGCTGAGAATGATTACGTGCTATTAGAAATCAATGACAATAACCAAATTACCATTAAAAAGGATTATATCGCGGCAGTACTACCGAAAGGTTCTATTAAGTCGCTGTAAGCCAAGAGGGCTCAGTAGTGTTAAATAAATATCCAATGTGGAAAAACATCATGGTGGTGCTTATCATCGCCATTGGTGGTTTTTACGCAATTCCTAACCTGTTTGGTGAGGACCATGCAGTGCAGGTTGTGGCGACCCGAGGCGCAGAAGTCACGGCAAGTACGCAAGCAACTGTAAATGACTTATTAGCGAGTAAAGACATTGCGGTAAAACGCTCTGAGCTCGAAAATGGCCAGTTATTAGTACGTGTTCAAAATGCTGAGCAACAATTATTAGCTCGTGAAACCATTGCTGCTGGTTTAGCTGATAACTATACCGTGGCCTTGAACCTTGCACCGGCAACCCCTCAATGGTTAGAAGCCTTGGGTGGTGGACCAATGAAGCTTGGTTTGGATTTACGTGGTGGTGTGCACTTCTTAATGGAAGTGGATATGAGTGAAGCCATCCGTAAAATGGAAGAAGCTAAAATTGCAGATTTCAGAGGCCAATTACGTGAAGAACGTATTCGTTACTCTGGTGTACGTAAAACACCTCGTGGTATCGAAATCAAGTTCCGTGATGCTGACACTGTGTCAAAAGCCGAGCGTTACTTGAAAACCCTGGGCAACGATATGGTTTATTCTGATATCAGCTCAAACGGTAACTTTGCTTTATTGGCAACTATGAGTGAGGTGTACCTCAAGCAAATCAAGGAAGAAGCACTTCAGCAAAACATTACCACTATTCGTAACCGTGTTAACGAGTTAGGTGTGGCTGAGCCCGTCGTTCAACGCCAAGGTGCTGAGCGTATTGTTGTGCAGCTTCCAGGTGTTCAAGATACTGCACGTGCTAAAGAGATTTTAGGCGCTACGGCTTCTATTGAGTTCCGTATGGTTGATGACAACGCTGATCCTGCTGCAGCAGCAAGTGGTCGTGTTTCAGGGCTTTCTGAAGTTTATCCTCGCCGCGGCGGTGGTGTTGCCGTACTGCGTAAAGAAGTCATGTTAACTGGTGATCATATTACCGGCGCACAGCCTTCATTCGATGAATACAGTCGTCCACAAGTATCAATTCAACTTGATGCTAAAGGCGGTAACATCTTCTCAAACGTGACTCGCGATAACATTGGTAAGCCAATGGCAACGCTGTTTATTGAATATAAAGACAGTGGCGAGCGTAATGAAGATGGCAGTGTGAAGATGAACAAGATTGAAGAAGTCATCTCTGTTGCGACTATTCAAGCCCGTCTTGGTCGTAACTTTGTGATCACAGGTCTTGAGCATAAAGAAGCGCAAAGCTTAGCGTTACTACTTCGCGCTGGTGCATTGATTGCACCTGTCACGATTGTTGAAGAACGCACAATTGGTCCAAGTCTTGGTCAGCAAAACATTGAAAACGGTATGCAGGCGATGATTTGGGGCATGATTATCGTGCTTCTCTTTATGCTGGTTTATTACCGTGCATTTGGTGTGATTGCTAACTTAGCTCTGATGGCTAACCTGATTATGGTTGTGGGCGTGATGTCGATGATCCCTGGCGCCGTACTTACCTTACCAGGTATTGCCGGTATGGTATTAACGGTCGGTATGGCAGTTGACGGAAACGTGCTGATTTATGAGCGTATCCGTGAAGAGCTATTAGCTGGACGAAGTGTACAGCAAGCTATTCATGAAGGTTATGCCAATGCATTCTCAACCATTGCCGATGCTAACATCACCACCTTTATGACAGCACTTATCTTGTTTGCTGTGGGTACGGGTGCCGTCAAAGGTTTTGCCGTGACACTGATGATTGGTATTGCCACTTCGATGTTTACTTCTATCGTGGGTACTCGCTCTATCGTGAATGCGATGTGGGGTGGTAAACGCGTTAAGAAACTATCGATTTAAGGAGAAGTTGAGCATGTTTCAAATATTTTCAGTAAAGAAGACTATCAACTTCTTACGCCATGGCAAGGTCATGAGCATCTTCTCGCTCTTGATTATTTTGGCGTCATTTGGCTCTTTAGCCACAAAGGGCATTAACTGGGGCTTAGACTTTACCGGCGGTACAGTGGTAGAGCTTGAGTTCCAAGAAGTGGTTAACCTTGAAGAGTTACGTACAACGCTAAACAACGACATAACTGAAGGCGCATTGGTACAAAACTTTGGCTCTAGCCGCGATATCCTTATTCGCCTACAGGTGAAGGAAGGTATTAAGAGTGATGACCAAGTTTCTCAAGTCATGATTGCTGCTAGCAGCCTTGATGAGAATGTTATCCAAAAGCGTGTTGAGTTTGTTGGTCCACAAGTGGGTAAAGAACTCGCTGAGCAAGGCGGATTAGCGGTATTAGTTGCGCTAATTTGTATCTTGATTTATGTGTCATTCCGTTTCGAGTGGCGCTTAGCATTAGGTTCTGTATCCGCATTGGCGCATGACGTTATCGTTACCTTAGGTATTTTCTCAATCTTACAGCTTGAGTTTGACCTAACTGTTTTAGCGGGTCTACTCACCGTTGTCGGTTACTCGCTTAACGATACAATCGTTGTATTTGACCGTATCCGTGAAAACTTCCTCAAAATGCGTAAAGGTAGTTCTGAAGAAGTGGTTAACCGCTCGATTACTCAAACGATGAGTCGTACAGTGATTACCACAGGTACAACATTGATTGTGGTTGCAGCACTTTTCCTAAAAGGTGGTGCAATGATCCACGGTTTTGCTACCGCATTATTACTCGGTATTTTTGTGGGTACTTACTCGTCGATTTACGTCGCAAGTTACTTAGCAATTAAACTGGGGATTAATCGTGAGCACATGATGCCAGTTGAAGTTGAAAAAGAGGGCGCAGATCAGCCTTCTATGATGCCTTAATTGCTAACAAGTTTTACTTGATTAAGCCCACCTACATGGTGGGCTTTTTATTTTCAGCCCTAAACCACCTACTTCAGTAGGTGGTTATCATCAATTAGGGTTTGCCTGTATCTTTGTTTGTATGGCATGCCAGCTTGAGGTTGATTCAGCTATGCAATGATATTTAAAGCACGCAGCAAGCACATCCCTGTGGGCTCGACGAAAACATCCATGTTTTCAACGGCTTTAAATATCATTACTCATAGATGCTACTGAGGCTACAAAATAACTGAATCGCCCCCTTTTAGGGGGCTGAATGAAAGCCACCTTCTTCAGAAGGTGGATTCTTTACTGCCAAAATGAATGTAAAAATTAAAGCTAATAAATAATAGTGGTTTTGATTTTAACGGTGACATAAAGGTGACGAGAGTAGCCACTTTGTTGTTGCATTAGGCTACAGTCATGTTCGATTAACACCTGAAAAATAATGCTAGGTGTTAGCATCAGAGTTGAATCTTAAGTGTTTATGGACAGATTAATCTATAGTAAGTGATGAGACATTGATGCTTGCGGGTGAGCTAGAGTTAGCGATTAAAGTTCCAGTGGGTGCTGAATGCCTTCGTAAGTTAACCCGAATGCCGCTTATTCTATAAAAAGAACTCGCTGTATTTTAGTCAATCGATGCAATGCCTATTGCTCTGATGGCAGGCACACACTGGTGCCTGTTTGAGCCAGTTGATTAAGATTTTTACTGATCACATTGGCACCAACATGGTGTGAGGTTTCAGGGCGTGCAATAAGATACCCTTGTACACAATGAATGCCTAAGTTTTTCACTAGCTCAAATTGAGATGCTGTCTCTACACCTTCTGCAACAATCTTAAGGTCGAGTTGTTTACCTAGGTCACTGATAGAGTTTAATATTTTCTGGTATTTAGGATTTATGTTGGCTTGGTCGATAAACAATTTGTCAATCTTAATCACATCCACAGGGAGGTTAGCTAATGTTGATAAAGAACTGAAGCCAGTTCCAAAATCATCAATCGCAATCAGCACACCATCATCTCTGAGCCTTTGTAAGTTATTAATGACTTTCTCAGACGCATCAATGAAACAAGACTCTGTTATTTCGAGTAAAATGGCAGTGGTTGGTAAGTCGACTTTCTCGAGCGTATCCATCAACAATTGATGTAAATCTAAATGCTTGAGTTGCACTCCAGAAATATTAATCGAAATTCTAACTTTGTTCATGCCTGCGTTATACCAGGCTGACATTTGTCTACATGCCTCAAACAATATCCAGTTACCGAGTTCTAATATCAAGTTTGATTCTTCTGCAATGGGGATGAACTCCGCAGGAGAGATGTTACCTTCAACCGGATGATGCCAGCGAATGAGGCACTCAAAATAATCAATACTGAAATCATTGACCTTTACAATAGGTTGGAAAGACAATTTGAAGTTCTGACTAGCAATGGCTAAGCGCATTTCTTCGAGTAGGTAATGATAACGTCTTATCTTGCTACCCATTTCAGGTGAGTACACTCTAAAGATACCGCGACCGTCGGTTTTGGCACGATACATAGCCACATCAGCCATTTGCAATAGCGCGTTGGGATTTGCCGCGCTATCAGGGTAGACAGCGATACCGATACTGGCACCAATCTTTATCACTTTATTGCCCAGTACAAAGTCACGTTCAATCTCTTGTAGGATATTGGTTGCAACTTCGATAATGGCTTCGTCTGAAGTGATGTTTTCAATGAAAATAGAAAATTCATCACCACCTAGACGCGATAAGTTGAGTTCAAGGTTAGCATTATTACTGGTTTTACTTAGCCCATGGTTGCGTACGACTGTCGTTAGACGTTGTGCTACTTGGATTAACACTTCATCACCAAAAGAGTGGCCAAATGAGTCATTAACTTGTTTGAATCCATCTAAATCGATAAACAATAATGCCTGACGCTTATTGAATTTTTGTGCATCATCAAGCTCATTTTGCAAGTGTTTTAGATAGGCGTGTCGATCAGCTAAACCTGTGAGTTTATCTTGAAAAATGCTGATTTCATTAGATTTTAAATGTTCAGCGACACTCTTGTTTATTTCAATAAGTGCCTGGTTTAGTTTGGCAATAGGATCTTGTAGTTGGATTGGGGCTAACTCAATATTGAATACATCAATCAACTTTTCAGTTTCTTCATTTACTTGTCTTAGTGAGCGATTGATTTTTCTGGAGGCTTTTGCATTGATGTAATAAGGCACAATGAATGCTAGCAGTACGATTAATAACAGTGGGATATTACTGAACATAATTACTTCAGTGAAAATATCTTTTATTTTCACCGCTGAAATATTGCCTGAGTCGTCGCGACCTATGACGGCAAAATAGGCATTATTATTATGGACAATTTCATAATCGAGGAAAAATAGTGTCGTGATTTTTTTGTCGATATCCGTGACATGATTCTGGTTTAATTGTTGAATTTTAGGATGAAAATTTTGGTTTTGTAATACACTCATTCCCTGACTGAATGCCACAACCGAAATAAATAGCATAATGGCTAAAGCGCTTAAGAAACTTAAAATAGTTTTTGATGTGCGCAACATAAAAAAATCCAAATTAATACTATAGAAAATACAAAGAAAATTATAAGTTAAGATTTGTTTGGGTACAATTAAATAACAGTGTTAAGAATGTTGCTATTGTGGTTCGGGCGTTGTTGTAAAACTTGTATTTTAGTGGTTTCTCACTATCAAAATGAATAGTTAAGTTCAGTTTAAGCACATTGAAAGCACCTTTGTCAGTGATAAAATTATTTTATGATTTCAAAATTGAATACAGTCAAAATACTCATGCGAGTAAGAAGGTGTTCGGCAGTGAAATATTGGTATATTTAATTCAATACTCATGGCGTCAATTGATGTTCTGAACACAATAATATGAAGTGAATTTAGTTTGATGCAAAGAAAAAAATTTTTTCATTCAATGATTCTGACCCAGTGCTGTAACCTCGTACTAAATATACAAACAAATGTGGCTAAAGATTGCCCACAATCAAACCTCGACACTGCATATCTATGTCGGTTAGGATGAATAAAATTTGCCAACAAGAGCAATGCAGTAGGGATAGCATGGAACAACGAAAAGTTTTTCTCACGGGCGGTAATTTGTTACAGGCTCACACATGGAAAGGGTTACTTGAAACGCGCGGTATTACGGTTGAACTAAAAGGTGAAGCGTTAATGGGTGGCGTAGGTGAATTACCGGTTGACATGCAAAATGTTGAGCTTTGGGTAATGGAGCAACAACTTGAGTTGGCACAATCCGTTTTAGACTCCCAAGATGCTCAGCGCCCACAATGGCAATGTATGCAATGCCATGAAATCAATGATGGTAATTTTGAGTTGTGTTGGCAATGCAGTGCTCAAAAAAGTGAATCTCATAACTAATCTCATAGCTAACTCATAGCTAACTCATAGCTAAGTCAGAACTAAGCATCAAATGGGGACTGCACAGAGCTTTTTTCGTATGTGTAGTTAAGGCTTGTAACCCCAACAGCAAGTATTAATTTTCGCACAGTAAAAGTCATTTTTGCTGTGCATGAGCTTGTGTATTATCTGTGTTTTTTTAATGCTTCCATGTAGTTGTAATGACTAGGCAAAGCCTGATTTAACAGGTATTCTGAAAACCATTCCCGTACAGTATTTTTAGCTTTTTTGGAGCGTATATGCAGCATTCCCCAGGTTTTGTCTCTTTAGTTGAATCTATCCGTCCGAGTGTTACTGAAATTTCAATTGAGGCGTTTCAAGCTGAACCACAATTAATACTAATCGATGTAAGAGAAGATCATGAATGGCAGCAAGGGCATATACCTAATGCTGTCCACATGGGGCGCGGTATTATCGAACGCGATATTGAAAAGCGCTTTACTGATTTTAATGTCAGCTTGGTACTGTATTGTGGTGGCGGTCATCGCTCTGTGATGGCTGCAAGTCACCTACAAAAGATGGGCTATACCAATGTAAAATCGCTTATTGGTGGTTATAAATCATGGATGGCTGCAGGTTTACCGATAGCGAAAGAATCAAAATAAAATGCAGTATTTCCCTTTATTCGTCGATACTAACAAATTGTCAGTCTTGATTGTTGGGGCGGGAGATGTTGCCACTCGCAAGCTCGATTTACTGGCTAGAACAGAAGCTCAAATCGATGTTATTGCCCCAGAAGTAGCAGAAGATATTCGTGCTTATGCGGCGCGTGGCAGAGTCAGTTTGATTGAGCGCAAAATACAAGAACAAGATCTACAAGGCTATGAGTTAGTTTATTTAGCCACGGCAGATGAACAGTTGAACAGTCAGTTAGCAGTGCTGGCGAAGCAGCGGGGCATTTGGGCCAATGTTGTCGATAATCCTGCTTTTTGTCAGTTCATTACCCCCTCGATAGTTGACAGAGGTCGGTTAACCGTTGCCATCAGTACATCTGGTGCAGCACCTGTATTTGCGCGGACTATTCGCGCTAAACTTGAAACCATGCTGCCGCAATCTTTATCACCCTTATTTGATTTTGTTGCCCAAAAACGGGGAGAAGTGCAACAACGTCTTACCAATGGTAAAGACAGGCGATTATTCTGGGAGCGTTTTTTTACGCTGAACCAGGATAAATTTGATGAGCATACTACATCACACTATCAGGCTTCGTTTGAACAATACGCGGCATCTGGCGAGTTAATCATATTAGATGCAGCGACATCCGCAGATTTATTACCATTAGCTGCAATGCCGATACTGCAACGAGTCGATAATGTATATTGTGATACTGAGCTGCCATTAGCGTTAATGGAACTTGTGAGAAGAGATGCTGGTCGTCATCAGATGCTGCTCAAAAGCCAAATTAGCCAAAATGTCGAGCATGGTGAACGGATGTTGTTAATTCTACCTAGTAACGCAATTGAGGAGTTTGTTGCTCACTTCCCAAATGCTAAGCATATTCGCCCAGGTAAGCTTTAGAATCGTGCTATTGACTTTTATTCAGTTCGTTAGATGCCTTAGAGTCGTTTCTTTTTCTATCGGTTCTTGTGGTGTCTATTTTTTTTGTGTCTATCAATGGCAATATCATGATAATAGCTTCAATCTCAATTAAAAAACTCCTTAAGGTTATAGGTTTTAGTCGATCTACAGCCTTTATTAATTCTTAGACTTCTGGAACATACATGGCACTTAAATCCACCGTTTTTAAGGTAACACTGCAAATTGCAGATATGGACAGACATTACTATCAAGATCATCAACTGACTATTGCCCAACATCCATCTGAAACCGATGAACGCATGATGGTGCGATTATTAGCATTTGCCCTAAATGCCAGTGAAAGCTTGGCATTCAGTAAGGGGCTTTGTGTGGATGATGAAGCCGAATTATGGGATGTAGAGTTAAACGGTGATATCAATTTATGGGTTGCCTTTGGTCAGAGTGATGAAAAATGGTTACGCAAGGCAGCTGGACGGGCAAAACAAGTTATTTTGTACACCTATGGTGGCCGGAGTGTGCCTGTATGGTGGCAGCAAAACCAATCAAGTTTTACCCGATATAAAAACCTTAATGTAGTGAATATCCCCGAAGATGTCGTGAAAGCAATGGCGGCATTTGTTGATAGAACAATGACACTTCAATTTACGATTACAGATGGTGAGGTTTTGTTGTCTAACGCCAGTGATAGTTTGACCATTGCACTAGAGACACTCAAATAAAGCAATAGCAAAGATGCTTATCGAGTGGAATGATGCGAGTTAAAGGGAATTATTTATGATCAGAAAAGCGGGTGCTGAAGATGCCATAGTGGCATTTGATATTCGCAATCGCGCTATCATGGCACAGTGTGTGGCTGAGTATCCATTAGATGATATGCAGCGCTGGACAAAAGGCATAATGCCAATCCTCTTTGCTAAAGCATTTGCTCAGGAAGCTTATGTCTATGAACTAGAGGGACAAATTGTGGCTACTGGCATGCTGTCATTGTCTTTGAATCAGCTTGATGCCTTGTTTGTTGACCCACAATTTATGGGAAAAGGTATAGGAGCTCAGATGGTTGGCTACCTTGAAAGGATAGCGCTTCAACATGGTGTAAAGGCGCTTGCGTTAGAGGCAACATTAAACGCAGCAGCTTTCTATAGACAGTGTGGTTACATAGGTGATGACGTTGGCGTATATCATTCACCTAAAGGGTTTGATTTAGCTTGTATTCCAATGGTGAAAACACTGTAATCCGTTTATTTGGGCTTTGTCACTGAAAGGTACTGAAGTCCGCCACCGTTATACGTGTCAGTGTATCCCGCTTTTACTAACTCCTCATGAGCAATGCCGCTGCGTCTTCCGCTGCGGCAATACAACACAATGTTTTGGCCTTTATCAATATTCAGTTTTGCTAGCTCAGTGACTATTCGCTCAAATGGGATGTTGATTGCCCCGGGCAAGTGGCCGGCATCAAATTCTTGTTGAGTACGCACGTCAATAATTTGAGCGCCTTGATTGATTTTTTGCCAAGCAACCTGAGGGTCTTTCTGTGCCGTACCCTTTGAAGGTGAAATAGGCGCAGATGAATTATCAGCTGTTGCATTGCTAAAATTACTGATGGCAAAAAACAATAAACCAAATACCACAATCAGGCTTAGTTTTAGGCGTAATTGTTTAACTGAGAGCATATTTATCCTATTACTGAATGACCGACGTATTTTATGCCGTGTGAGTAATAGTTTTTATCAGCTTTTAGTGTCTGATGCTAGTGCGATTTGTGCTGCAGTTTTGACCCCGAAGCGCTTAAACACCATAGCTGCAGGGCAAAAGCCGGTAAATGCACTCTGAAATAAATTTGCACCCACAAACACGGTTAGCCAAATAAAATGGTGACTGACCATCGCTGTTAACAATACCGATACCAGCACCATAAAACCGGCAAATGCCATTATTGTTCTTTCTAAGCTCATGATGTTACTCCTTTAGTTAGCATGAATTTCATTTTGATAAGTTTGCTTATTCATCACTGCGTAATACAACACTGGGATCACTACTAAAGTGAGAACAGTGGAGATGAATATACCGAAGATGAGGCTGATGGCGAGGCCATTGAATATGGGATCATCAATAATAAATAGCGCGCCTATCATGGCAGCAAATGCAGTTAACATAATCGGTTTAGCTCGCACCGCGCCCGCGTTAATCACTGCCTGTTCTAAATTAATCCCTTCAGCTGTTTGTTGATTGATAAAATCAACCAGCAAAATAGAGTTACGCACAATAATGCCGGCCAGCGCAATCATGCCTATCATAGATGGTGCGGTAAACTGAGCCCCTAACAAAGCATGCCCAGGCAGTACACCAATCACAGTAAGTGGAATTGGCGCCATGATGACTAATGGCACTGTGTAAGATTTAAATTGTGCTACCACCAACAAGTAAATGGCAATCATGCCAACAGCGTATGCCAGCCCCATATCGCGGAAGGTTTCATAGGTGATTTTCCATTCTCCGTCCCATAATATGGCCACTTCATTATTTGCGTTCGGCTTGTTGATAAAGTACTGATTAACTTCATAATCCATGCTTCCATCAGCCTGCTGCTGGTTAATTTGCCCCACCATATCGAACATGCCATATAAGGGGCTGCCAGTTGGTCCTGCCATATCGGCAACGACCATGATCATCGGCTGCATATCTTTATGGATAATCGTGGTGTCGATATGGGTTTTATTGATACTAACCAGTGACGCCAAAGGGATAGATGCACCAGATTGACTCGGCACATTGAGGGCTAGCAACTGTTGCATATCTAACTTGCTTGATTCATCTAGCTGTAAGTGAATCGGTGTTGGTTTAGTTAGGTGTGCTTGATAAAGGTAACTCGCGGTTTTTCCGTTAATTAAACTTGAAATCGTATTGACGATGTTAGGTGTTGCCACGCCTAGTAACGCTGCGCGTTGATGATCAATGTTTACCTGCCATTTTTGTTGTAAATGCGGTAAATAAATGTCCACGTCAACCACGTCTTGGGTATTGTTGAAGCGCTCTAGTAAGTCATTGGCGGCTTGTTCACGTAGCGCGGCAGTGGGTGCGTAGACTTCAGCCACAATCGGTGACCATACAGGCGGCCCAGGAGGTACTTCTACAATTTTGATGTTGGCATTGTAACTAAGACCAATCTGCTGCAAAGGTGCTCTCATGGATTTAGCAATGGTATGGCTGTCATCTGAGCGTTGACTTTTGTCGACTAAATTAACTTGAATATCGCCCAACTCTTGGCTTTGGCGCATAAAGTAATGCCTAACTAGTCCATTGAAGTTGATCGGTGAGTGATGACCTGCATACAACTGCACATGCGCCACATCTGGTTGCGCTGTTAGGTAAAGTCCAAGCTCTTGTAACAACCTTTGTGTTTGCTCAACAGGGGTGCCCTCAGGCATATCGACAATAACCTGAAATTCAGATTTATTATCAAATGGCAGCATTTTAAGCACCACGGCTTGCATAAAGGGCAGGGACACTGCGAGGGCAATCAGCAATATAATACCGCCTGCTAAAGCCATTCTCGCTTTGAATGCATGTTGACCAATGAGGAACGGCGTCATGATTATGCTGAACAACTTAAGCAGCTTGCCTGACGCTGTATCAACCGCGCCATTGTTGCTTGGATCAGCACTATGATGTGCAGCAGTTTCACTTTTAGGGTTAAGCCACTTTTGACTTAACCAAGGTGTAATAATAAAAGCAATCAGTAAAGACAGTAGCATGCCCATGCTTGAATTAATCGGGATAGGGCTCATATACGGGCCCATTAACCCCGATACAAATGCCATTGGCAGCAATGCGGCTATAACAGTGAATGTAGCTAAAATAGTCGGACCGCCAACTTCATCGACGGCTTTTGGGATCAAGCTTGATAACGGCTCTTGACTCATTGCCATATGTCGATGGATGTTCTCTACCACCACGATGGCATCATCAACCAAAATCCCAATGGAAAAAATCAACGCAAATAATGAAATTCGATTAAGGGTAAAGCCCCATGCCCAAGAGGCAAATAAAGTTAATGACAGCGTAATAATTATCGCAACACCGACAATGGCAGACTCTCTTGCCCCCATGGTTAGTAAAACCAATACCACGACTGCTACTGTGGCAAAAATAAGTTTAAGAATAAGTGTGGTGGCTTTCTCACCTGCAGTGGCACCATAATCTCGCGATATGGTGATGTTGACATTTTCTGGGATCAGAATATTGTCCACGCTGGCCAATTTTTTCTTGATTGCCGCTGCGATATCCACCGCATTTTCACCCGCTTGCTTACCTATGGCTATGGTGACAGCGGGGAACATACCTTGTTTATTACCATTAATGACTTGTTGCTTGGGCAAGTCTGATTTAAGCGTGATATCGGCAACATCAGATAAATACACTGCAGTTGTGACACTGTGAGCTTCAGTTGCCGGGTTGACTTTAATCACCAAATTTTTTACATCATCTAAAGTTTGTAAAAATTGGCCTGCTTGGACTTTAATCTCTTGATTGTTTTGTGTCATTGACCCTGTCATTGACACTTGGTTGTAGCTAGCGAGCATGGTTTCGATTTGTTCGATACTCACATTGAAGCGATTTAATTGACTTGGGTCTATTCGCACGTTTAGCTGTAATTCATGCCGACCATGAGTTTGGATTTCACGTGTACCTGGAATACGTTTAAGTTCATTTTCCAGCACATCGGCAACTTGAGTCAGCTGCTCGGTTGACACATTGGCATCTTCTGACCATAACGTGATACCAAAAATAGGCACGTCATCAATCCCCCTTGGTTTGATTAAGGGGTCGCCAATACCAGCATGGTGATTAAACTTATCTTTGTTCGAATGCAGCTGGTTATAAATTTTAACAATTGCTTGCTCACGTGGAATGCCAACTTCAAATACCACGATAATCATTGCACCATCAGGTTGAGAAAAAGAATATAAGGTATCTATTCCTTTTATTTCTGAAATGATCTTCTCTGCAGGTAAAGTCACCTGACTGGCAACTTGCTCAGGCGACGCACCAATGTAGGGGATATAGACGTCAGCAAAGGTGACATCAATTTGTGGCTCTTCTTCTTTTGGCGTGATGAGTACAGCAAATAGACCCAGAAGTAGACTGAGCATGGCTAATATGGGGGTTAGTGCACTTTGCTGAAAGTAACTGGCAACCCTACCTGAAATACCCAATTTTACAGTTGTTTCTGTCGACGAGTTGCTTGATTTAGACTCAAGTGATGACATGGCTTAGTCCTCACCTTGCGATGCTAGTTGATGTGCACCGGAGATAATAAACGTGTCAGCATTAATAATGATTTCATCACCTGCCATTACACCAGATTGCACTTCGAATGTGTTGTTGTGTTTATCTACATTAGTCACTCTAACCTGAGTTAATAGATAGTTGCTACCCACCTTTCGATAGACACCATCAAGTTGGTGTCTACGAACTAATGCCGACATAGGCAGGATAAACCCTTTGGTTTCAGATACAGTAAATTGGCCTTTTACCCACTGACCGGCGTAACCTTGAGGATGATTAAAGTTCACTCGCACTTGGTGTTGCTGCGACTGCGGGTCGGCGAAATCAAATACTTGAATATCATGGCTCGTCAGCTGCTCACCATTAGCGAGAGTTAGAGTGAAAGTGTCGGCTTGTTTTGCAGCGACTAGAAATTGCGGTGCAATTGAAAAGGTTGCACGAAGGTTTTCAGTACTGTACCCCGAAAATAACGGTTGCCCATAGGTGATAGTTTCACCTTGCTCGATAAATCGTTGGGTGACTCTGCCTTTGAATGGCGCAGAAACTACCGTGTAATTGAGGCTCTGCTTGGCCTTATTAAGCTGTGCTTGTGCCGCAGTGACCGCTTGCTCTGTACTGCTAGCATTAGCCGTGGCCTCATCCATTTGTCCTTGCGATATCGCCCCTTGGGGAAACAAGGCTTTAAACCTGCTGAGTGTCGCTTGAGCTTCATTGTTGCGTGCAATGGCTTGAGCTAAGTTGGCTTGTGCTGCATTAAACTCTGCAGTTTGTTCATCACTTGTTATTTCTAGCAGGGGCGAACCCGCTAGCACTTCATCATTCACATCATAATTAACTGTGATGATCCGCCCTGAGGTTTGAGCTGAAACCGTGGCTGCTTTAATGGGTTCTATAATGCCGTCGATGGTAAGGTCATGTTGCTTAAAATGGGGCTGAACAGTCAGGGTCGCTAACGCTTGCTCATCGCTATCTGCTGACACAGATAGGCTAAAAATGAGCATGAAACTTGTTACAACCACAGTTAATGGGCTGTATTTAACTGGCATGAAAGTTCGAGGCAATGTCATAGTGATAAATTTTAATCTGAAGTCCATGAGTAAATTCTAATGAACTTTATGATATATCGCAATCTATTTATGAGAAAAATCTAATGAATATAGTGCGGGCACAAAAAAACCGTCTATGAAGACGGTTTTTATTACACTACTCTACGACTAGAAGTTGTAGTTGTACTGCAGTGCGAAGTAGTTAGCACCTGATTTAGTGTAAGCACTTACTGGGCCTACAATTGCACTTTCTTCGATTACGTGTACTTTTTCACCTTGTACAAGCGTATAACCAAAATCAACGCTGTGGTGTTTATCGAAGCTATAAGTTAAACCTGCAGAGTACCAAGTACGGTCTGAATCAGGAATAGATAGAGATGAAACTTCACCTACAACACCTTGGTCTTTCGCAAAACCAGCACGAACAGTCCAATTTTCATTGATGTCATAAGTTGCACCAATACTTAAGAACCAAGAATCTTCCCAGTTATATTCTTTCAAGATAGCTTGATCTAACAAATCGTGACCACCAGTCACTGAGATATTGTCAAAGCTGCTCCACTGAGTCCATTGTGCTGTGTAATGAACAGCAAACTTGTCAGTTAATTGATGGAAACCAGCAAACTGAGCAATGTCAGCCATAGGGATTTCAATATCACTGAAATTTTGAGGCGCCACTAAACCAGGGTTATACATGATATCGCCAGATGCTTTCATTTCTGGGCTGAAACGGTAGCTTAGGCCAAAACGGTGATTTTCATTTACTTCGTAGGCTAAGCCAACGATACCACCAAACGCCCAACCATCGGCATCGACATCGACTAGGTTTACAGGCACTGCGCCAATTGGGTCTGGAAGAGACACATTACCGTTACGTGTTAACTCACCCGTACCTTTGATAATGTCTAGACCTAAGCCTAAACTGAGTGAATCATTAATGCGGTATGACACACTAGCATTAAAGTTAATTGTCACAACTTCCGTATTACCGAGTAAGTCGATCGGAGTTTGTATACCTTCAACTTTAGTTAAAGGCGTTAAATCAGTACCAGTACCATAGTTGGTAAAGGCCGCTACACCGTAGGCGAACTTATCATTAATTGGGCTGATGTAGTAAAAGTTAGGAATTACTTTACCGCTAGCAGCATCATCTAAGCTGCCAACTGGAACTAAGCCACCAGCATATTCAACATCATTTATTTCAACATTTACATCTGCATATGTTGCGCCTACTGATAGCGCTTTACTATCAAATAAGGCCATTGCCGCAGGGTTACGCGCTAAAACAGATGCATTGTCTGCAATGATTGCATCACCAGCCATTGCACGGCCGATACCAGTTGCAGATTGGCTGTTTAATTGGAAGCCTGCTGCAAAAGTTTGGGTACTTGCAAGAGTGATAGCAGCTGCTAGCAATGTCTTATTAAATTTAGTCATGATTTAGTTCTCATCGGTGCGTACAACCTAAGCTTAAGGTTAACCTTAAGATGGTCGCACTTTTATAATTGAGCGCATCTTAGGTAACACTTGTTAGCTATACAACTCCGACCAGTACTTAAAGTTGTTAAAATTCAGTTAATTAACTATGGTTTATTTTCATTCAAACAATGAGTATCATTTTTTTATTGCAAAAACCTAATAAAATCTGCAACTTAATTTTTAGTGCTGAACGAAGTAAATGTTACTGGTTTGTGGTTGGGGTGGTGATAAAAGTTGAAGTTTCGGCTAACACGTGTTCGCTAGGTGTAGAGTTTAAACTCTAATTCATTGGTTTTTTACGGAGTAAATACTCTAACCTTTGCCATGGCTATATGCAAAAAACGGCTACATTTTAGTAGCCGCTCTTTTATTGTTTACAGCAAATCTGCGGGGTAAAAGTAAAGCTGTGAAGCACTAGAACTAAAGTGACTTCTCAAATTGAGCGAAAGCCTCAGTGGTCTTAGACTTAGGTGGCGACAGTTTACTGGCAATGACACCTGCTAAAGTTGCAAAGATAAAGCCGGGGACGATTTCATATAGATCGAATATTCCGCCTGATAATTGTTTCCAAATAACCACAGTCAATGCACCTACGAGAATGGTTGCAACAGCGCCATTGCGGCTATATTGCTGCCAGAATAAAGCTAGGATAACAACAGGGCCAAATGCCGCACCAAAACCTGCCCAAGCATAGCTGACTAATCCTAGCACGCTGCTTTCAGGGTTGAATGCAATGATCACAGCGATAATGGCAATGGCCACAACACCAAAACGACCAATAAGCATTAGCTCTTTGCTGGTGGCGTCAGGTTTCACCCACTTACGGTAGAAGTCTTCGGTGATCACGCTCGAGCAAACCAGTAATTGTGAATCAATGGTACTCATGATGGCCGATAAGATAGCGGCAATCAGCAAGCCGCCAATCCAAGGATTGAAGGCTGCATCAACAAGGTGAATAAATACAGTTTCAGGGTTCTCAATTGGGGTGCCTGTAAAATAAACTGCACCGGCAATACCTGTGGCTAACGCACCAATCAGAGATAAAACCATCCAACTCATGGCAATGCGACGGGATACAGGAATATCATCTGCACTACCTATCGCCATAAAGCGTGACAAAATATGCGGTTGACCAAAGTAACCTAAGCCCCAAGCCAGTAATGAAATCAGACCAATTGCAGTGGTGTTGTCGCTGATAAAGGTCAGCATACTTGGGTCCATGGCTTCGAAGTTTTGTTGAGATTCAGGCTGGCTGAAAATCGCAATAGGTACAATTAGCAGGGCAACTAACATGATGCAGCCTTGGAAAAAGTCAGTCCAACTGACCGCAAAAAAACCACCCACGAAGGTATATGACACAATCACAATCGAACCGACAATCAAGGCGAGTGTGTAATCTAAGCCAAAGACTTTTTCGAATAAGATTGCACCGCCAACCATGCCCGATGAAGTGTAGAAGGTGAAAAACAGTAAGATGGTTGCAGCTGCAACGACTTTTAGAATGCCTTTGTCATCATGGAAACGATTTTCAAAGAAGTCCGGTAATGTGAGAGCGTTGTCAGCAAATTGCGTGTAAATTCTGAGACGTTTTGCGACGAATAACCAGTTTAACCAAGCGCCGAAAATAAGGCCAAAGCCAATCCATGCCTCGCCAAGGCCGCCTAAGTATACCGCACCGGGTAAGCCCAGAAGTAGCCAACCCGACATATCTGATGCGCCCACACTTAATGCTGTTACAGTGGGACCCATTTGACGGCCGCCAAGAATGTAATCATCAAAAGTGTCTGTTTTACGATAGGCCCAGTAACCAATGGCCATCATTAGCGCTAGGTAGCCGATAAAAGTGATCAGAATGGGAGTTTGGATTTCCATGTTTTATCCATTTTTTGTTATTTGCATATATGCTAACAGAAGTTGGATACAGTTCACACTTTTGCGGGGCTTAGCGGTATAAAAACAAACAGCCACCTTTTGAATGGTGGCTGTAATGGATGCATATGTTGTTGAGGTTAATTTATTTTAAATAAATGTTTGTTCAACTTCACGTTTAACATAGTCAAGGTCACTGTCTTCCTCACCCACAAGCAACATATAGGCATCTGCTGACTCAAAGCCTTTACCTTTGTACTGTGAATCGGCAAAACTTGATTCAAGTTTAAATCGCTCTTCGGTTGGCACGATAAATAAAGTTACCTTCTTGCCGTGTTCATCAGACATGACCATGTGTAATGACTTTACCCCTCTAAAATTACAATAAGTGGTGTAATACACTTGCCCTGGCTGTTGAGTAAACTTATTTTGCTCTAAACCTGAAATCCCCGCGAGCTTGAAGTTAACATCTTCATAGCCAATGCTGCGAGTAGAGGTTAATGCGTCGGGCTCATGGTAGATATGCGCGATAGCATGGTTTCCTAAATTGACCGGTGCCAAGTTAAGGTAACTAAAGCCCACACCAACAGCGAAGGCTACTGAAGCTGCTAGCGCCATGAAATAGCGACTACGGCGTTTGTTTTGCTGGTGGCTGTTTAGCTGTTGGCGCAAAATGAGTTTGTCAGCTAAGTCTTCTGGCACATCAATATTAAGTGCTTTAGTTATCTTATCGTCCAAACTTTTTAAATCATTGACTAGCTTTTCATCATCTGGGTTTTGCGCAAGATGAGATAAAAACTCTTCAGACTGATCATTTGGGTCGTCATAGGCTTTGCGACGAAATTTTAAATCATCCATGGACTGCCCCCTTTGCTTCTGTCGTCTCAAGTGCTTCTTTTAATTGATTACGTGCTCTAAATAATCGGGTCATAACTGTGTTTCTATTTAATTCAAGCATATTGGCAATTTCATCACCGCTGAAACCACCAATCAGTTGCAGCAATAAGGGCTCGCGATACTCGACATCAAGCTTTGCGATTTGTTTTCTTAACCAATATTGTTCGGTTTGGTCTTCGTTTGTGCTGGAGAACACATCTTCAAGGTGCTCTTGTTCCACATCTGAATAATCAAACTGTTTACGTTCAAAACGGCGGGCATTTTCTCGGCGTAAAATAGTAATTAGCCAAGCTTTAGCGGCTTTATCATCTTTTAAAGAGTCTAACGCGCGCCACGCCCTTAAGAAGGTTTCTTGTGTGATATCTTCAGCCACTTGCTTTTCACCACATAACCAGTAGGCGTAGCGGTAAATATCAGTGTGAAGTGCCCTGACAAGGCTATCGTATCGTCTTTGTTTACTCAGCATGTCAGATAAGACCGTGGGTTCTGAGTTTTTCTTTCGTAAACTATCGAACATTTTTTAACTTTTTTAGTTAATCATGTTCGATAGCTTAAAACCATTGAGGTTATTAGCAAGTAAATTTGGTTACAAACTATGGGTTTAATGGTGCGATAGTATGGCTTTGACTTGTTTGGACAGAAGGCTGATAAGCTTTAACAACCGCCATCACATTCGCACCATCGATAGAGGACGTTTGTTTGGCATATTGGGCTGTTTGCAGCTGGGCAATGACCTCGTTGAGTTGTGTCGATAGCTTGGAGATATCAGCTAAGTTCATTGGTTTTTGATGCAGTTGGGTAAAGTACAGCTGTAACTGCTGCAGTATTTGACTAACATCTTTTTGCTTACATGCTAGGGTTAAGCTGAGCATGGCATCTTTGGGTTGATTAACTACCATATTTGAATTGGCATGTTGAGGTGTTGGGGTGTTATTTCTCGCCTTTAACCATAAACCCAATGTCATTAACCATAAGGTTGCAAAAAGAGCGGTTAACCAAGGCCAATATCTGCCTGTGTCAGTTTGTACCGTATTGATAGGCTGTAGGTTTAGCTCTGGCGCTGCTTGGCCGGGCTCAACGGTGATTTGTTTCGCGGGCAGCGTGGCGTATTCTTGTTTATTTGTACGTGGATTCCACCATGGCACACTGATTTCTGGCAGGGTAAATTCGCCTGCTTGAGTCGGTACAATTGCCATGGAAATTTGATATTGCGAGACAACTTGGCCATTTCGAACAAAAGATTGGCGTTGCGGCTTTTCTGGGTACGCTTTCATGCTATCGGGAAGTGGAATAGCAAAATTGGGGATGCTGTTATCATCACTGCCTGTCGCAATTAAATTAATGGTGCGAGTGATAGGGCTACCGACTTGGTATTCTTGTTGTTCATCTCCCCAATCTTCTTGTAACACCACGATATCAGCAACTAACCAGTCGCCTTGGAAGCTTGCTGGTGCAGGTTTGATATTAATCACTTGTTTATCTGTTTTGGCTTGCATTGGGCGACTTTCATTAAAGCCGAACATACCGCCACGGCGTGGTGCTTCCACAAGTACATCACCAGAGAAACTCGCTCCCTCAATGGTAAGCTCACCGGGTAAGTCAGCAATGATGCCGTAGGTACGCTCTAATACTCTAAAGCGGCGACCGTTAACTATTTCAGTACCGTCCTTGTCTTCACCGATTTGTTTTATTTGTGCGCCGTCGATTTCAGGGGCGTGAATAGCACCACGCTGTAGTTCGACTGCAAGATACAGTTTGACTTTGTAGGTCATGAGCTGACCGACAAAAGCTTCATTGTCCAATTCTGTGGCCTTTAAAAATACTGATTGCTGGCTTTGAACTTGGCTACCTTGTGGCGCGACTTCGAGTTTAATTGGTTGCGAGCTGGCACCTTGAATGGTAATGGCGGGGATGGTTACCGTGCCAGTCGATTTAGGTGAAAGCAGTACCTGCCATCGAGTTTCTTTGGTGGTATCAAAATTAACCATTTTGGTACTGCGCCCAACGCTAGTTCTGCCAACTATGAAGTCTGCTAATAGCATCGACGTATTAAACTCGCCGGCATTAAGGTCGTCATCTGCGGTTACCGTGAGTACAAAGTACTCGCCCATGATAGCGGGGTTGCGATCAACACTGGCGACGACTTGGCTCACCGCTTGGGCTGAAATACTGGTAAACATTGCTGATACAAAGATCAGTGCACTTATAATTAATCGAATTACCACTGTTGTTGGTCCTTTGGTAATAAGCCGTTTTGTCGACGTTTTTGATATTCAAGCTGCATCTTATTGCGAATGAGCACTTGGGGATCTTCACTGACCGCGCGCAATGCTCGCTCCATGTCAGCGGGCAATGGCTGTTGTTCCATTGAAGTTGGTGAAACTTGAACAGCTTGGGTATTATCAGGCTCTTCATCTGTTTGGGCTTCTGCTTTTCGCGCTTCACTTTGACTTAGTGATGTAGCCTCATGTTGCTCGCTTTGCTCATTTGGCTGTTGATTAGCTTGTGCTTCAGCGGCACTTTGAGCATCCGCTTGCATCTGAGCTTCATTAGTGGGGTCACTTTGGCTGTTATTGCCAGCGTTTGATCCCGCATCATCGCTTTGTTGTTGGCTCTGCTGATCTTGGCTTTGGCCTTGGCCTTGTTGCTCTTGTTGCAGACCTTGGGTTTGCTGCTCGCTATCTGATTGCTGTTCTGAAGATTGCTCATCGCCAGATTGGCCAGATTGTTGTCCGTCATCTGGCTGAGATTGACTTGACTGGTCTTCATTTGACTGATCTTCATTTGGCTGCGATTGAGACTGCTCTTCAGATTGAGACTGTTGCTTATCTTGCTCACTTTGATCTTGAGGCTGCTGCTCTTGTTCTTGTTGTTGGTTCTGATCTTGTTGTTGATTTTGTTCTTGTTCTTGTTGCTGCGACTGCTGCAACAGTTGCTTTGCCAGTTCAAGGTTTTCAGCTGCTTGCGGGAAATCAGCTTGTAACGATAAAGCTTGTTGATACTTGTCAATGGCTTTTTCAAATTGATGCAGCTGCATCAAGCTGTTGCCTTGATTAAAGAAACCATTGGCTGATGAGTCTTGTTCAAACAAGTTCAACGCTTGTTCATAATCACCGGCTTTATATTGAGCACTTGCTTGCCATTGAGCGTCTTCAAAAGTGTTGGCTGCTTGTTGGTATTCGCCTCGCTGATATGCTTTATCCCCTTGTTGGTTTTTGGTTGACCAAAAGTCATTCCAACCAAATGCCTGGGCTGTGTTTGGCATCAACAGACTTGCACTTGTTAAGCTGATAATAAACGTGGGGGCTAACACGCCGCTTGCGATGCCATGTCGGAAACTCAATAACACTGGCAGTAACAGTAACAAGGCTAAATAAGGCCCCAAGTCGTGCCAGTCTTCACCTGATAATTCTGTTTCGCTGGTATCGCCATCGGTGCTTAGCCAATGGGTTAATGCGCTAATATCGGAACCATCTGTTTGGAGCGGGAACAATTGACCGTTGTGATGTTTGGCCAGCTTAGACAATAAGTTCATATTGGTGCGAGCGACTACAACTTCATTGCGGTGATCACGCAAAAATTGACCATCAGGTAGCTTAATTGGTGAGCCTTGCTGAGTGCCAATTGCCAAAATCCCCAATCTGAAGTTTGGATCTAAACTGCCATATGCGTGATCAAACTGCGCTGGGCTCATACCATCTGTCACTAATATGACATCACCGCTTTGATGGCCACCTTGCACTAATAGCTCTTGGGCTAAGGTTAAGGCCGATGCGGCGTTAGAGCCTCTTACAGGCATAATGTCTGGTGATAATGTGGGTAACAGATTCAGTAATGTGCCTTTATCTCTTGTTAGTGGACTGATAGTAAAGGCATCGCCTGCATAAGCAATAAGCCCAGTTTCGCCATCAGTTAAAGAGTCGACTAAGTCAGTGGCCCTAAATCTTAAATGTGATAAACGATTGGGGGTAAGGTCTGTGGCATACATAGAGAGCGACATATCTAACACGATGATGCGGCCATTCTCTTTAGCATAAACAGGTAAATGTTGTTTGCTCACAGCTGGGCCAGATAGTGCAACAATCGCAATGACCCAACAACACAATAACAACCACTTAGGTTTTGATTGTGTTTCTGTTTCAGAGGTTATTAATGCTTGGCTTAAATGCGGCGCAATATACTGTTGCCATGCTGAAGATTGCTGTTTGCGCCTAACCATGAAAATGAAAATGAATATGGCTGGAATTAAGCCAAGTAACCATTCAGGGCGAATAAAGTGGATCATGATTGCCCCTTTTGGTTTTTGTTAATCATGTCTTGCAACGACTTTCTACTTATCATTAAATGCGGTGAAATAGCCTGATATAAGCTTAATAGTAAGCTCAGTATTAATGGCCAGTAAAATAGCTCCGTTTTAGGAAGATAGCTCAATGAGTCACGGCTAACGGGTTCTAGTTGGTCAATTTTTTGGTAGATTTGTGCCAACTCATCTGCGTTTCGAGCACGGAAATATTGCCCATTAGTTTGCGCTGAAATATCAATTAATTGCTGTTCATCAAGATCGTAAGAAGGGTTGACTTTCTCGGTACCAAATAGCGTTCTTCTTTCTAGTACTTCCGCGCCGACACCCACGGTATAGATGGTAATGTTTCGCTCAGCGGCAATACGGGTCGCTGTCATTGGGTCGATGTTACCCGCATTATTGGAACCATCTGTGAGTAACACTAATACCCGGTTACTTTCATCTACTTTTTCAAAGCGTTTTACTGCTAATGCAATCGCTTCACCAATGGCAGTTTGTTTACCCACTAGACCAATTTGCGCGTCAGTTAAGAATGTCGCAACAGAGCGTCTATCTTGAGTTAATGGTGCTTGTAGATAGGCGTGGTCGGCAAATAAAATCAGGCCGATGCGATCACCTTGTCTGCGCTCGATAAAGTCGGATAACACATGTTGGATCAGGGTAAAGCGATCAACCGTTTGACCATTGACCTGCATATCTTCAATTTGCATACTGCCAGAAAGGTCTACAGCTACCATCAAATCACGACCTGAAGCAGGGATTTCAATGGGGTCGCCTAGCCATTGCGGGCGAGTTAATGCGAATAACAGAAACAACCAAATTAACCACTGAAGTTTTCTTGATTGCTGGGATTGATGTCCTTGCTCAATAGCATCATTGCCTTCAATACCAGGTAATGACAAATGGCCCGTTTGGACTGCCTTATGCTTTGATTTAATGAGAAAAGGGAGCGGCAGTAGGATTAATATCCATAACCATGCAAACGTTATCATGCGACCTCCTTGTGAGGAGCGTCAAAACGGATGGTGCTATTCAGCCATAAGCGAGCAAGGTGAGTTAGTTGCTGTTGCTGTGGTTCAGTTAATGGTGTGGCGCTATACCTAAGCGCTAGCAAGGGAGCAAGCTTTCCTTGCTCTTGCTTGGGTAAGCGTAACTCTAGCCACTGTGTCCATGCATCGCCATCGAGGTGTGCTATCTGAGCTCGAGGGAGATAACTCATTGCAGTCCGTTTAAATAAGCTATTAATGTCGATGGCCAAATTCTGGGAATTATTCGGTAATTGCTCTAGTAGCAGTAGCGCTTGTTTTCTTGGTTGATGGTACTGCTTGGCTTTACGCCAACGGCTGAACAACCACAATAATGTTGCTAGGACAAGGATTAACATAACCCAGTAACCAGGGGCGATAGGAAGTTGATGGACCTGTGGTGGCAACACTATGTCGTGCATTTGATCCAATGGTGATGGGGCTGACATCATTAGCGTAATCGCTCTAGTTGTTGGCTTAATGGCAGTGCGGCATCAATAAAGCGAGGTTGAACTCTAAATGTACTCATGAGATCGATAAACTGCTGTTGTTTAGCCTGCTGAGAGGCGAGCCAAAACTCATAACTTTGACGCGTTAGCATGAGTTTTTTGTTGCCATCTTTCACAGGCAGCGAAAATTGCTTTGGTAAATCCATCGTGCCTTGACGAATGGGGTCGGTTATCACAAACGCGCCAAGGTCACAGTGACGAGATAATTCAGTTAGCGGCGCAATGCATTGGTCATTAAATTGCTGCCCATCAGTTATTATCCAGATTAATGATCCAGGTTTTGCTAACCGTTGTAAGCGCTGGCAAGCCTTAATCAGGTGATTTGGGTCTTTATCTAGGGTATCGAAGTGTTCTAACTGTTTATTGTGAACATCTATTAACCCCGAGGTTAATTGTAAAATACCTTGATGACGGCTGCGTGGTTTAAGTTCTAAATGGGTTGTTTCACTGGCTATGACGCCGCCAATTCGGTCTGAGTTGCCAATGGCACTCCAGCCTAGCGTCGCGGCTAAATGGCAAGCTTGCACAGATTGCATTAATAACTGCGAACCAAAATAGAGGCTATGACTCAAATCAACCAGTAATAGAATAGGGCGCTCACGTTCTTCAACAAAAAGCTTGGTATGTGCTACCCCTGTTCTTGCCGTCACACGCCAATCAATGGTGCGTACATCGTCGCCATTTTGATAATGGCGAACTTCAGCAAACTCCATGCCTCGACCTTTAATTAGGCTATTTCTGTGCCCTGAAAGAGAGGCTCTAGCGCGGGAACGAACATCTGGAATTGCCTTGGCCAATGCTTGGCAGGCAATCAACTCTTTGTCAGTTAATTTAACACCGTTACTGAATAGCGGTAATTTTTCTCTTGCGGCCATTGGTTTTTAAGGTACCGCGACTAAGCTAAGAATATGGTTAATGACATGTTCGGCATTAATACCTTCGGCTTGTGCTTGGTAACTGAGCAACAGTCGATGCCTTAATACATTTCCAGCCACTGCTTGCACATCTTCAGGTGAGACAAAATCACGGTTATGTACCCATGCGCGAGCACGGGCACAACGTTCAAGCGAAATAGTTGCACGCGGGCTAACGCCGTATTCTAACCAAGATGCTAATTCATCACTGTATTTTTGGGGCTGTCGCGTGGCCATGATTATTTCGACAATGTATTTCTCAAGTGGCTCAGCTAGATATATATCAAGTGCTTGTTCTCTGGCGGCAAAAATGTCTGCCTGAGAGATAGGCTCCATGGTCGGCAATTGTTGCGTTTTCGCCTCAGTTCTTGATTGTCGTAAAATCTCAAACTCTGTTTCGGCGCTTGGGTAATCAAGGTTCAAATGCATTAAAAAGCGGTCAAGCTGCGCTTCAGGTAAAGGATAAGTCCCTTCATTCTCTAATGGGTTTTGGGTTGCCATCACTAAGAATAATGGCGGCAAAGGGTAACTGTTTTTACCAACAGTTACCTGGCCTTCGGCCATCGCCTCTAATAAAGCCGATTGTACTTTAGCTGGGGCACGGTTAATTTCGTCAGCCAAAATTAAATTATGGAAAATAGGCCCTGCTTCAAATTCAAAGTTGCCTGTTTGCTGACGGTAAATGTCTGTGCCGGTTAAATCGGCTGGCAGTAAGTCTGGGGTGAACTGAATACGGTGAAAGTCCCCCTGAATGCCATCACATAATGCTTTGACTGCACGAGTTTTTGCTAAGCCTGGCGGGCCTTCTACTAATAAATGCCCGTCCGCGATTAATGCAATGAGCAGGTTTTCAGTTAATACAGGTTGGCCAAGCACAACCTTATCTAAGTATTCTCTCAGTGAGTGGAAACGACTTAATGGCATTAAAAATACTCGTATTTAGTGTGATTACATAACGCAAAATGAGCCCCTATGTTATGAATTCTATTGGGTTTTGGCTAGTAGGATTAACAGTTTTTAACTGAAGCTTGGACAGTTTCTTGTAAACGGGTGTTTAAAACTCACAAATAAAAAGTTAGAATCAGATCACACTTTAATGGTCTGACCAGCATAGGTTAGGCAGAAATGGATATTTTCGGTTCGTTGAAGACGGGCTCATAAAACAAGAGGGTGACCAATGAGTGATAGACAGCAAGTAACAAATGCCAAGGGAGAGCGAATTGCGATTGTCGCGGGTTTGCGTACTCCTTTTGCCAAACAGGCGACAGCTTTTCATGGTGTATCAGCCCTCGATATGGGCAAAATGGTTGTCAACGAGTTGCTATCTCGCTCGGAGCTTGACCCTAAGTTAATTGAGCAGTTGGTATATGGCCAAGTAGTTCAAATGCCGAAAGCCCCCAATATTGCCCGTGAAATTGTACTGGGTACTGGTATGGATGTCTTCACTGATGCTTATAGTGTCACCCGTGCTTGTGCAACCAGCTTTCAATCAACCGTTAATGTAGCTGAGTCAATCATGACCGGTAATATTGATATCGGTATTGCTGGTGGTGCTGACTCTTCATCTGTTTTACCTATTGGTGTATCAGAAAAGCTGGCCAGAGCACTGGTCGACTTAAACAAAGCGCGTACCTTCCAACAAAAGTTTGCCATTGCCAGACGTTTAGGCTTAAAAGATTTACTTCCAGTTCCGCCAGCTGTTGCTGAATATTCAACCGGTTTATCTATGGGACAAACAGCAGAGCAAATGGCTAAGACCCATGGCATTACACGTGCTGAACAAGATGCTATGGCACATCGTTCTCATTCGCTGGCGACTGAAACATGGAATTCAGGCCATTTGGCTGGTGAAGTCATGACATGTCATGTACCGCCTTATAAGCAGTTTATCGAGCGTGATAATAATATCCGTGAAAATTCTGTTCTTGAGTCATATGCCAAACTGCGTCCTGCTTTTGATCGTAAGCACGGTAGTGTGACTGCAGCGAACAGTACGCCGTTAACTGATGGTGCATCTGCGGTATTGCTAATGAGTGAAGGTAAAGCTAAGGCTTTAGGTTATGACCCGATTGGTTACATTAAGAGTTATGCATTCTCGGCAATTGATGTGTGGGAAGACATGTTGATGGGGCCTTCTTATGCGACTCCGATGGCACTGAAACGTGCAGGTATGGAGCTTGAGGACTTAACCTTAATTGAAATGCATGAGGCATTTGCTGCTCAAGCGCTTTCAAATGTGAAGATGTTTGCTTCGAAAAAGTTTGCTGAAGAAAAATTAGGTCGCAGCCGTGCAATTGGTGAAATTGACATGGATAAATTCAATGTATTAGGTGGCTCGCTTGCTTACGGTCATCCCTTTGCTGCAACCGGCACCCGATTAATTACCCAATTATGTCGTGAGTTGAAGCGTCGTGGTGGTGGTACAGGGTTAACAACGGCGTGTGCTGCTGGTGGTTTAGGCGCTGCAATGATTGTGGAAGTGGAGTAATAGAACATGGAAAAAACATTTGAATTAAGTCGCCGTGAAGATGGTATTGCCATTTTATCAATGGATGTTCCAGGCGAAACCATGAATACCCTCAAGGCTGAGTTTGGCCCTGAGATCAGTGAGATTTTGGCTGAAGTTAAACAAGACTCAAGCATTACTGGCCTAGTGATTGTGTCGGGTAAGTCTGATTCTTTTGTCGCTGGTGCAGATATCACTATGTTGGATGCATGTACAAGTGAAGAAGCTGCTAAGACACTTTCACAACAAGGGCATGTGGTTTTCAATGAATTGGCCAACTTATCTATTCCTGTGGTGGCAGCTATTCATGGCGCATGTTTAGGTGGTGGTTTAGAACTCGCGTTGGCATGTCACTTACGCGTATGTAGTGATAGCAAGAAAACAATTATGGGCGTGCCAGAAGTGCAATTAGGTTTATTACCTGGTGGCGGTGGTACGCAACGTTTACCTCGATTGGTCGGTGTAACAACTGCATTAGATATGATGCTGACGGGTAAGCAAATCCGTCCAAAACAAGCCTTAAAAATGGGGCTGGTTGACGATATGGTGCCGCAATCAATCTTACTTGAAACCGCAATTCAAATTGCCCATAAAGGCAAGAAAGCAGCGCGCAAAATTAAGCCAACGCTGATGAACAAGGTGCTTGAGTCAACCTCATTTACTCGAGATATCGTGTTTAATCAGGCTGCAAAACAAGTTCAGAAAAAAACTCAAGGCAATTACCCTGCGCCGAATAAAATCATTGACTGTGTTCGCCAAGGGTTAAATAAAGGGATCACTAAAGGGCTTGAGATTGAAGCGAGCCATTTTGCTAACTTGGTGATGTCGAAAGAGTCTGAATCTCTGCGTAGTATCTTTTTTGCCACCACAGAGATGAAAAAAGAAACGGGCGCTGAAGGTGTTGAGCCAAGAGAAGTAAACAAAGCGATGGTATTAGGTGGTGGACTAATGGGTGGCGGTATTGCGTCTGTGACCACGACGAAGGCGAAAATTCCTGTACGTGTAAAAGATATTTCTGAGCAAGGCTTAAGCAATGCGCTATCTTACGCATATAAGTTGCTAGCCAAAGGTGTAAAGCGTCGTCATATGACACCCGCCGCTCGTGATGGATTGATGGCTTTAATGACCACCACAACAGAATATAAAGGCATTAAAGATGCAGATATTGTAGTTGAGGCTGTTTTTGAAGACTTAGATTTGAAACATCAGATGGTGAAAGATGTTGAACGTGAATGCGGTGAAAACACCATTTTTGCCTCTAATACTTCATCACTCCCAATTGGACAAATTGCAGAGGCGGCTAGTCGTCCTGAAAATGTAATTGGTCTTCATTATTTCTCACCAGTGGAAAAAATGCCGCTGGTAGAAGTCATAGCACATAAGAAAACTTTGCCAGAAACGATTGCAACGACAGTGGCATTTGCCCGTAAACAAGGTAAAACACCTATTGTTGTTCAAGATGGTGCTGGTTTCTATGTTAACCGTATTCTCGCGCTTTATATGAATGAAGCTGCTCAGTGGTTGTTAGAAGGCCAGCGTGTTGAGAACCTTGATAAGGCTCTGGTTAAGTTTGGTTTCCCTGTGGGACCTATGACGCTGCTAGATGAAGTAGGTATTGATGTAGGCGCGAAGATTTCACCCATTCTAGAAAAAGAATTAGGGTCACGTTTTAGTGCACCGAAAGCATTTGATCAACTATTAGCTGACGATCGTAAAGGCCGTAAAAATGGTAAAGGTTTTTATCAGTATGGCGCCAAGGCTAAGAAAGCAAAGTTAGTTGATGAATCTGTTTATGGCGTGTTAGGTATTAGCACAGCATCTGACAAACCAATTAAAGATGTCGCCGAGCGCTGTGTGGTGCAAATGCTAAATGAAGCGGTAAGGTGTTTGGAAGAAAGTATTATCGCTTCACCACGAGATGGTGATATTGGCGCAATTTTCGGTATTGGCTTCCCACCATTTTTGGGCGGTCCATTTAAGTATATTGACTCACTAGGCGCGGCTAATTTAGTCAGTACTTTAGAAAGTTATCAAAAGCTGTACGGTGAGCGTTTTGAGCCAGCAGAATATTTGAAGCAAATGGCTGAAAAGGGCGAAACTTTTTATAAGAAAAGCTAAAAGATACTCATTGAAAAGTATTAAAATCTAAAAAGTGTTAAAAAAGCGGCAATCACATGCCGCTTTTTTTTGACGCTTGGGAATACTTTTGCCTGATTTTTAATCGATATTTGTCATTGTTTAGTGTATATTCTGCGCAAATGTAATGCTTTGGGCTAGTATTGCGTCAGTATTTCGTCAGGAATACACAGTAGAATAGCCATGCACTAGAGGTTTTCTGTAACTAAGATTTGTTGGCTATGTATTAGCGGCATGAGTAGACCTTGTACAAGGTATGATGTAAGTCTTGATACAACGTAAAAGTTTGGCAGTAACTGAAGAAGTATGAGGTTTCAGTGGTTTTTCAATTTGAAGTAGTTGTAATGTGTGCCGCATGGTTAGCTTGTGGCTATATGTTTGGTTTAGCAGCCTTTAAAGAAGGGTTAGCGGTCAAACGATGGGCAGTAACAGGTATGGTATTAGGCCCGTTAGCTTACCCATTATTCAATACTCACAAACGCTATGCTAATGGTAAGACGTTAGAGCGATATGAAGCTATTAGACGTTTTTAATTGTTGTATAGCGAACAAAAAAAGGAGCCTTAGGGCTCCTTTTTTAATGCATATTACATTAGAGCTTACTTCCACCAGGCTTTGGCTTTTACCACTTCAAGATGAAGTAGACCTTCAGGAAGTTGTACTTTTTTACGAGCAGGCTTTGCTAATCCTAGTGCTATTTTTAATGAATTAAACATAAGTTTCCCCTCCTGAGTTAAGCTGTTTGAGTTTCTAATACTTTGATGTGTGGAATACCACCAGCTACTTGGGTATCTAATACTTTGATGTGTGGAATACCACCAGCCACTTGGATGTCTAATACTTTGATGTGTGGAATACCACCAGCTACTTGGGTGTCTAGCACTTTGATGTGTGGGATGCCGCCAGCCACTTGGGTGTCGAGTACTTTGATGTGTGGAATACCACCAGCTACTTGGGTATCTAATACTTTGATGTGTGGAATGCCGCCAGCCACTTGGGTGTCTAATACTTTGATGTGTGGAATGCCGCCAGCCACTTGGGTGTCTAGCACTTTGATGTGTGGAATGCCGCCAGCCACTTGGGTGTCGAGTACTTTGATGTGTGGAATGCCACCAGCTACTTGGGTATCTAATACTTTTATGTGTGGAATGCCGCCGGCCACTTGGGTGTCGAGTACTTTGATATGTGGAATGCCACCAGCTACTTGGGTATCTAATACTTTGATGTGTGGAATGCCGCCTGCTACTTGGGTGTCGAGTACTTTGATATGTGGAATGCCACCAGCTACTTGGGTGTCTAACACTTTGATGTGTGGGATCCCACCTGCAGTTAGTTGACTATCGAGCTGTGAATGTTCTAATTCAGATATTGGTGAACTTTGAGTGAGTGACTTATAAACATCCATGTTCATTGCATTATCGTTGAAAGCTGAAACAGGGTTAGCAAAACTTGTGATGATTGCAGCTGCAATAATTCCTTTAAGCATCTTCTTATCTCTCTATTAGTTGTAATTTATGTCAAAACGTTTTTTTGACAACTTAAAGAGTAATAAGCAGAAGTTGTGCCAACCTGTAAAATGTTAGTAACAAATGTCTTATTTATGTTGCTTTCTGGAGTGTTTCATTTTTGTGTCTGTAATTAATAATTTTGAAAAGTCTTTCTCAGGTATCGGTTTACTATAAATATACCCTTGTATTTCTTCACAGTTAAGTGCTTTCAATATGTTCAGTTGTGCGGTTTGTTCGACACCTTCCCCCACAACTGAAAGCCCCATGTTATGGGCTATAGTGATGATCGAATCAACCATTTTTAAGTCACGGTCAGATTTATCAATATCGTCTACAAAACTCTTGTCAATTTTTAAACAGTTGATTGGGAAACGCTTTAAATAAGATAATGATGAATAACCGGTACCAAAGTCATCTAATGCAAGGCTAACCCCCATTTTTGATAGTTGTTGCATGACTTTAATCGCATTTTCCGGATTTTTAATGACAGTTCCTTCTGTGATTTCTAGCTCTAAGTGATGTGGGGGTAACTTAGTTAGTTGTAATATAGATTCAATACGCTGCTTGAGATCAGGTAGGGCAAATTGTCGTGAAGATAAGTTAACAGCCACACGACCACTGAAAATGCCTTGTTCAAGCCATTTATGAGCTGAGAAACAGGCTTTTCTAAGCACAACATCACCAATCTCGACAATAAGACCATTTTCTTCAGCTAATGGTATGAAATCATTAGGCGCGATAATGCCAAGAGTTGGATGATTGAGTCTTACCAGGGCTTCCATACCAGCTAAGCAATCATTTTTAACGTCGACTTTAGGCTGGTAATATACCTCAAAATAGTCTTCTTTGAGGGCTTCACGGATTAAGTTTTCAACCTCTAATTGCTTTAAGGCATTCTGATTTAGAGACTCTGAATAGAATTGGTAACGGTTGCCACCCGCTGATTTAGCATGGTACATAGCAATATCTGCTTTTCTCAACAATGCCTGTTCATTTTGCTCATCTTCAGGATAAAGCACGATACCAATACTTATCCCTAGAACTAGCGATTCGCAATCTATTTCAAATGATGGTGATAAAGATTGGATAATTTTTGAGGCAATGGCTGCACAAGAGCCAATATCAGGCATTTGATCAATAAGAAGAGCAAATTCATCACCGCCTAGACGATACAAGCTGGCGTGCGGGGGAATTGACATCTTGATTCGGTCTGCAACGCCTATTAATAAATCATCACCCACTTGATGGCCTAAAGAATCATTAATACGTTTAAAGTTATCAACATCAAGCACCATCAAGGTATGGTGTATATCTTTTTTGACGAGGTTACTTAGCGTTACTTGTAAACTAGAACGGTTAGGTAGCCCTGTAAGTAAGTCATTATTGGTCAGTTTGCGTAATTCTTCTTCTTGCTGTTTACGACGGGTGATATCGGAGAACACACCAACATAATGGCTAGTGCCACCTTGCTCATTGTAGATAGTATCAATGGTGAGCTCCATTAAGAAAAAGGTACCATCACCACGATTAGCCTCAACCTCACCAGTCCAGCGACCATGCTGTTTCAGTAGTGAACGAATCTGTTCAGAATATGCTTTCGGGTAACGATTAAACTCTAATAGTTCACCATTGAATTTTTCTCGTGTCATTGCCGATATTTCACAACATGCTTCATTTACCTCAACAAACTGATACTTTTCATCGAGTATAAACATTCCTTCTGAAATATTTTCAATTGCACGAGCAAATAGCCTTAATTGCTCTTCTGCTTGCTTAATTTTGTTGATGTTTTTAATTGTTCCCGTCATACGCAGAGGGAGCTCTTTTTGATCACGCTCAACAATTTTAGCTCTGTCCAATATCCAAACCCAATCAGGATCTCTACCTTTGACTCGGTATGCGATCTCAAAGTGGTCAGTGAGTCCTTCAAAATGGTCATTTAGTGCTTTTTGAACTCTGTCTTGATCTAAGGGGTGAATATTGCTTTGTTCGCCATCTTTACCTGAACGTCTACCATCACGAGGAAAGTCGAGTGTGCCCCAAATGTTTGAGCGGTAAATTTCACCTGATTCAATATCCCAGTCCCACATTTCATCACCACTTCCCCAAAGGGAAAGTTTTAGCCGCTCTTCACTCATGGCTATTTGTTTTTGGACTTGTCTTCGACGTAATAGGGCTCTGAATATCAAGTAAGAAATAAGAATTATTGCAAATCCATAAACTACAAGAGCATTTGTGGATGCCCACCATGGGGGAGTGATTATGATGGTCAGGTTTCGAACCTCGCCCTTTTGACCCGTTAATAAATCAACGGCATATATGCTGAACGTATATTCACCTGACGATAAATTAGTATAGGTTGCAGAGTTATTGCCTTTAGCTGGGATCCACTCTTCATCTAACCCTTTTAAAATATAGTAAAAATCTGTTGTTTTATAAGTTCGTCCAACAGAGCTAAATTTGATTGTGAAAGGGTAATCAGAATATTTTAGTTTAATGCTATCTTGGGTATTTAGTGTCGTTTTTAGGATCTCTGAGCCAACATCAACAGGAGTGTTAAAAAGTAGTAGCTCTTTCAAGTTTGTTTTAATCGATTTCTGTTCGTTTAATTCAGATAGAACCTCATTAATATCAATGAGGCTAAGGCCTGTGGTGCCGCCAAATAATATTTGCTCTCCAATTGAGAGTAAAGACCTTATGTTGTAGTCCGCTAGAACACCATTTTCTTCTGTTAATCTAATATGTGAATTATTTATTAAGCTAATTATATTTACTTCATAAGCCGAAGCAGTAATAAAAAATGAGTCTATATGTTGTGTGGAATAAATCGCTTTATTGTTGTTAAAAACTTGTTTTACTACTGATGGTCTTGAACTACTTACACTGTATAGTGACTTTGTTGTCCCGAAGAAAATGTCCCCATTAGAGTATGAAAGGCTCAAAGTTATTTCTTTGTCAAAAATTGTTTTTATATCATTATTGTTAATGAGGTAGACACCAAGTTGGGAAGCTATCCACCTGTCTTCACCAATTAGAAGTGAATCATAAATTGGGTAATTAAGGTTGGTTTGAAAGCGGGATAACGTTTTTTTAGAGTCACTATACTCCAGAATGTCACCTAGGAACGTACCTGCAATAACTTTATCACCTTCAGTTTTTAAATGAGTAATGTAGTCATCTGATATCTTCTCTTGAACTCCATTATTCATAAGGAATAAGCCGCTATGATCCCCTAAATACAAGTTCTCATTTATAACAGTGATGTACTTGGGACCTTCATTATTTGAAAACGGGTACGTTTCAATTAGGTTTAAAGTTTTATCATATTTTTTTATATTGCTTTCATTTGTTGCTATATATACATATTCATCATCTTTAGATATTGACCAAATATTGTTGAGCTCTGGTTTAACTCTTTTTACTAAATTATTTATAGTGGAAATGGAAATAAATCCATCTTCAATATTTGATGCTAATATTTTGCTTTCGTTTTTTGATAAATATAGAGCACGTGACTTTTGTAAATTTACACTTGTTCTTCCAACTTTATTTATTTTGTAATTGGATAGGATTTTAAATATTTCCTGGCTAGTTACGCCTATTAAAGTATTTGAGGTTGTAGGGGTGTTGAAGTTGTAAAATACAGTTTCTGATAGTTTTGTTAATTCCCCTCTATATATTTTAAAAAGACCTTCACTAGTCGATACTACGAAGTCATCTTCAAAATTTGAAATGTCATTGGTCTGATCTAGTACCTTTGTTATAATATTATTTGAATGTAGAAATAGTTCCCCGTCATAATTTCTTATATATATATAATTATGGCTTTTAACTACCTTTTTTATTTCTTTTAGGGATTTGTCATTTACAACTGAAACTACCTGGTTTTTATTTGTATCGACAACGATCATCTCATTGTTCATGCCAATATACAGGAAATTGTCAAATTGACTTAGAGACCAAATAGCTTTGTTGCCTATATAAGCTTGAAACTGAGTGGTTTCAAAGCTTTCTGTTTGTGGTATAAATCTTACCAACCCCTTATCTGTGCCAACTAGGAGCGATTCATCTTTATCTACCAGTAGGTTTCTCACAAACGAACTTGGTAACCCGTTGTCTTGGTCTGCGTGAAAATGCTTAAATTCATTACCATCAAATCGATTTAGGCCATTTACTGTACCAACCCAAATATAGCCACTTTTATCTTCTGCAAAGCTCGAAACGGTATTTTGCGATAATCCATCAGCGACGGAATAAGAGTCATAATTTAATGCGATATCAAATTGACTTGTGGAAGACTCGGTACTGAAACCAGCAGCGGAGGAGAAGCTAATCAATGTTAAGCAAAGAAACAAAGCATACAGCGATAATTTAGGCATAAAATGGGTACTTTTAGTGGTAATACCGATCTAAATTGTAAAAGATATACTTTTTCAGAAAGCAACATACTTGTCAAAAATATGTTACCCAATTTAACCCTAAGTGATAGAAATTTAGACAGCTTTTTCACCTTAAGGTGGTACGTACGGTTTAATTGTAGACGAAATAATACGGTATATCGCATATATGCCAGATAATTATCTATTTTATACCGTAAGATTAGCGATAAGTTGTAAATTCTACTGTTTTACAAAAACAGCGCGCTAAAACTCAAATTTTATGGCGTCGGTTTTAAATTGTTTCAAATCTTCAATCATATTGTCTGATATTAAGGGGATTTGATCTGTATGGGTATCGCCATTATTGAAGAGCACTAAGCGATTACTGTTTTTACTGCGCATGTGCTTCATCATAAATTTAATTAGATCAGCTCGCGTAAGCTTGGAAATTTCAGCTGCAACCAGTTCCCTTTGATTAAACTCATAATCTCTATTGCCTAAACTGACCCAATATCGTTGGCTGCGAGTTTTTATGTTGGCATCTTGCTCCATTACTTGATTGACCAAACCTTGCTTTGTGACCTCCCATTGCTCATTGGTGATTTGCATCACGGCATAGCTAAAATCAGCAATGAATTCGTCAATAGCTTCGAGTAACTTTCTTGGTCCTGCACTCGGTGATTGTATATAGAAAATAATGCCCGGGTGGCGGTTTAAGGGGAGGTAGCCTGTTCCTACCATGTACCCCAGCTGTTGTTGGGTTCTCAACTCATGGAAAAAGTTCGATGACATGGTGTGATTAAGTAAGCTAAACAACGCCATTCTATCAGGTGTTGTTTCAGCCGATTGATAATAGACGATGATTGCACTGTCTTGATGGTTGACTTGTTTTTCTCTGAGCAAGGTTCCTCTATCACGTAAGTCCACCAATTCTCTTGAGGATTCACCACTAGGCTTAGTCACTAGCGATAGTAATAATTCTAATCGTCTACCTAGAGCTTGAGCTTCGCTAATCAACCAATCACCATAAACAAGCCCCTCTAAATAAATTTTCTCATAGAACTCACTGACATGATTATGTAAGTCGTTAATGGTGACAGATTCTAACTCTTCAGCCATTCTTACTGGTTCATAACTGCGCTTTTGTAATGTGACAGTTAAACTTGAAAATAATTGTGAAATTGGCTTTGCTTGTGCTGCATTATTCCAGCTTCTTAATATTTGCTTCTTAATTACCTCAAAGCGTTTTTGAGAGAAATTGCGCTCTCTCGCTTTATTGATAATGAGTGCTAGCAAGGTTTCTTGATTGCCACTGAAACCGGTAATGTGCAGGGTAATTCCCCCTTGGTGAGGGTAAATATTGTAGTAAAGCCCTGCGACTTCAGCTTGGTAAGTAGATTCGCTCAAGTAATCGATGACCATTTCGACATAAAGGCGAGTCAGTGCTGCATGACGTGGCGTTTTACTCGCACATTGTGAATCGAGTGAGAGAAATAAGTGCCCTTTAGGGACATTAAACTCATCATCTTTTTTATGCCAAATTCGGTAGCCTTTCCCCTCAGTCACGATAACAGGCACATTGCTGACGGCTTCATCGGTTCTTTGTTGTGGATTTTCAACAATGAATGGATTCTTAAGTGGTAAGGAAAGCGCTTCTCGAACAGAATTATCTCGCCAACTTGCCATCCTAATCTGACTAATTGAGCTTATTTTGAACGGTGTGTTATACCAGTCAGCATACTGGTCGACTGATAACTCAGGACAGACTAATTGCAAACGCATGTTTTCGACGTTGAAGTGTTGCAGTAAAAAATCGGCCTCATCAACATCTAAGTTATCCATACGGTAGTCGCCGTAAACCGTATCCTGAACCTCATAATGATGCATGTTGATACTTAAATGCGAGGCTAAGTCGAGCACTTTTATTTGTTCTTGAAAGCGAAATGAGGTTTCCAGCAAACTGGCTCTTTCTCGGTATCGCCAGTCTTCGAGGCCATTTTTTTGGATTAAAGTAATGTATTCAAATACACATTTTATAATGTCATCGACTTGAGTTAGGCCATACTCTGTTAATTGAATATTTACGGTGTAATCTTTAAAGTTATAGCCATTGACACCGCCTCCAGCAGACAAATTACTGGCAAGGTTTTGTTGTTTTAAATAGGCTAATAAACTACCCGGCCCTTCATTTCCCAATAGGTGGCTAATAAACGTCAGCGGTTTTCGTTGATAAAACTGATCAATACCAGGCAAATCAAAACTGATAGCAATTCGACGTTGCTCTTTCAGAGGAATAATGTCGACCTGCTGGCACTTTTGCTGCTTAGTGAGAAAAGGCTGATCAGGATATTGCTTGCTAATATTTCTATTGATAATTCCTGAAAAATATTTCTCAGCTAATTGGGTTAGCTCAGAGATTGGTTGAGGGGCAACCAAGCATAACGTCATAATATTCGCGCTGTAATGTTGCTGATAAAATGCCAGCAGTTCAGCGCGAATTTGCTGCTGATCTCCCGCTAGCGTTTTTAAGTTGCCAACAGAAAACTTTGAAAAAGGGTGTCGCTGATTTATTGAAGCTTTTTGAACCTGATAAATGCGTCGAATATCATCTTTAAGCTTTAAGCTATATTCAGACTCAATGGCTTGGCGTTCTCTATCAACCAATTCAAGATCAAATTTGGGCGCAATGAAAAATTGACTGAATCTATCCAGTGACTCTTCGAATGCGTCAGCATCAATACTGTAAAAGAAGTTAGTATGTTCAGTGCCAGTCCATGCGTTGTTATTGCCCCCATGTTGATTAATAAATGCATTGTATTCGCCAGAATCAGGAAATTTGTCTGTGCCCAAAAATAGCATATGTTCAAGAAAGTGTGCCATGCCTGGTCTTTCAACAGGATCATCAAAGTGACCCACGCCGACAGCCATTGAAGCTGCAGCTTGGTGAGTTTGATTATCCTCGACTAACAATACTCTTAGTTCATTAGTTAAACGTAAGTATTGATACTGACGGTGATCATTGGGGCTTTTTATGATTGGTGGAAAATCAGACAATGAGTGGCTCCACAATTTAAATCTCACTATATATTGATCTGCTTCTAGGTTTTTAGCAAATAACTCATGTGATTATCGACTAAAGAATAATGATTGTCAGTGTTTTGTCTCATCAATTAACGATACAATTAACCAATAACAAAACAAATATTGCTAGCGAGAGAAGTATGCAGCTATTTTTAATGCGTCACGGTGAAGCCAGTTTCGATGCGCCTTCTGATAGAGAAAGAAAATTAACTGACAGTGGGCGGTATCACACTCGCAAAATGGCAAATTGGTTAACAATGAACATCGGCCAAATCGACCTAGTCATTGTTAGCCCTTACCTTCGTGCGCAACAGACGTGGCAGGAAGTCAGTAAGCACTTACCTGAACCTCGTAAATTAGTGACGTTAGATGACATTACTCCTAATGGCTCACCTCAAACTGCAACCGATGCAATTCTTGCTTATGCCGAGGAATATTATGCGGATACAGTGTTAGTGATTACTCACATGCCTGTGGTTGGTTACATGGTTAATGAATTGGATAAGACTGTCGAGCCGCCAATTTTTGCGACATCAGCCATTGCTCAACTTGATAAACATGCAGAGCAGGTTAGTTTTGTTGCAATGAATACGCCGCAGTCTGTTGCTTAGCTATCTGTAGATCACGATGCTAGAAAGGATTTTAATTATTTAGACTGGGGTATTGAAGCTAAAGACTTGGAATAACTACATTATGTTGGAATAGGGGTGTAGGACACTCGCTAAGCTACTCTTTTCATAAACATCTTAATTCTAAAGACGATGTTCTTTTTAGCCTGAATAAAGCACAAAAGCCAGTAAGTGACTACTTACTGGCTTTTTGTTTTTGATACTGTGAATGTTGCTTAAACTTAGTCTTTCTGAGCTATAGCTAACGACGGTGTGGTTGCTCGCCAATGTCGATTAATACTAACAGTGCAGCATCACCACCCCATTCTTTGGGAGCTTGATGAAAGGCTTTAACATTTGGATGTTGAGCTAGCCACATGGGGACTTGTTGCTTCAAAATGCCAGTGCCATAGCCATGCATGACACAGCAACATAGGCTTTGTTGTTTAATACTGGCTTGAATTAGGGCGACGATTTCAAGTTTTGCCTGTGACTGGCGCATGCCATGTAAGTCGAGTAACAGGTCTGGCACATAGTCGCCACGGCGTAACCTCTTCAGCTCTAGCTTATCCACACCTTCATTGATCCACTTCATTGGCCCACTAGTGGGTAACAGTGGTTGATATAAATCTGAGAAATAAGTATCTGCATGTACCTTTTGCGCGTTCAGCTCAACACTTTGCTTAACTTTTACCGGCTGCTTAAAGTGGTGTGCACGTTGATTTAATGGTTTTACATCATCAAATAGGGCGCTAAAGTCCGAAATATCTTGGTTTTTATCATCTTTCATCTGGATATTATATGGAATTCTAGGTCTTCATGGTAGACATCAGTTACAATGGGCGCGAACCAATTTTCAGGAGTGTGTTTTGGATAAAATATTTGTAGATGAAGCTGTGACAGAGCTTAGAACCATTGGCGATATGTTGCGTTGGGCGGTAAGCCGTTTTAATGATGCAGATATTTATTATGGTCACGGCACCGATAATGCGTGGGATGAAGCTATTTCTTTGGTTTTTCATGCATTGCACCTACCTGAAGAAATTGGTCAACAAGTATTACTGAGCAACTTAACGAGCAGTGAAAAGCATAAAATTGTTGAGCTGATTATACGCCGTGTTCGTGAGCGCTTACCTGTACCGTATTTAACCAATAAAGCGCGATTTGCAGGGTTAGATTTCTACGTTGATGAGCGAGTGCTCGTCCCTAGATCGCCAATTGCTGAAATGATTAACAACCAATTCAGTCCTTGGTTATACAATAAACAAGTTAACCGAGTGATGGACTTGTGTACGGGTAGTGGCTGTATTGCCATTGCGTGCGCCTATGCATTTGAAGATGCTGAAGTTGATGCCTTGGATATCAGTGAAGATGCTTTAGAGGTCGCTCAAATCAATATTGAATCTCTTGGGGTGATGGATAGAGTTTTCCCAATTCAATCTGATATTTTTTCTAATATCCCAAAAGGGCCGCAGTACGACTTAATTGTATCTAACCCTCCGTACGTTGATGAAGAAGACATTAGCGACATGCCTGAAGAGTATCATCACGAGCCTGAATTAGGTTTGGCTTCAGGTCGAGACGGATTAGATTTAACTAAGCGCATTTTAGCAAATGCAGCGGATTACTTAACTGAAGACGGTGTTTTGGTCGTTGAGGTGGGTAATTCAATGGTTCACCTCATGCAGCAATTCCCTGACGTACCATTTACCTGGGTTGAATTTGAGTTTGGTGGCGACGGTGTATTCGTATTAACCCGTGACCAATTACTTGAAAATGAGTCATTATTTGCAATTTATAAAGACTCAGAGTAGGGCTTAATTGTAACTGCTAGGTGTAATAGTGTAGCATTACACCTTCTTTCATATCTTTAGAGGTTTTTCGAACTCATGTCAGGAAATAGTATTGGTCAAAATTTCGTGGTGACCACTTTCGGAGAAAGTCATGGCGTCGCATTAGGGTGTATCATTGATGGTTGTCCGCCAGGTGTCGAGTTGTCAGTTGAAGATATGCAACAGGATTTAGATAGACGTCGCCCAGGTACATCACGTTATACCACAGCAAGACGTGAAGCCGACGAAGTTAAAATTTTATCTGGTGTGTTTGAAGGTAAAACCACAGGTACTTCAATTGGTCTACTGATTGAAAATACCGACCAACGTAGCCAAGACTATTCCAATATCAAAGATTTGTTCAGACCAGGCCACGCTGATTATACCTACCAGCAAAAATATGGGCTTCGAGATTATCGAGGTGGTGGCCGATCTTCAGCCAGAGAAACAGCAATGCGAGTGGCTGCAGGTGCCGTTGCGAAGAAATACTTAAAATCTGTTTACGGTATTGAAATAAAAGGTTACTTATCACAGCTTGGCCCCATTGCTGCGGAAACAGTAGATTTTGAACAGGTTGAAACCAATGCATTCTTCTTTCCTGATGCAACTAAGCTAGACGCGTTAGATGAATACATGCGTGAGCTAAAAAAATCAGGTGACTCCGTAGGTGCTAAAGTGTCTGTTGTTGCGACTAACGTCCCTGTTGGACTCGGTGAGCCGGTGTTTGACCGACTTGATGCAGATATTGCCCATGCATTAATGGGGATTAACGCGGTTAAAGGTGTTGAAATTGGCGATGGCTTTGCTGTTGTTGAGCAAAAAGGGTCGCAAGGTCGCGATTTAATGTCTCCACAAGGATTTGAGTCGAATCATGCTGGTGGTGTACTAGGCGGGATTTCTTCTGGTCAGCCAATTGTTGCGCACATGGCGTTGAAACCGACTTCAAGTATTAGTGTGCCAGGGAAGAGTATGACAGTTCAAGGCGAAGTGGCTGATGTTGTCACTAAAGGTCGCCATGATCCTTGTGTTGGAATACGTGCTGTGCCAATTGCCGAAGCGATGTTAGCCATTGTATTAATGGATCATCTACTGCGTCATCGTGCGCAGAATCAAGATGTTAATTCCACCACCCCGATTATTGGTATGCGGTAAATGCCCCTTATCTCTAGCCTTGAGCCAAAGTTGTCTTGGCTCAAGGCTTGTTACTTTTTCTTTTTTGCCATTCTCGGCTTATTAGTCCCTTATTTAGGCGTCTTCTTTGAATCAAGAGGTTTCAATCCTCAGGAGATTGGCCTGCTGCTAGCAATTGTACTTGGTACTCGGATTATTGCGCCTAACCTCTGGGCATGGGTGGCCGACAGAACGGGTATGCGAGCAGAACTCATCAAGTTCGGTGCATTTGTTGCAGCTATCTCATTTGTTAGCTTTTTCTATGAAGGAAGCTTTACTTACTTAGCAATTAGCTTAGTGATTTATACTTTCTTTTGGAATGCTATATTAGCGCAGCTTGAAGTGGTTACTTTAGAGCGTTTAGCTGACAAGGCTCACCAGTATGGCAGTATCCGCAGTTGGGGGAGTGTTGGCTATATTGTAATGGTCATTGGGGCAGGGGCTGCGATTGATCAATTTGGTGCACAAGTTCTTCCATATATCGGCATTGTGATGTTCATATCGCTTGCGATGTGTGCCGCCAGTTTACCGTCAAACCGTGTTGCTGTTGTGCCAAAAGAGCAGCGAATTCCACTGACTTTTGATAAATCTATCGTTTTGTTCTTGTTATCAGCGTTGTTGCTTCAAATGAGTGTTGGCCCATTTTATGGCTTTTTTGTCCTGTATTTAAAACAGGTTGGCTACTCTGAGACCATTGCAGGTGTCATGGTTGCACTGGGGGTGATGGCTGAAATTTTCATTTTTATGTATGCCTCTAGACTGATTGCTAGATTTGGCTTGAAAACATTGTTAATTTTCAGCACAGTTTTGACAGCTGTTCGTTGGCTTTGTTTAGCATATCAACCTGAAAGTATAACGCTACTTGTTGTTAGCCAAACACTGCATGCATTTACATTTGGTCTTACTCATGCAGTTTCTATTCAATTTATCCATAGCCACTTTGCTCTTGAACACCGCAGCCGTGGACAAGCCCTGTATGCCAGCCTCAGCTTCGGCGTAGGTGGAGCGCTTGGCACTTGGATTAGTGGTATTATTTGGGGAGATGGCAGTTCGGCATATATGATCTGGGTATTTGCTGCTGTGTGTGCAGTTGTCTCTGCATTACTGGTATATTTGATTCCGAATATGCAGTCAAAAAAACAATAACATCTTTGAGAGAGGACAGTCGTGAAGCCGTTTCGCTTAGGTTTAGTGATAAATCCGCTTGCTGGTTTAGGCGGTAGTGTTGGGTTAAAAGGTTCTGATGGTGTCGCCGATGAAGCTATTTCTCGCGGGGCAGAGCCTAAAGCACAGCTCAGAATGAAACAGGCGCTAGAGGTTGTTCTTGCCAACAAAAGCCATATTAAGGTGCTCACCTGTGGCGGGCAAATGGGCGAGGATTTAGCTAAAGATATGGGCTTTGATGTTGATGTTGTATATCAACCAGACGATAAGACATGTGCAGAAGATACTCATAAAGCCGTTAAACGCCTCCTTGACTCTCAACTCGATTTATTACTGTTTGCTGGTGGGGACGGTACAGCTCGTGATGTTTATTCCGTAGTCGATGAGCATCAAGTTGTATTAGGTGTGCCAGCCGGTGTAAAAATTCATTCTGGTGTTTATGGCATAACCCCGAAAGCATCTGGCATCGTGGTGAATATGTTATTGCAAGGAGAGTTGGTTTCGCTCATGACTGCAGATGTGATGGACATTGATGAAAATGCATTTCGCCAAGGTACGGTGAAAGCGAAACGGTATGGTGAAATGCAAGTCCCTGCAGAGCCTAGATATGTGCAAGCCGTTAAGATGGGTGGCAAAGAAGTTGATGAACTTGTACTTGCCGATCTTGCTGCTGATGTGATTGAGCGTATGGATGATGAGTGTTTTATCATGGGTTCGGGCAGTACGGTTGCTGCAATAATGGATGATATTGGCTGTGAAAATACCCTATTGGGTGTGGATGTTATTCAGCAGCAACAGATTGTCGCTCAAGATGTCACCGCTTCTGAACTGCTCAAATTTGCACAATTACCAGACACAAAACTGGTGATAACTTTGATTGGTGGTCAAGGTCATATTTTGGGGCGAGGAAATCAGCAATTGTCTCCTGATGTGATCCGCGCGGTCGGAAAGGAAAATATTTTCATTGTTGCCACCAAAACTAAGCTAAAAGCACTTGAAGGACGCCCGTTAATTGTGGATAGTGGCGACCCTGAATTAGATTATGCCTTAAGTGGCTATTACCCCATTATTACTGGCTATCATGATTATGTAATGTATCAGGTAGCTAACCCAGAGCTGGCGGAGTAAATATGTTAGATAAGTTTGATGTAACTCTTGAATCATGGATTGAAGAGATTGTAACCAATGGCGATGATGATGCATTGTTTGCCAGCGGTTACTTACAAGGCCATGTGGCTGTTGTACTGGCTGAGTTAGAGTCTGAGTCTAATCATGATATCGCATCAATGGATGAGAAAATGCAGCACTGCCTTTCACTTGCGGACGAAGAGTTAGAGTCGCAGGATTTTCAGTTAGTTGAGCAGGCTTGGCAGCAATTGCGTCAGCGTTTAGTTGCTGTCGCTGCTTAATTTATATTTGCTTCATTGAGGTCAGATGGTGAGCCAAGCCAATGATAATCCAACTAACCCGGCATATATCGGGTTAGTTAACCCTAAAACATTGTCTAATGTAGATGGTGTGATGCGTGCATCGGGTTGTTATCGTGTTGAAGGTGTTTTTTACACTGGTAATCGATATGAATACGCTAAACGTGCTGGTCGACAGTTTGAAGTCGACACTCAAAATGTAGCAGCCGTTATTCCGCAAGTTAAAACTGAAGACTTACTAGCATCTGTGCCAAAAGGTGCAAAAGTTGTGTGTGTCGATTTAGTCGTTGGTGCCACGCCGTTACCTGAGTTTACTCACCCCGAACATGCCTTTTATGTGTTCGGCCCCGAGGATGGCACTATTCCGCAACATATCATCGATGCTTCTGACTCAGTTGTGTATGTCCCGACAGTGGGGTGTATGAACCTTGCCGCATCCGTAAATGTGCTTTTATACGATAGGTTAGCAAAGTCTTCAATGCAGACCAGTGATGAGCTCATCAAGCAGAGTCGTGACAATAATAACCGTACATCGGTAAAAAGCAGATAACTCGAGTATTTATGGTGTGACTGTATCTTTAATTAGGCACTGAGTGATGGCTTTTAGCTACTTCCTAATCAACTATTCTGTTTTAACTAGGGCGCTGGCAGTGCAGTTTCACTTTTGTATTCACTGCTCTGGTGCCTTCTCAGTTCTTTCCTCTTAGCTCTTTCACCTCAAGCTACTGCTCAGCATGATGTCTAATGCTATAGGCATACCATACATAAGTGTAGAATTAGAATAGCAGAATAGTCAGCACAAAAATCACTACAATAGGATTAACCAATAAAGAATCAGCGTAGGGCTAAAAGATTATTTTGGAAGTTTAAAAAAGAATATAAAAGGGGAAAGTGGTTGCGGGAGCCGGATTTGAACCGACGACCTTCGGGTTATGAGCCCGACGAGCTACCAAACTGCTCCATCCCGCG